>AP017605.1:6400553-7856088 GCA_002356515.1 Mesorhizobium loti | reverse complement strand
CCCTTGGACCGCCATCTTCGATAGAATCCCAAACCCATCACGCTTTTACTCGAAAACCGTCAAGTAAATGCAATCGAAGACAGTTAAGGAACTCTAGACCTCGATCCGCGAGCGACCGGCCGTATGGCGGGCAGCAGATTGGTGCTTTTCGCCAATGGCTTAGCGGCCATGCAGGCCGCTCCCTTGGCGGTTTTCATGCAACCCCTTGTCCGCGCCGCGTGCATTCCACGCCCGCGCAATCGGCCCAGAAAGCCTTTGTTAACCCTAATAATGTGTAATCAAGTTGTCGTGGTGTCGTAAACGAAAGCTTGGTCCCGTGAACGCAACCGGTCAGTCCGCAGTCTTCGGCAGGCGTAAGGAACCCCACACGGTCATCATCGCCCGAGGCAATGAGATCAGGCACTTCACGATCCGGCCCTGGCTCGCGGCATTCATCGGTTCAGCGCTCGCCGCCATTGCCATCGGCTACCTCCTGGCCACGTCCTATCTCGTTTTGCGCGACGACCTGATCGGCGCCACCACCGCGCGCCAGGCGCGCATGCAGCAGGCCTACGAAGACCGCATCTCGGCGCTTCGCGCCCAGGTCGACCGCATCACCAGCCGCCAGTTGCTCGACCAGCAATTGATGGAAAACAAGGTCAGCGAACTGATTGAACGCCAGACGCAGCTCAGCCAGCGGCACGGCCGTCTCGGACCGCTGCTCGAGCGCGCCGAGAACGAGGTCGGAGCAGCGCCCGCCGAGGATCCGGCGGCTGCCAAGCCTGACAAGCACGCAGAGGTGACCGGCAGTATCAGCCAGCCCGCACAGAACTACGCGGTCGCCAGCCTGGGCACCGATCTGGGTGCTGCCGACACAAGGCCATTCTCCTTGTGGTCGACCCGCACCGATCCGCTGCCTAGCGACTCTGCCGCAGATCGTGCCGACAGGCTGTTCGTCTCGATCAACCAGTCGCTGAAATCCATCGAGAACGAACAACTCACCCGCATCAGCACGCTCGCGGACAATGCCTATAAAAGCGCCGATGCCATCCAGCAGGCGCTGCAGGCGGCCGGACTGCCGGTCGACAGCGATTTTGGCAAGAACGAAAGCGATGTCGGCGGCCCGCTGATCCCGCTCAACAGTTCTTTGATGTTCGACAGCAAGGTCAAGGAGCTGGACGAGGCTCTGGACACGCTCGACCAGTTGAAGAAGGAAGCGCGCCAGCTGCCGCTGGCCAACCCTGCCCCCGGCCACTCCGTCACCAGCCCGTTCGGCGTGCGCACCGATCCCATTCTCGGCACCGCGGCACTGCATTCGGGCATGGATTTCAGGGCGCCCATCGGCATGGACGCAAAAGTCACGGCGCCCGGCATCGTCACCAAGGCCGGCTGGAATGGCGGCTATGGCCGCATGGTGGAAGTCGACCACGGCAACGGCTTTGCGACCCGTTACGGACATCTCAGCGAAATTGACGTGACCGTGGGCGAGAAACTGGACGCCGGCGCCGTCATCGGCAAGACCGGCAGCAGCGGCCGCTCGACCGGCCCGCATCTGCATTATGAAGTGCGCCACAATGGCGAAGCCATCGATCCCTTGCGCTTCCTCACCGTCGGCAAGAAGGTCGCCCAGTATCTCTGAGCTGGGCCGGCACTGACCTGATTGGCATCAACACCTCCCGAACCAGGTCTGCCCCACACTGCAAGCAATCCGGGATCGAGTGAGCGCTATCCGGGCGGGCCTAGACCGTCAGCCGGTCGCTTCGCTTCCTTGACCGAGACCTCATCCCGACAATCTGGCAAGCGACTTTGTCCACGGCCGTTCGGCCTAGCGGCGTTGACACACATCAAGTTGTAGGATGATATGTATAACCATACACCGCGACATCAGAACCGATCCGATAATGACCATTCACGGCATTTCGACTGACGTCCTTGCCGCCCTGGAGCATCTCCTGGGGCAAGACGGTGTGGCTGCCGATGCGGCTAACATGGCGAAATACCTCGTGGACTGGTCCGGCGATCATCACGGCGGCGCCCTTGCCGTGCTGAAACCGGCATCGGTCGCCGAGGTCCAGGCCGCGGTTCGGCTATGCGGTTCGCTCGGGTTGGCGATGATCCCGCAAGGTGGCAACACCGGACTTGTCGCCGGTGCGATCGACATCGGCACGGCCCGCGGCGCGGTGATCATCAGCCTGGAGCGGCTGAACAGGATCCGCCTCGTCGACGCCGACAATTTCATCGTGCAAGCCGACGCCGGCTGCATCCTGCAGCACATCAAGGATGCGGCAGAGGAACAGGACTGCCTGTTTCCGCTGGCGCTTGGCGCGCAAGGCAGCTGCCAGATCGGCGGCAATGCCGCCAGCAATGCCGGCGGCGTCAACGTGTTGCGCTACGGCATGGCCCGCGACCTCGTTGTCGGCCTGGAGGTGGTGCTGCCGGACGGCGAGTTGTGGAACGGCTTTTCCGGCTTGCGCAAGGACAACCGTGGTTACGACCTGAAGCAGCTTTTCATCGGCGCCGAGGGCACGCTGGGCATCATCACCGGCGTCGAGGTCAAACTGTTTCCGAAACCCGGCCGTGTCGAAACGGCTTATCTGGGGCTCCCTTCATTCGAAGCGGCAATCGCTCTGTTCAGGCAAGCCCGACGCGGATGCTCCGACCTGATATCCGCCTTCGAGATCATCGGCGCGGAATGCATGGAGCTGGCGCGTCTCGTCGACCCGAGCATCGTCGCGCCGGTCACGGCCCCTGTCCATGTGCTGATCGAATTGTCGTCGAGTGCCGCGATCGATTTGCGCAGCCTGCTGGTGAATTTCCTTGCCGGCACGATGGAAGAAGAACTGGTCACCGATGCCGTTCTGGCCGAGAGCGGCGCACAGGCCAAGGCGTTCTGGGCCATTCGCGAGGGGCTGGTCGAGGGCCAGGCCAAGCGCGGCTACCACGTGCGCACCGATCTTTCGGTGCGTATCTCCGACATCCCCACCCTCATCACCCAGGCTCGCGATTTTATCGCGCTGGAGCATCCGGGCTGGATTTCACAGGCCTATGGGCACGCTGGCGACGGCAACATCCATTTCAACGTCCTGCCGCCGCTCGACCTGGCAGAGCCCGACGCGCGCTCCAGGGGCACCGCCATCACCGCCGGGCTGTACGACATCACCAACGCCCTCGGCGGCTCGATCAGCGCCGAGCATGGCATCGGGCGCACCCGCCAAAGCGTCTACTGGGCGGGAATGTCCGCTGTCCACCGCCGGCTCGTCGGCACGCTCAAGGATGCGCTCGATCCGGACCGACGCATGAACCCCGGCTGCCTCTTTCCCGCGACGGAGACTTTTTCATGAAACAAAGACTGGCTGCCATCGGCACTGTCGAGGCGCTGCCGCATCGGGTGGCGGCGTTCCTCAGCCGCGAGATCGAGTCCGGCGACCTCAACCCGGGCGCCCTCTTGCCGACGGAGCAGCAGCTTTCGGAGAAATTCGGCGTCAGCCGCAACGTCGTGCGCGAGGCAATTGCGCAATTGCGCGCCGACGGCATGGTGGAAGCGCGGCAAGGCATCGGCTCCTTCGTGCTGGCGCCGGAACAGCGCGCGGCGATCCGCATCGACCGCGAGACCCTGAAAGAGGGGCAGAACATGGAGCGGCTGTTCGAGCTGCGCTGCATCCTCGAGGCGGAATCCGCGGCCCTCGCCGCCGAACGGCGCGAGCAGGAGCATCTCGACGCCATCAAGGCCGCGCTCGACCGGATGAGCGGCGAGGAGCGCTGGGAGGACGGCAGCATCGACGCCGACCTTCTGTTTCATCGCGAAATCGCCCGGGCGACCGGCAACAGCTACATCCACACCTTCATTTCCTTCGTCTGCGAGCAGATCCGCCGCTCGATCTATTACGCACGGCAGACCAACCCCTTGCACGATCTGGTTGAGGTCAATGTCGGCGAGCATGTGCGCATCTACGAGGCGCTGGTCGCCGGCGACCCGGCAAAAGCCGAGGCCGCGATGCGCGCGCACATCATCGGCGCGGCCAACCGTGTCGGCGTCAAGCTGCCGTCCGCGCGCGGCGAACGCACGGGAGGAGGGAAATGAGCATGGCTGTCGCCAGCATTACCCGCATCTCCGATGTCTGCCTCCTGGTCGAGAATATTGAGCGGACAGTAGAGTTCTATGTCGACAAGCTCGGCTTTCGCCTGCGCCGCCGCGCCGAGGGTTTCGCCGATTTCCATGGCGAGGGCGTGACGCTGGCCGCTTGGGAGATCGACCATATCAGCCAGCATACCGGCGTCTCGAAACTGCGATCGCCGCGCCATGCGCACAAGGTCTGCGTCGCCGTCCAGCTCGACGCGCCCGGCGAGATCGACCGGCTGCATGCCGAGCTGACGGCCAAGGGCGTGCCGTTCTATGCCCCGCCCGAAAACTATGTCTGGAACGCGCGCTGCGCCTATTTCACCGACCCGGACGACACGCTTTGGGAACTCTACGCCTGGCTCGACGGCGGCCCCGGCGACTACCACGACGAACAGCCGTAGACCACCCGCGCCAAAGGGAACGGCGCGCAATGAAGAGACGAGACAGTCTTGCAACAGGAGCGAAAAATGAATGGGAATCACGACATGAACCGCCGCGGCTTCATGAAGTCCGGTCTGGCCGCTGTTGCCGTGGCATCGGGCGGAATGCAGCTGGTTTTGACCCCGGGCGCCAAGGCCGCCGGAAAGGTCGTCATCCAGTATGACTGGCTGATGTCCAACGGCCAGATCGGCGACATCGCCGCCGTCGCCAATGGCTACTTCAAGGATGCCGGGCTCGAGGTGGAATTCAGCCCGGGCGGCCCGAACGCCTCGACCGTGCCGCCGGTGATTTCGGGCGCGGCACAACTTGGCCAATTCTCCGAAACGCCGCAGCTGTTTGCCGCGCGCGCCAGCGGCGTGCCGGTGAAGATCATCGCCTGCGGCTTCCGCACCGGCCCCTATGCACTCACCTCAAAGGCCTCTAACCCGATCAAGGGCGTGGCCGACCTCAAGGGCAAGAAGATCGGCATCCAGCCGACGGCACGCTTCGTCATGGACGAGATCCTGGCCAAGAACGGCATGAGCGCGTCCGACCTCACCGTCATCAATGTCGGCTTCGACAAGGGACCGCTGGTGCGCGGCGATGTGGATGCCATTGGCGGCTGGATCACCAACACGCAGGCGCTGAGCGTCGTCGGCGACGACCGTATCGACCTTCTGGTGCGCGACCTCGGCTTGAATTCCTACGCCGATGTCTATTTCGCCACCGACGCGGCGATCGAAAAGGATCCGGACACGCTGGCCAAATTCATCGGCGCGGTCGCCAAGGGCTGGGGCTGGGTGCACGCCAACCCGCAGGAAGCGGTGAAGAAGATGGTCGCCGCCTATCCCGAAATGGACCTCGGCTGGGAAGAGAAGACCGTCAACCTCGTGTTGAAACTGTCCTTCGACGGCGCGACGGCCAAGGACGGCTGGGGCACGTTCGATCCCGCCTCGATCGAAGAACAGCTGGCGCTGCTCGACAAGGTCGGCCAATACCCGAACGGCCGGCCCAAGGCGGCCGACGTCTACACCGCCAAGATCCTCGAACTCTCGGCTGCCGACCGGCCGAAGCTCGACGCGCCCGCCGCCTAGAGCATGATCCCAAAAAGTGGGAACCGGTTTTTGGAAAAGATCATGCTCCAGCAAAGAATTAGATTGGCATGACGAATAAACGTGATGCCGATCTAATACCGAACGCGATCGAAGCCAGCAGGCTGGATGTCGGCTATGGCGGCCGCCAGGCGGCCGTCAAGGTGCTTTCCGGCCTCGACCTCAGCGTCGAGGCCGGCTCCTTCCTGTCGATCCTCGGGCCGTCCGGCTGCGGCAAGTCGACCTTGCTGCGCGTGGTTGCCGACCTGCTCGACCCTCTCGGCGGCACGATCAGCGTGCTCGGCGACACGCCGCATGCGGTGCGCTCGCGCAGGGATGTCGGCTTCGTCTTCCAGGATTCGACCCTGCTGCCCTGGCGCACGGTGCGCGACAATGTCCGCTTGCCGCTTGGCGTCGGGCAAGGCAGCCTGACACGCAAGATCGAAGACCGCAGCGAGGAGCTGCTGGAGCTGATGGGGTTGGCCGGCTTCGGCGAACGCCTGCCGCACCAGCTGTCCGGCGGCCAGCGCCAGCGTGTGGCGATCGCCCGCGCCTTGCTTGGCCAGCCCAAGCTGCTTTTGATGGACGAACCGTTCGGGGCGCTCGACGAAATCACCCGCGATCGCCTCAACGACGAGCTTCTCAATCTGTGGCGGCGCACGGGCACGACGATCCTGTTCGTCACCCATTCGATCGCCGAAGCCGCCTATCTCGGCCAGCGGGTGATCGTTCTCGCCGCCAATCCGGGGCGGCTGGTCAAGGATTTGGACATGCGGCCGCTCAAACAGGACGGCAACCGCTGTTCGCGCGAAGACCCGGCAATCGTCGCGGCCATGGCCGAGCTGCGGACCGCGCTGGAGCAGGCATCATGAGGCCGGCGCCGCTCTCGCCGCAAATGGCAATAGCCCTGCCCGCTCTTGGTGCCGCGTCACTGCTTCTCGCCTGGCAATATCTGCTGCCCCTGCTCGGCGTGCCGGCCTATATCGTGCCTACCCCGACCGCCATATCGGGCGTCTTCCAGAAGAATTTCGCGCTGCTCATGGACAATTTGAGGCCAACGCTGATCGAGGCGCTGGCCGGCTTCGTCATCGGCAATCTGGCCGCCGTGCTGCTGGCCGTCCTGTTCGTGCACAACCGCATCCTGCAGGCGACCTATTTTCCGATCGTGCTGTTCTTCAACACGATTCCGATCCTGGCGCTGTCGCCGATTATCATCCTGATCTTCGGGCTCGGCATGACGCCGAAGATCGTCATCGCGGCGGTGATCTGCTTCTTCCCGACGCTTGTGAACATGATCCGCGGCCTGGACTCGGCCAGCGACAACGAGCACGAACTGTTCCGCGTGCTGTCGGCGACGCGTTCCGAGATTTTCTGGAGCCTGCGGCTGCCGCGCGCGCTGCCGATGCTGTTCTCCTCTCTCCGCATCGCCTCGGCGACGGCGGTGATCGGCGCCATCGTCGGCGAATGGATCGGCTCGGACAAGGGGCTCGGCGCGCTGATCATCCAGGCGAGTTTCAACTACCAATCGGACCGGCTCTACGCGGCGATCGTACTGTCGTCTTGCCTGTCGATCGTTCTGTTCTGTGCCGTGGTGCTGGTCGAGCGCCGGGTCATCAAATACTGAACAGGCATTTCGCCGGCTCGTGCAAGCTTGCACGAGCCGGGCTTTGCATCGCTTTGATCAGTCGGCATTTTCCGGCTGCGCCGACAGAAATCTGGTCGCCGCCGCAACCAGGGTGGCCGCGCCAATTTTCAAGGCGGCCTCATCGACGCGAAATTTGGGATGATGAAGCGGATAGACCGAGCCGACCGCCTCGTTGCGGATTCCGAGCCGGAAATAGACCGATGGGCGCTTCTCGCTGTAGTAGCCAAAGTCGTCGGCAATGGTCCATCCGGGTGTGTTGAGCACATTGTCGGCGCCGATGCAGGCTCTACCGCTGGCGGCAATCAGCTCCGCCATCTCGTCATCGTTGACGACCCCCGGCTCGCCCTTGTGGATGGCGAGCTCCACATTGGCGCCGTGGCTGGCCGCCATGCCCTCCAGGATTTCACGAACGCGCCGCCAGGCCCGCTCGCGGGTTGCGTCGCTACCGCTGCGGATGGTGCCTTTCAAGGTGACCTTGCCGGCAATGACATTGTAGGCGCTGCCGCCATTGATGCCGGTGACGGAGATGACCAGGGGATCGTAGGGGTCGATTTCGCGCGAGACGATCTTCTGCAACTCGCCGACCATGGAGCAGGCCACGACAATCGCATCGATGCCCTCATAGGGCTTTGCCGCGTGCGCCGCCTCACCAATGACGACGGCATCGAACGTATCGCATGCCAGCGTGTAGGGCCCCGAACGGACCGCGATCTTGCCGGATGGCGTATACGGGTCGACGTGAAGGCAGATCGCGGCGTCGACATCGTCGAGCAGCCCGTCTTCCACCACACGTTTGCCGCCCGAGGGCGAGTCCTCTTCGGCCGGCTGGAAGATAAGTCGGACCGTCCCGCCAAAATCGGCCCTTGATCTCTGCAGATGCGCGGCAACCGCGAAGCCCATCGATGCGTGGGCATCGTGACCGCAGGCATGCATCACGCCGGGATTGGTCGACGCAAAATCGACGCCGGACTCTTCTTCGATGGGCAAGGCATCGATGTCGGCGCGAATGGCAATCTTTCGATTTGACGGCTTGCCGGTGCCGACAATATCGACGGCCAGGCCAAAGCCCGCGACGTCACGAATGTCGGCTATTCCCTCGCCGGCCAGCATCTGCCTGAGATAGCGCTGCGTGTTGGCTTCGCTGTTCGACAATTCCGGATTGCGGTGCAGATGGCGGCGTATCTCGATCATCTGGTTGAGAATTCCGGCGTCGATGTTGACCGTGTCGGAAACCTCAGCACCGCCTGCCATGGCCGCCCCCTCAGGATTTGACATGGATCTCTCGCGGGAACTTCGTCAGGGTCTCGTTACCGGTTTCGGTTACCAAAATGGTCTCGCTGACCTCGATGCCCCAGCCGTCCATCCACATGCCGAGGATGGAATGGACGACGTTGCCGGGTTGAAGCACCGTCTTGTCGCCGGGCCGCAGACTGATCGTGTGTTCGCCCCAATCAGGCGGATAGGCGACGCCGATGGAATAGCCGATACGCGACTCCTTCTTCAGCCCGTAGCGCTGGATGACCTTGCGCCATGCGCCTTCGACCGCTTCGGCCGTCGTTCCCGGCCTCACTGCATCGAGCACCGCGTCCATGCCCTCGATCACGGCCTTTGCCGTATCCGCGACACGCGTCGGCGTCTTGCCGAGCTGCATCGTTCTGGCCAGCCCGGCAGCATAGCGGCGGCAGACCCCGGCAAGTTCCAGCGCAATCGTCTCGTTCTCTCCAAACCGCCTGTCGCTCCACATGATGTGCGGGGCCGACGCATTCTCACCGCCGAGGATGGTCGGCGGGAGCGCCGTGATGTCACCGGCGAAATCCGGGCTGCCGGCGATCTGTGCCGCCTGGATCGCGGCAATCGCATCGCACTCGCGCACGCCGGGCGCGATCACCTCGAAGGCCCGTGTCACCGCCGCTTCGGCCAAGGTCGACGCCTTGCGCAGATAGGCGATCTCGGGCGCCGATTTGACCGCGCGGATCCAATTCACCAGCAGATCGGCGTCATGCCATTTCGCGTTGGGGAGTCCGGCGACGAGCCGGGCGTGAGCCTTCGGCGAGAAGTAATAGGCTTCGAGCTCGATGCCGATATGCCTGTTTCCCCAGCCCTTGGCGACGATCCAGTTCGCGATCCAGTCCATGGGGTGGCGATCGGCACGCTGAACGTGATCCTCCGGGAAGCCAACGACGTTCTCGGGCTTCATCCAGGCTGTCAGCAGACCGCCGGCGGCATCCATGGCGCGGCCGATCCAGACCGGCTCGACCTCCTCCAGGGGCACCAGCACCACCTGCGGCGTGTAGAAGGACCAGCCATCATAGCCGGTGATGTAGTGCTGGTTGGCAACGTCGTTGACGACAAGGAGTTCGAGACCGCACTTCGCCATCTCGGCGCGGATCTTGCGAAGCCGCTGCTGGTACTCGTCGCGGGCAAACGGCAATTCGATCATCTTTGCTCCATGCTTGGTTCAACGGTTGCGAGGCTTGCCCACCATTGAAGCGGTTTCGCCATGGCGGCAATCGGCCAAGGCCGGCACGTGAGCAGGTCCTAAGCCGAATAGCTCGGCCTTTCTGGATTGGGGTGCCGCGTTCGATTTCATTTTTGAATTCCATTTGACTGAATAAATCTTTGATGCGACCCTTGCGTCAACCGGGGGTGCAAGGCATGGCATTGCGGGGGACCAATCAGGAGTTCGGGCGGCCGTACAACCGGCGCATCGTGCTTGAGTCCATCCGCCTGCATGGGCCGATCGCCCGCGGCGAGATCGCCAGCCGCGTCGGCCTCACCGTCCAGACCGTATCGACCATCGTTCGCGAACTGGAGGAACAGGGCTACATCCTCTCCGTACGCGAAGAGCCCAAGGGCCGCGGCCTGCCGCCGGCGACGCTGCGCATCAATCCCGCGGGCGGCTATGCCGTCGGCATCCACATCACCCCGCTCGGCATCAATGCCGCCCTGATCAATTTGAGCGGCGACGTGATCGAGAGCACTTACCGCGAGGCCCCGAACGCAACGCCCGACCACGCCTTCGACGTGATCGGGGCCATGGTGTCTGAATTGACCGGATTGCGGGCCGGCGGGCGGGTTCTCGGGGTTGGCTTGGCCCTGCCCGGGCCGTTCGGTGTCGAATCCATGAGTTTCGTCGGCCCGACCACCATGACCGGCTGGAAGGATGTGGCGCTGCGCGAGCGGCTGGCGGCCTCGACCGGATTGCCGGCCTTCTTCGAGACCGACATGGCGGCAGCGGCCATGGGCGAGCGGCTCTACGGCCTCGGCGCTCAATTCTCCGAATATTACTATCTCTATTTCGGCGTCGGCCTCGGCGGCGTCATGGTTCATGACGGCAGCGTGCAGCGCGGCGCCTGGGGCAATGCCGGCGAGGTCGGGCACATCCCTGTCGTCCCCGGCGGCGAGGCCTGTCCCTGCGGCAACAGAGGATGCCTCGAAAGATATCTCTCGCTCGAGGCGCTCCGGCGCTGGAACGGCACAGAGGCCGATTGGGTCGCGGAAGTCGCGCCGATCTTTCACAATGCCATCGCCGTCATCGAAAACCTGTTCGACCCTGAAACGGTCATCCTCGGCGGGCTGGCGTCCACCGACCTGCTCGAACGGCTGGCCGGTTCGACCGGCGGCCTGCACAACTCCGTCTCGGCGCGCAAGGATCGAACGACGCCCCGGGTCATGGTCGCGCGCGGCGGGCAACATTCGGTGTTGCGCGGCGCCGCCGCCCTTGCGGTTTCGGGCGTGCTGTCGCCGCGTTTCGGCCAGATGTTCGCCGCCGAGCGCGAACGCGGCCGCGATCTTCTGACAGCCAAGGAGATTGCGGCATGAGCGAACCGCTGCTGGTGCTGGAAAACGTCACCAAGAACTATGGCGCGATCGAAGCGCTGAAAGGGATCAGTTTTTCCATCGGCAAGGGCGAGGTCGTGGCATTGCTGGGCGACAACGGCGCCGGCAAATCGACGCTGGTCAAGATCATCGCCGGCGGGCTGGAGCCGACCTCCGGCCGCATGCTGTTCGAGGGCAAGGAGTTTCTTGCCAAGTCGCCGGCCGAGGCCAAGGCGGCGGGCATCGAAACCGTCTACCAGGACCTGTCGCTCTGCACCAATGTCGATGTGGTGGCGAATTTCTTCATGGGTCGCGAGATCACCAGGAAGGTGCTCGGCATTCCCGTGCTCGACGAGCGCGCCATGGAGGCCGTCGTCGGCAAGGCGCTGGCCAGCGCCGGCACCCGCATTCCGTCACTGCGCACCAATGTCGAGCATCTCTCGGGCGGCCAGCGCCAGGCCATCGAGCTCAACCGCTTCGTGCATTGGGGCGGCAAGCTGGTGCTGCTCGACGAGCCGTTCGCCGCCCTTGGCGTCGAGCAGACGCGGCGCGGTCTCGACATGATCCGCCAGGTGGCGTGCCAGGGCATCGGCGTCGTCATCATCACCCACATCATGCAGCAGGCTTTCCAGGTCGCCGACCGGATCGTGGTGATCCGGCAAGGCGTGGTGGCCGGCGATGTCGCACGCAACAAAACAAGTCCCGATGCGGTGATCAACATGATCACCGGGGAGACGCTTGCCGGTGCCGGACCGGCGGGTTGAGGGACAAGAGGGGTCCGGCTTAACAGGGAGCCAACGACATGAAGCGAATACTTCTTGCTGTCTTCGGTATCCTTGCACTGGCCTTTGCCACGCTCACGCCGGCATTCGCCCAGTCCAAGGGAACCGTCTACTATATGGTGCCGACACTGCTCGACGAGTTCCAGACCGGCTCGGTGACCGCGCTGGAGCTGTTCCTGAAGCAGGTCGGCTACGACATAAAGACGCTGAACGCCGACAACAAGACCGACGCGCAGCAGTCGCAGATGAACGATGTCATCGCGCTGAAGCCGGCGGCGATCATCCTGGCGGCGGTCGACTTCAATGCACTGAAGCCGTCGATCGAAGCCGCGCGCGCCGCCGGCATTCCGGTGGTCGAGTTCGACCGCCAGATCACCTCGACGCCTTCCGACTTCACCTCGGTGGCGGGCACCGTCGAGATCGGCCACATCGCCGCCGACCAGGCGGAAAAGCTGCTGAAAGCCAAGAACGGCTCGGTGAAGGGCAAGGTGCTGCAGGTGCTCGGCGATCCCGGCGACCCTTACACGCTCGACATCCAGAAGGGTTTTGAGGAGAAGATGAAGGCGTTCCCGGACGTCAAGATCATCTCGCTTCCGGCCATGCAGTGGGAAGCCAGCAACGCCGGCACCATCGTTGCCGATCAGATGCTGGCCAACCCCGACATCGACCTGATCTTCAGCCATGCCGCGCATCTGTCGGTCGCCGCCGTCGCCTCGCTCGAGGCCGCCGGCAAGAAGCCGGGCGACGTCATGCTGATGAGCTCGAACGGCGCGCCGGTCGGCCTCGACCTGATCCGCAAGGGCTGGCTCAACGTCGAAGTCGAGCAGCCGCTCTACGCGCAGGCGGCGGCCGTCGCCATGTTCATGGACAAGATCGTCAAGAAGCAGGAGATCAAGCCCGGCGACTATGACGTGCTCGGCTTGAAATCGACCGTCACCAAGGAAGCCTGGGGCCCGAACATCAAGATCCCCGGTGCGGCCATCACCAAGGAAAACGTCGACAATCCGGCCTTCTGGGGCAACCAGAAGGCACCGACGGATACCGTCAAATCCGTCGAATAGGCACGTCGCCTGAAACGCTCCGGGCCTTCTCGGCCCGGAGCCAATTCTCCGCAATTCCAATCCGCGCGTGATCCTTGCGAGAACCGTTCTCCGGGGCATGCGCCAGCCGGATCAGCTCATGAACCCCCGCACCCGCCAAGCCCTGGAGTTCGTCCTCGACAACCTCGTCTGGTTCATGCTTGTCTTCGTGCTGGTGGTCTTCTCCATCTTCATCCCCAACTATTTCCAACTCGGCATCTTCGCCAACATCATCGAGGCCTCGAGCGTGCTCGGCGTCATGTCGATCGGCCTGGCGCTGGTCATCATCGCCGGCCACATGGATCTGTCGGTCGAATCGGTGGCGGCGCTCAGCGCCATGGCGGTCGGCATCCTGTTCTGCTCGTCGGGCATCGGCCTTGGTGTGCAACTGCATCCGGAATGGCTGATGGTTCCGGTGTCGCTGCTGCTGGCGCTGGCCGTCGGCGGCCTGATCGGCGCCTTCAACGGGTTTCTGGTCGTCAAGGTCAAGATGAGCGCCTTCATCATCACCCTGGCGTCCTACATCTGGGTGCGCGGCCTAGTGCTGGTCATTTCGGGCGGCCGCTCGGCGCAGGACCTGGCGCCGGCGATCCGCTGGTTCGGCATCCAGCGGCTGATCGGCCTGCCGCTCACCGCCTGGATCGCCATCGCCTGTTTCGTCGTCTTCTCGCTGATCATGGCCAAGACGCCGTTCGGCCGGCACCTGGTGATGATCGGCGGCAACGAGACGGCGACCTTCCGCGCCGGCATCCGCGTGAACCGCAACCTCATCATCGCTTTCGTGCTGGCTGGCGCCATCGCCGGCCTGGCCGGCTGGCTGCTGGCGATCCGCACCTCGGGCGCTACCGCCAATCTCGGCGTCGGCCTGCTGTTCAACGCCTTTGCCGCGGTCGTCATCGGCGGCGTCAGCCTGAAAGGCGGCGTCGGCACCCTGCCCGGCGTCTATGCCGGCGTGCTCCTGCTCTCGGCCATCAACACGGCGATCAATCTGATGGGCCTGCCCGCCAACTTCACCCAGGTCATCCACGGCCTGCTGGTGCTGGCCGCCGTGCTGCTCGACGCCTTCAAGCAAACCATTCGCCAGAGACTCGCATGACTGGACGGCTCGCATGACTGGACGACTGAACGACAAGGTCGCGCTGATCATCGGCAGCGCAAGCGGCATCGGCAAAGGCACCGCTCTACGTTTCGCCGAAGAAGGTGCAAGGCTGGTGCTCGCCGACACCGAGGTAAAGGCCGGACAAGCAACTGCGGATGAGCTTGGCGTCCCTTTCATCGGCACCGACATCTCGCAAATGCGCGACGCCGAGGCCGCGGTGGCACTGGCGCTGAAGCATCACGGCCGGCTCGACATCATCGTGCAGAATGCCGGCATCTATCCCTGGCAGCTGATCGAGAACACCAGCACCGACGACTGGGACCGCGTCATGGCGGTCAATCTGCGCGGCACCTTCAATGCCACCCGCGCCGCCCTGGTGCCAATGAAGGCGCAGCGCTTCGGGCGCATGCTCTACACCTCCTCCATCACCGGCCCGCATGTCACAAGTCCCGGCCACGGCCACTATTCCGCGACCAAGGCCGGCATCAACGGTTTCATCCGTTCGGCAGCGTTGGAATTCTCCGGTTACGGCATCACCGTCAACGGCGTCGAGCCCGGCAACATCCTGACGGAAGCCATCCAGGAGCATCGCGGCGCCGCCTATATCAAGAACATGGAGGATTCCATCCCCCTCGGCCGGCTCGGCAGTCCGCGCGACGTCGCCAATGCCTTCCTGTTCCTCGCCTCGGACGACGCCAGCTACATCACCGGCACGACCATCGTAGTCGATGGCGGCCAATTGCTGCCCGAGGGCAAGGATTTCCGGATGGTGCCACCGTGAACATCGGCTAAGCGATGATTTCAGCCCGCGCCGGGCAAGCGCCAATCAGCCGGATGTCTTGTGCAACAGCAATTCGGGCCGGTACTCGAAGTGCATGGTGTCATAGTGATACCAGCGCCTGCCCCATATGAAAGCCTTCGGGCACCTCTACTACTATTACTCTCGGTACCAGAAGCTGGCCTGTGAAGGCAGAGAGGCCAGCTAGAGCCTTTCACGTTTTGGCGGAAGCGTAGCCTGCGTTTTCGAAGTAGTTCCTGCATTCGGCTGCCTCGATGGTTTCGACGAGGTGGCCGATGTAGCGCCAAGTGTCCTCGACGGTGCGTTTCTGAGCTTGGCGCATCCAGTGTTTGATCTTGGCGAAGGCCTGCTCGATCGGATTGAGGTCTGGAGAGTAGGGCGGCAGGTACCAAAGCCTGGCGCCGGCAGCCTTGATCATCTGCCTGATGGCCGCCGACTTATGACTTCCCAGATTATCCATGACGACGATATCGCCGGGCTTCAGCACGGTGACGAGCTGTTGCTCGACATAGGCCCGGAAGCATTGGCCGTTGATCGGGCCGTCGAACACGCAAGGTGCCGCTAGCCGATCCCAGCGCAGCGCGCCAAGGAAGGTCAGCGTGCGCCAGTGACCGTGCGGAGCCAAGCCGCGCAGCCGCTTGCCTTTCGGCCCCCAACCGCGCAGCGGAGCCATGTTGGTCTTGATCCAGGTCTCATCGATGAAGACCAGGCACCGCGGATCGAGACCGGTCTGCCAGGATCGCCATCGCTGACGCCTGCGGGCAATGTCGGCGCGCGCCTGCTCAAGGGCGAACGGCGTTTTTTTTGAAGCTCAGGCCCTCGCGCCTCAAGAACATCCAGACCGTATTGTGCGAGACCTTGACCCCGCGCGCATCCAACTCGTCCTTCAGCCGATGCAGCGTCAGTTCAGAGGTCTGATTAATCCGCTCCACGATGAAGGCACGGTGCGGCTCCAGAACACGCTTGCGGTGTCCGCCCATCTTGCCCGGCGCCACCGAGCCCGTTGCACGGTAACGCTGCGACCACTTCACTACAGAGGAAACTGCAACGCCAAAGCGCGATGCCACTGCACGGCAGTTCTCACCCGCGCCAACTGCCTCAACAACACGCTCACGAAGATCGTTTGAAAGCGCTCGCGTCATCAGATGCTGGCCTCCAATCCAGCCAGCATCTTGAATCACAATCGCCCTGCTTTGGGAATCCTACGATTCTCTCAAAACAGGAAACGCTCTAGGTTGCGGGTGGCTGGTTCAATTCGTCTGGGTCGTTCAGCGTTCCCTTCGCATCTGAACTATCACCCGCGAACCAAAGTTGCCTCAAAGCAGCAAACAAAATCTGGGCACCCAGCACTGCAGCGAAGACACCAACGGCGGGAAAAATCCGGCCCCGCATCATGCACAAAAATATTCCTAGATACATCGATACCGCACCAACAAACGCCACCAAGTATGGTGATTTAAGCTTTTCTAGGTAAGAAAGCGCATGCACTACCAGTCGGTGCTTCCGCCCGCGGAGAACGGTCAGGATGCCAAACACGACCACTAGGCAAGCCATTACAATCGCCAAGTGGTCCAATTCTAATTGTGTAAGTCCAACCGGAGTGATCGTGGAATCATCAAACATATTAGCCCCGCTCTCACTAGGGTTTCTTTGGTCCCAGCGCGTCACCGAGCACCGCCATCACTGCACCCACGGCTTCCGGCCCGACAAAGAGGGCCAGAGATCCCGCAGCAAACGAGAGGGCATCAACGGGCAATGTCACTGCTCCCGGATGGAACATTTGAAAAGCAAAGATTGACAACCCGGCAAGTCCCACGGCTTTGGTCCCAATGAACTGCGACCACTGCTGCCAAGACCGTATTTTGTCATCTCTTAGAAGCCGTCTGCGTTCAATTTCCTCCCCAATAGGGATCAACGCCCCCTTGTTGTGGTCAGGAGGCAATATCTCGCCTTCTATGGCGCGGTTATTGGTCCTTGTTGGCTGTTCCCCAGTCATAGATCATATAGAATTACGATTGGAACAGCTGGTCAATCGCAAACTCACTAAAATATGCTGCTCCTCTGAATGGCTGAAGCTTCGCCTAGCCTTGGTATCGATGAAGGGGCAGTACTCCGGGCGCCTGCTCCACGCCTCGTCCACTACCGGCCCGCATATGACCATCGCCTCGGACGACGCCAGCTACATCACCGGCACGACCATCGTCGTCGATGGCGGCCAATTGCTGCCCGAGGGCAAGGACTTCCGGATGGTGCCGCCTTGATCCTTGCTTCACGGCCACGAACAGGCTGATCCGGCGCTCCGCAGATCGGCCGGCAAATACTCCCTTATAGGTTGCATGCAACGTAAACGCCCCTCAAGGGTTGTTTGTAAAGTGCTAATCAAGGGAGGGACCTGAGAATGCACGACGAAATTAGAACCGATCATATCTACCAGCGGGCTCATGCTTTGGCGGAGGGTGGTATTCACCAGTCTCCAGCCGAGATCGTTGCAGCGTTGCTGGCTGAGGGTTATCCGGAAGCGGCCGAGTTGTTGAACTCCGAAAACATCCGGGCCGACCTTCGCAGGGTTTGTAGTGCGGCGACGGCTAGCGGCCAGCAAGGCACCACAGATCTGGGGCTTGGTTATTGACGCTCATAGGACGGCATCGCGAATTTCGGCATGTTCGGCCGACCAAACGCGCCAAACGGCTGGCGGCCGCCGACGCCGATCAGCCAGATGTCTTGTACAACAGCAATTCCGGCCGGTATTCGAAATGCATGGTGTCATAGTGATACCAGCGGCCGCCCCAGATGAAGCCGTTTTTCTCGAACAGTTCGACGATCGACAGCGGAATGCGATTCTTGAAGGGAATGTGTGCCTTGGGGTCGGCTTTGTTTCTGTTGTTGTACCAGTAATCGGAGAAGCCGACATTGATATCGAAGGCTGCGCCGAAAGAGTGGACGCTCAATCGATCTGTGCCGGCGATGGGCCGCCAGACAAAGCCGCCTCCGGGCTTGAGCCCGTAACGGCTTAGCTCCGCGGGCATGACCTCGAGGGCATCGGAAACCTTGCCCAGCCGGTCGTCGATGCCGAAAACCCTAGTGACCTGCACAGTCTTCTTGCCGAGTTTGGGCAGCCATTTGACGTTGGCGATGTGCTTGCCCACTTCCGCAGCACTTGCGCCGTAGAGCTTCTCGAAGAAGGCTTCGTTGCGGATCCGGCCGGGATCGAAATCCTCCGCCGGGACCAGCGCGCCAGCACTTGCCGTGGGATAGACGTAGCGAAACATGTCCTCGATGTCCGGGCTCTCCAGCAGCGCGTCGGCGTCGCGCGTCTTGCCGTCGTCCCACACCATCGTGGTGCCGTCGGTCCAGGTCAGGACATTGCCCGAGATGGTGAACAGCCCGGGATAGGCCTTGAGCAAAGCGGCCTTGGCGGCCGGCTGGTCCACGCCGTCGCTGGCGTCGCCTGCATAGGCGAGGCGTCCGGAACCGCTGATTGCCAACGGAATCACCAGCAGCAGCAGCAAGCGCCCTGGATGCCTGGTCATCGTCCTGCCTCCCGGAAACTCTCCCCCATTTTTCACGCAATTCGTCGGTTGTCGCACTGGCCGCATATCGTTCAAACCTGCTTACAAAAGTCTCGTCAAGCGCCTCCGGGCCAGACGTGGCTTCCTCCTCTGACGGCGGCTGTCGACGCAGATCTTCGATTGCTTTCCCCAGAACCGCATCCTTGTTCAGCCGACCGCGACCGTTTCAGACGCATGGTGGCCGTCTGCACGGCTGGCGGTGTCGATATCGGGGAAGGGATGGTCAGGAAGGGCTATGCGGTCGACTGGCCGAAGTACAGCGCCGGCTTCTATGCCAGGGCTGAAACAGAAGCCAGGACAGCCAAGCGCGGCCTGGGCTGGATCGTTCGATAGGCCTTGGGAATGGCGCAAGCAGATGACGGTGAACTAGACCTATCCATACTACCCACCTTGTTGCTCCGCTTAACCATCAGCATGTTTCCAAGGCCGGCAGGATATCGCTGGTGGTTGGAGGGCGGTCATATTGGGCTCGGCCGGCGCCTTCCCGTGCGAGTTGGCGCCGGATTTAGCAATTAATCGGAGGCGTTTCCGCCATCGATGCCAGGCCTAAATTCAGCCGCCCATCATCTTTGCCATAGCGCAGAAATCCGCATGCGACTTGTTGAGTGTGGTGTCGCCGCAGTCCTTCAACACCGCCTTCTGCTCATCGGGTTTCATGGCCATCCATGCGGTCTTGAAATCCTTTTCCGTCTTCAGAGTTTTCATGCCGGCATCGGTGAAGAACGGCGACATCTTTGCCGGGTCGTCGAGTGCGGATGTACTGCCAGCCAGAGCCGAACCAGCCATGATTGCGAGCGCCATCGCGCCCGTTGTGAGCGTCTTGATCATTGTTTCCTCCATAATTAGGTCATTCAGCGTGACCTTCCGGAAAAACGTGATCAGACTGACTCGGTTCCACCGCTTACCGGCTTTGAACTCAGGTTCGCAAAGCCGGCCTTGATGGCCTCCCTGCGGATGTTCCGAGACGTTGCGGGCGTGCCGCTGGAGCCGGCGACCGAAGGGGATCGTATCACGGTCACAGACACGCAATGACCGTCACCTCCAGCCGGCCAACTCAGTACATGATCCTTTGCCTCAACCAGGCAAAGAACCCATTCCCTCCAACTGTTGTGCGGACTCGCGCGGCAGCCCAACCCGCTTTCATGGTAGCGCCGGCATGGCAATCGCAGACGATCTCATGGAGTTGCCAGTCGCTCAGTTCGAAAAAGCGCCTTGCCTCGCCATACGTGTCATCTTTCAGGCCCGACGCGCGCAGCACCGGGTCTGCGAAGGCAACAGCGATTGGTGATCCTTCCCCACGCACCCCGGTACGTTCCTCCAGGCGCAAATATTCGGTCCCTGCAAACGCCGCAAGGCACCGGTCAGGATGTTGTTCGAGAAGTTCGGCCCAACGCTCGATACGCTGGTTCCGTGTCATTGCCGAATATGCAGCCGAAGATTCAATCTTGGCGACCGCATGCAGTTGGTCGAGTGTCTGGTGTTTCATGGTCGGCTCCTGTGGAGAGGGAAACGCCCACGCCTTCAAGGGAATTATCGCGCGCTATGGCTTCGACAAGAGCAGGAAGCTGCAGGAAGAAATCTATCTTCTGACACCACCAAATGGGGCCGGTCTGAACACCTTCCGCGATGGCGCCTATTGGGCTACCCAGCCGTAGGGAGCCGCACCGATGATCATCGGCATTACTTGGGCGATCGCCTATTGGCCTGTTACGTTGATTGTGCTCGGCGCAGGATTTTGGGCTTCGATCTGGTGGATGAAGCAGGGGTAGCGACCACCCCAATTTCAAACTGTGACATACCCGAAATCGGGCGTTTCTGAGCGCATAGCTGGGCGCAACGCGGCGCACCGGCCTGAGAGGACCGGCAGACACCGTTGAATTCATTCAAGAAAAGTGGTGGGCGATGACGGGCTCGAACCGCCGACATCTTCGGTGTAAACGAAGCGCTCTACCAACTGAGCTAATCGCCCGCTCCGGCGCGGACCTTTAAGCGGTCGGGACCGGCTTCGCAAGGCCAAATGAACAGGCGACGCCCTGTTCGTCGGCCGGATTTGTGCACAAAACGCCGGCTGTCAAAAAACCTTCTCCAGTTTGCTGTTATGATGGTTTGGTGCGCTTGACACCCGGTGGCGAACCCCTTATCCAGCGGCCCAACGACGAACACGGCTGACACGTGCTCGTCAATGCGCGGGTGTAGCTCAGTTGGTTAGAGTGCCGGCCTGTCACGCCGGAGGTCGCGGGTTCGAGCCCCGTCACTCGCGCCATTTCTCTCAAGGGTTTCAAGCCCTTGGCTTCGGAGAAATGTCGACATTGGATGTCAAAAATCTCTTCTCGTACGTGCGGGGCAGCTGTACCCCGGTCGGCACGTTGCGGCGCGAGCTCGAACCGACTATCGCGGACGCGCTCGATTCCATCCCTGCCGAACTTTTCCCAACTCGCCACGGAGCGGTCGCGTGGAATTTGCCGATGCCAGGTCCGCCACTGCGCCCTTAGGTCCCCGGTTGAAGATCTGGCCGAGGACCAGGCCGATATATCCCACCTGAAGAATAATGAGCGCAAGAATGGCCCAACCGAGCGCTTTCCAGATGGAGCCGGTTTCCATCTCAGCCCAGATCGCCACGGTGAACGACGCCGCGAACATGCCCACCAAAAATTGCGGAAAATACATATGCGCAGTACCACGTTTTGACGGTTTGGCGATTTTTGGCCGTTAAAGACCCGCCGCTCCGCGAACGGAGCGGCGGGGCCCCCAATTTGCCCCCCGATTGCCGAGTTGATGGTTGACCGCGGCATTGCTGGCAATGCAATTGCTGCGCCAAATGCAATGACCCATTACGGGACACCTTCGCCAATTGCGCAAGGCCGGATTGCCGATTAACATTATCTGTTGCTAATGTGCCACCCAGAAGGACCAGCGGTGGCGAGGTTTTTGGCAGAGTTGTTGGCCGCGACGCTGGAAGCGTCGGCAGGCCGATGCGGTCTAACGACACCGATAAGCATATCTCCGAAGACGCGCTCAGAATGATCAGCGCACAGATGTATTCTGGCATTCTGGGCCAGGAATGCCTGCATGGACGGCGCTACCTGGAAAGTCGCATCGAGAATGGTTTCAAAAGGCACTTCGACGAAATGCGGCTGCAGTTGATCGCAGATGGGCACACCATCGTGCCCAGCGTGACCGAGGGCAACTCACGGTGGACTCGTTCAGAAATGGCATTCGACGCTAAACGGCGGCTCGGCATCCCACGCCAATTCGGTTGCCGTGATGCATATTGGCTGGACAACAACCGAGACTGGTGAAGCCGTAAGGGATGCTGTCGCGCTCAACCCCTGGCCAGCAGCGCCTCGACCTCCTGCAGCGTCGGCATCGACGGCGCAGTACCCGGGCGCGTCACCGAGATACCAGCCACCGCGCAGGCAAAGCGCACCGCTTGCAGCGGCTCCACGCCTCGCGACAGGGCTGCGGCGAAGCCGCCGTTGAAGGCGTCTCCCGCGCCGGTGGTTTCGACCACTGGTCCGGCGCTGATGGCGGGGACATGCTCGGAGCGATTCTTGGTGTGCAGCAGCGCCCCCTTGTCGCCGAGCGTGACGATGACCGTGCCGACGCCCTTTTCGAGCAGCTTGCCCGCGGCGGCCCGCGCCTCATCGACCGAGGAGACTTTCAGTCCGGTCAATTCCTCCGTTTCGGTCTCGTTCGGCGTGAGATAGTCGCAGAGCGCGTAGATGCGATCGGGAAGCTTTGCCGCGGGAGCGGGATTGAGGATGGTTGTCACCCCTGCCCCGCGCGCGATCTCCAGCGCCCGCATCGCGGCATCGATCGGCTGTTCGAGCTGTGTGACGAAGACGCCGGCGCCACGAATCAGGGCGGCATTGGCCTCGATATCGGCTGGCGAGATAAGCATGGCCGCACCCGGGCTGACGATGATGGCGTTGTTGCCGCTGCCCTCCTCGACGAAGATGTAGGCCGCACCCGTATAGCTGTCCGGCGTGTCGATGACGGCGCTTTTCACGCCGGCGTCCTGCCAGGTCCGCTTGGCCATGTCGGCGAAGGCATCGACGCCAAGCCGGGTCAGGAATGTGGTGTCGGCGCCGAGCTTGCCGGCGGCCACGGCCTGGTTCGATCCCTTGCCGCCCGGACCCAGCTTGAACGAGTTGCCGAGGATCGTCTCGCCCATGCGCGGCTGGCGGTCGGCGCGATAGGCGGTGTCGGCGACGAAGACGCCCAATATGACGACAGGCTTGCCGGAGGCCATGCTGCTACTCCGCATCCGGCGGGATGACGCCCTTGCGGAAGGCGAAGCAGCCATAGAACCGGCGCTCGCCGGTCTGGATGACGCAATAGGCTTTTTTTGCACGCTCGTAGAAGGCGTAGCGCTCGACGGAAATCATCGGCCAGGCCTTGCCTTCAGCCTTATCGATCTCCTTTTGCACTTCCTTCTGCACCGCTGGGATCTCGTCCGGCTTGCCGACGATTTCCATGCGCGCGGCGGAATCATCGACGAACGTGTCCAGCGGATAGAGCGACAGCACGGCCTTTACCACCTGCGCCGCCGGCGCATCGATGCGCAAGAGCTTGCCGTGCACGGTCTGCTTCGCCACCGAATCAGAGGGGAAATTGGTGTCGGCGATGATCAGATCGTCACCGTGGCCCATCGCCCGCAATGCCTGCAGCACGTCGGCATTGAGCAGCGGATTGATGCCTTTGAGCATGATAGTCCTCGTGAAGTGCGTTTGAGATCAGAGACGTTGAGATCAGAGACGCTGGCCGGTCTCGGCGTCGAAAAGATGGATCTGGTCGAGCCTCGGCTTCAGCGTCAGCGTATCGCCAGGCTTGAAGTCGTGGCGTTCGCGGAACAGCGCCACCATCTCGCCGTCGCCGAAGCGCAGGAACACCAGCGTTTCCGAGCCGGTCGGCTCGACCACCGAAATCTTCGCCGGCACGCCGTCAGGATGGATTTCCAGATGCTCCGGGCGCACGCCATAGACGACGGCCTGTCCGTCCTGCGCGGCATTGTCGCCAATCGGAAACAATGTGCCCGCAATGTCGACGCCGGGCTTGCGGCCCTTGCGCATGACGCCATTGAGCAGGTTCATCGACGGCGAGCCGATAAAGCCGGCGACGAACAGATTGGCCGGCCGGTCGAACAGCTCCAACGGCGCGCCGACCTGCTCGATGCGGCCGTCGCGCATGACGACGATCTTGTCAGCCATGGTCATGGCCTCGATCTGGTCGTGGGTGACGTAGATCGTGGTGGTCTTCAGCCGCTGATGCAGTTCCTTGATCTCCGTGCGCATCTGCACGCGCAGCTTGGCATCGAGGTTCGAGAGCGGCTCGTCGAACAGGAACACCTGCGGGTTGCGCACGATGGCGCGCCCCATGGCCACGCGCTGGCGCTGGCCGCCGGAGAGCTGCCGGGGATAGCGCTTCAAATAAGGGCTGAGGTCGAGGATGTCGGCGGCGCGCTTGACCCGCTCGGCGACCACGGCCGGGTCAGTTTTGCGCAGTTTGAGGGCAAAGGCCATGTTCTGCTCGACCGTCTTGTGCGGGTAGAGCGCGTAGTTCTGGAACACCATGGCGATGTCGCGTTTTGCCGGCGGCAAGTGGTTGACGATGCGGTCGCCGATGGCGATCGTGCCACCGGAAACGGTCTCCAGCCCGGCCACCATTCTGAGCAGCGTGGACTTGCCGCAACCCGAGGGGCCGACCAGCACCACGAACTGTCCGTCAGCGATGTCGACGCTGACTTCGTGCAGAACCTTCACGGTCCCAAACGCTTTGGCCACCTTGCTGATTGCGACTTGAGCCATATCTCCCCCATCGGCTCCAACTGGCCGTAGGCGCAGAAGCTAACCAACGCGACCTGTCAGGGCAAGTCGGTCTCTTATAGATAAAAACCCGGCCTCGTTGACACGGCGTTTGGTTGTGAGAATAGTGGCAGGCGCTGGTCCAAATGTCGGCACCGATCCGCAATCGGGACTTTAATCGACGCAGGGTGGGGTCCTGCCTAATTCGTATCCGAGCCGGGAGCATCGTTGTGCTTCAGCGTCCGACAGGCGGCCACATCCATTCACACTGATTCTGGGAGGAATAGTCGATGAGAACAGGTCTTTACGATAAACTGGTCCGTGCCGGCGCCACGCGGCGCGACGTCTTGAAGGGTGCGGCCAGCATGGCCGCTATCGCGGCGGCATCCGGCGCCGGGCTCGGCGCCTTCACGCGCCCGGCTTCCGCCGCAAGCGAACTGCGCTCGAAGATCCTGCAGATTCCGGGCGTTGGCAAAGGCCAGCCGACCGATGCCGATTTCCAGAAGGTCGGCGAGCTCTGCCTCGAGGCGACCAAGGCCAATGTCAAGGAAGGCGAATTCGCCGGCGTCGAGCTGACCTTCATGGGCCTCAACAACCAGAACCTGCACAATGTGCTGTTCCGCGGCTTCCTGAAGCCGTGGGAGGCCTATACCGGCGCCAAGATCAGCTGGATCGACCTGGCGCAGGCCGACTACAATGCCCGCCTGCAGCAGTCGATCGCCACCGGCACGGTCGACTTCGACATCATCGAGATGGGCGCGCCCTTCGAAGGCGATGTCTGCGGCAAGGGCCTCACCTCCGAGATGCCCGACTGGGTCAAGAAGCAGATCGATTTCGACGATCTGGTCAACTATCTGAAGCCGCCGGTCGGCACCTGGGACGGCAAGCAGTACCGCGTCACCATCGACGGCGACACGCACAACTTCAACTACCGCACCGACGTGTTCGCCGATGCCGACCTCGCCAAGCAGTGGAAGGACGGCGGCGGGGCCGGAGAATGGGGCGTGCCGAAGACCTGGCAGCAGGTACAGGCCGTGACCAAGTTCCTCAAGGGCAAGAAATTCAAGGGCCAGGACGTTTATGGCTATCTCGATGCGCCCAAGCCCTGGGGCGGTTTCGGCTTCTACTTCCTCGGCAGCCGCGCCACCGCCTATGCCAAGCATCCCGATGACAAGGCATGGCTGTTCGACGCCGACACGATGAAGCCGCGCATCAACAATCCGGCCTGGGTGCGCGCCATTCAGGACGTGATCGACGCGCTGCCCTCCGAACCGGCGGACCAGATCAACGCCGACCCGAACACCACCGGCTTCCAGCAGTTCCTGGCCGGCACGGGTTCGATGATCCCCTGGTGGGGCGACATCGGCTCCAACGTCAAGACCAACGATTCCTCGGTCATCGGCGACGTCACCGGCTTCTCGATCCTGCCGGGTTCGGACGATGTCTACAATTCCAAGACCGGCGCCTGGGAGAAGCTCGCCAGCGGGCCGAACTATTCGCCGAACTGCGCCTATCTCGGCTGGGGCGTGTATGTCATGGCCCGCGTCGACAAGGACGAGAAGAAGAAAAAGGCGGCCTGGTCCGCAGCCGCCCATCTTGGCGGCAAGGACCTGTCGATCTGGACGGCGATGTATCCGTCCGGCTTCCAGCCTTACCGCAACTCGCATTTCGACATTCCGGAGTGGGTGGCGGCCGGCTACGACGAGGCCTTCATCACCTCCTACCTCAAGTCGGAAGGCGACAGCTACAACCATCCGAACGCGGCGATCGAGCCACGCATCCCCGGCATCTTCCAGTACTATTCCGCCGCCGAGGACATTCTGGCCAACACCTTCGCCGGCAAGATGAAGGCACAGGAAGGCGCCGATGCCATTGCCGCGGCCTGGGAAAAGCTCACCGACCAGATCGGCCGCGAAAAGCAGATCAAGCTCTACAAGGCCTCGCTCGGCCTGGCCTGATCGTAGCGTGAACCAGGGTCCGGCGACGAAAGCCGCCGGACCCTGCCTTGACCGGCACCGCCGGTCGCGAAGTGCCTTCTGCAAACGGACGAGACGCGTGGCTGACCAGATTTTGCCCACCAAGGATTGGCCGGCAAACGCCGTCCCATCCGACCTGATACCGCCAGGCCGCAGACGCTTGGGCTGGGCGGTGATGGCCGCTGCAACGCTTGGCCTGCTGGCAACGATCCTGGTCCAGATCCTCTACAAGAGCGAGGTCGACACGATCGGCTTCGAGACATGGCGTCCCGTGGTCTACGCCTATGTGCTGTGGGGCGTGGCACTCGGCATCGGCCAGGTGCTGACGCGTGGCGAGGACGGCCAGCGCGCGCTGTTCCTGCTGCCGGCGCTGCTGTTCACCATCGCCATGGTGATCTTCCCGACGCTGTTCGGTTTCTACATCGCGCTGACCGACTGGAACCTCTCCTCCTTCAGCGGACGCAGGTTCAACGGGCTCGACAATTTCTGGCAGATGCTGGGCGATCCCTACTATCGCAATGCGCTGTTCAACATGGTGCTCTACGTGCTGGCCGTGCTGGTCGAATATGTCATCGCCTTCGGCTTGGCGCTGCTGCTCAACGCGCAGATTCGGGCGCGCAAATTCTTCCGCGTCGTTTTCCTGATGCCGCTGATGCTGTCGCCGGTGGCGGTGTCGTGGATGGTCGGCAAGTCACTGATGGAATATCGCTTCGGCCCGGCGGCGACGCTGGCGCGCCATCTCGGCTGGGAAAACCCGGCCTTCTTCTCGGATCCGATCATCGCCCGCATCTCGATCATGGTGCTGGATGCCTGGACCTTCATCCCGTTCATGATGATCATGCTGCTCGCCGGCCTGCAGGCGATGTCACGCGAAATCCTCGAAGCCGCGCGGGTCGACGGCGCCAATGCGTGGCAGACCTTCTGGCAGGTCACCTTTCCGCTGATGCTGCCGGTGTCGGTGACGGCGGTCATCCTGCGCATCATCTTCAAGCTGAAGCTGGCCGACATCATCATCACGGTGACCTCGGGCGGACCTGGTGGCGCCACTGATTCCGTCTCCAGTTTCATCTACCGCGAATACCGCGACCGCTCGAATGTCGGCTACGGCACCATGCTGGCGATGGCCTATCTGGTCATCATCGTCGTGTTCGTGACCTGGCTGCTGAAATTCGCCAACCGCTTCGTGCGCAACGTCAATTGAGCGGTGGAATCATGAGCGTTCAAACCACCGAATACACCGTTTCCGAAATCCGCTCTCCGGCGAGCTTCATCACCAGCCGGGTCTTCATCTATGGCGCGCTGGTGTTCTGGGCTTTCATCTGCCTGTTCCCGATCTACTGGACGCTAACGACGTCGTTCAAATCGGCGGTCGATGTCACCCAGGGCCATCTGATCCCCTTCGTCGACTTCCAGCCGGACTGGAAGGGCTGGCGATCGCTCGGCCTCTCGCCGGATTCGATCTTCGAGACCTCGACGGTGCGCGATGAGTTCTTCAAGCGCTTCATGAACTCGGTCATCACCTCGGTCGGCGCGTCGAGCCTCGCCATCGTCATCGGCAGCCTCGCCGCCTACGGCCTCACGCGCTACCGCTACAAGTTCGCCTGGTTCAAGAACGAGGACATCTCCTTCTTCTTCCTGTCGCAGCTGATCCTGCCGCCCGTCGTGCTCGCTCTGCCCTTCCTGGTGCTCTACCGGGAAGTCGGCCTGCTCGACACGCGCATCGGACTGATCCTGCTCTACACGCTGATGGTGCTGCCGATCGTCATCTGGATCATGCGCGACCAGTTCAATTCGATCCCGGTCGAACTGGAGGAAGCAGCTCTCGTCGATGGCCTGTCGATCTGGGGCGCGTTTTTCCGCATCGTCATGCCGATCGCGCTGCCGGGCATGGTCGCCGCCTTCATCCTGGCGATGGTGCTGTGCTGGAACGAGTATTTTTTCGCCGCCCTTTTGACCTCGACCGATGCCAAGACCATTCCCGTCATGGTGGCGAGCCAGACCGGCTCGCAAGGCATCAACTGGTGGTCGATGGCTGCCCTTGCCACGGCGGCGATCGCACCGCTGGCGGTCATCGGCATTGCTTTGGAACGCTATCTCATCATGGGCATGACCGCGGGGGCCGTGAAGTGACGAACCAATACTGGTTCGCACGCAACATCCGTGTCGGTTATGTCGGCCGCGACCGCTATGGCAAGGGTGTCATGCCGATCGCCTGGCAGGGTCGTGCCGTCATCGCCGGCTTTGTGCTGGCGATGCTCTGCGGCGGCCTGCTCATAGCCCTGGTGGGCTTTTACGCCGATCACCTGGCGCTTGGCATAGCCCTCTACGTCATCCTGGCGATAGCCGGCGCCGGCACGTTCATCTGGGGCGTGGCCACCAAGAGCGATCCGGACAAGTCGATCGCCGACTACCGGGCGGAGCGGTTGAAAGGCCGGGGTTAGGCCTTCAGGATCACGCGCAGGTGATCCATGATCATGGCGACGCCCTTTTGCCCCAGTTCAGCCGATGCGTCCTTGGCATCAGCCGTATACCAGCCGGTATTGTCGGCGAAGCGGGCGGCGTCGACAGCCTCCGGGCATAGCGCCAGCATCAGTGATGTCTCGCCAATGCCAGCATGGTCGAACGGATACTTGCCGTTCATGGCGGCCGGCATCAGTGGATGCACCTGCACCCAGTTGAAGAAGTTTTCTCCCGCGGCGTGTCCGGCATAATAGTCGGCCATTTCCTTCGAGCCCCACCACCCCTCGCCGCGCTGCTTCTCGAGGAAGCGGAAGATTGCCTGGCGGCCGGCGGTCTTGAAGGCGAGATCGGTCGGCATGCCGGCAGCAAAGTTCTCGGTCTGATGATGGACGATGGCGTGGATGTTGCGAAAACCGATGCGCAGCAGGCTGTAGAACAGTTCTTCGCCGAACGGCGCCAGCTGATTGCCGCCGACCTGCACCGAGCCAGTGCCTTCCGGCGGCGCCACCGCGTAACTCGCCGCACCGTAGTAGAAGGGCGGCAGGATGACGACATCCCTCTCCTTCTCGAACAGTTCCAGCGTCTTGATGACGGCCAGCGTATCCATGCCGACGGCCATGTGCTCGCCATGGTATTCGAGCACGCCGAGTGGCAGGGCGACCGGCCAATTCTCGGCAATCGCCTTGCGGATCTGGTGCGGCAGCATCAGTTCATAGCGCATGATCTATTCCATGTTGGTGTGGCGGGCACGCATGGCCTCGGGCGACGCACCGCTCAGGGATTTGAGCTTCAGCACCATCACCTCGAACAGCAGGAACAGCGCGCCTTCGAACACCGAACCCATCGGTAGGACAGAAGTTTTTTGCGGTCCCTGGTCATTGGCCATGGTCTGGGCCGGGATGAGCAGCGTGGTGTCGGCCAGTCTTGCCGCGCTGCCGCCGGCCTGGGCGGTCAGCAGCAGATTGGTCGCGCCGGCATCGCGCGCGACGCGCATCAAGGTGAGCACCGTCGAGGTTTCTCCCGGTCCGGAACTGGCGAGGAACACATCACCAGGCCCCAGCGGCGGCGTGGTCATGTCGCCGACCACCGAGACCGGCAGGCCGAGGTGGTAGAGCCGCATGGCGAAACCCTTGACCTGCAAGGCCTCGCGGCCGCAGCCATAGACGACGATCTGCCTGGCTTCGGCCAACAGCTTGCAGGCGGCGTCGATTTGGCTGCCATCCACCCGCGCCAGCACGCCGCCGAGTTCGTCGAGCGCGGTCTTGAACAGGTTTTCGTTCCGGTCGCTCATGGCAAACTCGCCCTCGAAATTGTCCTGGGATTTTTCCACGAACAGCTTGATTTCGTTCATGCTAGCAACCGCGAAAATGCGTGTCCAACGCCGCGCAACGCTTTTGCGGGGCCACAGGCGTGATAGTGTCATGTCAGACAAATCAGCTCAGACAGATCAAACCCAGGAAAACTGCAGGACATGAAGACACGGCATTTCGACCGCATCGGCAATGGCGGCCTCACCTTTACGGAGCTCGGCTTCGGCACGGCACCGCTCGGCAATCTATACCGTGCCGTTTCGGACGCGGATGCCAATGCCACGCTCGACGCCGCCTGGGCGACCGGCTGCCGCTACTACGACACAGCGCCGCTCTATGGGCTCGGCCTGTCGGAAACACGGCTCAATCCGTTCCTGCGCGGCAAGAAGCGCGACGACTATGTGCTGTCGAGCAAGGTCGGCCGCCTGATGCGCGCCTGCCCGCCGGAAGAACGCACGGGCATCGGCAAGTTCTTCGACACGCCGTCGCGCCAGGAAGTCTACGATTACAGCTATGACGGCGTGATGCGCTCGTTCGAGGCCTCGCTCGAGCGGCTCGGCGTCGACCGGATCGACATCCTGTTCGTGCACGATGTCGACATCTTCACCCATGGCAGCAAGGAGGCATCCGACCGGCGCATCGAGGAATTCATGCGCTCGGGTTATTACGGGTTGCTGTCGCTGCGCGACCAGGGTGCGATCAAGGCGTTCGGCGGCGGCATCAACGAATGGCAGGTTGCCCAGACACTGGCCGAGCGCGGTGATTTCGACCTGTTCCTGCTTGCCGGGCGCTACACGCTGCTGGAACAGGAGGCGCTGACATCCTTCCTGCCGCTCTGCCAGAAGCGCGGCATCGGCATCGTGCTGGGCGGTCCCTACAATTCCGGCATCCTGGCAACAGGACCGAAGCCCGGCGCCTACTACAACTATTCCGAAGCACCGAAGGACATTCTTGAGCGGGTCGCCGGCATCGAGGCGGTCTGCACGCGCCATGGCGTCAGGCTGATCGAGGCGGCGCTGCAATTTCCGGCGCTGCATCCGTCGGTCGTCTCGGTGATCCCCGGCGGCCAGCGGCCAAGCGAGGTCGAAAGCAACCGCGCACTGCTCGACGCGAAGCTGCCGGCGGCGCTCTGGGCGGACCTCAAGAAGGAAGGCCTGATGCGCGCTGATGCGCCGACCGCATGACGCGGCGGTCATTCACTGCCGCAGGCACAAAAATGAAAAGCCGGGCGAGCCCGGCTTTTCTGTGTCTCTGAAAAAGAAAAACGCGCTTAGTTGACTGCGTCCTTCAGGCCCTTGCCGGCCGAGAACTTCGGCACGGTGCGTGCCGGGATCTTCACTTCGGCGCCGGTCTGCGGGTTGCGGCCGGTCGAGGCCGCACGCTTTGACACGGTGAAATTGCCAAAGCCGACAAGCCGGACATCGCCGCCCTTCTTCAGTTCGCCGGTGATCACGGAAAATACCGCATCGACCGCCGACTGCGCGTCACCCTTCGAAATGCTCGCGGCGTCGGCGACAGCGGACACCAGTTCGTTCTTGTTCATAAAAATTCCCTTCCATGAGAACACCGGAACTAACGACTCATCCGGCAGGAAACGGACTTTAGAAAGAAGCGTTCCCGCAACCAAGTCGAAAAGGCAGGAAAAAAGCGGAAAAAGCCCGGAAATCCGGGGTTTTTCACATGAAAAAGCCGGGCGCGAGGCCCGGCTTTCCGTTTGAGCACTGCAACCTTAGGAAAAACCTAATGCATGGCCCCGAAAACCGTAGTCGGTTTTCGGAAAGGACCATGCGCAAGTCTAGAGTGTTAGAGCGTCCTTTGCGCGTCCAAGTGGACGCGCGGCGCTCTAATGCGCAAGCGACTTTCCGGCATCATCGGCGCTGTCGGTCGAGGCCGGCGGATTGACCGGTTCGACCCATTCGATCGGCTCCGGCATACGCACCAATGCGTGCCGCAACACCTCACCGACGCGTGAGACCGGAATGATCTCCATGCCGTTCTTCACATTGTCCGGAATCTCCGCCAGATCCTTGGCGTTGTCTTCCGGGATCAGCACCTTCTTGATGCCGCCGCGCAGAGCGGCAAGCAGCTTCTCCTTGAGGCCGCCGATCGGCAAGATGCGGCCGCGAAGCGTTATCTCGCCAGTCATCGCCACATCGGCCCTGACCGGAATACCCGTCAGTACCGACACAATGGCCGTCGCCATGGCGGCACCGGCAGACGGGCCGTCCTTCGGCGTGGCGCCTTCCGGCAAGTGGACATGGATGTCGCGCTTGTCGAACAGCGGCGGCTCGATGCCGAAATCGATGGCGCGCGAGCGGACATAGGAAGCCGCCGCCGAAATCGATTCCTTCATCACGTCGCGCAGATTGCCGGTCACCGTCATGCGGCCCTTGCCGGGCATCATGACGCCTTCGACCGTCAGCAGCTCGCCGCCGACTTCCGTCCAGGCAAGACCGGTGACGACACCGACCTGATCGTCAGCCTCGACCTGACCGAAGCGGTAACGCTGGACACCAAGGTAGTCGGCAAGGTTCGCCGCCGTGATGCTCACCGTCTTCTTCTTCGTCTTCAGGATCTCGGTCACGGCCTTGCGCCCAAGCTTCATCAGCTCGCGCTCCAGACTCCGGACGCCCGCTTCACGGGTGTAGGTCTGGATAATGGCGCGGATCGCATCCTCGCCGACGGAGAACTCCTTCGGCTGCAGCGCGTGATCGCGGATCACCTTCGGCATCAGGTGCCGCTTGGCGATTTCGATCTTCTCGTCCTCGGTGTAACCGGCGATACGGATAATCTCCATGCGGTCCATCAAGGGCGCAGGGATGTTCAGCGTATTGGCCGTCGTCACGAACATCACGCTCGACAGGTCGTATTCGACCTCGAGGTAATGGTCCATGAACGTCGAGTTCTGTTCAGGGTCGAGCACCTCGAGCAACGCCGATGAAGGATCGCCACGGAAGTCCTGGCCCATCTTGTCGATCTCGTCGAGCAGGAAGAGCGGATTGGACTTCTTCGCCTTCTTCATCGACTGGATGACCTTGCCGGGCATCGAGCCGATATAGGTGCGCCGATGGCCACGGATCTCGGCTTCATCACGCACGCCGCCGAGCGCCATGCGGATGAATTCGCGACCGGTCGCCTTGGCGATCGACTTGCCGAGCGAGGTCTTGCCGACGCCGGGAGGGCCGACGAGGCACAGGATCGGCCCCTTCAGCTTCTTCTGACGGCTCTGCACGGCCAGGTACTCGACGATGCGGTCCTTGACCTTGTCGAGGCCGAAGTGATCGGTGTCGAGCACGTTCTGCGCGTAGGCCAGGTCCTGCTTGACCTTGGAGTTCTTGCCCCACGGAATCGACAGCAGCCAGTCGAGATAGTTGCGCACGACAGTTGATTCCGCCGACATAGGCGACATCGTCCTGAGCTTCTTCAACTCGGCTTCCGCCTTTTCGCGGGCCTCCTTGGAGAGCTTGGTCTTCTTGATGCGCGCCTCGATCTCGGCGGCCTCGTCGCGGCCGTCCTCGCCCTCGCCGAGCTCCTTCTGGATCGCCTTCATCTGCTCGTTGAGGTAGTATTCGCGCTGCGTCTTCTCCATCTGGCGCTTGACGCGCGAGCGGATGCGCTTCTCCACCTGCAGGACGGAGATTTCGGCTTCCATGAAGCCCATCGCCTTTTCCAGCCGCTCCTTGACCGAGAGCGTGGCCAGCATTTCCTGCTTTTCAGGGATCTTGATGGCGAGATGCGAGGCAACCGTGTCGGCGAGCTTGGAATAGTCGTCGATCTGGCTGGCGGCACCCACCACTTCAGGCGAGATCTTCTTGTTCAGCTTGACGTAGTTTTCGAAGTCGGTGACGACCGAGCGCGCCAACGCCTCGACCTCGACCTCTTCCTCTTCCGGCTCGACCAGCGCCGCTGCGCTGGCTTCGTGGAAATCGGGACGGTCGGTGAACGAAACGATCTTGGCACGCGAAGCGCCCTCGACCAGAACCTTGACGGTGCCGTCGGGCAGCTTCAGCAATTGCAGCACATTGGCGAGCGTGCCGATGTCGAAGATGGCATCGGGCTCGGGATCGTCATCGGCGGCATTCATCTGGGTGGCAAGCAGGATCTGCTTTTCCTGCCCCATCACCTCTTCCAGCGCCTTGATCGACTTCTCGCGCCCGACAAAGAGCGGAACGATCATGTGCGGAAACACCACGATGTCGCGCAGTGGGAGGACTGCGAAGACGCCGTCGCTGGGAGCCTTGGATATTTTGGCCATTGTCCAACCTTTCATGTCGCGGCCACCATCAGGCCAACCGCGAATCTTATATTAACGACCGGGGATCGTTCCGCCTACCACCGTTTGTGACGGGAGTTTTACAGCACAGAAATCGGGCACCTCGGCCTTCTCGTGTTAGGTGGATGCAAGCAGGGCAAAGATCAAGAGTTAACATCGCCTGCAAATCCACTCCATGGCAAAGGCCGCGTGCCCTTCACAGCAAAACGGCGCCGCAACGGCGCCGTTCCACAAAAATATGGGGTCAAGTGCCATATCAGGCGCTGACATTGCCCTTCTTTTCCTTCTGTTCGGAGTAGATGTAGAGCGGCCGGGCGCTGCCGGTCACCACTTCCTCCGAAATCACCACTTCGCGCACGCCTTCAAGCGCGGGCAGTTCGAACATGGTGTCGAGCAGGATCGCTTCCATGATCGAACGCAGGCCGCGCGCGCCTGTCTTGCGCTCGATGGCGCGCTTGGCGATCGCCGACAGGGCGTTCTCGTGGAAGGTCAGGTCGACATTTTCCATCTCGAACAGCCGCTGGTACTGCTTGACCAGCGCATTCTTCGGCTCGGTCAGGATCTGGATCAGCGCCGGCTCGTCGAGGTCCTCCAGCGTCGCCAGGACCGGCAGACGGCCGACGAACTCCGGAATGAGGCCGAACTTCAACAGATCCTCGGGCTCGACCAGGCGGAACACATCGCCCGTGCGGCGATCCTCCGGCGAAGCGACGATGGCGCCGAAGCCGATCGAGGTCTTTCTGCCGCGATCCGAGATGATCTTGTCCAGCCCGGCGAAGGCGCCGCCGCAGATGAACAGGATGTTGGCGGTGTCGACCTGCAGGAACTCCTGCTGCGGATGCTTCCTGCCGCCCTGCGGCGGCACGGAGGCGACCGTGCCTTCCATGATCTTCAACAGCGCCTGCTGCACGCCCTCGCCCGACACGTCACGGGTGATCGAGGGATTGTCGGACTTGCGCGAAATCTTGTCGATCTCGTCGATGTAGACGATGCCGCGCTGGGCCCGCTCGACATTATAGTCTGCCGACTGCAGCAGCTTCAGGATGATGTTCTCGACGTCCTCGCCGACGTAACCGGCTTCGGTCAGCGTCGTGGCGTCAGCCATGGTGAACGGCACGTCGATGATGCGGGCCAGCGTCTGCGCGAGCAGCGTCTTGCCGCAACCGGTCGGGCCGATCAGCAGAATGTTGGACTTGGCCAGCTCGACATCGTTGTTCTTGCCGGCATGCGCGAGGCGCTTGTAGTGGTTGTGCACCGCCACCGACAGCACGCGCTTGGCGTAGGGCTGGCCGATGACATAGTCGTCGAGAACCTTGAGGATCTCCTGCGGTGTCGGCACGCCCTCGCGCGACTTCACCATCGAGGTTTTGTTCTCCTCGCGGATGATGTCCATGCAGAGCTCGACGCATTCGTCGCAGATGAAGACCGTCGGACCGGCGATCAGCTTGCGCACCTCATGCTGGCTTTTGCCGCAAAACGAGCAATAAAGCGTGTTCTTCGAGTCACCGCTGTTGTTGCCGACCTTGCTCATTTTCCTGTCCTTTCATGGCCGCCCGCCGATGGTCTGGCTGAAAGGGCGCATACTCTATTTATCGCGGGAATCCGCCGCCGCCAGTGTCCCGGCTCCCGCAACGTATTCCGTACGAAACACAAATCAGAAAACGTGGCAATGATTCGCAGCAACCCCACACAAAGCTAAGCCGTCGAAAATCAACATAGCCTTAACGTAGGCAATCCCGACCGTCGAGGGAACAGCCAATTGTGGCCGAAATGCCGCAAAACACGCCAAAAGCGCGTGATGGTGTCATCCAACTGCCACCAAGCCCTTATGCCACGGCACTTTCAGCCGGTTCGCGCGACGAAATGACCTTGTCGATGAGGCCGAAATCCTTGGCTTCGTCGGCGGTCATGAAATGGTCGCGGTCGAGCGTGCGTTCAATCTCCTCGTAGCTCTTGCCGGTGTGCTTGACATAGACCTCGTTGAGACGGCGCTTCAGCTTGACGATGTCCATGGCGTGGCGCTCGATGTCGGAGGCCTGGCCCTGGAAGCCGCCGGACGGCTGGTGAACCATGATGCGGGCGTTCGGCGTGGCGAAGCGCATGTCCTTGTGGCCGGCGGTCAAAAGAAGCGAGCCCATCGAGGCAGCCTGGCCGATGCAGAGCGTCGAAACGGCCGGCTTGATGAACTGCATGGTGTCGTAGATCGCCATGCCGGAGGTGACGACGCCGCCCGGCGAATTGATATAGAGGTTGATTTCCTTCTTCGGGTTCTCGGCTTCGAGGAACAGGAGCTGCGCGCAGACCAGCGTCGCCATGCCGTCCTCGACCGGACCGGTGATGAAAATGATGCGCTCCTTGAGGAGGCGCGAGAAGATGTCGTAGGCCCGCTCGCCGCGATTGGTCTGTTCGACCACCATCGGAACGAGGTTCATGTAGGTTTCGACGGGGTTCTTCATCGGTTATCTCTTATCTCGCGGTGGGGATTCCGGCGCCGGGAATGCTGGCCGCTCGGGCAGAATCGGTTCTGGATCGTTGTTCCGTAGATAGGATGCCGGCTCATCCTTGTGCAAGGCCGACCCGTCCTAGCCATCTGGGTAAGTCGAATCAAGCTTTACGGCCAAGGATTCGCATCGCCGGACGTCTGCGCCGGCCTGGAGCAGGCGGAACCGGTCCGCAACGTAGCAATTTCTTAACCGCGTCACTTAACGAAATGCGGCAAAACCGCTTTTCTCAGCCGCGGCTTCCCCTACAATTCAACGTTGAACTTGTGTGCAAGGTTCAAACAGGGGGAGTGTCATGTTCAGGAGAAGCGCATCCTTCGCTGTTGCCGGGCTGGTCATGCTCGGCACCACTTCGCAGACGGCTGCCGGCGGCCGCGCCGTAGAGTGTTACGAACCGGTCCGCACGCCCGATGTCTACGACACGGTCTATGAAGACGTGATGGTCAACCCACCCGGCCAGCAGGTCGACTACACCCCGCCCATCTACGGCACGCGTGAACGCGTGGTGATGACCGTCCCGGCTCAGGTGACCTACGAGGTCGTGCCCGCCGTCACACGAACCGTCTATCACACGGTGCAAGTCGACGACGGTGGCTATTCCTGGGAATGGCGCGTCATCCATGGTCGCAAGGTGCTCTGCAAGATCTGGCATAAGGCACGCTATGAACGCGTCGCCGAGACGGTGGTGATCCAGCCTGAACGCACGCGGCGGGTCGTCATCCCGGCGCAATATGACCGGATCGCCGAGGAAGTGCTGGTGCAGCCCGAGCAAAGACGCATCATCGACGTTCCAGCCTCCTACCAGACCGTGGCGCGGCGCGTGCTGGTGCGCGAAGGGTCGTCAGGCTGGCGGCGCGTGCATATTCCCAGGCATTGCCAGGATTAACGGGCATGGCATAGCCTGAGCCGCAGCGATCTGGCCTGCACTCAGGCCTCCTCCGTTCGCAGCCACGTCTTCAGGCCGGCGATATCGCCGTTGCCACCCTCGACACGCTGTGGCCGGCTTTGGCCAAAGACGAGGCCGTGGAGAGACCGGCAAACCCCGCGCCAACGACAGTCACACCCGTCAGGCCTTCCGCGGCCGTATCGGCTGGTTCAATTCATTGGGTTGCGGGCGCCAACATACGGTCTGGAATGAGGCCTGCAAGCCGCGCTATGGGTCTGGCATGACCAAATCGACCCTCCCTTACCTCGCCCTTGATCCAGCCACCCGGCGCCTCAGGCTCGACCCGCACGAGCCGGCTTTCTTCCTGAACCCGTACGAGGCCTATGGTTTCCTGCACCGCGTCTCGAATGCCTTTTTCTGGGACGAATTCGGCTTCTGGTGCTTTGGCGGCTTCGACGATGTCAACCGGCTGCTGCGCGACCGCCGCTTCGGCCGCCAGAACCCCGCCGGCATTCCCGACAGCCGCGGCGTCGGCCAGGATCGCAGCCATCTCAAGGCGTTCGACGGCATTGAAGCCAACTCCATGCTTGAGCTGGAACCGCCGGTGCACACGCGGCTGAGGACACTGGTCAACCGCGCCTTCGTCTCGCGCCAGGTCGAGCGGCTGCGGCCGCGTGTCGAAGCGCTCGCCAACGAGCTGATCGACCGGTTTGACCCGACCGGACCGGTCGACCTTTTGCCCGCCTTCGCCTCCCCCCTGCCGATCATCATCATCGCCGAAATGCTTGGCGTGCCGGTCGAGATGGGGCCGCAACTGCTCGACTGGTCACATCAGATGGTCGCCATGTACATCCATGGCCGCACGCGCGAGACCGAGGAGACGGCCAATCGCGCTGCGGGCCAATTTGCCGATTTCCTGCGCGGTTACGTCACCGAGCGGCGCAAGAACCCTGGAGACGACCTGCTTTCACTGCTGATCTCGGCGCAGGAGGACGGCCAGAGACTGACCGAGGATGAGATGGTGTCCTCGGCCATCCTGCTGCTCAATGCCGGCCATGAGGCGACCGTGCATCAGACCGGCAATGCGGTGCGCTCGATCCTGGCGCAAGGCGGCGATCCCGGCCGCTTCTTCACCTCGGCGGAAGCGGCCGCTGCAACGGTCGAGGAATGCCTGCGCTTCGACGCGCCGCTGCATATGTTCATGCGCTACGCCTATCAGGAGATTGAGATTGCGCCCGGGATCGTCGTGCAGCCGGGACAGACCATCGGGCTTTTGCTCGGCATGGCCAATCACGATCCGCGCGCCTTTGCGGAACCGCAGGCCTTCCGGCCTGATAGAACCGACCAGAAGAACGTGTCCTTCGGCGCCGGCATCCATTTCTGCATCGGCGCGCCGCTGGCGCGGCTCGAATTGCAGGTGTCGCTGAAGACTTTGTTCGAACGGCATCCGCAACTGCATCTTGCCGAACAGCCCCGCTTCCGCGACACTTACCACTTCCATGGGTTGGAAACGCTCGCCGTCGGCTTCTGAACGATCGCGGGCCTGGGGCTGCGCGATGAGACTGTTCTGGAGACCGGCGACGGCGTTCGCATTGGCCTTGCTATGCGCCTGCCTGGGTGTCGCACGCGCCCAGCAACAGCCGGAAAACATTCCCTGGGAAAACAGCATGGCCATCGCCCAGAAAATGGCGATGGGGCTTTTGGAACGGCAGACCGGATCGAAAGGCCTGCCGCTGGCGTCCTTCGCCATCGAGGCCGATCTCAATCTCGACGGCTTGCCTGAAATCTTCGCCTACCGCTACGCGCCGGGCTGCGACGGCGTCAAATGCGGCAACTTCCTGTTCGTCCTGGAGGGCGACAGCTACCATGAGGTTTTGGGCGATATTCCCGGCGCGCGGCTGGTGCCACAGGACAAGATCGCGCTCAGCCCCTTCAAGCGAAACGGCTTTTTCGACATCCAGTCCGACACGATGACGATTGGTTGGGATGGAACGCGCTATGTCGACACTTCCACTTTTCCAGCTTCGACGCTCGATGGCGCAGCCTTCGTGGCCGCCTGCCAGAAAAGCAAGTTGGGCGAGCAGCCGGCCGAGGGCGAAGCGGAACAGGCGGCCACGGCATGCCAATGCCAGTTCAACCGATTTCAGGTCGTCGGCTTCAAACAGGCCGACCTTGATGCCTATACGGCTTCGATTGCCGGGCAGGATGTTGAGTATCCCATCGGCGACAAGGAGGATGCCTGGCTCGCTTTGTCGAAAAGTGCCCAGGACGTCGCCACAGGCTGCGATGTCGCAAGCGGCAAAAGCCAATGGCCGCTGGCCTATTTCGATCATGGCGATAAGCCTCAGCAGAAGCTGAACTTCGGCGCATTTCTCGATGCCTGCCCGGCGCAGGATTTCATCCTGACCAACCACAAGATCGGCTCGCCCGATCGCGCACTCGCGCTTTGCGGCTGCCTCGCCCGGGAGATCCCGACCTATGGCGTCAGCCAGGACGGGCTCGACCTCCTGGCGCAATATTATCGCGACGAGATATCGGACGCCGATGTCGAGGCACAGGACGCCGACTTGCTGACCGCGCACGACAAGGCATCGGAAGCCTGCCTTAGCCAATTTCCAGCGAAGTAGATCGCTGTAACCGCTGACCGAGGCAAGATCGACGCTCGTTTGGCGAAAACCTCCGAGAGGCACCTATGCCGGGATCGGGCCGGGGTCTATGTTGGCCTGCATAGCCAGCGGAAAACGCAGCGGCACGGCGTCAACCTTCAGTGTCGCAAAAAAGCTTCTGTTTCGAAGATGCGCGAAGGCGCGAGTGGCCTCTGCCTTTATCCTGTCAATGACGCGCTTGTTTCTCGGCGGCGGCGGAGCGAACTGGATCAAAGTCGAAGGGCCGCGGTCCTCCGAAACGAACTGGGCCTGGGCGCAGAGCGCGGGCATCAACTGATAGGTCGTGCTGCGCGCGGTGGTCATCTCTGTTGGACTGAAGAGCACGAAATCGACCGTCGCCTTGAGGCGCCTGGTGCTCTTGAGCAGCCTTCGTGCGACCTTCTTCGAAAGGATATAACCGCATGTGCCCATGTGCTGACCGACGAGCCGCGTTGCGGAGTATCCGTTCTTGACGGGAACCTGCCGGTTTCCAAGCCTCACGGGGACAAAGAATGTTTCAAGCTTGACCACGTCCGCGTCTTGCGGGACCCAGTCGTCACCGGCCAGCATTGCACCGGCGTCATGACTGAACACAACGTCATCCTCGAAGACTGCGCCATATCGATCGGGGCCATCCGCGATGATTTGCCAGCACAGACGGTGGCTGAGAAAGCAGCAGACCTCCGCCGCGGTGAGCGGGGGAGCGACGACAGGAGCCCCAGTCGCCGCATCAACTCCCGAAACGCGTTCGAAGGGAATTCCAATGCGCGAAAATTCCGCCGTGACGTCAGCCAGCCGATCAGGGGACCGGTCAAGATTGATCACCAGACACTTCACCGTGGTTCCCCGAGGCATGAAAGCCATTAGCGATCTTTACTTCGTGTCTCCGCTTTGGACAGGAAGTTCACCGGCAGTCCTTGTAGCCGTTCAAAGGTTCTATATGAGCGCGCCAAACTGCAGTCAACTTTGCGTCACTGCCGACAGTTATGGCCGCTGAGCCAGATCCGCGGTATGCATTTCCAATAGCGATGTTGATCGCGCCATCTGATCGGCCGCCTACAGCTTGATTACATACTCCTTGCGAGTCGTTTCAAGCACTTCCCAGCTGCCCTTGAAGCCCGGCCTCAGCACGAAACTGTCGCCGGCCTTGACGGTACGCGCTTGCCCGCCGTCTTCCGCGATCACCGAAACGCCGGACAGGATGTGGCAGAATTCCCATTCGTCATAGACGATGCGCCACTTGCCCGGGGTCGATTCCCAGAGGCCGGCATAGAGGCCGCCATCCCGCTCCTCGACGTTCCAGGTGCGGAATTTCGGATCACCCGAGATCAGGCGATCCGCAGCAGGAGCGCCATGTTCGGCGTCGACGGTGTCAGTCGATATTGTCAGATAATGCGTGGACAGGATTTGCCTCCATGAAAGAGCCGGCCACAGGCCGGCTCACCCCCACCCCGGCGCCTGCGCCGACCCTCCCCACAAGGAGGAGGGTAAAAATCAAACCTTGGCGAGCGCCTGTTCGAGGTCGGCGACGATGTCAGTGACATCCTCGATGCCGATCGAAAGCCGCACGGTGTCCGGGCCGGCGCCGGCTTTGACCTTCTGCTCATCGGAAAGCTGGCGGTGCGTGGTCGAGGCCGGGTGGATGACCAGCGACTTGGTGTCGCCGACATTGGCCAGGTGCGAAAACAGCTCCAGCGCCTCGACGAATTTGACCCCGGCTTCGTAGCCGCCCTTGAGGCCGAAGGTGAACACCGCACCAGCGCCGAGCGGCGAATATTTCTTCTGCAACGCATTGTTCTTGTCGCTGGGCAGGCCGGGATAGTTCACCCAGGCGACCTTCGGATGGTTCGACAGCCAGCCGGCGACCGTGACCGCATTGTCGCAGTGGCGCTGCATGCGCAGCGGCAAGGTTTCCAGCCCGGTCAGGATGAGGAAGGCGTTGAAGGGCGAGATCGCCGGGCCGAGATCGCGCAGGCCAAGCACGCGGGCTGCAATGGCGAAGGCGAAATTGCCGAAGGTTTCGTGCAGCACGAGGCCGCCATATTCGGGACGCGGCTCCGACAGCATTGGGTACTTGCCCGACTTCGACCAGTCGAAGGTGCCGCCATCGACGATGACGCCGCCGATGGAATTGCCATGGCCGCCGATGAACTTGGTCAGCGAGTGCACGACGATGTCGGCGCCATGCTCGATCGGCCGGATCAGATAGGGCGAGGCCAGGGTGTTGTCGACGATCAGCGGCAGGCCGTGTTTGCGGGCGATGTCGCCGATCTTTTCGATATCGACGAAGGTGCCGCCCGGATTGGCCAGGCTCTCGATGAAGATCGCCTTGGTCCTGTCGTCGATCTGGCTTTCGAAGGTCGAGATGTCGTTGGTGTCGGCCCAACGCACCTCCCAGCCATAGTTCTTGAAGGCATGGCCGAACTGGTTGATCGAGCCGCCATAGAGCCTTGTCGCGGCTACAAAATTGTCACCTGGCTGCATGAGATTGTGGAAGACGATGACCTGCGCGGCGTGGCCGGATGCGACCGCGAGGGCGGCCGTGCCGCCCTCTAGTGCCGCGACGCGCTCTTCAAGCACGGCCTGGGTCGGGTTCATGATGCGGGTGTAGATGTTGCCGAAGGCCTTCAGGCCGAACAGAGAGGCGGCGTGGTCGGCATCGTCGAAGACGAAGGAGGTCGTCTGGTAGATCGGCGTGGCGCGCGCGCCAGTGGCCGGATCGGGCTTGGCGCCGGCATGGACGGCGAGTGTGTTGAAACCGGGCGTACGGGTCACTGAAAACCTCCCTCGAGAACCTTCTGAAAATCGCCGGGCATTCTTGGCGAAGCCCGGCTCGGAATGCAAAGAAGAAAATACCCTTCGACGTGGGACCTTCGACCAAGCCGCAGGAAAATACGGCGTCAGCCGGAATAATTTTGCGCTTTTCGGCCGCTGCCTATTTCTGGCGCACGCCGAAACTCTGGAACCCCTGGCGCATCAGCGGTTTCTTGGACGACAGGACGCCCGAATTGACGCCGGTCCAACCGATTTCGCCGGAGAGCTTGCCGTATTCGATCTTGGGGCAGCGGTTCATCACCACCTTGATGCCGGCGGCTTCGGCGCGCGCGGCCGCCTCGTCATGACGCACGCCGAGCTGCATCCAGATGACTTTCGGCAAGGGATCGAGCCGCAACACCTCGTCGACGATGCCCGGCACCGCGGTCGCGGCGCGGAAGATATCGACCATGTCGATCGGCTCCGGAATGTCAGCCAGCCTGGCATAGGTCATGCGGCCGAGGATTTCCTTGCCGGCCTGACCGGGATTGATCGGAAACACCGAAAAGCCCTTGGCCAGCAGGTATTTCAGCACGAAATAGCTCGGCCTGACGTCATTGGCCGACGCGCCGACCATGGCGATGGTCTTCACCGAATTGAGGATGTCGCCGATGTAGGCGTTGTCGTAGCTATCGTGATTCATGCCTCGTCCTCATACAACGCCTCGGCGAGAAAACCATCCGGATCATTGCTGAAATCGCGCAACATGCGGAAGTGGTCCGTATCCCGGAAGTCGGCGGGCTCGAGCCCGAACCGGCTGATGCGGAACAGCCGCGCACCGGGACAAGCCATCAACAGCGGTGAGTGCGTCGCCATGATCACCTGCGCGGTGCCCGACTGGTCCATGCGCCGCAGCATCTTCAGCAATTCGATCTGGCGCGATGGAGACAGCGCGCTTTCCGGCTCATCGAGGATGTAGATGCCTTGCCTGCGGCAGCGTTCCTCGAAGAAACGGATAAAGCCTTCGCCATGCGACCAGGACAGGAAATCCGGCGGAGCCCCACCAGACGTCAGCGCCGCCTGATCGAGGTAACGAGCGACCGAGTAGAAGGATTCGGCGCGAAAGAACCAGCCGGCAGTGACTTTTGGCAGCCAGTGACCCCGGAATGTGTCTGCCAGCGCAGCGCCGCTCTTGTCGATGGCGCCGGAGTGGTCGACTGGGCGATAGCCTTTGCCGCCACCGGCCTCGTCGTAGCCGGCCAGCGCGCCGATCGCCTCAAGAAGCGTGGATTTGCCGGTGCCGTTCTCACCGACGATGATGGTGATCGGCGTGGTGAATTCGAGTTCGAATTCGTGGCCGCGAAACAGTGGCAGGTTCCAGGGGTATTTTTCCCAGTCCTCGACTCGCGTCGGTTCAAGCAGGATGCGCTTGAGATAGGGGGCCCTGAGCCGCGTCAGCTGCTTGCGGTAGGCCATCACCTGGTCAACATCAATCAGGCAGCGAAATCGTGCCGTCTTCCGCGATCGGAAAGGCCGGATTGTGCGCCACTTCCCAGACATGGCCGTCGGCATCGGCGAAATAGCCGTACCAGCCACCCCAGAAGGCGCGACCGGCCGGCTTGACGATGCGGCCGCCGGCTTTCTCGGCCATCGCCAGCACCTCGTCGACTTCGGCATCGGAGCGGGTGTTGTAGGCGAGATAGACGGCGGACGGCGCCTTGGCGAAGGTGATGCCGGAATCCTCTTCGGCGCTCTTGCGTGGAAACAGGCCGAGAATGGCGCCACCCATCTGGAAGAAGGCGACGCCGTCGGTGATGCCGGCATGCCGTTTCAGGCCCATCGCCTCGTAGAAACGCACCGCGCGATCGAGATCGTCCGTCGCGATCGTGATGATGGAGATGCGCGGTTCCAAGGTTACTCGTCCGTCCATTCCGGCTTGCGCTTGCCGATAAAGGCGCCGATGCCTTCTTCCGCGTCGCGCGCCAGCATGTTCTCGACCATGATGCGGCCGGTATAGGCATAGGCGTCCGCCAGCCCCATTTCGGCCTGCGCGTAAAAGGCCTCCTTGCCGGTCTTGACCACCAAAGATGATTTGGAAGCAATGGTTTGCGCGTATTTGGTGACGATCTGATTCAGGTATTCGCGCGGTACGACCCGATTGACCAGGCCGAAGTCCTTGGCCGTTGCCGCGTCGATCGTTTCACCGGTCAAAAGCATCTCCATCGCCTGCTTGCGCGAGACGTTGCGCGAGAGCGCCACCATCGGCGTCGAGCAGAACAGGCCGATGTTGACGCCCGGTGTGCAGAAGGTCGCCTCATGCGAAGCGATCGCCAGGTCGCAGCTGGCGACAAGCTGCAAGCCGGCAGCGGTGGCCAGGCCATCGACTTCGGCGATGACAGGCAAGGGATGGCGCACGATCGCCTGCATCAACTGGGCACAAGCGGCAAACGTCTCTTCGAAGAAGGCCTTGCCGCGATCGGCGTCGGCGCGACGCGCGGTCATTTCCTTGAGATCATGGCCGGCGCAGAACACCTTGCCGGCCGCCGACAGGATGATGACGCGAACGGCCTTGTCGGCCTTGGCGCGGTCGAGTTCCGCCGTCAGCGCCGCCATCACCGCCAGCGACAGAGCGTTGGCGGGGGGATTGGCGAGCGTGAGACGCAGCACGCCCTTGTCCAGTTGTGCGACAACCGGACCTTCAACAGGAGCAGGCTTGATGGCAAGGATTTCGGCCATGGCTAGGGTCTCCACGATTCCGGTCGGGCTGGCAGACTATCTAATATCGGATCGGCTTTCATCCAACACCCATCGCTTGCGCCAGGGGATCGAAGGTGTTGCCAGGAACGCCCTGCCGCGCTCATACAGGGCTGGCGCAGAATGAGAGACCGACATGCCCGCCCAGACCAATCTCAAACCGGTGCTGACCGCGGCACAAGTCAATGTGCTGATGGAAACCGTCTATCCGCAACTCAACGAGCAGTTCAAATATTACGAGGCGATCAACGTTTTCCCGGGCGGCTGCACCGTGCGGCTCAATGCCGGCGAGCGGCATTTGCGTCCGGGCGGAACCGTGTCCGGCCCGTCGCTGTTCACGCTGGCCGACATTGGCGGCTATGTCTGCGTGCTCTCGCATGCCGGGCCCGATGCGCTGTCCGTCACGGTCAACCTCGACATCAACTTCGTGCGCAAGGCCGAGGCCGGGCCGATCGATGGCCATTGCCGCATCCTGAAGCTGGGAAAGAGCCTGATGGTGTTCGACATCGACATCGTCGCCGGTCCTGAGGGACAGACGATCGCGCACGCCACGGGCACCTATTCGATCCCGCCGAAGCGAAGCAGCGATGTGGTAAAATAATACCTTTTACCTAACTAATTGTTTTTGCTAATATTTCTTCGCTTGATGACTTTTCGGTCGGCTTGACGCGCAAAGCCCCCTCGCCTATAAGCCCTCACGAAGCAGCGGCCCGCAAAGGCCGCCGTTTTGTTATTGGCGGCGGGCAAGCGCTTATCGCCAATCCAAGCAACAAGAAACGCCTTCCCCGTGAAGGTCAGAACCGAGAGCAGAAAACATGACAACCTTTTCGCAGAAGCCTGCGGATGTGGTGAAGAAGTGGATCCTGATCGACGCCGAAGGTCTCGTCGTTGGTCGTCTCGCCACTGTCATCGCCAATCATCTTCGCGGCAAGCACAAGCCGACCTTCACCCCGCATGTCGACGATGGCGACAATGTCATCGTCATCAATGCCGACAAGGTGGTGTTCACCGGCAAGAAGTTCACCGACAAGGTCTATTACTGGCACACCGGCCACCCCGGCGGCATCAAGGAGCGCACCGCGCGCCAGCTGCTCGAAGGCCGTTTCCCCGAGCGTGTCGTCGAGAAGGCCGTTGAGCGCATGGTCCCGCGTGGCCCGCTCGGCCGTCGCCAGATGAAGAACCTGCGCGTCTATGCAGGCGCAGAGCATCCGCATGTCGCCCAGCAGCCAGAAGTCCTCGACGTGGCCAAGCTGAATTCCAAGAACAAGAAGGTCGCATAAGATGGCTGAGCTTTCCTCGCTCGCAGAACTGGGCGCCGCCACGGGCAATACCAACACCCAGCCGGCAGCCCCCGTCCACGTCCAGAAGCTCGACAAGTCGGGCCGCGCCTATGCCACCGGCAAGCGCAAGAACGCCATCGCGCGCGTCTGGGTGAAGCCGGGTTCCGGCAAGATCGTCGTCAATGACAAGGAATTCGCGACCTATTTCGCGCGTCCGGTCCTGCAGATGATCCTCAACCAGCCGATCATCGCTTCCAACCGTTCGGGCCAGTACGACATCGTCGCCACTGTCGTCGGCGGTGGCCTCTCCGGCCAGGCCGGTGCTGTTCGTCACGGCATCTCCAAGGCGCTGACCTACTACGAGCCGGCATTGCGCGCCGTGCTCAAGAAGGGCGGTTTCCTGACCCGCGACAGCCGCGTCGTCGAGCGGAAGAAGTACGGCAAGGCAAAGGCCCGCCGCAGCTTCCAGTTCTCGAAGCGCTAAGCGCTACGAAACTTCAGACAATCGAAAAGGCCGCCTCCGGGCGGCCTTTTTGCATTGCGCGCATCCTATCCGGCGGAATGATTTGCGTCGCGATAGATGCAAGCCGTGTTGCACATCCGGAAAATGTCAGGTTCGGCAAATTTGCCGCGGCCCGTCGCGGGCGGCGCGGCACCATGCTACGAAACAGGGACCGGCCTTTTCGGTCCAAAGGATATCTGGATAGGTAATTCCTAGGGGAGATCTCAGATGTCGTCACCCGAACCGATCAAATTCACCGACGGCGCGGCTTACGAGCGCTTCATGGCTCCCTGGAGCCGATCCGCCGGGGCTTTGTTCCTCGACTGGCTGGCGCCGGACTCCGGACGGGCCTGGGTTGATGTCGGTGCCGGCAACGGCGCGTTCACTGAGCTCATTCTAGCGAAGTCCGCCCCTTCGTCCGTTTGCGCGATCGATCCCTCCGACGCGCAGATTGCGACTGCTCGGCAAAGAATCTCGGCAAAGCAGGTCGAGCTGTCGATTGGCGATGCGATGGCCCTTCCCTATGACGCCAACCGCTTCGACGTCGCGGTGATGGCGCTGGTGCTGTTCTTCGTCCCCGACCCGCGCAAGGGCGCCTCGGAAATGCTCCGCGTCACCAAGCCCGGCGGCATTGTCGCGTCCTACACCTGGGACGTCATGCGCGGCGGCACCCCTACGCAGCATTTGTGGGAGGAGATGGACGCGATGGGCAAACCGGCCGCACGTCCGCCGAGCGCGGAGGTCTCGCGTTTCGCGGCGCTGAAGGCGCTTTGGGCGGAGCTCGGCATCCGCGATGTCGAGACGCGCGAGCTTGTCGTCGAACGCACCTTCGCCGACTTCGACGATTATTGGCTATCCATGGTCGTGAGCAGCCCGAGCGGAATCGCCGGGAAGCTGTCGGATGCGGAGAGCGCGGAGCTGAGACGCCGACTAAAGGACAGACTGCCGGCAAGCGCCACGGGAGCGATCACGATTCACGCCTGGTCGACGGCGATCAAGGGGCGAAAGGCCGCTTGATGCGTGCGGCGCCTTACAAGTGCGTCCGGATCGTCGCTGTTGAAAAGCACCATGCGCTCGGAGCTCTGGCTCAATTGATGCTGGAGGTCGCGGCGGGCTCGATGCGTTCGCCCGTCCCGGCATAAGGCACGCGATAGCCGTTCGCCGACAGCCAGTTGATTGCCGCCTTCGGCTCGTCGGTCTGGATGATGGTGGCGCCGCGGTCGGCCCAGAACCCCCAGGCTTCGCGCGGCAGGCTGGCCTGCACCGCCAGTTCGTCGCCGCGGCCGCCGGCGAGGAAGCCGCCGGGCTTGTTGACGATGGCGTAGGTGTCGGCCCAGATGTGCCAGTTGCCCCGAACAGCGGCCGCGCGCATGCGTGTGCTGAACAGCGGTCCACCGGTTTCGGTCAGCATCTCGGCGCCCGCCCGCCAGTTGATCAGTTCGATCGCGCGTGGCGAGAAGGCGTGGTCGACCGTTTCAGCGAAACCGGCATCGTGTACAGCGTCATCGGCGATGATCGGCATGAACTGGAAGCCGCCGCCGATGGCAGCCATGGCCGCCTTCACCGTGGTGATCCTGCTCTGGTTCCAGAGGTTCTCCTTGACGATGACCTGGTCGGCCATGCCGAGATCGCGCGCCACCGCGATCATGCCTGGCAGATCGCCGACATCGAGCTTGTTGTCGAGGTTGATGAGGATCCTGTCCCTGGTTGCCATCAACATCTCGCGCAGCGTCGAGACGGTTTCATTGGTGACGGCGTGGGTGCCCTCGACCACAAGCCGGCAGGCCTTTAATTCGGCCAGCGTGTATGTGATGACCTCGCCCTTGCAGGTCGTGGTGCGGTCGAGCCAGCTGTCATGCATGACGACCAGCTCGCCGTCCTTCGAGCGCCTGATGTCGACCTCGACGATCTCGGCGCCCATGGCAATCGAGCCTTCGACGGCGGCAAGCGAGTTTTCCGCGTAGAGCGTCTTGCCGGCCTGCATGCTGCCGGCCCGATGCGCGGCCACCATCACATGGTCGCGCCACTGGTTGGCATGCTCGAAGCGGTCCAGGATCTGCCTGGCGCGGCTTTCGCCCGCAATAGCCTGACCGGAGACGGCCGCAAGGGCGGTGCAAAGCAGAAGGCTCAGCCAGATCGTCCGCATCGAGAATCGCTCCTTGCCGGATCGAAGCCCGAATAGGCGATGCCCGTGACACCTGGGTGAACGAAGCCGGCTAGCGGCTTTCGCAAGATGCCCGCGTCAGATGCGCTTCGACAGCCGGCGGAACCAGGCCATGGCCGGCATCTCCACCAGCCGCCAGGTGATCCATGAGGCTGCGATGGTGGCGACGAGCATGACGACGATTGCCACGGTCCCGGCCCAGCCGGTGCCGAAGCCGGTCGCGGGGTTGCCGCGCAGCACGATGTCGCCGACGAGGTCAAGGCCAAGCTTGCGCTCGACGAGCCCGGCAATATTGATCAGGCGCGCCTGGACGAAGATGTGGACCATGTAGATCGAGTAGGACAGTGCGCCGAGCGTCAGCATGAACGGTGTCCTCAACAAGGCGGAAATCCAGCCGCCTTCGTGGGCAAACAGAAACAGTGCCAGCGCAAATACCAGGGGAGCGGCGATACCGAAATCATTGCTGCCCGCCAGTGAGACGAAGAGCGCGATGACCACCACCATGACGATTTCGGCAAGGGTCCAGTTGAGCCGCGGACCGCCCCTGGCGAGGAGCTGTCGCGCCGTTGCAATGGAATCATGCTGAAACCAGGCCAGCAGGGCACCCAGCGAGAAGCCGTAGAGGCAGCGGATGAAGCCGAAATCATAGGACACATCCATATGATGCGTGGAGAAGCCGAGCAGGAACAGCGGCGCGGTGACGGCGGCGGCGACGAACCATATCCAGGCACGCGCGCCGGCGATCAAGACCACGCCAGCGAACAGCAGATAGGCGAAGAACTCCGCCGAAATGCTCCAGCTTGGCGCATTCCAGGTCAGATGATCCTCGAAGCCCATCCCTTGCAGCAGAAGCAGATTGGCAAGCAGGCTCTTCAAGTCGAAACCGCCGGTGAAGGGGGCAGCGCCGGTACCATGCAGTTGCGGCAGCATCAGCCGCAGCAGCTCGAACCCGGCAAAGGCCGCGAGCATGATGAGATGCAGCGGGTAGATGCGGCCGAAACGCACCAGGGCGAAGCGGGCGACCTCTGCCGGCTGGCTCAACCGATCACCGTAGCTGCTGGCGATGACGAAGCCAGAAAGCACGAAGAAGAAGTCGACGAAAAGATAGGACGAACCGATGAAGGCGCCCTGCGAGATCGCGGAAGCGGTCGGGAAATGAAACAGCGCCACGAGAAGCGCGCAGATGCCGCGCCACGAATCGAGAACCTGGAAGCGCTCGCCTGCTATCGTGCCGGCATGGGTCGACACCATGGCATGGGACGGATTAATAAACGCGGCCTGCGTCATGATGGTACAAATCCTGTCTTGCCGTGGCACCCGGGTGGCGCCGTTTCGTCTCCCCAAGCTGTGACTGGCATCTTCCATGCCGGTTCTGTAGTTGTTGCACCCCGATGAAAACGAGGACCAGTAATGGCGACCAAGAACATCGACCATGCCTTCACCGCCCGCTCCAAAACGGGAGGCGCCCTTGAGCCGACCTATTCCGGCGCGCTGTCGTTCATGCGGCGCAAATATACCAAGGACGTGAAGGGCGCGGACGCGGTGGTGTGGGGCATCCCCTTCGACGCCGCCGTCACCAACCGGCCCGGCGCCCGTTTCGGGCCGCAGGCGATTCGCCGCGCCTCGGCGATCCTCGACAACGACCCGCAATACCCGTTCTCGCGCGATCTGTTCGAACATCTCGCGGTGGTCGATTACGGCGACTGCCTGCTCGACTCCGGCAATCACCAGAAGACCCCCGGCACGATCGAGCGCGAAGCCGCGAAGATCCTGAAGTCGGGCGCTTTCCTGCTGACGCTCGGCGGCGACCATTTCGTCACTTGGCCGCTGCTCAAGGCGCATGCCGCGATCCACGGACCGCTCGCTTTGGTGCAGTTCGACGCGCATCAGGACACCTGGGAGGATGACGGCAAGCGCATCGACCACGGATCCTTCGTCGGCCGCGCGGTGAAGGAAGGCATCATCGATCCCGACCGTTCGATCCAGATAGGCATCCGCACGCACGCGCCCGACACGTTCGGCATCAAGATCCTCTACGGCCACGAAATCGAGGAGATGCGCGCGTCCGACATCGCGTACGCCATCGTCGACCGCACCGGCGGCAAGAAGACATATTTGACCTTCGACATCGACTGCCTCGACCCGGCCTATGCGCCGGGAACCGGCACGCCGGTGGCCGGCGGCCCGTCCTCGGCAAAAATCCTGTCGACGCTGCGCCAACTCAATCAGGTCGACATTGTCGGCGCCGACGTCGTAGAGGTTGCGCCGGCCTACGATCACGCCGATATAACGGCGATCGCAGGCTCGATGGTGGCCATGCAGTATCTCGGCCTGCTGGCTGAGCGAAAGGCGCGGCAGGAAGAGATGAACAACGGCAATCACAATGGTGCCGCGGTAAATCATGGTAACGGCATATAGTCTTGGAATATCAGGGAATTTGATCAGGTCATGAAACCGAAAATCTTCATCGACGGCGAGCACGGCACCACCGGCCTGCAGATCCGGGCGCTGCTTGCCGAGCGTGGCGACCTGGAGATCATTTCCATTCCCACCGAGCGCCGCAAGGAAACGGCGGCGCGCGCCGAATTCCTCAATGCCGCCGATATCGCGATCCTGTGCCTGCCGGACGATGCGGCAAAGGAGAGCGTTTCGCTGATCGCCAACGACACCACCAAGGTCATCGATGCGTCGACCGCGCATCGCGTCGCCGAAGGCTGGGCCTATGGCTTCGCCGAGATGGACAAGGATCAGGCCAAGGCGATCGCTACGGCCAAGCGCGTCGCCAACCCCGGCTGCTGGCCGCAGGGACCGATCGCAACGCTCAGGCCCCTGGTCACATCAGGCCTGCTGCCCGCCGATTTCCCGATCGCGGTCAACGGCATTTCGGGCTATTCCGGCGGCGGACGCCCGATGATCGAGGATTATGTCGCCAAGGGCGAGGACGCCTCGGAGTTCCTGCCCTATGGCCTGACCCTGCAGCACAAGCATGTGCCGGAGTTGCGGGCCTATGCAAAACTGTCGCATGACCCGATCATGCAGCCGGCGGTCGGCAATTTCGCCCAGGGCATGATCACGGTGGTGCCGCTGCAGCTCGGCAGCCTCGACCATGTGCCGACGGGTGCGGAGCTGCATGCCGCCATTGCCGACCATTTCGCCGCCATCAAGGGTGGTGTGGTCGAAGTGGCGCCCTATGCGCATCTGGAGCGCATGCCGGAGATCGATCCCGAGATCTACAACGGCACCAATCGCATGAAGGTCTATGTCTTCGCCAACGACAAACGCGCCCAGGCGCTGCTGCTGGCGGTCTACGACAATCTCGGCAAGGGTGCTTCGGGCGCAGCCGTCCAGAACATGGACCTGATGCTCGGGCTTTGATGGACGCACCAGCCCTCCCGGCGCGCTGGAAAGTCAGCGCGCCCGAACTTATTGCCGAAACCTTTTCAAGCCGCATCTGGAAAGTTGTACGCGAGGACGGCTCACCGGCCGTCGTCAAGGCGCTCAAACCTTTCGACGATGTTGCCGATGAGCTGCGCGGCGAGCATTTTCTCGCCTGGCGGCGCGGTGAAGGCGCGGTGCGCCTGCTTGGCCGCGACGGCCACTCGATGCTGCTCGAATATGCCGGCGAAACACTGCTTACGCGGGTTCTCGACGAACAGGGCGACAACGCGGCGACCGCGATCGCGGCTGAGGTGATGGCGAAGCTGTTTTCGTCGTCGCAACATCCCTACCCGCCCGAACTTCAGCCGCTCAGGGAGCGGTACGTCAGCCTGTTCAGGAAAGCCGCAACCGATCGGGCCACCGGTGATGCCAGCCTCTATGTCGAGGCCGCGGCAATCGCCGATCGGCTGCTGTCCAACTCGCATGACATCCGGCCGCTGCATGGCGATCTCCACCATGACAACATCCTGCACGGACCGCGTGGGTGGCTGGTGATCGATCCGAAAGGCGTGCTCGGCGATCCCGGCTTCGATGCCGCCAACATGTTCTACAACCCGCTCGACCGCGACGCGCTTTGCCTCGATCCCGTGCGGATCGCGCATATGGCCGAAGTTTTTGCCAAGACGCTGGGGCAGTCACCGGCAGCGATACTGGACCATGCCATCGCCTATGGCTGCCTGTCCGCGGCCTGGCACCACGAGGACCACAATACGGTCGAGGAGAACCGCGAATTGTCGATCGCCGAGGCGATCCGGGCGGTGCGGGCGGATTTCTGATCAAGCGAGGATATTGGTAAACACTTATTCACCATGATCGGCTACCGATGAGCCTTGGCTCCCACCCAAGGATTTCTCATGGTCAGCGCGATCTCGGGCTCCTCCTCCGCAGCCCGATATTCCTCGTCCAGTTCCTCGAGCAATGCCGCCCAGGAGGCCGCGCTCGAAAAGCAGATCCAGGAGCTGGAAGACCAGGCCAAGGCGATCACGGATGAGGTCAAGGCCGCCCAGGTGCGGCAGGATATCGCCGTCGCCCAGGCCAAGCTTGACGCACTCAGAGCCGCCGACGCCGACAAGGCAGCGAAAGCCGCCCAAAGCCAATCAACGCCGTCCGCCGCCGCTGTGCGTCAGGCCGAATTCGACGGCGAGAAAACCACGCAGTCCAACGAATTCTGGATGTGACGGGCCGATAGGCTCGAGCAGTTCACCGTTTCATGGAAACGGCTAACTGCTCTAACTCTTTGTTTTGACGCAATTCCGGACGGAAAACCGCTTCACACTTTTCCTGGAATTGCTCTAGGGATCAGGCCCTGAGCGCGATCTGGTGCGGCAAGGGGTAAGCACCCTTGGTACCGCGCCAATGTGCGGCGGCAAAGCCCAGGACGATCAGTGCAAAGCCCTGATGGGTGAGCGCCATATGCAGCGGCACATGCATCAGCAGCGTGCCGATACCGATCGAGGCCTGCACCAGCACCAGCAGGAACAACAGCGTCGCGCGGCGGGCATGGGTTGAGCCGGGCAGCCGCCGACGCGTGCCGATCATGTGCCAGAGCGCGACGGCAAAGACCGTATAGGCGCCGAGCCGGTGGACGAACTGCACCGTCTTCGGGCTCTCGAAGAAATTGCGCCATGCCGGCTCGAGGATCAGCAGATCGCCGGGGATAATCTTGCCGTCCATCAGCGGCCAGGTGTTGTAGCTCAGGCCGGCGTCGAGCCCGGCGACCAGACCGCCGAGATAGATCTGGATCAGCGCCAGCAACACGATGAAGCCGGCCAGGCGCTGCGTCGAACGATCGGCGGCGGGCTCCGAATGTGGGGCCAGCCCGCGCGCGACGACCATGGTGGCGGTGAAGATCAGCGCCGCCAGCGTCAGGTGCGTCGCCAGCCTGTACTGGCTCACCGACACACGGTCGACCAGGCCGGAAGCCACCATCCACCAGCCGATGGCGCCCTGCAGGCTGCCGAGAAGCAGAATGCCGACCAGCTTTGGCCCCAGGCCGCGCTCGATGCGGCGTGTCGCCCAGAAGACCAGCAGCGGCAAGGCAAAGACCAGGCCGACGCTGCGCGCCAGGATACGGTGCGCCCACTCCCACCAGAAGATCGACTTGAACGCCTCGATGCTCATGCCCTTGTTGAGCTCGGTATATTGCGGAATCTGTTGGTAGCGCTGGAATTCCTCCTGCCACTCGGCGTCGTTGAGCGGCGGGATGACGCCGTGGATGGGCTGCCATTCCGTGATCGACAGGCCGGATTCGGTCAACCGCGTGGCGCCGCCGACCAGCACCAGCGCAAACAGCACCAGCACCACGACATAAAGCCAGCCGCGCACGAGCGCCCGGTTGCGCAGGTCGCGGTCGCGGGCGACATATGGCGCCGCGGCTGATAGGGCAGCCATGATCTTGTCCCGTCCGGTTGAAGTGGCGGATTGGTGAACCATCACATCCGTGCTGGCAAGACCATGCAGCGCGGCACGCCGTCGCGCCTGATGTCGCGGGTTGCGTGCGTCTTGCGTTCGGCCTAAGCGATAGCCATCAACGAGACCATACAATGCCCATTCGCCTGAAAAAGCTGATCGGAATGTTCCTGCTGGTGGCACTGGTCATCATCTATGCGCTGGTCGCATCGATCTTCGCGGTCGCGCGGCTGTCGGAATCGGGCGCGTTGGTGCAGTTCCTGTTCTTCCTGTTCAGCGGCCTGCTCTGGGTGCTGCCGGCGATGGGCATCATCAAGTGGCTGATGCTGGAGCCGCGGGCGAAGCGCTGAGCGTGCCTGTCGATCAGATGGTGACGACCATCTTGCCGGCATTGGCGAGCGGCGTCGTCACGCCCGACAGCATGGTGCGGATATGGGCGAGGTTCTGGTAGCGGCCATTGATCGAAATGCGCGGCAAGGCATGCAGGAAGCCGGCATGTTCGGCACGCAGCACGCCATGGCGGGTCGTCACGGCGGAGACATAGCCGGCGTCGCGGGCAAAGCCGACTTCGCGGCAGCCGACGGCGCTGGGATAGCCATAGGGATAGGCGAAATGGCTGGGTTCCCTGCCGAGTTCGGCCCGCAACATGTCCCTCACGGCCCCGATCTCGTGCCGCGCATCGGCCTCGGAAAGTCGCTTCAGATTGCTGTGGTTGATCGTATGCGCGCCGATCGTCACCAGCGGATGGGCAGCGACACTGCGGATCTCATCCCAGTTCATCAGGGTCCGCAGGCGCGAGGCGTCCGCGTCGACGCCATTTGAGCTGGCCAGATCGCGCAGCACGGTGCGCAGATCTTCCTCGCGAACCTCGGTGGCGAGATAGGCATGCAGCCGGGTTATCGCCTGGCTCTTCCTGGCGGGGGTCGCGCAATCGATCACCGCCGGACCGTTCGAGGTCGCCAAGGTCAGGCGGTCGCACGCATTGACGATGTCCTCGGCCACATCCCACCACAGATCGGCGGTGCCGTCGATCAACCCCGGCGCGACGTAGATGGTGATCGGCGCTCCGTGCTTTTCCAGCACCGGCAGGGCCTCGGTCATGTTGTCTCGATAGGCATCGTCGGCGGTGATGGTGGCGAACCGGCCGCCCTTGCCGCCGGCCTTGATGCGCTCCACGGCTTCGTCCATCGAGACGAAGGCATAGCCGTCCGCCTTCATGTCGGCGATCACCGCATCAAGGAAACTAGGGGCAATGTTGAGGTGCCGGTTAACGCTGTCGGGCTTTTCCGGTGTCGCCGTCACGCGGTGCAGCATGAGGATGGCGCCGATGCCGCCGACAAACGGCCTGGCCAGCGGTGCGAGGCCGGTATAGCGCGCGACGTTGAGCGCCAGCTTCCGGATTGCCTCCCCACCGTCGATCATTCATTCACCTTTTGCGCCTAGGCTGATCCAAGCACGGAATACGCCTGAGCGCCCCCCAAATCGGGATCAATACGCCTTAAGGATTGAGGTATGGTTGACGCAATGGCGTCATTTGACGGCAATCGGCTCGCGGCGACCGAGGCGTCGCCACGCGCCCTGCCGAAGGATGCCGAGGGGTTGTCGGTTTCCGTCGTGGGCGCCGAAGGGCTGGCGGCCTATGCGGGGTTCTGCCGCTCGGCGCTCCATGCGCCAGCACAGGGTGCGACCTGGATCCTGAACTGGGGCGCGCAGCTCAAGCCCGATCTTGTCGTGGCGACGCTCTCACTTGAAGGCAAACCGGTCTTCGCGCTCGCGCTTGAGGTCGTCAGCCAAGGTCCGTTCCGGGTCGCCCGTTTCATGGGCGGCCGCCACGCCAATGGCAATTTCGCCGCCGCCGACCCGCAATGGCTGGCCAGGGCGGATACAGCGACCGTCCGCTCGGTTTTTGCGGCCATCGCCAAGGCCCGTCCTGACATCGATCTCATCACGCTGGAGCGATTGCTGCCCGATCTCGACGGCATCGCCAATCCGCTCGCATCGCTCGATCATTTCGCCAGCCCCAATCTTTCGCTGGCCGTCGACCTTGCCGGTGGCTTCGATGCGTTGCTGCTGCGCGCCAGCGGCAAGCGCAAACGCAAGAAGCATCGGTCGCAGACACGCAAATTCGAGGCCGTCGGCAGCCACCGGCGCATCGAGGCGCTCACACCGGACGAGGTGGACAGGCAGCTCGACGCCTTCTTCGAGATGAAGGAGCATCGCTTTCGCAAGATGGGCATTGCCAATGTCTTCGGCGACGACCGGACACGCGCCTTCTTCCGGGGGCTGTTCACGCAGGCCCTGGCCGAGGACAAGCCGTCTTTCGTGCTGCACGGGCTGGAGGTTGCCGGCAAGCTGCGCGCCGTCACCGGGTCGAGCCGTTCCGGCAAGCGCCTGATCTGCGAGTTCGGCGCGATCGCCGAGGACGATCTCGCGCACAGCAGTCCCGGCGATTTCCTGTTCTTCGACAACATCCAGGAAGCCTGTGAGACCGGTTTTGCCGTCTATGATTTCTCCGTCGGCGACGAGCCCTACAAGCGGCAGTGGTGCGATATCGAAACCCGGCATTTCGAGGTGCTGGTCCCGCTGACGCTGAAGGGTCGCGCGCTGGCGCAGACGCTTCGCCAGGGCGCGCGGCTGAAGGCCTTCGTCAAGAACAGCCCGACAATCTGGAAGCTAACCAAGATGCTGCGCCGCAAGGCCGCCGGACAGGCAGCGCCCACGGCTGGCGAGGACGAGAGCTAACTCTCAGAAATTGAGAGCTTCCTTGAGCGCAGGGCCGGCCCTGACGCGCAGATCGAGATCGGCCTCGATATGATCGATGTGGTGCAGCATCAGTTGGCTGGCCCGTTCGCAATCGCTGCTTTCCAGCGCGCCGACAATTTCCGTATGCTCGCTGTGCCCGCAGGCTGACACGCCAGAGCGCCCATAAAGCGCGATGACCAGCGACGAGCGCGCCACCAGCTCCTCCATGAAGCGCTGCAGGATGGCATTGCCGGCGACAGATGCCAGCAGCAGATGGAAATCGCCTGATGCCTTGATCTCGGAGCGCCGCGCATTCGGGCCGCGCTCGGCAATGAAACGGCCCTCCTCGTCGAGCTGCGCCTTGAAGGCGACGATATGGGCTGCGGTGACGCGCCCGCAGGCGGCGATGGCGATGCCTGGTTCGATCAGCCGGCGCGAGGCGAACACCTGGCGTGCTTCCTCGGGCGACGGGTTGGCGACGAAAGCGCCGCGGTTGCGCTCGGTGCGCACCAGGCCTTCGAAAGACAGCATCTGCAAGGCCGCGCGGGCGACGGTGCGCGACACGTCGAACAGCGTGCCGACCTCGCCTTCGGACAGTTTGGTGCCCGGCGCCAGTCGGCGGTCGACAATGGCGTCGCGCAGCTGGTCGCGGATCGCCTGGGCGCGGTCCTGCGTGGCGCTGTCGGTGGCAGAATAGATCTGGTCGGCGATGTTCATGATGGAAATTCTTTCCGCCCTTTCTAACGCGACTCGTGACGCGAGCACGAGAGGCAAAGTGGATACGAAGGCAAAAAAGATTGCATACGATTTTTGTGCAGATCGCTGACAATCGCCCATAATTTGTGCAATGCACAAGCCAGCCCGTTCAGTGAGCGGCAGGCAGGAATCAGGATTTCGCGGCCAATTCAAATACTTGGCCGTTCATCCCGAGATTGGCACGCATGATGCTTTGGTTAATGCGACCAAACGGGGAAGCCTGAATGTCCAAAGCCGCCGAGATCGACATCGTGTCTGTTTCGAAAATCTATGGCACGACGACCGCCGTCGAGGACATCAGCCTGAAGATACCGGCAGGCACCTATTGCTGCCTGCTCGGCCCTTCAGGCTGCGGCAAGACCTCGACACTGCGCATGATCGCCGGCCATGAGAGCATCTCGTCCGGCGATGTCCGCCTCGGCAACACCGTCGTCACCGACCTGCCGCCGGCCAAGCGCGGCACGGCGATGATGTTCCAGTCCTACGCGCTGTTTCCGCATCTCGACCTCATCGACAACGTCGCCTTCAGCCTGAAGATGAAGGGCGTCGACAAGAGTGAGCGCCGCGCCAAGGCGCTCGACATGCTGAAGCTGATGCAGATGGAGGCCTATGCGACGCGCCGCCCGGCGCAGCTTTCCGGCGGTCAGCAGCAGCGCGTCGCGCTCGCCCGCGCGCTGATCACCGACCCGGAAGCGCTGCTGCTCGACGAGCCGCTTTCGGCACTCGATCCGTTCCTGAAGATCCGCATGCGCGCCGAGCTGAAGAAGCTGCAGACTTCGCTCGGCATCACCTTCGTCCACGTCACCCACAGCCAGGAGGAGGCGATGGCGCTCGCCGACCTGATCGTGGTGATGAATGACGGCCGCATCGAACAGGCGGCGCCGCCGCGCGACGTGTTCGAGCGGCCGGCCACGGCCTTTGTCGCGCGCTTCATGGGCGACCACAATGTCATCTCCGGCCGGGTCACCGGCAGCCAGGACGGTATGGTCACTTTCGGTGTCAATGGCGGCGGCTCGCTCGCCGCCAGCGGTGCACCGCAGGAAGCGGGAGCGCCGATCGACATCGCCATCCGCACCGACCATGTGCGCATCGGTGATGCGCCCTCGCCCGGCCTCGGCTTCACCGGCATCGTCGCCAACATCGAGTACCGCGGCGCCACGGTGAAACTTTCCGTCACCGGTGCCGGCATCGACGACTTCACCGTCATCGTCGACGATTCCGACTTCTTCGCCAAACCCGTCGCCATCGGCGACGCCGTACCGCTCGCCTGGGATCCGCAAGACGCGATCGTCCTTGGCCGCCTTCATTCATGACTCCAACCAAGCAAAACAAGACAGGGGAATAGACATGACAAACACCAAAGAAACCAAGACTGGCATTTCGCGCCGCTCTCTGCTCAAGACAGGTGCCGCCGCCATCGGCCTCGCCGCCGGCTCGGGCGTCATCACCGGCTTCCCGACCATCTGGGCGCAGTCCAACATCACGCTGCGGCAGTTCGGCACCGGTGTGTCGAACCTCAACGCCATTGCCGACAAATGCAAGGCCGACCTTGGCATCACGCTGGAGATGACGGCGACCGATTCCGACGCCGCCGCCCAGCGCGCCGTGACCCAGCCCGACAGCTACGACATCGCCGACATCGAATACTGGATCTGCAAGAAGGTGTTCCCCACCGGCGTGCTGCAGCCGATGGATGTCAGCAAGCTGAAATATTACGACGAACTGGTGCCGCTGTTCAAAACCGGCAAGCTCACCCCCGACAGCGTGATTGCCCAGGGCACGGCGCCGCATACGGTCGGCTATGTCGAGGCGCAGGACTCCAAGACCTTCGCCAAGGCGCCGACCAACTGGTTCACAATGGTGCCGACCATCTACAACGCCGATACGCTGGGCATCCGCCCTGACCTTGTCGGTCGCGACATCACAACCTGGGCCGACATCATGGACCCGGCCTTCAAGGGCAAGACCGCCATCCTCAACATCCCGTCCATCGGCATCATGGACGCTGCCATGATCATGGAAGCCACCGGCAACATCAAATATGCCGACAAGGGCAACATGACCAAGGACGAGATCGACAAGACGATCGACTTCCTGATCAAGGCTAAGCAGGCTGGCCAGTTCCGCGCCTTCTGGAAGTCCTTCGACGAGAGCGTCAATCTGATGGCGTCGGGCGAAGTGGTCATCCAGTCCATGTGGTCGCCGGCGGTGGCCGCCGTGCGCTCCAAGGGCATCCCTTGCCGCTTCCAGCCGCTCAAGGAAGGCTACCGTTCGTGGGGCGGCGGCCTTGGCCTCGCCGCCCATCTCAAGGGCGCCGAGCTCGACGCGGCCTATGAATATATCAACTGGTACACGTCAGGCTGGGTCGGCGGCTACCTCAACCGCCAGGGCTACTACTCGGCCAACATGGTCTCGGCCAAGAAGTTCATGACCGAGGACGAGTGGGGCTACTGGATCGAGGGCAAGCCGGCCAAGGGCGAGATCAAGGCGCCGGACGGCACCGTCATGGAAAAGGCCGGCGCCGTGCGCGATGGCGGCTCGTTCGAGGAGCGCATGGGCAAGGTCGCCTGCTGGAACTCTGTGATGGATGAGGACCGCTACATGGTGAAGCGCTGGAACGAGTTCATTGCAGCGTAAGGGAAGGGCCTGCGCCACCGCCTTCTCTCCCCTTCTCCCCTTGTGGGAGAAGGTGGATCGGCGCGCAGCGCCGAGACGGATGAGGGGTGTTCCAGCGGAGTGAGACGTTGGTGTTCCCTGGAACACCCCTCATCCGACCTCACTTCGTGAGGCCACCGCCCTGGGGCGAGCCACGGGTCTCGCCCCGTCCTTCGGACCCCACAAGGGGAGAAGGAAAGGCCGCACCGCGAACCTGCACCGGGAGAATTGATGACAGTCGCGCTCGAACGCCCCGCAATCGCCGCCAGCCCCACCAAGCGGCGCCGCCGCTTTTCGCTCGGTGCCGTCACGCCCTATCTGCAGTCGGCTCCGCTGGCGCTGATCCTGGGCGCGTTCCTGCTTTTGCCCATCATCATGATCGTCGTCGTGTCCTTCTGGGATTACGACTTCGCCGCCATGTATCCTGACTTTCTCACCACCAACTATTCCGATGTGCTGGGCTCGTGGGTCACCTGGAAGACCTATCTCAACACCATCAAATTCGCGGCCATCGTCTGGGCGCTGACCTTGTTCATCGGCTTCTGGGTCGCCTATTTCCTCGCCTTCCACATCCGCACGACCGCCATGCAGATGGTGCTGTTTCTGGTCTGCACCGTGCCGTTCCTGACCTCCAACATCATCCGCATGATCTCGTGGATCCCGGTGCTCGGACGCAACGGGCTGATCAACTCGACGCTGGTGCATCTGGGGCTGGTGCCAAAGCCCATCGAATGGCTGCTCTATTCCGAATTCGCCGTCGTGCTGGCCATGGTGCATCTCTACACGTTGTTCATGGTGACGCCGATCTTCAACACGCTGATGCGCATCGACCGCTCGCTGGTCGAGGCCGCGCGCGACGCCGGCGCCTCCGGCTGGCAGGTGCTGTGGAACGTCATCATCCCGCTGGCCAAGCCAGGCATGGCGATCGGCACCATTTTCGTCGTCACGCTGGTCATGGCCGACTTCTCCACCGTGCAGGTGATGTCGGGCGGCCAGAGCGCGTCGGTGGCGCTGATGATGAAGAACCAGATGTCGCTGCTGCAATATCCGGCCGCCGCCGCCAACGCCGTGGTGCTTTTGGTGCTGGTGCTGCTAATGGTCGCTGGCATCCTGCGCATCGTCGATATCCGCCGGGAGCTTTGACGTGAGCCACGAAAAACGCACCCTCGAATTCTACGTGCTGGCGGCCTTCTTCGCGCTGTTCGTGCTGTTCCTCTACGGCCCGCTGTCGGCGATCCTGATCCTCTCCTTCCAGGGCGAGACCGGCGGCCTTACCTTCCCGCTCAACGGTGTATCGCTGCACTGGTTCGCCAATCTGTTCGAGCGCCAGGCGGTCGGCGATTTCGGCGGCAGCTTCAAGCGCTCGCTGGTGCTGGGCCTGATGGTGATGATCGTCACCGTCATCGTGTCGCTGCTGGCGGGCCTTGCCTTCCGCCGAAAATTTCGCGGCGCCACGGCGCTGTTCTATCTGGCGGTCGCCAGTCTCGTCGTGCCCTCCATCATCATCTCGCTGGGCATCGGCGTGGTCTTCCAGCAGGTCGGCTTGCGCCCGGCCTGGTATACGTCGGCCTTCGGCGCGCATCTGACCTGGACCTTGCCGTTCGGTGTGCTCATCATGTTCGCCGTCTTCAACCGCTTCTCGCCGGCCTATGAGGAAGCCGCGCGCGATCTCGGCGCCACCTCCTGGCAGACCTTCATCCATGTCGTGCTGCCGATGATCGCGCCGAGCCTGATCGGCGTCGGCCTGTTCGGCTTCACGCTTTCCTATGACGAGTTCGCCCGCACGCTGATGACTTCGGGAACCTTCAACACGCTGCCGCTCGAGATCTACGGCATGACCACCAATGTCACGACGCCGGTGCTCTACGCGCTGGGCACGGTGACCACCGTGTTCTCCTTCCTGGTGATCCTGGCGACGCTGGGCGCCATCCTCTATGTCGGCCGCCGCCGGGCGAGAGCGTGACCGTGCAGATTCTGGTGGTGAACCCCAACACGACGGCCAGCATGACCGAGACCATTGGTGCGGCGGCGCGCGCAGTCGCCGGCGTCTCGACCGAAATCGTCGCCGTCACCTCGTCGACGGGACCGGCCTCGATCGAGGGCTATTATGACGAGGCTCTGGCCGTGCCGGGCCTTTTGATGGAGATCGCCGCCGGCGAACGCCGCGGTGCCCGGGCGGCGATCATCGCCTGTTTCGACGACACCGGCCTCGACGCCGCGCGCGCCATGGCAAGCATCCCCGTCATCGGCATTTGCGAGGCCGCCCTCAGCATGGCCTCCTTCATCGCCCAACGCTTCACCGTCGTGACCACCACCGAACGCTCGCGCGTGCCGGTGGAGGGGTTGGTGCAGCGCTACGGCATGGCGGGACGGGCGCGTGTGCGGGCGGCCGACATTCCAGTGCTGGCGCTCGAGGATCCAGCATCAGGAGCGGTTGGCAAGCTGCGCGACGAGATCGCCCGAGCCGTCGAGGAGGATCGTGCCGAGGCCATCGTGCTTGGCTGCGCCGGCATGGCGGATCTTGCCCACCAGTTGCAGGTGGATTTCGGACTGCCGGTCATCGACGGTGTCGGCGCCGCGATCAAGCAGGCCGAAGCGCTGATTGCGCTCGGCCTGTCGACATCGAAGCGCGGCGCCTATGCCAGCCCGCTGGCCAAGCCCTATCGTGGTGTGCTGAAATCGTTCGCGCCGGGAGCTGTCGCCGCGGAGTAAGCACATGAAACCGACCATCCGCACGCTGTCCCTTCAGGAATTGAGAGTTCTCATCGACTGGGCGGCGGCGGAGGGCTGGAACCCAGGCCTCGAAGATGCGGCAATGTTCCAGGCGGCGGATCCGGAGGGTTTCATCGGTGCCTTTGTCGGCAGCGACATGGTCGCCGCGATCTCGGCGGTGGCCTATGGACGGGATTTCGGTTTCATCGGCCTCTACATCTGCCGTCCGGACATGCGCGGCAAGGGCTACGGCAAAGCGGTGTGGACCGCGGGCATGGACAGGCTGGCCGGGCGCACCATCGGCCTCGACGGCGTCGAAGAGCAGCAGGCCAACTATCGGAGCAAGGGGTTCGAGTCGGTCTACGAGACCATCCGCTACAGCGGGCGCGCCGCGTTCCCGCCCGTCGGCGCCGGGCGGCCTCGCGTGGTGCCCGTGCAGCCGACGCCCGACATCATCGGATATGACGCGCTTTGCTTTCCCACGCCCCGGCGCTCTTTCCTGCAGCGATGGCTGCAGCCGCCACACCGTGCCCTGACGGCGATCACATCGCGGGGAACGGCCGGCTATGCAGTGGCGCGATCCTGCCGCAGCGGCTTCAAGATCGGCCCGCTCTTCGCCGACAACGTACAGACCGCGCTCGATTTGCTCGGGGAGTTGGCAACCGCATGCGAGGGTGGCGAACTGAATATCGACGTCCCGGCCACCCAGGTGGATTTCATCGCGGCGCTCGATGCAGCGGGTTTCGCACCGACCTTCAGCACCACCCGCATGTACAAGGGGCCCCCGCCGAAGCTCGATGCCCAGAGAATATTCGGCGTGACGACGCTGGAGCTGGGATAGGCCGAGGGCTCGGCCGTCAGGCCGCGGAGCGCCGGCCCGGCGTGCCTGGCGGCTCATGGCCAAGCGGCGTCACAAGCGTCAGGTCGGGGTAGCCGCTCTCGATCAGCTTGACCGCGGCCTTCGTCACTTCGTCGTCCGGCTCGAGCATGGACAGGAACACTTCCGTGGCCTGGCCGCCCAGGCGGCTGATGCCTTGTGCATCGGCCGGCCCGCATTCGACCACCACCAGATCATAGGCGGTGGTCAGCGACTGCATGATGATCGGCAGCCGGTCGGCGGCGCGCATGGCGCGAACCGGATCGGCGGTGCCGACGGGAATCACGTGGCAGTCGGAATAGAGATCGGCATGGATCACGTCGCTGAACTGTGCCTGCGAGGCGAGCAGATCAGTGATGCCGGGAAAAAGTCCGCTGTCCAGCATCGGCCGCGACGCCGCACCCGAGGCGGTCAGGTCGAGCAGGAGGACGCGCAGGCCGGCGTCGGACACTTCGCGCGCCACCAGGATCGCCGACGCGGCCGCCTCGTCGCCTTCGGGCGAAACGAATATGGCGCGCGCGGCGCCGCTGGCGATCAGCTTTTCGGCGGCCTTCTCGATGTCGATCTCGCCAAGCACCGAGCGCGACCGCTCGGGCTCTACGGCAGGCTCCGGCTCGGCGACTGATACGGCCTCCACTTTGGCGGCAGGCGCGGCTGTGGCAACAGGCTCGGCAACGGGCTGCGACTGCACCGCCATCTCCGGTTCCGGCACCGTTTCGGGCCATGGCGCCCCGGCGGCATCATGATTGGCACTGGCGACGGCCGGCTCAAGGCGGACGGATGGCTCCTGAGCTGCCTGCTCCTGGTAAGTAGTGGGCGGCATCGCCACTTCGTCGATCGGCGCGAAACGGGCGCCCGGGGCCGGGCGCATGGCGCGGCCCGAGAAGAGTTCCCTGAGCAACGTGAATATGGCCGCCAGCAGCAGCGAAGCAGCCGCAGCCGCGCCAACGATCGGCCCGACCTTGGGAAAATATGGCTCGGAGGGCATCGAAGCCGGTGAAGAGACGCGGGCGTCGACCGGCACATAGTTGCGGTCCTGACGCGAAGCCGCCTCGCGGTAGTTGGTCAGATAGAGCTCAAGCTGCTGGCGCTTGGCGGCGGCATCGCGCTGCAGCGCGTCGAGACCGACCTGCTCGTTGCCGGCCTGTGCCGATGCTGCCTTCAGTTGGTTGACGTCGGAGATGAGCTGGCTTTCGCGCGCCTTGGCCGCATCGGCCTGCATCACCATGCCCTTCATGATCTTCTGGGCTTCGCTGCGGATTTGCGCGTCGAGATCGGCGAGCTGTGACTTCGCGGCGCGAACGCGCGGATGGTTGTCGAGCATCGTCGTCGACAGGTCGGCGATGGTGGCGCGTAACTCGACCTGCCGCTCGCGCAAACGCTGGATCAGGTCGGACGACAGCACTTCCGGCAGCGAATCCAGAGAGCCACCATTCTGCAGCGCCTTGCGCACGTTGTCGGCGGTGCCTTCGGCCGCGGCGCGGTTGGCCCGCACCCGCGACAATTCGGTCGACAACTCGGCCAGCTGCTGGGTGGCCAGGGTGGCATTGTTGCCGCCCATCAACAGGTCGGATTGGCCGCGATAGGCCGCGACCTTGGCCTCGGCGTCCCTGACCTGTTTCGACAGGTCGGCGATCTCGGGCGCCAGAAAGTCCGCGGCGGCGGTGTTCGATTCGCTCTTGGCCGCGCCCTGCCCGGCAATATAGGCAGCGGCGATGGCATCGGGGATGGCGGCGGCGAGCTTGGGATCCTCGGAGGAGAACTCGATGGCGATGATGCGGGTCTTTTCAACGCCAAAGACGTTGAGCTTCTCGCGCATCTTCTTCAACACGCGTTCGTCGGCCGGAACATCCATCGGGTCGTTCTTCAGCCCAAGCAGGATCAGCACGCGGCTCAGCGACGACATGTTGATCGTTTCGTCGAATTCGGGCAGCCGCGCCAGGCCGAGTTTCTGCGCCACCTGCTTGAGGATTTCGTTGGACGAAATGATCTGGACCTGGGTGGCGACGCCTTGCTCGTCGAGGATCGGCTTGTCGCCGTCATTGTTGGAGCCGGCCGGGCGGGTGTAGACGGATTCCCGCGGGGCGATTTCCACCTGCGTCTGGGCCTTGTAGTGCTTGGTCGCCAACGAAGCGAAGGCAAACGCCAGACCCGTCACCACCAGAACGAAGAGCACTATGCGCAGCCAGTTCCTCGCCAGGCTGGCGAAGAGCTGCCTGAGGTCAACGTCGACATCTGCGGCCGCGGACTGAACGGACATGCATCCCTACTCCGAAACTGGGTCAGGATGCACCGTAAACAACTATGGTAACTCAGCCGTTAAGATCGCGGTAATACTCCGTTAGGATTACTGCGAGCGCCCAAGAAAATCGATAAAAATGGCAAAACCCTTGCTGGCGCGAGCGCTATCGGCCGGCTCCTTTACCGGCCATTAACCCTAACAGGATGATAACGAACCCGATCCCAGATGTTTGCTGCGACGCCGCAGCGGCCAGTCGAAGGTACGTATCCGGTCATGAAAAGCACTGCTTCCTTCTTTCACGCTCTGCTTGCCGTATCGATGCTCGCCGGCTGCTCCAGCTACCGGCCGACGCCGGCAGCCTTCCACGAGGTCCTCGACCAACCCTACCGTCTCGGCGCCGGCGACCGCATCCGCGTGACCGTGTTCGAGCAGGACGGACTGACCAACACCTATAGTGTCGACCAGTCCGGCTACCTCTCCTTCCCACTCGTCGGCGCCATTCCGGCGCGTGGCCACACCGCGCAGCAGATGGAAAAGGAAATCGCCGACAAATTGCGGCAAGGCTATCTGCGCGACCCCGACGTCTCGGTCGAGATCGATCGCTACCGGCCGATCTTCGTCATGGGCGAAGTGGGGGCTGCCGGCCAGTATTCCTACGTGCCCGGCCTGACCGTGCAGAAGGCCATCGCCATTGCCGGCGGCTTTTCGCCCCGCGCCAACCAGGAAAGCGTCGACATCACCCGCGACATCAACGGCAAGGTGATGACCGGCCGCGTGGTCACATCCGATCCGCTGCTGCCCGGAGATACCGTCTACGTCCGCGAACGCCTGTTCTGACAGACACCACGTGGCGGACAAGCTCAGGATCGTCCACTGCTTTCGTTCACCGGTCGGAGGAATTTTCCGGCATGTGCGCGACCTGACCGAAGCGCAGGTCGCTGCCGGTCATGTGGTCGGCATCGTCTGCGATTCGACCACCGGCGGCGAATTCGAGGAGCACCTGTTCGAGCAGATGAAGGACATGCTGGCGCTCGGCATCCATCGCACGCCAATGCAGCGCCATGTCGGCCCGGGCGACCTCGCCTCGGCGCGGCGCACCTACAGGATCATCAAGGAATTGCGGCCGGACGTGCTGCACGGGCACGGCGCCAAGGGTGGCGCCTATGCCCGTCTGTTCGGCTCATTGTTGCGGGTATCAAGGTCTCGCGTAGCCCGCCTTTATTCGCCGCATGGCGGCTCACTCCACTATGACGAAACGACAGCCACGGGGAAGCTGTTCTTCGCGCTCGAGCGCTCCATGGCGCGCTTCACCGATTGCCTGCTGTTCGTCTCGGACTACGAGCGGCGGACCTATCGCAGGAAGGTGGGCGAGCCGCCGATCCCGAACATTCTGGTCTACAACGGACTGCGCGCCGCCGAATTCGAGCCGGTACTCATCGCACCGGACGCGGCGGACCTGCTCTATATCGGCATGATGCGGGACCTGAAGGGACCCGACATCTTCATCGATGCCTTGGCAACCGCCGGCCCCCGGCTTGGCCGCGCGCTGAGCGCCGTGATGGTCGGCGACGGCGACGACCTGCCGCGCTACCACGCGCAGGTGGAGCGCCTGGGACTGCAAGGCCATGTCCGCTTCCTGCCGCCAATGCCGGCCAGGGAGGCCTTCGCGCTGGCGGCGCTGGTGGTCGTTCCCTCGCGCGCGGAAGCCATGCCCTATATCGTGCTGGAGACGCTTGCCGCGGCGAGACCCATGATCGCCACCGCCGTCGGCGGCATACCGGAGATCTTCGGTTCCGACTCCCCTGCCTTGATCCGGCCCGATCCGGCCGAACTCGCCGACAAGATAAGCGAGGCGCTGGCCGACCTTGCCGCCTATGGCAGGCTGATGCCCGATGTCGCCGGCCTCAGGGCGCGCTTCGGCGCCGACGTCATGGCCGCCGAAATCGAGAAGGCCTACTTCGCCGCGCTCGGCAGGTAACGCCCGAGCCCTTCCAAAGCCACGCGTTGTTTCAAGGGTTTCTTAGCTCTCTTTTGCTATTGACCGAGGGGAAGCTTGCGGAAAGCCCAATGAATGAGATCGACCCCGCGCGCCGCTTTTCACCCGAAGCGGTGCGTAAATTCGACGGCCCGACCGATGGCGATGTGCCCGGCGGCATGAACGACGTTGCCCGGCAGGTCGCATCGCAATACCGGCGCGATACGATGTCGCCGATCATGGTCAGCGGCGTCCTGCGCATGGTCGAATTCGGGATCCTGTTCCTTTCGGGGCTCTGCGTCTATTTCTACTTTGTCGGTTTCTTCAACTATCTCGCCTGGCAATATCCGGTGACGATCGCCTCCGCGTCATTCCTTGCCGTGGTGCTGCTCGACGTCACCGATTGCTATCAGGTGGTTTCGCTGATGCGGCCGATCGCCAATTTTGGCCGCATCTTGCTGGTCTGGGCCGGCGCTTTCGCGCTGATGGCGTTGACGGCCTTCGCCACGAAGATGTCGGAAGACTATTCGCGGCTGTTGTTCGGCACCTGGTTCGTCGTCGGTTTCGTCCTCCTGTTCGGCCTCAGGCTGGTGATGTCGAGACTGATCCGGCGCTGGGCGCGCGATGGCCGCATGGAGCGGCGCGCCGTCATCGTCGGCGGCGGCAAGGCAGCGGAAGTCCTGATCCGCTCGGTCGAAAAGCAGCCCTACAACGACATCCGCATCTGCGGCATCTTCGATGACCGTTCCGACAAGCGCTCGCCGCCGATCGTCGCCGGTTATCCCAAGCTCGGCACGATTTCGGAACTGATCGAATTCGCCCGCATCGCCCGTATCGACATGCTGATCGTGTCGCTGCCGCTCACCGCCGAAACGCGCGTGCTGCAGCTGTTGAAGAAGCTCTGGGTGCTGCCGGTCGATATCCGGCTCTCGGCGCATTCCAACGCGCTGCAGTTCCGTCCGCGCGCCTATTCCTTCATCGGCTCGGTGCCGATGCTCGACATATTCGACAAGCCGATCAACGACTGGGATTCGGTCGCCAAGCGCGCCTTCGACGTCATTTTCTCGCTGATCGGCATCATCGTCTTCTCGCCGGTGATGCTGGCCACCGCGATCGCCATCAAGCTCGACAGCAAGGGACCGGTGCTGTTCAAGCAGAAGCGGCACGGCTTCAACAACGAGATCATCGAGGTCTACAAGTTCCGCTCGATGTACACAGACCGGTCGGATCCGACCGCCAAGCAGACGGTGACCAAGAACGATCCGCGCGTCACCCGCGTCGGCCGCTTCATCCGCAAGACCTCGATCGACGAGCTGCCGCAATTCGTCAATTCGCTGCTGGGCTCGCTGTCGCTGATCGGCCCGCGCCCGCATGCGATCGCCGCACAGTCGCACAACCTGCTCTACAACGAGGTGGTCGACGGCTATTTCGCCCGCCACAAGGTCAAGCCCGGCGTCACCGGCTGGGCGCAGATCAATGGCTGGCGCGGCGAGATGGACACCAATGAGAAGATCCGCATGCGGACGGAATACGACCTCTACTACATCGAGAACTGGTCGCTGCTGTTCGATCTCAGAATCCTGTTCCTGACGCCGATCCGGCTGCTCAACACGGAAAACGCCTATTGAGCGCGATTTCCCATGAGCTGCCGCCAGCCGCGGTCAACGCCAAGCTGATCGCGCTGATTTCCTCCAGTGCGGTGGTGGTCGGCATCCTTCTGTCCGGCTTCGTGATCAGCGAGCCGGCGCCCTACGAAATCTACATGGCCGGGCTGATCGCCATCTGGGCTCTGTTCGGCCTGCGGATTTCGCGTGCGGCCATGCCGCTGCTGGTGCTGCTGGTGACGATGAACATCGGCGGCATGATCTCGATGACGCAGATGGCGGACCTCGCCTTCACGCCGCTCTATCTCTCCGTGTCGCTGTTTCTCGCCTTCAGCGCGGTGTTCTTCGCCTCCATCACCACCACGCAGCCAGGCCTCTACCGGCTGATCTTCAATGCCTATGTCGTCTCTGCAGTGGCGACGTCGCTGCTTGGCATAGCAGGCTATTTCCATGCCTTCCCCGGCGCCGAAATGTTCACCAAATACGATCGCGCCGCTGGCGCCTTCCAGGACCCGAACGTTTTCGGGCCGTTCCTGGTGCTGCCCGGCATCTATCTGCTCTATCTGATCCTGACCGGTTCGGTCTCGCGCATGCCGCTGCTGGCGGTGCCGCTGCTGATCATCACATTGGGCATCTTCTTCTCCTTCTCGCGCGGCGCCTGGGGCATGTTCGCCGTCTCTTCCGTGCTGCTCACCGGCTGCCTGTTCCTGCAGAGCGCCAGCGGCAAGTTCCGGCTGCGCGTGGTGATCATGACCATCGCCGCGCTATCGCTGCTGACGATCGCCATCATCGTCATCCTCCAATTGCCCGGTGTGTCGGAGATGTTCTCCAGCCGCGCGCATCTCGAACAGAGCTATGACACCGCGCGCCTCGGGCGCTTCGCCCGGTACGGAATCGGCTTCCAGATGGCGATGGAGCGTCCGTTCGGCATCGGGCCGCTGGTCTTCGGCAAGATGTTCGGCGAGGACACGCACGACATCTGGCTGAAAATGCTGATGGACTATGGCTGGCTCGGCTTCGTCTCGTTCCTGACGCTCGTCGTCTGGACCATGGTGGCCGGGTTCCGCATCTTGCTGCGCGACCGGCCGTGGCAGCCTTATCTGTTGTGCGCCTATGTCGCCTTCATCGGCAATATCGGGCTCGGCACTTTCATCGACATCGACCACTGGCGCCATATGTATCTGCTGCTCGGCCTGATCTGGGGCGCCATCGCGCTCGAATACCGCCATCAGCTTCTGTTGCGGCCGGCATTTCCGGGCCTGTCGGCGATCACATCCATACCAGCGCAATAAACGCCGAATTTCGGTTGACCCGGGCGGGGTTATCACGATACATCGCGACCGGTCCGGAGTGTAGCGCAGCCCGGTAGCGCACTTGACTGGGGGTCAAGGGGTCGTCGGTTCGAATCCGGCCACTCCGACCAACAAAAACAAAGAGTTAGCCGTTTCCCCCAGAGATGGCTACAAAATTTACAGCCACCTTGTAGCCAGCCGGCGCTGTGCCGACCCGCCAGTTATGCGGTTCAAAAACTGGGCGTCCTATAGAAGAGCCGGATCCCTTCGCATACGACGAATCGACTGGCCGCCGTCTCTGGCGCGGCCACAACGTTGAGCGTCCGGTGTTACGGACCCACAAGCACTCGCGGCAGAAATTGCCCGTCGTGACGCCAAGATTGTCGGTGTCGATGGGCACGACGGATCGGGAAAGAGCTTTCTTGGCCGACAGATCAGCATGGCTCTGAATGCCCAAGTTTTTGAACTGGATTGCCTGCTCATCAAGAAAAATGCGGGCGCCTATCTTCAAAATCTCGATCTTGGGAATCTCGCCAAGGCCGTTACTCCCGCATCTCATCTGCCATCGATAGTGGAAGGTGTTTGCCTGCTTGCTGCCCTCGAAAGTGCGGGGATCAAAGCTGATGTACTTGTGTACGTCCGCAGCCTCAGCGCCAATCCTGGGAATCTCTGGCACGAAGAGGATTTTCACGGTTCACGAGGGAAAGATTTCGACTCCCCGCTGCACAGTGAGATTCGAGCATACAATTGGAAATATCAGCCGTTGGTACAGGCCGACTACTTCTTTGACCGGATCGGGCGATAAACTAGTGGCCGGCAGTGGGCGCGTGGCTTGGTCTATGCCGCGATACGCGGATCGAGCAGCATTCCCGCCAGAATGCTGACTGCCAATGCCGCAAATCGGCTTCAGGCTGTCACCCAGTATCATCCTGTCGCGGCAAGGATCCACATCCATAAGCGACCGCAGGCTCGTCTGGCCGGCGCATTCAGGCGGCGCCGGCCGTTTTCAGTGAAACTAAACACGTCTAGGCCTCGTAGCTCTGCCGACGGCGAGCTGTTGGGGTTTCTGGCAGGTGGCTGCGGCTCGCCGCCGCCCATTACCGCTTTTTGCCTTCGGCGTGATTTCTTCGATCTGCGCCTTAACGCCGTCCCGTAGAATTGCCTGTTCCATTGCCTCAGCTTCAGCCTTGTCCTTGGTGGTGAGGATGGTGCGCCAGTGCGGTTTGTCGAAGACGCTTACGATGTACGTTGTGACGGGATTCTCAGACATCGCCAGGGCCTTACGTCCTTCGTTCGCACGTTTCGATTATATTAGCATCAACGCATATACTTGCCATGCGGCGCCTAGAGCGGAGTCCCAAATGGGCGGCTTTAAGCCTTGGCATGATGCTATACACGACCATGAGGTCGAATGTTTCGCTTCGGAGAACGGTTTGACAGCGGATCTGGTCTGGGAGTTGATCCTAAAACACGGCAACAGCCGCGAGGCCGTGATCAGAGCTGCGCAGGGTTTAGAACGCGGTGCCAGGCAACACGGCCGATCGGCACCCTACTCCCCTGTGGATCCGACGCCGCCCCTGACGATGAGCGTGGATCGACGAAAGCAATAGCCGGCTTCTGCGACTATCGCTTTCTGGCGACCACTAAGAAATTCTGAGCAAAGCGTGCTGGGAGACCAGTTCGCCAGCATATCGTTTCAACAGGCCCGACCAACATTTCGCAAAGCCTTGGTACCAGCCACCCGGGCCGCGGCAAAAACCCATAGCCGATGACCCGTTCGACGACAAACCCGTTGGAAACGAGCATCTGGCGATATGCGTGGATGCTCAACGTACTGCGCACGACGCGCCCCCGAATTCGGTTGAGAAAGCGGCAGACAAGCCCCATTGGCGAGGTTGCGTTCATGTGGATGTTCGAAACCAGCAACCCACCGTCGTTCAAATGCTCATGAATGGCCGACAGTGCGTCCCGCCTAAGAGTGTCTTCAGCGTTCAAGAAGAATCGAAAAGCTGTAACCACGTCGAATCTTCTGGAAAGGGGGGCAACCGTCAGATCGGCTTTCACCAGTTTGACGTTGCTCGGAACCCGCGCGCAAGCAAGCATGGATTGAGAGACGTCGACGCCAACGACCTCACCGAACAATGGGCCTGCAACAGTTGTGACGCGCCCCGTGCCGCACGCGAAGTCGAGGCAGCTGCGATCCGGCCCGCCAAGAGGCCTGAGAATGCCTTCCACAAGGGGGCGTTCGATACGCAACCACAAGGCAGCATAGTAGCCGGAACAGAAGGTTTTTGTGTAATCGGTGCCGTAGCCTGGGGTCTGATGGCTCGATCGGTAATCGCTATAAGAGCTCCCCTCGAATGACCGCTCGGTCAACACATCACCATGAGAACCGCCCATCACAACAACCTCCATTCTGGGCTTGCCAATAAAATTCACTCGTCCCGATCGATCTTCATCCGATCACATGACGCAAACCTTACAAAAAATTATAGCAGGGGGCAGAATTCCGATCATGCCGAGAGGGGCGTCAGTTCAGGCTGCCCGCTTCTCCACTTCGCTGATCATGGCCTTTCGCTCGTGCCTGGACGGCGTGACCACCGCGCGTTTCCGGCTGGCCGCTCTGCTACCGCTCCGACGCTTCTCGCGCGGTTGTCGCCGGCCAATCCATCGGCTGAAAGCTCCTCGTCTTACGACTTTGGTCGGGCTGTTGTGCGCAAAGGTCTGAGGCCTGCAACCCGAATGACCGTGCGTGGTTAGGACATCGATCGCCGAGTAAGTGCCCTTCTTCATCGCCGGTCAGATCGATGCCCGCCAACTCACCGGAGGTGGCGGGCATCGGATTGAGGAGCAATGACGAAATGCCTTTGTCCGATGAACTGCGCGACGTTCTGGTCGAATTTTCATGCCCGATCTGCTCGCATCCTATCGTGAAGCCAGGGTCTTGGCTCCGAACGATCGGGGTTTTCAATTGCGAAGGCTGCAAGGATAGGGTGCGCATTGGCTATGAAGAGAAGCTAGAGATCTTCGGGCGCTATCTTCGAAAGCCGACTAGAGGTTCGCAGCGCCCCGCCAAGCTGCGCTATGCCGGAGGATAGGTCACGGATGCTACCGGCACGTGACCTTCTTAGCCACGGCCATCGTCTTCCTCTCGGAAATCCTACAGCGAAGCGTGCCAAAGATCCTCCTCGCCGCGCAGATGCTTCACATGGCCGATGATGCCGGGCTTCACCCATTGCGTCGCCGGTCGCTTCATCCCCTGTGGCGCCGGCCCGGCGTGCTCCTGGACCGCTTCCACAGCCGCTCGCGGATAGCCTGGCTGGAATTGATGAACGCCGAACCGACATAGCGGCCGGTCGCCCGATCGGCCATCAGGGCAAAGGCAGGTTTGCCAGCCTCACGCTCGACGCCGAGCAACTCGTATTCGTCCACCAAGTAGCATTTGGCCTTCAGCCAGTTTGTCGACGGGCCGCTGCGGTATTTGCTGTCGCGGCGCTTCGATACCATTCCTTCAAGGCCGGCCTTGTCGAGCAGATGGAAAATCCCTTGGCCTCGCCGGGCAGAGGCTCGCTGAACTGGATGCGGCCGCCAGGCTCGATGGCCGTAGAAGTCAGAAGGGCTCGATTCCAAACTCGTCTTCGTTCCGATCTGACGGAAGGCGCTCGTAATCCAATGGAGGTTGCGGATACAATTCGACACGAGCCTGTGCGCGACCGACTTCTTCGCCGAATTTGTACGCGACATAGAGTGCTCCAATTCTGACCAGCCAACGGATCATGAAATTCTCCCTTTGCGCATCAACACAGCGCCAAAGGGAATGTTCCACGGTTGGCTGGCGATAGTTGCCCAGGCGTCATTCTGCTTGACCGGCAAGTGCAGGACATGATTGTGGCGACCGACATTCGCGACGGCGCCACAACGCTGTTCGGGACCGTGAACCTGCAGGTGAATTATTCCGGTCGATGCGACATCACAGTCGAGGTGCAGCCGCAGACATATTGGCCCGATTGGCTGAACGATCGCTTAAGACCTCTCAAGCTATGGCGTGGGAGCACTATGGGAGACAGAGGCTGGATTGCCACTCCAACTTCCCGTCGATAGCTACTGGCATATATCCACCCATTCAGCCCCAATAAGATCGGCCATCCTCTGTGGTGCAATCCGTACCGCTGCGTTGGTGGCGCCTGCCGCTGGCACCACCTCGTCGAAATCGCGCAGCGACACGTCGCAGTAGACTGGCAGCGGTGACGGCAGGCCGAACGGGCAGACGCCGCCGACCGGATGGCTGGTGGCGGCGACGACTTCCTCTGCGTCCAGCATGCGCGGCTTGCCGCCGAACTGGTCCTTGAACTTGCGGTTGTCCAGCCTGGCGATGCCGCTGGTCACCACCAGCATGGTGCGGTCGCCGACGCGCAGGCAGATGGTCTTGGCGATCTGCGCCGGCAGAACGCCATGCGCCTCCGCCGCCAGCGTCACCGTCGCCGAGCTCCCTTGCGTGACGATGACCTCGATATCAGGCGCATGAGCGGCGAAGAAGGCGCGAACGGAGTCCAGGCTCATATCGAAAAACTCATGGTTCAACACGATGCAGGGGTATGCGCGATTGGCGCAGATTTGGATGCCGCAGATATAAACACGTACGATCGATAAATCGGCAAGCCCGGCCTGTTGGAGAGCACCGTCACATCAACAAAAAACCCGCCAAGCGGGCCTTGGCGGGTTCTCCTGCATGCCTGGTACCGGTCTATGCCAAGGGTCGGCCTTGTGCCGCCGGCGTCGGTGTGGTGGAAGCGATGAGAGCGTCCTGGGGCATGCGAAGCGCGGACGCGATACGGCGCAGCTTCGACGGATCGGCCGCCCGGCCGTTCTCCATATCCTCGATCTCGCCGACCGACAGGCCGCAGGTCAGGGAAAGCTCTTCAACGCTGTATCCGCGGCTTTCCCGCATGGCTCTGAGGGTGGTGTAATCCGGCCCAATCTCACTGGCTAACGGTTCGGAGAGGGCATGGCTTTTTGCATTGTTGGGCATTGGCAACTCCGGTGGCTGAAAGAGTTTGATCAAAATGGAGTGTTGCCTGAGACGAGCAGGAACATGCCCGCTCGAAAGCGATTTGCCAAGAGCCGAAAGCCGTCACGCTATCGTGAACCGAATGCCTGCGAGGCGCTCTCACCCGCGCCATCAAGTTCTTTTGAACACCCCGACACCTTTTTGCGGGGAGGTTTCGGCCCACCTGTTCGTTGTTCTGATGCGCTGGGGTGAAAACCATCCGGTTCCAGCCAGCCCGTTCCCAGAAGGATCCCTGCAATGAACTTCAAGACATTCATGGTCGTGCTCGGTGCGATCTCCAGCCTTTCCGTTGCCGCTGTGGGCGGCGCTCAAGCGGCGGACGCTTTGCGCGTGCGCGGCACGGTGGTCAGCTTCGAACCCTCGCTGCTCACCGTCAAAACCCGCCAGGGCGATACGTCAGCGATCAAGCTCAACACCGGCTGGAAGATTTCGGGCGTCGCCAGCGCCTCCGAAAAAGACATCAAGCAGGGCGATTTCCTCGGCATTGCTTCCGTCTCGAAAGCGGATGGCGGCAGCGGCGCGCTGGAAGTGGTGATCTTCCCAGCCGCCTTGAAAGGCACTGGCGAGGGCGACCGTCCGTGGGACCTGCAGCCGAACAGCCGCATGACCAATGGCACCGTGGCCGATGTCACAGACATAGACGGGCGCGCCGTGACGCTGACCTACGACAACGGGCAAACCAAGAAGATTTCGATCCCCGACAACACGCCCGTCGTGACCTTCGCCTCAGCCACGTTGGCCGATCTCAAGCCAGGCGCGACGATCTTCGTTACCGCCCAGCGCGAGGCTGATGGCACGCTGAGCTCCAGCCGCGTCGTGGTGGGAAACAATGGCGTGATCCCGCCGATGTAGCCCAAATTTGCGGCAAGAGCCGGCTTTTTGGCCCTCACAATAAAGTGTCGGGAAGCCGGTTCCCCAGAAACATGCGGGAAACAAAATTCTACAATCGGGAAATACTGACGAAAAAAATCAGGAGCGTAATTCCATGCGCGGCGATCGGGCCATCGACCCGATTTTTAAGATCCGCCGACGAAAGAAGGAAACGATCCATGAAGAAGTCCCTGCTCTCGGCCCTCGGGCTTGCAGTTGCACTCGCTTTCACGGCGCCGGTCATCGGCGCGACGAGCGCGGACGCGGCCCCGATGGCAAAGCATCATCGTCATCATCACCACCATCATCATCACTACTACCACCATCATCACTACCATCATCACCACCACCACGTGAAGAAGATGGCAAAGAAGACCTACTAAGCATACCGACTGTCAACGAGAAGACCGGCCTTGGCTTCTTGTTCAAGGCTGGTCTTCTCTTGGTTATGCATTGCCGGTCCGACATCAAACCGGGCCTGTCGAGTTTCGCCGGACGATCCTGCTGGCCTAGGACTTTCGACGCCAATTCCGATACCGCGACGAGAAGCGGAATCTTTCACGCGGCGCCAAATCGCGATACGGCAAGGAATGTTGCTGACCGGTGCATCGCACTGGATCGGGCGTTCACGAACAGGGCCAGGTACCCCCGATGACTGCCAAGGCCTCCCGGACAGGACGCATTATTCTGTCGGTATTCTGTCGGTCGCTGGGTTGTTGTTGACCCTTCGTCACCCCGCGCTGACGGTGCGGTCGTGATGAAACTCGGCTATCTGCCCAATCTGGCGGCGCCAAAAACATACCACGAAATGTTGCTCTGGCGAAAAATCGTCGACCGCAACCCGCTGTTCGTGACGCTGACCGACAAGCTCGCTGCCAAGGCCCATATCCGCAGCGCCTGCCCCGACCTCGCCTTGCCACGGACGCTCTGGTCCGGGCGCGATCCTGCCGACATTCCTCTCGACCTGCTGGCCGGCGATGTCATCGTCAAGACAAACCACGGCTGCGCGATGAACATATTCGTTGCCGATGGCGCCCCCAATCGCGGCCTGATCATCGCCAAGGCGAGGCACTGGCTGCGAAAACGCTATGGCCGCCGCAATGGCGAATGGGCCTATTGGCCTGTTGTTCCCACCGTTTTCGTGGAGGAGCGGCTGGCGCTCTCCGGCGCAAGGATCGCCACCTACATCAAAGTGCATGTTTGCGGTGGCGTGGTAACGCATGCCTGGGTCGAGGATAAGGAAGCGGGGCGTTCGCTGCTTTTGGACCGGGACGCCAATCCATTGCCGGGGCGCGATCCGGACTATCCCCGTGAAGACCAGGCGGTGCCTGTCAATGCGCGGCTTCTCGACTATGTCCGGCAGGCTATATCGATCGCCCCTGTCATCGCCGGCAACCTCGACTACATCCGCATCGACTTCCTGGTCACCGACAATTGCCTCTACGCCGGCGAGATCGTCGTCTATCCCGGCGCCGGCTATGGCACCACCACCAATCCGGCGTTCGCCGGCGAGATCGAGCGGCTCTGGCGGCTCGACCAATCCGCCTTCCTGCGCCGGCGCCACAAGGGGATTGTGCGCCTCTATGCCGACGCGCTCCGCGCCAAGTTCGAGAACTAAGCGGCCCTCGATAAAGACGACAGCGACCGCTCCGAAAGGCGGCCGCTGTTCTTGCCGTCATTGCTACGGAAGGGACACTGTGGTCGCTCCTCAGCGCCGGCTGAACAGCAAACTGGCGACCAGTCCAAGCACCACAAGGCCAACGGCGGCGACCGCTGCCGGGTGATCACGGGCCGATTTCTCGATCACCCTGCTTTGTTTGCGGATTGTCGGCATCGCATCCCGCAGACGCCCAGCAAGGTCGGAATATGTGTCGAGAGCGGCATCGCGGCCATCTTCATAATAAGCGCCACCCCGCTTTGACATCGCCTTGCGCAACGCCGCGAGTTCCCTCGAGAGAGCCGCGACCTGCCTTTCGAGGTCGATGTCCGAAAGGGTCGAAAATGATGCCATCATGCGTTTCCTTATCTTGCAGAAAGATATCTTGCAGAAGGAAACGTAACGCCTCACCCGAAGGCGGGTTCCGGCCTCGAGGCTTCAAAGCGCGTCGTGCGGCGGTCAGCGTACCTGGTCAAGCAGGCGCTTGCATTCCAGGAGATCGAACAGCGCCTCCTGCAGCAGCGCGCGATTGTCGCGCGAGAGTTTCGACGAGTCCGGCTGAACCGGACCTTCCTCATCGCTCTTGCCCAGGCCGAAAAAGCGGCGGCTGGGCTTGACCCTCGGCTGGCCAACCAGCTCATCATCGCCGCCGCGCGGCTGCGCTGCAGGCGTCAGCGGCACCTGATCGGCCTGCTTTCGCTGCGAGATCGCCTCGACGGCGGCCATGTCGCCATTGCCGATAGCGACCAGGAAGTGATTGCCGTTTTCGCGCAGCAGCTTCTGCACGCCTTTGATGGTGTAGCCCTGGTCGTATAGCATGTGGCGGATGCCCTTGATCAGTTCGACATCCTGCGGCCGGTAATAGCGGCGGCCGCCGCCGCGCTTCATCGGCTTGATCTGGTTGAAGCGCGTCTCCCAGAAGCGCAGCACATGCTGCGGCAGGTCGAGATCTTCAGCGACCTCTGAGATGGTGCGGAAGGCGTCAGGGCTCTTGTCCATGGGCGAAATCCTCACGCTGGAGCGTGATCCGGAACGGTATTCAGCGAGATCAGGCTTAACAAAGAGAGAAGCTTATTCCACTTGCGTGGAATGGATCAACGCGGAACGCCAATCCGGCCATGCTGCCGAATCGGGCCTTATTTCAGCGGTTTGTGAAACAATATTCAAGCCCGGCGTCATGGCGGGGCCGGTTTTCAACCGTACAATGGAGGCTATTTGCCGCCCTTGGCCTTGCTGTTCTGATGCGAGCGCAAGATGCGGTTCTTCAAGACGTTCGACGACTTGAAGGTCATCACCCTGCGCGGCAGGATCGGCACCTCTTCACCGGTCTTGGGATTGCGCCCGATACGCTCGTTCTTGGAGCGGACATGGAACGTCGCGAAGGACGACAGCTTGACCGTCTCGCCACGCACGATGGCTTCGCAAATTTCGTCCAGCACCGCTTCGACGAGTTCGGCGGATTCAGTGCGCGACAGACCGACCTTTCGGTAGACGGCCTCCGCCAGGTCGGCACGCGTAAGTGTCTTTCCCCCCATGCGACCGTCCCATCAGTTCAAAACACAAAATCGGCACAACAACGGCTGAGCCTAAGTAATTGATCCGGCAAGGTCAAGGACCGAAACCGAGCCGTTCTACACTTACCAGCGAACCAGAACGGCGCCCCAGGTGAAGCCGCCGCCCATCGCTTCCAGAAGGACGAGGTCGCCCTTCTTGATGCGACCGTCAGCGACGGCCACCGAAAGCGCCAGCGGCACCGAAGCCGCCGAGGTGTTACCGTGCAAATCGACCGTAACCACCACCTTTTGTTCTGCAATACCGAGCTTCTTGGCCGAAGCGTCAATAATCCGTTTATTGGCCTGGTGCGGCACGAACCAGTCGAGATCTTCGGCCGATATGCCGGCGGCCGAGAAGGTTGCCTCGATGACATCGGTGATCATGCCGACCGCGTGCTTGAAGACCTCGCGGCCTTCCATCCTGAGATGGCCGACCGTTCCCGTCGTCGACGGTCCGCCGTCGACAAAAAGCTTGTCCTTGTGCACGCCATCGGAGCGCAGGCTGGCGGCCAGAACGCCGCGGTCGGCAATCGTGCCGGCCCCCTCGCCTGCTTCCAGGACCAGTGCCCCGGCACCGTCGCCGAACAGCACGCAGGTCGAGCGGTCGCTCCAGTCGAGGATGCGCGAGAATGTTTCGGAGCCGATCACCAGCACGCGCTTGGCCAGGCCGCCACGGATGTAGAGATCGGCTGTCGTCACCGCATAGACGAAGCCCGAGCACACCGCCTGCATATCGAAAGCAAAGCCATGATGCATGCCGAGCCGGTTCTGGATCTCGACCGCGGTGGCCGGGAATGTGTTGTTAGGCGTCGACGTTGCCAGCACGATCAGGTCGATATCGTCCGGCGTCAGTCCGGCATCGGCAAGGGCGGCACGGGCAGCCGCCTCGCCGAGCGAAGCCGTCGTCTCGTCGTCGGCCGCGATATGGCGCTGGCGGATGCCTGTGCGCTGGGCGATCCACTCGTCCGAGGTTTCGACCATACCCTCGAAATCGGCATTCTTCATGATGCGGCGGGGCAGCGCGGCGCCCGTGCCGCGCACGACTGATCTGATCAAAGTTCTTTCCTATTCCTTCGCGTCGGTAACGACGTCGGATTTCCGGGATGACAGGGCATGCGGGTTGCGCGCATGAAAAAGGTCCAGGTCGGCCTCGATACGGTCCAGCAGATTGTTGCGCACCATGTCATAGCCGAGCTCGATCGCCGCGGCAAAACCATCCGAATCGGCACCGCCGTGGCTTTTGACGACGATGCCGTTCAGCCCCAGGAAGACGCCGCCGTTGGAGCGGCCGACATCCATTTTTTCGCGCAGGCGATCGAAAGCGCCCTTGGCGAAAACATAGCCGATCTTGGCCATCAGGGTACGGCTCATCGCGGCACGCAGATAGCCTGCGATCTGGCGCGCGGTGCCTTCCGCCGTCTTCAGCGCGATGTTGCCGGCGAAGCCTTCGGTCACCACCACGTCGACCGTGCCCTTGCCGATATCGTCGCCTTCGACAAAGCCATGATAGTTCATCGAGGCCATGTTGGCCTCGCGCAGCATGCGCCCCGCTTCCTTGACCTCTTCCTGGCCCTTGATCTCTTCGACGCCGACATTGAGCAGGCCGACGGTGGGCCGGGCAATGCCGAAGACGGAGCGCGCCATGCCGGTGCCGAGAATGGCGAAATCAATGAGCTGGTGCGCATCGGCACCAATGGTGGCGCCGACGTCCAGAACCACGCTTTCGCCACGCAATGTCGGCCACAATGCCGCGATCGCCGGACGCTCGATGGTGGCCATGGTGCGCAGGCAGAATTTCGACATCGCCATCAAGGCGCCGGTGTTGCCGGCGGAGATGCAGGCGTCCGCGGCGCCCGACTTGACCGCTTCGACCGCCTTCCACATCGACGACTTCCAGCGGCCATGGCGCAGCGCCTGGCTCGGCTTGTCGTCCATCCTGACGGCGATCTCGCAGTGGAAGAATTCACTCACCTCGGCCAGTTTGGGAAACTTGGCCAGTTCGGGGCGCACGACTTCCTCACGCCCATAGATGACGAAGCGGATGTCGGGACGGCGGGTGGCGACCGTCATGAGCGCCGGAATGACCACGGCTGGTCCGTGATCGCCGCCCATGGCATCGATGGAAATCCTGATCACGCGGTATTTATCTCACGGTTATGCGGCAGGTCGCTTTAGTGGTCGCGAAGGTTCGGCGAAAATAGCGGTTTTGGCTTTTCACACAACCGACTTTTCCATCGCGGGCAAGGTTTTCAGGATTTTCCCAGCAAGGATCGCAGTTTTTGCTGAAATTCATTCTCCACCGCTTCGGTCTCGCCGCCGGCATTCAGCGACGCGCCCGGCTTGCGCGGATAGGGATCGATTGCCAGTGCGAAGAATTGTTCGGCGAGAGCCCCGACATCGATCGTGTCGCCTGAGAAGGTTTCGGGACTGTCAGGGCCGTCAGCATCGAGCAGGATCTCACCGCCGCCTTCGAATCCCTGCCGCCCAAGCTTGGAATCCTCGGGCAACAACAACGCCTCGACCGGCTCGTCGATATGCGCCGCGACGGGGTCGAGCGTGACGATGCAGGCCTGTGTGATATCGGCCTCGACGCGGCCGCTGACCTTGACGCCATTGCGCTTCCAGGAGGCCACGAGAAGTTCCGCGCGGTAGACTTCGACCGACAGCAGCCCGTGCTCCTCGGCGAGTGCGGCGCGCTGCGCGGCGTCAGCCTCGATCACCACGGGCAGGCCCTTCTGCGGCAGGCGGGCGACATTCGCGAAAAAGGAAACCGGGCTTAGCGGATCAGCATGCTTCATCGATCAGCCTCCCTGGCGAACGGAAACGCCGCCGTGCCGGACACGATTGATTCGGACGGCTGCGCGGCCAGCTGCCGACAGGCATCGGCGACATAGTCGGCCAATTGCGGCGCCTCCGGCCAGATGCCGGTATCGGGCCGGATATTGCGGGCAAGAGCCGCGGTCAACCCGTCGCGATCGTTTCTTTCCAGCGCGTCATCATAGGCGGCGGTGCGGCCATAAAACATCTTCGCCAATTTCTTCATGCGCTTGGGCACGCCGACATCACCAATGCCCAGCTCCCGCAGCGAATGATCGACGTCGAGGAAGAACTCGTCGATCAACACCTGGGCGATCTCCTGCGCCACGCCGTCCTCGCCGCGCAAGCGATGCTGGAACAGGAACATATGCAATGAAAGCATCTCGAAACGGCCGAGCGGCGTGTCCGGCACATTCCAGTGGGAATAAAATACACTCTGCCGCGCCGCCGCCACGATTTGTGCGTAAAGCGCGTCCGTTATGGCGCGGTTGGCGTGGCGTTCGCGACCAAAAAGGCGCTGGAACATGGGGATGGTCTCCGGGGACCGTTTGTTGAATTGGCCTTGTTGCATCGGCAGGCAAGCTGGTTTACCGGTTTTGCGGCCCAGCGCAAGTTGCGGCGATATAATGGAGAATTGTTGTTGCGCGCGCTGAATTTCAAGTCGACCTTCTCGTCCAGGCCTGCCGGCGCGATCTCGCTGCTGCTCGTCGTTTCGGCGCTTTCGGCGTGTCACACCAACAAGATGATCGGCGACCTCAATCCGAGTGAGACGTTCACGCAAGGCTATGTCTACGACCAGCAGGCCGTCGATTCGGTGCCCGTCGGTTCCAGCCGCGAGCAGGTGCTTCTGGCGCTTGGCACGCCGTCGACCACCGCGACTTTCGACAATGAGGCGTTTTATTACATTTCGCAAACGCGCAAGCGCTATGTCGCCTTCGACAAGCCCAGGCTCGTCGACCAGAAGGTGCTGGCGGTCTATTTCGGCGCCGATGGCCGCGTCACCCAGATCGCCAATTATGGCTTGAAGGACGGCAAGATTTTCGACTTCATCTCGCGCACCACGCCGACTGGCGGCAAGGACCAGAACTTCCTCAGCCAGATCATCAACGGCGCCAGCAAGCTGGCGCCCGGCATCCCCGGCGGCGGCACTCCCTGATCATCAGATCCCTGCTTTCCTACAGGGAAAGCAGCAACATCTCAGGCGACCGAAAACCCGTGGGAGCGATCTCACGGGTTTTTGTTTGGCCAAGGCAAGCCCGGCTTGCCAGCGATGAGGCGAGCCCCAGAGCCAAACAAAACCCGCGGGAATCGCTCCCCGCGGGTTTCTGTCTGACGGCTGGCTCCGTTCAGCCGTGCGCGAGCACGGCCAGCAGCAACAGCGCCACGATGTTGGTGATCTTGATCGCCGGGTTGACCGCCGGGCCGGCCGTATCCTTGTAGGGATCGCCGACCGTATCGCCGGTCACCGAGGCCTTGTGCGCCTCGGATCCCTTCAGGTGCTTGACGCCGTCCTTGTCGACGAAACCGTCCTCGAACGACTTTTTCGCGTTGTCCCAGGCGCCGCCGCCCGAGGTCATCGAGATGGCGACGAACAGGCCGTTGACGATGACGCCGAGCAGCGAGGCGCCAAGGGCTGCGAAGGCCGAGGCCTTCGAACCCGAGATCAAGAGCACGCCGAAATAGACGACGAGCGGCGCCAGCACCGGCAGCAGCGACGGGATGATCATCTCGCGGATCGCCGCCTTGGTCAGAATGTCTACCGCACGCGCATAGTTCGGCTTGGAGGTGCCGGCCATGATGCCCGGATCCTCGCGGAACTGCTTGCGCACTTCCTCGACGATCGAGCCTGCCGCACGTCCGACGGCCGTCATGGCAATGCCGCCGAACAGATACGGGATCAGGCCGCCGAAGATCAGGCCGGCGACGACATAAGGGTTGGAGAGGTCGAAGGAGACCTCGCCCATGCCCTGGAAGTAGGGGTATTTGTCACCGTTGGCGGCAAAGAACTTCAGGTCGTTCGAATAGGCAGCGAATAGCACCAGCGCGCCGAGGCCGGCCGAACCGATGGCATAGCCCTTGGTCACGGCTTTCGTGGTGTTGCCGACCGCGTCGAGCGCGTCGGTCGAGTGACGCACCTCCTTGGGCAGGCCCGCCATTTCGGCAATGCCGCCGGCATTGTCGGTGACCGGGCCGAAGGCGTCGAGCGCCACGATCATGCCGGCAAGGCCGAGCATCGTCGTCACCGCGATCGCCGTGCCGAACAGACCTGCGAGCTGATAGGTCGAGATGATACCTCCGACGATGACGATGGCCGGCAACGCCGTCGATTCCAGCGAGACCGCAAGGCCCTGGATGACGTTGGTGCCGTGGCCGGTCACCGACGCCTGGGCGATCGAGTTGACCGGACGCTTGTTGGTGCCGGTGTAGTATTCGGTGATCACCACGATCAAACCCGTCACCACGAGGCCGATCAGGCCGCAGATGAAAGTGTTCTTGCCGGTGATGATCATGCCGGCAACGGTGCCGATCTCGCCCCAGCCAACTGTAGCGGAGGTGGCGATGCCAAGGCCGACGATCGACAGCAGGCCGGTCACGATCAGGCCCTTGTAGAGCGCGCCCATGATCGAGCCGTTCGAGCCGAGCTTGACGAAGAAGGTGCCGACGATCGAGGTCAGGATGCAGGCGCCGCAGATGGCCAGCGGATACAGCATCGCAGTCTGCAGAGCGGCGGTACCGCCGAAGAAGATAGCACCGAGCACCATGGTGGCGACGACGGTGACGGCATAAGTCTCGAACAGATCGGCGGCCATGCCGGCGCAATCGCCGACATTGTCACCGACATTGTCGGCGATGGTAGCCGGGTTGCGCGGATCATCTTCCGGGATACCGGCTTCGACCTTGCCGACGAGATCGCCGCCGACATCGGCACCCTTGGTGAAGATACCGCCGCCGAGACGGGCGAAGATCGAGATCAACGAGGCGCCGAAGCCGAGCGAGACCAGCGAGTCGATGACGATGCGGTCATTGGGCTGCAGGCCCATCGGGCCGGTCAGGATGAGGTAGTAGATCGAGACGCCGAGCAGCGCCAGGCCGGCCACCAGCATGCCGGTGATGGCGCCCGACTTGAAGGCGATGTCGAGACCGGCGGCGAGGCTGTTGGAGGCCGCCTGTGCCGTGCGCACATTAGCCCGCACCGAAACATGCATGCCGATGAAGCCGGCCGCGCCCGACAGGACGGCGCCGATCAGGAAGCCGATCGCGGCGGTGATCGAAAGCAGCCACCAGGCGAGCAAAAGCACGACCACGCCGACGATGGCGATGGTGGTGTACTGGCGCGCCAGATAGGCTTGCGCGCCTTCGCGGATGGCGGCGGAGATTTCCTGCATGCGTGCGTTGCCCTGATCGGACGCAAGGACCGACCGTGTCGCCCAGATGGCGTAAAGGACAGAAAGCAAGCCGCAGGCGATGACGGCGTAAAGTATGGTCATTGCCGAATTTTCCTCGATTGCTGGCCCAAAAGAACCCCTCCCTGGGCCGTTGAGACAAAGACCGGAATCCGCGCACGGAATCCACCTCTTCGCATCGGTGTATGCGAAACAGGGCTCGGAACGTCAAGATATTGTTCGATTTTTGCCCGGCTTTCGCCCAAAAGACAAAAGCCGCGACGACCCTGCCGGCACGGTCCTTCATTTAGATCGATTGAAATGACGCAAGGGGATCGTGCCCGACACGATCATCAGCGTCGCAAAGGACTACTCCGCCTCACGTCCCATCCGCCGCGCCGCATAGCGCTCGACCGCCGACAGTCCGTCATAGATCAGCACGGCAAGGGCCGCCACGATCAGGCCGCCCTGCAGGATGAAAGCAAGATTGTTGGACAACAAGCCGGCGATGATCACCTCGCCCAGCGTCTTGGCGGCAACCGTCGAGCCGATGGTGGCCGTGGCAAGACCGATGACAACCGACAACCGGATGCCGCCCAGGATGATCGGCGCGCTGAGCGGCAGCTCGACCTTTGTGAGCCTTTGCCAGCCGGTCATGCCGGCGCCGCGCGCCGCCTCGACGACATTGGCCGGCAGCGTCGTCAGCCCGGTCAGCGCGTTCTCGAAGATCGGCAGCAGACCGTAGAGAAACAGCGCGATCAGCGTTGGCCACTCACCGAAGCCGACAGCCGGCACGGCGAGCGCCAGCACCGCCACTGGAGGAAAGGTCTGGCCGATGTTGACCAGGCTGCGCGACAGCGGCAGGAATTCGGCCCCGGCTGGCCTTGTGACCAAGATGGCGAGCGCAACAGCCACGATGGTCGCGGCCAAGGTGGCGAGCAGGACGGTGCGTAGATGCAACAGCGTCAAGGTCAGCAGGCTGCCCTGATTGTAGATCACCGGCGCATTGTTTTCGGTGAGCGGCTTCAGCAGCGGCTCGAACCAGCCGGGATTGGTGAGGAAGGCGACGAGCAGCGCCAAGAGGACAAGCCGCAGCAGCGCCGGCAGCCAGGCTCTCATGCCGGCCTCGCCGCGCGCTTGACCAGCCCGTCGATGGTGACGCGGCCGAGCGGTATGCCGTCGGCGCCTTTCACCGGCAGGGCCGGCCGGCCTGACCAGAGGAGCTCGGCCAATGCGTCGCGCTGGCTGGCATCGCCAGGAATGGCTTCGCCTTCGGCGGTTCCGTTCTCCACGGCGTCACGCACCCGCCCGAGCGACAACAGCCGGAATGGCCTTTCGCTGGCGCCGACCAGGGTCTCGACGAAGCTGCTGGCCGGATTTGCCAGGATCTCGGCGGGCCTGGCGTATTGGACGAGCTTGCCAGCATCCATGACGGCGATCTTGTCCCCCATATGCACGGCTTCCTCCATGTCATGGGTGACGAGGATGATGGTGGTGCCGAAGCGCTTCTGGATCGCCAGCAGATCTTCCTGCGCCTTGGTGCGGATGATCGGGTCGAGCGCGCCGAACGGTTCGTCCATCAGAAGCACGTTGGGCTCGGCAGCGAGCGCACGGGCCACGCCGACGCGCTGCTGCTGCCCACCGGACAGTTCGTGCGGATAGCGCGGCCCGTAAGCCTGCGGATCGAGCTGATAGAGCGTCATCAGCTCTTCGACGCGGGCCTTGATGCGGTCCTTGTCCCAGCCAAGCAACACCGGCACGGTGGCGATGTTCTGCGCCACCGTGCGATGCGGAAACAGGCCGTGGCCCTGGATGGCATAGCCGATGCTGCGGCGCAGTTCGTAACCGGGCACGGAGCTGTTGTCGACACCGTCGAGCTTGATGATGCCTGATGTCGGCTCGACCAACCGGTTGATCATGCGCAGCAGCGTCGTCTTGCCGGAGCCGGAGGTGCCGACAATGACGCAAACCGTGCGTGGCTCGATGACCATCGACACGTCGTCGACGACGGTGGTTGCGTCATAGCGTTTGGTAATGCCTTCGATCTCGATCATGCCGTTTCAACCCTGCGCTTGGTGGCGGTCATTTCGATCACGGCATCGAGGATGATGGCGGCGGCGAAGGCGAGCGCCACAGTCGGCACCGCGCCGAGCAGCACCAGGTCCATCGCCGTCTGGCCAACACCCTGGAAGACGAAAACGCCAAAGCCGCCGCCTCCAATCAGCGCGGCGATCGTGGCAAGGCCGATGTTCTGGACCAGGACGATGCGGATGCCGGTGAGGATCACCGGGAAGGCCAGCGGGAACTCGACGCCGAACAGGCGCTGGCGGTCGGTCATGCCCATGCCACGCGCGGCGTCGTTGGCGGCACGCGGTACGCCGGCGAGGCCAACGACGGTGTTGGCCACCACCGGCAGCAGCGAATAGAGGAACAGCGCAACGAAGGCCGGCGCTGTGCCAATGCCGCGAATGCCGAGCGCGGCCGCCCCCGGCACATGCGTGGCGACCCAGCCGAGCGGCGCGATCAGCAGGCCAAACAGCGCGATCGAAGGAATGGTCTGGATGATGTTGAGCACGTTGAGCACGCCGGCCCGCAACCTTTCGACGCGGTGGCAGAGGATGCCAAGCGGCAAGCCGACGATGACCGCAGCGGCCAGAGAACCGAGCGCCAGCGTCACGTGCTTGGAGCCTTCGGCCCAGAAACTGTCGGCGCGGTTGAAATATTCTTTCAGGATCGACAAATTGTCCCAGCTTCCCGACATCAACAGCAGGCCGATCGCCAAAGCCGCGACGACAAGCACACCAATTCGCGCCAAGGGCGACAGGTTCAGCCTTGTCAGCACATCGGCCAGCAAAAGCGTAAAGGCAAAAATGAGGATCCAGAAACCGGAGGCCGGCGATACCCTGACAAAGGTGTTGCCGGCCGGTGTGAGGAATGTGCCGGCGACGCCGACAAGAAGCGCGAGCGCGGCAAGCGCGACCACACTGGCGGCAAGGCGCAGCGCGAGAGGCGTTCTGAACAGCGCTATGAGCGCTGCTGCGACGATGACGGCGAGCAGTAATGCTTCCGTCGTTGCCGGCAGCGCCTCGAGAATCGAGCGCGCCTGGCCCGGAACGATGCGGTTGGCGCGGAACGTGGCGAAGGGGGCGAGGAACGCCGCATAGGCCGCGATCGCGGCGATGACCACGCCGAGCTTGTCGAACCGGATGTTCACGCCCTCCCCCGTCGGTCGTCCCGGCGCGCCACGCATGCGGCACGCCGGAATCGTCCTACTTCAGAAAGCCGTTCTTCTTCAAAAAGTCTTCGGCGACGCCCTTTACCGGTTCACCGCCGACCTGCACGCGGCCGTTCAACTCCTGCAGCGTGACGAGGTCGAGCTTGGCGAAGACCGGCTTCAGCAACGTCTCGATCTCCGGATGTTCCTTGAGCACGGATTCGCGGATGATCGGCGCGGGCTGATAGACCGGCTGCACGCCCTTGTCGTCCTCAAGCACGACCAGACCGGACGGCGCGATGCCGCCGTCGGTGCCGTAGACCATGGCGGCGTTCGCGCCGCTGGTCTGGTTGGCGGCCGCGGCGATTGTCGCCGCCGTGTCGCCGCCCGAAAGCGTGATCAGTTGGTCCGGCTTCAGCGTGAAGCCGTAAGTGGTCTGGAAAGCCGGGAGGGCGGCCGCAGAATTAACGAACTCGGCGGAAGCCGCGAGCACCACCTTGCCGCCGCCGGCGACATATTTACCGAAGTCCGACAGCGTGACGAGCTTGTTCCCGTCCGTCACTTCCTTGCGCAGCGCGATCGCCCAGGTGTTGTTGGCCGGCGCCGGCGACAGCCAGACGATCTTGTTGGCGTCATAGTCGAGCTTCTTGGCCGCCTCATAGGCCTTGGCGGCATCCTTCCACGCGGGGTCATCAGCCTTCTCGAAGAAGAAGGCGGCGTTGCCGGTGTATTCGGGATAGATGTCGATCTCGCCGGCGGTGATCGCCTTGCGCACCACCGGCGTGCCGCCGAGCTGGATGCGGTCCGTGGTCTTGATGTTGTTGGCGTTGAGAACGAGCTGGATGATGTTGCCGAGCACGCCGCCCTCGGTATCGATCTTCGAGGAGACGACCACCTGAGCACTGGCGGATACCGCCGTGACGGCCAGCGCCAATGCCGCGCCGGCGAAAACCTTGACTGAAAACATCGTGGAAACCTCTTGCTGTGAACCGGAATGCGGTGGCCGCATATGAGCATGGCTTCAACGGCCAGTCGGGCCACACGGTTTCATAACTATAGGTACAGGCGCAATAATTTTGTTTCTGCGCGGCAAATTCAACCGAAGCAATGCTGACAACATCATGTCAGGTCGACAGCCGTTTAGGGATCAGGCGCTCGCCTTGCGGTGACTCGTCAGCTTGAGCGCGCCGAGCGCGACGAAGCACAGGACGGTAACGGGGAAGATCATCCAGTTCAGCATCTCCCAGCCCCAGGCGTTGTAGACCATGCCCGACAAAAGTGAGGCGCAGGCAACCGAGCCGAACAGGACGAAGTCATGGAAACCCTGCACCTTGCCCTTTTCCGACGGCCGATAGCTGGCCGCCACCATGGCAGTGGCGCCGATGAAGCCGAAATTCCAGCCAAGGCCGAGCAGGATCAGCGACGTCCAGAATTGCCATAGTGCCAGGCCCGACAAGGCGACAATGGCGCAGCCGATGAGCAGGATCAGACCGATGGCGACGATGCGCTCGGCGCCGTAGCGATGGATCAGCGAGCCAGTGAAGAAGCTCGGCGCGAACATTGCCATGACGTGCCAGGAGATGCCCAGCGTCGCATCGTCCTCCGACAGGCCGCAGCCGACCATGGCCAGTGGCGCGCCGGTCATGACGAAGCTCATCAGCGCATAGCAGCAGACCGCACAAAACAGCGCGGCGACGAAGCGCGGCCTGGTGACGATTTCGGACAGGGGCCTGGCATCGCCGTCGGCAATTTCAACCTTGCTCGCCGCCTTCGCCGGCAGCCGCAGAAACGACAGGATAATGGCGCCAACCGCAGCCAGCGGCAGGATGGAGGCGAACGACCCGGCAAACATCACCGGCGCGAACAATTCACGGGTGAAGATGACGATCTGCGGCCCAAGGATGGCGGTGACGATGCCGCCGGCCAGCACGAAGGAGATGGCGCGCGCCTTGAACTGCGGCGGCGCGTTGTCGGCGGCGGCGAAGCGGAACTGCTGGACGAAGGCACCACCGATGCCGATCACCAGCAGCGCGAAGGCAAACAGCCAGAAACTGCCGTGGAAAAGTGCCAGTGTGGCAATCAGGCCGCCAAGCGCGGTGACGACGGTTCCGGTCATGAAGCCGCCGCGCTGGCCCAGCCTGCGGATGATGGCCGCGGCCGGTAAAGCGCCGAGCGCGACACCGATGTTGAAGCCAGTGATCGGTGCCGTCGCCAGCGATTTGTCGGCACCGAGCAGATATTGCCCGGCCAGCGCGCCCATGGAGATGGCGATGGGTGCCGCCGAGCCGATAATGGCCTGCGAGGCGGCGAGGATCAAAGCGGTGCGCCGCGCCTCCTTGCCCGTCCCGACGGCGATTGATGTCACGATGCGTCCTTGCCGCGCCCCTCGCCGCGCACCCGGCGTGACACGCGGTCGAGCACGGCATTGACCAGTTTCGGCTCGTCTTCCTCGTAGAAGGCCTTGGCGATGTCGACATATTCCGAAACGATGACCGCCACAGGCACGTCTTCGCGCTTCATCAATTCATAGACGCCGGCGCGCATGATGGCGCGCAGCGTCGAATCGAGCCGAGACAGCGGCCAATCATCGGTCAGCGCCTGGCGGATGACCGGATCGATGGTCTTCTGGTTCTCGACGACGCCGGTGAGGATGGCGCGGAACCATTGCGCGTCCGCCTCGCGATAGAGCGCGCCGTCGACTTCCTTGCCAAGACGAAACGCCTCATATTCGGCGGTGATTTCGAAGACGCCGCTGCCGGCGACATCCATCTGATAGAGCGCCTGCACAGCGGCCAGACGGGCCGCGCCGCGCTTGTTGGCGTGGCGCACCGCGGGCTGTCCGGGCGAAGCGGGTTCGCTCACGATCGCGCTCCCAGTTGTTCCTTCAGCGCGATCATGGTCAGTGCCGCGCGCGCGGCAAAGCCGCCCTTGTCGCCTTCCGAGCGCTTGGCCCGCGTCCATGCCTGGGCGTCGTTCTCGGTGGTCAGGATGCCGTTGCCGATGCAGACCGAGTCCTGCACGGACAGGTCCATCAGCGCGCGGCTGGATTCATTGGCGACGATGTCGAAATGATAGGTGTCGCCGCGAACGATGGTGCCAAGCGCGACGAAACCGTCGTAATTGGTGCCGCCTTCCGCCGCGCCGTCCAGCGCGAAGGTGATCACCGCGGGAATTTCCAGCGAACCTGGAACGGTGACGACGTCGTAAGTCGCGCCCGCTTCATCGAGCGCGCTTGTGGCGCCGTCGAGCAGCGCGTCGGCAAGGTCGTCGTGAAAGCGCGCTTCGACGATCAGCAGATGCGCCTTCGCCTTCGGACGAATGAAGGCTTTGCCGTGTTGGGATGTGCCTGCCATAAAAATCTCCGGGGGGTTGCCGGTGACTTAGGCCGAAGCCGCGGAGTTCGCAAGCTTTGTCGGAAGGCCAGGTCCAATTTCCGGACGGCTGCGGTACCTAGCGACTCAGACCGCTCGCCGCCCCTGCCGAGCGACAAAGACCATGATGTCGTCAAACATGTCTTCGAAAGAACCGTGAGCGCGTTCGGCTTGGCGAAGTTCGCCAACAAGTTCCAAAACAGAACCCAAATCGATCGCAGCGTGGATGCGCGCGATATGACCCAATCCTGTGATGGAAATCCTTCGGACATCCGGATCGGAAGAACGGGCGTATTTGAAGCAGACATCCTGCGCAAAACGCCAGTCATCGTGCCACGATATGCTGAGTATCGCGCGGATCTGCTCCTCGACATCGCCGGAAAGCAGATCTTTGTAGGTCTTGGAGCTGTCGAGGCCTCTGACCGCTTCGTAGACAAGGCTTTCAGTATCTTCGATCAATTTGCTGCCTTCAGGACGGCTCGCGGAATATTGACCATCTGACCGCTACAAGCCCTCTTTCGCCGCCTCCGCCAGCCGCGCGGCGTAGCGGGCCATGGTGTCGATTTCGAGATTGACGCGGTCGCCGGCCTTGCGCTCACCCCAGGTGGTCACGGTCAGCGAGTGGTGGATCAACAACACGTCGAAGCGGGTGCCCTCGACCTTGTTGACGGTGAGCGAGGTGCCATCGAGCGCGACGGAGCCTTTTGGGGCGATGAATTTCGCCAGATGCCGCGGCGCTTCCAGCGTGAAGCGCACCGCGTCGCCCTCGTCCTTGCGCTCGACGATCTCGGCCATCCCGTCGACATGGCCAGACACGATGTGGCCGCCGAGTTCGTCGCCGATCTTCAGCGCCCGCTCGAGGTTGATCTTGCTGCCGGATTTCCAGCTTGAGGCGGTGGTCAGCCGCAAGGCCTCTTCCCAGGCCTCGACCTCGAACCAGCGCGCATTCGAGCCATGGTCGGGCAAGGCGGTGACCGTCAGGCAGACGCCGCCGCAGGAGATCGAGGCGCCGATGGCGATGGTTTCGGGGTCATAGGCGGTGTCGATGCGCAAGCCGACGCCTTCGCTGAGCGGCTTGACGGCGGCGACCGTGCCGATATCGGTGACAATTCCGGTGAACATCGATGCTATCTTCCCGTTTTGACCATGACCTTGTCCGAAAACCGGGTCTCACTTTTCGGGATCATGGTCTAGAGGTCTCTTACCCACTCGGCGTAGCTGTCCTCGCCGAAGCGCATCTCGCGCAGTTTGCGGAAGCCTGCCGGGATATGGTCGGCATCGACCGGCGATGCAATGCCATCCTCGCCGATCGCCTCCGGCCCCTGGAACAACACGACGCGGTCGACCAGTTCTTCGTCCAGGAATGCCTTGGCGACCTGCGCGCCGCCCTCGACCAGCACGCTTGCCATGCCGAGCGCCGCCAAATCTTCCAGCAGTTCCGGCAAGGCGACGACGCCGTCATGGGTTTCGGTGCCGATGAAGCGTACGCCGGCGCGTTCGAGCGCGGCGCGACGGTGCGGATCGGCTTCAAGACAGGCCGCGACATAGAGCGGCACGCGGTCGACACCGGAAACCAGCTTCGAGGCTTCCGGGAGCCGGATCTGGCGATCAAGGATGATGCGCGCCGGCGAACGGTTTTCCAGCCCCGGCAGGCGCACGGTCAGCGCCGGATCGTCTTCCAGCGCCGTGCCGATGCCGATCAGGATGGCATCCGATTCCGCGCGCATCAGATAGACGTCGCGGCGCGCGATCTCGCCGGTGATGGCGACCTGGCCGGCGCCTTTCCTGCCGATCTTGCCGTCGCTGGAAAGCGCAAGCTTCAGCGTCACTTCCGGGCGTTTTCGCAGAGATCGAATCAAATAGCCCGCCATCTGCTCGGCGGCTTCCGTGGCCAGCACTTTCTCGACCACCTCGATGCCGGCGGCGCGCAGAATGGCATAGCCCTTGCCGGAGACGCGCGTATCGGGATCGCTGGCAGCGCCGACGACGCGCGCAATGCCGGCATTGACCAGCGCGTTGGCGCAAGGCGGCGTGCGGCCGTGATGGGCGCACGGCTCCAACGTGACGTAAGCCGTGGCGCCCCGCGCCAGCTCGCCGGCCTCGGCCAATGCCTCTGTCTCGGCATGCGGCCGGCCACCGACAGCGGTGACACCGGTGCCGACGATCATCGGGCCGGCGCCATCATCGCGCACGATGATCGTGCCGACCGACGGATTGGTCGAGGTGCGACCGGCATTCCTGCGCGACAGCCGCAGGGCCGCGGCCATGAAACGGCGATCAAGGGCCGCTTGCTCGGCCTTGCTCAGTTGCGGTGCTGCCATGCTCAGCCGGCGTCCTCTTCACTCTTGTCTTCGTCGCCCTTCAGTTCGCCCAGCAATTCGTGGAAATCCTTGGCCTCGCGGAAATTGCGGTAGACCGAGGCAAAACGCACATAAGCGACATCATCAAGCGATTTCAGCGCCTCCATGACCAGCCGGCCGACCTCGCCGGAGGCCACTTCCGTCTCGCCGGAGCTTTCGAGCTGGCGCACGATGCCGGTCACCGCGCGGTCTATGCGTTCGGGATCGACATTGCGCTTGCGCACCGCGATCTCGACCGAGCGCAGCAGCTTGTCGCGGTCGAACGGCACTTTCCGGCCCGACTTCTTGACCACGACAAGATCGCGCAACTGCACGCGTTCGAAGGTGGTGAACCGGCCGCCGCAATCGGGGCAGACACGCCGCCTGCGGATCGCCGCGCCATCCTCGGCGGGGCGCGAATCCTTCACCTGCGTATCTTCGGACTGGCAATAGGGACAGCGCATGAAAAGCCTTGGGTTCGCGAATCTGGTGAGGCGAAAGGCTTAGAGCCTTTCCGACCGGGATTGAAGCAGTTCCGTTTCTTCAGAGATAGCGAGGAGCGAGGAAGATTGCCAGCGCGGCAACCAGCCAGACGGCGATGCCGCCAACGACAGCCAGGCGATAGTCGACCTTGTCGATGAACAGCCAGCAGGCGCCGAGGAAGGCAAGATAGGCGGGAATTGTCTTCATGCCGGCAAGGCAGGCATCACGAAAACCGCGCGGATCACCCTTGGCGCCGACGGCGAGCAAGGCGATGACGGCAAAGGTCGGCGCCAGCGGCAGGATCCCGGGCAGGACATTGCCTCGCTTGGACAGCCAGACGATCAGCGCCGTCACCAGCCCGCCGACTACGCCCTTCCAGAGAGTGTCCATCCGCGGGCCCTACTCCAACCCGGCCGTCGATGTCACGGCGCGACGTCCTTGGTCGGGAAGCCGCAGGATGTTCCGAGGCTGCGGTAGGCCTTGGTAAAGCCGTCCATCGGGATGCTGGCGACGGCCTGCTTGCCGAAAGTCACATCAAGCGAAATGACCTGGCGCATGGCACGCAGGAGCGCGAGACTGGTCTTGGCCTGATTGTCGACCGTCCAACTCGGACGGCCGATGACGGCCTTGTTGGAATAGACCGTCGCCGAAACCTTGACGCCGGGATCGCCGAACGTCGCCGCGATCTTCTCGCCGGTCGGCAGTTGCTTGTTGTCAACGGTGAGCATGATGGCCGGATAGGCATCGGGCGGCAGCGCATCGCCGGTCGAGATCGACAAGGTCAGCGTGCCCGAATTGCCGCTCGCATCAAAGAACGCCGTCGAAGCCGCGCAGGTCTTGCTTGTATCCTGGCCGCTGTCGAGCACATCGACGATGGTTGTCCATTTGCCGAAGGTGGCGGTGGCGGGCGTCTCCGGGGCGGGCTGCGTCTGCGCCAAGGCGGACCCGCAAAAGATCAGCCAGCCGACAGCGCCGAGTGAGGCGACACGAAAATTGCGCATCATCAGTCTCCAGTTCCATGCGTCACCCGATCAGGGGTGACGCACCGCCGGCGAATAAGAGATGACGCTTCGCGCCCGGTCAATCGAGGATGGTCAACCGAGATACGGATAGAGCGGAAAACGATCGGTCAGCGCCACCACCTTGGCCTTGACCGCCGCTTCGACCGCGGCATTGCCCTCGTCCGAATTGGCAACCTTCAGCCCATCCAACACTTCGGCGATCAGCTTGCCGATCTCGCGGAATTCGGCCTGGCCGAAGCCGCGCGTTGTGCCGGCCGGCGTGCCGAGGCGCACGCCCGAGGTGACGAAGGGCTTTTCCGGGTCGAAGGGAATGCCGTTCTTGTTGCAGGTGATGTTGGCGCGGCCAAGGGCTGCCTCGGCACGCTTGCCGGTGGCGTTCTTGGGACGCAAATCGACCAGCATCAGATGGTTGTCGGTGCCGCCGGAAACGATGTCGAGACCCGTCTCCTTGAGGCTCGAAGCCAGCGCCTTGGCGTTGGCGGCGACGCTCTCGGCATAGAGTTTGAAGCTCGGCTTCAGCGCCTCGCCGAAGGCCACCGCCTTGGCGGCAATGACATGCATCAGCGGGCCGCCCTGCAGACCGGGGAACACCGCCGAGTTCATCTTCTTGGCAATGTCCTCGTCGTTGCACAGGATCATGCCGCCGCGCGGGCCGCGCAGCGACTTGTGCGTGGTTGTCGTCACCACATGGGCGTGCGGCAGTGGCGAGGGATGCACGCCGCCGGCGACGAGGCCGGCGATGTGGGCCATGTCGACCATCAGATAGGCGCCGACCGCATCAGCGATCTCGCGAAAGCGCTTCCAGTCCCAGATGCGCGAATAGGCGGTGCCGCCGGCCAGGATCAGCTTCGGCTTGGTCTCGTGCGCGGTCTTCTCGATCGCGTCCATGTCGAGCAGATGGTCTTCCTTGCGCACGCCATAGGAGACGACCTTGAACCATTTGCCGCTCATGTTGACCGGCGAGCCGTGGGTGAGATGGCCACCGGAATTGAGGTCCAGGCCCATGAACGTGTCGCCCGGCTGCAGCAGCGCCAGGAACACCGCCTGGTTCATCTGGCTGCCGGAATTCGGCTGGACGTTGGCGAAATTGCAGCCGAACAGCTTCTTCGCCCGTTCGATGGCCAGTTCCTCGGCCACGTCGACGAACTGGCAGCCGCCATAGTAGCGTTTGCCAGGATAGCCTTCGGCGTATTTGTTGGTCATGATCGACCCCTGCGCCTCGAGCACGGCGCGGGAAACGATGTTTTCCGAAGCGATCAGCTCGATCTCGTGGCGCTGGCGACCGAGTTCGTTGCGGATGGCGCCGAAAATCTCCGGATCGGCGTCTTCCAGCGTGGTTTCGAAGAAGGATTCGAATTTGTTCGACGCTGCCGCTGCTGTTGCCATGGCCTGAAATCCTCCGGTTCGGGGCAATTTATTTATGCATAGCGTTGCCCCAAAACCGCTGCGCACTTTTGGGCGACACGCATTGCCGCGCCATTAACACAGTTGTTTTCGACCCGCCACGTTTACGGCGCGAAATTTGCTGGCCGGTTTGCGGCAGAGCCTGCAAATCCACAGCCCCTGGGCAGAACCGGTTCTATTTCCGCGTCTGCCTGCCGTTCAAAAGGGCCTCCGTCAGGGTGATCTCTGTGAACAGCGCTCGCGCCGTGTGATCATTGATCTCGCCGCGCTGAAGCATGGCGCGCACGGCAGTGCGCTCGGCCTCGATGCCGGCAAGTCGCATTTCGAGCTCCACCCGCCCGGCCTCGCGCGCCTCGGCTCGGGCTTCATCGGCCTCGTCGGAGGTGGCGATGCGGCGCCGGTAGCCGGCGACGATGTTTTCGGCGGCGACAAGTCTGACGCTGGGCACCTCGCCGTCGTCGTCGCTGCTGCCCGCCATGCTCTCGATGCGGACGATCGCCGCATTGGCAGCGCCGACACGAGCCCGGCGCTCCTCGGCAGCACCCGCATCCTCGCCAGGTTCGACCAGGCCGCGCGCAATCACCGGCAAGGCCAGGCTGGCGATCACCAGGGAGCAGATGATGACGCCAGCGGCGAGAAAGATGACGAGGTCGCGCGCCGGGAATGGCGAGCCGTCCTGCAAGGCCACCGGCAGCGACAAGATGCCGGCCAGCGTGATGGCACCACGCACGCCCGCCACCGATCCGGCGAGCCGCACGCGCAGGCCGAGGGGTTCGGCCTGCCGCTTGCCGAGCCGCGCGGCAAAGCCCGCCGCGATGTCGCCGATCCAGATCCAGACGAAGCGCAGGCCTATCAGGCACAGCGTCAGCAGCAGAACCGTCAGGACCGGCTCAAAAAACCAATGGCGGCTGGACAATTCGGGCGGCACCTTGCGGATGATCTCGGGTAGCTGCAGGCCGAGCACGATGAACAGCGCGCCGTTGAAGACGAAGGAAAACGTCGTCCACAGCGAGATCGTCTGCATGCGCGCCGAGACGCCGAGGAAGCGGAATATGCCGGTGCTCCCGGTCAAAAGACCAGCGGTCACCGCCGCCAGGATGCCCGAGGCGCCAAAATGCTCGGCGCCGAGATAGGCAACGAAGGGAAGCAGGATGGTGATCAGCACCTGCGCCTCGGCCGGCACGCCGCCGATGCGGTTCAAGAGTTGCAGCGCCTTGGCGGCGACGAACAAGGCCGCAACGCCAGCCAGGATACCGACCGCCACGGCGTAGACAAAACTCAGCGAGGCCACAGCCAGGGAAAAACTGCCGGTCAATGCCGCCGCGACGGCAAAGCGGAACATGACAAGGCCCGACGCATCGTTGAGCAGCGACTCGCCCTCCAGAATGTGCATCAGCCGCGCCGGGACGACGTTCCTGTCGACGATCGAGGAGACGGCCACCGCATCGGTCGGCGACAGCACGGCCGCGAGCGCGAAGGCAACGACCAGCGGAATGCTCGGCACCAGCCAGTGCAAGGCATAGCCGAAACCGACGATGGTGAAGAAGACGAGGCCGATGGCAAGGTCGAGGATAGGCCCGCGCAGTGCCATCAGCTCGCGTTTGGGCGCGCCAAAAGCATCGCTGAACAGCAGCGGCGGAATGAACACCAGCAGGAAGAGTTCGGGATCGATCTCGACATGGATGCCGCGCACCGGCCAGGCAAGGGCGGCACCGATCGCGATCTGCAGGACCGGCAACGGCACCCGCACCAGCCGCACCAGCGCCCCGGAAACGGCGACGAAGACGAGCACGACGAGAATGAAGATCGCGGTTTGCATGGTGCGGTTCCGGCTGTTTGCCGGACCATGCGCAATCATCGGCGTCGCGTCCAGACAGGCTGCAGCGCGGCGATCGCCGAGACGGCAGCAGACCGTATGGCCAGCATCAAGCCGATGCAGAAAAAGGCCGGCACTTGGCGTCAGCGCAAGGCTGCCTAGGGGCACCCAGGTGGCCGGCCGCACGCCGCCCCCCAACGGTCGGTATGCGTATCCAGAGCGTCAATGCCATTCGGGCACGAATGCCGAAAGCCAGAGCCGCTCCTTCTCTGGATACGCGAGCATGGTCCGGCATCAACCTCCCGATAGCGCGGAATTGACAGATGGCTTTCGCCGGGCTGCAGCCTTGCGGGTCATATTCGGCTGTGCCACGCTGGATCACGGCTGCCGAGCGGGGGGGTTCGATCGATGCTGTCGCGGATCATGGCACATGCCGAACCGGCCCTGGCGTCGGAAACGGCCGAGCGTGCAAGCACCGCTTATTTCGCGGCGATGGAAAGCTTCGGTGCCTCCTATCTGCAGACCCGTCTCTACCGGAGGCCATCATCGACGCTGACTTCCGCCAGCCATTGGGCGGCAGGCGGCTTCATCACGCGGCTGGCGCCGGCGGATTGGCCGGGCAGCCCAGCGTTCGACTATGTCTGCTTCGAGTGCAACCCGCTGCTGGGCGCGATCCGCGAAAGCCGCACACGCTACCGCTTCTCCGACTTTGCCCCGCGCGACAGCGCGCAGTTCGGCGTCTATTGGGAGGCGCTCAGCGAGGCCAGGATCAATGACGCGCTGTGTTCCACCTCCTATGGCGCGGACGGCACTATCGCCTCGCTGCATCTCGGCTTCCACGAACGCGACTTCACGGCGGATGAGAGCTTTGCCATCCAGATGGCCGGCCTCGTGCTGACGGAACGGCTGATGGACCTGACGACGCCACCGCCCACCGCCACTGTCCGGCTGACGGTGCGCGAGCGCGACAGCCTGGCGCTGGTCGCCGAAGGCAAGACGGATTGGGAAATCTCGGTTATTCTCGGCATTGCCGAAGCGACGGTGCGCTTCCATGTCGACAATGCCAGGCGCAAACTCGGCGCCGTCAACCGCGCGCAAGCAGTGGCGCGGCTGGTCAACCAGCGGCTGATCTAGAGCAATTCCTGGAAAAGCGCGTAGCGCTTTCCCTTGGGAATTGCGTCGAAACTAACGATCCCGCAAACAAAAAGGCCGCCCTTCGGCGGCTTTTCGTCAAAATTATCAGTCGCTTACAGCGACGACGTGATCTGCAGCTCGCTGGCGCCGTCCAGCGCGTAGACGTCGTCGCGGAACTGCACGACGCCGGGTCCGGTCGACCAGGCCGAGAGATAGAGGAAGTGCACCGGCACCGGGTTGGTGACCTGGATCGGCGTGTTCTGGCCGGTCTTGATCGCCGCCTCGAAATGCTGGCGGTCCCAGCCGGGCGTGTCGCGCAGGATCCAGGTGACGAGATCGCGCACGTTCTGAACGCGCACGCAGCCCGAGGAATCGAAGCGCATCATCTTGCCGAACAGGCTCTGCTGCGGCGTGTCGTGCATGTAGACGCCGTCCGGGCTCGGGAAGTTGATCTTGACCGACGCCATGGCGTTTTCCGAACCGGGATCCTGGCGGAACCGGTACTTGGCGGCATCATCCGTCGACCAGTCGACATTCATCGGATCGACTTCGCTGCCATCCGGCGCGAACAGGCGGATATGGCTGTTCTTCAAATAGTTGGGGTCCTTCCGCATCAGCGGAATGATGTCCTTGCGCACGATCGAAACCGGCGCGTTCCAGTACGGGTTGACGATGATCTCGTTGATCTTGGAATTGACGATCGGCGTCTGGCGATCGATCTTGCCGACGATAGCGGTGTGGCGGAGCACGACGCGGTCATTCTCGACCGCTTCGATCTGCGCGGCCGGAATGTCGACCAGCACATAACGGCTGCCCAGCGTGCCGGCCTTCTCCTTCAGCCGCTGCAGATTCGTCTGCAGCTGGCCGAGCCGAACCTGCGCCGAAACGTTCATCGCCGCGTAGGTGTATTTGCCCATGGAACCATCGGCCGGCAAGCCGTGGCGCAACTGGAAACGCTTGACGGCCGAGTCGACATAGGAATCGAAGGCCGTCGAAATGCCGGCGCTCTGCGACAGATCGCCCGCAATCATCAGGCGCTTGCGCAACGGCACCACGTCCGGATCATCGACGCCGAGTTCCAGTTTCTTGGTCGCTGGAACCTCTACCCAGCCGCCCTGCCCGACGATGTTCTGATATTGCGCGACCGCCTGCTCCGTGAATGCAACGGTCTGCGGGCTGAAGATCGGAAGCGTCGAGGCCACCTTGCCGCCTTCGCTGGCGCGGGCGTCGAACTGGTCGTCCCAATTGCCGCGGGCCGAGGATTTCAGGATATCCCCGATCACATCCTGCGCGCTCGCACGGCCGGCCACCATGGCGGCGGCGAGCAACGAGGCTCCGGAAAGGAAAAAGCGGCGGCTGGTTCTCATGGACGTTCCAGACATAGGTAGCGGTTCGATCACTTGCTGCGTCGATCATCGGGCGATCTCGCCCGCACTCTAAAATTGGCAATCTTAACAATTAGCCAACCATGGCCCGTATCACATTGGTGAGAAACGCACGAGGCGCGATACGGTTGCGGGTGGACGCATGGTCTTCACGACAGCATCACTGCCATCCTCGGTTCCACTGGAATATGGCGGCAACGTGGCCTTGCGCCCAATTTGGGCCGCCCCGCTATGGCGAAATGAACGAGGCGTGGTTTTTCGGTACCGAACCCGCGTGGCCAGGGCCGGACGCAGCACGCAGGAACCGCATCGTCCCGGTTAGAGTTTTAGGTCGGTTTTGGCCTCCAGTTCCGAACACCGTTGCAGAACCTGGTTCTCGGGATACCGCAATATCTTGTTGTCATCGAGCTTGAGCAACAGCCCGCGTCTCTTTTCGACGCTCTGCTCGTCGTCCGAGCAGGTCATGTCCAGGATGACGGCGTCCAGGCCTCTGAGCTTCTGGACCCTGTCGAGCGTGCACCAAACTTCCCACATTTCCACCGACTTGTCGGTGAACGTCACCCTGGAGTCATTGTTGTCGCAGGGACTGCTGCCTTCCGTGGCGAAGGAATCTCTCCACCATTCCTCAGCGAAGGCCATTTCCGGCGCCAGCAAGAGCACCGCAGCGACCGAACAGATTTTGACAAAGCACCTTCGACCCATCTTGCTCCCTTGGGCGGCGACATTAGGCATTGCGGGGACGAAAGCAAAGCGTGCGGCAGAAGTCGAGGCCCACGGGCTCCAGGTGCAACGGCATTGCTCAAGTGACGACCCGCTGAACGCCTGGCCGGCCATCCATGATCAGAAAAAGGGCCGGTGCTTTCGGCACCGGCCCCTGACTGAAGGTCGCTGTTCGGGCCGCGCTTCTGCGGCGCGGCTGCCGTTCGTGGATCGCTTACATCCGGTAGGCGATGGTGTCGTTCCAGAAGCGGTCGAGCCGCTGCAGGGCGCGGTTCATCTGCTTGAACTCGTCGGTGTTGATGCCGCCGACCTGCTCGATCGAGCCGACATGACGCTCATAGAGACCGGCGACGACGTCGGCCACCTCATTGCCCTTCGGGGTCAGCGAGACGCGGACCGAACGGCGGTCGATGCGCGAACGCTGGTGGTTGATGAAGCCGAGATCGACCAGCTTCTTCAGATTGTAGGAGACGTTCGAGCCGAGATAGTAGCCACGCGAGCGCAACTCGCCGGCGGTCAGCTCGGAATTGCCGATGTTGAAGAGCAGCAGCGCCTGGATGGCGTTGATGTCGGAACGGCCGTTGCGGTCGAACTCGTCCTTGATCACGTCAAGCAGACGGCGGTGCAACCGCTCGACCAGCTGCAGAGATTCCATGTACAGGGAACGGATAGCCTCGCGGCGATCGTCGGAAACGTTAGCGGTCTTCGCCGCCGGACGCGAATTGATCATTGTCTTTGCCTCTCGTTTGTCGCCCTGGTGATTTTTTGTTTTTCACCTTGATCGCGACACTATCGAATACTCATAAAATTCGACTTAAACGCTAGGGCTAACAAGAGCTTACCGGTAAGAGGTTTCGAAAGAGGCTTAACGAACGGTCACCCGAGTAAGGATAATTAACCTAAAGGCTTAGGCACCTTTCGCGGGGCTCAAATCCGGCGCTTGCCAAGGCGTCAATGCCTTCAACGGCTTAGTGCCGAACGGGGCGTTTCTGCAGCCAGATGACGACGCGAAAGACGATGTAGAGCACCGCCACCGCCGCGTGCGAGATGACGATCAGCAGGCGATGGCCGAAAAGTTCGGGAAAACCGGCATACATCACGGTCTCGGTGACCGCGCAGATGAACCAGATCACCGGACCCCAGGAGGCCAGCATCCAGAGCCCCGCCGCGGCAAAGGGGAAAAACACGGCGAGCATCACCGCCGCCACTTGCCAATGCACCGGCATCAGATCGAAGCGCCAGAGCGGGCCTGGGTAGAAGCCGATCAGCTTGATCCAGTACAGGATGCCGAAGAGCAGGCAGTAGCCGGCAATGACGCGCTGGAACCAGGCGAAGATGACCTCGACCGTCGAGGGCTGCAGTACGACGCGTCGCGACGTCACCTCGCTCATAGCTGGAGTTCCCGTTCACCGAGCGGGGCGAAATAGGCCTCGACGTCCGCATCACCGACCGCATCGAGACTTGCCGGCCGCCATTGCGGCTTCGATCCCTTGTCGATGATGGCGGCACGGATGCCTTCGTAGAAATCGTGGCCGGCAAGCATGCGGTTGAGGATGCGGAACTCCATCTTCATGCATTCGTCCATCGACAAGGTCTGCCCGGCGCTGATCTGCCGCCAGGCGACGCGAAGGCTGGTGGGCGAGCGCATACGGATGGTCGCCAGCGTCTTGGCCGCGAATTCATCGGCGCTTGCCGCGCGATCCAGACTGTGGACGACATCCTGCAGCGACGGCTGGTTAAAATGGCGAGAGATCGCCTCAAGCGCCGGCCTGTCGGTCTCCCGCTTTGCCTGGACGAAGAAACCACGCAGCACCGATTCCGGATCGCCGGTCAGCACCAGCCGATCGAGGAAGCTTGCCTGGTCTTCGGCCTTGATGGTGTGGGTGGCCAGCCCCGACCACAGCGCGTCGCCATAGCGGATGCGGTTGCCGGTCAGGGCCAGATACATGCCGAAGGAACCGCCAAGGTCGGGCAGCAGATGGCTGGCGCCGACATCCGGGAAAAAGCCGATGCCGACCTCCGGCATGGCGAACTGGGCATTTTCTGTCATCACCCGGTGCGAGCCATGGAAGGAAATGCCGACGCCGCCACCCATGACGATGCCGTCGATGAGTGCCACATAGGGTTTCTTGAAGCCGTTGATGCGGGCATTTAGCCGATACTCGTCGGCAAAGAACTCCACCGGCGGCTTTCCAGCCCGGCCTGCCTCATAGATGTGCAGGATGTCGCCGCCGGCCGAAAACGCCCTGCCCTCGGCCTTCACGATGACGACGTCCACGCCGTCGTCGCGCTCCCAGGCATACAGGGCCTGGCCCAGCGCCTGGACCATGCGATGGGTGACGGCGTTGAGCGCCTGCGGCCGCGTCAGTGTGACGACACCGGCTCGACCCAATCGCTCGAAGCGAATTTCGTCGCCTCCACCAAAATCCATCGCCAGAGAATCCCTCCCCCGCGCCTGCGGGACTGAAGTGCTAAAGGCGGCGCATGGGTGCGTCAATGGCAGCAGCCTGTTCCCGCAGTCTTGGCGGCCAGTGGTGCCCGATGCTACGAAGATCGCCGCCGTTGTAAGCGACACGCCGATACGGCGGCGCGGGCGGCTTCGGGGGACAGTTGGCCATGCCCGGATTTCTTCGTGCCGCACTCTTGACGATCGAGCTGATAATTTTCGGCCTTGCATCGCGCCCGGCAGTCGCCGCCACGCTGGACGAACTCTACCAGTCGCAGACCATCGTCACCGGCCAGGGCGAAGTGAACCGCCAGATAGGCTTCAGGGACTGCCTGGACCGGGTCCTGGTCCGAGTTTCAGGCGACCAACGGCTGCTAGAGAAACCCGAAATGGCCGCTCTGCGCGACAAGGCCGGCAGTTTCGTCGATTCTTTCCGCTACCACGACCGGCTGGAGGGCATCCCGATCCATGACGAGCAAGGCACGCATGACCGGCCGCATGATCTGACCTGTCTCTACAAGCCCGCCACGGTCGACAAGCTGCTCGCGCAACTCGGCAGCCGGCCCTGGCTTGGCGAGCGGCCAACCCTCACCGTCTTTCTCAGCACCGAACAGGGCGCTCGGCATTTTTTGCTAAGCGCCGAGGAGGAACGTGGCGAGACGATGCGCGAGTCTTTCGCCAATGCCGCCGATCCGTTGTCGATGCATGTCGCGTTTCCGAAGGCCGCGCAGCTGGCCGACCTGGGTGAGCAAGACATGGGCGAGAATGACATGGCAAGGCTGGACCTGCTGGCCAAACAGGCCAATGGCGCGCAAGCGCTCGTCGGCAGCATCGTATGGAGCCACAAGGAGCTTGGCTGGATTGCCGACTGGCGGCTGACCGGCAACGGCAAGACCTATCGCTGGCAGATACGAGGCGTCAGCTTTGACGAGGCGTTCCGCGTGGCAATCGGAGGCGCGGCGCAGATTCTTTCGGGCAATGGCCAGCCCTGAGAGGCGACGGCTTCGGCCTGGCACAATCGTGTCGCATTGGTCAGTGGCAAGGGCTCGTGGTAAAAGCCGCCGAACGAGAGTTTTGGCCGAGAGTTTTGGCAATGAACAAATTCACCCCAACCAAGCCAGCCGGCGCGCGTAGCGTCGACGACATCACCGGCAGCCGCCGCCTGCGCCGCATGCGCAAGGCCGACTGGTCGCGCCGCCTGGTGCAGGAGAACCGGCTCACCGTCGACGATCTGATCTGGCCGATCTTCGTCGTCGAGGGCAAAAATGTGCGTGAGCCGATCGCGGCCATGCCCGGCGTCTTCCGCCTGTCTGTCGACCTTGCCGTCAAGGAGGCCGAACGCGCCGCCAAGCTCGGCATTCCGGCGCTCGCCACCTTCCCCAATGTCGACTTGGGCCTGCGTGACCAGACCGGCTCGCACATCCTTGACCCGGAAAACATCATCAACCGCGCCACCCGGGCTATCAAGGACGCGGTGCCCGGGATCGGCATCATCACCGACGCGGCGCTCGACCCGTTCACCAGCCATGGCCATGACGGCATCCTGCGCGACGGCATCATCGTCAACGACGAAACGGTGGAACAGGTCGCGGCGGCGGCCGTCATCCAGGCGGCGGCGGGCGCCGACATCATCGCGCCATCCGATATGATGGACGGTCGCATCGGCGCCATCCGCGACGCGCTCGACGCCAACGGCTTTCAGGACGTGGCGATCATGTCCTACGCGACGAAGTTCGCCTCGGCCTTCTACGGCCCCTATCGCGAGGCGGTCGGCACAGCCGGCCTGCTCAAGGGCGACAAGAAGACCTATTACATCGACCATGCCAATTCGGACGAGGCGGTGCGCGAAGCCGAGCAGGACATCGCCGAAGGCGCCGACATGCTGATGGTCAAGCCCGGCCTGCCCTATCTCGACATCATCCGCCGGCTGAGGGACGAATTCCAGATGCCGACCTTCGCCTACCAGGTGTCGGGGGAATATTCGATGATCAAGGCGGCGGGCGCCAATGGCTGGATCGATGGCGAAAAAGCGATGCTGGAATCGCTGCTCGCCTTCAAGCGCGCCGGCTGCGACGGCATCCTGACCTATTTCGCGCCCGAAGTGGCGCAGATGCTGAAGGGGTAGCAGCGCGCCCTTATACAGCCCGGCCCCGCTCTACAACGGCCCGGTTGGCCTTAAAATTCGACGTCCAGCTCGATGATATCCTCGGGCTCGGCCAGTGCGTCCTGCGTCCATTCCTGAATCAGCGGCCAAGCGAAGATGGTGTCGCAATAGGCGGTGAGCGGCGCTTCGAGTTCGACCGCATAGGTGCGGAAACGGGTGCAGACAGGCGCGTACATCGCGTCGGCCACGGTCGGCGACGCGCCGAACAGCCAGGGACCGCCATAGGCCTCGAGGCATTCGGACCAGATCGTCTTGATCCGCTCCACATCCGGCCGGGCGCCGGAGAAGATCTTGAAGCTCTTGTGCCTGGCCTTCAGGCTCATCGGCAGCGCCGAGCGCAAATTGTGAAAACCTGAATGCATCTCGCCGGACACCGCGCGGCAATGCGCGCGCGCCACGCGGTCGGTCGGCAGGAGCCCCGCTCCCGGCATGGTCTCGGCCAGATATTCGGCGATCGCCAGCGTGTCCCATACCGTCACTCCGTCATGGGTCAGCCGCGGCACCAGCACCGATGGCGACAACAAGAGCAATTCCTGCCGCTGCTCGGGATCATCGATATCGATGCGCTCCTCCTCGAACTCCAGCCCGGCCATGCGGCAAAGCAGCCAGCCACGCAGCGACCAGGACGAATAATTCTTCGACGAAATCGTCAATGTCGCCGTGGTCGCCTTTGCCACGGGCGCCTTACTCATGGCCACCTTGTTCTTGGCCGCCTTCGTCATGCCGTCGACCCTCCGAGCCCTTTGCCGGCAACAATCCTCTCGCAATGCACAAAATTTTGCACTAGATTTTTTGCACTGCCGCATGGCCGCTGGGAATGGGACGTATTCGATGCTGTACCAGGCCTACCAGCTACAGGACGATCTGATCGGTCCGACACGCTTTTTTGCCGATCTGATGCGCGTGACGATGGGTGGCATGTTTTCAGGCGACGGCGTGAAACAGCGCCTGGCCGCCGGGCTGGAGATGATCGGCCGCTTCAAGCTCACCCATGCGCGGCCGAATTTCGATATCAAATCCGTCAGGGTGGGCAATCGCGACGTGCCGGTCAGCGTCGAGACGGCCCTCGACCTGCCGTTTGGCAAGCTTCTGCGCTTCGCCAAGGATATGGACACACGCCAGCCCCGGGTGATGGTGATCGCCCCGCTGTCGGGGCATTTCTCGACGCTGCTTCGCGGTACGGTGGAAACGCTTCTGGCTGACCATGAGGTCTACATCACCGACTGGGCCAATGCTCGCGACGTGCCGCTCGCGGCTGGCCGCTTTGGGGTGGACGACTATGTCGACTACATCATCCGCTTCCTGCAGGCGATCGGCCCGGGCGCGCATATACTGGCGGTTTGCCAGCCCTGCGTTCAGGCGCTTGCTGCCGTCGCGGTCATGTCCGAGGACAGGCACCCGGCGACACCGCGCTCGATGACGCTGATGGCGGGGCCGATCGATCCGCGGGAGAGCCCGACCAAGGTCAACGAATTCGCCGTCAGCAAGTCGCTAGCCTGGTTTCAAGGCGCCGTCATCTCACGTGTGCCGTGGCGCCATGCCGGCGGCGGACGCCGGGTGTATCCGGGTTTTCTGCAGCTTGCCGCCTTCATGGCCATGAACATGGATCGCCATACCAAGGCCCACCGCAAACTGCATGACCATCTGGCGGCCGGCGAGATCGCCGAGGCCGAGAAGATCAAAACGTTCTACGACGAGTATCTGGCCGTGCTCGACCTCACCGAGGAGTTCTATATCGAAACCATAGACCGCGTGTTCCACAAGGCAGAACTGGCCACCGGTGCGTTTACGTTCCGTGGCAGCCGGGTCGATCCGGGCGCGATCCGCAACACCGCGCTGCTCACTGTCGAGGGCGGGCGTGACGACATCTGTGCGCTGGGCCAGACCTCGGCCGCCCATGAATTGTGCCGATCGCTGCGCCCGCATCTGAAGCGCCATCACCTGCAGGCCAATGTCGGCCACTATGGCGTCTTCAACGGCAAGCGTTGGGAGCGCGAGATCTATCCCGTCGTGCGCAATCTCATCCTGTCCATGGAATAGCTTTTCATTCGACAACCAGCGGGTTTTGCACTGACAGAACGCGCCGGCTCCGGGTATGACGCGGGCACGGCCGGAGGCGGCCGGCAGCCCGCACCGGCAAGGACTACCGCTACATGAAACCCGGCCTGGAACACGAGGATGGGCGGTTGACGGTCGAGGTCATCTACCCGTTCAGCAACCACATCCGCTTCATGGAACTCACCGGCGAATAGCCTGATATCGCGGCTGTTTCGGCGGCCACCAGTGGCCACCCCAGCGCATCAATACGGAACAGTTCGGACGTCACTTGGCGACGTTGTCAGGACGTGTCTGCATCGTGAGGAACACCGCTTGTGATCTGCAATCAGTTTGCTACAAGAAAGCCGGCTGCAGACATGATTGGTTAGGAGGCTCCATGTCCAAACTTCGCGTCAACGCTTTCACCCTGTCGCTCGACGGCTATGGCGCCGGTCCCGATCAGGATCTGCAAAACCCGCTCGGCATCGGTGGGGGATCCTTGCACAAGTGGTTTGTCGACACCCCCACCTTCCGCAAGATGGTGCTCGGGCAAGATGGTGGCACCACCGATATCAACGAGGCGTTCGCGGCGCGCAGTTTCGAAAATGTCGGCGTCTGGATCCTCGGCCGCAACATGTTCGGGCCGATCCGCGGCGAATGGCCTGACGACAGCTGGAAAGGCTGGTGGGGCGACAACCCGCCCTACCATGTGCCGGTGTTCGTGCTGACGCACCACAAGCGGGCGCCGATCACGATGGAGGGCGGCACCACTTTCCACTTCGTCACCGACGGCATCCATTCGGCGCTCGAGCAGGCGAAGGCGGCGGCTGATGGCAAGGATGTGCGCGTTGGCGGCGGCGTCGCCACCATCCGGCAATATCTGCAGGAGAAGCTGATCGACGAGATGCATCTGGCAATCTCGCCGGTGCTGCTTGGCAGGGGCGAGCACCTTTTCGCCGGCCTGGATATGCTGAAGCTTGGTTATCAATGCACCGAGCAAGTGGCGACGGCGCTTGCCACGCATGTGGTGATCAAGCGGACGTAATTACAGCTCTTTCTCCCCGTGAAGCGAGGAGAAAGAAAAAGTGCTCAATACTTCTCCGGCACGTAAAGCTCGCGCGGCAGCGTCTGGCGCTCGTATTCGGGGTTGAAGACGCGATCCGGCAGCGTGATCTCCTCGTGCGGCACCTCTTCATACGGCATCTGCTTGAGCAGATGATCGATGCAGTTCAGCCGCGCGCGCTTCTTGTCGTTGCCCTCGACGATGAACCAGGGCGCCTCGGGAATGTTGGTGCGGGCGAAGGTTTCTTCCTTGGCCTTGGTGTACTGCTCCCAGCGCACGCGCGACTGCAGGTCCATCGGCGACAGCTTCCACTGCTTCATCGGGTCATGGATGCGCATCAGGAAGCGCATCTGCTGCTCCTCGTCGGTGATCGAGAACCAGTATTTCACGACGGTGATGCCCGAGCGCACCAGCATGCGTTCGAACTCCGGCACGTCGTGGAAGAACTCCTCGACCTGATCTTGCGAAGCAAAGCCCATCACCCGCTCGACGCCGGAGCGGTTGTACCAGGAGCGGTCGAACAGCACGATCTCGCCGCCTGCCGGCAGATGCGGCACGTAGCGCTGGAAATACCATTGCGACTTCTCGCGTTCGGTTGGCGCCGGCAGCGCCACGACACGGGCGATGCGCGGATTGAGCCGCTGGGTGATGCGCTTGATGACGCCGCCCTTGCCGGCGGAGTCGCGGCCCTCGAAAATCACCACCAGCTTCTTCTTGTGGTAGGCGACCCAGGACTGCAGCTTGATCAATTCGGACTGCAGCGTGATCAGGTCGCGGAAATATTGCATGCGGTCGATCGAAGGCGGATGCGCGTTCTTGTAGATCTTGGCGATCTCCATCGACAGCGCCGGTTCCGACAGTTCGAGCTCGTAATCTTCGTCGAGCGTGTCTGCGAGCTCGGCTTCGAGCCAGTCCTTGGCGGGAGAATTCTGTCTCAGCTCGGTCATATCAGTCGCTCCGCTTGCAAGCCTGTCGGTTGATGTCCGGCACCCCAAACTGCTGGCCTGCGGCCTGGAATGGAAACACCTTAGCCGAATTCAATATAGGCCCGCAGTGACGGTTTTATTGCAGCCCGAGCGCGATTGCCGGCACTGCCAATCCCGCGAGGTACGATCGATCCGTCGTCTTGGTATGGCGACAAGCCGGGCGAATTGTCCTACAAATGCCTGGTCGCATTCCGGGCGGCCCTTTGGCGGCGCCCCAATTCAATACAATCGCGAGGATTGACATGGAATACCGTACCCTTGGCCGTTCCGGCCTGAAGGTTTCGACGCTGACTTTGGGCACCATGACCTTCGGCGGCGCAGGCCCGTTCGCCGCGGTCGGCAACAGCGATCTTGCCGAAGCCAAGCGCATGATCGACATGTGCATCGACGCTGGTATCAACCTCATTGACACCGCCAATGTCTATTCGAACGGCTTGTCGGAGGAGATCATCGGCGAGGCGCTGGGCGGCAAGCGCAAGAACGACGTGCTGATCGCGTCCAAGGCACGCATGCGGATCGGCGGCGGGCCGAACGACGAAGGCCTGTCGCGCCACCACCTGATCCGCGAATGCGAGAAGAGCCTGAAGCGGCTGAAGACCGACGTCATCGACATCTATTTCGTCCACCAGTGGGACGGCCTTACCCCGGTCGAGGAAACCATCGCCGCGCTCGACACTTTGGTCAGCCAGGGCAAGGTGCGCTATATCGGCTGCTCCAACTGGTCCGGCTGGCAAGTGATGAAGGGGCTCGGGATCAGCGACAGAAGTCACCAGCAGCGCTTCGTCACCCAGCAGATCCACTACACGCTGGAGGCCCGCGAGGCTGAATACGAGCTGCTGCCGATTTCGGTCGACCAGGGACTGGGCGTGCTGGTCTGGAGCCCGCTCGCCGGCGGCCTGCTGTCCGGCAAATACCGCCGCGACAGCCCGACCGCACGGCAGCTCGCTGGCTGGTCCGAGCCGCCGGTCCGCGACGAGGACCGGCTGTGGCGGATCGTCGATGTGCTGGTCGAGATCGGCAAGGCCCGCGGCGTGTCGGCGGCGCAAGTGGCGCTTGCCTGGCTGCTCGGCCGCCCCGCTGTCTCCTCGCTTGTGATTGGCGCCCGCAACGATGTCCAGCTCAAGGACAATCTCGCAGCGGCGGCCCTAGAGCTCAGCCCTGACGAACGCCTGCGCCTCGACGCGGTCAGCCGGCCGCCTTTGCTCTACCCCTATTGGCACCAGCAATTGACGGCGAAGGCTCGCTTTGGCGCCGCCGATCTCGTGATCGACCGAAGCGGCATCTGACAGTACAGGCTTGCAACGCACGAAGCGCGTAGCGTCGAAGCGCATCAAGTGACGCGCTTCAGCTCCATGTTTTGATGCATGTCGTGCTTTCGAGCGACATGCATCAGCCCTCGATGAAACGCCAGACCTCGGCATCCGGTTTGAGCTGGCCGCTCAGAACGAAATATTTGTAGAGCACCAGAAGCGAGATCGCCTGTTCGGTCTGTTCGTTGGCGAATGTCCGGCAATAGGCATTCGCGGCCGCAATTATGCGTTCTGCCCTGGCCGGGTTCCGTTCGAAATAGGCCACATGTTCGGCAACATCGGAGAAATCAGGTTCGAGCGGGACATAGTGGACATTGGCCTCGAGCTGCCGCTCCGCGAACCATGTCTCGTAGGTCGGCGGCGGCATCAGGCAAAGCGACTTCGAGTTCAAGATCCATTTGAGGTTGGTCGCCACGTCATTGCCTTCGAGCGAGACGATGTAGCGGTAGCGCTGGTGCTGGCCGATGCTGAGAAAGGGCTTGGCGTATTCGGCCGGCGCGTTGGGCTTGTGCGAGCCGGCATCGCAGAACGGCAGGTCGCGCACCGCTTGCAGAAACCGTGTCCTGATCGGATTGTTGAGATCGCCGCGCCAGACCACCGCAGGCAGCTTGTCACCGAACGAGATGGCGTCAGCCGGCATCTGGAAGTGACGAAACTTGTCGAGCTTCATGATGACCGCGTTCTTGTCATCATCACGGATCGGCCGGTCCTTCACGATCGTCGGCACTTTCGGCACATTCCTGACGTCGCCGAATTCGATGTCGATGAGCAATCCGGGGTCGAAGTAGCGGGCGAATTCCTTCAGGTCGTAATAGTACATGGTCGGCGTGAAGGGCAGCTTGCTGATGCGCATGGCATTGGCGCTGGGCGCGAAACCATCCTGCAGCTTGTTGTAGTAGTTCAACCGGCGGCGCGCCGTCTCATCGCAAAGCCTCGCCTTCTCCAGGCGAACGGCCAGCCTGCGGCGGAACAGGGCTTGTGGAACGATATCGCGCACCACGTTTCGCGCGTAGTAGAAAACCTTTGCCGACGTTCGCGCGATTGAGGCCATGATTCACTTGATCAAAACAAACAGGCAGCTCTCAACACGCCGGCGCCCCGCGTTTCCTACATCATTGTGGCGCCCATCTGGCAAGCCCCCCTCGGATTTCCGAGGCTGCGCCCGCACTGTCGCTTCAGCTGTTGTGTTTGACGGCTAATGCTCCTAGGCAGGGTCAGAGCCGCAAGGCAGGACAAAAGGAGCCGATATGGCGCGAGCACCAAACTACGATCAGGAACGCAAGGAACGCGACCGGCAGAAAGCGGCCAAGAAGGCCGAGAAGCTGGCGGCCAAGGTTGCCGCGCGCGAACGTTCAAAGCCCGAGACCGAGATCGAGAACGAAACAGCGGAATGACGGCAAAAGGCCCGCACATGCGGGCCTCGTCTCAATCCAGATCGTCGCCCTGCGTCAGGCGGGCGCCTTGTCGCTGACAAAAACGTCCACTTCACGCGCCGCGGCGATGAAGGCGCGTCGGGCGTTCATCGCCGGCTTGTCGCCGGCCAGCGCGTCATGGCAGGCCTGCAGCGCTGCGCGATGCTTGGGGCTGCGCTTGCCGGGCCAGCTGTTGAGCAGGTAGTCGGAAGCCTCACGGGCCGTGCGCAGGAGCTGAGTGCTTCCCGCCGTGACGGACTTGACGGTCACGGGTGTTTCAAATCGGTTGTTTTCCATCGCCGCTCTTACGCCATCGGCATCCGCGAAGCGAGGCCGAAAGTGCGCTTCGCGTCAGACGCCGCCTCTTTTGCCCAGCGAGTGCGCTGCCCTTGGCACTTGCGCTAAGCAGCCACGACGGCAAATCCCCTGGCGCGAAGACCACGTCGGTCGTTGGCGAGCGACGTCACCAGCCGGTCGCGGCTGCCGACGATGTGGGCTGAAAGCCGGCGCGCCGCTTCATCTGCATCGCCAAGGCGCGTGGCCGCCAGAATGGCGCGATGTTCAGCCCAGGCGCGGTCAAGGGCCGCTTCATCGCGCACCTCCAGCCAGCGAGCGCGCGACAGGCGCGTCATGGCATCGCGCACGGCCCTGAACAGGAATTCATTGCCCGACATACGCGCCAGTTCGATGTGAAAATCCATGCCGACACGATGCCATTCCTCTCGCGCAGTGTTTTCGTCGCAGGAATCGAGCATCGCCTCGATAACGTCGATGGCGCTCCCGTCGGCGTGCGTGCATGTCAGCCGCACGGCCGCGACCTCGACCGCTTCGCGATAGACCGCGATCTGCTCGAGCTCGGCGAGATTGATGGGCGACACCGTCCAGCCGCGGCCGTCCCTGCCCACAAGCCCCTCGGTCTCCAGCCGCAGCAGGGCTGCCCTGACCGGTGTGCGCGAGGCGCCGAAGCGGCCTTCGATCCAGCGCTCGGTCAGTTTCTCGCCCGGACCGATCTCGAGCCCAAGGATCATCTCGCGCAACTGTCGTTCGACATTCTGCATCTGCGACATCGCGCTTCCTTGGTTCCGAAGCCGCATTGACAGCAGCCGGGTTGGAGTTCATGACGGATACCAGTTTGGTATCCCAAAATGGTAACCGCAACAAGCGCTGATATCGAGCAGGCAGGACATGGCACAGGAAGACACGCAACAGAGCGGTTACAACATCCACTGGCGGCGCAATCTCGCCGTCTGTTTCGCCGGCTCGTTCAGCACGCTCATCGCCATGACCCTGCTGCTGCCTTTCTTGCCGCTTTACGTCGAACAGCTCGGCGCGCAGGGCCATGCGGCGATCGTGCAGTGGTCCGGCATCGCCTATGGCGCCACCTTCTTCGCCGCGGCCTTGCTCGCGCCGTTATGGGGGCGATTGGGTGACCGCTACGGCCGCAAGGTGATGCTGGTGCGCGCCAGCTTCGGCATGGCGATCTGCATGTCGCTGACGGGCATGGTCGAGACGGTCTGGCAACTGGTGCTGCTGCGCCTGCTGATCGGCTTTGCCGGGGGCTATTCCTCGGGGTCGACCATACTGGTGGCCATGCAGACGCCGAAGGACCGCTCCGGCTGGGCGCTGGGCGTCTTGTCGGCGGGGATCACGGCCGGTTCGCTGGTCGGCCCCATGCTTGGCGGCGCGCTGCCGCCGGTGATCGGCATTCGCGCCACCTTCCTGTTGTCCGGCGGTGTCATCTTCCTGGCTTTCCTGGCAACGACCTTCCTGATCAAGGAGACCCCCCGCCCGAAGCCGGCCAAAGCCGCATCGGCGGCGAAGCCGAAAAGCGGCTGGTCGCAGATCCCCGACAAGCGACCGGTCGTGGCCATGCTGATAACCGGCACGCTGCTCGCCTTCGCCACCATGTCGATCGAGCCGATCATCACCGTCTATGTGCAGCAGCTCATCGAGGATCAGAGCCGGGTGACGATGGTCGCCGGCGTGGTGATGTCGGCGGCAGCGCTGGGCACCATCCTGTCGGCATCTTGGCTCGGCAAGCTTGCTGACCGCGTCGGCCACTGGAACGTCGTCGTCGGGGCGTTGGCCGTCTCTGCCCTGCTCCTCATTCCGCAAGCCTTCGTCACCAATGGCTGGCAGTTGATCGGGTTGCGCTTCCTGATGGGCCTGGCGCTCGGCGGCCTGCTGCCCTGCATCACCAGCGTCATCCGCCACAATATCCCGGATGGCGTCGGCGGCAACGTGCTTGGCCTGGCGATCTCGGCGCAATATGTCGGGCAGGTTGCGGGACCGTTGACCGGCGGCTTCATCGGCGGTCATTTCGGCATGCGCTCGGTATTTCTTGCCACATCGGTGCTGATGGCCGGCGGCGCCGTCTACAACTGGATTGTCCAATCGCGGCGCACACGCCATATGGCGCTGGAAGCGAGTGAGCCTTAAGAGGCTCCAGATCGTTGCAAGAGGGAACCAGCCGACATGAATTCCGCCGAACCCAGCCGTGTCCTCGTGTTTGCCGGCGGTCTCGTCGGCGCGGCGGGCGTGGCGCTGTCGGCGGCGGCCGCGCATCGCGGCGGTGCCTTCACCGGCACAGCGGCGTCGTTCCTCCTGATGCACGCGCCGGTTTTCCTGGCCATCGGCCTCATCGGCGCGAATCGCTTTCTGCGAATCGCGAGCGTCATCCTGCTTGCCGGGCTTCTGCTTTTCGCGGGCGACCTTCTCGCCCGCGATTTCCTGGGATCGAGACTGTTTCCGATGTCGGCGCCGATCGGAGGCACCCTGCTCATCGCCGGCTGGCTGGGGATAGCTATTTCTGCCCTGGTCCGTCCGCGCCCCTAAGGCCAAATCCGCTGGGATCAGTCCCTCGGACGTTCAGCGCGAACCCAGAGATCGCGATTGCGCGCGGCCGGCTTCGTCAGGCGCCGCACCACCGGCCGCTCGGCGGCCGGCGCGATACCCCAGTAGTTGCGATAGATGTCCTCGAACAAATGCTTGATGGGATGCATGGTTTTTCTCCATTGAATCGATCCAATCGGCGGGCAAAAAAACGCGTCGATCAGTTTCGTTTGCGCTCCACCAGGAAGCGAAGGTCGCGAATCCATGGGTCGGTCCTGCCCCGGCGTCTGGACCTGTTGGTACCCGACCCGATGCTCCAGTCGTCTTCGAACAGATAATTGCCGGGATGCATGGCGTACCTCCCCTAGGTCGTTTCGCAGAAATCCACCACTTGGATCGCTTCAAAACTAGACCTCCAAGCATCTCCGGTCAAGCAAAATTTGAATCGATCCAACGAAAGTGCCTAGATGCAAATCCGGAACGTGCTACATGCATGTCAGGAGGCACGCACAATGGCGTCACTCACCGCAGGCAATCGAAGACCCGTCCGGCTGGCCGACATAGCCAAGGCGGCAGGGGTTTCGCACGGCACCGCATCCAATGTCTTCAGCCGCCCCGAGATCGTGCGCGAGGAAGTCCGTGAACGGGTCAAGGCGGCGGCAGAGGCAATGGGCTATGGCGGGCCGGATCCCAAGGGTCGGCTGTTGCGGGCGGGCAAGGTCAACGCCATCGGCGTCGCCACGGCCGAGCCCCTCTCCTACTTCTTCGACGATCCCTTCGCCCGCGTCATGATGGCGAGCATCTCGCAGGCCTGCGACGCGACGGGAGCCGGCATCTCCCTGGTTTCGGCCGCCAACAACGAACAGCTCGCCTGGAACATCCAGAGCGCCCTGGTCGACGGCTTTATCGTCTTCTGCATCGAAGGCGGTTCGCGCCTGGTGGAACTTGCACGGGAGCGCAAATTGCCCTTCGTGGCGCTCGACCTGGACTCCGAGGATGGCGCCGTCGCCGCGATCGGCATCGACAACGTCGCCGGTGCCGCCATGGCGGCGCGCCATCTCACCGATCTTGGACACCGCCGCTTTGCCGTGCTGGCGTTGCCCTTTGTCGACGGCAGGACAGGCCTGGTTTCACCCGAGCAGGTTCAGACCGCGGTTTATGCGGGAACGCGCGACCGCCTCACCGGCTATTTCAAAGAGCTTTCGCGGGTCGGCATCGACACATCCAGTGTGCCCGTCTACGCAACCGCCAACGATGCGGCCAGCACAAAGGCGGGACTCGAGATCATCTTCGGCTCTGCCCACCCCCCGACGGCGATCCTGGCGATGTCGGACAGAATGGCGCTGGCGGCGCTCGAATGGCTGAGCGCGCGCAAGCTGAACGTCCCCAATGACGTCTCCATCGTCGGGTTCGATGGCGTTCCGGAAGCCGTAGCATCCGAGCCACCACTGACCACCATCGCCCAACCGATTGCCGAGATGGGCCGTCTCGCCGTCAAGGCGATTCTGGAAAATGACGGCACGACAAATCGCCGGCAACTGCCGGTCGAATTGATCGTGCGCGCCTCGTCGGCTTCGCCTCGCGGCTGAAACCGCACGCGCCTCAGCGATTGACCCTCGCCACGGCGGAGATGCCGAAAGGCGCACGCACCGGCGCGACTTCCTTTTGCGCCGCCCGGACCTTACCCGCGCCGCCGATCGTCGACAGCCATTCGAGATAGAAGGCGAGCGCGAACTGCATGGCGATGCCGGCTGACAGGAGCAAGGTGTCGTAGGCAAGCCCACCCGGATTGATCAGCTTCATCACCTGAGCGACCATGGCGATCACCGTGCCAGCGATGAAGACCGGCAGCGAGCGCTTGCCGAGTATTGCCAGCGGATGGTCCGGGCTGGTGCGAAACAGGTTCGACAGCGCCGGCAAGGCGACGACGAGGTAGCTGACCGCCAGGATGTGCAACAGACGCGGCAGCGACAGGAAGGTCTTGTCGAAGCCGCCGATGACCACGGGCAGCTTGAACCAGGTAATCTGCCCCCAGAGCGGGCTGTGCACCCAGACCAGCGCCGTCGCCACATAGGCCGCGGCCGCGCCGACCAGCCAGCGGTTGACCGGAATGACGCCGCCACGCCTGACATGCAGCATGGCGGCCAAGCCGATGTTGAACAGGAACTGCCAGGACAGAGGGTTCAGGAACCAGAAGCCGGGCTCGGGATAGTTGGGCGGGGCGATCTGCCAGATGCCGGCGATGAGCCACAGCGCACCGGACGCGACCAGGGCAGCGACGGGCCGATAGCTGATGAACAGTACGAAGGCCGGGGCCATCAAAAGCAGCGCGGCATAGACCGGCAGGATGTTGTTGTAGCCAAGCTGATGGCCGAGCGTGACGATGCCCACCAGCACTTCCGGCGTGTTCTTCATCAGCGGCTCGATGTTGATCAGCTTCAGCAGTTCCGGCCGCCTGGTGAACACCGCCACGGCGCAGAACAAGGCGATCACCACCATCGTCGTGACGACATGGGCGACGTAGAGCATGCCCGCCCGCCGCCACATCTTCAATGTGGCCAGAAGCCGGCCACCCGGCCGGAACTTCGTGCCGTAGGCAAGCGCGACCGAGATGCCGGAAATCAGCACGAACGCCTCGGCCGCATCCGAAAAGCCGAAATTCTTGTAGGTTAGGGTCTCGAAGGCGGTGCCCGGCACATGGTCGACGAAAATGGTGAGCAGTGCGAGCGCGCGCAGTACATCGATACGCGTATCGCGTTCGGGGATACGCAAATTGCGATCCGGGATACGCAAATTGCGATCCGACAAAACAGGGGTAGTCATCGACAAAAGGCCTCAAAGCTGGTTGTTCATGTCCAGCAATGCGACCCCCGGCGCACCGCTCCGATTCCTCCACGTGGAGTGTATCGGCGCAGAAACGGGCTGGAATGCGCCTGGTTCAATCAACTTTCGCGGAGCACGAAAATATTGCGTTTTGAAGCCGGCAAATTCAGCGGAACCTCATATAATCAAGAGGATGCGGGATGACTGGCGACAGCGTCGAAAACGGCCCGCTGCTCAAGGATCTGGCCTTTCCTTATCGCGTTTACGACACCAGCAAAGACAGCCGTGAATGCCTGTTTCTGCTGCATGGATCGGGTGTCGACGAGACCACTTTGGTGCCGCTGGCAAGACGGATCGCACCCGGCGCCACGCCGGTCGCGGTGCGTGGCCGTATCCCTCAAGAAGACGGTTTCCGCTGGTTCGAGCGCATCACACCGACACGCTTCGAGCAAAAGAGCATCCTCGTCGAAACCGCTGCCTTCGCGGCATTCGCAAGCGAAGTCGCCAGGCGCCACAAGCTCGATCTTACCCGTGCTACATTTCTCGGCTATTCGAACGGCGCCAATCTGGTTTCCAGCCTAATGCTGCTCCATCCCGGCATCGTCCGCGGGGCGGCGCTGCTCAGGCCAATGCCCGTGCTAGACCAGCTACCGGCGATCGACCTCGCGGGAACACGGACGCTGATCATCGCCGGCGCCGCCGACGAGACTTACGGGCCCTTCGCGCCAGCGCTGGTGACGCTGCTCAACCAGCACGGCGCCGAGGTTGACGCGCGCATCGTTGCCTCTGGCCACGAGATCGGTGACCCAGACGTCACCATCGTCAGGCAATGGCTGACGGAATCGGCAGCGGCGGTGCGGACGGGCTGACAGCGCTCCGATAGAGACTGAGCTCAGTGCGAGGGCCTGGCCCGCCGGCATCCTGAAATGTCGGGGTTTCCAGCCGACCGGATTTCGCAGGTGCGGAGCATCATCGAGCCGGCAACCGCTGAATAAACCCCGTTTTGCCCTACCCCCGCCCCATCCGGTTCCAGGCATCGAGCCCGGCGATCTTGTAGGCTTCCGCCAGCGTCGGATAGTTGAAGGTGTTGTTGACGAAGAAGTCGACGGTGCCGCCGAGATTGATGACCGCCTGGCCGATGTGAATGAGCTCGGTGGCGCCCTCGCCGACAATATGCGCGCCGAGCAGACGGCGTGTCTCGATCGAGAACAGCAGCTTCAGGAAGCCGGTATTGACGCCCATGATGTGGCCGCGCGAGGTCTCGCGAAAGCGCGCCACGCCAACCTCATAGGCGGCCCCACTCTCACGCACCTGTTCCTCGGACTGGCCGACGGTTGAAATCTCCGGCACGGCGTAAATGCCATAGGGGAATGTTTCCGGCGGCGGCGGCAACGTCACGCCGAAAGCATGGCAGGCAGCCACCCTGCCCTGCTCCATCGAGGTCGAGGCGAGGCTCGGAAAGCCGATGACGTCACCGGCGGCATAGATGTTGGGCACACTGGTCTGGAAGGTCTGCGGATCGACCTTGATACGGCCTCGGGAGTCGGCGTCGATGCCGACCACGTCGAGGCCCAGGCTGCCGACATTGCCGGTGCGGCCGGCGGCGTAGAGCACGACCTCCGACCGGATGGTGCGGCCATCGGCCAGTTCCACCTCGGCGGCTTCGGGCTTGGAGCGGATTTCCTTCACCGCGCTGCCCAGTCTTATCGTCATGCCGCGATCGCGCATCTGGTGGATGAAATCGTCGACGATCTCGCGGTCGACGAAATCGAGGATGGAGTTGCGCGGCTCGACCAGCGTCACCGGCACGTCGAGCGCGGAAAAGATCGTCGCATATTCGACGCCGATGACGCCGCCGCCGATCACCGTCAGCGTGCGCGGCAGGCGGTCGAGCTCCAGCATCTCGTCGCTGTCGAAGACGCGGGTTTTGTCGAAAGGCACGTCGCGCGGCCGGTGTGGCCTGGTGCCGACCGCAATCAGTGCATTGGCGAAGCCGACTTCGCTGTAGTCGCCATTGTCCGATGTCAGGCTGACCTTGTTGGGGCCGAGAAATTTTACCGCCGCGCGGGCGCTCTTGACGGTGTTGCGCATGAACTGGTGCTGCAGCACCTCGACCTCATGATCGAGCGTCTTGTGCAGGCGCTCGATCAGGTCGCCGACGGAAATATCCTGCTTGACCCTGTAGCCGCGTCCATAAAAACCGCGCTCGCGCCAGCCGGAAAGGTTGAGCACCGTCTCGCGCAGCGTCTTCGAGGGGATGGTGCCGGTGTGCACGGAGACGCCGCCGAGACGCCGGCCGCGGTCGACCACCAGCACCGATTTGCCGAGCTTGGCCGACTGCACCGCGGCGCGGCGGCCCGAGGGGCCGCTGCCGATGACCAGCATGTCGTAGTCCATATTTCCCCGTCCCCTCGCCTCTGCTTCAGAGTGCTTTTGTTGCGCCGCAACAAGCTAATGCCATCCGCGCGGCAAATTCAACCGATTCGGATCGTGTCTTGCGTCGCTCGATCCCTGCGCCACCAAAAGCGCCGACCTTGATTCCGGCATAGGCCTTCACCATTTCATCATCGAGCGGCCCGCACCCTAAGTCGGGCCCTGTTACGAGGAAATGACATGAACGCGCGCGTTCTCGACGGTGAAATCATCAACACAAGGCTTGACGATGTCAGGGCCTATGAAGGCGTGCGCACGAGGCGCATCCTGGCCTTCGTGCTCGACTACATCATCGTCGCCCTGCTCACCATTCCCTTCGCCATACTGGTGTTCTTCCTCGGGCTTTTGACCCTCGGTCTTGGCTGGATGCTGTTCGGCATCCTGGTGCCGGCCGTCGCCATCCTCTACATCTGGAACACGCTGGGCAGCGCCGACCAGGCGACCACGGGCATGAAGATGATGGGTATACGCCTCGACCGTCTCGACGGCCGGCCGATCGACGGCCTGACCGCGGTCGTCCATTCGGTGCTGTTCTGGGCGGGCAACGTCATCCTGTCGCCGCTGGTCCTACTGGTGACCTTGTTCTCCGACCGCAAGCGCACGCTGCATGACCTTCTGCTCGGCACGGTGGTCAGCCGCAGCGGCCGTTAAAGGCGGTTTTCGGGAGCGCTCCTGCCTCGTCGGCGCAAATGTGAAGGCATCCGATTGCGCGCACCTTCACAATCCTGTTGAATTTTTCGCTTTCCGCGCCAAAGGTAGAGCGACTCGAAGGAGTGTTTCCAAGACTTAGATGACGCAGCATCCGACCCAGTCGCCGCAGTTCTTCCTGACCGCGCCGTCGCCGTGCCCCTATCTCGACGGCCAGTTCGAGCGCAAGGTGTTCACGCATCTGGTCGGCGACAAGGCGTCGGAGATGAACGATCTGTTGACGCAAGGCGGCTTCCGGCGTTCGCAGAACATCGCCTACAGGCCAGCCTGCGAGACCTGCCGCGCCTGTGTTTCGGTGCGCATCCTCGCCCAGGAATTCGTCGCCAGCCGCAATATGAAGCGCGTGCTGCAGCACAATTCCGATCTCGTCGGCGCCATGCACAATGCCGAGCCCTCGACCGAACAATATTCGCTGTTCCGCAGCTATCTCGATGCCCGACACCGCCGCGGCGGCATGTCCGACATGACGGTGCTCGACTATGCCATGATGGTCGAGGACACCCATGTCGACACCAAGGTGATCGAATACAGGCGGCGCGGACCCGACACGTTCATCACCGGCAAGGGCCAGGGCGAACTCATCGCGGTGGCGCTCACCGACAAGATGGCCGACGGCCTGTCGATGGTCTATTCCTATTTCAATCCCGAATTCGAGGAGCGTTCGCTCGGTACGTTCATGATCCTCGACCACATCGCCCGCGCCAGGGCGATGGGCCTGCCCCATGTCTACCTCGGCTACTGGGTCAACGGCTCGCGCAAGATGAACTATAAGATGCGCTTCATGCCGCAGGAGCATCTCGGCCCCAAGGGCTGGGAGCGCTACACCAACGAAGCGGTTTCACGCTGAGTTTTTCCACGATCCGCGCTTAAAACTGTTTCAAGGCAGGGGATGCTGGTCTTTCAGCCGGTTGGCTGCAGAGAGTGCGCCATTGCACCGGTCAGCCGTCGGCCTGCATTTCATTGCGAAAGTTCCTGCATGTCCTCCCACCATGATCACCAGAAGGGCCTTCTGATAACCGCCATCGGCGGACTGACGCTGACCGTCGACATACCGTTGATCCGCCTCGCCGATGGTGGCGCATGGACAATCATGCTGCTGCGCACCGGCACCACATTCGTCGCGGCCATGGTCATCTGGTCGGTCTGGCGGGCGCTCAGCCGCAACGCCCCGCCGCTCATCCCCGGCTGGTCCGGCCTGATCGTGGCGATCTGCTATGGGCTGACCGGGATCACCTTCGTTACCGCCGTCTATCACACCTCGACCGCCGATCTGGTCTTCATCCTGGCCTTCAACACGGTGTTCGCGGGCTTGCTGTCCTGGCTATTCCTGAAGGAGAGGCCGCAGTTGGTGACGATCATCGCCATGTCGATCATGATCCTCGGCGTGCTGGTGATCGTCGGCGGGTCGGTCGGCACCGGCAAGCTGTTCGGCGATTTCATGGCGCTGTGCTCGGCCTTCTTCGTCGCCGTGGCCATCACCATCTCGCGCGCCAGCGGCAAGGACATGGGCTTCACGTCGCTGGTCGGCGTCCTTCTGCCGATGGCGCTCGCCGCCCTCATGGTGTCCGGCGAAGGCTTTCACGTGAACGCGCCCTGGTGGATCATCTTCAACGGCGCCGTCATCATGCCGATCTCGTTCTTCTGCCTTGCCGCCGGGCCGAAATACATTTCGGGGCCGGAAGTGGCGATGTTCTACCTGCTCGAAACCGTGCTGGCGCCGGTCTGGGTGTGGATGATCTTTGCCGAGGCACCGACCCGCAACAGCCTGATCGGCGGCGCGATCCTGATCGTCACGCTGGTCGCCCATTCGCTCTGGCAGTTGCATGATGGCCGCAGGCGCCGACCCGATCTCGCGGTGCATCATCCAGTCTAGACAAGCTTTCGGGATCAGGCGCTGGCCTTCTTCGCCACGCCAGGTTCCGGCAGGATCTCGATCTGCGGACCGGCTTCGATCTCGGCTGCCGAGTCGGCTGCGATCTCGTCGACCAGTTCCACCTCGCGCAGCCACTCGCGCCAGATGGCGACCAGCAGCGCCATCAGCACCGGGCCGATGAACAGGCCGAGAAAACCCATCGTCTTGACGCCGCCGATCAGGCCGAAAAAAGTCGGCAGGAAGGGTAGTTTTATCGGCCCGCCGACGAGCTTCGGGCGCAGTGTCTTGTCGACGATGAACAGTTCTACCGCGCCCCACAGGAACAGCGCCAGACCGGCCATGGGCGAGCCGCTGGCGGCGAGGTAGATCGAGACAAGGGTGAAGGACAAAGGCGCCCCGCCGGGGATGAGCGCCATGACGCCGGTCAGGGCGCCAAGCGTCACCGGCGACGGCACGCCTGCCAGCCAGTAGGCGATGCCCAGCACCAACCCCTCGCCGATGGCGATGACGGTCATGCCCGTCACCGTCGAGGAAATCGTCGCTGGCACGACACGCGAAATCCGCTCCCATCGCGTCGGCAGGATGCGCTCGCCGAGGCGGTCGACCTGGCCGGCGAAATGCTCGCCGTCACGATAGGCGAAGAACAGGGCGATCATCATGAACAGCAACGTCAGCAGCAGCCCAAAGGCACTGCCGCCGGCGGCGAGCGCGCCGCGATAGATGCTGCCGATATTGGCGCCGCTGACCAGTTGGATCAGCTCACCAATGCCGCCGGGATGACCAAAATTGGTCGTCCATTGTTCGTTCAGCCAGTCGCCAATGACAGGCATGGTCGCGATCCAGTGCGGCGTCACGGCCCCGTGCCGATTGGTCTCGATCGCCCAGCCAACCCACTCGCGCACCTCGTTGATGGCATAGGTGCCGGCAAGCGCGATCGGTATCACCAGGAAGGCGAGGATGAACAGGATAGCCAGAGTGGCGGCGATGGTGCGGTTGCCGCCAACGCCGGCCAGCAGCCGCTGGTAAAGCGGCCAGCTGGCGAAAGCGATGACCAGTGCGGCCAGCACCGGGAACAGGAAGCCGTGGAAGAAATAGACGCCGGCGGCGACGATCAGCACCAGCAGCCAGCGCGCCGCCGATAGCGGCGGAATGACAGCCGACCGCAGCGGCGTCGACAGGCCGAACAGGCGCTGCTGCCGTTCCGGTTTCTGGATCCTGGATTCCTTCAAACGCCCTTGTCTCCCAAACACCCTTCCCCGTTATGCACTGATATAGTGCAGCAATCGTGACGATACTCCAAATGATGATGTGCAGCGTCCTTCTCCCCTTGTGGGAGAAGGTGGATCGGCGCGTAGCGCCGAGACGGATGAGGGGTGTTCCAGCGGAGTGAGACGTTGGTGTTCCCTGGAGCACCCCTCATCCGACCGAGCTTCGCTCGGCCACCTTCTCCCACAAGGGGAGAGGAAAGGACGGCCGCTACCCAAACTTCCCCGTCCTCGGGAAACCCTTCGGCACCATGCGCCCCGCCGAGGCCCGGGCACCGATCCATTCGGCCAGTTCCTCGCGCGACCGGGTGAACGTGCGGTCGGCCGAATCCTGCCAGGACAGGCCTGTCTCCAAGGTGAACGGCTTGAGATCGAGCAGGCCGCCATCCTTGTATTTCTGCAGCCGCACGCCCTTGCCGCGGCCCATCTCGGGAATTTCCGAAAGCGCGAACACCAGCATCTTGCGGTTCTCGCCGACGATGGCGAGGTGATCGCCGGTCACCGGTACGCAGCGCTTGGCTTCGTCCGGCGCCTTGACGTTCATCACCTGCTTGCCCTTGCGGGTGTTGGCGACCACTTCCTCCTCCGGCACGATGAAGCCGTTGGCGTCATAGGAGGCCAGCAGCAGCTTGCGTTTCGGATCATGAACGAAGGCGGTGACGATGTCCTGGTCGTTGTCCATGTCGACGATGATGCGGATCGGCTCGCCATGACCGCGCCCGCCGGGCAGCCGGTCGGCACCGATCGTGTAGAACTTGCCGCCGGTGGTGAAGACCAGCACCTTGTCGGTGGTCTGCGCGTGGAAGGCGAGCTTGAGGCTGTCGCCTTCCTTGAAGGTCAGCGTCGAGAGATCGGCCAGATGGCCTTTCATCGCTCGCAGCCAGCCTTTTTCCGAAACGACAACGGTGACCGGCTCGCGCTCGATCATGGCGTGGGCGATGTCGGTCAGATCGTGCTCGGGCGCATCGGCGAACTGGGTGCGGCGCTTGCCGAGCTCGGTTTCCGGGCCGAACTTGTCGCGAATGCTGGTGACTTCCCACTTGATCGTCGACCATTGCTTGGCATCGGACGCCAGCAGCGCTTCGATCTGCTTCTTCTCGGTGGTGAGGCCGTCGAATTCCTTGCGGATCTCGAATTCTTCCAGCTTGCGCAAGGCGCGCAGGCGCATGTTGAGGATGGCTTCGGCCTGGGTGTCAGTGAGATCCCAGCGGGCCATCATCACCTGCTTGGGCTCGTCCTCCTCACGGATGATCTTGATCACCTCGTCGATGTTGAGATAGGCGATCAGGTAGCCGGCAAGGATCTCCAGCCGTCTCTCGATCTCGCCCAGGCGATGTTTCGAGCGGCGGATCAGAACGTCGCGGCGATGATCGAGCCATTCCTGCAGCACGCCCTTCAGCGACAGCACGTTAGGCACCTTGCCGCGCGACAGCACGTTCATGTTGAGGGGAAAGCGGCTTTCAAGCTCGGTGAGCTTGAACAGCGATTCCATCAGGATACCCGGATCGACGGAACGGCTCTTGGGTACCAGCACGACACGGATGTCTTCAGCGCTTTCGTCCCTGATGTCCTCGAGCAGCGGCAGCTTGCGCGCCATCAACAGCTCGGCGATCTTCTCGATCAGCCGCGCCTTCTGCACGCTATAGGGGATTTCGGTGACGACAATGCTCCAGGTGCCCCTGCCCTGATCCTCCTGGCTCCACTTCGACCGCACGCGAAAACCCCCGCGTCCGGTCTCATAGGCTTCGAGGATGGAGGCGCGGCTGTCGACGATGATGCCGCCGGTCGGGAAATCCGGGCCCTGGACGAACTCCATCAGCTTGGCCACCGGGGCGTCCCGATGCTCGATCAGGTGCAATGCCGCGTCGCAGAGTTCAGCCGCATTGTGCGGCGGGATCGATGTCGCCATGCCGACCGCAATGCCGGACGAGCCGTTGGCCAGGAGGTTCGGGAAGGCGCCGGGGAGCACCACCGGCTCCTCGTCCTCTTCATTGTAGGTCGGCCGATAGTCGACGGCGTCCTCGGTGATGCCGGCGAGCAGTTCAGTCGCCACGTCGGTCATGCGTGCTTCGGTGTAGCGCATGGCGGCGGCGTTATCGCCGTCGATGTTGCCGAAATTGCCCTGCCCGTCGACCAGCGGGTAGCGCATCGAAAAATCCTGCGCCAACCGCACCAGCGCATCATAGATCGACTGGTCGCCATGCGGATGGAACTTGCCCATCACCTCACCGACGATACGGGCACATTTGGCGAAACCCTGATCAGGGTTGAGGCGCAGCAGGCGCATGGCGTGCATGATGCGGCGGTGGACCGGCTTCAGCCCATCGCGAACGTCGGGCAGCGCCCGGTGCATGATGGTCGACAGCGCATAGGCAAGATAGCGCTCTTCCAGCGCCTTCTTAAGATCGACCGGTTCAATGTGATCGCCACCGCCATCTTGAGGCGGCAAAAGCCTTTTTCCCATGGGCTGGGACTAGCCGAGCGGGTGATTCGCGGCAAGAGGCGCGCACAGGACCGGACGACTTGTGCGCTGTTCTGCAACAGGAAACAGCAAAGTCGAGCTTGCCGGCCAACATCAGTCTGTTACATGCCACATCTATTGCGAAGCACGGTAACGCTCTACGGCCCGACCTTCATGCCAAATTCACTGCATTCTCCAATAGCATTCGGATGGGGTTTGCCTTTCACCGCGATTTTTGACCATTGTGCCGGGACACGCCTTTTTCCCGTCCAGTTCGTCACGGAATGGTGATGGCGCGAAGAATTGAAAAACAATTTCAGGACACTCTCAGGGACCTTGCGATGACAATCAAACGCTCAACTCTCCGGAAATTCGCTCTTTCGACCTTCTTGTTCACCCTGCCGCTGAATGCGGCCCTTGCCCAGGATGCCGCGGTTGCCGACCGGCTTAAGGCGGCGCTGGCAGCCCAGGGCGTCGACATCTCCTGGACCGGCGTCACCGGCGACAACACCAGCATGGTGCTGCAGGGCGTCGCCATCAAGCCGGCGGCGGAAAAGGAAGCCCTCACCATTGGCGACGTCAAGCTGGAGAACGTGACCGCGGCCAATGGCGGCTTCGACATCGGCACCGTCTCGACCTCGGCCTTCGAACACAGCAAGGACGGCGTCACCCTCAATCTCAGCCCCTTCGTTATCCACGACATGACCGTTCCGGCCGATGGCGCCACCGGCCCGCTGGGCTCGCTGATGATGTACAAATCGGCTGAACTCTCCAACATGACGGTCAAGGTCGCCGACAAGACCGCCTTCTCGATGGATGGGCTTGCTATCCAGATCACGCCGCCCGCGGACGGCAAGGCGATGGAATTCACCGGCAACACGGAAAAGTTCACCGCCGATCTGTCGCTGGTCGACGATCCCAAGTCCAAGGAAGTTATCGACGCGCTCGGCTACCAGAACATCTCCGGCAATTTTGAGATGGCCGGCAACTGGCAGCCTTCGGACGGCAAGATGGAGCTGTCGAAATACGACATCTCCGTCGAGAATGCCGGCACGCTCGGCATGACCTTCGACCTCGGCGGCTACACGATGGACTTCATCAAGTCGCTGCAGGAAATGCAGAAGAAGATGGCCGCGCAGCCGGAAGGCGCCGACAATTCGGCGCAAGGCATGGCCATGCTCGGCCTGTTGCAGCAACTTTCCTTCAACAGCGCCTCGATCCGCTTCGACGACGATTCGCTGACCGGCAAGGTGCTGGACTATGTCGGCAAGCAGCAAGGCATGTCGGCTAAGGACATCGCCAACCAGGCCAAGGCGATCGTGCCGTTCGGCATGGCGCAGCTCAACAACCCGGAACTGACGGCGCAGGTGACTGCGGCGGTCAGCAAATATCTCGACGATCCGAAGAGCCTCGAAATCTCGGCCGAACCGCCGGCATCGGTGCCGTTCGCGCTGATCATGGCGGGCGCCATGTCCAACCCGCTCGACCTGCCGAAGACGCTTGGTGTCAGCGTCAAGGCGAACGAGGACTGAGCGAAGCGACCTCAAGACCAAGAAAAAGCCCGGCAGCGATGCCGGGCTTTTTTGTGGGATTATCGAGTCGAAAGAACCGGTTCTGCCGGTTTTTTAAAGTACCGCCGAAAACGCGCGATCAGCCGTCCTTCTTGGTCGGTGCAACGCGCAGCGCCAGTTCGCGAAGCTGCTGCGGCGAGGCTTCCGACGGCGCGTTCATCAGCAGATCATAGGCCTGCTGGTTCATCGGGAACATGGTGATCTCGCGCAGGTTCTTGGCGCCGACCAAGAGCATGACGACGCGGTCGACGCCGGCTGCCATGCCGCCATGCGGCGGCGCGCCATACTGGAAGGCGCGGTAGAGGCCACCGAAACGCTCTTCCACGGTGGCGCGATCCAGCCCGACCGTCTCGAACGCCTTGACCATGGTTTCGGGCAGATGGTTGCGGATGCCGCCTGAGGCGATCTCGAAACCGTTGCAGACCATGTCGTACTGGAACGCCTTGATGCCGAGCAGATCCTCACCGTTCAGCGCATCGATGCCGCCTTGCGGCATCGAGAACGGGTTGTGGGCGAAGTCGATCTTCTTCTCCTCCTCGTTCCATTCGAAAAACGGGAAGTCGACGATCCAGCACAATTCGAAACGCTCGCGGTCGACGAGGTTCAGCTCCTCGCCGGCACGCGTGCGCGCGGCGCCGGCGAAGGACACGAACTTCTTCGGATCACCCGCGACGAAGAAGGCGGCGTCGCCATCGGCAAGGCCGAGCTGCTGGCGGATCGCCTCGGTGCGCTCCTCGCCGATGTTCTTGGCGAGAGGGCCGGCGCCTTCGAGTTTTTCGCCTTCCTTGCGCCAGAAGATGTAGCCCAAGCCCGGCTGGCCCTCGCCTTGCGCCCATGAGTTCATGCGGTCGCAGAAGGCACGGCTGCCGCCGGTCTTGGCCGGAATGCCCCACACTTCGGCCTTCGGGTCGTTGGCCAGGATGTTGGCGAACACCTTGAAGCCGGAATCGCGAAAATGGTCGGAGACGGCCTGCATCTCGATCGGGTTGCGCAGGTCCGGCTTGTCGGAGCCGTATTTGCGCATGGCGACATCATAGGGAATGCGCTGGAATTTCTGCGTCACCGGCTTGCCGTTGGCGAAGGCCTCGAAGACCCCGCGGAGGACAGGCTCCATCGTATTGAGCACATCGTCCTGTTCGACAAAACTCATTTCGAGGTCGAGCTGGTAGAACTCGCCTGGCAGACGGTCAGCGCGCGGATCCTCGTCGCGGAAGCAGGGCGCGATCTGGAAATAGCGGTCGAAGCCCGACACCATGATCAGCTGCTTGTACTGCTGCGGCGCCTGCGGCAGCGCGTAGAAGGTGCCGGGGTGGATGCGCGACGGCACCAGGAAGTCGCGCGCGCCTTCCGGCGACGAAGCCGTCAGGATCGGCGTCGAGAATTCGGTGAAGCCGACATCGGTCATGCGCTTGCGCATCTCGGCAATGATCTTCGTGCGCGCCACGATGTTTTTGTGCAGCGTGTCGCGGCGCAGATCGAGGAAGCGGTACTTCAGCCTGATATCCTCGGGATAGTCCGGCTCGCCGAACACCGGCAGCGGCAATTCCTTGGCCGCCGACAGCACCTCGATCTCACGGGCGAAAATCTCGATCTCGCCGGTCGGCAAATTGGCGTTGGTGGTCTCGGGCAAACGCGCCTTGACCTCGCCATCGACGCGGATGACCCATTCACCGCGCACGGTCTCGGCGACCTTGAAGGCCGGCGAATCGGGATCGGCGACGATCTGGGTCAGGCCGTAGTGGTCGCGCAGGTCGATGAACAGCAGCCCGCCATGGTCGCGCACGCGATGCACCCAGCCCGACAGGCGGACGGAATTGCCGACGTCGCTCTTTCTCAACTGGGCACAGGTATGGCTGCGGTAACGGTGCATTGTCATTGGTAAAGTCCGGGGTGCTGGGTGGCAGGCCAAAGCATCAAGCCCGGCCCAAAATTTGCGCGAAAAGCGCATGAGAGACCGGCTTTGTCAAGGCAAGCAGGCGATCCCGACGCCGGGCGTGCCGCCAAGTGTTCAAGCGAAGTGGATTTCGGCGCCCTGGTATTCGAAATCGGCAAGGATTGCGGCCGGTGCGGTCTTCTCGACCACCAGATGGCGGATCGCCTCTGCCCCGGCGACGCGATACGGCGCCGCGGTGGCGAGCTTGTCATTGGTGACGGCTATGACGATGCCGGCGCTGTTCTTGGCCATGGCCCGCTTTACCTCGGCCTCGGCCGAATCGAATGCCGTCACGCCCCGCGAGGCATCGAGACCGCAGGAGCCCAGAATGAACAGGTCCGCGCCAAGCTGCGCGACGGCGGCCAGCGTGTCGGCACCGACGCAAGCACCGAGGTGGCGGTCGAACCTGCCGCCGAGCACAATCAGCTCGATCAGGGCGTGGTCTGACAGCGCCGAGGCAACTTCGAGCGAATTGGTGGCGACTGTCAGATCGAGGTCGCGCGGGATGGCTCTGGCTATCGCGGCATTGGTCGTGCCGCTGTCGATGAACAAAGTCTGCCCGCGCGTGAGCAATGCGACGGTCGCGCGGGCCAGCCGCGTCTTCTCTTCGACGGCATGGCTGGCGCGCAGGCCGACCGGCGTTGTCGCGAAAGGCGCGGGCGCCACCGCGCCGCCATAGACCCGGCGACAGTGCCCGGCCTTCGCCAGTTCCCTGAGGTCGCGGCGAACCGTGTCTTCCGAAACGCCGAATCGGCTTGCCAACTCGCCGGCCAGCACCCTTCCCTCGGCCGCAAGGCGATCGCGGATGATTTGATGCCGCTCATCGGTAAGCATTGCATGATCCTGTTTTCTTCATGCACGTTCTTGCATGATTTGCATGTTTATGCAAGATGCAGGCGTACCAGGCGGTGATCACCGCCAGATCTCTTGCCCTGAAAGCATCGCCATGACCTTTGGCCTCAGCCTTGCCCCGCAACACCGCGTCTATGCTGGGTTCGCGATCTATTCCTTCGCCATGGGCAACATTTTTCCGCGGCTGCCCGACATCAAGCACGCCATGGGCATCGGCGACGGCACGCTCGGCCTTGCCCTGATCGGAACGCCGATCGGCACCTTGACGGCGCTGTCATTGGCAACGCCGCTGCTCGAGCGCGTCGGCTTCCGCCGCGCGCTGCTCGCTTTGGTCCCGCTGCTGGCGCTTGCCTATGCGATCGCGGCGCACGCGCCGGGGCCGCTGGCGCTGTTCCTGATGCTCTTTCCGGTCGGCCTGATGATCGGCAGCGTCGAGATCATGCTCAATGTCGAGGCTGACCGGACCGAATTCCTGGTCAAGCGCCGCATCATGAACCGCGCGCATTCGTTCTGGAGCATCGGCTTTTTCGGTGCCGGCCTGTTCGGCGCCGCACTTGCGCATCTCGGCATATCGCCGCAACTGCATCTGGCGCTGATCGTGCCGATCGTCGCGATCTCGATGGCGCTGTTCCTCGGCGGCTACCAGCCGGCGCCGAGCCGCTTCGCCGGCACCGGCGAGAAGGCACCCGTGCTGGCGCGGCCGACATTGCCGATCCTGGTCCTCGTCGCGGTGACGCTCTCGGCGATGCTGATGGAAGGCGCCAGCATCGACTGGTCGGCGATCTATATGCGCACAGTGTTCGAGTCAGGTCCCTTCGTCGCCGGCTTCACCGTGGCGCTGTTCGCCTTTTCCCAGGCAACCACGCGCTTCTTCGCCGACAGTTTCGTTGATCGCCATTCGCCGAGCGGCGTGGCGCGGGTGCTGCTGGCGATGATGGCGGCGGGCGTGATGCTTGTCTTCTTCTCGCCCATGCCGTTCGTTTCCATGCTGGGCTTTGCGCTTCTGGGGATCGGCACCAGCGCCCTCTTTCCACTGGCGATCTCGGCCGCCGCCCAGCGGACGGACCGGCCGGCGGCGATCAATGTCGCGGCGCTGTCGCAGATTTCCTTCGTCGCCTTCCTGCTCGGCCCGCCGCTGCTCGGCTTCGTCTCCGACCATTGGGGCATCCGCTCGGCCTTTGGCATCGGCATACCGTGCATCATCCTCAGCCTGCTGACCGCAGGATCGCTTGGCCGGCGGCCCGCCGACGACAAACCCGCCGCGCCGGCGAGCGAGCCGTCCGAACCGACTCGGGACAAAGTACTGGCGCGGGCAGCAGAGGGGTGATGGCGCCTCCCTCGTGAAGGCGACGAGAGGACGGGCAAAAGGACTCAGGCGGCGTGCCCACGGCAAGCCGCGTCGTAATCGGCCAGCACCTGACCGATCGCGTCGTGAAGAATGGCGTTTGGATCTCCCGCCGGCCCGAGCGCGGCCGGCACCATCGGCAGGAACTGCCGCATCAGCGTTTCGGGAATGCCGACGCCGTTGAGCGTCTCCTGCAGACGGCCGACGGCAACGCCGGCGGCGGGGTTGTTCCAGTAGTAGCGAATGCGGTCGCTGTAGCTGTAATGCCGCTGCAGACGGAGGCTTGCTTCATTGCCATGATAGTGGCTGTGCCAATGGCCGGGTGCCGCCAGCATCAAGCGTTCCATCGTGCGGGCAAGCGACCTGTCGCCATAGTCCGCGATCATTTCGCTGGCGATCAGATCAAGCCCGTAAAGCGCCTCGCGCAAGGCGAAGGTCAGGCCAGGCCCGACTTTAAGGATCGGAAAGCCGTTGCCGACAAGCGCGGTCAGCGCCGCACGGCTCTGGTAGTCGGTGGAATGCGCCTCATAGACGAGCGACGGCTCTTCATTGAGCAGTCCGGTCAGTGTTTTCGACGCCTCCGGCCTGTAGGCGACGACGTTCTGGCTGCCAAACTCGACGCCGGGCTGCACGACCACTGCAATGACGCGGCCAAACGCTTCCGCCAGACCCTCGCGGGCAAAGATTTCGCGATGCACCTCGATGGTGCGGCGCGCCGCCGCCGCCTCGGTGGGTTTGAGCTCGCTGATTGCGTGATCGACACCGCCCGGGGCCGGGACTTCGGTGCCGATGATGTAGACCGGCAATGCGGCACCGCGCGCGAGCGCCGCCTTTTCAGCCGCCTTGGCCAGTCGCGCCGCCCGGGTCGCAATGGTCTCGTCATCCAGCGCCGCCGGCTCGCCGGCACAACCCATCGAGGCGTCGAGATGGATCTTGCTGAAACCGGCCCAGACGTAAGCAGTGACCATGGCCTCGGCCTTGCTCATCGCTTGTGCGGCCGGCTCAGTGCGCCACGGGTTTGGTCCGAGATGGTCACCGCCGAAGATGATGCGCTGGGGGTCCAGACCTTCCCTGCTGGCGATCTCCAGCACGAAGGCGACGAACAGGTCCGGGGTCATGCCGGTGTAGCCGCCGAACTGGTTGACCTGGTTGCAGGTTGCCTCGATCAGCAACGTGGCTTCCTTGTCGGCGACGGCACGCCTGATCGCCGTCTGGATCACCAGCGGATGGGCCGAGCAGATCGAGGTGATGCCGTAAGGCGAACCGTTTTTGCGCGCGGTGGCGAGAGCTGCGAGCGGATTGGCCATCATGTCGCCCTCTGTGTCCCGGCAATGAAATCGTCAAGCACGTCGAAGCCGGCAAGGCCCTCCATGGGCCCACGCCGCGTCACGTTGCGGGCGCCGGCGGCATTGGCATAAAACAGCGCCTTGGCAGGCTCCATCCCCTTGCGCCGGCAGGTTAGATAGGTCGCGCCGAAACAGTCGCCGGCCCCGGTGGGGTCGACTTCCTCCACCAGGAAGCCGGCACAGTCGATCCTGCTGCCATCGGCGCCGAAACGGGTGGAACCGGCAGCGCCGCGCTTCAGCACAATCTCGCCGACGCCTCTGGCGATCAGCGCCGTCACCGCCTCGCGTTCGTCATCGACACCCGCCGCGGCAAGCAGCTCGTCGCCGGAAGGCAGCAGCAGGTCCGCGTCGTCGACCAGCGCGGAAAATTGTGCGCCGTCGGCGCCGTCGATCAGCTCCTTGCGCACATTCGGATCGAAGGAGGTCGAGCCACCCCGCGCCCGCACCGCCTTTAAGGCATAGGCGACGATCTCCTTCAGCCCAGATACGGACAGGGTCGACCCCATGACATGCAGATGGCCTGCTTTGTCCGCCAGTTGGCGCGCCTCGGCGGTAAGCCGGATCTGCCCAGCGGCGGATTCGGCAATGTTGTAGACGAAGTCCCGGCCGCCGTCCGGCCTGTAGCGCACGAACGCGCTTCCCGTCGGGTAGCGGTCGCTGACGACCACGGCCGAGACGTCAACGCCGTCGCGCTGGAGCCTTTCCAAATTGATCGTTCCAAAATCGTCGCGGCCGACGCAGCCGATGAGGCCGGCGCCGCCGCCGAGCCTTGCGACCTGGTCGATGAAAATGGCCGGCGCCCCGCTCGGATAAGGGCCCATCAGCGTCAGCGGCTGGAGGAAGCCCAGACCCCGCTCCGTCGCCATGATCTCGACCAGGATTTCGCCGGCGACTATCGTTGGCCCCGTGGATTGGGAGGCGATCTCCCTTCGGCGGTTCATTTCCTGCAATTCCTTCTCCCCAGCCGCGCGCCGGTCACGGCGCGCCGACTGCACGATAGCGCCTGTCCGCAGCCGAGGTAAATTGCGGCAAGGTTGAAGTCAACAGAAACTGCACGCACGTCCACTTATTTTACTGCGCATGCGGTTTTCTTCGTCGTCCCGGATGGCGAAGCCTCAAGCGTAGGCGAAGGCATGACGCCAGAATCAGGCGACGACACGCTTGACTTGGCTTTCCTGTAGCGCAATAAAATGTATACGCATGTTCACTTACACATGCGCATTCGTAAAGGAGGAGACGAAATGCTAAGAGGTAAGCGTATCGGAATTCTTGGCCTGTCGGCCGCCGCTTCGGCACTGGCGGCCAGTGCCGCCCTGTCCGAGGAGATCACGGTTGCGACGGTCAACAATGGTGACATGATCATCATGCAGAAGCTGTCGCCGGAATGGGAGAAGGCGACCGGTAACAAGGTCAACTGGGTGGTGCTCGAGGAAAACGTCCTGCGCGAGCGGGTCACCACCGATATTGCCACCAAGGGCGGCCAGTTCGACGTGCTGACGATCGGCGGCTATGAGACCCCGATCTGGGGCAAGAGCGGTTGGCTGACATCGCTCAACGATCTCGGCGACGATTATGCCTACGACGACCTGATCGCGCCGGTGCGCAGCGGCCTGACCGTCGACGGCAAGCTCTATGCCGTGCCCTTCTACGCCGAAAGTTCGTTCACACTCTACCGCAAGGATCTGTTCGACGCGGCCGGCCTGAAGATGCCGGAGCAGCCCACCTACGACCAGATCACGGAATTCGCCGACAAGCTCACCGACAAGTCGAAGGAACAATACGGCCTGTGCCTGCGCGGCAAGCCGGGCTGGGGCGAGAACATGGCCTTTGTCGGCACGCTGGTGAACACGTTCGGCGGCCGCTGGTTCGACATGGACTGGAAGCCGCAGCTCAATTCCGACGCGTGGAAGAAGGCTATCGGCTGGTATGTCGACACGATGAAGAAGGATGGTCCTCCGGGAATAAGCTCCAACGGTTTCAACGAGAACCAGACCTTGTTCGCCTCCGGCCATTGCGCCATGTGGATCGATGCCACGTCGGCGGCGGGTCGCGTCTATGATCCGAAGCAAAGCAAGGTCGCCGACAAGGTCGCCTTCGCCAAGGCGCCGGTGGCGGTCACGCCAAACGGTTCGGCCTGGGGCTGGGCATGGAGCCTGGCCATTCCGGCCTCGACGAAGAAGGTGGATGCAGCAAAATCCTTCGTCAAATGGGCAACCTCGAAAGCCTATGTCCAGCGCGTCGGCGAGACCGAGGGCTGGGTTGCGGCACCTCCGGGAACCCGCAAATCGACCTATGCCAGCCCGGACTACCAGAAGGCCGCGCCGTTTGCCGCGACGGTGCTGGCCGCGATCGAATCCGCCGATCCGACCAAGCAAACCAAGGACCCGGTGCCCTATACCGGCATCCAGTTCGTCGCCATTCCCGAATTCCAGGGCATAGGCACCACGGTCGGCCAGGCGGTCGCTGCCGCTGTAACCGGCGAGCAGTCGGTCGACGACGCGCTGAACGGCGCCCAGACCTCTGTCGAGAACACGATGAAGGAGGCGGGTTACATCAAGTAGCCGAGCCCGCACAACAAGCCGGGATGCGGAACGTGCGCCGCCTCCCGGTCATCCGGCTCGCCGCGGAACTCCCTCGCGGCCTGCCGGAGGATGCGCGGATCCGTCTTGGTGAGCAAAAGGTGGATCCGTGCGTTCCTCGAAGGAGGAGGGATTGCATTCCTCCCGACCAAATTTCGAAATCGCGAAGAGTTGGAACCCTTGAATGAAGTTAGAGAATAAGACAGCCCTGATCACAGGCGGCGCGCGCGGCATCGGCCTTGGCTTCGCTGAGGCCTTCGTGCGCGAGGGCGCGCGTGTGGTGATCGCCGACATCGACATCGAGCGCGCGACCAAGGCGGCGGCGGGGATCGGCCCGCAGGCCAGCGCCAAAAAGCTCGACGTCACCGATCTCGCCGCGATCGAGAGCGTCGCGGCGCAAGTCGACAAGGAATTCGGCGGCATCGATATCCTGGTCAACAACGCCGCCATCTTCGACATGGCGCCGATCACCGATATCACCGAGGCAAGCTACGACAAGGTCTTCGACATCAATCTCAAGGGACCGCTGTTCGTGATGAAGGCGGTGGCCAATCTGATGATCAAACGCGGCCGCGGCGGCAAGATCATCAACATGGCCAGCCAGGCCGGTCGCCGCGGCGAGGCGCTGGTGCTGCTATACTGCGCCTCCAAGGCAGCGATCATCTCGGCGACGCAGTCCGCGGCGCTGGCCCTGGTCAAGCATGGCATCAACGTCAACGCCATTGCGCCCGGCGTCGTCGACGGCGAGCACTGGGATGTCGTCGACGCCCACTTTGCCCGCTGGGAGGGCCTGAAGCCGGGAGAAAAGAAGGCTGCGGTGGCGAAGTCCGTCCCGATCGGCCGTTTTGCGAACCCCGAGGACATTGCCGGGCTTGCCGTGTTCCTGGCCTCCTCGGACAGCGACTACATCCTGGCACAGACCTATAATGTCGACGGCGGCAACTGGATGAGCTGAGGCTCGCAGCCCAAGGTCAAGGGAGACTGACATGAAGGCCATACGATTTGCCGCGGCCGGCGTCGCCGGCATGGCGGACCTCGAAATGCCCCGCATGAAAGCCGGCCACGCCTTGGTCCGCGTCCGCGCGGCCGGACTTTGCCACACCGACATCGAGGTGCTGCATGGCCGCTATGGCGTGGGCGCGTTTCCGCTGGTCCCCGGTCATGAATATGCCGGCACTGTCGAGGCGGTCGCCGACGATGTCGTGGCGGTGAAACCTGGCGACCGGGTCGCCGTCGATCCCAACATACCGTGCGGCCACTGCCCCGCCTGCCGGAAGGGCCTGACCAATCTGTGCGCCTCTTTGAAGGCCTATGGCGTGACCGAGAATGGCGGCTTCGCCGAGTTCAGCCTCGTGGCCGTCGATCATCTGCACGGCATCGGCGATCTCGCCTTCGATACGGCTGCATTGGCCGAACCGCTCGCCTGCGTGCTCAACGGCCTCGGTGCCGCAGGCGTCGAGGTCGGCAAGCACGTGCCCGGCAATGCGCTGGTCTTCGGCGCCGGGCCGATCGGCCTGCTCATGGCGCTGTCGCTCAAGGCCAAGGGGGTCGCAAGCGTGGCGGTCGCCGATATCAGCGAACAGCGCCTTGCCTTCGCCGAGGCTCTCGGACTGGAACCGTTGGTATCCGGATCGCAGGAACTCGCCGCAAGGGCGCGCGGCTTCGATTTCGTCGCCGATGCCACCGGTGTCGCCAAGGTGGTCGAAAGCATGATCGGCTTCACCGCCGATGGTGGCACGGCCCTGGTCTTCGGCGTCTGTGCGCCCGATGCCAGGATCTCGATTGCCCCGTTCGAGATCTTCCGCCGGCAGATCAGACTGGCGGGATCGCATTCGCTCAACCGCAACATCCCGCAGGCGCTCGATATCCTCAAGCGCGACGACGGCACGATGGCGCGGCTTGTCAGCCACCAGCTGCCACTGTTCGAACTGTTGCCTTTCTTCGGCAAGAGCAGCGGCGACCCGGCGACGATGAAAGTACAGTTTTCAGCGGAGTCCTAATTTCGAAGAACAGCCGCGCCTGGGGCCGCAGGCAGATTCCCCACTTGGAAAGCCTATTCCTTGTCCTTTCCGCCAAAAGGTGACTCAAGTAGACAGTGACGACGGCATTTCGAACAAGGAGCCCACGGATGGCAAAGACGATAAGGACGATGGAGGACTTCTCAGCCTTTGTCGGCCTGTCTCGCACCACCGTTTCCAAATATTTCAACGATCCCGGCTCAGTGCGGAAAAACACCCGAACCGTGATCGAGGCCGCGCAAAAGAAGTCCGGCTTCCGGCCGAGCATGTTCGCCGTCAATCTCAACCGCCGCCGCAGCAACATTCTCGGCGTCATCATTCCGAATTCGACGGATCCGTTCTACATGGCGCTGACGCGTCGCATCGAAACGATCGCCAATGAAGCCGGTTTCCTGGCATTTGTGCTGTCTTCCGACGGGCACGCCGAAATGGAGGACCAGGCGATCCAGACATTCAGGTCGATGAACATTGCCGGCGCCATCATCGCGCCGCTCGGCGTGCAATCCCATCACCGGATACTCGCAGAACTCGGATCAAGCATCCCGCTGATCTATGTCGACTCGCCGCTTGACGAGACTTCCTCGTTCGTCGGCACCGACAACAGGCAGAGTTTCAGGCTGATCGTCGACTATCTCTGCCGGTCCGGCGAGCCGCCTTGCTACTTCGCCATGCCGTTGGTCAACAACAACGCCTCGGCCAGACAGGACGCCTATGTCGAGGCCATGCAGCAATTCAAGATGACGCCTGAAATCGTGCCCGTCACTGATGCGCGGTCATGGGATTTCGAGAAGTTCGGCTATGATGAAGCGCTTCGCATCCTGAAGGCGGAGGGCTTTGCCACCAAGACAGTGCTTTGCGCCAATGACCGTGTTGCCTTCGGCGTCATCGCGGCCGCCTATCAACTGGGCCTGAAGGTGGGCCACGGATCCGACTGCGATATGCGGGTCGCGGGACATGATGACCATCCGCTGTCGCGCTACGCCTGCCCGCCGATCACGACCGTTGCGCAAAACTACAATGAGATCGGCCGCCTGGCCATCGAACTTCTGCTGGAAAGGCTGGACGAAGAATCCTCGGCCAAACCAGGCAGCGGGCGCATCCTGCTCAACGCCGAACTCATGCTGCGAAGCTCGGCCTGAGCGCTCTCGGCAACCTTGAAGGCAATCACATCCGTACGAACCCATGGCCGACAGCCGTAGGCGCTGTGCGAAGTGATCGACCATGACACTGGTTGCCGTCTCCGTTGCCGTCAACCCGGTCACGGCATCGATCTTCGGTGTCGTCTTCCTGGGCGAGCAGGTGAGCGCGTAACTGATTGTCGGGCTCATCGCGGTCCTCGCCGGAATAGCGATCGCATCAGGAGCAGGGTTCGGCTCTAGACATCGGGAGCCCGGCCTTCCTGAAATCAAATTCAGGCGGATATATCATCCTGTTGGTGCGGGGAATTGCTGCTGGCATTGATGGGAGGGATGGTTCAAGAAGGATCACCGATCCGTGATTGCTTCTTCATGTCCTCCATCCGCCCGCTGATCCCGCTCCTTCTCGCCGCAGGCATCCTGCTCGGCGGTAATGGGCTGCAGGGCACGCTGATCGCACTGCGCGGTGCGCAGGAAGGGTTTCCCGCTTCCGACATCGGCCTGATGGGCACCTTCTATTTCGCCGGCTTCCTGCTCGGCTGCCTGGCCATCACCCGCATCATGAAGGCGGTCGGCCATATCAGGGCGTTTTCAGCACTTGCCGCGATCGCCTCGGTCGGCACTCTGCTTTTGGTGCTGGTCCTCGATCCGGTGATGTGGTGCGCGGTGCGCTTTGCCGGCGGCTTCTGCTTCGCCGGGCTGTTCACCATCGTCGAAAGCTGGCTGAATTCCGGCGTCACCAACAAGGACCGCGCCCGCGTACTGGCGATCTACCGGATGGTCGATACCGGCTCGGTGACATCAGCCCAATTCCTGATCCCGGTCTTCGGCGCCGGCGGCTTCACCATCTTCGCCATCATGTCGATCATGATCACGCTGTCGCTGGTGCCGGTTTCGCTCGGCGACCGCTCCAACCCGACGCCGCCGGAGGAGGTCAAGCTCGACCTGGCGCGCGTCTGGCGCATCTCCCCGCTCGGTTGCTTCGGCTGCATTGCCGTCGGCGTCACCAACAGCGCCTTTCGCACGCTGTCGCCGGTCTATGCCGAACAGATCGGCATGTCGGTTGCCGATGTCGTCACCTTCGTCAGCGTCGGCATCTTTGGCGGCGCCATCATCCAGTATCCGCTCGGCTACCTCTCAGACCGCTGGGACCGGCGCCGGGTGTTGTTGCTGACGACCTGCTGCGCGATGCTTTCCGCTTTGGCGCTGGTGTTCATCGCCGGCAGCAATCCGCTGCTCAATTTCGTTATCATCTTCATCTTCGGCTGTTTCGCCATGCCGCTCTATTCCTTGTCGGCGGCGCATTCCAACGACCGCGCCGACACGGGCGAGTTCGTGCTGATCAACGCGGCGCTGATGTTGTTCTACTCCTTCGGCGCCATTGGCGGGCCGTTCGCCGCCTCGACTGCGATGCAGTATTTCGGGCCGAGCGCGCTGTTCGTGTTCAGTGCCACCGTCTATGCGATCTTCATCGCCGTCATCCTCTACCGCATGCAGGCGCGGTCCGGCGTGCCCGTGGGCAAGCGCAGCCGCTTCACAGCGCTGTTGCGCACTTCGACCATTTTCGCGCGCCTGGCCAGGCGGAATGGCGATTCCGATGGCCCGGGAAGCACATGACCGAGGCGCCAAAGCTTGACGAAAGCCTTCCCGGCTGAAATCTAGGAAGACCTTACTCCTGCCAAAAGCGATTTGATGCACGTCATCACCACCCAGAAAGAACTCGAGACCGTTCTCGCCGCTTTCGAAAAGTCGGATTTCGTCACCGTCGACACCGAATTCATCCGCGAAACGACCTTCTGGCCAATCCTGTGCCTGATCCAGATGGCCGCCCCTGGCGTGACGGCGCTGATCGATCCGCTGTCGCCTGACATCAACCTGGCGCCCTTCTTCAGGCTGATGGCCAACGAGGCGGTGGTGAAAGTCTTCCATGCCGCCCGGCAGGACATCGAAATCATCGTCCATCTCGGCGATCTGGTTCCGCACCCGGTGTTCGATACACAGGTCGCGGCAATGGTCTGCGGCTTCGGCGACAGCGTTTCCTACGACCAGCTCGTGCAGCGCATCACCGGGGCGCGGCTCGACAAGTCTTCACGCTTCACCGACTGGCGCCACCGGCCGCTGTCCGACAAGCAGCTCGACTACGCGCTAGCCGACGTTACCCATCTGATCGAGGTCTATCAGCATTTGAGCGCCGAGCTGGCGCGGGAAAACCGCGCCCACTGGCTGAATGAGGAAATGGACGTCCTGACCTCGCGCGAGACCTACGATCCACACCCCGAGGACGCTTGGAAGCGGCTGAAGATGCGGCTGCGCAAGCCGCAGGAACTGGCGATCGTGCAGGCCGTGGCGGCATGGCGCGAGCGCGAGGCGCGCGAGCGCGACGTGCCGCGCGGCCGTGTGCTCAAGGACGACGCGATCTACGAAGTGGCGCAGCAGGCACCACGCGATGCGGCGGCCCTCGGCAAGCTGCGTACCACGCCAAAAGGCTGGGAGCGCTCCTCGACGGCGACGGCCCTGCTTGGAGCGGTCAATGCTGCACTTGCCCTGCCCAAGGAGCAGATGCCGAAACTGCCGAAGAATTTCCAGCCACCGGAAGGCTCAAGCGCCGCGGCGGAACTGTTGAAGGTGCTGCTGCGGATCGTCGCCGAAAAGCAGGGCGTAGCCTCGAAGGTGCTGGCCTCCAGCGACGACATCGACCGCATCGCGGCCGAGGGCGAGGATGCCGATGTGCCGGCACTGCAGGGATGGCGTCGCGCCGTCTTCGGCGAGGCGGCACTGAAGCTGGTGCGCGGTGAGATCGGGATAAAATTCGACAAGCGAAAAATAGCGTTGTTCGATTTGTAGCTTCTGCCCTATCCCATTGTGTGGGGGAAGGAAGAACTGCTCTGCTCAAACCGCTCCCAGCAGGTGCAGCGCGAACCAGATCCAGGCCAGCGCCAGCACCGCCGCGCCAGCGAAGAAAGAGCGGCTGCGCAGCCGCAGATTGTTGCTGGTCAGGTGGACCCAAGCGTGAAAATAGCGCGAGGCGACGAAAATCCACATCAGCGCCAACGTCAGATAGTTGACGCCGTTGGTGACGTGGAGTGTCAGGCACAGCACGAAGAAAAGCACCGGCAGTTCGAACTGGTTGCAGAGATTGGCGGCTACGGTGACGCTGGACGCAGGCTCGGTCGAACGCGTCTTGAACTGGCCGACCTTGGCCTCGCCGGACTTCACCGCGACGAACCGGCGCCGGCCCATCACGACGTAAACGATATAGACCAGCATAACCTGCGCCAGCACAGGCCAGAAGATCGCGGTCTGGTTCATAGTTGCCCCCCTGCCCTGCTAAACCTCGATCACCCCTGGCGCGGCTTCTGGCCCGCCAGGGCAAGAATCGCGATGACGACCAGCGGGATGGCGAGAAGCGCGAATTTGGTGACGATCAGCGCCGAAGCCAAAGACAGCGAATCCGGGTTGGCCGACAGGAAATCGGACAAAAGCCGCGCCACGGCGATGTTCTGGCCGTAGTCGGCAAGCGTGTAGGGCAGCACCAGAACCAGCGCGAAGATCGACTGCACCTGCCCCGGCAGCGTGCGGAAAGTCTTCAGGCGCCGGCCGGTGGCCAGGATCAGGCTGACCAGGGTCAGCGACAGCAGCGCCGGGAACAAAAGATCGAAGGTCAGATAGTGCCAGACCAGAATGATCTCGCCGCCGCGACGGCCGAGCGCCGTCAGCCAGGCCATGCCTTCGTCGGGCGTGAAACCGAAATAGCGCATGTCGAGCGACGGCAAGCCGCCGCTCAACTGGCGGAAATAGAAGAATTCCAGCACCGTCATGGCGATAAAGACGGCCGCCGACAGGAAACACAGTGCGGCCGCGTGACGGGGCAGCCGCAGGATCGTCGCGGTCAGGCTCCGCCCGAGCCCGTATTGTTCAGGCTCCGCCGGGATAGTTCGGGCTTTCGCGGGTAATCGTGACGTCATGGGCGTGGCTTTCACGAAGTCCGGCGTTGGATATGCGCACAAAGGTGGCGCGGTCACGGAAATCGGCAAGATCGCGGCCACCGACATAACCCATAGCGGCTTTTAGCCCGCCCGCAAGCTGGTGCAGCACGCCAGACACAGGTCCTTTGTATGGGACCTGGCCTTCAATGCCTTCCGGCACCAGTTTAAGGGTGTCGCGCACCTCGGCCTGGAAGTAGCGATCAGCCGAGCCGCGCGCCATGGCGCCGACCGACCCCATGCCGCGATAGGCCTTGAAGGAGCGGCCCTGGTGCAGATAGACCTCGCCCGGGCTTTCGTCGGTACCGGCCAGCAGCGAACCGATCATGGCGGCGCTGGCGCCCGCGGCGAGCGCCTTGGCGAGATCGCCCGAATATTTGATGCCGCCATCGGCAATCACCGAAACGCCGGATTTGTGCGCTGTCTCGACCGCCGACATGATGGCCGAAAGCTGCGGCACGCCGACACCGGCAACGATGCGGGTGGTGCAGATCGAGCCCGGACCGATGCCGACCTTGACGGCGTCGGCGCCGGCGTCGATCAGCGCCTGCGTGCCTTCGGCGGTGGCGACATTGCCGGCCAGGATGCGCACCGAGTTCGAAAGCTTCTTGGCGCGCGTGACCGCGTCGAGCACGCGCTGCGAGTGGCCGTGCGCGGTGTCGATGACCAGGAGGTCGACGCCGGCGTCGATCAGGCGCTCGGCGCGCTCGAAGCCGTCGTCGCCGACGCTGGTGGCGGCCGCCGCGCGCAGGCGCCCCTGCGCATCCTTGGTGGCGTGCGGGTTCAGCTGCGACTTCTCGATGTCCTTGACGGTGATCAGGCCAACGCAATTGCCCTGCTTGTCGACGACGACAAGCTTCTCGATGCGGTGCTGGTGCAGAAGCCGCTTGGCCTCGTCCTGGTCGACATTCTCCTTGACCGTGATCAAATTCTCACGGGTCATCAATTCGTAGACCTTCTGCGCCGGATCGGAGGCAAAGCGCACGTCGCGGTTGGTCAGGATGCCGACCAGCCGGCCGGTCTTGTGGCCGCCAGTGCCGCCATTCTCGACCACCGGAATGCCCGAGATCGAATAGGTGCGCATCAGCGACAACGCGTCGGCGAGTGTTGCGTCCGGACCAATGGTGACCGGATTGACCACCATGCCGGATTCGAATTTCTTCACCTGCCGCACCTGCTCGGCCTGTTCGGCCGGCGAGAAATTGCGGTGAATGACGCCGATACCGCCGGCCTGGGCCATGGCGATGGCAAGACGCGCCTCGGTGACGGTGTCCATCGCGGCGGAGAGGATCGGCACGTTGAGGTCGATGTCGCCGGCAATGCGGGTGCGGACATCGGTTTCGCCGGGCATGACCTCGGAATGACCCGGCTGCAAAAGCACGTCGTCAAAGGTCAGCGCCAGTACGCCGGTGGACGTTTCGATGATTTTTGCCATAGCCAGCCCTTTAGAATGCGGAAAAAGCGCTGGACCAGGATGGACAGCGCCGACTCTCATCTTCCCTTTCAGGATTGGCGCTGGCTGGTAACACGTCGCGACGCGGATGAAAAGCCGATCGTTGCGGCACTTCGCGTTCTATTCGGAAGACTTCCCCAGGAGAGCATCCAGCAAGGCATGACGCGGCGATGCGAAAGGACTGACGACAGTTACCCCACCCCATGTGAAACCGTCCTGCAGGTCTTCCGACAGGAGCAGCCGACAACCGGTTTGTGAGGCGGTAGACAGAACGACCGCATCCCAGATGCTGAAGCGGTGGTCCGTAGCCAGATCGGCCGCCATCATCATCACGTCGTGCGTCGTCGCGGCAACTGGAAACGCGTCGCGCCAGCTCAGAAGGGCATCCCGGGCCTCTGGAGAGGGTCTTCCAGCCTTGCGGACGAGAACGTTGTACAGTTCACCAAGGACCTGAACCGGAACGATGGCGGCTTCTTGCGGGAGGTTGCGCAGCAATTCGAGAACGATGTCGCGCTTCTCGGCACCGTTGACCCCTTCCGCGTAGGCAAGGACATTGGTGTCGAGCGCGACTTTCACCGTTCGTCCTCGTAAAGCTCATCACGCGTCCAGCGCCCGGCATCCACAACAGGCTGGCGTTCGAGGCGCGACAACAACGCCGCGCGCGAACGGGAGGCCACACCCTCCTGTTGGTCGGCGGGAACGATCCGTGCGACCGGGCGCCCGTGACTGGTCACGACATAGCTTTGTCCTTCGCGAACACCGCGCAGGATGTGAGAGAACTTGCGGTTGGCATCGGCTGCCGAAACGGCTTCTTCCATGATACGGCCTATAGTAGTTATATTCACTACAATAGGGAAGCCTGCCGCCTTTCGCAAGCCATAAGATCTCTCCTGGCACGGAGGCAGCCCAAAGAGAACCGCCACCCGTGGTTGCGGTCGCACAAAAGTGACAGCAAATTAACACGACATCAGTGGCCAGCCATGATACCCGCCCCCTGTATCGGCTCGCTCCCCTTTTCCGAACGAGAATCGGGCCGGAAAGAAAATTTGAAACGGCCACGCTCGTGAACCGAACCATTCCCCTGATCCTGGCGGTCGCCCTTTTCATGGAAAACATGGATTCGACCGTCATCGCGACATCGCTGCCGGCGATCGCCGTCGACATCCACACCAGCCCGATCGCGCTCAAGCTGGCACTGACCGCCTATCTCGTATCGCTGGCGATCTTCATTCCGATCAGCGGCTGGATGGCCGACCGCTTCGGCGCCAAGACCGTTTTTCGTGCCGCGATCGCGGTGTTTATCGTCGGTTCGGTCGCCTGCGCCTTCTCCGGTTCGCTGCCGGCCTTCGTCGTGTCGCGCTTCCTGCAAGGCATTGGCGGCGCCATGATGACCCCGGTCGGGCGCCTGGTGCTGGTGCGCGCCACGGCCAAGAGTGACCTGGTCGCCGCCATGTCGTGGCTGACGGTTCCGGCACTGGTCGGGCCGCTGGTCGGACCGCCGATCGGCGGCTTCATCACCACATATTTCACTTGGCACTGGATCTTCCTGATCAATGTGCCGATCGGCCTGGTCGGGATCTGGCTGGCCACGCGCTTCCTGCCGGAAACCGAATCGATGGAGACGCCGCCGCTCGATTTCATTGGCTTCGTGCTAAGCGGGGTGGCGGCGTCCGGCGTGGTGTTTGGCCTGTCGGTGGTCAGCCTGCCCTATTTGCCGCCGGCGACCGGGTTCATCACCGTGGCCGTCGGGCTGCTGTCGGGCGCGCTCTACCTGATGCATGCGCGCCGCGCCAAAGATCCGCTGTTGGCGCTCGAACTGTTCCGCAACCAGGTGTTCCGCTCCTCCGTGCTGGGTGGATCGCTGTTTCGCATCGGCATCGGCGCGGTGCCCTTCCTGCTGCCGCTGATGTTCCAGATTGGCTTCGGCCTGACGCCGTTCCAGTCCGGCATGATCACCTTCGTCTCGGCGATCGGCGCCATCGGTATGAAATTCGTCACCGCGCTGATTTTTCGCGTTGCCGGCTTCCGTCGCGTGCTGATCGTCGGCTCGCTGGTCGCCGCCGCATCGATCGCCATCTACGGCCTGTTCACCCCTGAAACGCCTTATGTGCTGATGCTGGCCATATTGCTGGTCGGCGGCTTCATCCGTTCGATGTTCTTCACCGGCGTCAACGCCCTGTCCTACGCAGAAGTGTCGGCCGAGGACACCAGCAAGGCAACGCCGATCACGGCGGTGTTCCAGCAGCTGTCGATCGCGCTCGGCGTGGCGCTCGCCGGCGGCATCCTGGAAGTCTCGACCTCTATCCATGGTGGCCCGCTGACGCTGGGCGATTTCCACATCGCCTTCTTCATCGTGGCGGCGGTATCGGCGGCGGCGTCGCTGTCGTTCATGCGGCTGGCGCCCGATGCCGGCAATGCCGTCTCCGGCCATGGCCGGCTGACAACACCCAAGACGCTGGAGCCGGCGAGATCGCCGGGGGAGTGAGGCGGTCCGGTTAGGTTTCGTCCGGCCCTTCGCTATGGCTCCGGGCGCTCGAGTGCTTCGGAACGTCCACTGGACGTTCCGATCCGCCTGGCGGCGGACCGGCCTCTCGCCCCTTGAAGTCTTTCGCCAACAGATAAAGCTCCACCGATTCATCCCGCGAGGCCGGCGGCTTGACGTGGTGGACGGAGCGGAAATTCTTCTTGAGCATCGAGAGCAATTCGTTCTCGGCGCCGCCTTGAAAAGTCTTGGCGAGGAAATGCCCGCCCGGCTTCAGGACGGACAGCGCGAAATCGGCCGCCACCTCGCACAGATGCATGGTGCGGATGTGGTCGGTCCGTTTGTGACCGGTGGTTGGTGCCGCCATGTCGGACAACACGACATCCGGGTCACCGCCCAGCGCTTCAGCCAGCTTGCGCGGCGCATCCGGATCGAGAAAATCCATCAACAGCACCGGCGCGCCGGGTACGGCATCCATTTCCAGATAGTCGATGCCGACGACATGCGGATTTTCCGCCGTCGATTTCGTGCGCGCGGCCGCGACCTGACACCAGCCACCGGGGGCAGCGCCGAGATCGATCACCTTCATGCCGGGCTTCAATAGATGGTGTTTGTCGTCGATTTCGATCAGCTTGTAGGCCGCGCGCGAGCGGTAGCCGTCGGCCTTCGACCGCTGGACATAGGGATCGTTGATGTGGCGCTGCAGCCAGCGGCGCGACGATTCCTTCAGGCCGCTTTTCTTCTTGATCCGCGTCTTCAGCACGCGAATGCCGGCCGATCCTGGATTTTCCGGTTTCTTGGTCATTAACGGCCACGCCCATCGTTGCGCCAGACGCCGTCATCGGCCATCAGCTCGCTCAATATGCCCTCGCGCAGGCCACGGTCGGCGACACGCAGCCGCTCCGAGGGCCACACCGCGCGGATCGCTTCGAGGATAGCACAGCCAGCCAGCACCAGATCGGCGCGGTCGGCACCGATGCAAGGGTTGGCGCAGCGCTGCTGGAAATCCCAGCCGACCAGCCTCTCCACCATGCGGTCGACGCTGTCGCGGTCCATCCACAGGCCGTCGACCCGACGTCGGTCGTAGCGTTCCAGATCGAGGTGAACGCCGGCGAGCGTCGTCACCGTGCCCGAAGTGCCGAGCAGATGAAAATTCGGGCTGGCCTTGAGGTGGCTCAGCCGGTCGCGGCCATCGAAGCTGGCCAGCCGGCCGGCGACGTCGTCGACCATGGCGTTGAAGATGTCGCGCGTCACGGTGCGGCCGCCAAAACGCTCGGCCAGTGAGACGACGCCGACCGGCAGCGACGTCCACGAGACGATATGGTTGGCGAGCCGCGGCGAACGGCGGCCGGTGAGGTCGATCAGCGCGATCTCGGAGGAGCCGCCGCCGATATCGAACAGGACGACGCCTTGCGTGTCGCGCTCTACCAGCGAGCCGCAGCCGGACACCGCCAGCCGCGCTTCGGTCTGGCGGTCGATGATCTCGAGCTTAAGCCCGGCCTCGCGCTCGACGCGTTCGAGGAATTCGACGCCGTTCTCGGCCGAGCGGCAGGCTTCGGTGGCGATCAGCCTGGCCTTCCTGATCTTGCGGCTGCGCAATTTGTCGCCGCAGATCTTCAGCGCCTCGACCGCGCGGTCCATCGCCGGCTGGCCGAGCCGGCCATTGGCGGTGAGCCCCTCGCCCAGCCTGACGATGCGCGAAAAGGCATCGATGACGCGGAACTGGCCATGCCGCGTCGGCACCGCAACCAGCAGCCGGCAATTGTTGGTGCCGAGGTCGAGGGCGGCAAAGACCGGAAGTTCGTGCACCGGCGGCCGGCGCGTGCCCTGTTCGGGGCGTGGCGTTGGAGCGGCAGGCGAGATTGGCGGCGCCGTTGGCTGCTTCGGCTCCAAAGTCGGGGCAGCGGCCTGGCCTGAGGCCGGCGATCGATTGCCCTGCGGGTGCGCTTCGTCGCGCGCAAAAACCTTGCGCCCACGCCTTCGCTTGCGCCGTTTCTTGGGCTTGCCCTTCTGGTGATGGGTCGCGTCACCCAACTGCCCATCGGCGGAGCGCTGCTCCGTCGGGCGGCGTTGCTGCCAACCGGCTGTCCCCTGGCCCGGTGGCCCTGGGGAAGCGCTGGACGCGCCCACCTCCGACGCGCCTGCGCCGGTGTCGCGGTCTTCCACTGTCGTTCCTTCCGGCGCCGCGCGAACCGATGAAGGACGCAGCAGGCGCTTTGGCATGTTTCAAGTTGCCGCCAGACTAACAGTGCCGTGCCCGATCACCAAGAGCCGCATGCTGAATTTTGCCGGCTGGGAGCGAACCGCCTTTCGTCCCGCCGCGTAATGTAGCCGCAAGGCTGGGTTGGTAGCGCAGTGCCGGCGAAGATAACTCCCGTCGATGCCGATGCCTCCTTGCTGGCCGTTGCACTGCTTTCGCTGCGGGCAGATCTTGCCAGCGGCCGGCGCGACAAGTGTTCGCGGTTGAATAGCCGGCTTCAATGAGGCATTTCTGAAATTTAGGGAAGTCACCGGGCAGCCGGCCTCCCACCATCAAGCGAAAAGGACGCGGACACGCAACGCATGGCGATCAGGCAATGAACTGGAGACGCTATTTCTGGCCGGTGGTCGGCGTCGCCGCGGTGATCTTCTCGCTGCTGCTGCTCTGGCATGAACTGCGCGGCATTTCGCTCGACGATGTCTGGGATGGGCTAGCCGCCATTCCAACCCGCGGCTGGGTGCTGGCGGGGCTGAGTTCCGTCATCGCCTATGCCGCACTCGCCGGTTACGACCACATAGCGCTGCTGCATATCGGCAAGCGTGTGTCGTGGCTGTTCGTGACGCTCTGCTCCTTCACCACCTACGCGCTGTCGCACAATATTGGCGGCTCGGTGTTTTCCGGCGCCGTCATCCGCTACCGCGCCTATGGCACCAGGGGGTTGACCGGCCAGGATGTCGGCGTGCTGGTGGCGATCTGCTGGATCACCTTCGTGCTGTCCAGTCTTCTGGCCGGCGGTCTGGTGCTGGTGCTGGAGCCGCAAATCGTCGACCGCTTCTCAGGCGCCCCGCATCACGGGCTGGCGATCGCCGCCGGCCTTGCCATGCTGATTCTCATCAGCGCCTACATCTTCGGCAGCGCGCTGCATCTGCGCCCGCTGAAGATCGCCAGCTTTCAGCTGCACTATCCGGCACTGCCGATCGTCGCCAGGCAATTGCTGATCGGCCCGATCGAACTGATTGCCGCCGCGGCGATCATCTTCTTCGCCCTGCCCGAGGTTCACAATCCCGGCTATTTCGTCGTGCTCGGCGTCTTCCTCGTCTCCTTCTCGGTCGCCCAGCTCTCGCACGCGCCGGGCGGGCTGGGCGTGTTCGAGGTGGTGTTCCTGGCCGGGCTTTCCGACATGGAACCGGTCGGCGTGCTGGCGGCGCTGGTTGTGTTCCGGCTGTTTTATCTCATCATCCCGCTGATTCTGGGCCTGGGCGTGGTGCTGTTCTTCGAACGCTCGCAGTTCAGCCGGACGGAGAGCTGAGGCGCGGATTGGATTTTGTGCCCGCACCCGCGAGCCATATGAAACCCCGCGTTTGAAACCACCTGTCAAAACGTGGCGATTGAACCGCAGAGCAGGCTTGACTATTTTCCGCTGGCGGCTACAAGGCAGCGCTCAAGCGGCTCAGCCGCTCGGCCCGCGCGGTTCATGACCACGCCTGCTGGGGAATAGGTTAACGGTAGACCCACGGACTCTGACTCCGTTAGTCCTGGTTCGAATCCAGGTTCCCCAGCCAAGCAATTTCAAGCACTTAGCGATATCTAAGTCTCGCCTTCGGGCTTCCATGTCGCGTTTGTGTCGCGCCAAGCTCCAAGCAGAGATTTTCCGCCGCCGCCGGTGGGCCAAGGCAGGAGGCTGCCTCCATTCAGTTTCCACGGCCCGCCTCGGACGGGGGCAAAACTGTCTGGGGCGGGCTTCGGTTCAATCTTGTCGCCAAAGCGATCATGGTTTTCCACCGTTAACTCTTTGGATCGAGTTTTCTTGCTGGAGCTTCGGTGACTCGTTTATTAGAAATCCCTTATGGAGAGACGGCACGCAATCCGAAGAGTCATGGATGGGCTCTGGGAGGTCTACGACATAGACAACGACAAGGTTGTGCGCGTGGGTGGAGTGCCCTTGACAAACTTGTTGGATGAGGACGCGCTCGACGCGTTGGACCTGATACGGGATGGATTCCTGACTCCTGGCCAGTCCAGGAGGAAAAAGGCCTAAGGCGAGGTGCCAGTTCCGCACGACTAGTCGGGCGTCGGCGGCTGCAATCCCAGGCGCAAACGCTGACCTTCAGCGAAAGCGACGGCATCTGGCTCACGTTCAAAGGCTCTGGAATAGCTGTTGCCGTCCGTTGTTAACAACCCACTCGCCCAAGGATTGGCTGATTTCTACTGCTGGGGCAGACGGTCTGTTATCGGCCATGCCCCTGCTTTAAAAACTGACGGTTTCGGAATGTCTCACGAAGTTCGTCGCCCCCTTTATTAGCTCATCTTAATATAATGCCAGAGCAATAGCTATGCCAGCTTAAGCCGGCACAAACGGCACGCTTCCAGACCACGTTCGGCAACGCCAGCGCCGACGCGCATACGCCAAGGCGGCCGGTATCAAGCGGCACGAGATCGACGAAGAAGTGGACAAGCCTCTACCGCACAATCCTCGACGCAATGCTGCGCCATGACAGAGCTTGCAAAAAGGCCCCGGCGCAGGGTGAATCGCCGGGGCCTTAGCCATGTACGAGATACTTAGCATGTCCGCTCATTACGATGCGCTAACGTGCTCAAGAATGCGTAAATCCGCTACACAACCTGTAGCTGGTGGCAGGTGAGGGAAGTACAGGACAATCCTCCCCGTTGCGGCGCCCCACCCAAAACGGGGATCGCCGATGGCCAGAACCAAACCTTTCAAACAGTTATCGCAGGCTGAAATCGAGCGCTTCCTGGTGGCAGCGGAAGCGCTGCATCAGAGCATCGTGAACCCGCTCTATCGCCTACATGCGATCACTACCCAGCAACGCGAACCCTGCATGAGGTATTGTTGAAGGCGGTGAGGGACGTCACTGGTAAGGAGGTCGAGTTCATCCAATGGAACACCACGGGACCGGTTCGGCCCCCTGTGGGTAGGGACTTCGGTCTTAGTTGAGCAATCGCTAATATGACTATAACTTAGGCAGTGCGGGGGACGATCCCAAATCGAAGCCTAACCCGCAATGGCCGGTGCCGCCCGCTTCCAACCCAAGCATCCCTGCACCGGCCATTCTTCTGCGCCCCCGATCCGTGCGGCAGGCGTATGTCCCGGCAGACCGTCCTTACCGCTAAAGACAAGGCAGAAGCCGAGGCGCTTGAACAGGCGATGGTCCAGGACGGCGTAAAGCGCGGGTCGAGGAGATTACCCGAAGCCGAAGAGGCGCTAAAGGGCTCGGCGCAGTCGGCGGCAAATCCGGTGATAGATCGGCGAGCTTTGAAGATCTCGGGCTGCGTGAGTGAACAGCAACACGACAAAGAGGACAACCACTGCCGACGCGAACCCGGTGATGAGAGCCATCCGCGCAAACGTCGCCGACGTCAGGATGTTCCCTTGAAAAGGGCCGGCGCCCGTTGGGCGGGGTGGCGTTGGGTAAAGGCGCCGGCCAGGCGGAAACAGGTCCGCCGCGCCGCACAGATGGCCGATTTATCGGGCCGGCGTTATGGCGTGATCGCGGAAGCTTAATGTTTTCCAGGCAGGAGCAACGCTTCGCCTCCCGCGCGGCGTGCTTGACCATTGCCGGCAACTTTGTGGGTGAGGGATTCTTACAGCAATTATCCTGATGTGGGCCATTCCAGGTCACCCGTTTAGGTGGGTGAGCGCGGGCTGTGGTCGACCTTCGCTGGCATAAAAGCAATTGCTAATATAATGAAAAAAGTGCCAGCGTCTGGCTCCGCGTCGCGTATGGGAGGATGCCATGGCCGATGGTGGAATGAATGTCACCAAACTTGAATCCAAATCTCACGACAACCCGGATGAGGTTCGCTCGCCCGCCAAGACACGCGTCGAGGTCGTGCGGCTTCCAGGCTTTACGCTCGGGCGGCTCAATATGGAGCCGGGGTGGAAATGGTCCGAATGCGTGAAGCCGGGCGTCAAGACGGACAGCTGTCAGGTATCGCATGTCGGCTACGTCGTTTCCGGAACCATCACCATCAGGATGAACGACGGGACTCAGAAAACCTTCACGAAGGGTACGTCCTATACGATCCCGCCTGGCCACGATGCCTGGGTGGAAGGCAACGAACGCTTCGTCTGCATCGAGGTCATGAGCGCCGAGCAATACGCCAAGCCGGCGTAGGGTAAGCTGCAACCTGCTGGCTAAAAGGTTCGCGTCAGGCGGCGAGGCTGTTGTCGCGACATGAATATGTCGCCCGCGACCGTTGCGCGCATCAGCGCGATGACATTGTCGTGGTTGCGTGCCGGTTGCCTTCATCCCTTCCACATCGTCGATCGAAGAACAGCCTGCATATGCTCGGGAAGGTCGAGTTCGCCGCGCGCCTCTATCTCCAAAAGATATCGGGCCTTGGCCAGGCGATCGCCTTCCTCAACCGCAGTGTGGCCGCAGATGGCGAGCAGCGCCCTCTCCTCCTCCCGACTGGCTCTGTCGGAGTCGGCGCCATTGCCGTGCAGCGACTTGCCGAACGCCGCATATGCAATCCTGTGCACCTCAATCAGCTCTCGCAGTCTATCGGACGGTTCCTGGTCTCGGCCCGGCGGCTCTGTGCCGAGTGCCGTTGCCGCAGCCGTCGAGGCGACGACTGAGCTGCCGGAGTGGAAAAGCAAGGCGCGGCGATTGATCCTGGACGTGGCGAACTCTCCCATTTGCTTCGATGGCAATCAGTTCGATGACATGACACCATCGGACCGTAACACGACGGTTTGCACATTCGTGTCAGGATGGAAGGCCCTAGTGGCAGTCGAAGCAGGTGAGATTTGCAGGCAAAAAAGATTGGCTGCCGGTGCCTTCCAATGGCTAACCTGCGTAGAAGTTTCCGCCACAGGGCTGCGTAATGGTCACTGACACCGAGTTCATTCTCGAATGCATCAACCAAGGCTGCGTGACGCTTGCCGATGGTGAATTCCTCATCGACAGGCTGGTGAAATATGTCGGCAATGGAAGGATCCGCTGGCACGTCGAGTTTCGTGGGCATCGCGTCGAGTTCACAACCGGCCAGCTGAAGAAGCAGCCTACCTTCCGCAGGAAGATGCTCGAACAGGCCGGTGTACTGCCGCCCCAACGTGCGGGGGCCAGCTACAGGCGTTGGGCACTCGATCTGAGGAAGAATGCCATCGAGCTTCCCTGGCGGGATCGACCGGTTGACGCCGGTTTCGCCATCGACAGCCTTGTCAGTCTTGGAGGCGACCGCTGGACGGTTGAATACCAGGGCAAGGTCATCAAATTCACGACGACCAAACTGCGCAGGCAAACCAGTTTCCGCAAGCGGATGCTGCTCAAGGCCAAGGTGCTGCCGCCCCAGCTTGATCCGGTTGCCTACCGGAAGTGGATGGACTGGCTGATTCAAAACGCCACGGAGGCTGCACCGCAGGCCGGCGATGCCTTGATGAGCGAGAAAAGTTGGCTTGACGACCTGCCGGAGCTGGCCGGCTGGCAAAGCGAAGCGCGGCACGAAGGGAGCAACTAAGGTGGCGCGCCTCCGACAGTCCCCGTTATCGTCACCCTAACCGCGCAAGGGCGCGCCTACAGCAAGGTTGACGCGTGCTGATGGGGTGGCCATAAGACCAGCACGGTCTGAGGGCGGGACGGTGACGCATCGGTCTGCAAAACCGACGTAATGGGTTCAATTCCCATTCAGACCTCCATTTTCAAAAGCCGCCCGCTTATACAAGCCGGGCGGCTTTTTTGTCAGAGACGCCTGCCTTACTCTCTCAAACAGTGGCGGTGCTGCTCATGGCGTTTGCCATGTTTCCAGATTTCGGCACACATTGATGGCGAAGGAATCTGGCCACGGCTTGGCTCGCGGCTCGTCGGACTTGAATGGAAGACATGGACCGCTTCAACCTTGGTACCTATCGCCGCCCGATCTCTACGCGCTCCACTGAGACCCAGCGCTGGTTCGATATCGGGCTGAACTGGTGCTACGGCTTCAACCATGAGGAAGGCATCAAGTGCTTTGAGAAGGCGCTGGAGACGGATCCCGGCTGCGCTTTTGTGCATTGGGGCATCGCCTATGCCGCCGGGCCTTTCTACAATCTGACCTGGAAGGAGCATGGCGAGGCCGAGGCCAACAGTGCGACCAAGCTTTGCTACGAGCATGTCCAGCTGGCACGCGCCAAGGCGGCTGGCGCCAGCGAGGTCGAACGCCAGTTGATCGAGGCGCTGGCATGCCGTTTCCAGAAGCCGCACAAGGTGAGCTCGCAGGAATTCGAACAGTGGGACGATGCCTATGCCGCCGCGATGCGGCGGGTCTACGAAAACTTTCCCGACGACCATGATGTGATGGCGCTGCTGGTCGAGGCTCTGATGATGCGCACCGTGCGGCGGCTGTGGAACCTCAGGAGCGGTGAACCGGCGCCGAATTCGGACGTGGTTGAAGCCTTGGAGGTTTGCGAGCGGTCGATCCAGCTTGCCGACCAGGCGGGTGCCGCACAACACCCGGCGGTCTTGCACCTGCACATCCATCTCCTGGAAATGTCGACCATGCCGGAACGCGGCATGCGCTCGGCTGACCTGCTTGGCGAAATGTGCCCCGATGCCGGGCACATGAACCACATGCCGGGGCACATCTATGTGCTGTGCGGCGACTATGAAAAGGCGAAGATCGCGAGTGAAAAAGCAGTCCGCGCCAACGACCTCTATCTCGCCTATGCCGGCGAGCCGACCTATTACCTGCTCGGCTGCTGCCACGATCTGCATCTGATGATCTTCACCTGCATGTTCCTTGGCCAGTACCGACCGGCGCTGTGGGCCGCCGACAAGGTGCGCAGCTTGGTCACGCGCGACGTGGTCGCCATCCAGGACCGGCCCAAGCTGACGCAAACGGTGGAAGGCTATCATGCGATGAAATCGCATGTGCTGGTGCGCTTCGGCCGTTGGCAGGAGATCATCGACGAACCGGCGGTCGAAGAGCCGGGTCTCTATGTGCTGACGGCGGCGATGCAGCACTACGCCAAAGGCGTCGCGCATGCGACGCTGAGGCAATTCGCTGAAGCCGCGCGCGAGCGTGAGCGGTTCCACCGGCATGTGGCGGACATTCCGGCCGAGCGGCGTTTTCTCAGCAACCCGACCCGCGCCTCGCTCGCCGTTGGTGCTGCTTTGCTCGATGGCGAGCTTGCCTACCATCAGGGCCGGCACGACGAAGCCTACACCCATTTGCGGCAAGCGGTCGAACTGGACGACAACCTCTCCTACACCGAGCCATGGGCGTGGATGCACCCTCCCCGCCATGCGCTGGCGGCGCTGCTTCTCGACCAGGGCCACGCGCAAGAGGCTGAGCAGGTCTATCGCGACGATCTCGGCCTAAGCGGCAAGGTGCAGCGTTGCGCCCAGCACCCGGACAATGTCTGGTCGCTGCACGGGCTGGTGGAATGTTTGAGGCGGCGTGGCGAGAGCAAAGAGCTGCCGGGGTTGCGGGCCAAGCTCGCTGCGGCGGTGGCCAAGGCGGATGTGACGATCAGTTCGTCCTGCCTGTGCCGGACGAGCGTGCAATCAGCGCCAAGCTGCTGTCATTGAGATTCCGATCTAAGGATGTTTCTATCCGAACCCGGCCTTCAGGAGATGGATGCCCGAGCCGCCACCGCACAGACCAGGCCTTGGATAAGCATTTTTTATGGCCGCGGCGCGGTCAGTCCTCGGTTGATCGCCGAGGTACGCTGCGCGCATTCTTGATCAGGCGAGGGAAAACGGCATCAGCCGATCATACCAGGCTCAATGAACGGCTTTCCTCAATTAGCGCAGAGCAGTCGATCTCGTCGTGAAATTGGGCACATGCGTCAGGCGCAAGCCAGGAAGCGTAAGACCGAAGCCGCTTGAGCCTGGCTGTTTTCTCGAGCCGCGCCAGGCGCTCATCTTCGGCTGGTTGGGTACGAGGCGGCCTTTTGTTCCTCTCAGCAGAATCTTGCATATCGACTCTCCTCGGTCGGAGCCTATTAAGAGGCCCGCTCAATGAGGGAGTTGGCCCACTCACCGGAAGGATGGAACCACCTGTTGCTCCGGTGGGCCGCACTCCACCTGGGCTGGATGCCACCATAGGCGTCGCCGAAAGTCGCCATCCATTTTGATGAAGCTGCCGCAAATTGGCGTCGGACTTGGTCTACTCTCAAACCCTCAAGCCTCGTCGCCCCTGATCCAGTTCGTCATGCCTGTGCCGAGCGTGCAATCAAATCCCTGCTGTCGTTGAAGTGGGCTGTCGCCCCTCGGGCGAATGGCGCCATCCGCTACGCGAATATCTTCGCCAGTTCGTCGATGCTTGCACCTTCCTTGACCTGGCGCAGTTCGACATAGCTGACCGCGGCGGCGATCGACAGCACCATGGAGACCACGGTCTGCACCAGCGCAGCGCCCAGCTGAGCCAGAATTCCACCAAACAGGACGAAAACCAGCAATATCCCCCACTGGATGACCATCGCGATGATCATCAGTATGAGAAACAGGCCAAACAGCGACCAGCGGTTGCCCTTTGTCAGGGCGCGGCTGCGCGACATCGAACCGAACACGCCCCGGCGCTCCTGGATCAGGACCGGCACCGACATCGACCATCCGAGCCACAAGATGATGCCGGGCACGATCAGGGCCAGCATGGCAAGGCCGGCGCCAAGGGCGACGAGGAAGCCAATCGCCAGCGTCGGCAGCAGGAAGCGGACGGCAATCTGAATGCAATCGCCGAAGGACGGCCGCCTGCCATTAAGGTCCTCGATGGTCGCCCGGACCAGCGACGACTGAAGCAGCAGCGTGAAAACGAAGGAAACCAGCCCGGCGATGAGGCTGAGGTAGGAATTGCGAAACATCGCGTGGGGATCCGCCATCGCGCCCGGATCGCTATGCAACATCGCGTCGATCTGCGGCTGGGTCCACAACCGGATAAGCAGTGTCGGCACGCCCGCGAACAGCGCGGCAAGGCCAAGGCAAAGCCCAATGTTGCGGCCGATGACGGCAAAGGTGTTGTTGAACACCCTGCCGATCTCGAACCGGCTGGGTTGTCCCAGTGTCGCAGTGGTCATGACATTTCCCCCCGGTCGCCGCCGCATCCAAACGGCCAACATCGAAAGTAAATCTGCCAAGATTGAAAGGCTTCGTCCAGTGGACTTGCAATTGTCGAGGCGTATTGCCAGTGTCGGCGCCGAACCGCAGGTTGCAGGGGAGCGAGCGGGTGACAGTTGCGCAGCCGGTAGACGCCGAATGGCTGGCCAAGGTGCACAAGCAGCTGCTGTCGGACGATTCGATCCAGTTTGACCTGCCGACGCTGGTGCAGCCCACGCCGCCGGAATGGCTGAGGCCTTTTCTGGACGCATTGGCGAAGATCGGCCCTTACATGATCTATCTGTTCTGGGGCGCTGTGATCATCGGTGTCGCGGTCATTGCGCTGCTCGTCGCCCTCGAAGCGAAGGGGGTCGCCTGGCGGCTGCCGTGGCGGCGCGCGCGCAAGGAGACCGAGGCTGAAGAGGCATGGCGCCCGGACGCCGCGGCGGCGCAGATCCTGCTCTCCGAGGCCGACGCGCTCGCCGCACGAGGCGACTATGACGAGGCGGTGCATCTTCTGCTTCGGCGCAGCGTCGCCGACATTGCGGGGCGACTGCCCGACTTCCTGCGCCCGTCGCTGACGTCGCGCGACATTGCCACGGCCCCATCGCTGCCGTCGCGGGCGCGCCAGGCATTCAGCGAGATCGCGCGCATCGTCGAGGCCGCCCTGTTCGCCCGCCGGCCGGTCGGTGCCGAGGGCTGGCAGCAGGCACGCGGCGCCTATGAACGCTTCGCCTTCCGGGATGCCTGGGCATGAGCGCACCGGCGGCCGAGGCAGCGCAGGAACCGTTCAGCCGAAAAACCCTGTTCTGGGGCATTTTTGCCAGCCTGCTCGCGGCGGCGGGCTTTTTCCTGCTGTCGACCTACGCGCCGGACTTTCGCCAGCCGGAAGGTGGCGGCACGCCGCTCTCCAAGGGCGGTTCAGGCTATGCCGGGCTCGTCGAATGGCTGAAACTTGCCAATGGACAGTGGCCGCCCATGGCCCGCAGCGAGGAGGCTCTAAGTTCCGGCCTGGCATCGCGTTTCCTGCTGATCGTCACCATCGCGCCGAACAGCGACCCGGCCGCGCTGGCAAGAATCATCAAGCTTCGCTCGGGCAAGGCCACGCTGTTCGTGCTGCCCAAATGGATCACCTTGCCGCAGCAGGCGCACGAAGGGTGGGAAATGAAGCTCGAGCGGCTGCCTGATACGGTTGTCAACGACTGGCTCGGCCGCATCACCAAGGCAAAGCTCGGTGAAGGCGACAGCACCATAAAACAACTTGATGTCGAAGGCCGTACAGTCGCCGCGCCCGACGAGTTGCAGTGGGTGGCCAACGACCACCCCCTGATCGCGGCGGGTACCGGCAGGGCGGTTCTCTCCGAGCTCGACAAAGAGCCGTTCTACATCCTGACCGACCCGGATCTTATCAACAATGCGGCGTTGAAGGACCCGCAAAAGGCGGCGGCGGCACTCGACATGATCGCCATGCTGGAGCCCGGCAAGGGCGCGGTGATGTTCGACCTGACACTGCATGGCATCGGGCAGAAATACGATCTGGCGAAACTCCTGGTCGAACCGCCATTCCTGGCGCTGACGCTGTCGGTTCTGGCGGCCGCTGCACTTGCCTTCCTGCACGGGCTCGGCCGGTTCGGACCGCCGCGCACGGAGGCGCGGGCGATTGCCTTCGGCAAAAGGGCGCTGGTCGACACCACTGCTATGCTTCTGAAGCGCGCCGGGCGGATCGAGGAGCTCGGCGACCGCTATGCGGCGCTGATGCGTGCGCGTGCCGGCGCATTGCTCGGCGCGCCGCAAGGTTTGCCTGGCGAAGCGCTCGACCGCTGGCTCGATTCCCGCGACCGCGGCGAACCGCAGGGCTTCAGCCGTCGCTACAAGGCCACGAACGAAGCCAGGACTCTGGCTCAAATGCATGAAGCAGCGCAGGAGCTGCATGACTGGACGACAAGGAGGCTCGGTGAACGTCGATGATGTGAAGGCCCTGGCGACCTCGATCAGGGAAGAAGTGGGCAAAGCGATCACCGGGCAGCACGACACGGTCGACCTGATGCTGACGGCATTGTTCGCCGGCGGACACATTTTGCTGGAAGGCCCGCCGGGAACCGCCAAGACCATGACCGCGCGATGCTTCGCGCAAGCACTTGGCGTCGCCTATGGCCGCATCCAGTTCACGCCAGACCTGATGCCTGGCGATATCGTCGGCTCCAACATCTACAATTTCCAGAGCGGACAGTTCACGCTGACGCGCGGGCCGATCTTCTGCGACCTTTTGCTTGCCGACGAAATCAACCGTACGCCGCCGAAGACGCAGGCGGCGCTCTTGGAAGCCATGCAGGAGCATGCCGTCACCTTCGACGGCACCACGCACGCGCTCAGCCAGAACTTCATGGTGGTGGCGACGCAGAACCCGATCGAGCATCAGGGCGTCTATCCCCTGCCCGAAGCCCAGCTCGACCGCTTCCTGTTCAAGCACCGGGTAAGCTATCCCGATGCACAGGAGGAACGTGCCATCATCGTGCATCACGGCGGCGGCTCCGCCTCGCACGACATCAAGCAATACGGCATCAAGGCGCAGACCGACCGCAAGACGCTGGAGGCCGCGCTTGCCACGGTCGGCAATGTCACGCTGGTCGACGATGTCGTCGGCTACATCGCGGCCCTGGTGCGCGGCACGCGCGAAAGCCCAGATCTGGAGGTTGGCGCCAGCCCTCGCGCCGGCGCCATGCTGGCGCGTGCCGCCCGCGCCAGGGCAGCGCTCGACGGCCGCGCCTATGTCATTCCCGACGACGTCAAGGCCCTCGCGGTGCCAGCGCTGCGCCACCGCGTCATCCTGTCGCCGGCGGCGCAGATCGACGGACGGCTGGTGGAGCAGATCGTCTCGGACCTTGTCGACCAGACGGCTGCGCCCCGTTGATCTACCCAAGCGGCAAAGCGGTTTGGGCAGCTGCGGCGGGTGCCATCCCCGCCTTCCTGATCGCGCTTGCGCTGCCCTCCTTCTGGTATCTCGGCCTGTTGTGGATCTGCATTCTGCTCGCCTTCCTGGCGGTCGACGCGGCGGCCGGGCGCGGACGCGCCTCGCTCAGCGCCAGTCTCTCGGCGCCACCGCAGGTCGGCGTCGGTGGGCGTTTTACCGTGCATGTCGCGGCCAGCCTCGGCCAGCGGGCGCGTATGTTGCAAGCGCGCGTCGGCCACGATCAGCGTGTGGAGCCGGTCAACCGCACAGGCGGCGCGTTGCCGGCGAACGGTGGCACGCTCGATCTCGAATTCACGGCACGCAGGCGCGGCATTGTCAGTTTCGACCGGATCTGGCTGCGCTGGAACGGTCCGTTCGGGCTGATCTGGAACCAGGTCGTCCTGCCGATGGACCGCAAAGTAGCGATACTGCCCGACATCAGCAGCGCGCGCGATGAGGCGATCACCTTGCTGCAGCGTTCCGCGCTCGCTGACGGCCACGCGCAAAGGCGGGCCGGCCAGGGCCGCGAGTTCGAGGCGCTGAAGGACTATCAGCCAGGCATGGGCCGGCGGATGATCGACTGGAAGCGCAGCGCGCGTCACGGCAAGCTTCTGGCGCGCGAGTTCAGGGTCGAGGAGAACAACAACATCGTGCTGGCGATCGACAGCGGGCGACTGATGTGCGAGCCGGTCGACGGCGTGCCGAAAGTCGACCGGGCGGTAACGGCAGCGCTGTTGTCGGCCTTCATTGCGCTCAAGGGCGGCGACCTCGTCAGCCTGTTCTCGTTCGATGCCAGGCCGCGCGTCTCGAGCGGCGCGGTGCGTGGCTCGGCGAGTTTCATGATGATCCAGAAGCGTGCGGCCGAGATCGACTATTCCAGCGAGGAGACCAACTTCACGCTCGCCCTGACGACATTGGCGGCCAAGCTCGACAGGCGCTCGCTGGTCATCGTCTTCACCGATTTCGTCGATCCGATCAGCGCCGAACTGATGCTGCGCACCGTCGGCCGGCTGACTGAGCGGCATCTGGTTCTGTTCATGCTGATGAAGGATGTTGAGCTGGAGACGCTGGCCGACATGAAGCCCGAGACGCCGGAAGATGTCGCCCGCTCGGTCACCGCGGGCGGCCTCCTTCGGGAGCGGCAAGTGGTGATCGGGCGGCTACGGCTGCTTGGCGCGCATGTGATCGAGGCCGACCACCAGCGGCTCGGTCCCGCACTGGTCGAGCGTTATATCCAGCTCAAGGAGGAGAACCTCTTATGACGCTGCCCGCCGGCACCGATGCGGTACGCCAGTCGCTGGCAAGCTTCCGCCAGGAGCGCGAGGCCGACTGGAAGGCGTTCGAGGCGCTGCTTGCGCGTGTCGAAAAACGCGCGCCACGTGCGCTTTCGGAAGACGAACTGCTGTCGCTGCCACTGCTTTATCGCTCAGCACTCTCCTCGCTCTCCGTGGCGCGCGCAACCTCGCTCGACAGCGCGCTGATCGCCTATCTGGAGGCACTCAGCCTGCGCGGCTATTTCTATCTCTATGGCGCACGGCGCGGCCTGAGGCAGCGTGTGGGCGATTTCTTCCTGCGCGACTGGCCGGCGGCGATCCGCGATCTGTGGCGCGAGACCTGGGTCTCGGTCGGACTGACGGTGATCGGCGCGATTGCCGCCTACTGGCTGGTGGCCTCCGACAGCCGCTGGTACGACGCCATCATTGCGCCGAGCCTCGCCGGCGGGCGCAACCCCGACTCGTCGGTCGAGACGCTGCGCAGCGTGCTTTATGACAGCGGCGGCGACCATTTTCTGTCCGGCTTTGCCGCCTATCTCTTCACCCACAACACGCAGGTGGCGATCCTGGCTTTTGCACTGGGCTTCGCTTTCGCGGTGCCCAGCGTGCTGATCATCCTGATGAACGGATGCATGCTGGGCGCGCTGTTCCAGGTCTACGCGGCCAAAGGGTTGGGCTTCGAGCTCGGCGGCTGGCTGTCGATCCACGGCACGACGGAATTGTTCGCCATCGCACTGGCGGGTGCGGCAGGCATGCGGATCGGCACGCGCATAGCCTTCCCCGGGGAACTGACCCGGATGGCGGCCGCGGCCCAGGCCGGACGGGTAGCCGCGACCGCCATGGTCGGTGTCATGATCATGCTTCTGTTTGCCGGCCTGCTCGAAGGCATCGGCCGGCAGACGATCACCAGCGATGCGACGCGCTACGCGATTGGCGGCGGCATGCTCGCGCTATGGATCGCCTATTTCTATCTGTTCCGGATGGTGCGGCATGGCAACGGCTAGGGACCCTGCCGCGCTGATACGGCCCCTGGTCACGCCGGAGGGAGTCGATCTCAGGGTCAAGCTGGTCGACGCCGGCACACGGGCTGCGGCCTTCCTGCTCGATGTGGTGATCATCGTCGTTGCCGCGATCGTGGTTACCCTCGTCGTCATCTTCGGCCTCGGCGGCCTTGGCGTGAAGGAGGCGGAGCCGCTCTTCATCGTCTGGATGATTTTCATCTTCCTGTTGCGCAACGCCTATTTCATCGCCTTCGAGGCGGGGCGACGGGCCGCGACGCCCGGCAAGCGGATCGTCGGCGTTCGGGTCGCCTCGCGCAGCGGCGCGGGTCTCACCATCGATCAGGTCATCGCGCGCAACCTGATGCGCGAGATCGAGGTTTTCCTACCGTTATCGATCATCGCCGCGCGCGGCGGCGCCGGCGTCGCCGACACGCTGTCGACGATTTTCGGCCTGGTGTGGGCGCTGCTGTTTTCGCTGTTCCTGCTGTTCAACCGCGATCGCTTGCGCATCGGCGACCTGCTGGCCGGAACCTGGGTGGTGGAGACGCCGAAATTCAAGCTGGTCGAGGACCTTTCGCAGCGACAAGACCCGATTGCCAAGCGCTTCCATTTCAGCCCGGCGCAGCTCGATGCCTATGGCATCGCCGAGCTGCACAAGCTGGAAGAAGTGCTGCGCCGCGACGACTATTTCGCGATGAAGGCCGTTGCCGAGACCATCGGCGGCAAGATCGGCGCCAAAGTCGAGCCGATCGATTCAAAAGCCTTCCTCACCGCCTATTACGGCGAGCTCAGGGCGCATCTGGAGCGCAAGCTTCTGCTGGGAAACCGCAAGGCGGATAAGTACGCGCGGTAGCGCCTGACCAATTTGACCTGCCCTACCCCAGCCACTTCTCATAGTCGGCCACCAGCAGGTGCACCGGGGCGACATCCTCGTCGATGTTGGAGAAGCGGCCGATCGGCTCGCGGAAGACGTTGTCGGTGAGATCGTCGTTGACGGTCGACACCTCGCCGATCAGCACGTCCTTGCCCTCGGCCCAGAAGGCGTGCCAGACGCCGGGCAGCAGCGTGACGCTCTGGCCCGGGTCGAGCTTCAGCAGACCGCCCGCGGGCAGCCGGTGGATGGTTCCGTCGACCGGCACCGACACCTCCGCTTTTGGGTCGATACCACCGTCGCGATCGTGCATGAACAATTCAAGCACCAGCTTGCCGCCGCCACGGTTGATGATGTCCTCGGCCTTGATGTTGTGGCGGTGCATGGGCGACAGCTGGTCCTTGCGCGAGATCATGATCTTCTCGGCATAGAGCATGCCCATGCCCTTCTTCATGTCCTCGTAGCGGCCGTTGCGCACGGTGAACAGGAACAGGCCGAGCTCCTTGAATTTTTCCTGGCCGTAATCGGTGATGTCCCAACCGAGCCGCGAGGTGTAGATCGCCGAGGAATCGACCTGGCGCGCCTTCATCTCCTCCGGCGACCAGTAGGCGAAGGGCGGCATGATGTAGCCGAACGAGCGGATGAAAGCGTCGGCTTCGCGGATGATGTCGTTGATGGCGGAGCGTTTCATGATCATGGTCCTTCGTGTCGACTTTTTCGACAAATCGCATAGCCGAACGCCGCTGCGGTGTCGATCCATCTTGCCGCCTGCCCCGCCCTTGGCAACACGCGGATGGCCCACCGATCCGATCCGCTGGCTGCGTGACATCGCCGGGTTTCAAGCTCATAAACCCTGCGAATTCTCACAGGAATAGAAGATGCCGACGATCCACGACCTCGATACGCCGTCGATCCTGATCGATGCCGCGCGCGCCGAAGCCAACATTGCCCGCGCGCAGGCCCATGCCGACAGAAATGGGCTAAAACTCAGGCCGCATATCAAGACGCACAAGCTGCCTTATTGGGCGAGGAAGCAGGTCGCGGCGGGTGCCGTCGGCATCACATGCCAGAAGATCGGCGAGGCCGAGGTGATGGCCGACGCCGGGCTGTCCGACATTTTTCTGCCGTACAACATTCTGGGCCGCGCCAAACTGGAGCGGCTGAAGACGCTGCACGGCCGCGTAACCCTATCGGTGACGGCGGACAGCACGGAGACTCTGGAAGGACTCGCCGCGACTTTCACCGATGCCGGGCACCCCCTGCCCGTGCTGGTCGAATGCGACACCGGCATGGGCCGCTGCGGCGTGCAGACGGCCGATGAAGCGGCTGCACTGGCAAGGCTGATCGACAGTGCCGGTGGCCTCAGTTTCGGCGGGCTGATGACCTATCCGGCGGCCGGCCGCGCGGCGGAGGCCGAAGCCTGGCTCGCCGGCGCCAAACAGGCGCTCGCCGTTTCGGGTCTCGCCTGCGAACGCATCTCCAGCGGTGGCACGCCGGACATGTGGCGCTCGGGCGAGGATAGCGTCGTCACCGAATATCGCCCTGGCACCTACATCTATCTCGACCGCTACCAGGTCGCCAAAGGCGTCGGCACCCTCGACGATTGCGCGCTGACGGTGCTCGCCACCGTCGTCAGCCATCCAACGGCAACGCGCGCCATTCTCGACAGCGGCAGCAAGGCGCTGTCGAGCGACACGCTCGGGCTAAAAGATTTTGGCGAGCTGCTCGGCGCTCCCGATGCCAGGGTTACCGGGCTCAGCGAAGAACATGGCACCGTCACGCTTTCCGGTGACGCGAAGCTGCGCATTGGTGAGCGCGTGCGGGTTGTGCCCGACCATTGCTGCGTCGTCACCAATTTGTTCAATGAGGTCAACCTGATCGACGGCGACAACGTGCTGGAGACGCTGCCAGTGGCCGCGCGGGGCCTGATGGCCTGACCGCTTACGGGAGGCAACAGGTGTGAATTAGGCCGGTTGCCTCTCGGCCTGCCGCGCCGCCACCCGCCGCATGGCAATCACCCGGCGGCGGCGGATTTCGGTGCGCATTGCCATCAGATGCAGGGCGAAGAACAGCACGGTAAAGCCGACAGCCATGACGAGCAGCGGCCAAAGCAGGCTGGGGTCGATGGTCGGGCCGCCAAGCCGGAACACCGAGGCCGGCTGGTGCAGCGTGTTCCACCAGTCGACCGAGAATTTGATGATCGGGATGTTGATGAAGCCGACCAGCGTGATGATGGCGGCGGCCCAGGCGGCGCGGCTGGCATCGTCGAGGGCGCGGGTCAGCGCGATGATGCCGAGATACATCAAAAACAGCACGAAGACAGAGGTCAGGCGCGCGTCCCAGACCCACCAGGTGCCCCACATCGGCTTGCCCCAGATCGAACCGGTGATCAGCGCAAGTGCTGTGAAGACGGCGCCGATGGGAGCCGCCGATTTGAGCGCAACATCGGCCAGCGGATGCCGCCAGACCAGCGTGCCAAGGGCCGACACCGCCATCAGCGTGTAGCACATCATGGCGAGCCAGGCGAAAGGCACGTGGATGTACATGATGCGGACGGTGATGCCTTGCTGGAAATCCTCGGGCGCGGCGAAGCTCATATAGAGGCCGATGGCGAGGACAAGAGCGGCGATGGCCGCCAGCCACGGCACGACCTTGTCGGCCAGCGCGACGAAGCGCGTCGGGTTGGCAAGGTCCATCCAGCCGCTCAGGCGTGAAGTCGTGTCGCTCATGCGACTTTACATAGACCGCCAGCGCGATCGGGGCAATCGAGCGGCGGTGTCGCAGGTGCGTAAGGTCTTCCTTCTCCCCTTGTGGGAGAAGGTGGATCGGCGCGTCAGCGGCGAGACGGATGAGGGGTGATCCAGCGGAGTGAGGCGTTGAAGACCATAGTCTTCCGGCCAATTTGGATGCGGATGCCAAGCTGGAACAGCCCTCATCCGACCTCGCTTCGTGAGGCCACCTTCCCCCAAAAAGGGGGAAGGAAGAACCGTCATCAGATCACGCGGCCTCGCCCTGCACGGAGCGGCTGAGGCGGCGGACTTCCTCGTCGTTGAGCAGGCCGCCGGCGCGCAGCAGGCTGGCGAAGCGGCCGTTGCGCAGCGACAGTTCGGCGAAGCCACCCATTTCGACCACCCTGCCCTTGTCCATGAACACGACCAGATCGGCGTCGCGAACGGTGGTCAGGCGATGGGCGATGATGAAGGTGGTGCGGTCGCGCCGCAGCTCATCGATCGCTTCCTTGACGCGATCCTCGGTCTCGACGTCGAGCGCGCTGGTCGCCTCGTCGAGCACCAGGATCGGGGCGTCCTTGAGCACGGCGCGGGCGATGGCGATGCGCTGGCGCTCGCCGCCCGACAGCTGGCCGCCGCGCTCGCCGACCACCGTATCGTAGCCATTGCTCTTGGCCAGGATGAAATCCTGCGCGGCCGCCGCGATGGCCGCGGCATGGATCTCGTCATTGCTGGCTTCGGCGCGGCCGACACGGATGTTGTCCTCGATCGAGCGGTTGAGAAGCCCGGCGTCCTGGAACACGGTGGCGATCGAATGGCGCAGCGACTTGCGGCTCACGGTGCGGGTGTCGATGCCGTCGATCAGGATACGGCCGCTGGACGGCGAGAAGACGCGCTGCAGCAGGTTGATCAGCGTCGTCTTGCCGGCACCCGTCGGTCCGACGATGGCGACGGTCTGGCCGGCCTTGACCTCGAAGGAGACGTCGCTGACGCCCTGCCCCGAATTGGCGAATTCGAAGCCGACATCTTCGAAACGGACATGGCCGGTGACGTTGGTGAGATCGCGCAGGCCATCCGGCTCGGCGGTATCGGCGGCCGAGTCCTCGAGCTTGTAGAACTCCTCGAGCTTGGCGCGGGCTTCCGAAATCTGGTTGGCGAAAGCCGACATCTGGTCCAGCCGCGAGATAAGCAGCGTGGCAAAGCCGGTGAAGGCGATGACATCGCCGATCCGCAACTGGCCATGGGTGACCAGATAAGCGCCGATCAGAAGCACCACCATCATCGAGATGGTCGACGACAGACGATTGAGCGCATTGGCGATGGCCCACCAGTCGAGCACCGGGTTTTGCGCATCGAGCAGATTCTTGACGTAGCGGCGCAGCGTCTCGGCCTCATGGCCAAGTCGGTTGTAGCTCTGGAGAACGGCGACGTTGCTGACGGAGTCCGTCACATGCGCGAACACCTTGTGATAGTGGCGCTCAACGGCCGCCTGGCCGGCCTTGGTCCGCTTCATCACCAGCCGGCCGATGCAGACATAGAGCACGCCGAGCACGAGCAGCACCATCGACATGCGCACGTCCATGGCGAGAGCCGTCGGCACCAGCAGAACCAGCGCCACCGCTGTCGACAGATGCTGGCGCATGAATTCGAGCCACAGGCTGAACAGTGTCTCGACCGCGCGCAACAGCGTGTGCAGGGCGTTGGAGGTGCCGCGCTGGTGGTGCCAGGCGAGCGGCATGGTGATCACGCGCTCGAAAGACTCGCAGAGCACTTCGCTGCGGCGGGCATGCGCGAAACGGTCGGCGCCGCGCGACACCAGAACGACGGCCAAGACATTGAACGCGCCGAGGCCGGCCCAGACGGCGAGCGTCGAAAACACCGAACCGTGATCGGAGATGGCGTCGATAACCCGGCCGAACATGATCGGCTCGAGGATGGCAACCATGGCCAGCGCGACATTGGCGCCGCAAATCAGCGCGACGCGCTTCTTGTCGGCGGCCAGATACCCCAGCGCTCTCCAATAGATCTGCAGAAGTGACACTTCAGCTACTCCGCCAACTCTCTATTGTGCCCAATACCAATATTGTGCACTGCACCATTCCTTGACACGTAACGGTTGATGCGTCGCAAAACAATGCCCGTCTATCGCTTCCGTTCCCATTTAGCGAACAAAACATGACGACGATGCGAAATCTGACGTGATCACCTAACGGTTTGAGATAAAAGGTGAAATGCCAGCCTTGCGGCAAAATCATGGCAGTGGCCGAGCACTGCCACATTTTTAATCACGACCGTATTGCAAGGCTTAATCGGGAGGCATCTTGCCGGCGCAGTGACGTATCGCGCGCAAGTAACGAGACGCAGAGTCGCGCGTCCCGAAGGACGCGCGAACAAGCAACCCAAGCTGTTGATTTTACCCCGGTATCTTGACCACGATCTCGGTCTGAGTGCCGGCTTTTGGTTCGAATGAAGCGGACTTTGTTTTCGAACCATCGACTTCTAGCGAGATCGTCTTGGTCTTTTTGTCGCGAATGACCTGAACCTTGATCTCTGCACCCAGCATCTTGAGCGTGGCGTGGTAGCCGTCCCAATGGCTGGGCAGTTTCGGCCGGAACGTGATCTGCTTGCCGCGCCGTTCGATGCCGAGAATACCCTCCACCGCCGCACGATAGAGCCAGCCCGCCGAACCGGTGTACCAGGTCCAGCCGCCGCGCCCGCCTTTGTCGTCTCCGGCATAGATATCGGCGGCGACCACATAGGGTTCGACGCGGTATTGCTCGGCCGAAGCCTCGTCGTACGCATGGTTGACCGGGTTCAGCATCGAGAAGCAGCGATAGGCTTCGTCGGTCTGCCCCATCTCGGCCAGCGCGATGACGAACCACGTCGCCGCGTGGGTATACTGGCCGCCATTCTCGCGCACGCCCGGCGGATAGCTCTTGATATAGCCGGGGTCTTTCTGCGTCTTCGAGAAGGGTGGCGTGAACAGCTTGACGATCTTGAGCTTGTCGTCGACGAGCAGGCTGGTCGCCTGCTGCATCGCCGTCGTCGACCGCGCCGGGTCGCCCTCGCCCGAAAGCACGCTCCAGGACTGGGCTATGGAGTCGATCCTGCACTCTTCGGATGTACGCGACCCCAAAGCCGTGCCGTCGTCAAAACTGCCGCGGCGGTACCATTCGCCGTCCCATGCCGTGCTCTCCAGCGCCCGCTTCAGCGCCTCGGCATGCTTTGCCCAGGCCTGCGCGCGCTTGCTGTCGCCTTCGCTCTTGGCGACGGCGGCGAAGTCGCCAAGCGTCTTCAGCAGGAACCAGCCCAGCCACACGCTCTCGCCCTTGCCGTGCTCGCCGACGCGGTTCATGCCGTCGTTCCAGTCGCCGCCAAGGATGAGCGGCAGGCCGGCCGGGCTGCTGCGCTTGATGGCGAGGTCGAGCGCACGCGCGCAGTGGTCGTAGAGCGACACCGTCTTCTTCGAGATTTCCGGAGTGAAGAAGGCATCGTGCTCGCCCTCGCCCAGCGCCTGCCCATCGATGAAGGGCAGCTGCTCCTTCAGGATGGCGGCGTCGCCGGTGACACTGAGATAGCGCGCCGTGGCGTGGGCCAGCCAGACCACGTCGTCGGAGATCATGGTGCGCACGCCGGCTCCGGTGCGCGGCAGCCACCAGTGCTGCACGTCGCCTTCCGGGAACTGCCGCCGCGCGGCGTTGAGGATTTGGTCGCGCGCCAGCGTCGGATCATGCGCCAGCAGCGCCAGCGTGTCCTGCAACTGGTCGCGGAAGCCGAAGGCGCCGCTTGCCTGATAGAAGGCCGAGCGGGCGCGGATGCGGCAGGCAAGGCTCTGATAGGGCAGCCAGTGATTGACCATGGCGTCGAGCGCCTTGTCCGGCGTCTCGACCTGGATGGTATCGAGGAACGCGCGCCACGCGCGCTCGTTGTCGGCCAGGCGCTGGTCGAAATCCTTGCCCCGATGCGTCTGCACCAGCGCGCTCGCCTGCGCGGAGGTGTCGGCATCGCCGAGCAGCCAGAGCAGCGTGACGTCGCCGCCTGCCGGGATCTCGACGTCGCGGGCGATCGCCGCGCAAGGGTCGTCGCCCGCCTCGACACGGCCTGACAGTGCCGCGCCGGTCAGCACCGCCTGCGGCAGTTCGCTGGAGCCATGCCGGCCGAGGAATTCGGAGCGATCCGTTGTCACCGAATGAACAGCGGCATCGGCGGCGAGGAACGCCACGCGCTCGCTGAAATCGAGCCCATAGGGGTTTTGCGCCAGCAACGCGCCGGTCGCCCTGTCGCGCGACGGCACGATGGTAGCGGCCGTGCGCGACCGATGCCCGCCAAGCACCCATTCGGCATAGGCATAGACGCGCAGCCGCGCCGGCACCGAGCCGGAATTCTGGATGCGCAGCCGCGTGATCTTCACCGGATCGACGGGGTCGACCACATGGGTCAGGTCCATCGACAGCGGCCCACGCTTCGAGCGGAAGGTGGAGAAGCCCTGGCCATGCCAAGCCTCGTAGGTCATCGAGGGATCGCGCACCACCGCGGCGATCGGCGAGAACGCCCTGCCGCTGGCCTGATCGTAGATATAGACGCCCTCGCCCGGCCGGTTGGAGACCGGATCGTTCGACCACGGCGTCAACTGATAGTCGCGGCTGTTGCGGCTCCAGGTGAAGGCCGCGCCCTCGGCGGACGTATGGAAGCCGAACGAGGCGTTGGAGACGACGTTGATCCAGGGCTGGGGTGTGGTGCGCCGGCCGGCCAGACGGACCACATAGTGCCGTCCGTCGCCGTCGAAACCGCCAAAGCCGTTCCATTGGCTGAGGCCGGTGCCATCGGCACTGACATCCGCCACGGCCTGCGAGGCGAATGCATGCGCCGTGTAGGCCGGCGCTGGAATTTCGCGCAGCGTCGGCAATCCGGTGGGCAGCAGAGCGTCGCGCGCCTGCAAGGCGGCCGCCTCGGCCCGCTCGATCTGATCGAAGATGGTGCCGTTGCGCGTATGCAGCACCACCCGGGCGACGGCGAGCAGCGTCTTGTAGGTGGTCTCTTCCATCAGGTCGCGGCGCACCGCGAAGATGTGCTGCCGGGGGCCAAGCTCCTTGCCGCGCAAACGGCTGTTTTCGCACAGCGTCTCGACCGCGCGCTGCAGGTCCTGGACGTAGGACGATGCCTGCTCGTTGACGACGACGAAGTCGATCATCATGCCGCGGGTGCGCATATACTCCTGGAAGCGTAGCGCCTGGGCAACGATTTCCAGATCGGCGACGTCGCCTATCCTGACCAGGAAGATCGGGAAATCGCCCGAAATGCTGGTCGGCCACAGGCTCGACTGCTTACCGAGGCCCGAAGCGATGGATTCTGCCGGCAGGCGCAGGAACGCATCGGGATAGATCAGATAGCGCGCCAGTTTCTGCACATTGGCGGCATCGGTCAGGCTGAGCCCCATATGGCGGGTCTGCACCTGGCTGCGCGTCCAGGCAAGCATGGCCTGGCGGGCAAAGCTCTCCTGATGGTCGAGGCGGTTTATAGCCTCTTCCAGCTCCGGGCGGTTGGTTCCGACCACGGTCCAGAAGGTCAGCGATATCTTCTTGTTGGCGGGCACGCGCACCTGACGGCGCAGCGAGGCGATGGGATCGAGCGTGAAGCCGGAATGGCCGCCGAGCCTGGCGCCCGGATCGAAGGCGGCGGCATCGGCGAGCGAGCGGCCACGGCCGATGAAGGCGCGCCTGTCGGTCTCAGCCTCGGCATCGCGCGCCGGTCCGGACGGATCGGTGACGAAATGCGCCAGGGTGATATCGGGCTCGCTGGTTTCACGCTTGCGGCGCGTGGCGAAGATCGCGCCGTTGTTGGTGGCGATTTCGGTCTCCACGAACATCTTCGAGAAGGCCGGATGCGCGTTGTCGGAAGCCTCCGAGCCCAGCACCAGTTCGGCGAAGGACGTCACTTCGATGTGACGATCGGATGTGCTCTCATTGTAGAGCGTGATGCGACGGCCTTCGCCATTGCCTTCGGAAACGACGATACATTCGACCTCGGAGCGCAACGTGCCGACCGATTTGACGAAGCTCGCCTTGTCGTCGGAGAACAGGGTCTGCACCTTCTCCTCAGGCGCGCGCTTGGGCTCCGCCGTTGCCGACCACCAGTCTCCGGTGCTGACGTCACGCAGGAAGATGTAGGAGCCCAGACGGTCCTCTACTGGATCCGGCTGCCAGCGGGTCACCGACAGATCGCCCCAGCGGCTGTAGCCGGAGCCGGTCGCGGTGACCATCACCGAATAGCGGCCGTTCGACATCACATTGGTCGAACGCAGCGCCCGCAGGGGATCGAGCACGATGCGGGTGTCGGGGCTCTCGGTCTCGGTCTCGTCTTTCGCGCGCTCGTCCGCTTCGGTTCTGACGGTCGCGGTCGGGATGTCGCGCGGCGCCCTCTCCTGCAGCAAGAGTTCGGCCGATTCAATGACCGGATCGCTGTGGAAACGGTCGCGCAGGCGGCCCTCGAAGATCGCGTCGGCGACCGCCGCGATCGACATGCCCGAATGGTGCGCATAGTAATTCAGCACGACCGCGTGGTTGGTACCTTCAGGCACGCGCTGCGGCGTGAAATCGACCGCATCGTAATAGCCATGCGGGCCTAGCGCACCGATCTCGCGCAGACGCTCAAGATTATGCACGGCTTCACGCGGGTTGAACTGCGCCGCCAGGATGGTGGCGTAGGGTGCGACCACCGTGTTCTGGCCAAGGCCGCGCTTCAGCCCAAGCCCAGGCACGCCGAAATTGGTGTACTGATAGGTCAGTTCCCGGTCGCGGGCGTTATACGCCGCTTCCGAAATGCCCCACGGCACGTTTTTCTGACGGCCGTACTGCATCTGGCGCTTGATGATCAGCTTGCTGGTCTGGTTGAGGATCGAGCCTTGCGGCTCCTTCATCACCAGCGGCGGCATCAGATACTCGAACATCGAACCCGACCAGGACATCAGCGCGCCCTGGAAACCGATCTCGACGATCGGGCGGCCGAGCCGGAACCAGTGCTCGGTCGGCAGATCGCCCTTGGCGATGGCGAACAGGCTGGTCAGCCGCGCCTCGGAAGCAAGAAGGTCGTAGCAGCTTTCGTCGAGCTGGTGCTCCTCGACGCGGTAGCCGATCGACAGCAGCTTGCGTTCCGGCCGCAGCAGGAAGGCGAATTCCATCTCGAAGGCGAAACGGCGCGTGCGCTCGCGCAAGGTCAGGAGCTTGGCGCGCAACGCCTCGACGGCATTGTCGTCGCTGTGGGCGTCGTGAACATGCGCCTCGCAGGTTGCCTCGAGCCTCGCTGCCCAGTCGACGATGACATCGCTCTGGGCCGATGCCGCCTCGGTGTGGATGGCGGTCGCGAGCTTGCGAATTTCGCCCGCCAGCACGGCGAGGTTGATGGTGCGGATCGAGGCCATTTCCGGCTGCGCCTTGATCGTTTCGACGGCGCGCCGCATGCCGTCCAGGCGATCGACGAGACGCTGGCGCAGAGGCCTGAGCTGACGACGGTCGTCGGGCAGCTGATCGAGGCTTTCGCTCAGAATGGTGACCGTGTCGAGGATGCCTTCGAAATCGCCCTGGAGGTGCACGGAAGGCGCTTCCGCCCATTCGGCGCAGGCAGCCGCCACCGCTACCAGGTGGCCGGCGAGATTGCCGCTGTCGACGGCCGAAATATAGAGCGGGTAGAGCGGCTTCAGCGTCGTGGTGTCGTACCAGTTGAAGAGATGGCCGCGGTGGCGCGGCATGCTCTCGATGGTCGTCATCGTGGCGTCGATGCGGGTGATGGCATCGGACAGGCTGATCCAGCCGAAATCGCGCGCCGAAACGACCGACAGAAGGTAGACGCCGACATTGGTGGGCGAGGTGCGCGGCGCCACGACCGGTGCAGGACTTTCCTGGAAATTGTCCGGCGGCAGATTGTGATGCTCTGCCGTGACGAAGCTCTCGAAATAATGCCAGGTGCGCCGCGCCACGGTGCGCAGTGCATGGATGTCGGCCTGAGATATGCGCAGCCGATCCTCGGTTTCGGCCGAGCGGCTGATCCAGCTGGCAATCGCCGGCGAGCCGATCCAGAAGAGGGCGAAGAAGAAGGCGACGAAGGCGCCGGTGGAATCGGCCAGTACCGGAATGGCGAGGCCGACGAAGCCGATGATCACGGCGCCATACATCATGCCGTAATAGGAGCCGACATCGTTGTCGCCGGCCTTGTGCGCCTGGGAAGCGGTGCGCCATTCCAGGAGGTTCTGGCGGCTGACGAACAACCGGTAAAGCGTGCGCACGATGGCGTCGCCCATCATCCAGGCGTTGTGCGCCATCAGCACGATCTTCAGCGCCACCATGGCGGTGCCGAAGGCGACGTCGCGTGCCAGTGCCGAGAAATGGCCGCGCGGCGTCTGGTCGCCGCTCTTGGGCAGGATGGCGTTGACGACGTCGAAGGTCGGCGCCATGAACAGGCTGAGGATCAGCAGGGCCTGCCATTGCGCGGCCTGCGTGAAGGGCAGCAAGGTCCAGCCGGCGATCGCCGCCATCACCCAGAAGATCGGCGTCAGCGAGCGGCGCAGATTGTCGACCATCTTCCAGCGCGACAGGGCCGGAACGCCAGAGCGCGGATCGAGGATGAAGCCCAGCAGCTGCCAGTCGCCGCGTGCCCAGCGATGGTGGCGCGAGGCGTCGACCGAGTAGCGGGTCGGGTAGTCCTCGACCAGTTCGACGTCGGTGACAAGTGCTGCGCGCGCCAGCGCGCCTTCGAGCAGATCGTGGCTGAGGACGGTGTTTTCCTCGATGCGGCCTTGCAGGGCGGCTTCGAAGGCATCGACGTGATAGAGGCCCTTACCGGTGAAGGACCCGTCGCTGAAGACGTCCTGATAGAGGTCGGAGACGGCAAAGACGTAGGGGTCGAGACCGCGATTGGCCGAGAACACACGCTGGAAGAACGAAGCCTCGTCGCCTGATGTCAGCGACGCGGTGATGCGCGGCTGCAGGATCGTGTAGCCGGCGGTAACAACACGTTTGGTGGCGTCGAAATGCGGGCGGTTGAGCGGGTGGCAGAGCTTGCCGACGAGGCTCGCCACCGCATCGCGGGTGGTGCGCGTGTCGGCGTCGAGCGTCATCACATGGACGACTTTTTCCGGCAGCGGCACTTCGAGCGGCAGGAAAGTGGTATCGCTGTCGCCACGCAGCAAAAGGTCAAGCTCATGCAGCTTGCCGCGCTTGCGCTCCCAGCCCATCCAGGCCCCTTGAGCCGCGTTGAAGAGCCGGCGGCGGTGCAGGATGTAGAAGCGCGGCGCGCCTTCGGAGGGATAGCGGGCGTTGAGACGGGCGATCTCGGCGCGGGCATATTCGAGGATCTCGGTGTCGGCCGCATCGATCTCGATCTTGCTGTCGGGCCAGTCCGACAGCAGCGCGAAATGGATCTCGTCCACCAGATTGGCAAGGTAATGGACTTCGAGGTTGCGGATGTTTTCCTCGACATCGTCACGCGAGCCGATCAGCGACGGCACAACCACCAGAGTGCGCGCCTCGGGTGGCACGCCGTGCCGATAGTCGTAGCCGATCAGGCGTGTCGGTTTGAGGAACAGCGAGACTACGGTATTGAAGAACGCCAGCGCGCCCTCGCTCGCCGGCACGGCAAAGAGTGCCAGCATCACGACGATCGAGGTCACCGACAGGCCGAGATGGGCCAAGGCATTGCCGGTGAGGACAAGAAGCAAGGCCGTCAAGGCGAAGACGGGCAGGACAATGCCCAGCCATCCGGTCTTGGCGAAGGTCCGCTTGACCGTCTGGCTGATCGTAGGCCGATAGTCGATCGCATTTTCCAGTTCCAGCCGGCGCGGGCCGACGAGGAAGAAGCCGACATCGGTATGCGCGGACGGAGCCGGAGCGGAATCGTCGCCATCGCCAGCCGATGCGTGTTCGCTCGCGGCGTGTTCACTAACGGCTTGGCCGGCCAGTTCGATCGCCTTTTCGGCGACGCGGTATTCCGACAGGTTCGAGCGGCGCGCCAGTTCCTCGATCGCTGTGCGGTATTGATCGCGCGAGAAGAAGTCGAGCGCGGCGAAATCGGTGCGCTCGCGCAGCACGGTGTCGATGCGGCTGACGCCTTCGAACCACACGGTCCAGTCGACGTCGTTGATCAGGCGCAGGCCGCGGATGATGTTGCCGGTCGTCACGTTGCCGCTGGACAGCGTGTGATGCTCGGAGATGATGATCTCCTCGGCATCGGAGCCGGTCTTCTCGAGCTCGCCTTCCAGCCACTCCAGGGCCTTGCCGGCATTCTGCGATCCATCGCGCAAGCGATAGAGAAGCTGCGTGGCAAAGGTGGTGTCCTGCGCATGCGCACTGAAATTGGCCAGGATCGCCTGCCGGTCGGCGCTGTCGTCGGTTGCGAGAACCTTGTCAGCCACATCGTTGGATATCTGGCGCATCTGGCGGGTGCGATTGACCCTGACGGCCAGCCGGCGGAGATTTTCGATCAGCACGAAGCGCAGAAGCGACGGCAGCGCCCAGAGTTCACCGATCTTCAGCGGCTCGACCGACTGGAACCCCTGGACGATCGCCTTGAACATGGTCGCCGAGACGGAACTGTCCGAATGCGCCACATAGGTCCAGGCCAGCGCAAGAGCGCGCGGAACGGTGCCGCCATTGGGCAGTTTCAGCGTCGGCAACTGGCGATAGAAGCGGCGCGGCAGGTCGCGCTTGACCTGGAAAATGGTCTCCTCGACCAAATAGTTGTTGTCGAGCAGCCATTGCGCGGCCGGGGTGATCGTCTCGCCCTTGGCCTGCGCCGCATTGGTCGATCGGTAGACTTCGAGGATCTTCTTGGCGCTGTCGCGGATACGGGCCTGGAAATCGAACGGGATCAGGCCGAACAGGTCGGCGAGATCGCCTTTTGCCAGGCTTTCGCCGAGCAGCCTCAGGCGCTCCTCCGGCAGGAATGTCGACCGTATCGGCTCTTCCGTGATGGCCGGAAAGCTCGCGCTTGTCTTCTCGATCTGGGCAGGATTCGTCTGAATATTCATTGAAAATTCCGTAAGCGGGCACTCAGCGGCGTCACCGCCACGGCAATGGCCCTAAAACCGGTTCAAATGCAATTGGTTGCATCAACCCCTATGCCGAAAGTTTGTTTCCGCACCACGACAGGGCGTCATCTTTCGACCAAACTCAAAGACGAGCGCCCCTCGCTCCCGTCGGGATCGATCGACGGAGAGGATTCGGGCTTTTTCGTGATGCCGGCAGGAGCTTACGCTATATTTCGCCGGCGTTGCGATCATGTTTGGAAACAGGCGGTAACCGTTGGCGCGAAAGCATCAGCCCGCGGTGGTTATGCGGACCACGAACAGCGTCGCATCCCGAGCCGGCTCAACCCGCAGGACGGAAGCATCCGGCCCGAGCAGCAGCGTATCGAGCGGCCCGAGGCGAATTGACTGAGCCTCGGGAAAAACAGCCTCGCCCTTGTGACAAAGGATGAGGGTCGAACCGGCTGGGGTCGCGATGTCCACGGGCCACGAAATCGCCATGCGCTCGACCGAATGCAGCATGCGGCCACGGCGCGTCATGACGTTGAGGTCGGTGATCGGGCCGGCGATCAGAGCGGCACTGGTCGGCAGGTCGGCTGGAAAGGTAAAAGGCTGGGAAACCGGCGTCAGCCGGGCCGCAGGTTGGCCGGCGACATCAAGTACGATCCCCTCGCCTTCCAGCACCGACAGCGTGCGGTCGATGCCGGCAAAGCTGGAAAAGGGCCCGCTGCCTTCGACGCGCGCCATCGAGATGCGCCAGTCAAACGCGTCGAGGCCGGCGCCGTCGGGCGAGACAGCGATCTCGGTCGTCGTGCCGCCGCCGTTCTTCCACGGCATGACGCGGTAGTCGGCGGCACGAAGGATGCGCATGATGTCAGCCGAGAATGCCGGGCAAATTGAGCTGGTGCTCCTTGGCGCACTCGATGGCGATGTCGTAGCCGGCATCGGCATGGCGCATGACGCCAGTCGCCGGGTCGTTCCACAGCACCCGCTCAAGGCGCCTTGCGGCGTCCTGCGTACCGTCGGCGACGATGACCATGCCTGCATGCTGGGAAAAGCCCATGCCGACGCCGCCGCCATGATGCAGCGACACCCAGGTGGCGCCCGACGCGGTGTTGAGCAAAGCATTGAGAAGCGGCCAGTCTGAGACAGCGTCCGAGCCGTCCTTCATTGCTTCGGTCTCGCGGTTCGGCGAGGCGACCGAGCCAGAATCGAGGTGATCGCGGCCGATGACGACCGGCGCCTTGAGTTCGCCCTTGGCCACCATCTCATTGAAGGCTAGACCAAGCCGGTGGCGGTCGCCGAGACCAACCCAGCAGATGCGCGCCGGCAGGCCCTGGAAGGCAATGCGCTCGCGCGCCATGTCCAGCCAGTTGTGCAGATGGGTGTTGCCGGGGGTGAGTTCGCGCACTTTGGCGTCGGTCTTGTAGATATCCTCGGGATCGCCGGAGAGCGCGGCCCAACGAAACGGGCCGATGCCGCGGCAGAACAGCGGGCGGATATAGGCCGGCACGAAGCCCGGGAAGGCGAAGGCGTTCTCGAAGCCTTCGTCCTTGGCAACCTGGCGGATGTTGTTGCCATAGTCGAGCGTCGGCACGCCGGCATTCCAGAACGCTACCATCGCCTCGACATGCTCGCGCATGGAAGCCCGGGCCGCCTTCTCGACCGCCTTCGGGTCGCTGACGCGCTTCTCGCGCCACTCGGCCATGGTCCAGCCCTTCGGCAGATAGCCGTTGATGGGGTCGTGGGCCGAGGTCTGGTCGGTGACCATGTCGGGGCGGATGCCGCGCCTGAACATTTCCGGCACGATCTCTGCCGCGTTACCGAGCAGACCGACCGACTTCGCCTCGCCGGCCTTGGTCCAGCGCTCGATCATTTCCATCGCCTCATCGAGCGTCTCGGCCCTCTCGTCGACATAGCGGGTGCGCAGGCGGAAGTCGATCGAGTCCGGATTGCATTCGATGGCGAGGCAGCAGGCGCCGGCCATGACGGCCGCGAGCGGCTGCGCGCCGCCCATGCCGCCGAGGCCGCCGGTCAGGATCCACTTGCCCTTGAGATTGCCGCCATAGTGCTGGCGGCCGGCCTCGACGAAGGTCTCGTAGGTGCCCTGCACGATGCCTTGCGTGCCGATATAGATCCACGAGCCGGCCGTCATCTGGCCGTACATCATCAGACCCCTTCTATCGAGCTCGTTGAATTTGTCCCAGGTCGCCCAGTGCGGCACCAGATTGGAGTTGGCGATCAGCACACGCGGCGCATCGGCATGGGTGCGGAACACACCGACCGGCTTGCCGGACTGCACCAAAAGCGTCTCGTCCTCGCCAAGCGTCTTCAGCGAGGCGACGATGCTGTCGAAATCGTTCCAGGTGCGCGCGGCGCGGCCAATGCCGCCGTAGACGACCAATTCGTTGGGGTTTTCGGCAACCTCGGGGTCGAGATTGTTCATCAGCATGCGCAGCGGTGCTTCGGTCGTCCAATAGCGGGCGTTGAGCTTGTCGCCGCGGGGCGCACGGACTTCACGGATGTTGTGGCGAGGATTGTTCATCATTGTCCCTTTCGGATGGCGGCGCGTCAGCGCCCGGCCCAGTCAATGGCGGTTTGAAGAATTTTGGTCAGTGTGGCGCGCATCGGCACGGCAAACTCGGCGTCATAAGGCACCGGCCAATTGTCCGGCTCGCCCTTGCCCTCGGGCTCGCGCAGATAGCCGCGATCGGCAAGCTCCATCTGCAACGCATGGTAGCCGCCTTGCGGATTGCCGAAGTAACGCGTGATCCAGCCACCCTTGAACCGGCCGTTGATGACATAGCTTTCACCGCTTTCGGCCATGATCTGGCCGACCAGTGCCTGCAGCGTCGGGTCGGCGGTCTGGCCGTCATTGGTGCCGAGATTGAACACTGGCAGCGTGCCATAGAACAGACGCGGCAGCACCGAACGGATCGAGTGGCAATCGTAGATGACGATTTTTTCGTGCAGGCCGCGCAGCCTGACGGCCTGGGCCGCCAGCATTTCATGGTAGGGCACGAAATAGGCTATGCGGCGCTGGTCGATCTCCGACGGCGTCGGCTCTTCGCCGGGCAGATAAAGCGGATCGCCATCGAAAGTCTCGGTCGGGCAAAGCGTCGTCGTTGTCTGCCCCGGATAGAGCGAAGCGCCGGAGGGATCGCGGTTGACGTCGATGACGGTGCGCGAGATCGACGTATGCACGACAGTTGCGCCAAGGCCGGCGGCAAAATCGTAGAGATTGTCGATCCACCAGTCGCAATCGCGGCGGCCGAGCCAGGGCGAAACCAGCCGGTTGTCGATTCCGGCGAGATCGATACCGGTATGCGGGATCGACACCAGCAGAGGTGCCGTGCCTTCCGTCACTGTCAGCCAGTCGGTCATGTCAGGCTCCCGAGATCGAAGGCAGAGTCACCGCGCCGGCCGCCTTGATCGTAGCACCGCTGCGGACCATGGCGATTGCCTTCTCCATGTCGGGGTGGAAATGGCGGTCATTGTCGAGATGCGGCACTTCGGCCCGCACCAGCTTGCGTACCGCTTCCAGCGCGTTGCTCGACGCCAGCGGCTGGTGGAAATCGCAGCCTTGCGCGGCGGCCAGCAATTCGATGCCGATCACGGCGGTTGCATTCTCGACCATGCCGATCAACCGGCGAGCACCGTGCGCGGCCATCGAGACGTGGTCTTCCTGATTGGCCGAGGTCGGGATCGAATCGACGCTGGCCGGATAGGCCTTCTGCTTGTTTTCCGAAACGAGTGCCGCCGCCGTCACCTGCGGGATCATGAAGCCGGAGTTGAGGCCAGGCTTGGGCGTCAGGAAGGCCGGCATGCCCGACAGCGCCGGGTCGACCAGCATGGCGATGCGGCGTTCCGACAGCGAACCGATCTCGCAGACGGCAAGCGCGATCATGTCGGCGGCGAAGGCCACCGGCTCGGCGTGGAAATTGCCGCCGGAGAGCGCGGTATCATCCTCGGCGAAGATCAGCGGATTGTCGGTGACGCCATTGGCCTCGGTGCCCAGCGTGTCGGCCGCTTGGCGCAGCACGGTGAGTGCCGCACCCATGACCTGTGGCTGGCAGCGCAGGCAATAGGGATCCTGTACGCGCTCGTCGCCGACACGGTGCGATTCCCTGATAGCGCTGCCGGCCATCAGATTGCGCAGCGCATCCGCCGTCTCGATCTGGCCACGGTGCTTTCTCAAGAGATGAATACGCGGATCGAAGGGGGCGTCGGAACCCTTTGCCGCGTCGGTCGATAGGGCGCCGGCGACCAGCGCCGACTGGTAGAGCACTTCGGCCTCGAACAAAGCAGCCAGCGCATAGGCGGTGGAAAACTGCGTGCCGTTGAGCAGGGCCAGACCTTCCTTGGCGCCGAGCGTCACCGGCTCCAGGCCATGCGAGACAAAGGCGACCTTAGCCGGGAAGCGGCCATGCGGGGTAAAGCATTCGCCGACGCCGATCATCACAGCCGTCATATGCGACAGCGGCGCGAGATCGCCGGAAGCGCCGACCGAGCCTTGCGCCGGCACCACCGGGATGACGTCGTTGGCGAGCATTGCTTCCAGCAACTCGATGGTTTCGGGGCGCACACCGGACGCCCCCTGCGCCAGGCTGGCAAGCTTCAGCGCCATCATCAGCCGGGCGACAGCGACGGGCATCGGCTCGCCGACGCCGGCGGCATGCGACAGGACGATGTTGCGCTGCAAGGTCTCGAGATCGCTTGCCGGGATGCGGACGCTGGCCAGTTTGCCGAAACCGGTGTTGATGCCGTAGACCGGCTCACCCTTGGCAACGATCCTGGCAACGGCCTCGGCGCTCGCCTTGATCTTTGGACGGCAGGCATCATCCAGCTTCGGCACGGCGCCACGATAGATGGCACGCCAGTCGGCCAGCGTCGCACTGCCGGGCTTCAAGGTCAGTTCGGTCATTGTCCTCTCCAGATGCGGGCATGGAGCGGGTTGAAGCCCATGCGGTAGACGAGTTCGGCGGGACGCTCGATGTCCCATATCGCCAGATCGGCGGATTTGCCGGCTTCCAGTGTGCCGGCCTTGTCGAGAAGGCCAAGCGCACGCGCAGCCTCGCGGGTGACGCCGGCCAGGCATTCATCAACGGTCAAGCCAAAGAGCGTCGCGGCCATATTCATGGTGAGCAGCAGCGAGGTTAGCGGCGAGGTGCCGGGATTGCTGTCCGTCGCCACCGCCATCTTCACGCCATGGCGGCGGAACAGGTCGACAGGCGGCTTCTTCGTTTCGCGGATGAAGTAATAGGCGCCGGGGAGGATGGTCGCCACCGTGCCGGCCTTGGCCATAGCGGCAGCGCCCGCCTCGTCCGTATATTCAAGATGATCCGCCGACAGCGCGCCATAGCTGGCGGCAAGCGCGGCACCGTGCAGGTTGGACAGTTGGTCGGCGTGAAGCTTGACCGGCAGGCCTAAGGCCTTGGCGGCATCGAAAACGCGCGCCATCTGCTCCGGCGAGAACGCTATGCCTTCGCAAAAACCATCGACGGCATCGGCCAGTCCTTCGGCGGCAACCGCCGGAACAATCTGCCTGGCGACCAGATCGATAAAAGCATCCTTGTCCCCCTTGGCCTCGGGCGGCAGGGCGTGGGCAGCCAGACAGGTCGTGCGGATGGTCACCGCCCGTTCACCGCCCAGCCGGCGGGCGACGCGCAGCGACTTCTTCTCATTGTCGAGATCGAGCCCATAGCCCGACTTGACCTCGACTGAGGTGACACCCTCGGCCATCAGCGCATCAAGGCGCGGCAGCGTCTGGGCAACGAGTTCATCCTCGCTGGCAGCGCGCAGTGACTTGACGGAGGAAACAATACCGCCGCCGGCGCGGGCGACTTCTTCATAGGTGGCACCGGCCAGCCGCATCTCGAATTCGTTGGCACGGTTGCCGGCATAGACCAGATGGGTGTGGCAGTCGATCAGGCCCGGCGTGATCCAGCGGCCCTCGCAATCAATGGTCTCAGCGCCCTGCCCTGCCGAAGCCGGCATGTCCGCTTCGGCGCCGGCATATACAATGACACCGTCGCGCGCGGCGATCGCGCCTTTCTCGACAATGCCGAGGCCAGCCACGCCGTCGGCCATGGTCGCCAGGCGCGCATTGCGCCAGACACGAAGGCCGCTCTTCTTGTTTGCTCCACCCATCATCTTTTCCATTTGAAAGGATGGCGATTATGTATATACATATTGAAACGCGACGCAAGTGGTATCGTCGTTCAGGCATGCAGATTCGGAGATGGACGTGACGGCGATCTTTGCGGAACAGGCGCTGCTACCCGAGGGCTGGCAAGGCAATGTCAGGATCGCGCTCGATGGAGGCCACATCGCTTCCGTCGAAGCGGGTGCGGTTCCGCGGGCCGGCGACGAGCGCCACGCCATTCTCGTGCCTGGCATGCCCAATCTGCACAGCCACGCCTTCCAGCGCGGCATGGCCGGCCTTGCCGAGCTTCGCGGGCCTTCCGCCGACAGTTTCTGGAGCTGGCGCGAGGTGATGTACCGCTTCGCACTGTCGATGACGCCCGATCAGGTCGAGGCGGTTGCCGCACAGCTCTATGTCGAGATGCTGGAGGCCGGTTTCTCGCGCGTCGGCGAATTTCACTATTTGCACCACGACCGCGATGGAAAACCTTACGCCAACCTTGCCGAGATGGCCGAGCGCATCGCAGCTGCGGCCGGCGAAACCGGTATCGGCCTGACACTGCTGCCGGTGTTTTATGCGCACGCCTCCTTCGGTGGCGCAGCTCCCAACGATGGCCAAAGGCGATTCATCAACGATGTGAATCGGTTCTCCCGGCTTGTTGAGAAGAGCCGCGAATCGGTTCGCGCGTTGAATCAAGCTGTCGTCGGTGTAGCGCCACACAGCCTGCGCGCCGCGACGCCGGAGGAACTCGCTCAAGTTGCTGCTCTGACACCGAATGGGCCGATCCATATCCATGTCGCCGAGCAGGTAAAGGAAGTCGAGGACTGCCTTGCCTGGTCCGGCGCGCGGCCGGTCGAATTTCTGCTGGCCAACGCCGAGGTCGACCAGCGCTGGTGCCTGATCCATGCCACCCAAATGACCGATGCCGAAACCATCGGCATGGCCAAGAGCGGCGCCATTGCCGGCCTTTGCCCGATCACCGAAGCCAATCTCGGTGACGGCACATTTGCCGCTCCGCTATTCACCGAGCATGGCGGCCGCTTCGGTATCGGCTCCGATTCCAACGTGCTGATCGGCCTGCCCGACGAATTGCGCCAACTCGAATATTCGCAGCGCCTCGCCCACCGCGCCCGCAATGTGCTGGCGGTGGCCGGCGGCTCGACCGGGCGAGCGCTGTTCGATGCCGCGCTTGACGGTGGCGGCGTGGCGCTTGGCGCCGGCGCTTCGCAGATCGCCGTCGGGAGAGCCGCCGATCTTGTCTCGCTCGACGCCAAGACCCCCTCGCTGGCCGGCAAGGCCGGCGACGCGATCCTCGACGCCTGGATCTTCGCCAATGGCAGCAAGGTCGACTGCGTCTGGGTGCATGGCAAGAAGCAGGTCGGCGGCGGCAGGCATGCGAAGCGCGAGGCCATTGCCGAACGATTCCGCAAAGTCATGACCGCGCTGTCGCAGAACTGAAGCCGATGAGCCTGATCGAGACAGATGATATTGACGGCGGCGAGACGGTCTCGCTGCATCAGCGCATCCTGTCCGACATCCGCGAAAAAATCCTGTCCGGCGCGTGGGCGCCCGGACATCGCATTCCGTTCGAGCACGAACTGACGACCGAGTATAATTGCTCGCGCATGACGGTGAACAAGGCGCTGTCGCAACTGGCCAAGGCCGGGCTGATCGAACGCCGCCGCCGCTCCGGCAGCTTTGTCCGCCGGCCGCAGTCGCAGGCGGCGGTGCTGGAACTTCACGACATCAGGATCGAGGTCGAGGCGCTTGGCCTGCCCTATCGCTACGAGCGGCTGGAACACCTGAAGCGGCGCAGCAATGCGAACGACAGGACGCTGCTCGGGCTGTCCGCCGCCGGGTCGGTGCTATGGGTCGAAGGCCTGCATTTTGCCGGCGAGCGGCCATTCGCACTCGAGCAGCGCCTGATCAATCTTTCAGCGGTTCCGGAAGCCGGAGACGAAGAGTTCAGGGAAATCGCCGCCGGGCCCTGGCTTATCGGCCGCGTGCCGTGGAGCGAGGCCGAGCACCGTATCCGCGCCATGGCCGCCAACGAGACTGTTGCCGACGCGCTTGACATCGACCCGGGCGCGCCCTGCCTTGTGGTCGAGCGCCGCACCTGGAGTGCCGAGCACCCGGTGACGCATGTGCGGTTTATCTATCCGGCGGAAAGCCACACGCTGGTGGCGAGGTTCACGCCGTCGCAGGGGTAGCGCCGACGCTCCCTTCTCCCCTTGCGGGAGAAGGTGGATCGGCGCGTCAGCGCCGAGACGGATGAGGGGTGTTCCAGCGGAGTGAGACGTTGGCGTTCCCTGGAGCACCCCTCATCCGTCGCCTTCGGCGACACCTTCTCCCACAAGGGGAGAAGGGAGAGTCGACGCCTCAAATCGCCGCCGTGACGATAATCTCGACCAGATATTCCGGACCAGCCAACTTGGCTTCGCCGGTAGCCCGGGCGGGGGTGTGGCCCTGCGGCACCCACTTGTCCCATTCCGAATTCATCTCGGCGAAGGTGCCCATGTCGGCCAGCCAGATGATCGCCTGAACGATCTTGGTCTTGTCGGTGCCGGCCTTGGCCAGCAATTCGTCGATGGCCGCCAGAATATCGCGGGTCTGCGAGGCGACGTTGCCGCCGGGCTCGCCGACCTGGCCGGCCAGATAGACGGTGTTGCCGTGGATGACGATCTGGCTCATGCGCGGGCCAACATCGATGCGACGAATGCTCATGGGAGGTTCCTTCCTGTTATGGGTGGCGCCTGTTTAGAGTTGCGGTTCGCATCGGGCAAGGCCGCCGGGGCCAAATCCCCTTGGACCAGCGAGTGGCGAGATTCACGGCAAGTTGAGCTGCCGGTCGTAATTCCGCCCGATTGGCTTGTTGACTAATGTAATAACATCACATATCCAATCGACCCCTGCCCGCAGCCGAAATTGGCTGTCTGACGGAACGACATGACCCAGACCTGCCTGACATTCCGTGACCTGACGCTGGGCTACAACAGCCACCCGGCGATCCATCATCTTGACGGTGCGATCCGCAAAGGTTCGCTGACCGCCGTTGTCGGTGCCAACGGGTCCGGTAAATCGACGCTGATGAAGGGCATTGTCGGCGTTTTGAAGCCGATGGCTGGCGAGGTTGTTCGCGCACCAGGCGTGCGCGCCGCTTACCTGCCGCAGCAATCGGAACTCGATCGCTCCTTTCCCGCCCGCGTCGTCGATCTGGTCTCGCTCGGCCTCTGGCCGAAGCGCGGCATGCTCGGCCGCTACACATCAGAGGATCGCGCAGCGGTCAGCCAAGCGCTGACGGCGGTTGGCCTTGGTGGCTTCGAGAAGCGGCCGATCGACACGCTGTCGGGCGGTCAGCTGCAGCGCACGCTGTTTGCCCGCGTGCTGTTGCAGGATGCCGATCTGATCCTGCTCGACGAACCATTCAACGCCGTAGATGCCAAGACGGTCGGCGACCTGATTGCGCTCATCAAGCGCTGGCATGGCGAAGAACGCACCGTCATGGTCGTCGTCCACGATCTTGATCTGGTGCGGCAGAATTTCCCCGAGACCTTGCTGCTTGCCCGCCAGCCGATCGCCTGGGGCGAAACGCGCGAGACGCTTAAGCCGGAAAACCTGTTGCGCGCCCGCCGTTTCCATGAAGCCTGGGAGGAGAACGCGCCGTGGTGCGAGCCGGACGGGCACGGTCATGATCATTCCCATAGCCACGATCATCATGGCCACGATCACGACCATCATCATGGCGCCGGTCCGAGGGCTGCCTGATGGACGCGCTCTACGGTCTGTTCATCGCACCCTTCGCCGATTTCGGCTTCATGCAGCGGGCACTGTTCGGCTCACTGATGCTGTCGCTCGGCGCCTGCCCGATCGGCGTCTTCCTGATGCTGCGGCGCATGAGCCTGTCGGGTGATGCCATGGCGCATGCCATCCTGCCGGGTGCGGCCGCCGGCTTCCTGTTCTATGGGCTGGAAATCCTGCCGATGACCATTGGCGGGCTGATCGCCGGCATCATCGTGGCGCTCGGCGCCGGCGCCGTCTCGCGCTTCACCATCCAGCGAGAGGACGCCTCGATGGCGGCCTTCTATCTGATTTCACTCGCCATCGGCGTGCTGATGGTGTCGATCCGCGGCTCCAGCGTCGATCTCATGCATGTGCTGTTCGGCACGGTGCTGGCGCTCAACAACGAAGCGCTGACGCTGATCGGCGGCATCGTCGCGGTGACGCTGGTCAGCCTCGCTATCTTCTGGCGGGCGCTGGTCGCCGAATGCCTCGATCCGCTGTTCCTGCGTTCGGTCAGCCGGATGGGCAGTCCGGTGCATTTCATCTTCCTTGGCCTGGTCGTGCTCAACCTCGTCGGCGGTTTCCAGGCGCTCGGCACGCTTCTATCCGTCGGACTGATGATGCTGCCGGCGGCAGCCGCCCGCTTCTGGACGGTGCGCGTCGAGCCGATGTGCGTGCTGGCCGTGCTGATCGGCTTTGCCTCCTGCATCGCCGGCCTGCTTCTGTCCTATCACGCCTCGCTGCCGTCCGGTCCAGCCATCATCCTGTCGGCCGGCGTCGTCTATTTCGCCTCGATCCTGTTCGGCACGCGCGGCATCCTGCGCGCCCGCATCATCCATCACCGTCACAGAACGGCCTGATCCCCCGCCCTCAAAGGAGACCCCGTCCATGCTGAGATCCATCCGTGCCGCCCTGGCGATGAGCGTTATAACATTAACTGCCTTCAGCGCGTCGTCGGCTTTCGCGGCGCCGCTGAAAGTCGTCGCCAGCTTCACGGTCATTGCCGATTTCGCCAAAAATGTCGGCGGCGACCGTGTCGACATCACCACCATCGTCGGCCCGGATGGCGACGCCCATGTCTATGAGCCGAGCCCGGCCGACGCGGTCGCCATGGCCAAGGCCGATATCGTTCTGGTCAACGGCCTGCATTTCGAAGGCTTTTTGCAGCGGCTGGTCGATGCCAGCGCCACCAAGGCCTCAATCGTCACCTTGACCAAGGGCGTGACGCCGATCGACTTCAAGCCTGAATTCGCCGACGCGGACGCGGCCGAAGGTGCCGGCACCGGCGGCGGCAAGACCGTTACCGATCCGCACGCCTTCCAGTCGATCGCCAATGCCAAGATCTATGTGAAGAACATCGCCGAGGCTTTTTGCGCGGCCGATTCCGAGGGCTGCGTCAGCTACCAGACCAATGCCGCCGCCTACACCAAGAAGCTTGATGCGCTGGAAGGCGAAGTGAAGGCGGCGATCCAGTCGATCCCTGAGGCCAAGCGCGTCGTCATCACCTCGCACGACGCCTTCGGCTATTTCGAGCACGAATACGGCCTGACCTTCCTCGCTCCGCAAGGCATTTCGACCGACTCCGAACCGTCGGCCGCTGACGTCGCCAAGCTGGTCGAGCAGGTGAAGCAGGACAAGGCGGCGGCGATCTTCGTGGAAAACATCACCAACCCGCGCTTGATCGAACAGATCGCCAGCGAGACCGGGATCAAGGTGGGCGGCACGCTCTATTCGGATGCGCTGTCGCAGCCCGATGGCCCGGGCTCGACCTATATCGACATGATGCACAACAACATCCGCCAGATCAAAGGCGCGATCCTCGGCAGCTGAGGCGAGCCACTCTCGAAAAGGCGGAGCCAGTCTCCGCTTTTTTGGCCGAGGATTTTCAGCCCGAACTGTGGCGAGCGCTACTCGATCCGTTCCCGGTCTGGGCGGCCTGAGTTGGATTCTCCGCTGGATGCGTCTATCTCAGTTGAATGATTTCCGTCGGCGCGGATTGCCGACCACGTCGGGGAGTGGCAAGACTCCCCACAAATCAGATTGCGAGGATGCTGCCATGGAATACCGCGAAATCAGCGAGGACTATTCGGTCTCTGGCCAGATCCAGGCCGAAGACGTCGCCGCCATCAAGGAAGCCGGCTTCAAGAGCGTTATCTGCAACCGACCGGACGACGAACAGCCCGGCCAGCCTTCAGCAAAGAGCATCGGATCGGCGGTCGAAGCCGCCGGCCTCGCCTTCCGCTACATCCCCGTCATCAGCGGCCAGATCACCGCGGAGAATGTCGAGGACCAGGCTGAGGCGCTGGACGAGTTGGAAGGCCCGGTCTTCGCCTATTGCCGCTCCGGCGCGCGCTGCACCAATCTGTATGGGCTGATCCAGCAGTCGAAGGGTTAGATTGGCAGCGCGCCCGTCTCCTTCAGCGTCTCCAGCACGATCGCCGTCTTCACATGCTGCACCGATTCGTGCGGCAGGAGCACGCCGTTGACGAATTCCGACAGTGATTTGAGATCGGGCGTCACCACCTTCAAGATGTAATCCATCTCGCCGGTCAGCGCGTGTGCCTCCTGCACCTCCGGCAGCCGCGCCACCAGTTCGCCAAAGCGCCGGGCGTTGTCACGGTTGTGGGTGGCCAAGGTCACCGAGATGACGTTGACCAGCGAGAAGCCGAGCTTGTCGCGGTCGAGCACCGCCCGATAGCCCTTGATAAACCCGTCCTCCTCCAGCCGCTGGCGGCGGCGCGAGCATTGCGACGCCGACAGGTTCACCCGTTCCGAAAGGTCGTTGTTGGTGAGCCGCGCATCGCCCTGCAGCAGTGCCATTATCTTGCGGTCAAACTGATCGATGCGCGTCTCATCCATGGTTTTGCCTCTCATCATGCATGCTTCACGCATGACATCATCATTTCAAGCGTTTGAATGCAAGCACCATGCGCCGGCTCCGCGCTATGATGGCGTCAGATGGCCTTTTCAGGCCAAGCCAGCTTTTGGAGGATTATCATGGGTCCCTTCCCGCACGACGCTGCGCCCGCCACGATCAGCAAGGACAACCCGGCAGGCACCGATGGTTTCGAATTCGTCGAATTCGCGCATCCGGAGCCGCAGAAGCTCGCCGAACTGTTCACCCGCATGGGCTATGTGGCGGTGGCGAAGCATCGCACCAAGAACATCACCGTCTGGCGCCAGGGCGACATCAACTATGTCGTCAATGCCGAGCCCGGCTCGCATGCGATGAAGTTTGCCGACAAGCACGGCCCGTGCGCGGCCTCGATGGCCTGGCGGGTGGTCGATGCCAAGCATGCCTTCGACCATGCTGTGTCGAAAGGCGCCACGCCTTATGAAGGCGACGACAAGGCGCTCGACGTGCCCGCGATCGTTGGCATCGGCGGCTCGCTGCTTTATTTCATCGATACCTACGGCACGAAGGGTTCGGCTTACGATGCCGAGTTCGAGTGGCTCGGCGCGCGCGATCCGCGGCCGCTGGGTGTCGGCTTCTATTTCCTCGACCACCTCACCCACAATGTCTATCGCGGCCAGATGGATAAATGGTGGGATTTCTACCGCAATCTGTTCGGCTTCAAGCAGATCCATTTCTTCGACATCGACGGCAAGATCACCGGCCTGGTCAGCCGGGCGATCACCTCGCCCTGCGGCAAGATCCGCATTCCGCTCAACGAATCCAAGGACGAGACCAGCCAGATCGCTGAGTATCTGAAGAAGTACAATGGCGAGGGCATCCAGCACATCGCGGTCGGCACCGACGAGATCTACGCCGCCACCGACAAGCTCGCCGCCAACGGGTTGAAATTCATGCCCGGCCCGCCGGAGACCTACTACGACATGTCGTATGACCGGGTGAACGGCCATGACGAGCCGATCGAGCGGATGAAGAAGCACGGCATCCTGATCGACGGCGAAGGCGTGGTCGACGGCGGCATGACCAAGATCCTGTTGCAGATCTTCTCCAAAACCGTGATCGGCCCGATCTTCTTCGAGTTCATCCAGCGCAAGGGCGACGAAGGCTTCGGCGAAGGCAATTTCCGCGCTTTGTTCGAATCGATCGAGCAGGATCAGATCAAGCGCGGCGTGATCAAGGTTCAGGCGGCGGAATAAGGTTCAGGTCGGGCGGATTGCACGTGGCCCTCCTATCGACCACGTGCAAAATCAGATCTTGAGCCCCAGCCGTTCGACCTCTTTCTCTCGCAACTTCATATCATAATCGAGCAGGAACTCATCGAGTTGCGGCGGCGCGACCGAGGTGCCGGAGAGCATTGCGTGCACCTGGCCGCGATGATGGGTGTCGTGCAGGAAGACATGGGCGAGGATGTCGCCGATGCGCTCGGGGATCATGCCGTCCTCGCGCCGGTCGGTGATGACGCGGCGGTCGAGATCGGCCTCCGACAGGCCATCACAGAAGGCGATCAGCCGCCGGTCGGCCGCAACCTGGGCGGCAAACAGCGCCTGTGGTTCGTCGAAGGGCACGAAATCATCATGGGCCGCGGCACCGACACCGCCCTCTTCGAGAAAATCGAGATAGAGATGGTCGACCGCCAGAATGTGGTTGAGCGTCGCCTTGATCGACGGGAAGAAGCTGGTGCGCTCGGCTTCGAACTCACCCGGCTTGAGCGCAAGCACGGCACGATAGAGCCGGTCGTTCGACCACAGATTGTTGCCGGCCATGCGGCGCAGATGGTCAAGCAAGGTCATGGCGTCACCCCGCCTGCCCGCACCAGATGCAAGCCTGCCGCCATGACAGCGAATCCGGCCAGAACGATCAGCAGCAACCCATTCATGCGCCGACGCATGGCTTGCGTTTCCTCGTCCCGTGCGACTTTCATGTTGGTGATGGTGTGGAACATCATCGCCTTGCGCGGGTAGCCGCTGCGGTTGGTCAGGTCCGGTGAGCGCGCCTCGATGCGATAGCTCAGCCGGGTCGCCAGGATGAAGACTACCAGAATCCCGAGAGCCCAGACGCCAGCCAGCAGATAGAACGCCTCCCCCGTCATTCCGTCCCCCTATCTCTCGTATTTCTCGACCTTCTGCTCGATGGCGCCGAAGATCGAATGCCCGGTCTTGTCCTTCATCTCGATGCGCACCGTGTCGCCGAAGCGCAGGAACGGCGTCTTGGGTTCGCCATTCTCGATGGTCTCGATCATGCGCAGTTCGGCAATGCAGGAATAGCCGGCGCCGCCCGCCGAGACCGGCTTGCCCGGGCCGCCATCGAGCTTGTTGGAGACGGTGCCCGAGCCGATGATGGTGCCTGATACCAGCGGCCTTGTCCTGGCGGCATGCACGATCAGCGCCGGAAAGTCGAAGGTCATATCGATACCGGCATTGGCGCGGCCGAAGGGCTTGCCGTTGAGATCGGCAAGCAGCGGCAGGCTAACCTTGCCGCCATCCCAGGCATCGCCCAACTCATCCGGAGTCACCGCAACGGGCGAAAAGGCCGAGGATGGTTTTGATTGGAAGAAGCCGAAACCCTTGGCCAGTTCCGGCCCGGTGAGCGCGCGCAACGTGACGTCGTTGACCAGCATGACCAGCCGGATCGCGGCGCGCGCTTCATCGAGGCTTGCCGCCATCGGCACGTCGTCGACAATCACGGCGACTTCGCCCTCCATGTCGAGGCCGAAGGCTTCATCGGCCATGCGGATCGGATCGCGCGGCGCAATGAAGGAGTCCGAGCCGCCCTGGTAGATCAGCGGGTCGGTCCAGAAGCTCGCCGGCATCTCGACGCCGCGCGCTTTGCGCACCAGTTCGACATGGTTCACATAGGCGGACCCGTCAGCCCATTGATAGGCGCGCGGCAGCGGCGAGTGCGCGTCGTGCTCATGAAAGCGCGCGGACGGCACCGCATTGTTCTCGAGCGATTCTGCGATTGTGCCGAGATGCGGCGAAATCCGCTGCCAGTCGTCGAGCGCCGCCTGCAGCGTACGCGCCAGGAAGGAGGCATCGGTGTACTGCGTCAGGTCGCGCGAGACGACGACGAGTTTCCCGTCGCGTGTCCCGTCCTTCAATGTGGCAAGCTTCATGCGGTTTCCTCTCCTTGTGCAGCTTTCACACTGCTTAATTCCACAACAAGGCCGTCGCGGGCGATCGTCAAGTCGCCAGCCCATGTTTTCCTGACGGCAGCGCTCCAGTCGGCCTCGACGATCTCTGGATCGTCTGCGGGAATGAGGTGGTTGAGCACCAGTCTCTTCACGCCGGCAGCGCTGGCGATGCGCCCGGCCTCTTCGGCAAAGCTGTGGCTGGCGAGCAGATGTTGCCTGAGCCGAGCGCCATTGCCGGTTCTGGCAACCAGCCGCTCGATGCCTTCCTCCAGCATGGCTTCGTGGACGAGAATGTCGGCACCCTTGGCGAAATCGGCGAGCGGCGGAAAGAAGGCCGTATCGGCGGAGAACACCACGCTTTTGCCGCCATGCTCGAAGCGCAGGGCAAAGCAGTCGGTCACCGGCGGATGATCGACGCGCAACGCCGTCACCTTCAGGCCACCTTGCTCGACCACCTGCTCCTCGCCGAACTCATCGATCGAAACCAGTTCGCGAATGTCAGGCCGGCCCTCATCGACGATGCGGATTTCAATGTCGAATTCCATCGCGTGGCAGAAGCGCCGCCAGTAGTGGCCGGTGCCGAGGGGACCGAACACGGTGACCGGCGTCGCCAACCCTGCCGTCCAGGCGGTGTGGATCAGCGGTCCGAGCTCCAGCACATGATCGGAATGTAGGTGCGTGATGAAGACCAGGTCGAGCGCCTTCAGGCTGATGCCGGCGTCGACGAGGCCGCGCGTCACGCCAAGCCCGCAGTCAACGAGGATGGTTCGCCCACCGATCACAAGCATCGAGGAACTTGGCCACGGCCCGCCCGGCCGCAGCGCCGGGCCGCCCTTGGAGCCGAGAAGCACAAGCCGCTCCGGCGTTGGCTTGCCGCTCAAGACCAGTCGCCCTCGGGCGTGCCGTTGAAGCGCTTCTTCAGGTCGGCCCAGCAGTCGATGTAATTGTCCTGCCTTGTTTCCAGTTCGGCGCCGTAGCGGGTCAGCATCTGCGGGTAGCGGGTCTCGAACATGAAGGCCATGGTGTTGTCGAGCTTGACCGGTTTCAGATCGGCGCGCGAGGCCTTTTCGAAGCCAGGCGCATCCGGGCCATGGGCCAGCATCAAATTGTGCAGGCTGATGCCGCCGGGCACGAACCCCTCCTCCTTGGCGTCGTACTGGCCGTGGATCAGCCCCATGAATTCGCTCATGATGTTGCGGTGATACCAAGGCGGCCGGAACGTATCTTCGGCCACTAGCCAGCGCGGCGGGAAGATGACGAAATCGATATTGGCGGTGCCTTCCTCGCCGCTTGGCGCGGTCAGCACGGTGAAGATCGACGGATCGGGGTGATCGAACAGGATGGCGCCGACCGGCGAAAACGTCGCCAGGTCATATTTGTAGGGCGCGTAGTTGCCGTGCCAGGCGACAACGTCGAGCGGCGAATGGCCGATCTCGGTGACGTGGAAATTGCCGCACCATTTCACGATCAGCCGGCACGGCGTCTCCTTCTCCTCGAACCAGGCGCAAGGCGTCTTGAAGTCGCGCGGATTGGCCAGGCAATTGGCGCCGATGGGACCCCGGTCGGGCAAGGTCAGCTTGGCGCCGTAATTCTCGCAGACATAGCCGCGCACTTCGGCATCGACGAGTTCGACCTTGAAGACGAGGCCGCGCGGCAACACGGCGATCTCGCCAGGCCGAAGCTCGATGACGCCCATTTCGGTGACCAGACGCAAGGCACCGACCTGCGGGACAACCAGCAACTCGCCATCGGCGTCGAAGAAATGATCGTCGATCATCGATGTGTTGGCGACATAGACATGGGCTGCCATGCCGCTTTGCCCTAGCACGTCGCCAGCCGTGGTGATGCTGCGCATGCCCTGGATGAAATCGGTTGGTTCCTTCGGCATCGGCACCGGGTTCCAGCGATACTGGCCGAGCGCCAGTTCATGGTCGCCGACATTGGGAGCGGTCTTCCAAAGGGGATAAGCCACCGCCTTGAAACGGCCGGTGTGCTTGACGCTGGGCCGGATGCGATAGAGCCAGGAGCGCTCATTGGTGCCACGCGGGGCAGTGAACGGGGAGCCGGAAAGCTGCTCGGCATAGAGGCCGTAGGCTGGCCGCTGCGGCGAGTTGCGCCCCTGCGGCAGCGAGCCGCGCAAGGTCTCGGTCTCGAAATCGTTGCCGAAACCGGGCATGTAGGAAAAGGCCATCCGATCCTCCCTGATCCCCGGCTTCAAGCTTCACAAAGCCAGCCTGCCGGTGATATTGACCAAACTGGTTTCATTTGTAACCATCGAAAATGTAACTATCAACGGCCACGGCGCGCGTCATGGAACCCGACATTCTGGAGCTGGAAAACTTCCTGCCCTACCGCCTCTACCGGCTTGCCGATGCCGTCAGCCGCGAATTCTCGAAGATCTACCGCGATCGCCAAGGCCTGACGCGGCCGGAGTGGCGCACGCTTTCAGGCCTCGGCCAGCGCGGTACGATGACGGCGACCGAGCTCGGAGAGCAGTCAGCCATGCACAAGACCAAAGTGTCGCGCGCGGTGGCCGAACTGGAGCGGCGGCGCTGGCTGACGCGCACGCCGGACGAGAATGATCGCCGTGTGGAGCATCTGACTCTGACCAAGATGGGGCTCGTCGCCTATCGCGAGATGGTGCCACTGGCGAAGGCGTTTGAAACAGAGCTTTTGGCTAGGCTAAGCGCGGGGCAACGAGCAGCAATCGTTAGCGGTGTGGCGGCGCTGGAGGCCCAGTTGGGACAAGTCGGACTTGATGCTAGTCATATCAACCAAAAGGGCTGAAAATCAGGGACGGATGGAAGATGGCTTGGCTTCCGAAGAGATTTCTCCGTGGAGAACCGCCCGCATCCGGTGGCCCCAACAACTTGCACAGACGATCGGTCTATACCAAAGAGCTTGGGGAGCCCGACCGTATCTTCCCGGGTAACGGGCCTGATAGCGTCGAGGTTCTTGCGTTTGGGCGGGACTTCTCGCTCATCGATCCTGCCGGCGACGGCTTTGTCCTCCTAACCAACGGCATGAGCGATCGGCGTATGGCCGTCCGGTCAGACGCAGGTGGAGACTTCAAGCGGCGGGCTGAGTTGATGTGGTACGTTCGCGAGCCTGAACCGAATATCCTCAGCAACATAAGGTGGTTGGCCGAGTATCCCTTCATAGACGATACATGGTTGGGTTTCGGCCACCGCATTGCGATGCCTTGGCCGCCTGTCTCAGGATCGGAATTCAGAACTTTCCTGTTCTTGACGCCCATCATCGCGCCGGACCAGCGAATTGCAGAGAGGCTCACCATCGACAACGACGACGTCGCGATCCTTTGCGTCCATCTGATCTCCGGCATGGAGTTGGAATTCATCAAGACAACGGGATTGGACGCATTCCTCGATATGCTCGACGAGCACGATTATCCCCATGTCTTCAACCCGGGACGGAAGTCCTGCGTTTAGGGGTACATGTCCGCGAGGATCTCAGGCTTTTTCGGCCGATGGCGAAAGAACAACTGGCCTCACCAATCCATCACCACCTTGCCGGAACTGCCGCTGCGCATCGCGTCGAACCCCGTCTGGAAATCGTCGATGCCAATCCGATGCGTGATCAACCCACTCACATCCAGCGGCCCCTGCACCAGAGCGATCATCTTGTACCAGGTCTCGAACATTTCGCGGCCATAGATGCCCTTCAAGTGCAGCATCTTGAAGATGACCTTGTTCCAGTCGATCTCGAAGCCGGTCGGGGCGATGCCGAGAATGGCGATCTTGCCGCCATTGTTCATGGTGTCGATCATGTCGCGGAAGGCGGGTGCGGCACCCGACATTTCGAGGCCGACGTCAAAACCCTCGGTCATGCCAAGCGCCGGCATCACGTCGCGCAGCTTTTCCTTCGAGGCGTCGACGACATGCTGGACGCCCAGCTTCTTGGCCAGCGCCAGCCGCACCGGGTTGATGTCGGTGATGACCACCTTTCGCGCACCCACGCATTGGGCAACGAGCGCGCCCATGATGCCGATCGGCCCGGCGCCGGTGACCAGCACATCCTCGCCGACCAGGTCGAAGGACAATGCCGTATGCACCGCATTGCCCAGGGGATCGAAAATCGCGGCAATTTCGTCCGGCACATCGTCGGGGATCGGCACGACATTGTGCTGCGGGATCGCCAGATATTCGCCGAAGGCGCCGGGACGATTGACGCCGACGCCGAGCGTGTTGCGGCAGAGATGCCCTCGCCCCGCACGGCAGTTGCGGCAATGGCCGCAGACGATGTGGCCCTCGCCCGAGACACGCTGGCCGACCTTGTATTCGGTGACCGCGGCGCCGAAATCGGCGACGGTGCCGACGAACTCATGGCCGGTCACCATCGGCACCGGCACGGTCTTCTGCGCCCACTGGTCCCAATTGTAGATGTGCACGTCGGTGCCGCAGATCGCCGTTTTCCTGACCTTGATCAGCACGTCGTTGGGCCCGATCTCCGGCACCGGCACCTCTTCCATCCAGATGCCCGGCTCGGCCTTGGCCTTCACCAGCGCCTTCATCATGTTCGACATTCTTTTGTCCCTTGAAACTTTTGATCTGGAATCGCTTTTCGGCGCCGGCTGCTCAGGAAATGACGCCCAGCTCCTTGCCGACCGCAGCGAAAGCCTCCACCGCACGGTCGATATCGGCAATGGAATGCGCCGCCGACATCTGGGTGCGGATGCGCGCCTGGCCCTTGGGTACCACCGGGAACGAGAAACCGATGACATAGATGCCGCGCTTCAGCATTCGGGCCGCCATCTCCTGCGCCAGCGTCGCGTCGCCCAACATCACCGGAATGATCGGGTGATCGGCCCCGGCCAGCGTGAAGCCGAGCTTACCCATCTCAGACCTGAACCGCGCCGCATTGGCATAGAGGCGCTCGCGCAAGGCGTCGCCATTGCGGATCAGGTCGAACACCTTGATCGAAGCGCCGGCGATCGCCGGCATCAGCGTGTTGGAGAACAGATACGGCCGCGAGCGCTGGCGCAGCCAGTCGACCACTTGGCTCTTCCCAGAGGTATAGCCGCCGGAAGCGCCGCCGAGCGCCTTGCCGAGCGTGCCGGTGATGATGTCGACCCTGCCCTCGACGCCGCAATGCTCGGCCGAGCCGCGGCCATTTTTGCCGACGAAGCCAACCGCATGGCTGTCGTCGACCATGACCATCGCATCGTATTTGTCGGCAAGGTCGCAGACACCTTTCAGGTTGGCGATGATGCCGTCCATGGAAAACACGCCGTCGGTGGCGATCAGCCGGAAACGGCAATCCCTGGCTTCCTTCAGCCGCGCTTCCAGATCGGCCATGTCGTTGTTGGCGTAGCGGAAGCGCTTGGCCTTCGACAGCCTGACACCGTCGATGATCGAGGCGTGGTTCAGCGCATCCGAGATAATCGCGTCTTCCTCACCGAGCAGCGTCTCGAACAGGCCGCCATTGGCGTCGAAGCAGGAGCCGTAGAGGATGGTATCTTCCAGGCCGAGGAAGGAGGAAATCGTCGCCTCGAGCTGCTTGTGCTCCTCCTGCGTGCCGCAGATGAAACGCACCGAGGCCATGCCGTAGCCGTATCGGTCGAGCGCCTGGGTGGCCGCCTTTCGCAGGTCGGCGCTGTCGGCGAGGCCGAGATAGTTGTTGGCGCAGAAGTTCAGCACTTTCTCGCCACCGACCTCGATCTCGGCCGACTGCATCGAGGAAATCACCCGCTCGGACTTGTAGAGGCCGGCAGTTTTGAGCCCGGCAAGCTCACTGGCGATATGGGAGAGAAATGCTGCGGTCATGATCAGGCCTCGTTTGACGTGGGCAGACTGTCGTCCCGCCCGCGCGAAAAATCCATCGCAAAAGCGACCGGATCGGGTGGCCGGGTAGCATCAGAAGAGACGCCATGGACATCGCCCAAGCAACCACTCGGGAGCGCATGGGATAACGAATGCTCAAATGCAGGCCGGCGACGAAAGGAGGCGATAACCATTTCGCGATCTTTCCGCTCCTCCCCCTTGCCGGCCGGCTGCCGGTTTCCGGTCCTGTTAACGTTTCCAGTTCAATGGTGCTCATACAGGAATCCGTTGGCGAGAGGGCCGCCCCCGAACATGTCGCAGCAGCCGGTGCATACCGTTTCAGGCAAGCTTATCCTGCTGATCAAAGCCGGCTACTGGCTGGCGCTGCTGATCATTGCCACCATGGTGGCGGCGTCTTTCGTCCTGCTGCAGCAGACGATGGCCACGCAGCAGCACAACAACACCTTGCTCGACATCGTCAGCACGCAGAAGACGTTGTCGCAGCGCATCGTCTTCCTGGCCAGTGCAACAGGTGCCGCCTCGCGTGACAAGCAGCCGGCGCTGGTCAGCGCGCTCAAGCAGGCCACAGCCGAGTTCGAGACCAACTACGATCTGCTGCTCAAGCAGACAGGCGCCGATCCGCAATCGCCGGCCAAGCTCGATGCGAAGTCGATCGAGAGCGTGCTCTTCGCCAAGCCTTTCCATCTCGACTATTTCTCGGTCGGGCTGATCGCCAATGGCGACCGTCTGATCTCGGCCCTTGAATCGCGACTCAATCTCGACAATGACGGCTACAAAGGCAGCGCCGAACGCGTCAACCTCGATGCCTCGGTCGCCAATGCCACCTTGTCGGGCTATGCGGCCCTTGGCCAGCGCATCAGCGCCGAGGCCGACGAGCGCTCCGAAAAGCTGCTCGCTCTTCACCGCACGCTGTTCTACGCCACGCTCGGCGTCATCCTGCTGGTGGCGCTGTTCATCTTCAGGCCGATGTCCAACGCCATCCTGCGCAAGACGCGTGAACTGGTCGATGCGCGCAATTCGATGGCTTTCATCGCGGTTCATGACGGCCTGACCGGCCTGCACAACCGCACCTTCCTGACCGATCATTTCGACACGCTGATCAAAGGCGCGCACCGGCGGCGCGAACGCCTGGCTGTCGTCCAGATCGACCTCGACCGCTTCAAGCAGATCAACGATACGCTTGGCCACGCCGCCGGCGACTATGTCCTGGTCGTGACGGCACAGCGCATGCGCGATTCCTGCCGGGCGTCGGATCTGTGCGCTCGGCTCGGCGGCGACGAATTCGTGATGATCCTCAACGGAGCGGGCAGCACCGAAGACATCAACATGCTCGCGCGGCGCATCCTGGCGCACATCAACGAGCCGATCGTCTTCCAGGGCACCACCATTCTTCCGGGTGCCAGCGGCGGCATCGCAGTCTATCCGATCGACGCCGACAATGCCCAGGACTTGCTCGTCCATGCGGATCTGGCGCTTTACTCCGCCAAGAAAATGGGCGGCGGCAACTTCTCGTTCTTCTCGGAGGAGCTGCGCCGCGAGCTCGACTACCGCAAGCAGCTCGAACACGACATCAAGGTCGCCATCGCCGAGCGGGCATTCCAGGTTTATTTCCAGCCGCAGGTCTCCTTGACCGACGGCACGATCAGCGGCATCGAGGCCCTGGTGCGATGGAACCATCATGAGCGCGGCATGATCTCGCCGGGCGAATTCATTCCGGTCGCCGAGAAATGCGGCTTCATGCCGGAGATCGGCCGCATCGTGATCAGCAAGGCGATCAACGAGGCAGCCGAATGGAACCGCGCCGGGATTGCCTTCGGCCGGCTTGCCGTGAATGTCTCGGGCACCGAACTGCGCGAGCACGATTTCGATGCGTTTCTGTTCGAGACGCTGGAAAAGGCCGGACTGCCGCCGCAGAAACTGTCGTTGGAAATCGTCGAATCCGTCATTCTCGACGATGAGAAGACCGGCATCGCGGCGAAGCTGCGTCACATCCGGGCGGCAGGCGTCCATCTGGAACTCGATGATTTCGGCACCGGTTATGCGTCGCTCAGCCACGTCAATCCCAACGAGATCGACCGACTCAAGATCGACCGCCGCTTCGTCCAGAACATCCATGAAAATGGCGACAACTCGAAGATCGTGCGCGCCATCACCGAGCTCGCCCGCGGCCTCGGCATCTCCATCGTCGCCGAGGGCGCTGAAACCGAGGCTGAACTCGACTCGCTGATGGCAATCGGCTGCGACCAGGTGCAGGGCTATTCGATCGCCTTCCCGATGCCGCAGGACAAGGCGCTGGAATGGCTGACCGCCCGCATGCCGAAGAAGGCCAAACTGCGGGTCTTGCAGGGCAGCCTGGCGTAGCGGACCGGCTTGACAACCAGCCACCGAAATGGCGGCCTGTCACGGTAACAACCGGATCGTGCGGCTTATGACATTCTTGCGGTTTGTCCTGGCGGCCATGCTGATGTCCGCGTGGCCCGCCTATGGGGCGGATCGCACCATCTATCTCACCTTCGACGATGGCCCGTTGAGCGGCACCAGCAACATCCTCGACGTGCTGGCGGCGGAACAGGTTCCGGCAACGCTGTTCATGGTCGGCATGCATGCCGAGGCCAGCGCGTCCAACAAGGCGCTGGTGCGGCGCGCCAAGGCGATGCCGCTGGTGACGATCGGCAACCACAGTTACAGCCACGCCTATAATCACTACCGGTACTTCTACAGCGATACGGAAGGGGTGGTCGCCGATATGCTCATGGCGAATGCCGTGCTGGGCCTGAAGCCGGCGGTGCATGCGCGCCTGCCGGGACGCGATGTGTTCCGGCTGCCTTCGATGTCAAAGGACGACAACTCGCTCGGCCCCGCACAAGCCGGCCGTGAGGATCCCGACTACGAGTTCGTCGCCGCTTCCGGCTTCTATCTTTATGGCTGGGACCACGAATGGGTGCACAAGGACAGCGGCGAGCCGGTCCAGAGCGTCGACCATCTGGTCAGCGAGATCGACCACCTGTTCGGCTATGGCCACTTCGCCAAGCCGAGCAAGTTGATCCTCTTGATGCATGACGAGATGTTCCAGGACGGCTTTGACGGCAAGACGAAGCTGACCAACCTGATCACCGCGCTGAAGTTGCGCCATTACGCCTTTGGAACGATCCCGAGCTATGACAACTGAGCCAAAGGTTCGGTACTCCTAGCTTTCGACATTGTCCCGCAGCGCCTCCAGCACCTGCGCAAACTCCGCCAGACGCTCGTCGGGCAGTCCTGTGCGAAGCCGCTTGTCGAAGACAAGCGCGGCCTGTCGCAATGTCTCGAACAGCGCTTCTCCCGCTTCTGTCAATTCGACCAGATGGACCCTGCGGTTGACGGGATCGCGGCGGCGCGTCAGCAGGCCCTGCGCTTCCATCGCGTTCAGGTGGTGGGTCAGCGTCGCGCCCTGGATGCCGATCATGCCGGCGAGTTCGCGCTGATTGGCGAGCTTGCTCGACTTGACCGACAGCAGCGTGAGCCAGACCGGCAATGTCCCGCCCGCTTCGACCAAAGCGGCGTCGAAGGCCTGGGCAACAAGCTTGGCGGTGCGGCCGAGATTCATGCCGACTGGCGGGCGTTCAAAAGGCGTCATCGCAGGACACTAGACGGTGTTTTTCTCGGATGGAACTGACTCCTCTCTTATACATTGACATCTAACAGTTAGATATCTAACTATTAGATGTACCAGCAGGCGAAAGAGGAGAGCCGGCATGCAATATGTCTACATCGTGGTTATCGGTCTTCACGTCATGGCAGGGGTGTTCTGGGCTGGCACCACCATCACGCTTGCCCGCGATCCCGAGATCAAGGCGGAACGCTTCATCCAGCCGCAGATGGGCGCGGCCGGCGTGGTTTTCCTGACCGGGGCGCTGCTGTGGTATTTCTTCCACGGCGCCTATTTTGGCTCGACGGAGATGGTACTGGCGCTTGGCATTCTGACCGCTTTCGCCGCCGCGGGTGTGCTCGGCGCCATGGTCAGGGCGCCGAGCCGGCAACTTGCCGGCGCCAATGCGGAAATCGAAACGCAGCTGCGCACCAGAATGGCCATGGGCGAACGCATCGCCGCATGGCTGCTGGTGGTCACGGTGCTGTGCATGGCGATCGCCAGGATGATCTGAACATCCCACCGCAAACTCAGAGATCGCACGTTATCAGGCGATGAGCCAATGACGTGCGGGCGCGCGGCCAGGCCGGCATACTCGGGCTCTCGTATGCAGGTCCGACCGCGCGCCACCAATGCAGATCGTTGCTGCGGCCTCAGGTCAGCTTCTTGCGCGCCTGCTTCTCCAGTGCCTCCACGAAGACAGTAGGTTCCCACCCTGCATCGAGCGCCCGGTGGAAGAGCGCCTGCTGTGTTTCCGGTGCAAGACCGCCAAGCGGTGGGTCGCGATCGAGATTGGTCGGAAAGGAATAGCCTTCCGCTGACGATGCTATGGCGTTGTCGGCCGCTAGCCGGGTGAGGCTGCCGTTGCCGAGCATGCGCCGGACTACGGGATAGAGGGCCGCGCTCATGCGGGTCCGGTCAACGCTCTCCATGGCGCGGCCATAGGCCGATGACACCTGCAACAGGTTCGCCATGCGCTGGATATCAGCCGACCGGTTGGTGCCGGCGGCGTGGAACAGCGCTGGATTGAAGAACGCCGCATCGCCCTTCTTCAGGGGCAGTTGAATATGGTGCTGGGTGAAATAGGCCTGGAATTCGGGGCGGTTCATCGCCAGGTATCCCGGCAGGTAGGTCTGCGAATAGGGCAAGTAAAGCGTTGGCCCGCTTTCCACCGGCATGTCGCAATGGGCGACCGCGCCCTGCAGTGTCAGCACTGGCGAAATCCGATGGACATGCACCGGATAGCGTTCGATGACCGACGCCGTCTGGAAGCCGAGATGATAATCCCGGTGCGCCGACTGGGACGCGCCACCCGGCCTGACATTGTTCACCTGCGATGTGAGCTGATAGGCAGGACCAAGCCAGGCTTCCGATATCAGCGCGATAATGTCGTTGCCGTAATAGGCGGCAAAGGTTGCGGGGTCGCGCAGACAAAGCTTTTCCAGCGCATTCCACACCCGGTCGTTGGCGCCGGGCTTGGCAAAATGATCGCCGCCGCCTGCCCCGGCCGTGCGCTCCTCGGCGATGATCGCATTGAAAGCCTCGGTGGCTGCATCGACTGGAGCGACATCCTCGAAGGCGCCACGAAAGACGACGACACCCGGGCCGTCGGTCATCGCCTCGACCCACTCGGCAAGAAGCGCCTTGCGCCGGGCTGGATCGCCGGCGGCCGCGCGCACCGAAGCGCCGTCGTAGATCAGCACATTCTTCTGCACCTCGGACGCGAACGGATACTCCGCCAGCTTCGTGATCCGCTGCGTCGACGTCGCGAAATCGTCGATGCTGCACATATCGGCGGTTAGCCAAATACGATCGGATCTGAGCTCGGCAAAATTGTCGGCCTTCACGGCGTCCTCCCCATGGTCTTGTTTCGACTGAATGGCGGAAGTATAGCTTTGGGTGAGAGGTGGAATACGGCTGAAACACCTCAAAAACACCTCAGAATTGACCGAGACGGCTGATGTCGCATCCATTCCTGGTGAAGGACATCGCCCAACAGGCGGGCGTCAGCATCGCCACGGTCGACCGCGTCCTGCATGGGCGCAGCGGCGTGCGTCAGCACACCGTCCGCCGCATCGAGCAGGCGATCCATGAACTCGAAACGCAACGCTCCCAGCTCGGCCTGTCCGGCCGCAAATTCATTCTCGACCTCGTCATGGAAGCTCCGCTGCGCTTCACCGAAGCGGTGCGCGCCGCGCTGGAGGCTGAGATGCCGGGCTTGCACCCAGCCGTGTTCCGCGCGCGCCACCACCTTGCCGAGATGCGTGCGGCGGCGAACACCGTCTCCCTGCTCGACGCGATTGCGCGTCGCGGCAGCAACGGCATTTTTCTCAAGGCGCCTGATGTTCCGGAGATAGCAGCCGCGGTCGACCGGGTCGTTCAGGTCGGAATACCTGTCGTGACGCTGGTCACCGACTTGCCGAACAGCCGGAGGCTGGCCTATGTCGGCGTCGACAACCGCGCCGCCGGCGAAACGGCTGCCTATCTGATCGGCGCATGGCTAGGTGGACGTCGTGCCGATGTCCTTGTCACCTTGAGCAGCAACCGCTTTCGGGGCGAGGAGGAGCGCGAAATCGGCTTTCGCCGCGCTTTGCGTGAAAACTTTCCCGACCTCGGAATTGTCGACGTCAGCGAAGGGCACGGCATCGATCGCGCAACGGGCGAGCTGGTCCGCACCGCGTTGACACATCATCCCGACATTGCGGCGGTATATTCCATCGGCGGTGGAAACGCCTCCATCGTGCAGGCATTCGCTGAGCTGAAACGGACCTGCCGAGTGTTCGTCGGCCATGATCTCGACGCCGACAATCTCGAACTGCTGCGAAGCCGACGCATTTCGGCCGTACTGCATCACGATCTCAGGCAAGACATGCGCACAGCCTGCATCCACGTCATGCGGGCGCAGGGCGCGCTGCCGAAATCGGTCGCGCCGGGCGCGTCCAACATCCAGATCATCACGCCGTTCAACATGCCAGGCTGAGCGGGCCGTATTAGATCCGCAAGCCCAACCTGATCCCGTCATAGATGGCGGCATGGATGTTGCGCGAGGCGACGGCATCGCCGATCCTGAACAGCACGAAGCCGCCTTGCGGGTTGCGCGCCGGAAAGATGTCGCCGCCGCCCACCAGACGTTCGTAATCGACAGCGCCGCCGTTTTTCGACAGCGGCTTCAGGCTGAGGTAGAGATCGTCGAGCGGCGCCGTGCCGTGCTCGACCACCACCTGGTCGACACGGCGCTCCCCGCGCCAGCCATCGGCGAAATCCGAAGCGAGTTCTGCGACCAGTTGATTGCCTTCGCGGCGCACCGAGCGAAGGCGCGTGTTGATGGTGATGGTGACGCCCTTTTCCTGGAAGGCGCGCATATACGGCACGTGGTTCATGCCGCCCATTTCGGGCGCAAAGAAACGCTCCGGCGAGACCAGTTCCAGCCTTGCGCCGCTGTTGGCGATCAACTCGGCCGCGCCCATGCCCTGATGGCCGCCATTGTCGTCAAAGAGCAGAACGTTCTCGGCAGGCTTGGCGCTGCCGGCCATGATGTCCCAGCTCGAGGTGACGAGATTGTCGCCCGCTGTCAGCGGCGGGTTCTGCGGCAGGCCGCCAGTGGCGACCACCACCACATCGGGAGCCAGCGCCAGAACATCATCCTTTTCCGCCCAGGTGTCATAGCGGATTTCGACGCCGAGCCGGTCGAGTTCGGCCAGTCGCCAGTCGATGATGCCGATCAATTCCTTGCGGCGCGGGTTCTGCGTCGCCAGCCTTACCTGGCCGCCCGCTTGTGACGAGGCCTCCAGGATCGTGACCTGATGGCCGCGCTCAGCTGCGACGCGCGCCGCCTCCAACCCGCCGGCGCCGGCGCCGACGACGACGACTTTCCGCTTCGGCCCGTCGGTCTTGACGATGATGTGCGGAATCTCGACCTCACGGCCGGTCGCGGCATTGTGGACGCACAGGGCCTCGCCGCCTTCATAGATGCGATCGAGACAGTAGGTGGCGCCGACACAGGGGCGGATCTCGTGCTCGCGGCCTTCCATCACCTTCTTGATGATGTGCGGATCGGCGATGTGCGCACGGGTCATGCCGACCATATCGAGCTTGCCGGTGGCGATCGCATGACGCGCAGTGGCGACGTCGGAAATGCGCGCCGCATGGAAGGTCGGGAATTTCGTCGCCGCCCTCACCTCGCCGGCGAAATCGAGATGCGGCGAAGACCGCATGCCGGTCACCGGAATGACCTTGGTGAGTGCCGCGTCGCTTTCGATCGAGCCGCGGATGATGTTGAGGAAATCGACCTTGCCGGAGCCGGCCAGCCGCCTGGCGATCTCGATGCCTTCTTCCTTCGACAGACCTTTCTCGAAGTCCTCGTCGGCGACCATTCGGATGCCGACGACGAATTTTTCGCCGACCGCCGCGCGCACGGCATCGAGCACCATGTTGGTGAAGCGCAGGCGATTGTCGAGCGAGCCGCCATATTCGTCATCGCGATGATTGGTGGCCGGCGACCAGAAGCCATCCATCAGATGGCCGTAGGCCTCGAACTCGATGCCGTCGAGGCCGGCGGCCTGGCAGCGTTGGGCGGCCGACGCATAGTCGGCGACGATGCGTTCGATGTCCCAGTCCTCAATGGTCTTCGGGAAAGCGCGGTGCGCCGGCTCGCGCACCGGCGAGGCGGAGAGCACCGGCAGCCAGTCGGCCTTGTTCCAGCCGGTGCGGCGGCCAAGGTGGGTGATCTGGATCATCACCTTGCAATCGTGCTCGTGGCAGGCCTCGGTGAGTTCGCTGAGCCACGGCACGATGCGGTCGTCATAGACATGCAAATTGCCGAAAGCGGCTGGACTGTCGCGCGAGACGATGGCCGAGCCGGCGGTCATGGTCAGCGCCATACCGCCTTTGGCTTTCTCGGCATGGTAGAGTCGGTAGCGTTGCTTCGGCATGCCGTCCTCCGAATAGGCCGGCTCGTGGCTGGTCGACATCACCCGGTTCTTGAGCGTCAGATGTTTGAGCTGGTAGGGCTGGAGAAGCGGGTCGTTGGTGGTCATCGTCTTCCTGCTGTTTCAAATTATGTGGGGCAGCACGCTGCTCCAGTTCCTATTTAAGCATCGGATTCGTCCGAAAACGGCTGCGCACCTTTCGGTCCGGTGCTAAGGAGCGGCGAAAATTGAAAGAGATCCCGCTCATGATCGATACCAAAACTCTCACCCAACTCGGCGCGCACGTCGAGACGCCACAGAGCCCTGAACAGGCAGTCCTGGAGACCGTGCCGTTCACGCGTGGCGACGGTCCGCCGGCGATCGTGCGCTTCACCTGCCCGGAATTCACCTCGCTGTGCCCAGTGACCGGCCAGCCGGATTTCGCCCATATCGTCATCGACTACGCACCCGATGCGGCTCTGGTGGAATCGAAATCGCTGAAGCTGTTCATGACCTCATTTCGCAACCATGGCGCCTTCCATGAGGATTGCACCGTGATGATCGGCCGCCGCATCGTGGCAGCAACCAAGCCGCTGTGGTTGCGCATAGGCGGCTATTGGTATCCGCGCGGCGGCATTCCGATCGATGTGTTCTGGCAAACCGGCGCGCCACCGGAAGGCGCCTGGCTGCCGGAAACCGGTGTTGCGCCGTATCGCGGCCGCGGCTGAGCCGGCCCTCATTCGCACTGATATTGGCTGAGTGCCCACTCGCCGGTCACCGAAAGCAGGTCCGATATCTTCCAGTCGCCGTCGACCTTCTTGAGCTTCCATTCAAGCCGATGCGGGTTGCCGGCAACGACGAAGGCGACGACGACCTTGGCTTGGTCGCCATTGATCGACTCGAGCGTCTTCAGGCTCTTGTCGATCTCGTCCTTGTTGTAATCGGCATTGTCCAGCGCCATGTTGGGGTCGAGGCATTCGCCCTGCCCGGATTTGCGCAACGCGTCGCTCTTGTCGAGCACGGTCTTCGCCGGATCGATGAAATGGCTGCGCTGCGCCGGATCGATCTCCAGGCCAACCTGATCGTAGAACGGCCGCACCACCGCCGTCGGCGATCCCGGCTGGATGGGTGCGGCAGGTTCGCTGGGCGGCCAGGCGACCGGCGGCGTTGCCGGCTCCGCCGCGCCGCCCGGCGCATTGGCGGGAGGTGCCCCGCTGTCGGCAGGAGTGCTAGCCGAGGGCGCGCCGTCAGCGGGAGGGTTTGCGGGGGGCGCGCCAAACAACCCTTGCGCAGCCACGCCGCTCAAACCCGACGCCAGTATGAAAAAAACCGAGAATGCCAGAAGACAGGTACGGGCCATAACGTCACCAAGGCTTTGGCCAGTCATGCCTTTTGATGGGCATGCATTCGATTGGCTGGACATCCAGCCACACAACCTTCGGGCCTGATCCAGAACCATGCAGAGTTTGTTGGCGTAGACAAGGCCACGCCATTCAAATTGCTTGCCTGGCGCGATCGGTATCGCGCCAAGCGAGCCACATCAGGCTATTTCAGTGCAATGACAGGCGGATTTGGCCCATCGCTGGTGTTGCCGTTGATCTGGTTGTTGCCGTAAGACTGGATCAAGCCACCATTGTTGATCGCTGTGCCAGTGGTATTGCCGCTGACCGTAGAGTTGCCCACCCGCAGCAGGGTGTTCGGTCCATCGGCCCGAAGGCCCCCGTTCGCCCCGTTGTTGGCCGCAGCGACGCGATCAACCATGATGTTGATTGCTGCACCACCCGCCGTATTGAACAAGCTGATGCCGGAGTTGGTATTGCCGGACACATTGCTGCTCACGACGGTTATGTTCATGCCGCCGGTGCTGCCGGTGCCGTCGGCCTTCACCCCGGCAAGATTGTTGTTCTCGATCGAAGAGTTCTCGATAACGACCTTCGCGGATCCGGTGCCGGTCGGCTGGACATGGATGCCGTCATTGTTGCCGGTGATTGTGGTGTTGTTGACGTAGAGCTCAGCCGCCACGGACGGAGCGAAGAGGATACCCATGCCATTCGGCGAGGCAGCAGTGTTATCGCGAATGACGCAGTCCTCGATAAACAATGCGGCGCCGACAAGAAACCGCACCCCATTGAGGCCGGGCGAAGTCGGCGTGCTGTCGATATCGAGACCACGAAGAACGACAACGTCAGTGGCCAACGCATTGACGATGACGCCATTTACCCCTGCGTTCAACACGCCTGCCTCGACGTCCTCGCATGCGATGGTGATCGATTTGGTGATCGTCACCGTGCCAAAACCACCTGGATCGATGCAGTTGATTTCACCGCCGGCGGCGGTCTTGGAAATCGCGCCGGCAAAGGTCTTGCAAGGCGCAGTGCGGCTGCAGGGATTGGCGTCGTCACCAACGCCGGAAACCCATGTCCGGGTTGCCTGTGCGGAAGCCGGAGTAGCGATCAGCGCCATCGCCAAAGCGAGAAACAGCGATGATAGTAGGTAACCTAGAATTTTCATGATCATTCCCCCTAAATGGAACAAGAGATTCGTTCACAACCAAGCGCAGGAAGTTTAGCGCGTTGCCCTGTCAAAAGCAACGCGACCTCAAAACCGGATCGCCGATTTGTATTTCTCGGAAGCGCGGCGACGCGCCAAGCTACGCAGCCGCCTTCGTAGTTTTGTTACATCGCCTTCACACTACAGTCGAAGTGCTTGACGTTCCACGAAATTTAGCAGGCCTCGCGCGTGACGACGGCAAGCAGCGACATGAACCGGCCGATTCGACGCCCCAGCTGGAGCAACCGAGCCTCACGGCATCACTCCGGATCCTGCCCCGCCATGCATTCGAGTTGGCTCAGCGTCCAGTCGCTGGTCTTCGAGGCAATGTCCGATACCTTCCATTTGCCATCGAGCTTCTTCAGCGACCAGTGCATTTCACGCTGCGCATCGTCTCCGTCCGGAAAAAGTTTGAAGCTCGCCACCACTTGCGCGGTGTCGCCATCCACCGTCTCGGACAGTTTCAAGGTCTTGGAGACGGTCTTCTGGTCGAAATCCTGCGCATCCAAACCGGGATCGAAGTCGATGCAGGCGACCTGATCGGGATTCTTCTTGGTCGCCTGGTCGTTGAGATCGAACAGTTTCGTCACCGGGTCGGTAAAGCGATCCCGATATTGTGAGTCAGCCTCGAATTTGACCGCCGGAACATAGAAGAACTTTACGGCGTCGGACGCCGGTCCGGCCAAGGCGGCCGCGGGCAAGGCTGTCGATAGGGCGGCAAGCAGCACTGTCCGTCGCATGCAGAATCTCCGCTTTTGGTGGCTTGAATCAATCCACGCCACGCATCCTGCATACCGGCTTTTTTGCGGCTCATGAAGCCCCTGCCCGGCCTCCTTTCAGCTGTCGAGCCAGACGTTCTGGAAGTCCATTTCGTAGGTCTGGTGCATCCCGTAGTTCTTCACCTTCTTGTTCATGTGGCAGTAGAGCTTCTGCCAGAACGGCTGGATGATGACGCCGGAGTCCTGCAGGATCTGCTCGACATCCTTCATCACCTCCTTGCGCTTGGCTGGGTCGGCCAGCGAAAGCGCTTGCTTGAGCTTGGCGTCAAAGTCCGGATTGGAATAGGCCGTCTCATTCCAGGCCTCGCCGGTGCGATATCCGAGCGCCAGCACCTGTACGCCGAGCGGGCGCATGTACCAGATGGTCATCGAATAGGGATATTTCGTCCAATCGTTCCAGAAGGTCGAGCCCGGCAGCACCGTACGCTTGACCTTGATCCCGGCGTCGCGCAACTGACCGGCGATCGCATCGCCGGTGTTCTTCTGCCATTCGTCTTCGACGGTGATCAGCTCGTGCTCGAAGTCGGCCTGTCCGGCGTCGGCCATCAGCTTCTTGGCGGCGGCGGCATCGCGCGTCTTCTTGGGCAGCGGATAGTATTCGGGGTGGATCGGGGCGACGTGGTGGTTCTCGCCAACCGTGCCGAGCCCGGCGTAGCCCAGCTGCATGACGGCATTGTTGTCGACGGCCATCTGCAGCGCATTGCGCACCCGCTGGTCGTCATAGGGCTTATGGGTGATGTTGGTGCGGGCAACGAGCGTGGTCGCCGTCGCGACCTCCGATTTCACCAGACCCATCTTGTCGAGGGGGTCGATGAAGTCGGCCGGCGTTTCGAAATCGAGGTCGATCTCGCCGGACTCGAAGGCATTCAGCGTGGCGTTGAAGTCAGTGCCGTAGTCGATGAATTCCACGCTGTCGAGTGGTGCTTCGCCACCCCACCATTTGCCGTTCTCGCGGCGCTTGACCACCGCCTTCGAACCCACTGCATAGGACACCAACTCGAAAGCTCCGGTCCCGATCGGCTTCTTGATCGGATCGGCGCCGTCCTTGTCGAAGTCACGATGCACGACCAGCGCGGGATAGTCGGTGAAGCCGGGTATGATCGCGATGTCGGGCTCGGATAGCTTCAGCTTGACCGTGTTGTCGTCGACCTTGGTGATGGCACCGTCCTTGGCCTTGCCGGTCTTTGTGTCGATCAGCGCGCCGACGCGCGCAGCCATGGAATTGCCGGAGGCACCCTTCTCGCACCAGCGGTTCAGATTGGCGACCACGTCGTCGGCGTTGAAAGCATCGCCATTGTTCCAGGTCACGCCCTTGCGAAGATGCAGCGTATATTCGGTGGCGTCGTCATTGACGTCCCAGCTCTCGAGCAGGACCGGCTCGAAAGTGAACTGGTGCGTGTAACGGACGAGCGGCTCCAGCCATGTCCGGGTGACGTTTGCCATTTCCGTCCAGTCATAGGTGCGCGGATCCTTCTGCGCCTTCACCGACATCGCGACGTGCAGCGTTCCGCCCTTCTTCGGCTCGTCGGCCAGCGCCTTTGTCGGAACGGCAAGGCCGATCATGCCATAGGCAAGCGCGGTCGACGCGCCGAAGGCGCTTGCCAGCGCCAGGAACTCACGCCGGTCCATGCGACCGGCACGTGCTTCTCCCGCCATCGCCTCGATGGCGGCGGGGACTCGGTCGCCATTGCTTCTGAAAAGCGTCATTTTCTTCCTCCCTTATGGTTCCCGTCGGGTCTTCGCCCTTTGCATCAACTGACGGTGTCCGGCAGTTTCTCCTCGCGCCGCGCGATCAAATCCCTGAGCCCCTCGGCAATGCCCTCATCGAGTTTCGGCTCCTCGTAATCGGCGAGCATGTTGCGCGCCTTCTCGCGGCCGCGCGTGTCGTGGTCCTTCGCCCCTTCGGCGTTCCACTGTTCGTAGGAATTGAAGTCCATGATCGAGGGCATGAAGAAGGCGGACTCGAAATGTTCGAGCGTGTGCTGGGTGCCGAGGAAATGGCCCTGCGGTCCGACCTCGCGGATCGCCGCCATGGCTTCCTTGAAATCGTCGAAGGACAGCCCGCCGGCATATTTGTACCAGCCGACAAGCTGCTCGCAATCCGTCGCGAATTTCGAATAGCCGCAGGTCAGGCCGGCTTCCAACCATCCGGCGGAATGCCAGATGTAGTTGGCGCCAGACAGGATGGCGGCATGCATGAGCATGTTCGATTCGTATCCCGCCTGGGCGTCGTTTAGCTTCGAGCCGACATGGAAGCCCGAGGTGCGCCACGGCAGGCGGTATTTCCGCGCCAGTGCGCCCATCAGATACATCATCTGGGCGGCCTCCGGCGTACCGCCCATCGGCGCGCCGGTCTTCATGTCGACGGTGACCATGAACTGGCCGTAGAGCTGCGGCGAGCCTGGACGGATGAGCTGGGTCAGCGCCACGCCGGCAAGTGCCTCGGCGTTGACCTGCGCCACGGCGCCGACGGCGGAAGCCGAGGTCGAAGCCCCGCACAGCGCGAAAGGCGCCAAGATCAGCGGCTGATTGTGGCTCGCATAGACCCGCATGGCGTCGATCATGGTGGCGTCCCATACCAGCGGCGAATTGCAGTTGGTGATCGCCACCAGCACCGGGTTGTCGCGGACGAACTCTTCGCCGAAGACGATGCCGGCCATCGCCATCGTGTCCTCGGCGCGCTCCTTCGATGTCACGATGCCCATGAACGGCTTGTCGGAATGCTTCAGCGCCGAATGGATGATGTGCAGATGCCGTTTCGGCACCGCTATCTCCATCGGCTCGCAGATGACCGAGCTCGAGGAGTGCAGCGCCGGCGCCATGTAGGCCATTTTGTGGAAATTGTTGAGATCGGCGAGCGTGCCATAACGCCTGTTGTTGTCGAGGTCGCGCACATAGGGCGCGCCATACATCGGCACGAAAATCGAGTTCTTGCCGCCGACGCGGACCGTGCGCTCGGGGTTGCGCGCATGGAGCGTGAACTCCGACGGAACCTTCGAGACGAGCTCCATCAGCAGCGCGCGGTCGATGCGGACACGCGTCTCCCTGACATCGGCGCCGGCCGCCTTCCAGAGCTTAATCGCGCCGTCGTCGCGGAATTCGCAGCCCACCTCCTCGAGGATCTTGAGCGATTCCTCGTGGATCAGCTCCACCGCCTCGTCAGGCACGATCTCATAGACGGGGATCTTGCGCACCAAGGTCGGAAAGGAAGCGATCGGCGCGCTTCTGAGCGCCTTGCGGCCAAGACGACCACCACCGCGGCGGTGGGTCTGTTCGGTCAATTCGACGGCTGGTGCGTTCATGGAGCCTCCTTCTTCCCGCCACCCACGTTAGCGACCCGAAATATAGCTGTGACGCTGGAAAATCCTGATCTCTTGTATAAGCTGCATTTATGCGAAGCCTGCGCCACCTCTTGCCCTCCGCCGGCAGCCTGATCGTCTTCGAGGCGGCCGGCCGGCTGTCGAGTTTCACCGCCGCCGGGCGCGAGCTCGGCATGACGCAGGCGGCCGTGTCCTACGCGGTGCGCGGGCTGGAAGAGCAGCTCGGCGCCAAGCTGTTCCAGCGCCGCCATCGGCAGGTCAGCCTGACGGAGGCCGGCGAGCGCTTCCACGCCGATGTCTCGCTGGGCTTGTCGCACATCCGCAAGTCGGCCGAGGATCTGCGTCTGCAGGCGACAGGCGGCCATGTGACGCTTGCCGCTTCGACCGCCTTCGGCTCGTTCTGGATGATGCCGCGCCTGCAGCAGTTCCGCGACGAATTGCCGGGCATCGATCTGCGCATCCAGACCGCCGACCGCGACCTCGACATCATCGCCGAAGGCATTCCGCTGGCCGTGCGCGGCGGCGAGCCGCGGGACTGGCCGGACTACCATTCGCTGCCGCTTGCCGACGAGGAGATCTTCCCCGTCGCCGGCGCCAGTTATCTGGCCAAGTTCGGCATGCCGAGGACCGTCGGGGACCTGGCCACGCACCGGCTTATCCATCTCGAGGAGCCGTACCGCGAGGCGGCCAGCTGGGACGAATGGTTTCAGTCAGCCGGCGGCAACCTGGGTGACACCGCGCGCGGCCTGCGCATCAACGATTACGGCCTGGTGATCCAGGGCGTGATGGAGGGGCAAGGCATCGCACTCGGCTGGCGGCACCTCGCCGAGCGACTGCTGGCGACGGGACTGCTGGTGCAGGTGACGGATCATGTGCTCAAGACCGGCAAGGCCTTCTATATCGTCTGGCCGAAGAACCGGGAGCTGAGCGAGAATGCCCGCAAGGTAAGGGATTGGCTGGCGGCGCAGGCATAAAGCCGTTCCGCCGCAGTTCGCCCTCGCCCGCACGACACGAATCCGCCTATACTGCCGTCATGCCCATTCGCCAGCTTTCCGAAACGATGATCAACCAGATCGCCGCCGGCGAAGTCATCGAGCGTCCGGCGAGCGTGGTGAAGGAACTGGTCGAGAATGCGCTCGATGCCGGTGCATCGCGCGTCGAAATCGTCACGGCAGGCGGCGGGCTGAACCTGATCCGCGTCACCGATGACGGTTCCGGCATCCCCGAACCGGAACTGGCGCTGGCGATCGCGCGCCACTGCACTTCCAAGCTCGCCGAGGATATCAACGACATCCGCTCGCTCGGCTTTCGCGGCGAGGCGCTGCCGTCGATCGGCTCGGTGTCGCGGCTGTCGATCCGGTCGCGCACGGCTTTGGGCGACAGCGCCGCCGAAATCGGCATAGAGGGCGGCCGCGTGCTCCCCGTCAGGCCGGCGGCGGCCAACCGCGGCACGACCGTCGAGGTGCGCGACCTGTTCTTCGCAACGCCGGCGCGGCTGAAATTCATGAAGGGTGAGCGCGCCGAAAGCTCGGCGACCAGCGATGTCGTCAAGCGCATCGCGATTGCCTTTCCGACGGTACGTTTCACGCTGGCCGGTTCCGACCGCTCGACGTTGGAATTGCCGGCGACCGACGACAGTCCGGAAGGCAGCCTGCGCCGCGTCGCCCAGGTGATGGGGGCCGAGTTTCCCGACAATTCCATTGCCATCGACGCGATGCGCGAAGGCGTGCATTTGACCGGCCATGTGTCGATCCCCTCCTTCACCCGCGCCAACGCGCTGCAGCAATACGCCTATGTCAATGGCAGGCCGGTGCGCGACAAGCTGATCGCCGGCGCCATTCGCGGCGCCTTTGCCGATGTCCTGCCGCGCGACCGCCACGCCGTGACGGTGCTGTTCCTAACGCTCGATCCGACCATCGTCGACGTCAATGTCCATCCGGCCAAGGCCGATGTGCGCTTCCGCGATCCGGGCCTGGTGCGCGGGCTGATCGTCGGCGCCATCCGGCAGGCACTGGCCGATGCCGGCATCCGTTCAGCCACGACGGGAGCCGCCGGCATGATGGCGGCGTTCCGGCCAGGTGCGGCATCCTACGGTCACGGCGGCCCGGCCAACGGCCATCGCAGCTACGACGCGGCCTATCGCGCGTCCGGCTCCGCCGGTTTCGACCCCTCGCACTCACCGCAGCGCCCGCTCGACATGGGTTTCGAAGGTGCGGGCTTTGAGCGCGCCGGCGCAAGGAATGGCAGTGGCTTTGGCGAGCCCGGCCAGGCGGCGTTCGATGCCGGTGAGCTTGCCAGCGCCGATGCGCGCGCGGGGCTGAGCGAAGCGGCTGAGACGCTCCTCGGCACGGTGCTAGGCGCGGCACGCGCCCAAGTGCATGAGAACTACATCGTGGCGCAGACCAGGGATTCGCTCGTCATCGTCGACCAGCATGCCGCGCATGAGCGACTGGTTTACGAAGCGCTGAAGAACGCCCTGCACTCGCGACCCGTGCCTTCGCAGATGCTGCTCCTGCCGGAGATCATCGATTTGCCGGAAGAGGACGCCGAGCGGCTCGCGATGCATTCCGAGACACTCGCCCGCTTCGGCCTCGGCATCGAGCGTTTCGGCCCCGGAGCGGTGGCGGTGCGCGAGACTCCGTCCATGCTGGGCGAGACCAATGTCCGGCAATTGGTGCGCGATCTCGCCGACGAGATCGCCGACAACGACACGGTCGAAACGCTGAAGGAAAGGCTGGACAAGATCGCCGCCACCATGGCCTGCCACGGCTCGGTGCGCTCCGGCCGCCTGCTCAAGGCCGAGGAGATGAACGCGCTGCTGCGCCAGATGGAAGCGACGCCGGGATCCGGCACCTGCAACCATGGCCGGCCTACCTATATCGAGCTCAAGCTGGCGGATATCGAGCGGCTGTTCGGGCGGCGGTGAGGGTAAGGCCCCTCACCGAGCCTCCGCGTCGCTCGGCTGGCCTCTCCCCGGTGGGGAGAAGAGACTTTTCAGCGCTGGCACCTCGCTCTTCTCCCCAGCGGGGAGAAGGTGGCCGCGAAGCGGCCGGATGAGGGGGCAAGAAAAGAGCCGCTCGAAGCGGCTCTTTTCTTGAGTCCGCAAACGCCTCCAACCATGTGCTTCACCGCTTCAAATTGACCACGATGACGCCGCCGAGCGCCAGCGCGCCGCCGAGGATGCCGAGCAGGGTCGGCACTTCGCCCAGCCAGAAGAAGCCGATCAAGGCGGACATCGGCGAGACCAGGTAGAGGAAGTTCGAAGCGCGCGCCGCCGGGAGACGCGACAGCGCGGTTGCCCAAGCGGCATAGGCGATCAGGCTGGGCACGATGCCGAGAAAGATCACGGCGCCGAGGCCGGCTGTGTTGGCGACCGCTGCCTGTGCAAAGCCGCTTGGCAGAAAGGGTGACAGGCAAAGTGCGCCAAGGATCATATTCGAGGCCGAGATGGTCAATGGATGATGGCGGGCAAACAGCGGCTTCTGGACGATCGTGTTGACGGCCGAGCATAGCGCAGAGCCAAGAACCAACAGCGCGCCGGCATTGAAGTGCAGGCCATTGCCGTCGGCCACGGCGATGATGCCGATGCCGGCGAAAGAAATGGCCGTGCCAAACCAGGCCCAACCTGAGAAGCGCTCGCCGAGCAATGCCATAGCCATAATGGCGGTGAAGATCGGGCTGACATTGATGATGAAGCCGGCGGCCCCGGCCGAGACGGTCAACTCGCCGAAATTGAGCATGACGGTGTAGAGCGCGACGAAAATGGCGCCGCCAAAGGCGAGGCACCACAATTCATCGAGCCTGGGCAATGCCGGACGCTTGGCGGCAAGGAAAATCGCTGCCGGCACGGCGGCGATGGCAAAGCGTAGCGCACCGAGTTCCAGGGGGCCGAAGGCGGCGAGGCCGGCACGGATCGCCGGAAAGGCCGACGCCCAGCCCACCACCGTGAGCGCGACCGCGATCGCTGCCGTGGTGTCCATCCGCTGTGTCTGATTCGACGTTCCCGTGATCGCGCTCATCTTGCTGTCCTCGTGTTTTCCGCCCTTGAATGCAGAAAACGTCTTTTCGGCGCCGTTGACAAACGACCAAATCGAGGATCAGCTGTGACTATGGATCACAGCTCAGAGACAATGGTGCCGCTCGAAACCCTGCGCGCCTTCGACGCGGCGGCGCGAACCGGCAGTTTTTCTGCGGCGGCCGAAAAGCTCAACATCACCCATGGCGCCGTCAGCCGGCAGATCGCCAAGCTGGAGGACTGGCTCGGGTTGAAAGTGTTCGATCGCGGCGCGCGTGGCGTGACGCTGACGATCGAAGGCAACCGGCTGCATCTGCGCACATCGGAGGCTTTCGCGCTGATATCGAGCCATTCCGACCGCTGGGTCGAGCCACGCGGCACGGCGGTGGTGCGGCTGACCTCTATCCCCTCGGTGAGCGGACTGTGGCTGATGCCGCGCATGGCGGCGCTGGAAAACAATCCCACCAAGCTGCGCATCGTGCTCGATGTCGACATCCGCCAGGCCGACCTTGCCGATGAAGGCATCGACCTGTCGATCCGCTGCGGCCGTGGCGGCATTCCGGGCCGCGTTTCGGTGCAGCTGTTCGAAGAGCATGTCTTCCCGGTCGCTTCGCCCGAGCTGGCACGCGAAATCGGGCGGGGCGACCCGGCCAGGCTGCTCAAATTTCCGCTGATCAACGATTCCGACGCCTCCGCCTGGCGTGCCTGGTTCGCCGCGCAAGGCATGGACTACCGGCCACGCCCACAGGACCGGCGATTCGAGGATTACAATCTGGTGCTGGATGCCGCAGCCTATGGGCTCGGCATCGCATTGGCGCGTCCGCCGCTGACCGGGCATCAGCTGCAGTCGGGCCGCATCACCGCGGTCGACGAGCGCACCGCGCTCAGTCCGGTGTCCTATTGGCTCGACCGGCCGCTGGGACGGCCACGCACGGCCGCCGCCGACCTTGCCCGCCGCATCGCGCAGCAGGCCGGATTGGCGCCGGACAAGATCGAGGCGTTTATCGAAGCCGAGCGATAGGTCTCCTGCCCCCGCCCAAGATCAGTCGATTCACAGACTCAACGAAGCAGCAGCAGAACGAAGCCAACGGTCAAGATTCCCAATAAACCCAGCGTTATCGAAACAAAGCCGATCTTCATCAAAAGACGTTCGGGATTCGGCGCCGCACCGTAGGATTGATTGGCGGGCCTATGCCGTCCCGCCGGCATTGCCAGGGCGGCGTTTTGCGGGACCGGAGCCTGCGGCGGGATAAACGACAGCAAGGACACACCCGCGGGCCTGGCCGGCGCGTTGTCATTGGCCGTCGCCGAAGGCGGCATGGCGCCGCGCTGCGTTTCGGCCTCGGGCGGGGCAGCTCTCCTCGGCACGACCGTTGCCAGCACCGCCTCGTCCCGCGTGTCGAGCTGGGCCTGATAGGCTTCGACGATGCCCGCCGAAGCTATCTGCTGCGATTTGACGGCCATTGGCGCGGCAGGCATCGCCATCAAGGCGGGCGCCGTCCGTTGGGCGAGCAGAGAGGGCGCGGCGGGCTGGACCAGTTCCCTGACCAGCGCCGTCCTGACCGGATCGGCCTTCGCCACCGGCACGGGCTGCGGCGTCATCGCCTCCTTGAGCAAGGAAGCCAGGCGGGCGGAAGAAATATCCATCGTGCCCCCGATAAAAGCGCTTTTCATACCTGTCGTAGTGCCTCAGCATTGTCCGAGGCTTGTCGCATGCTTGACCTGGCCGGCGATTTGTGGCGATGAAATCAGCATGAACCTCGGCACCACCGCATGATGAACCGTTTCGAAGGCCCGGGCGGCAAGGAAGCCCGCATCCGCTATCTCGATGGCGATTTCCAGGTCACCAGCCCCGGCTCGTTCGTGCGCTGCGCGGTGACCGGGGAAAACATCCCCCTGGACGAGCTGAAATACTGGAGCGTCGCCAGGCAGGAGCCTTACGCCAACGCCACCGCCTCGCTGCGCCGCGAAATCGAAATGCATCCGGAGCTGCGCAAGCGTAGCTAGAACGGTTCATCGTTTCACGGAAACGCCGAACCGTTCCAGCTCTTTGTTTGGACGCAATTCCCAAGGGAAAGCGCTTCACACTTTTCCTGGAATTGCTCTAGCCTCTCAGCTTGCGCTGCCGCCAGGCATCCAGCGTCTCGTCGATGATTCGCTCGGGAACATGGTCGAGCTCGAAAACCGTGTCGATTTCCAGCACCTCAAGCCTGTCGAGAAAGTCCTGCGAGGCGCCATGGCGCAGCCGGGCAGCGTCCTTGGCCGTGGTGATGAGGCCAAGGCCTTCGGCGCGCGCCGTCGCCGCCAGTTCGGCGAGATCGTCCTCAGCGTAGAAATGATGGTCCGGAAAGGGCTTTGAGAGAACCACCTCGCCGCCGGCCGCCCTCACTGTGTCGAAGAATTTGTCGGGATGGCCGATGCCGGCAAAGGCCAGGAACCGCTTGCCGGCAAGCCCTGTCTTGCTGCTGGGCTCCGTACGCGCCTCGAAGATCGGCCGACCGGCGCGCGCCGCCTGGCGCACCACGGCGTCGGCGGCGGTGCCCTCGCCCATCTTCAACAGCCCGCTGGTGAAGACCAACTGGTCGACGATCTTGGCCCTTAGCGGGCCGCCCGGAATGACGCGACCATTGCCGATGCCGTAGCGGGCGTCGACCACGATCAGCGCGTAGTCGATGTGGATGCGCGCGCTCTGAAAGCCGTCATCCATGATCAGGAAATCGCAGCCGTGCTTTTCGATGAGCAGCCGGGCGCCGGCAGCGCGGTTCGGCGTCACCGCGACCGGCGCGTGTTCGGCCAAAAGCAGCGGTTCGTCGCCGACATGTTTGGCGGCATCGTGATGGGCATCGACGACATGCGGCTCGGCGAAGGAGCCGCCATGGCCGCGCGACAGGAAACCGGGCTTCAGCTGCATGCGCTTGGCCTGTTCGGCGAGCGCGATGGCGACCGGCGTCTTGCCGGTGCCGCCGACGGTGAAATTGCCGACGCACAGAACCGGCGCCTCGATCTTCTCGCGCCGTGCCCGCCGCATGCCGCGGCCGGCGACAAGCGCATAGACGGCCGATAGCGGCGACAGCGCCAGGACTTTCCAGTCCGGCTCTTCCCACCAGAATGGTGGTGCTTCGGAGGCCACGCTAGCGCCCGTTGGCGCCCTTCAGGCGCGACTTGACGACCAGCGGCTGGATATAGGGTTCGAGCGATTTCAGCGTGCGCGCCAGCGCGCCGCGCATCTCATCGACGGTCGCGATCCCCGCCGCCATCATCTCGTGCCGCGCGACTTCGTTGGTCAGCAGGAAATTGACGGCACCGGCCAGCATGTCGCGATCGCGCACCAGCTTGGCGCCACCGCTGTCGATCAGGCGCTGATAGGCCTCGCGGAAATTCTGCACATTGCGGCCGGCAAGGACCGCGGTGTCGAGCATGGCCGGCTCGAGCGGGTTCTGCCCGCCCTCGGAGGTCAGCGAGCGGCCGACAAAAGCGATTTCGGTCAGTCGGAGATAGAGCCCCATCTCGCCGATCGTGTCGCCGAGCAGGATATCGGTGTCGGGCCCGATGCGGTCGCCCTTGCTGCGCCGCGCGACCTTCAGCCCCATGCCGGAAATCTGCGCGGCAAGCGCCTCGGCACGATCGGGATGGCGCGGAACGACGATCGTCAGCAGGCCGTGGTGACGCTTGTGCAGCGTCGCATGGACATCCGCCGCGACCACTTCCTCGCCATCATGAGTCGAGATCGCCGCCCAGGTCGGGCGGCCGCCGATCTGCCGCTGCAAGGTGGCCAGTACCCGTTCGTCGACCGGCGGTGGGTTGGTGTCGACCTTGAGATTGCCCGACACGGTGACCGGCCGGGCACCAAGCGCGCGAAAGCGCTCGCCGTCGACATCGGACTGCGCAACGACATGGGCCAGGTTCTCGAACAGCGCTTCGGCGATGTTGGCGCGCTTCTTCCACGAAGAGAACGAGCGATCGGAAAGCCTGCCATTGACCAGCACCTGCGGCACATGGCGCGCGCCAAGCTCGAGGATGGTCATCGGCCAGATCTCGGATTCGGCGATGATCGCCAGATCCGGCCGCCAGTGGTCGAGGAACCGGCTGACCGCCGGCTTCAGGTCGAGCGGCACATATTGGTGGATGATGCGGTCACCGAGCCGCTCATCGGCAACCTGGGCCGATGTCACCGTGCCTGTGGTCAGCACGATGTTGACGCCATAGTCGAGAATGCTCTCGACCAGCGGCACGACGGCTATGGTCTCGCCAACGCTCGCGGCATGGATCCAGATGACGGGCCCCTCAGGGCGCGGCCGGCCGGCGACGCCGTAGCGCTCGCGACGGCGGTTGCGGTCCTCCTTGCCGCGCGAGGTGCGCCAGGCGACATAAGGCCCGACCAGCGGATAGGCCGCGGCACCGGCGAAACGGTATGCCGTCAGCATGGTGCGCGCCCAGCGACCGCTCATCGCCGGCCATCCACGAGACGGTAAGCCTCGGCGGTCGCGGCATTGAGCGCGGTGGTGACTTCCTGGCGCTTGCGCTCCATTTCGGCGTCGTCGGCGTCCGCCGCGACAAAGATCGGCGCGCCGATGGTCACGGCGGAACGGCCGAACGGCAGGTTGATGGTGGTCTTGTCCCAACTCTTTTCCAGCACCTTGCGGCGGGAGGTGGCGATGGCGACCGGCAGCAGCGGCCGGCCCGAGAGGCGCGCCAGGAGAACGATACCGAGCCCTGCGTCGCGCGGGGTGCCGTGCGGAATGTCTGCGATCATGGCGACGTTCTTGCCTGCGGTGAGCGACTTTTTGAGGGCGATGAGGGCCTTGGCCCCACCCTTGTCGAGATGCCTGGCATTGTCACGCCCGCCCGAACCGCGCACCGCCTCGATACCGAATTTCTCCAGCATCAGCGCATTGAGTTCGGCATCGGCGCTGCGCGACACCATGGCGACCAGCGGCTTGCGCTTGGGATAATAGGCCGGCGTCAAAAGATGCTGGCCGTGCCATAGAGCGATGATGCCGGGCTCGAATTCGGCATAGGCGCCGCCCGAAAAGCGTGCCGATCCGGCGACCAGAGGGCTGGTCAGGCGAACCAGCCGCACGAATTGCGCCAGCAGGCTGGCAATGGCGTTCTTGACGAATCGCGACTGCGCCAGCGGTTCGCGCACCTTGCGCCAGAACGCCTTGGTCGCGCGGCTGCCGCCCCTGCCGGTGGGCGTTGCCTCGCTCGCTGGCCCTTTCGCCAGGTCATGCTCCATCGAGGTCAACCGACAGCCTTGTTGTCGGGGTCGAGCAGACGGTGCAGATGAACGACGAAATAACGCATATGGGCATTGTCCACGCTGGCTTGCGCCTTGGCTTTCCACGCCGTGTGCGCGGATTGATAGTCAGGATAGATGCCGACAATGTCGAGCCCGTCGAGATCGCGGAACTCGGTGCCGCCAAGCTTCTTCAGTTCGCCGCCGAACACCAGATGCAAAAGCTGTTTCTTCCCGTCTTCCGCGGTCATGTCGGTCCTTCACATATTGTGAGTTTGTGACAGGTCTAGACCAAAGCCGCCGACTTTGGAACCTGCGAATGTGCTTTCACGCATCCAGCCCGGCGATGACATCGACGAGCACAGCCAGCAATTCACCGCTGCCGGCGGCGAGCGCGCCGTGGCGGGTGACTTCACCGGCATAGAGCGGCGCGCGGCCATGCGGGTCGAGCAACCGGCCGCCGGCCTCGCCCAGGATGAGATCGGCGGCGGCGATGTCCCAATCATGCGCGTTCGGCTTGACGAAGGTGGCGTCGAGCGTGCCATTGGCGATCATCGCCAGGCGGTAGGCAAGCGAGGGGCTGTAGGGTGCCCGCGTCAGCCGCTTCTGCCAGCCGGCCGGCACCAGGTCGATCAACTGCTTCAACCCGGAAATCTCGGCCTTGTCGCCAAGCGTGCGCACCGCGATGCGCTTGCCGTTACGGAAGGCGCCCTGGCCGGGCAGCGCCCAGTAGGTCTCGTCCATTGCCGGGCATTCGAGCACGCCGGCAAGCGTGCGGCCCTGTTCGACGACAGCGACGCTGACGCACCAGGTGCGCTGGCCCTCGAGGAAGCCGCGCGTGCCGTCGATCGGATCGACGACGAAGGTGCGGCGCGCCGAAAGCCGCACCGGGTCATCGACCGTCTCTTCCGACAGCCAGCCATAGTCGGGCCGTGCCGCCAGCAGCGTGCGACGCAGATAGGCGTCGGCCGCATGATCGGCTTCGCTGACCGGCGAGGTGCCGCCCTTCATCCAGACCTGCGGGCTGTTGCCGAAGTAGCGCATGGCGATGAGACCCGCCTCGCGGGCGGCGTCGCGCAGCAGCGGCAGATCCCCGATGGCGCCCGAGGAGGCACCGGCAGCAGTCAACTCATGCTCCGGCAAGGGTCATGCCTTCGATCAGCAGAGTTGGCGCGGCCGTGCCGAAATTGCGGTCGAGGTCGTTGGCCGGCACCATGTTGAGGAACATGGTCTTCAGGTTCGAGGCGATGGTGACCTCGGCGACCGGATAGGCCAGTTCGCCATTCTCGATCCAGAAGCCGGAGGCGCCGCGGCTGTATTCGCCGGTCACCATGTCGACGCCCTGGCCGAACACTTCGGTGACGTAGAAGCCGGTCTTGAGCGATTTGATCAAGTCGCCCGGCGAGCGTTCGCCCGGCTCGATGGCGAGATTGGTGGAGGACGGTGAAACGGAAGAGCCGCTGCGCGATCCGCGCCCGTTGGTGATCAATCCCAGTTCGCGCGCGGCCGAGGTCGACAGGAACCAGTGGTTGAGCACGCCCTTTTCGACCATGAGAAGCCTCTCGCCCTCGACGCCCTCGCCATCGAACGGACGCGAGGCCTGGCCACGCGGCCTGAGCGGCTCGTCGGTGACCGTAATGGCGGATGCGGCCACCTGCTTGCCCATCATGTCGCGCAGGAACGAGGTTTTGCGCGCGACGGAGGCGCCGTTGATGGCACCGGCAATGTGGCCGGCGATGCCGCGCGCCACACGCGGGTCGAACACCACGTCGACCGGCCCAGTCGCCGCCTTGCGCGCGCCGAGGCGGCGCACGGCGCGTTCGCCAGCCTTGCGGCCGATGTCATCAGGCGCGTCGAGATCGGCGAAATGCTGGCGCGAGGAGAATTCATAGTCGCGCTCCATGCCGGTGCCCTCGCCGGCAATGACACTGGCCGAACGCGAGAAACGCGAGCCGACATAGTGGCCGAGGAAGCCGTGCGAAGTGGCCAGCACCATGCCGCCAAGGCCGGCACCGGCACTGGCGCCGGCCGAATTGGTCACGCCCTTGACGGCAAGGGCGGCCGCTTCCGCCGCAAGGGCGGCTTCCTTCAGCTGATCGGCGGAGACTTCGGTGGCGTCGAACAGGTCGAGATCGCGCGTTCGTTTCGCCAGCAGCGCCGGATCGGCGAGACCCTGATAGGGATCCTCGGGCGAGACTTTCGCCATCGCAACGGCGCGCTCGGCAAGCGAGCGCGGGTCGGACGCGGCGGTAGCCGAGACGCTCGCCACGCGCTGGCCGACGAAGACGCGCAACGAAACATCCTCTGCCTCGGACGATTCGGTGGCCTCGACCTTGCCGAGCCGCACGGACACGCCCGTCGAACGGCCGCGCACGGCGACCGCATCGGCGGCATCGGCGCCTGCCTTTTTGGCGGCCTCGACCAGCGCCGCGACGCGGTCGGTCAATTTTTTAGCGTCTGATGTGTCGGCCATGCCTGTGATCCTGCTCGTCGCGGCCAGCTTGCGGCCGCGCCCACCCATCTATTGTCCCGATCCGGCTTGTGCAATGGCGAAGGCCGGAAACAATGGAGTGATTGCCTGTGGGTCAAGACCGGCAAAAGAAGGGCGGCGCGAGCGTTTTGGTTGTCTCAGGACGCGGCCACAGGCGTCCAGATGACATCCTCGATCCTTTGCGCTCCGGTCGCCAGCATCGCCAAGCGGTCGAAGCCGAGCGCGATGCCGCTGGCCTGCGGCATGATGGCAAGGGCGGCGAGAAAATCCTCGTCCAACGGATAACGCTCGCCATAGATGCGCTCTTTTTCGTCCATCTCGAGGATGAAGCGCCGGCGCTGCTCCTCGGCATCGGTCAGTTCGCCAAATCCGTTGGCGAGTTCGACGCCGCAGCAATAGAGCTCGAAGCGCTCGGCGACGCGCGCATCGCGCGGGCTTGGCCGGGCAAGCGCCGCCTCGGCGACCGGATATTCGCAAAGAATGGTGGCACGGCCGATGCCGAGATTGGGCTCGATCTTTTCCACCATCACCCGGCTGAACAGGTCGGCCCAGCTGTCGTCGGGCGCCGTGCGCAGGCCGGCCTTCGTCAAGGCGGCGTAGAGCGCGTCCCGATCCGTGCCGCCATCGGCGGCGACCGTGGCCAGGAGGTCGATGCCGGCATGGCGCGAGAAAGCGTCAGCCACTGTCAGCCGCTCCGGCTCACTGAGCGGATCGCAGTCGCGGCCCCGGAAGGAAAAGCGCGGCGCCCCTGCCCTCGTCGCGGCCAGCGCCAGCAGATCGGCGCAATCGCGCATCAGGCTCTCATAGGTCTCGCCCACCCGGTACCATTCGAGCATGGTGAATTCGGGATGGTGCAAAGGGCCGCGCTCGCGGTTGCGCCAGACCGGACCAAGACTGAAAATGCGCTGTTCACCGGCCGCGAGCAGCTTCTTGCAGGCGAATTCCGGTGAAGTGTGGAGATAAAGCGGCGAACGCGCGCCATCCGGCCCGACCGCCTCCGTGGCGAAGGCCGCCAGATGCGCCTCATTGCCGGGCGAGACCTGCAGCGCCGCCGTTTCCACCTCAATGAAATCATTGCGGGCAAACCAGTCGCGCAGCGCAGCGGTGAGGCTGTTGCGCAGCATCAGGCGCGGGCGGCGGTCGGCGTGAACGTCAGGCGTCCACCAGGGCGAAGCGGCGGTCATGAGCGATTTGAAGGCATGCTGGCGCGCCTTAGGGGCTGGCGGTTCGCGCCAAGATGCGCTACCAGCGCCGCACAAGCCGGCAAACGCCCGTCAACTCTCGCAGGATAAAAAACCGTGGTGAAAGTCATCGCCAGTTCGCTCCGCAAAGGCAATGTCGTCGACAAGGACGGCAAGCTTTATGTGATCCTCTTTGCCGAAAACATCCACCCAGGCAAGGGCACACCCGTGACGCAGCTCGACATGCGCCGCATCGGCGACGGGGTGAAGGTTTCGGAGCGCTACCGCACCACAGAGCAGGTTGAGCGCGCCTATGTCGAGGAGCGCGAGCACACCTTCCTCTACGCCGATGGTGAAGGCTATCACTTCATGAACCCGGAAACCTACGATCAGGTGGCGGTGAGCGAAGCCGTGGTCGGCGACGCAGCCCCCTATCTGCAGGAAGGCATGCCGGTGCAGGTCTCGCAGTTCAACGGCATCGCGATCTCCCTGGTCCTGCCGCAGCGCGCCACTTTCGAAGTGGTCGAGACCGAACCGACGACCAAGGGCCAGACGGCCTCGTCCTCCTACAAGCCCGCCGTGCTCTCCAACGGCGTGCGCACAGCCGTGCCACCCCACATCGCGCCCGGCACCCGCGTGGTGGTGATGACGGCCGATGGGTCTTATGTGGAGCGGGCGAAGGACTGAGGGGCCCTTAAGTCTGCCAATCCCAAAGCGAAGGGCGTCGCCTTACTGCTTGAAGCAGTGCTCGCGATGCCATTGCAAGAAATGAGGGTGCGGGCGTTCGAGCTGTCGGCGAGGCGGAAGCGCGCGGCGGGTCTTGTTTATGAACCCTTGCACGCTTTCGAGGTCGTTGACCTGCCGCGAAATCAGGATTTCGAGATCGTCGGAGAGGCTGATCAATCCGCGATCGAACATCCAATGCGCGGTCCCTGATAGTGCGAGCCCGTTGTTGACGACATCGGGCCCGTTCGCTTCGACGGGCCGAATATGTGCCGCGGCAACTTCTGCCCGACCACCGCCATTTATCAACTTCAGTCCCGTGATTGCGCAGCGCTCATCATAGGCGCGCAAGACGATGCGGCGGAAAATGCGGTCCCGCACGATTCGCGATCCGATGTAACTTATGCGGTCGCGGCTGTGCTCGAACTGGAATGGCGCCTCTTCATCCTGAAATCCGGATGAAATGCCGATTTCATCGACGCGTGGCAGCAACGGCTCACGGGCGTCAAGGCCCAGATCGAGAATGTGGTTGAAGTCGCTCGGGCTGATCGGTCGTACGGCCGATTGAGCGCGGCCGGAAATCCGTCCCTGGTCGTTAAGCAAACCTCGCTCAACGAGCCCGTCCATCCCATTGAATGGAACGGGATTGGCGAAATCGAGGTACGACCCCGGCTCAATCAAAGCGAGATACATACCAGGCGCGACAGGGTCAGGGATAACTTCCTGGACTTTGGCCAGAGCGAAATAGCCACGGGTATCGTCTACTTTGCTAGGTTCATAGTAGATGATCCAATCGCCAACGCATGCTTCCACACGGCGCAGATACTGGCTGGGGAACTGATATCGCTCAGCGGGGCTGTCATCGTAGATCGAATCTGAGCGGTGGATGAAGACCCCGAATCCCATGATCTTCCTGTAGCTTTGGAAATATCCGCTGAGATGTAGCACCAAAATTCGACTTGGTGCCTAGCTTAGGCCAGAGAAACCCCTTCTGCGACAAACCACCCGGATTTTTCAGGGCCTGTAGCAAAAGGCTCATCCAGTTCGTCCTTTGAGCGAAGAGGAGAACGCCATGAGAAAACTCATCGTCACCGAATTCATCAGCGTCGATGGTGTTGCCGAGGTCGAAAAATTGCCCGGCGTGACCTGGAATGACGAGATGAACAGGTTCAAGGAAGATGAACTTGCCGACAGCGGCGCCATGCTTCTGGGACGCAAGACCTATGAGATTTTTGCCGGCTCATGGCCCAAGGAAACCGGAGATTTTGCCGACCGGTTCAACGCGCTGCCGAAATACGTTGCATCGACGAGTTTGAAGGCGCTCGACTGGAAACCGGCCGAACTCCTCAAGGGTGCGTTGTCGGATGCGGTGAGGACGCTGAAGCAAGGCAGCGGCGGCAACATCTATGTGCATGGCAGCCTCAGCGTCGCACAGGAATTGCTGCGCCACGGGCTGGTCGACCGCGTCAGGCTGCTCAGCTATCCCGGCGCCGTCGGCCAGGGCAAGCCGCTGTTCCCACCAAGCGAACAAGTACCGCTCGAGCTGATTTCGGCCACGCCGTTCAGCAATGGCGTTGTTGCGCTGGAGTACGCGCCAGCGAAGTCTTAGCCGACCCCACCACTCAACCGGCCTTCTTCCCTCGCCTCCCCTTGATGGCAGCGCGCGCCTCCACCACTCTCGCCACTTCCCGCTTCAACTGATCCTTGATATCCGCCGTCTCGTTCATCAGGGCGTCGATCTTCAGGAAATCGAGGACGCGGTATTTTGACACCGCCGGGCGGACCAATATGTCGGGGCGGCATTGTTTCAGCTTGTTGGCGATGATCGACTGCATCATCAGCTGCGTGGCGCCGAACATCAGGTCGACGGAGGTGGGATGCTTGCGGTCGGCCTCTTCCGGCGCGCCGACGACGTCAACGCCGATGATGATGTCGGCGTCGTTCTCTATGAGATCGAACGGCACGGGGTTGTAGATGCCGCCATCGATCAGCAGCCTGCCGTCGCGCGTCACCGGGCGGAAGACGGCGGGAATGGCAGCCGAGGCGGCCAGCGCGGAATGCAGGTCGCCTTCGTCGAACACGGCGAGCTTGTGGCCGAAATAGTCGGTCGCCGTCACCTTCAGCGGGATTTTCAGTTCGGCGAAGGTTTCGGGAATGGCCTCGGGCAAAAACGCCTTGAGGATGCGCTCGACATTGAACTGGCTGACGCGGATGCCGTTCTGCATGGCTTCGGCGATGGTGCCCGGCCGGGCGCGCCACATGCGGCTCGCCACTTCGGCGCGGCGGCCGAGAATCGAGCGGGCATAGTCGTGGATGTCCCTGCCGGTCATGCCGGCGGCCATGCCGGCGCCCATGATGGCGCCTATCGACGAGCCGGCGATCGCCACCGGCTTTATGCCGAGTTCGTCCAGCGCCTCGATGACATGGATATGCGCCAAACCGCGCGCACCGCCGCCGCCGAAAGCTATGCCGAAGGTCGGGCTCATCCCTTGCCGGCTCCGGCCAGCGGCGGCCCGACCACCATGATGGTCGGCTCGGCGGTCAGCAGCTTTTTCGCCGCCGCCTTGACCTGGTCGAGCGTCACCGCGTTGATGTAACCGGCGCGGCGCTGCATGTAGTCTATGCCGAGATCGTCAAGCTGCAATTCGACCAGCGTCGCGGCGATGGAACTCGAAGAGTCCAGATTGCTGATGGCATAGGCGCCGATCAGGTATTTCTTGGTTGCCGCGAGCTCAGCCTCGGTCGGGCCATCCTCAGCCAACTGCCTGGCGACGTCGCGGACAATGCCGAGTGTCTCGGCCACGCGGTCGGAACGCGTGCCGGTGGTGACGATCAGCGCGTCGGCATGGTCCTGGTTGACCAGCGAGGAGTTGACGCCATAGGCCAGCCCGCGCTTTTCGCGCACCTCCTGGTAAAGGCGCGAGGTAAAGGTGCCGCCGCCAAGGATCTCGTTCATCAGCACGGCGGGGAAGAAATCCGCCGACTTGCGTTTCACGCCCGGCCAGGCGAGTTGCAGCGAAGTCTGCGGCAGGTCGTAATTGACCTCGAGGCGCTGTGCGAGCTTCGGCTCGACATCGGCGACCGGGGTGAGCGCCTGTTTCTGGGGCAGGTCGCCGAACACCATGTCCAGCTTTTTCTTCAGGGTCTCGGCGTCGATGGCGCCGACCACGGCGACATGCAGGCCGCCGCGCGCGAAGACCGCCTTGTGCAGGGTTTTCAGATCGTCCTGCGTGATCGCGGCGATGCTCTGCCTGGAGCCCTGGTCGGAGCGCGAATAGGGGTGGTCGCCATAGATGGCGCGCGCCCATTTGTGCTGCGCCACCGTGTCGGGATCGTTCTCGGTGGCGATGATGCCGGACAGGATCTGGGCGCGGATGCGGTCGATCGGCGCCTGATCGAAGCGCGGCTCGTTGACCGCCAGCCGCAACAGGTCGAACGCCTCGTCGCGCTGTTCGGCCAGCATACGCATGGAGCCATAGACGCCGTCACGGGTCTCCTCGAAACTCATCTCGGCGCCGGCATCGTCGAGCCTGATCTGGAAGGCTTCCGAATCGAGCGGCCCGGCGCCCTCGTCGAACAGGCCGGTCATCAGATTGGCCAGACCCTCCTTGCCCACCGGATCCTGCGTCGAGCCGCCATCGAAGACGAAGCGGACGGCGACGATCGGGACCGAATAATCCTCGACCAGCCAGGCAGTGATGCCTTTTGGCGAGGTGACCTGCTGGATGTCCATGGCGCGGGCGGCTAGTGCGGGCAGGACCAGGAAGAGGATGGAGAGGAAGAGGGTTGCGAGGGCGGCGCCCACGCGCGGTCTTTCCTTGTCCGCCAAGGGGAGAAGGTCACCCGCTTTCACTGCCTCGCGCATATGCATCGAGTTCATCATCAATTCCCCGCCTGTTGCTGCGGCAAGAGATAGCCAGTGGTCGAGCAGGCGAGCACCAAATAGCGCGCGGCGACGGCCTTGATCTCGTCCGCCGTGACCTTGCGGATGCGGTCAGGCCATTGCTGGACGTCCTGCACATTGCCGCCGGTGGCGAGGGTCGAGCCATAGATTTCGGCCATGGAATCCTGCTTGTCGCGGGCAAAGACCATCGACCTGACATAGCGGTCCTTGGCCTTTTCGAGCTCGTCCGCCGTGACGCCGCCGCTGGCGATGCGCGCCACCTCCGCATCGACCGCGGCCTCAACGTCGGCGAGCTTGGCGTCGCCGCGCGGCGCGCCATAGACGGTGAAATTGGTGTCGTCGAGCATGGTGCCCTGGAAATACGCACCGGCGCTGGAAGCGATGCCTTGCTGGACGACCAGGGCCTGGTAGAGCCGGCTGCGGTTGCCGCCGCCGAGGATTTCGGCCAGGAGGTCAAGCGCTTCGGCCTCGCCCGGCTTGGCGGTGTGGTAGGATGGCACCACCCATTGCGTCGAGAAACTCGGCACACTGACGCGGGCGTCGGAGAGCGTGACGGTGCGTTTGGTGTTCTGCTCCGGCTCGACCGGGCGGATGCGCGGCGGCAGGTTCGGGCCGCGCGCTACCTTGCCATAGGTTTTTTCGGCCAGCGCCTTGACCATGGCGGGTTCGACATCGCCGGCCACGATGAGCACGGCGTTGTTGGGCCGATAGTATTTGTCATAGAAGGCGGTGGCGTCGATGCGGTTCAGCTGTTCCATCTCCTGCATCCAGCCGATGACGGGGATGCGATAGGGCTGGTTTTGCCAGAGCGTGGCATCGACTTCCTCGTCGAGCACCGCCTGCGGATTGTTGTCGATGCGCGAGCGGCGCTCCTCGAGGATGACATCGCGCTCGGTCTTGATGACATCGTCGGTGAGGATGAGGTTGCGCATGCGGTCGGCCTCGAAGCCCATCATCTGCTCGAGCGCCGACGGCGCCACCGTCTCGTGGAAAGCGGTGTAGTCGTAGGAGGTGAAAGCGTTGTTGGAGCCGCCAATGTCGGAGACGGCGCGGTCGAACTCGCCGGCCGCATGATGTGTCGTCGCCTTGAACATCAGATGTTCGAAGAAATGGGCGATGCCGGATTTGCCGGGCGGCTCGTCGGCACTGCCGATCTTGTACCACACCATATGGGTGACGATTGGCGCGCGGTGATCAGGGATGACGACCACCTCCATGCCGTTGTCGAGCAGGAAATCCGTCACCTTGAACTCGGCCGACTTGGTGTTGGGCGGCACGGCGCTATCTGCCAGCGCGGAGCCGGTGAGCGTGAAGGCCAGCGACGTTGCCAGCAGTGTTCCCTGCAGCCATTCAGCCTGAAATGTCATCAATGGCTCCGGTTTGTAGAGCAGTTCACCGTTTCACGGAAACGCTGAACTGCTCTGTCTCTTTGTTCTGACGCAATTCCGGACGGAAAACCGCATAACACTTTTCCTGGAATTGCTTGGGTACGACGATAGGGCAAGGTGCAGGCGACAAGCAAAGTGAATTGTTGTTGCCGGCAAAGGCGGCGGCAAAGAGGCCGCCGCAACGCAGGCGTATCAGGCAGCCTCGATGAAACGGATGATGGTCTCGCCATAGTTGCGCTCATCCAGCACGGCAAAGCTTGGGCCCGGCTCGAAGGGAACCGCCGCGGTCTCCTCGACCACGCACAGCGCGCCGGGCCGCAGCCAGCCGCCGGCCTTCGCCGACTGCAAGGCGCGCTCGCCAAGTCCCTTGCCATAGGGCGGGTCGGCGAAGACGAGACCGAATGGCGCCAGCGTGCCCGCCTCGCCAAGGCCGGTGGCGTCGCGGCGAAAAATCTTGGTGCGTCCGGTCAGGCCAAAGGCCTCGACATTGTCGCGGATCAGGCCGCGGCCTTCGGCCGATTCCTCGATGAAGACGCCATAGGACGCGCCGCGCGACAGCGCTTCCAGACCAAGCGCGCCGGTGCCGGCAAACAGGTCCAGCACGCGCGCGCCGTCCAAATGCTCGGCAAAGCGATGCGCCAGCACGTTGAAGACGGCCTCGCGGGTGCGGTCGGTCGTCGGACGGATGGCGCTGCTGCGGGGCGTCGCCAGCGGACGCCCACGAAACTCACCGCCGACGATTCTCATCTTGTGCGGGGACCCTTGGGGCCGCCGCGCGGCCGTTCACCGCCACCGGCCGGACGCTCGCCACGTGGCTTGCCGAACGGCTTCGCGCCGCCCGGTTTGCCAGCGGGCTTGCCATAGGACGGCTTGAACGAGGCCTTGCGCGCCTTGGCGTCCGCCGCCTTGGCGGCGTCGGCTTCCGCCCTGCCCTTGCCGATCGGCCTAGCACCGGGCGCCATCCAGACATTGGCCTTGCGCTGGCCGGGCGGCTCGATCGGCCGCTGCTCGCGCTCGGTTTTCTTGCCGCCAAAACCACCGCGAGGCTTGTCGCCGAAGCCACCACGCGGCTTGTCGCCGAAACTGCCACGGGGTTTGTCGCCAAAGCCGCCGCGTTCGGGCCTCGGGCCGCGTTCGCCAAAGCTCTTTTCCGGCCTCTCGGCTCTGTCGGGACTGGTCGACAACTTGCCGAGTGCCTCATCGCGGCTGCCTTCGCGGCGCTTGCGGTTCTTGATCAGCCCGCCCTCGCCGATCGGCCGGCGCTCGCCGTCGCGTGTGAATTTCGGCCGTTCGGGTTCTGGTTCGCGAACTTCAGTGCGCCGCACCGGCTTGTTGGAAAACGGCTTTGTTATCTCGGCGTCGAAATTGGCGCCGGATTCCTCCACCAGGCGCTCGCCCAGTTGGTCGCGCAGCACGCGGCCCTTGATCTCCAGCACATGGCCCTCGGGAAGATCCTCGAGCTGGAATGGGCCGTAGGAGATGCGGATCAGCCGCGTCACGTCGAGGCCGAGCGCACCGAGGATGTTCCTGACCTCACGGTTCTTGCCTTCGCGCAGACCGATCGTCAGCCAGGCATTGGAGCCCTGCTCGCGGTCGAGGCTGGCCTCGATGGCGCCATAGAAGACGCCGTCGACGGCAATGCCTTCACGCAGGCCGGCGAGCGCGCTTTCCTCGACCTTGCCGTGGACGCGCACGCGGTAGCGGCGCAGCCAGCCGGTGGCCGGCAGTTCTAGCACGCGCGACAGGCCGCCATCATTGGTGAGCAGCAGCAGGCCTTCGGTGTTGATGTCGAGCCGGCCAATGGTCATCAGCCGCGGCAATTCGGCCGGCAGCACGTCGAAGACCGTCTTGCGGCCCTCGGGATCGCGGTTGGTGGTGACGACGCCGGCCGGCTTGTGGAACAGGAACAGGCGCGTGCGTTCGATCGGCGGGATCTCCATGCCGTCGAGATGGATGATGTCGCCAGGCATGACATTGAAAGCCGGCGAAGTCAGAGCACGACCGTTGACCTTGACGCGGCCGGCCGCAATCAATTCCTCGGCGTCGCGGCGCGAGGCAAGGCCGGCGCGCGCCAACCGCTTGGCGATGCGCTCGCCGGCCTCTTCCGTGGCCTCGGCGGGCCGTGGGCGCGGCTTGAAGCCGCCGCCCGATGCCGCTTGCGGCCGATCACCGAAGTCACGCTTCGGGCGATCACTGAAGTCGCGCTTGGGACGGTCAGAAAAGTCACGCTTCGGACGATCGCCGAAATCACGCTTGGGACGGTCGAAACGCTTTTCACCACCCTCCGCCGAAGCGGCAACCGGGCGGTCGCCGCGCGGCGCGTAGGGCTTGCGCGGTCCTTCGCGCTTCTCATAGGGCTTGCGCTCGCCTTCGGCCGCCATCGGACGGTCGCCACGCGGCGCGTAGGGCTTGCGCGGTCCTTCGCGCTTCTCATAGGGCTTGCGCTCGCTTTCGGCCGCCATCGGACGGTCGCCGCGCGGCGCGTAGGGCTTGCGTGGCCCTTCGCGCTTTTCATAGGGCTTGCCCGCTGGGCGTGGCCCCTTGCTGAACGGCTTGTCGCCGCCCTTGAAGTCGCGCTTTGGGCGTTCGCCCTCGGCGGCCATCGGCCGATCGCCGCGCGGCGCGTAAGGTTTCTTGGCGCCGAAGGATGGCTTGCCGCCGCCTCGCGGAGCCGCAGGTTTCTTGCCCGGGCCTTTTTGGCGCGGAGATTTCTTGTCGTTGTCGTCCATGTGGCCTTTGTCCGTTTGCGCTGCTACAGCGTGGCGCATCCTTTCGGGCGCGCAACGAACGCTGGTGCACTTTGATTTGGCGCATGATCATTTCCGAAAATCGAGTCCGATTTTCGGGTTGATGCGCTCAATAACAGGATCGCCAGAGTTTGTCAGGGAAAAGTGGAAACCGGTTTTCCCTGAAAAACAGGATCATCAGAGTTTGTCAGCGAAAAGTGGAGACTGGTTTTCCCGAAAAGACAAACGAAAACCAAAAGCCTGGAGTGGCGAGGAGATAATAGGAATGGAACCAGCGTGAAGCGGCCGGATTTCATGGCGCTGGCGCTAAAAGAGGCCGAAGCGGCTGGCTTGCGCGGCGAAGTGCCGGTCGGCGCCGTCATCGCCAGCGGCAGCACGGTCCTTGCAAAAGCCGGCAACCGCACCCGCGAGCTTGCCGATCCGACGGCGCATGCCGAGATGTTGGTGATCCGCGAAGCCTGTGGGAAACTCTCGGCCGAACGGCTCACCGGCCACGATCTCTATGTGACGCTGGAGCCTTGCGCGATGTGTGCCGGCGCCATTTCCTTCGCCAGGTTGCGCCGGCTTTACTTCGGCGCCGCCGACGAAAAGGGCGGTGCGGTCGTCAATGGCGTACGCTTCTTCGCCTCGCCGACTTGCCACCATACGCCAGACGTCTATCCGGGCATGGGCGAGACCGAAGCGGCCCTGCTGCTGAAGGATTTTTTCAAGGAACGTCGTGACTGAACCACGCCATGCCCCTCCGTAAGGGGGCGGCGTGGCCGTTCTTAGAGGGACGGCAACCAGTCAAACCAGCCCTTCTTGCCTTCCGCCTGCTTCTTCAGGCGGCGCTCCTTCTTGTATTCGTCCTCGCCGAGTTCGTTCTGCGGCGCTGTGTCGGACGCGACACGGTAGGCCAAGGGTGGTTCGCTCAGGTATTTGCGGGTGTTGGGATCGCCCTGTTTGCCCTCTGCAAGACGACGCTGGATTTCGGCGGCGCGGCCCTTGTCGGAGTCCGCGGGCGTCCATGCCGGCGGGTGGCTGGAGCCTGAATCCGCCATCGCCTTTTTCACCGAGGCCGGATCGGTCTGCACATCATCGACGATCTCAGCCTGATAGCTCGGATCATTCTGGTGGGCCGTGGCGTCAGCGCGCAGCCGCGCGCGGCGCTGCTCGGGCGATTCGGGCCATTCGGCGCTTGCCGTTTCGATGCTTTCCTGCGGTGCAGGCAGCGCGTCCTTCTGTCCGGGAGCTGGCTTCACCAAGGTGGGGCGCGGCTTGTAGTCGATCGGGTCCTTGTGTTTGGGCGCGAAGGAAACGGCGCCGGTGAGATCGCCGGCCAGCTGTTCGGCCGCGGTCTTATCGGTTCCGTAGGTCGGAGAACCCATGCAGCCGGATAAAGCAAGGCCCGATGCGAAAAGCGGCGCCAGCAGCGCAAGGCGCGCGTTATATCTCTCGGTCATGCCAAAAAGTCCCACTCTAGACAGCCTCTCGATCGCCACCGGTCTTATGACCGATCCCCATCGTCCAAGCACTTGCGACGGAAATCCGGCGACAATTTGTCTTCCGGAGTTTCGCGTGTTTACCTCAACCACTCGTTAAGGGCAACGCACGGGCGGATTTGCACCGCCCGGCGTGGCATTTGTGCACTATTGATCGGGTGGATGTCGTTTTCCTAAAACCGCGGCACACCCTAGGGTCAGGCCCCGAGGGCATGCTTTTGGACGACATGCACCTAAAGCCGGCTGAGCGCCTTCAGCTCATGCAGCACGGCGGCGTCGCGCGCCGAGACATCGGGAAATGCAGGATCCTGTCCGACATCGGCCGTGTAGCGCCAGGAACGCGCGCATTTGACCAGGCCGCGGTCCTCCGCCTTCTCGACAACAACGGCGACGCCCTTGACATCGTCGAGCGTGAAGGCGCCTTCCGGCACCTTGCCTCGGACAATGACGAGATCGCTGGTGATCGCCATCTCGGCCATGTCGACGTCCGCTATCGCTGCCTCGAGCGTCGCGTCGTTGATGGTGACGACCGGCACCGCCTCCAGCGAGGAGCCGATCACCTTCTGGGCACGCGCAATCTCGAGCGCGCCGGTGACGACGCGGCGCACCTGCCTGACCTTGCGCCATTTTTCCGCCAGCGCCTCATTCTTCCAGCCCGCCGGGATTTCCGGAAACTGGTCGAGATGCACCGACACGGCATCGGGATGCCGGTCGAGCCAGGCCTCTTCCATGGTGAAGGGCAGCATCGGCGCCAGCCATTTCACCAGACATTCGAACAGATGGCGCACCACCTGAACCGAGGCCTTGCGTTTCACGCTCGACGGTGCGTCGCAGTAGAGCGCGTCCTTGCGGATGTCGAAATAGAAGGCCGACAGCTCGACCACCATGAAATCGATGAGCGCGCGGGTGACGCGCTTGAACTCGAAGGCATCGTAGCCCTGGCGCACCACCTCATCGAGTTCGGCCAGCCGATGCAGCATCAGCCGCTCCAGCTCCGGCATCGCTTCCAGCGGCACGGTCTCGCCATCGTCATGGGCGAGCGTGCCCAGCATCCAGCGGATGGTGTTGCGCAGTTTGCGGTAGGCGTCGATGTTGGTCTGCAGCACGTTCTTGCCGAGCCGCTGATCTTCCCAATAGTCCGTCGTCACCACCCACAGGCGCAGGATGTCGGCGCCGGACTGCTTGATGACGTCCTGCGGCACCACCGTGTTGCCAAGCGACTTCGACATCTTGCGTCCGTCTTCGTCCATGGTGAAGCCGTGGGTGACGACGGTGTCGTAAGGCGCCCTGCCCCTGGTGCCGCAGCTTTCGAGCAGCGAGGAGTGGAACCAGCCGCGATGCTGGTCGGAGCCTTCGAGATAGACGTCGGCCGGCCACTTCAGGTCGGGCCGATCCTCCAGCGTAAAGACATGGGTCGAGCCCGAATCGAACCAGACGTCGAGGATGTCCATCACCTGCTTCCATTTGGAAGCATCATGGTTGCCGAGGAAGCGTTCCTTGGCGTTCGCCGCGAACCAGGCATCGGCGCCCTCTTCCTCGAAGGCGTCCATGATACGTTGGTTGACCGCCTCGTCCTTCAGCACGTTGCCGTCCTCATCGGCGAAGACGGCGATCGGCACACCCCAGGCGCGCTGGCGCGACAGCACCCAGTCGGGGCGCTCCTCGATCATGGCGCGGATGCGGTTCTGGCCGGCGGCCGGCACGAAGCGCGTGTCGTCGATGGCCTTCAAGGCGCGGCTGCGCAGCGTCGTGCCGTCGCCGAGGTCCTTGTCCATGTAGACGAACCATTGCGGCGTGTTGCGGAAGATGACCGGCTTCTTCGACCGCCAGGAATGCGGGTAGCTGTGCTTCAGGCGGCCGCGCGCGAACAGCGCGTTGCGCTTGATCAGCTCGTCGATGACCGCCTGGTTGGCGTTGCCCTTCTTGCCGTTGTCGTCAATGACACGCGCGGCCCCGCCCTCGCGGTCCGGCCCGAAGCCCGGTGCCTCCTTGGTGAAGAAGCCGGCATCGTCGACCGTGAAGGGGATCACGGTATCAACGCCACGTGCGCGCAATTGGGGCGCCGCGTCCATCCAGGCGTCGAAATCCTCGCGGCCATGGCTGGGCGCGGTGTGGACGAAGCCGGTACCGGCATCGTCGGTCACGTGATCGCCCGCGATCATCGGCACCGGGAACTCGTAGCCGCCGCCGAGACCCTTGAAGGGGTGCGAAAGCACAAGATTTCCAAGCTGTTCGGCGCTGACGCCGTGAAGGCGCTTCAAGGTGACCTTGGCCTTGGCCTGGCTGTCCTCGGCAAGGGCGTCGGCGAAGATCAGCTTCTCACCCGGCTGCGGGCCAAACGCATTCTCGGCCGCCGTCACCTCGTACAGCCCATAGGCGACGCGCGGCGAATAGCTGACGGCGCGGTTGCCCGGGATGGTCCACGGCGTCGTCGTCCAGATGACGACATGGGCATCCAGCAAATCCAGCGACCGCCCGCTCAGGTCCGGATTGAGTTCCGCCGGCTGCCCATCCACGACACTGGCAACGACGAGATTGGCCACCGGAAACTTCGCCCAGATCGTATCGGACTCATAGTCCTGGTACTCGATCTCGGCCTCGGCCAATGCGGTGCGCTCGACGACGCTCCACATCACCGGCTTCGAGCCGCGATAGAGCTGGCCCGACATGGCGAATTTCAGCAATTCGCCGGCGATGCGCGACTCCGCGTGGAAGGCCATCGTCGTATAGGGGTTCTTGAAGTCGCCGATGACGCCGAGCCGCTGGAACTCGCCGCCCTGCACCGAGATCCAGTGCGCGGCGAATTCACGGCATTCCTTGCGGAACTCGTTGACCGGCACCTCGTCCTTGTTCTTGCCCTTGGCGCGGTACTGCTCCTCGATCTTCCATTCGATTGGCAGGCCGTGGCAGTCCCAGCCGGGCACATAGTTGGAATCATAGCCGCGCATCTGGAACGAGCGGGTGATGACATCCTTGAGGATCTTGTTCAGCGCATGGCCGATATGGATGTTGCCGTTGGCGTAGGGCGGGCCGTCATGCAGCACATATTTCGTGCGGCCGGCGGCACTCTCGCGCAGCTTGCGGTAGAGGTCCATGTCCTGCCAGCGCTTGACCAGCACTGGTTCCTTCTCGGGCAAGCCGGCGCGCATCGGGAAATCCGTCTGCGGCAGGTAAAGCGTCTTGGAATAGTCGATCGTTTCAACAGTGTCGGTCATTGATCTGCCATCTGGGTAACCCGTCGGCACAAAGCCCGGGCGTTGAAGTCTTTGGTTGACGCATATCGTTTTCCCAAAACCGGACCCACTTTTGGGCGATATGCGTCGATGATCTGGAAAAAGCGCGAGGGCGCGCGCGAAACTCCCGGCGGCTCCGGCGGCGCTCAGGCCACCCGGAACACCGGGCCAGTAATTCGTATCGCGATCGCGAAAAGGCGCGAAAAGCTCATCATGGCGTGGCTTTTAGCGGAGATAGGCGCAGGAATAAAGCGTCTCGTTCGATTCGCTTACATCTTGAAGTCGAAGCGATAGGTGGTCGACACACCGACCATGAACTGGTTGCGGTCGCCGCGCTCCCTGACCAGGCTGGAATCGGCCGCCGGGCCTTCCAGGCGTGAATATTCGCCAAACAGGCTGGCGGTCATCGGATCGGTCACCTTCCAGGTCACCGCGCCGCCGAGACCGACGGATTTCAGGCCGCTACCGGGATTGTATTGGCTCAGGCCCGAGGCCACGGCTTCCTGTGCGTTGACGCCATAATAAGCGTCGAAATAGTTGGCCGAGGCAAAGGACACGCGCGGACCACCCGAAATCCTGACGGTTGGCGTCACATCATAGAAGGCGTCGGCGGCGATATCGGCGACAAAGCCGTTATGGGCACGGATGCCATGCCGCAACTCGGCGCGCGCGCGCATCCAGTCCGTCGGGTAGAATTCGAAGAAGCCGCCGACTTCGCCGCCCCAGCGGACCGGATCGAGACCCTTGAGCTCGTCGGCATTGCCGTCATCGCGTGAGAACAGGAACTTGCCGGTCAGGCCGGCGCGGACGCTGCCGTCATCGACCAGCGCCAGCGAAATGTTGTCGTTGCGCGAGGTGAAGCGTGCCTGGAGGCCCGCCTTGCCCAAGGAGATGATGGGCTGGGCACTCAGCATGTATTGCTTGCCGCCCTCGAAATTGGGCGCGATCAGGCCAGTGGCGCCAACCGTCAGATACCAGTCGCCGGATAGCCAGCCGAAAGCGCCGTCGCCGGCCTCGGCCGCGCCTGACGTGGCCAGCATTAAAGTAGCCAAGGCTGCAGAAATCTTCCCGACCGGACTCATGGCCACTCCACTAACACGATACAACTGTCCTTCGGTGACAGCTTTGACGAGGCTTTGGTAAAATTTGATTTAAGGCCGAGACATCCGCCTCGAATTGGCTGCACCATCGGGCCGCCCCGGCTGGACGCGGACAGGCACCGGAGCTAACTTCGTTGCATGCTGGCGGTCCTCGACGGAGGTGGCGACATGACCTTGCACGGCGATACACTGAAGAACGCGATCGGGGAGACCCGAGCAAAATGGGGATGGTTCGTCGGTCTGGGCGTGTTGCTGCTGATCCTCGGCGGCATTGCCTTCGGCAATCTGTTCATCGCCACGGTGGCTTCCGTCTATGTCGTCGGCTGGCTGATGCTGGTGGCCGGCATCATCGAGATCATGCATGCTTTCGGGGTCAAAACCTGGGGCCGCTTCTTCTACTGGCTGCTCAGCGGACTGCTTTACGCGGTCGCCGGATTTTTCGCTTTCGACAATCCGCTGCTGGCCTCGGCGGTGCTGACCTTCCTGCTGGCCGTTGCGCTCGTCGCTTCCGGCGCGCTGCGGGTCTGGGTCGGCTACAGTCACCGCCCGCAACAGGGCTGGGGCTGGATCGTCGCGGCGGGTATCATCAGCGTGGTTGCTGGCTTAATCATCGCCATGGGTTGGCCGGTCAACAGCCTATGGGTGCTCGGATTGTTCCTGGCGATCGACCTGATCTTCCAGGGCTGGACCTTCATCGCGGTCGGCCTTGCGCTGAAGAAGTAGCTCAGAACGCCACCGAAGCGTCCAGACCGGATAGCGGCTTGACGCTGGCAAGCAGCGCGCGTGCTTCGGCTTCATCGCGCTTCATCTGCACCACCAAGGCATCGAGCCCGTCGAATTTGATCTCGCTGCGCAGGAAGCCGAAGAACGAGACCTCACAGGTCTCGCCATAGAGATCGCCGGAAAAATCGAAGACGAAGGTTTCCAGAAGCGGTGCGCCATTGTCGTCAACGGTCGGGCGGCGGCCGAAGGAGGCGACGCCGTCATGCAACGTGCCGTCGGCGCGCCGGAAGCGGACGGCATAGATCCCTTCCTTGAGGGTGGCTTCCGCGGGAAGCCGCATATTCGCCGTGGGAAAGCCGAGCGTCCGTCCGAGTTGCTGGCCGCCGACGACCTCGCTCTCCACCGTGAAGCGATAGCCGAGCAGACCGGCGGCCTCGCTCACCTCGCCATCGCAGAGCAAGGCCCGGATCCGGCTCGATGAAACCACCTCGGCGCCCTCGTCGCGAAAGGCGTCGACAAGCGTGACGCCAAAGCCATGGCGTTCGCCGGCTGCCATCAGATAAGCCGGTCCGCCCTGGCGGTCCTTGCCGAAATGGAAATCGAAACCAGTCACAGCGTGGGTGATACCGAGCGTCCTCTCCAGCACGTCGGTGATGAACGCTTCCGCCGACAGCGCGGCGAAGTCGCGCGTGAACGGCTGCTCGACGAGTGCGGCAAAGCCCAGCAACGACAAGAGCCGCGCCTTCATCGGCGGCGGCGTCAGCACGAACAACGGCATGTCAGGCCTGAAGACCTTTCGCGGATGCGGTTCGAAGCTCAGCACCAGGGCCGGCACGTCACGCCGCACAGCCTCGGCCAGCGCCCGTTCGAGCACCGCCTGATGACCACGGTGGACGCCATCGAAATTGCCGATCGCGACAACGCCGCCACGCAGATCGGCGGGCAGCGGCGCGGTTGCCGAGAGATGCTGGAAGGCTACCATTGCCACCTACTGCAGTCTGACCATGACGGCCACCGGACGATAGCCGTGCCGTTCCAGGAAGAGCCCGAGCTTTGCCGGATCCGGCCGGGATGCATCGCCGTAGTCGCGGGCATGAATGCCGCCGGAGACATAGAGAACGTCGAAACCATTGTCGGCCGCGCCCTTCACATCGGTCATCATCCCGTCGCCGATGGCCAATATCCGAGAACGTTCAACCGGCCGGCCAAGCAGCTCCGCCACCTCCTTCATCGCCACGTCATATACAGGCGCGTAGGGCTTTCCGGCGATCAGCGTGCGGCCGCCGAGCTGGGCATAGTCGCGCGCCAGGGCACCGGCGCACCAGATGATCCGTTCGCCGCGCTCCACCATGATATCGGGGTTGGCGCAGATGAACGGCAGGTTCCTGGCCCGCAATCGGCGCAGCATTTCCGCATAATCCTCAGGCTTCTCGACCTCGTCGTTGAACAGCCCGGTGCAGACAACGCCGGCGGCCTCGAATTCCTCGACGAGATCGACATCGAGGCCGTCATAGAGGGTCAGGTCGCGGTCGGCGCCGATGTGGAAAACCTTGCGTGGGCCCTCCGCGATCAGGTCACGGGTCACGTCGCCCGAGGTCACCACACGGTCGTAGGCTGACGGCGGAACGCCGATTGCGCTCATCTGAGCCACGACATCGGCGTTGCGGCGGGGCGAGTTGGTGATGAGGACAACGGGAATACCGGCTGCCCTCGCCTTGGCCAGCGCCGCCGCGGCCGCGGGAAAATGCCATTCGCCGTTGTGCACGACACCCCAGACATCGCAAAGAATTGCCGAATAGGCTTTCGAGACGTCTTCGAGCGAGCCGACGATTTCAGGCGAATCCGCCATGCCGTGTCCTTCAATATGAGCGTTGCGAGCGCCGCGGCCGACGGTTCGCCACAGCGGGTTCGAATTATCCGAACCGATCCATGCTGTCACCAGCTTTCACCTGACGGTCTCGTCAATTGATCAATGAGAGTTGGACTGGACGACCATGAGCTCCGCCTTATCCCTGTTATTTGTCAGCCCGATATGCCCAAGTCCTGCGTCGGCAGACGTTTTTCTGGACGGCATCAGGGCCGCGGCCGTTGGATGGTTAGCGGTTGGTGAAGCGCCGACCGAGCAATAGAGCGGTTTCCCAAACCGGCCCTTCAGCGTTTTGTGAAAAGCTGGCGCCAATCGAGAATCCGCCGGCGGGGGCCGCTGCAAGACATGCATGAAATCTGGCGCCAGTTCCGCCGCGACAGACGCGGCAACTATGCTCTTATGACAGTCGTGGCGATGGTGCCGTTGATGGGCGGCCTGGCGATCGCGGTCGACTTCACCGAAATGAACCGCGAAAAGCAGATGGTGACGAATGCGCTCGACGCCGCCAACTTCGCCACGGCGCGCCGGCTGACGGAAGGTGCGACCGACGACCAGTTGAGAGCCTATGCGCTCGATTTCTTCAATGCCAACCTGAACGATGTCGATCCCGCCAGCACGACGCTCAACGTCACCTTGCCGAGCAACACCAGCGGCGGTGGCCTGCTCACGATGACGGCGCAGCTTGCCTACAAGCCCTATTTCTATCCCGCCTTCGCCCAGATGGTCGGCAAATCCGCGACCGATGCGAACCAGAGGATCAGCTTCAACATCACCTCCCAGGTGCGGCTGAAGAACACGTTGGAAGTTGCCCTGGTGCTCGACAATTCCGGATCGATGACCACACTCGGCACCGGCTCTGGACAAAAGCGCATCGATCTTCTCAAGACTGCGTCGAAGCAGCTGGTCGACACGCTGGCCCAGCAGGCGGTTATGATCAAGCAGGTCGACAAGCCGGTGCAGTTCGGCCTCGTGCCCTTTGCCGCTTCGGTCAATGTCGGCCCCGGCAATGGCAACGCGTCGTGGATGGACACCGAGGGCCTGTCGCCGGTGTCGAACGAGAATTTCGACTGGTCGACGCTGAATGCGGCCAACAAATACGCCCAGCAGACCAACGGTATCTGGTACAAGCGCGGCACTGGCTGGGGCACCGAGGAAGGCCAGATGCTGACCCGGTTTTCGCTGTATCGGGACATGAAGGTCGTCACCAACCACGAGCGTGTCGTCAACAGCAAGCGGGTGGTTTGCGACGAGTACAATTCGAACAACACCTGCAAACGCAGCCACGACGAATATGACTACATCGATTCCTACGGTCCATTTGCCAGCTGGCAGGGCTGCGTGGAGGCCCGGCCCTACCCCTACAATGTCAACGACACCCCGCCATCCGGGGGTTCGGCGAACACCGGCATAGGCGTCGGCGATCCGGCAACGATGTTCGTGCCGATGTTCGCTCCCGACGAGCCCGGCAATCACTGGAAGCTCACCCAAGACCCCGACGAAGCCGCCCCGGTGACCTACGGCGCGGTGAACAGCTGGTGGAACGACGATCCTTCGAGCAGCACCGGTCAATCGCGGCTGCGCAATATGGCCAAATATTTCCAGCCGCGGCCAATAGATGCGCCGGCGCTACCCTCTGGCAATGGCCCGAACTACAGCTGCACCACCAACCCGATCACGCCGCTGACCGATGTCAGCGTCACCGATGGGGCCACCGCGATCAAGGCCGCGATCGACCTCATGCAGCCAAATGGCGGCACCAATGTTCCCGAGGGCCTGGCGTGGGGCTGGCGGGTGGTTTCGAGTGGCGAGCCGTTCACGCAAGGGCGCGCGGAAACCGAGAAAGGCAACGACAAGGTGGTGATCGTGCTGACCGACGGCGCCAACACCTACTACACACCGTCTTCGCTGGGCTATTCAGATCCCGCCAATTCGAAATCGACCTATGCGTCCTACGGCTATCTCAACCCCGGCTACAACGGCACCACGGTCGGCCGCATGTTCATGGGCACATCGAGCGCCATTGGTCAGTTCGACTATTCGAACGGCAATTACACCAACGCGCTCAACGAGCAGATGGTAACGCTCTGCAACAACGCCAAGGCAGCCAACATCATGGTGATGACGGTGGCGCTCGACCTGTCGACGACCAAGGCAAGCGACAAGCTGGCGATCGATGCGCTGAAATCCTGCTCGTCGGACTCGCGCTTCCGCAAGGACGCGACGGATCCGACCAAGCCGGCCAAGCTGTTCTGGAATGCGACCGGCGCCAGCCTGTCGAACGACTTCAAGGAAATCGGCAACGAACTGTCGAACCTGCGGGTGGTCGGCTAGGAAGCGGCGCTGAACACGTTCTTGGGTGCGAGCTCGGCTCTGATCTCGCCGAGCAGCGCCATGCCGCCCAACCGGCCCAATTCGTCCGAACATTTCGCACTCTTGCCATAGCAGCCGAATGCAACCGCTACACGCTGCGAAAGCGGCCGGATGCAAGGCAAGCCCGAGTCGCCAAAGGTGGTCATGCAAGGCACGACCCGGCGTTCTTCGAAATCGAGGTCGCGAATACGCTCAAGGATCTGCTTTTGAAGCCCATCGGCAACCTCGATCGACCCGCCCGATTTGAACCAGTCCTTGATATCCGCCTCGCTTTCGAGCGGCAGATCGACCGGGTCGCCGCCGAGCTTCAACCAGGTTTGCCCGTCCGGATAGGGGATCGGCGGCAGAATATAGGGATCCTCGCCCTTGGGTCCGAAACAACGCATCGACGGCATTCCGGCCAGGCGTTGAACCTCCCCCGCACCGAGCCGAAACATCGCCACGGTACGCCCATAGACCGTAAAGCCCAGGGATTGACCGAGCAGTGACTGGGTATGCCCGCCTGCCGCGACAAGAACACGCTCGGCCTCGACACTGCCCGATCGCGTCCGGATCGTCACACCGGAGCCGCTTTCCGAAATCCCCAGGACAGGTTCGTCGATGATGCGAGCCCCGGCGCGCTCCGCCGCAATCGTCTGCGCCCGGACCAGGCGGCGCGGGCTGATGTGTCCGGCATTGCGCGGCTCGAAATATCCGCGCATTCCCGCCGTCGATTTCAGAAACGGAAATCGCTCCGCGAGCGCAGTATCATCATAGGCTTCACAGCGAATGCCAGCCTCGGCGGCTATTTTGCCAACCGAGGCGATATCAGTGCTTTCGCGAGGGCCGACATGAAGCACGCCGACTTCCCGGTAGAATTCCACACCGCTCTCCGCGGAAATCTCGCCGTAGCGAGAAATCGCAGCGCTGTTGGCCTGCCGCCAGAATGGATGGGCGTCGAAAACCCGCGTGATACGGCCCTCATCGTAGTGGCTTCCAAAGACACCGCCATGGTGCGGATAATCGGTCGGCTCATCGGGCCCGATCAGTGCAACATCATGGCCCATTTTGGACAAATGTCGCGCAGCCGCCGAGCCGATCAGACCACGTCCGATCACCGCAAGTTTGATGGCTTTGTTCGTGGTCACGATGAACTCCCGGGCATTGCAGGCATAGACCGCATGAAATGAAACGCCAACTCCGGCTCGTCCTTAAGACGGGGAATTGGCATGTCGATGACAGGCTTGTGATTTTCTGGCGCAACGCCTGGCGCCGCCAAGCCCTTGCGGGTGCCTGCCGCGACAGGCACATATCACCCGCTCGCGGGATCGTGCGTCCATCGCGGCACGCTTAGGGGACGAACAATGCCCGATACCGCCAATCATATCGCCTTCGCGCTGGTCTGCCTTGGCATGGTGCTGACGCCAGGCCCGAACATGATCTACCTGATCTCACGCTCGCTGTCGCAAGGGCCGAAGGCCGGACTGATCTCGCTTGGCGGGGTCGCGGTGGGCTTCCTGTTCTATGTGGTGTCGGCGGCGTTCGGCATTACGGCGCTGCTGCTCGCCGTGCCCTATGCCTATGACGCACTGCGCTTTGCCGGCGTGCTCTATCTCTTGTGGCTTGCCTGGCAGGCCGTGAAGCCTGGCGGCCGCTCACCGTTCCAGGTGCGCGACCTGCCGAAAGACCGGCCGCGCAAGCTATTCGCCATGGGGCTGATGACCAATCTGCTCAACCCCAAGGTAGCGGTGCTCTATCTGTCGCTCCTGCCGCAATTCATCAGCATCGGCAAAGGCCATGTCCTGTCGCAGCTCTTGGTTCTGGGCGCGACGCAGATCTCAATCAGCCTGACCGTCAATGCCATCATCGCGGTGACGGCCGGCTCGATCGCCACCTTCCTTGCCGGGCGGCCATTGTGGCTGGTCATCCAGCGCTGGATGATGGGAGGGGTGCTGACGGCGCTGGCGCTGAAGATGGCGACCGACGCCCAGCGCTGAGCCCTTCCGGCAGAGCATGATCCCAAAACCGGTTCCCACGTTCGGGGGCCATGCTCTGGTCTACATCGGCCGGCGGATCGGGCGGATCTGCGCCGGCTCGACTACCTTTCGGTAGAGGTGCCAGGTGGCGTGGCCCAGGATCGGCATGACCACCGCCAGCCCGGCAAACAGCGGGATGGAGCCGATCACCAGAAGCACTGCAACCAGCAGCCCCCACAGCGCCATCTGCAGCGGGTTTGCCATCACCGCCCGGGCCGAGGTTTCGATTGCCGAGACGGCACCGACATCACGGTCAAGCAGCAGCGGAAAGGCGATCACCGTCGTGGCGAGCACCACCACGGCAAAGACGAACCCGGCCGCGTTGCCAAGCAGAATCAGGGTCCAGCCCTTGCCGGTCGTCAGCACATCGCGGGCGAAGGCGCCGATCGATGCCGGCGGCTGGTCGCCGAACAGGCTGGTGTAGATTGATTGCGCGGTGAACAGCCACAAAAGGAACAGCGCAAACAGCATGATGCCGATGACTGCGATCGACGGCAGCGCCGGGGACCGGCGCACATCCAGCGCATGGCGCCAATCCGTGTTCATGCCCAGCTCGCGCCGGCGGCTGATCTCGTAGAGCCCGATCGCGGCAAAAGGCCCGACCAGGGCAAAGCCCGACATCAAGGGATAGACGAGTTGAATGGCGTTGGAACCCGAACTCCACTGCGTGAGGATCAGGCCGACAATCGGATAGATCAAACACAGGAACACGTAGTGAGACGGTTTTGCCCAGAAATCCTCGGCGCCGAGCTTGAGCGCGTCCCAGAGGTCCGTCGTGGTGATACGGCGCACCGTGGGCTGCACATGCATCCCATACGCGTCCGCCATGACATGAAAGCCGGCCATAACCATCCTCCCGTGTGTCGGGGGCGGTCACGCGGTGAGGCCGCCCGTAGCTGCCACTGCAAGAACGAGAGTGACGATAGCAGATCTGGCGTCGGTTGTCGCCGCGTCAATGGCTGGAACCAGTCGTTGTCGGTCATCTCCGGCTGCTGCCCCTCATTGGGCGTGCCGGGCGGCCTTCGTTTGGCGAGCCACCTCGCCTCATTTTAGAACCCATGCATTTTAGTTATTGCTTAAATTACTCATAGAGACCCCAAGCGTATCACCTAGGCATTGCAAACCTTGGCGGCGGACGATGTTCACATTGAGGGGCTTCTGGCCTTCGAAGCGCGGCAACTTTGCCATGGCGACCGCCATAGCGATGCTGCCGATAATGGTTGTCGTGGCCGGCACGATCGATCTGACGGGCACGAGTGACGACGCCGCGCAATTGCAGAACTCGCTGGACGCGGCAGGGCTTGCCGTCGGTACGAAGTACCTGCCCAGCATGGCCGCGAGCGATGTCCAGGGACTTGGGCTGACATTCTTTGCGGCCAATTTGAGCCTGGCCGACCAGCAGGAATATTCCGACAGCGTCTCCGCTTTTTCGACAACCGCCAGCGGCGACCCGAGCGCCTATTACATCTCGCTTTCGTCCAGCATCAACCATCCGAGCTTCATCAATGGCGCGGCCCCCTGGCCAGCTCACCGCTCAGCCACGGTCAAGATGAACCCCGGTGCGCAGGCCTGTGTGCTGGCGCTCGATCCACATGCTTCGGCAGCCGTAAGCCTGCAGGGCTCGACCAATGTCGCTATGAGCAGCTGCGTGATCGCAGCAAACTCGGACGCGTCCGATGCCGTCAGCCGAGGCGGTTCCGCGCAGGTGTCTGCGGGTTGCGTCTCGACCGTCGGCGGCACTTCCGGGCTTTTGCCGCCCAGCGCCAATCTCACCTGCGGAGCCCCGCTCGAACATCAATATGCGTCTTTCGATCCTCTGGCGGATGTCGTCCCTCCCCCCTACACATTGTGCCTGCCGGTCCCGAACGGCAAAACCTATGCGCTGTCGCCCGGAACCTATTGCGACAAGACGTTGTCGGGAAACATCACGCTCAATCCGGGCGTCTACATTTTCCGCGGCGTCACCTTGAAACCCGGCGGCAACGGCAGCCTGACCGGTCAAGGCGTGACCTTATTCCTCATGGAGGGCTCACAGATCACCATAAATGCCAATGAACAGGTGAATCTATCGCCACCCACCAGCGGTCCCTACGCCGGCATCACCATTTTCGAGAACCGCGGCAACACGTCGGCCTTGACGCTGAATGGCGGCGCAAATTCCGTGATCAGCGGTTTCGTCTATGCGCCTGACGCGGCCATTTCCTTTGCCGGCAACTCAGATATGAGCGGTCAGGGGGACTGTCTGAGGCTTGTTGGCTTGACCGTGCAGATGACCGGAAACTCATCCATCAAAACCGACTGCTCGGCCGTGTTTGGAAATCGCGAGATGTATGCCAGCCGCCTGATCACCCTTGTGAAATGAGCGGTTGGCTTCTCATTTCCATCTCAGATTTTACCGCCCTGCCCGGCAAAAGCCATGATCGCCATTATGTCAGGTGGGCATGACGATCGCGAAAACTGCAAACTCCCCAATCCCGAATCCGAACAGGCGCACGTTGCTCAAGGTAGCCGGCCTTGCAGCCATTGCCGTGCTTTCCGCCTGCAGCACCGTCTCAGTCCCGACGGGCGAAGGCGCAGGCGTCTCCTCCTCAGCCACCGCCACTCTGGCGGGTTTGCGCGCCACAGCCGGGCTCGGCCCGCTGACGCCGGACGCCCAGCTCGAGCAGGCGGCGCTGCAGCAGGCCGGCTACATGGCATCGCGGGAGCGCATGAGCCACACCACGGGCTGGGGCAAGGATTTTGCCTCGCGCATGAAGGACAACGGCGTGCGGGGAGCCGCGGCCGAGAACATCGCCGAAGGCCGCTTCGACCAGCAAAAACTGTTCGACATCTGGATGCATTCGCAAGGTCACCGGCGCAACATACTCGATGCGGATTTCAGCCGCTTCGGGCTCGCCTATGTCCGCGACGGACGTGACCCCAACCTGCGCTATTGGTCGCTGGTTCTCGGCAGGTAGCATCACACACTTTTGGGCGGCATGCATTACTTCGTCGTCGCCTTGAATTTTCCCATCAGATAGGGGCCGGAGCGCACCGGTGCGTATTTCGGCGCCTCGCCATCGGCAAGGCAGCCGTCGAGCACCTTGATCTCGGCATCCCAGTTCGGCTGATGGAAGAAGGCCATCGACTGGCGCCGGTCCCTGCCGCCCTGTTCTGTCGATGGATTGACCACACGATGCAGTGTGGAGACCCAGCGGTCGTTGGTCCAGCGCGCCATCAGGTCGCCAATGTTGATGATGAAGGCTCCCGGGATCGGCGGCACCTCGGTCCATTCTCCATCCGGCGTGATGATCTGAAGGCCGCGCGATCCGGCCTGCGGCAAAAGGATGGTCAGGCTGCCATAGTCGGTGTGGGCGCCGGCGCGGATCTGGCCGGGCTTCGGCGCGACATGCTGTTCGGGATAGTTGAGCGCCCGCAGCGCGCTGATCGGCGCATCGAGATAGCTGTCGAAATGATTTTCAGACAGGCCAAGCGCCGTGGCGAAGACACGCATGATGCGCAGCGCCAGATCCTCGAGCGCCGCATAATAGGCTTTCCAGGCGTCGACGAATCCGTCCGGTTCTTCAGGCCAGATCGTTTGCGCATAACAGAAGGCAAGCGCCTCTGGATCGGACATGCCTTGCGGCACGCTGAGCGGTCCGCCGTTGAAACTCTCCTTGAGGTCGGGTGGCGTGTCGACGTTGCGGGATTTGGCCAAGGCTTCGAGTTCGGGGCCGAGATAACCGTACGGATAGCCCTTGTAGGGCGCCTTCGCGCGCTGCTTCTGCTCCGGCGGCAGATCGAAGAAGGCGCGGGCCTTCGACCACGCCGCGTCGACCACCGCTTGCGGAATACCGTGGTTGGTCACAGCCAGAAACCCGGTGTCGCGGCAGATGCGGTCGACCTCGGCGCCGAGCGTCTTTTTCTCTCGTGCGCCGGCGTCTTCGAACCGCTTGAGGTCGAATACCGGAAATGTCGCCTGCATCATTCTCGCGTCCAGACGGTCGCCCGCCGGGACGATGCAGTCGGGTTCGGCAATAGGCTAGGACCAACCGACCTGTCCGTCCTAGTCCATATGCGCCAGAGGCGCGACCCCGACCTGCGATACTTGGCCCTGGGCAAGTAGCCGCCGACCAAGCGGCCGCACCGATCTTTGCAGAGGCTGCGTTCCGGTGCGTGCCGCCGATACCGCAGATGCCGAGCATCACTCTTCATCTCATTATACCAGTTGACATGATGATTAATATAACTAGGGTCGGCTTCGAAGGCTCAGTGCATCTTGAGGGAGCCCGACGAGGAGGAAACTATGCAAACGTCGAGGAAAATTCGGCGCATAGCGCTTTTGAGCGGTATCGCCATGATGGTCGCCAGCGCGGCGTCGGCCCAGGAGATCAAGGTCTGGACTTTGACCTTCGCCAACGATTCCGCAAACAAGGCCTGGGCTGACATCGTGAAGGAGTTCGAGGCCGCCAATCCAGGCGTCACCATCAAGGTTGAGGGCCGCGGCACCGATGAACACAAGTCGGCGCTACGCGTCGCCTCAGGTTCCGACCAGGGACCAGACATCTATTTCATGTGGGGCGGCCTCGGCCTTGGCGGCGAATTCGTCAAGGCGGGACTTAGCCTACCGCTCGACAAATACTACGCCGAATACAAATGGGACGACGAACTGCTCTCACCGGCGCTCTCCTTCTCCAAGCAGTATGAGGGTGGCAGGCACGGCGTACCCTACACATTCCACGGCGAGGCGCTCTACTACAACAAGGCGCTGTTCGAGAAGGCCGGCATCACCACTGCCCCCGCGACCTATGATGAGCTCGTCGCCGACGCAGAGAAGCTCAAAGCCGCCGGCATTCCGGCGATCACCTTTGGCGGAACCGTCAACTGGCACGTCATGCGTCTCATGGACATGATCCTGGAAACCAAATGCGGCGTCGAGAAGCATGACCAGCTGATGAGCATGCGAGTGAGCTGGGCTGACGAGGCCTGCGCCACGGCCTCCTTCGAGGAGTTCCACAAATGGACATCGAATTACACGCTGAAGCCGTTCATGGGCATCGATCAGGCGCAGTCGTTCAATCTCTTCCTCGGCAATCGGGCCGCCATGATGCTTGAAGGCGACTGGCTGGTGGGACAGCTCAAGGGCGAAAACCGCACAGCCGATTTCGGCCTGTTCGCGTTCCCGACCGGCACCGACCGCCTCTATGGCTTCGCCGAGTACAACTACATTTCGACCAAGAGCAAAGTTCCCGACATCGCCGCCAAATTCCTGAACTATCTGGAATCCACCGACGTGCAGCAAAAGCACCTTGGCGATTTCGGTTCGATCTCGGTCAACAAGAACGTAAAGTACACGAGCACCGAACCGCTCGACCAGAAATGGATCGAGATTTTCGGCAAGTTCCCGTCGACATTCGTCAATGGCGACCAGGCCTTCCCGCTCGATGTCACGACCGAATATTTCCGGGTCATCAACGAGGTTGCCAGCGACAATCTCGATCCTAAGGCGGCAGCTGCCGAGCTGCAGAAATTCATCGGCAACCGCAGCTGATATTGAACCTCGCGATGGCCGGCCCCGACAAGCCGAAGGCCGGGGCCGGCCAGCCGATTTTTTCGCACCGCTCCTGGGATGATACATGGCTGTGAACATTTCCGCCGCCGATCGCCATGCGCGAATGCCGACCCGGTCAGGTCAGCTTCGCCGGAAACTGCAGGATCCGACCCTGCAGGGACTGATACTACTGGCGCCTGCGGTGCTGACCTACGCAGTCTTTGCCTTCTACCCGATGATCGACGTCATCCAGCTCAGCTTCATGAAATGGAATGGACTGAACGCGGACAAGCATTGGGTGGGGCTCGACAACTACCGCTACGTGCTCGCCGACGATCCGGTCTTCTGGGTCGCCTTCAAGAACACGCTGATCTGGACTTTCCTGTCAGTTGTCTTCCCGCCGCTGATCGGCTTTGGGCTGGCGCTCGGCCTCAACCAGAACATCCCCGGCCGCTCGCCGCTGCGCGCTCTGTTCTACATGCCCGTGATCATCGCGCCGATCGCGGTGGCAACGATGTGGCGCTGGATGTTCGACCCTTTCTTCGGGTTGTTCAACAGTTTGCTCTCCGCGGCCGGATGGCCCAACCTGATCCAGGATTGGCTGGGCGACCGCAACGTCGCGCTCTATTCGGTCTTCATCGGTTATGTCTGGGAGGTCGCGGGCTTCTCGATGGTGTTGTTCCTGGCCGGGCTGCAAGGGGTCTCGCCGACGCTGATCGAAGCCGCCCGCATCGATGGCGCAGGACGCTTCCAGCTGTTCCGCTACGTGACGCTGCCGGCGCTGAGGCCCACCATCACCATCGTCCTGATCCTGTCGCTGATCAACTCGCTGAAAGCCTTCGACATCGTCTACGGCATGACCGGCGGCGGACCGGCGCAATCGACGCAGATGCTGGCCATGTGGGCCTATACGCAAGCCATGCAACTCGGTGACTTCGGCCGCGGCAGCGCCATTTCCGTCGTGCTTCTGCTCATCACCGTCGCCATCGTTATCCCCTACCTGCGCTGGACGCTCAAGCGGCACGAGGCCTATCAATGAGCGGTGTGGCCAGCCCCTTTCGCCAGGCCGGCGCGGAGCGGGTGGATCCGCTGCTGGTGGCACTGTGGATCACGCTGATCATCGTCGCCATGATCTGGATCGCGCCGTTCGTCTTCATCATCTTCACGTCGCTGAAATCGAACGCGACGGTGATGGGGACCGGCGCGTTCTCGCCACCGACCAGCATCGCCTGGGAGAATTTTACCAATGCCTGGCGGCGCGGCGATTTCGGCACAACGGTCGTCAACAGCACCATCATCACCGTCATCAAGGTGCCACTCGGGCTGATGATATCGGCCATGGCCGCCTATTCGCTGAGCCGCATCCAGATCCGGGGACACAAGGTCGTCTTCCTTGCCATCGTGTTCGGCACGATGATCCCGTTCCAGGTGATGCTGGCGCCGATCTTCAAGCAGGTGAACAGCTTCGGGCTGATCAACACCTATGTCGGCATCATCCTGCCCTATCTCGCCTTCGGCGTCCCTTACCAAGTGTTCATCCTGCACGGTTTCTTCAAAGACGTGCCGAAGGAACTGAGCGAGGCGGCGCTTATCGACGGCGCGTCGCATTTCACCGTGTTCCGGCGCATCTTCCTGCCGGTGTCGCTGCCGGTGCTTGCGGCGCTGCTGATCCTCGACTTCGTCGCCACCTGGAACGAATTCGCCATGGCACTGGTCATCCTGCAGGATCCGGATCGCTGGACGCTGCCGCTCGGCCTGATGTCGTTCCAGAGCCAGTTCGCCCGCGACTACGGCCAGCTCAACGCGGCGATCGTCATGACGGTGCTGCCCGCGGCGATCGTCTACCTCATCTTCCAGCGCTACTTCGTCTCGGGGCTGACATCGGGCGCGGTCAAGGAATAGCAACGCAAGGAACCACGCATGACCGACGGCACGACAGTCGAGAAATGGGACATGTTCGAGATCGAACTGAAGGGGCCTGCGGATGGCAATCCCTTTGTCGAGATCGAGTTGTCCGCCAGCTTTTCGCAAGCGAACCGCAGCATCGCGGTGCCAGGCTTCTACGATGGCGACGGCACCTATCGCATCCGTTTCATGCCGGACAATGAAGGCAGCTGGAGTTACGTCACGCACTCCACCATCCCGTCACTGGCGGGCAAGAGCGGCGCCTTCGAGGCAACGGCACCATCGGCGGGCAACCACGGTCCGGTGCGCGTGCGCAACAAATTCCATTTCGCCTATGCCGACGGCACGCCCTACTTCCCCTTCGGCACCACTTGCTATGCCTGGACGCACCAGCCGCTCGACATGCAGGCCGAGACGCTGGCGACCTTGAAGAATGCACGCTTCAACAAGCTGCGCATGGGTGTCTTCCCGAAAGACTATCCCTTCAACACCAATGCGGCGCTGCACGCGATCTTCGAGGCCAGGCCGGACGGCAAGAAAGATTTCGACCGGCCGAACCCTGTTGCATTCCGCCATTTCGAGGCGCAGGTCGGCGCGTTGCGCGATCTCGGCATCGAAACCGATATCATCATCTTCCATCCTTATGACCGTTGGGGCTACGCCAACATGAGCGCGGCTCAGGATTTCCGCTATGTCGCCTACCTCGCCGCACGGCTTGCTGCCTACCGCAACGTCTGGTGGTCGTTGGCCAACGAGTACGATTTCCTGCTCGACACCAAGCCGATGGCGCAGTGGGACCGCTACTTCCATATCCTCGAGGAAAACGACCCCTACCAACATCTGAAATCGATCCACAATGGCGAGCAGTCGATGAATTTCGACCACCGCAAGCCATGGGTCAGCCATGTCTGCATCCAGAACTGGGATGTGAAACGCACGCCCGAATGGCGCGACGCCTACGGCAAGCCGGTCGTCAACGACGAACCTGAATATGAAGGCAACATCGTCTTCCCATGGGGCAACATCAGTGCCGAAGAACTGGTGCACCGCTTCTGGCTCACCGTCATGCGCGGCGGCTATGCCGGGCATGGCGAAACCTACATGCACCCCCAGGATCTGATCTGGTGGGCCAAGGGCGGCCGGCTTCACGGCGAGGCGTGGAAGCGGATCGGCTTCCTGCGCGACCTCATCGAAGAGGACGTCAGCAATGGGTTGGAGCCGATGGGCCACAACAGCGAATGGCCCTGGAGCCGCGTCTCCGGCGCCAGAGACGGCGATCTTCGTTACATCTATCTTGGCGAGCATCAGCCGGTCGTCTGGTCCACCGGCCTACCGCTGCAGGATGGCCACTACGACATCGACATCATCGACACTTGGGCCATGACGGTGACGCCCGCCACGAAAGTGCCGGCGCCGATTCCGCATCCTACACGCCATGGCTCGGTCGTGCGTGGGGGCAAGGCGGACGCTGCTTTCGGGGTCGAGTTGCCCGGCAAGCCCTATCAAGCCATCCGCGTCAGGCCGCGGCTCTAGGAAACGGGGTTACGAGATGTCTTCTGTCCAGATCGTCGATGTGAAGAAGTCCTATGGCGCGACCCCCGTGATCCATGGGGTCAGTGTCGACATTGAGGACGGTGAATTTGTCATTCTGGTCGGCCCTTCGGGCTGCGGAAAATCGACGCTGCTGCGCATGATCGCCGGGCTCGAAACCATCTCGGGCGGCGAGATATCGATCGGCGAGCGAGTGGTGAATCATCTGCAGCCGAAGGAACGGGACATCGCCATGGTGTTCCAGAACTATGCGCTCTATCCGCAGATGACCGTCGCGCAGAATATGGGTTTCGCCCTCGAACTCGCCGGCGCCAAGAAAGCCGAGATCAAGGAAAAGGTAGACACGGCGGCATCGATCCTGGGGCTGCAGCCGCTGCTCGCGCGCTATCCGCGCCAGTTGTCGGGCGGCCAGCGCCAACGCGTCGCCATGGGCCGCGCCATCGTGCGCGATCCCAAGGTATTCCTGTTCGACGAGCCGCTCTCCAACCTCGACGCCAAGCTGCGCGTGCAGATGCGCTCCGAGATCAAGGCGCTGCACCAGCGTCTCAAGTCGACCATCGTCTATGTCACACACGACCAGATCGAGGCGATGACGATGGCCGACAAGATCGTCGTGCTCAATGGCGGCAGGATCGAGCAGATCGGCTCGCCGCTCGACCTGTACGACCGGCCGGTCAATATGTTCGTCGCCGGATTCCTTGGATCGCCGGCGATGAATTTCATCGAAGGAACAGCGCGCGACAATCCTCATCCCGGCCTCGAACTGGACGACGGATCGATCATCCCGCTGTCAGCCATTCCTGCCACAGCCGCAGGGCGGCGCCTCGTGCTGGGCGTGCGTCCGGAAGACATTCACATCGACAGCACAACCGGCGCAGCGGCCAGGGTAATCGTCGTCGAGCCGACCGGCGCGGAGACGCATCTTTCTGTCGAAATGGCGGGCCACGAACTCGTCTGCGTGCTGCGCGAACGCGTCACTTTGAGACCGGATGAGACCGTCATGCTTTCCCTGCGAAAGTCGACCGTGCATTTCTTCGACCCGGCGTCGGGGAGCCGCATTTGACCGCAGGCACCGCGGCGGCGGCCCGAGGGCCTAGTCCATATGCGCCGCAGGTGCGCCGCCGGCCGGCGCAGCCTTCGGCTTGCGCAGCAGGAAGACGAACGGGATGGCTAGCAGCGTCATCACCATCAGGATTTTGAAGTCGTTGACATAGGAGATCATCATCGCCTGGAGATTGACCATGCGATCGACCTCCGACAGCGCCATCGGATCGCCGCCCGCAGCCGCCGGCGAGACCGCCCAGAGATTGGGATTGAACGGGTTGATGAAGGCTGAAAGCTCGGCGTGATTGATCTGCGTGTTGCGCACCAGGAGCACCGTCACCACCGACACACCGATCGACGAGCCAAGATTGCGCACCAGGCTGAACAGCGCGGTCGCATCGGTGCGGTAGCGCGCGTCGAGCGTGGCGAAGGCAACTGTCGACAGCGGCACGAACACCATTCCCATACCCAGGCCCTGAATCACACCGGAGCTAAGGATCAGCCAGTTATCCATCTGCGGCGTGAAGCTCGCCATTGTGTAGAGCGACTGCGCGGTCAGCAGAAAGCCGATGACGACGAGAATTCTGGCGTCGATCTTGTTCATGAGCCGCCCGACGACGAGCATCGAAATCATCGTGCCGATACCGCGCGGACCTATGACGATGCCGATGGTGATGGTCGGATAGCCGAAAATCGTCGACAGCATCGGCGGCAGCAGCGACATCGAGGCCAGGATGAGCACACCCATGATGAAGATGAAGGCCAGGCCGGTGACGAAGTTGCGGTCGAGGAAAATCTTCGGATCGATAAAGGGATGTTCCGCCGTCACCGTGTGAATGATGAAAACCCAGAAACCGGTGATGGCCAGACCGAGTTCGATCCATATCTCGACCGAGGAAAACCAATCGACCTCGCCGCCGCGGTCCAGCATCAGCTGCAGCGCGCCGACGCCGAGCGATATCATGGCAAAGCCGAAGAAATCGAAGCTGCGCACCCGCCGGGCAACAGCCGGCAGATAGGCGGCCATGCCAAGGAAGGCGACGATGCCGACCGGCAGGTTGATGAAGAACACCCAGCGCCAGTTGAAATTGTCGGTCAGCCAGCCGCCCAGCGTCGGGCCCAGGATCGGTCCCAGCATGATGCCGGCGCCCCAGATGGCCATGGCCTGGCCGTGACGTTCCTTGGGGTTGATATCGAGCAGGAAGGTCTGCGACAGCGGCACGATGGCGGCGCCGAACACGCCTTGCATCAGCCGGAACAGCACAATGGTTTCAAGGCTCCATGCCAGGCCGCACAGCATGGAGAAGACGGTGAAGCCGACCACGGTCGTCAGGAACAGCTCCTTGCGGCCGAAGCGGTCGGCGAGCCAGCCGGTGACCGGCGTCATGATGGCGGCGGCGACGATGTAGGAGGTCAGCACCCAGTTGATGTTGTCGGGAGAGGCACCGAGATCGCCGGTCATGGTCGGCAGCGCGACGTTGGCGATCGTGGTGTCGAGCGCCTGCATGATCGTCGCCAGCATGAGCGCAACCGTGATCAGGCCGCGATGCGGCACCTCTCGAAATGGTTCTGGCGTGCTCATGATGCGGAACTTCCAGCAGGTAACAAAAACGTGTACATAGGGGTTTCCGGGCGGCAACGCCTTCCGTTGAGAGACCCTCATCGCGGTGGGACGCGATTATCGATGTGGGGGTTACATCGATCGAAAGTCTCTGATGAGCGGATGCCTGCCGCCCGGAAACATGAGGACCGAAGGGTCCGTGTCGAAGATTTTCAGATTTCGGCCAGGCCGCGACGCGGCTCGAACCAGGCTCTGATCCTTCACACTCCTCCCGTCAGACCAATCCTGCTACCCGCTTCCGCCCGCTGGTCAGCGCGGGCTTCAGCTGATTCTAGTGCGCGGCCTCACCAGCCGTGGCGTGACCGAATATTGCGGGAAAACCGCGGGCAACGCCGGTATCGACGGTGACAGAGGCGCTCATGCCGGTCCGCAGCGCCATCCTGGCGTCGGGATCGGTCAGTTCCAGGCGTACCGGAATGCGCTGCGTGACCTTGACCCAGTTGCCGGTGGCGTTCTGGGCGGGAAGCAGCGAGAATTCAGCACCCGTTCCCGCACCGATCGCCTTGACCGTCGCTTCGAATGTCTTGCCCGGATAGGTATCGACGACGATCTCGGCCTTCTGGCCCGGCCTCATGTTGGTGAGCTGGGTTTCCTTGAAATTGGCATCGATCCAGGTGTCGTTGGTCTCGACCAGCGAAAACAGCGGCGTGCCGGAGCCGACATACTGGCCGACCTTGAAGGACGAGGCCTGGGAGATGACGCCATCGGCGGGCGCCTTCACCGTGGTCTGCGCCAGGTCGTAGGCGGCCTTGTCGCGTGCGGCGAGCGCGGCCATCACGGTCGGGTGCTTGTCGGTTTCGATGTCGGGGTTGCCGCCAAGTGCGGCCTTGGCGCTGATGATGCCTTGCTGGGCGACGGCGACCTGCTGCTTTGCCTTGTCGAGGTCGTTGCGGGCCTGATCCAGCGACGACTTGGCGTTGATGCCCTTCTGCGCGAGATCGGCGGCGCGGTCATATTGCGACTGCGCGTAGTCGACCTCGCTGCTGGCGGATTTCTCCTGCGCCGTCGACTGGCTGTAGGCGGCGCGCAGCTGCTCGACGTTGAGGCGCGCGGCGGCTACGGCCGCGTCGGCCTGGGCAAGCGCGATCCGGTAAGGCTCGGGGTCGATGGCGAACAGGAGATCGCCCTGCTTGACCATCTGATTGTCCGCTATCGCAACCTGGACGATGCGGCCGGCCGTGTCCGAGGCGATCGACACCTTGGCCTGCTGCAGATTGGCGTTTTCCGTTTCCTGATAGCGCCCGCCGGTCACCCAGACATAGCCGCCACCAATGATCAGCGCCGCCGGCAAGGCAAACATCAAAAGGAAGCGGCCCATGCGGCGCTTCTTCTTCGGCGCCTGGACCGGCTCTATGGGAGAAGCGACCGCGACGGGAGCAGCAGTCGGCTGGGCCGGAGCTTCCATCTCCACCTTGGCGGCGTTTTCGTCGACTTTGGCTACCGCATTCATGCTGCTGCGCCTTTCGTAGGCTCGACTTTTTCCGAGGTATCCCCGTCCGCCAGATTCTGTGCCATCGCATCGAGCGCCCTGATCAGGACGCGACGGTCCTCCGGCGAAACACCGACAAGCGACTCCTCATAGACTTCGCCGGCGAGGCTCTTGACCTCGGCATAGGCAGCGCTTGCCTTGGCGGTCGGGAAAATCATGCGCACGCGGCGGTCGGCGGCGTCGGCGCGGCGCTCGATCCAGCCGCCCTCTTCCATCCGGTCGACAAGGCGCGAGACGCTGATCGGCTCGATTTCGAGCAGTTCGGCAAGCCGGGCCTGGGTGACGCCTTCCTCCTTGGCGACACGCACCATGAGGCGCCATTGCGCCGAAGACAGGCCAAGCCCACTGGCACGCGTCTCGAAACGCTTGCGCATCAGGCGCTGCACGTCGTGGATCAAAAATCCCAATCTGTCGATGCCATCTGAAACCATGAGCGGTATATATAATAAGCGTGCTTACTATTCAAGCAGCTGTGTGATCTCGGAAGCCGGCAAATGTGCACGGCAATGGCGCAGCATGATCATGGTTAGCAACTGGTAAGAGCCGTGGCCCGAGATGGGTACGCGGCGACCGAGCATCGCCGGGCGGCGTTCAAATACCGGCCGCATCAAGACGCTAGTGCCCGTTTGGGCGCTGCAGCCGCTGGTCGCGTATGACATATTCATGTACAGCCGCAGGTCAGGATCGGGGGATCGACGCAATGCCGACGCTTTACGCGCTCAAGCCGGCTTTCCAGGGAAGACTGCGGCCGCTGGTCAACCGGCTGGCGGCAATCGGCGTCACCGCCAACAGCATCACCATCCTGGCGGCCCTGATGTCGATCGCGGCCGGAGCGGCCATCGCGGTCCTGCATGAACGGCGCTGGCCGCTGCTGATCATTCCCGTCGTGCTGTTCGTGCGCATGGCGCTCAATGCGGTGGATGGCATGCTGGCGCGCGAACACGGCCAGGCTTCGACGCTCGGCATGTATCTGAACGAGATTTGCGACGTCGTTTCGGACCTGGCGCTGATCCTTCCTTTCGCGGCCTTTGCGCTGTTCGGCGCATGGGGCGTCATCGCCTTCGCCATCACCGCGGGGCTGACCGAGTTCGCCGGTGTGCTCGGCATCGCCGCCGGCATCGGACGCAATTATGCCGGACCGTTCGGCAAGAGCGACAGGGCGCTGGCGCTGGGCGTGGTGGCGATCCTGTGCGCCGCCGGGCTGTGGCCGGCATCCATCGCGGCGCTCGTGTTTCCGGCCATGGCAACGCTTTCGCTGCTGACCGCCATAAACCGGATACGCGCTGGTCTTATTGGCAGCGCCAGCTGAGCACTGAGGCTCGCCATGCCGGCAGAGGGAAAAACCATGATGCACGGACCGATCGCAGCGGCTGCGGAACATCTTGGCCGCCAAGCGCAGGAGCGCGTCTTCCAAAGCCATGACGGGGCAGAAATCTTCTACCGGTTCTGGCCGGCGGCGTCCGCGGAGGCCAAGGGCGCGGTGGTGCTCTTCCATCGCGGCCACGAACATGGCGGCCGCATGGCCCATCTCGTCGACGAATTGCAGATGCCGGACCACGCTTTCTACGCCTGGGACGCGCGCGGCAATGGCCGTTCGTCCGGCGAACGCGGCTATGCTCCGTCCTTCTCGGCGCTGGTGCGCGACATCGACTGCTTCATGCGCGAGATCGCCGCCAGGGATGGCTTCGCCACGCAGGACATTGCGCTGATCGCGCAGTCCTTCGGCGCCGTGCTTGCCGCGGCCTGGGTGCACGACTACGCGCCGAAACTGCGCGCCATGGTGCTGGCCTCGCCGGCCTTTTCGGTCAAGCTCTACGTGCCCTTCGCCAAGGAGGGCATCGCGCTCTGGCAAAAGCTCAAGGGCCGCTTCTTCGTCAACTCCTACGTCAAGGCGAAATTCCTGACCCATGACCCCGTGCGCATCGCCTCTTTCGAGAGCGATCCGCTGATCACGCGGCCGATCGCCTCCAACATCCTGGTCGAGCTCTACCAGCACGCCGCCCGTATCGTTGCGGACGCCCGCGCCATCACCGTGCCGACGCAGCTTATGCTTTCGGGAAGCGACTGGGTGGTGCGCCACGGCCCGCAGCACGAATTCTTCGTCAATCTCGGCAGCCGGACCAAGGAACGCCATGTCTTGCCGGGTTTCTTCCACGACACGCTGGGCGAGCGCGACCGGGCGCAGGCCCTCGACCTGATCCGGCCGTTCCTGGCGAGGCAGTATACGACGCCGGACGCGTCCGTTGACCTCAAGCAGGCGGATATTGCCGGCTACACGCGCGACGAGGCAGACCGGCTTGCCTCGCCGCTCGACCTGTTATCGCCCAGGGGCCTCTATTGGGCCTTCAGCCGCGCTTCCATCCGCATGGGCGCCTGGGTCTCGTCGGGCATGAAGGCCGGCGTCGCCACCGGCTTCGATTCCGGCTCGACGCTGGACTATGTCTATGAAAACGAAGCGCGGGGGCTGACGCCGCTTGGCCGCTTTGTCGACCGCATCTTTCTGGAGGCCATCGGCTGGCGCGGCATCCGTCAGCGCAAGCTGCACCTGGAAGAACTGATCGGCGCGGCGCTGTCGACACTCAAGGCCGCCGGCCGGCCAGCCCACATTCTCGACATCGCCGCCGGCCACGGCCGCTATGTTCTCGATGCGATCGTCAAGAGCCCCGACCAGCCGGCCAGCGTGCGCCTGCAGGATTATTCCGACCTCAATGTCGAGCTTGGCCGCAAGCTGATCGCCGATCGGCAATTGCCGGCCAGCGTCTCGTTCCGGCGCGCCGACGCTTTCGATGCCGACATGCTCGCCGCGATCGATCCGGCGCCGGACCTCGCCATCGTCTCCGGCCTTTACGAACTGTTCTCCGACAATGCGATGATCGCCCGCTCACTCGGTGGACTGGCCCGCACCATGCAGCCGGGCAGCCTGCTCCTCTACACCAACCAGCCCTGGCATCCGCAGCTCGAGATGATCGCACGCAGCCTGACCTCGCATCGCGGCGGCCAGGCCTGGGTTATGCGCCGGCGCACGCAAGGCGAAATGGACCAGCTCGTCGAAGCCGCCGGTTTCGAAAAGCTCGACGAGCGCATCGACCAATGGGGCATCTTCACCGTCTCGGTCGCACGGCGCCTGTAGGATCAGCCGAGGCATGCCGACTGACCCTGAAGCTTCGCAATCCGCAGCCATCGTCGCCGCCGAACCCTATGGCCGGGTGGTCGTGAGGGCGGCGTTGTGGCTGGCGTTCCTGGCGCCGCTCTTCTACCTGACCTATGGCTTCGCCAACTGGCTGGCGTCGCGGCGCGACGATGTCGGCAGCATCGTGTTCTCCTGGGAACACAATATCCCGTTCGTCGCCTGGACCATCGTGCCCTACTGGTCGATCAACCTGTTCTACGGCCTGTCGCTGCTGCTCAACGACAGCCGGCAAGGGGTCGACCGCCTGGCCGGCCGCTTTCTCACCGCGCAGATCGTCGCCGTCTCTTGCTTCATCCTGTTCCCGCTGACCGCGACATTCGTGCGGCCGACAACGACCGGCCTGCCGGGCTTCATGTTTGCCGTGCTTGGCGGTTTCGACAAGCCGTTCAACCAGGCGCCCTCGCTGCATATCGCCCTGCTGGTGATCATCTGGGACCATTGGCGCCACCGGCTCGGTGGCCTTCTCCTGCCGATCTGGCATGGCTGGTGCTTCCTGATCGGCACCTCGGTGCTAACGACATGGCAACATCATTTCATCGACATCCCAACCGGCGCGCTGCTCGGTTTCTTTGCGCTGTGGCTGTTTCCCCGCGGCGGCGAATTGCCGTTTTCAGGCGGCCGGCTGACCGGCGATGCGAAAGCCCGCCGGCTGGCGCGGTTCTACGCACTGGGCGCCATCCTTGCGTTGGCCGGCGCTGCACTCGGCGCCTTCCTTTCCGCCGTCGCACTCATCCTGCTTTGGCCGGCCCTGGCGCTGGCCGTCGTCGCCTTTGCCTATGCCGGATCCGGCGCAAAAGTGTTCCAGAAATCCGCGGATGGCAGCGTCACGCTCGCCAGCCGCATCCTGCTCTTGCCTTACCGCCTCGGCGCCAGGACAAACATATGGGCATGGACGCGTGATCTTGCGCCGCAGGTCGCGGTGACCGACGGCGTCTTTCTCGGGCGCTTTCCCAGTGCAAGCGAGGCCAACGGCTTCGGCACGGTCATCGACCTCGCCGCCGAACTTGAAAGGCCGGCGGGAGCGACGTGCCGCTGGATCAGCTTTCCGATGGTCGACCTGTTGCCGCCGCCCGAAATGACGCAGCAACAGGCAGCCGGCACGCTGGAGAAAGCGCGCAGCGAAGGCACGGTGCTTGTCTGCTGCGCGCTCGGCTTCCAGCGCAGTGCCGGCGTTGTCGCCGAATGGCTGGTGGCGACCGGCAGGGCCAAGACGCCGGCCCTGGCCCGCGAGATGCTGACGGCGGCCGGCCGGCCGGTCCATCTTGCCGAGGCCGTGGAGCGGGCGACGTCATGACCGGCAATGCCTACCAGGAAAGCACCGATCGCTTCGCCCGCATGCTGATGCGGCAGGCCGCGTGGCCGGCCGCAGTTGTCGTGGCAGCGAACATCCTTGCGCCGCTGGCCGCTTCGGCGCGCGGCGCCTTCGAGACCCGGCATGCGGCCCTCGCCCTGTCGCTCGCCGCCGCGAGCGCGGTTGCCGTGCTGGCGCTATCGGCGCTGCTGGCGTTCGATGCGCTGCTGTTCCGGCTGATGGCCAGCCACGACGACGAGATTTCCGGCGGCGCCGCGGTGGATGAGTTCTTGGCGCGCATGCGCCTGAAGCCGCTGCCGCCCGCCACGCGTTCGCTCGACGAGCGCATGGCCGGTACGCGCCGGTTGCTCACCAGGCAACGCATAGCCCTTGGCCTGTTCGTGGCGATGCTTTTGGCGGCCGGATTCTGGGCGCCGCGATGAGCAAGCTTGCATTAAAGACTTTTACGCTGCTGCAGACGGTAACCTCCGTCGGACTCTCGGCGCTGGCCTGGGTGGTGACCGGGGTGCGCCCGATCTGGAACGGCAGCCAGCCCTCGGACCGGCAGCGCATCTATTTCGCCAACCACACCAGCCATGGCGACTTCATCCTTTTGTCGGCCTGCCTGAGTGAAAAAGAGCGCGCGATCACCCATGCCGTGGCGGCCGGCGAGTATTGGGGAAAGTCGCGGCTGCGACGCTTTATCGCCGAGGACATGCTGTCGTCTGTGCTCATCAACCGGCAGTGGACGAAGCCCGAGGAAAACCCGATCGAGATCATGCTGTCGGTTCTCGACCAGGGCCACTCGCTGATCCTGTTTCCCGAAGGCACCCGCAACATGACCGAGGAGCCGCTGCTGCCCTTCCGCTCCGGGCTCTACAATCTGTCGATGGCGCGGCCGGAGGTCGAGCTGATCCCGTGCTGGATCGAGAACATGTCGCGTGTGCTGCCCAAGGGCCAGTTCCTGCCGGTTCCGCTTTTGTGTCGCGTCGTCTTCGGCGCGCCGGTGACGGTGGCCCCGGGCGAAGAGCGCCGCGCCTTCCTCGACCGAGCCCACGCCACGCTTCTGGCGCTCAACCCGCGTCCCGAACGAGACGATTGATGCGCCACGACATCTCGATCCTGATCATCGGCCTGTTCGTGGTGCTGACGACTGCCAGCATCGTCGCCGCCATACTGTCGGCGCGGGCGCCGAAGCCGCTGAGTTCGACGCTGGTCAATCTCACCCAGCGCATCAATGCGTGGTGGGTAATGGTGGCGCTGATGACGGTCGCCTTCTTCTTCGGCCGCTACGGGCTGACCATCCTGTTCGCGCTGATTTCCTTCGCGTCGCTGCGCGAATTCGTGACGCTGACACACACGCGCCGCAGCGACCATTGGGTGCTGCTTGGCATGTTCGGCATCATCATCCCGTTTCAGTATTGGCTGGTGTGGACCGCCTGGTACGGCCTCTTCGTCATCTTCATTCCGGTCTATTGCTTCCTGTTGATGCCGGCCATCACCGCGCTGCATGGCGACACCGAACGCTTCCTCGAGCGGATCGCCGCGCAGCAATGGGCTGTGATGATCTCGGTCTATTGCGTCAGCCATGTCCCGGCGCTGCTCACGCTCGACGTGCCCGGCTTCGAAGGCCGCAACCTGCTGCTGATCGCCTTCCTGATCATCGTCGTGCAAGGCAGCGACGTGCTGCAATACATCTTCGGCAAGCTGTTTGGAAAACACCGTTTCTCGCCGACCGTGTCGCCGTCGAAAACCTGGGAAGGCCTGATCGGCGGACTGGTGTCGGCGAGTCTGCTCGGCGCGCTGTTGTCGTTCGTGACGCCATTCTCGCCGCTGCAGGCGGCTTTTGTCGCCTTCGTCATCTGTTCGATGGGTTTTCTGGGCGGGCTGGTCGCCTCGGCCATCAAACGCGACCAGGGCGTCAAGGACTGGGGCCATCTTATCGAAGGCCATGGCGGCATGATGGACCGCACCGACAGCCTGATCTTCGCCGCCCCGATCTTCTTCCACATCGTGCGCTATTTCTGGACAGTCTGAACGGGCAGCCTCCACCCCGCCGGTCAGAGCCGGTTTCGCACGACCAGCGTGACGACGAAGAAGGCGCCGAGCGAGCTGGTGATGATGCCGATCGGCAGTTCCTGCGGCGGCAGCAAGGTCCGCGCCAGAAGGTCGCTTGCCAGCAACAGCACCGCGCCGAACAGCGCGCAGCTGGCGATCAGGCGCAGATGCAAGGGACCGGCCAGCGGCCGAGACAGATGCGGGATCATCAGCCCGACAAAGCCGATGACGCCGGCTACCGAGACGAGAATTGCCGTCGAGAAGGCGGCGACGAGAAACGTCGTCCGGCGCATCCGCGCCACCGGCACACCAAGGCTTTCGGCGGCACTTTCACCGGCCAGGAAGGCGTCTAGCCGGCGGTGGTTCCAGAGCCCGTAGGCCGCGATCGTGCCGGCGCCCAAGGCGCCCAGCCAGACATTGTCCCAGCGCGCCAGACCGAGCCCGCCCATCGTCCAGAACAGCACCGAATGGGCGGCGCGCTGGTCTCCGGCAAAGACCAGATAGTTGGTCAAGGCGGTGAACAGGAAGGAGACGGCAAGGCCGGCGAGGATCAGCCGTTCCGGCCCCTGCCCCCTGACCCGCGCCACCAGCAGCAGGACGATGCAGGCGGCCAGTATGCCGCCGGTGAAGGCGGCGACCGGCAAGGTCCAGATGCCAAAACTGTCGCCGAAGACGGTGATGACGGAAACAGCGCCGGCGGCCGCCCCCGACGACAGGCCGAACAGGAAAGGATCGGCGAGATCGTTGCGGGTCACCGTCTGCAACAGCGCGCCGGTGATACCGAGGCCGCCGCCGACGCAGACCGCCAGGATGGTGCGCGGCAGCCGCAGGTCAACGACGATCTTGCCGACCGGACCCGACACCTGATGCCCGTTCAACCCGACGGCATGGCCAAGCGAGGCGATGACGTCGGTCAGCGGGATCAGCGTCGATCCATAGGCGATCGACATGAGCACGAGGGCGACGACCGCCACCGTGCCCGCCACCATCGCCAGCGCGAATGCCTTGTGCCCTGAAAGGGCACCGGGCCCGGGGGCAAGAAGCATCAGAACGCTTCCGGATGCATCGCCTTGGCGATCTTGGCGATCGCCTCGATGTTTGCCGGTCCGGGCGTCAATTCGGCATAGCGAAGCGCCACGAAGCGCTCGTTCTTGACCGCGTCCGTCTCTTTCATTGCCGGATGAGCCTTCAAGAAATCGAGCAGTTTCTTGTAGCCGCCACCATCCTGGTAGTCGAGCAGGATGAGGAATTGCGGGTTGCGCGACGCCACGGTTTCCCAGTCTGTGTTGCCCCAGCTGGTATCCATGTCGGCCATGATGTTGTTGCCGCCGGCCGCCGTGATCATGGCGCTCGGAATGGCGAATTTTCCGGCGGTGAACGGCTTGTCCTCGCCGGAATCATAGAGGAACACACGCGTCCCCTTGGCGCTGCCGACCTTGGTGGTGATGTCAGCCAGTTGCGCCTTCCAGCCGGAGACGAGCTTTTCGGCGTCCGCCTCCTTGCCGAAGATTTTGCCGAGCTTTTCGACGTCGCCATACAGAAGATCCATCGAGGCGGCGGGGCGGTTCTTGTCGAGATGGACGCAGCTCTCGGTCAGCACCAGCGTCTTGATGCCGTGCGGGGCGAGCGTGTCGGGCGTCACGTCGCCGCCCGGCTTCATGCCATAGTACCAGCCGGCGAAGAAGAAATCGGGCTCGACCGCGACCAGGTTTTCGAGCGTCGGATATTTGGGCGCCAGTTCCGGGATGGCACCCTGCTCGGCCTTGAATTCGGGGCCGACCTTGTACCATCCGGTGATGCCGGTCAGGCCGACGATCGATGGCTGCAGCTTCAGTGCGAAGGCCATCTCGGCCATGTTGAGATCATGGATGACGGCGCGCTTGGGCGGCGCGTCGAAGATCAGCGGTTTGCCGCAACTGTCGACGGTGACCGGGAAGGCGAAGGCTGTCGAGGCCAGCAGCGAGAAGACGAGCGACAGTGCGAGACGTTTCACGGATTTTGCTCCTGGGTTGAACAGTGTGGGATGGGGGATGGGTTCGATCAGGATGGCGGCGCGGCGCGGTTCGGAACGTCGAAGACCGTGAGTTCGCGGTCTTCGGTGGGATGGCGCAGGCGAAACACGTCGACGCCGAAAATCTCGCGGATCAGTTTTTGGGTCAGCGCTTCACGGGAGGCGGCCAGCGCGTGCAGCCGCGCTTCGTGCATCACCGCGACCCTTGTGGCGAAGGGCGCCACCAGAGCCAGATCATGCAGCACCGCGATCACGGTCATGCCGAAGCCGGCCACGAGCTCGAGCAGTTCCGCGCGGGCACGCGGATCGAGATGGTTGGTCGGCTCGTCCAGGAACAGCACTTTCGGTTGCTGCGCGATGGCGCGCGCCAGCTGGGCGCGCTGGCGTTCGCCGCCCGACAGCGAGCCGATGCTGCGGCCAAGCAGCGGCAACAGCCCGGTCCGGCGCAGCGCGTCGACGACGATGTCGCGTTCCTCGCTCCTGCGCCTCAGGCCGGCATGCGGGACGCGGCCAAGCTCGACATAGTCGATCACCGCCAGACGCGGATCCGGCTGGTCGGTCTGGCCGACGACGGCGATGTGCAAGGCGCGTTCGGCGGTCGAGATCCTGTCGAGGCGGCGCCCACCGAGCTTCACCTCGCCCGCATTTGGCCTGAGCATGCCAGAGAGCATGCGCAGCAGCGTGGTCTTGCCGGCACCATTGGGGCCGATGATGGCGAGACGATCGCCAGAGGCCACCGACAGGCTGACCGCATGGACCAGATCGCGGCCGTTCGCCATCGCGCAGAGGTCGCGGGCTTCGAGAAGCGGCATTGTCATCGGCTGTCGCCCGCAATCTTGGCCGGTCCGGGAATGCGGGCCAGAGTCTTGCCGGCCAGTCGCGGCGGACGTTGTCCGGAATTGCACCAGCCGTCGGCGAGCGATGCGTAAAGCCTGGCAAATCGCACGAGATCGCCGGCCTTGGCCTCGGCGTCGATGGAGCCGAAAAGATAGGAAGCCTTGCCCGGCGCCTGGAAGGCCACCGTCAGCGGCCGCGCACAGCCAGCCATGCATTCGACGCCTTCGATCGTGAAGCCATGCGCCACATCAGGCTCATGGTGAGCCGCAAGCCGGGAGCGCAGATCGGCGCAAAGGCTTTCGCCCGACCTGACCCCGGTTGGGATGTCACGGCAAAGCGTGCACACGATGATGCGATGATCGATGGCGCCGTCCAACTTCCGTCACTTTCCAAAACTGGCGACGGAAGGATGTTGGCGAGCCGGCCGACAAGACCGACGTCCACGTTTCCTCCCGGCACACCCCGTCCGGTCAACTCAGTGATGGCAGGTCTCCTGGCTCGCGGGTCGTTGCGCAATCCTGCCTTCCCAGCCTTGCCGGCCAGTGGCATGTCGGATCTTGCTCACCGCTTACAGTTGCGGGGGCAGCCACGGTCTCGACCTTTGCGGGTCTCACCGTGTTCCCTTTTCACCCCTTGCCTTTCGGCGCGGGGACCATCAGCCGAGCATCGTAGATTTGCCCCCGGCGCATCGCAACGATTCTTTTCGACCAAGCCTGTCACCATCGCGGCACCAGCAGCCTTGGCCTCATCAGAGAAGACACATGTGATATTTCCAGTCGTAATGTCATAACATAACGTTAGAATGATATCCTCTGTCGCTGTCAATCCCCTTGTCGTGAGAGCCATGTCGGCTTGTCGGCAAGGTTGCGACCGCGCAAGGCGGAGTTCAGTCAAACCACCCCGGCTGGAGGCAACCGAAAATATCCGAAATTGACCATCGAAGCGCTTGCGCAAGCGCTTCGATTAGATTAATTCAATCTCCGTGACGAATTTGGCGACGGAAAAACCACGCCACCAACTTCGCCTTCGGAGGGTCAGCAACAGTCACTGTCGACACGCGTCGCGCTCGCGCTTCGCGGCGGCTTGCTGCTGCCTGTCATTGTCAGATCGAACCGGGAGGAAAACGATGAACATCAAACAGAATGCACTGTCCCGCCGCACTTTCATGAAGGCTTCCGCGGCACTCGGCGCGACCGCAGTGGCGGCGGCGTCAGGGGTCAAGGTGGCGCGGGCCGCGCCCGCCGAAATCAGGTATTTCTACCGGGCGCCATGGCCGTCCTCGGAGGTCTACGCCAATTGGCTGATCGACGAATGGAACAAGAAGAATGGCGACCGGGTCCATGTCACCGGAGCCAGCGTCGACGGCGAGACCTACAAGACCAAGCAGACGATCGAGCTGTCATCGAGCAATCCGCCTGATCTTTTCTATTCCTGGGAAGGCGGCCGCGGCAAGGAGATCGTCGACAACGGTTTCTCCGCCGATCTGACGCCCTATTACGAGAAGTATGGCTGGGACAAGAAGCTGAACCCGGCCGGCGTGGCGCTGTCAGTCTACAATGGCAAGAAGCATTTCGTGCCGACGGAGATGAGCGCGTCGGTGGTCTGGTACCGCAAGGACATCTACGAACAGCTCGGCCTCAAGGTTCCGACCACATGGGATGAGCTGATGGCCAATGCACAGAAGGGCAAGGAAGCCGGCCTTGCCGCCTTCATGCTGGCCAACCAAAAGAAGTGGCCCTCACAATTCATGTGGTCCGCGATCCTGGTCAACAAGCACGGGCTGGACGTCTATGACGGGCTGATCAACGGCACGATACCGTGGACCGACCCGCGCGCCGTCGACGTGACCGCCATGATGCAGAAGCTGGCCCAGGACGGCATGTTCGAGCCGTCGTTCAACTCGATCGATCTCGGGCCTGCCATGGTGCCGTGGACTCAGGGCAAGGGCCTGCATTGGTATCAGGGCTCGTTCAATCTCGGCCGCTTCCGTGGCGACCAGCCGCAATGCTGCGTCGTGCCGATGGACTTCTTCCCGATGCCGGCTTTCCCGGGCAAGAAGCCGATCATGTCGGTCTTCGCCGAGGACACCATCATGATCCATGCGAACAGCCCTAACAAGGATGCGGCGGCGGAGTTCCTCGACTGGATGGTCTCCGACGCAGCTATGAGCAAGAAGCTCGAGCTCGACAAGCCTTTCCCGTCGAACGTCAATTCCGACCTGTCGCGGCTGAGCGAAATGGAGCAGCGCCTTGGCAAGGCGATGGCCGAGTCCGGCTCCTTCACCTTCATGCATGTCGACCATGCCACACCGCCGGCGATTTCCGACAAGTTCCTCGACGGCGTCCAGGGTGTTCTGGCCGGCGCCATGTCACCTGAAGACGCGATGAAGCTGACCGAGGACGAGGCCGCGCGCGTCAAGAAGTCGTAACGCGAACGGACCGGGAGAGGTGCAAGGCGCCTCTCCCGGCCCGTCACGACGTGCTTCATTGCAGAGGCAGTCATCCTCTCCCGAACCGGGATGGTGGCGACGCCGCATCGCGGGCGCTGCCAAAACCATTTCCTGAATCAATCGAAAGGCGCGACACCATGGCCAGCAGCGCAAGGCGCTTCGATGACGGCACCTTCGTCGGCTACGCCCGCCAGCATGTGTTCGTGACCGTGTTCGGCGTGGCCGTGCCGCTGCTGGTGTTCGCCTGCTTCATCGGCTACCCGATCCTCTACACGATCTACCTCAGTTTCTTCGAATGGAACGGCATGGCGCCGCAGAAGAAATTCGTCGGCTTCGCCAACTACGCCTACCTGTTCCAGGACAAGTATTTCTACATAGCGCTGATCAACAACGCCAAGTGGCTGGTCGTTTCGCTGGTTTTCCCGGTCTCGCTCGGGTTCCTGATCGCCTATGTGATGAAGGCGCGCCTGGTGTTTGCGCCGTCGCTGCTGCGCACGATCGTCTTCTTTCCGGTGACCATGTCGCTGATCGCGGTCGGCCTGATGTTCCTTTTGATCCTCAATCCGGTGTTCGGCGCCTTCGACACATTGCTGCGGTCTGTCGGCCTCGGCTTCCTGGTGCATGAATGGTTCGGCGACTACCGCATCGCGCTCTACACACTGGCGGTCATTTCCGGTTGGGCCTTCACCGGCATGCCGATGATCTTCTACTTCGCCGGGCTCGGTGACGTTCCGAAAGAAACATTCGACGCCGCCCGCACCGAGGGCGCCGGGCATTGGCGCATGATCCGCAGCGTCGCCCTGCCCCAGTTGCGCCCCGTCACCGCGATCATCGTCATGCTCACGCTGTTCGAATCGCTGCGCGCCTTCGACCTGATCGCCATGCTGACCAAGGGCGCGCCTTTCGGCATGACCAACGTGCTTGGCTATCTCGTCTACATGGAAAGCTTCTGGAATTCCCGCTTCGGCTACGGCGCGGCGCTCAGCGTCGTCATCCTGGTGATTGCCGGATCGCTGGCTGCCTTGCTGCTCGGCAAGGTGCTGAAAGGTGCTTTCGATGTCTGATATGGCCATCAACCCCGCCGGCCGCGGCCGTCTCCTTGCGGTTCTGCCCAAACTCGCCGCGACCGCCCTCATGCTGGTCCTGGCGGCCGTATGGCTTGGACCGCTGCTTTTGATCGTGATGACGTCGATCAAGTCGAACGCCGAGTTCCTGGCAGGGCCTTTCGCCTTGCCCAAGTCGCCGACGATCCAACCCTATATCGATGTCTGGTTCGGTCTCGGCTTCGGCACGCTTTTGAGAAACAGCCTGATCTATGCGACCGCAGGCTCAGCGCTCGCGGTGACACTGGCGCTGGTTCCCGCATTCGCGCTCAGCCGCATGAATGTTCCCGGGCGCAAGTGGATCTTCGGCCTTTTGCTGACCGGCCTGATGCTGCCGCAGCAGACGGTGCTGATCCCGCTCTACGACACGCTGCGCACATTCCACCTGCTGGACACCAAGATCGGCCTGATCATCGTGCACGGCGTCTATGGAATGCCGTTGCAGGTGCTGATCCTGCGTGGCTTCATGACGACAATTCCGCCGGAAATCGAGAAGGCCGCCTATGTCGAGGGCGCGACCGATTTCCAGGTCTTCTGGAAGGTGATCCTGCCGCTGTCGGTTCCCGGCATTCTGGTCGGCTACACGCTGAACTTCATCGCCATCTGGAAGGAATTCGTGTTCGGGCTGGTGTTCCTCAACAGCGAAGACAATTTTCCGGTGACCGTCGGCATGCTGAAACTGAACAGCGACCGCTACCTCGCCGTCTTCAATCTGCCGGCCGCGGGTCTCGTCATCTCGCAATTGCCGATCGTCATCCTGTTTATCCTCACCTACCGGCAGATCTCGGGCGGTAATCTCTCGGGCGCTGTGAAGGGCTGATGTCCCTGGTCTTTTCGCAACAAGGAATTTGCAATGGCTGAAGTGTCCCTGAAGGACGTCGAGAAGCGCTATGCGATGGTGCCGGTGCTGTCCGGGCTGAACCTGGACATACAAGATGGCGAATTCACCGTGCTGGTGGGACCGTCAGGCTGCGGCAAGACGACGACGTTGAACATGATCGCCGGGCTGGAATCGATCACCGGCGGCACTTTGCGCATTGGTGCGCGCGACGTTACCACGCTGCCGCCGAAGGACCGCGACATCGCCATGGTGTTCCAGTCCTATGCGCTGTTTCCGCACATGACGGTCCGCGACAACATCGCCTTCGGCATGAAGATCCGGAAAACCCCGAAAGCCGATATGGATGCGCAGATACGGCAAGTTGCGCAGCGGCTGCGTATCGATGACCTGCTCGACAGACTGCCCAAGGCGCTGTCCGGCGGCCAGCGGCAACGCGTCGCGCTTGGACGCGCGCTGGTTCGCCGCCCCGGCGTGTTCCTGATGGACGAACCTCTGTCCAACCTCGACGCCAAGATGCGCATCGAGGCGCGCAGTTTCCTGACCAAGATGCATCAGGAGATCGGCACCACGACCGTCTATGTCACGCATGATCAGGCCGAGGCCATGACCATGGGCAGCAAGATCGTCGTCATGAATGGCGGCAAGATCCAGCAGGCGGCGGCGCCGCTCGAAGTCTACAATCGGCCAGCCAACCAGTTCGTCGCCGGCTTCATCGGATCGCCCGCCATGAACTTCCTGAGCCTGCTGTACGATGGCAATTCCCTGTTGGACAAGGCCGGCGCAGTGCGGATCGCGGCGCCGCAGAACCGGCGTGCGGCACTTGCCGGCCACAAGGGAAAGAAGGTCACGCTCGGCGTGCGGCCGGAGCATTTCAGCATCCTGCCGCCAGGCGCCGTCCCCGAGCCCGATTCCATCGCCTTCGATGTCGATGTGATCCAGCATCTGGGGCATGAAGTTCTTCTCGACCTCAGTGCGGGCGATCACCGGTGCATCGCACGGCTGCCGCCCAGCGACCGTTCCAAGGTTGGGGAAAATCGGCTGTTTTCCATCGACATGGACCATGTCCACTATTTCGACGGCGACAGCGGCACAAACCTCATTGATTATAGCCGGCAACAATGAATAGTCGGAGCGCGGACCGGCATCCGCACAAGGTTCATGGACAGGCAAAAGCCGGATTGAGGTGACGGGATGGCGAAGGCGGCTGCAACGATCAGCGACGTTGCGCGCCGCGCCCGGGTGTCCACGTCCACCGTGTCCCATGTCATCAACGGCACGCGTCTCGTCAGCCCCGAGAAAACCGCCCTGGTCAACGAGGCAATCGCCGCGACCGGCTACCAGCCGAACGCGCTGGCAAGATCGCTGGCGCGCAAGGTCAGCAACTATGTCGGCATCGCCATTTCGGCGATCACCAATCCCTATTTCAGCGACATCATCTGCGCCATCGAGAACGAGTGCGCGCGCCTCGGCTTGCTGGTCTTCCTTGCCGACACGCGCGACGAGCCCGGTCATGAACTCGCCGTGGTGCAGGCGCTGCAGGAGCGAAGGGTCGACGGCATCATTCTGGCCCCCTGTGGCGACCCTGAAAACGCGACCGTCCGCTATCTGGAAAGGAGCGGCATTCCGACCGTGCTCGTCGACCGGTTCGCCGAGTCGGCCTTCGACCATGTCGGCGTCGAAAACAAGCAGGCCGTCGCCAATCTGGTTTCGCACATTGCGGGACTTGGCCACAGGCGAATCGGCATGCTCGGCGCCCAGGCGGGATTCAGCACCACCAGGGAGCGCATCGAAGGCTATCGACTGGGGCTCAAACGCAACGGCATCGGTTTCGACGCGGATCTCGTGCAGCCTTCGAACATGAATTTCGAAGCCACTCAAAACGCGGTGGCAGCCTTGCTCAAACTGGCAAATCCGCCAACCGCCATCATCACCGGCAACAATTTGACAACCATCGGCGCCGTGGCGGCCATCCGCAAAGCGGGCCTGAGAATACCGCAAGACATATCGCTTGCCGGCTTCGACGATTTCGAGTGGGCGGACTATTTCGAACCCCGGCTGACCCTGATCGCGCAGCCCTGCAACGAGATCGGCCACAGGGCCGCGCAGATGCTTGTCGAGCGGATCAACGGATTGACCGCCGCGCCACGTTCGGTGCGACTGAAATCGACGCTCGTCGTCAGAGATTCCTGCGCCGCCCCGGCCGCTTCCTGACCTGCGGCTTCGGCGAGCGCTGCCGATCATCGCCGCGTTGATTGCACGGCAAGCGCAATTTCGATCAAACTGCCGCGCGCGGAGAGGGCAAGATGGCCCAGCCAAATGCGAGGAGCCATGAACCCGGCCGAGAAAGCACTGTGGTTTGTCGAGAGCCATCTGCCGGAGGCAATCTCGCTCGACGACGTCGCCCACAGCAGCGGCGTGTCGCGCTTTCATGTGACGCGCGCCTTCGGTGCCGCCACCGGCCGCTCGGTCATGGGCTACATGCGCGCACGCCGGCTGACCGAGGCGGCGCGCAAGCTGGCCGGCGGGGCGCCCGACATCCTCTCGGTGGCGCTCGATGCCGGCTACAATTCGCATGAGGCTTTCACCCGGGCCTTCCGCGACCAGTTCGGCACGACGCCGGAGCTGGTGCGCGCGCAAGGCTCGACCAAGACCCTCGACCTCGTGGAGCCGATCCTGATGGACCAGTCCTTTCTCACCAACCTCGAACCACCACGCTTCGAGACAAGCCGCCCGTTCCTGATCGCTGGCCTTGGCGAACGCTACAGCTGCGAAACCAGCGCTGCCATTCCGATGCAGTGGCAGCGCTTCGGCCCTTATATCGGCAACATCCCGGGCGAGACCGGCGACGTTGCCTATGGCGTCTGCGTGAATGGCGACGACGCCGGCAATTTCGATTACATCGCCGGTGTCGAGGTCTCGGACTTTTCCGACCTTCCCAGGGAATTCAGCCGCGTGCGCATACCGGCGCAGAAATATGCGGTGTTCGCGCACCGCGAACACATCTCGACCATCCGCCGCACCGTCAACACGATCTGGAACAAATGGCTGCCGGCCTCAGGGCACGAAATAGCGGACGCGCCCGAATTCGAACGCTATGGCCCGGAGTTCGATCCGCGCAGCGGCAATGGCGGGCTGGAGATCTGGATACCGGTCAAGTCATAGGTATCGGGCAACCGTCCCTTGGCATGGGCCAAGGGACGGTCCGCCGCTCCGCCTATTCCACGGTGCAGGCGACTTCATAAAGGCCGGGCTGGGCCTGACCCAAGGCCTGATTGCGATCGAGAAAACCGCTGCCGCGCAGATGCTCGAAGACCCGCTGCATGGCCGCCTGGTCCTGCGCCTGGGCGTAATTGACGACACGCGTGCCATCGAGACTTCGGTGCAGGCTGGCGGACATCCAGCCGGGGACGCCGCGGCAGCTCATCGCCGCCTCGCGCAGCAGGTCGATCAGCGCCTGCTGTCCGCCTTCTGGTACGGTGAAGACATTGATCTGGGTGATGACGCTGGTCTCGGCGCGAATGATGGGCATTCTTCTTCTCCTCGTTGGCGCCTGGCAAACGAAGGAACGCCGATCAGCGAAAACTCCGAACGCCAAGCCTGGCGTAAAAGCACGCCGTGGGCTTGCCGTGGGTTCCCATCTTGGATGGGAACGGAGCTTCCAGCCGGTGGAAGGGAGCGGGCTTACCGTTTGCCGCTCCAGGGTCCTTTTCGACCCGCGTTTCATAGCATCGGCGCAAGCCGCCAACAACCGCGCATCACGGAAACGGATGGCGGAGAAGCTTCGCTAAAGGTCGAGATCCCAGGTCTGGCCAACCAGGTCCTTGCCGAAGGAATGGTGAGGCTCTTCCTCGATCAGTTTGAAGCCGGCGGCCTGGTAGATGTGCCGGGCGGCGGTCAGGATGTCGTTGGTCCACAAGGTCAGCGTCTTGTAGCCTTTCGCACGGGCGAAGCCGATGCACTCCTCGACCAGCCGCTTGCCGATGCCGAGGCCGCGCGCCGAAGGCTCGACATAGAGCAGGCGCAGCTTGGCCACCTCCGGCGATTTGCGCATGACGAAGACCGAGCCGACCACCTCGCCATCGCGCTCGGCGATCCAGCCGCGCTCCCATTTCGGATCGAAGGATTTCACGAAGGCCGCGAGGATTTCGGCGACCAGCGCCTCATAGGTTTCGTCCCAGCCATAGTCCTGTGCGTAGAGCATGCCTTGCCGGCGGGTGATCCAGCCGATGTCGCCGACCTGCAGCGGCCGCAACAGATAAGGGATTTTCGGTTCGGCGCTTTCGCCGAGCAGCGCCTGGACCGTGCGCATGGACTTCACCAGCCGGTCCTGCTCGGACGCCGGCAGCCGATCGAGCAAGGCCGCGACCTGGTCGTGCGAATCCTTGTTCAGCGGTGCGAAGGCATTCCTGCCCGCCGGCGTCAGCGCGATCGACGATTGCCTGGCGTCCGATACCAGCGTCGACCTGGAGATGAGCTGAAGCCGCTCGAACTTCTTCAACAGACGGCTGACATAGCCGGCATCGAGACCGAGGTCGCGTCCAAGGTCGGTCGCGGTCAGACCGTCGCGGTGCGCCAGCTCGTAAAGCACACGCGCTTCGGTCAGCGAGAAGGCGCTTTTCAAGAGCCCTTCGTCGAGCAGTCCGATCTGGCGGGTGTAGAAGCGGTTGAAGGCCCGCACAGCATCGATCAGTTGCTTGTTGGGTGCATCATTGTTGGGCTGATGGTGAATCGTCATGAGCATCTCCTGTCCACACAGGATCAACCATTTACTTGACAGAGTCAATTATCTGGATTTGCCCGGCTCGATCACATCATCGGCAAAACCGGCCAGCGATCGACGATCTTGCCGCCGGAAAGCACCGCGATCGGGCCGAACTGCTGCAGCACGGCCTCGCTCTGCGTCGGCCGCAGGAAAGCGTAGTCGCCAGGCCTTGCGGCACTATCGGCGGGCAGACCCATGAACTGCTGGTTCGAGGACAAGCCGAGCAGGCCATTCGTCTTCATGCCTTCGGGAAAGACAGGCTCGGCCATCCATTTGCCGCCATAGAGGTAGCAGCCCTTGCGGGGAAACCGGCCGAGCGCCTGCAGCAGACGCGAAGCGGCCGGCGAACCCGGCAGCATCGGCTCGACCACTTTCAGGATCGGCGTCGCGATGAAGGCCGCCGGCAAGAAATCGTCGAGGCTAGGCGTGTCGAAATCGCTGGGCAGCACGAAGGCCGACCCCATCGACACTTCATTGGCAATGCCGCCGTGATGCAGCAGCGCGGTCTTGCTACCGCCAATGTTGAGAATGCCTCGGTGATCCGCACCAAGGCATGCGACGAAAGCGGCGGCCCGTTCCGAGGCCTGTGCCAACGCCTTGGCCGGGCCACCGAACAGGCCAGGAATGTGCGGTGCATGCGCTTCATAGGCCATGACGCCTTCGCAACGCAGCCGTTTATGAGCCGGCAGCGCGCGCAACGCTTTCGACAGGGCCCCGGGGCTGGCGAAGCCGCCGCGATGCAGCCCGACGTCGATCTCGAAGGCGATACGCAGGTCGACACCGAGTTCGGCGGCGAGAGCGCCATATTCGGCCAGTCTTTCGTCGCTGTCGATCAGCCAGCAGACACGCGACCAGTCGGCGTCATCCTTCACCAGCGCCGCCCTTGCCGCGCCGACCGGCATTGGTTTGCCGTAAAGCAGATTCGCGTCCGGAAACGCTTTCAGCACCGCCGCGCTGATCGGCGGGTGGAAAGTCATGAAGCGATCGGTTCCGAGCGCTTTCCCGATATGCGACAGCAGCGGCAGGCAAGCGAGCGACTTGTCGACCAGCCGCACCGCAAGACCGGGGTCAAGCCTACCTTTCACCAGCGCGATGTTGCCGTCCAGCCGATCAAGGTCGAGCAGCAGGCAAGGCTGGAAGACGCTGGCTTGCCTCAGTGCCTCCGATAGGGCGGAAAAATAGGTCCTCATGCTTCGATGCCGAACAGCCCGGCCATATAGGGCGAGATGAAGCGGTTCTGCGGATCGATGTCGCGGCGCACCGCCATGGCGTCATCCCAGCGCGGATAGAGCTTCTTGAAGTCCGCCGCCTTCAGGCTGTGCATCTTGCCCCAATGCGGCCTGCCGCCATATCTGCGGAAGATCGGCTCGGCCGCCTGCATGAAGGGCAACGGATCGCTGGCCGCATCATGGTGGATGGCGATCGAGCAGGTCGGCCTGTTGTAGAAGGGCGAGAGCCAGAACTGATCGGCCGCGACGCTGCGCACCTCCATCGGGAAATAGACTTCGGGAAAGCGCTTCTCGGTCAGCTCTATGATCTCGGCCAGCGCCTTCGGCCCTTCCTCGAAGGGAAGGTGATATTCCATCTCGTTGAATTTGGTTTGCCTGTCGCTGGCATAGACGTTGAGCCAGTCCTGCACATAATCCTCGGACGGCACTTTCGCGACGGCGCCCAGGATCAGCCGGCGGCGCAGCGACGGCAGCCAGGCAAGCCCGGTGCGCAACCGGCGCAGCGTGCGCAAGGAGCCTTCGTCATCGTCGGTCGGGCGCGTGGTGGTCGCCTCGGTGCTGAAATCGCTGGCGATGAACTGCGCATAGCCGGAAAACGGAATGTAGTAGAATTCGGCAGAGCGGTGCGCGGTCATCATCTTCTCGAAGTCGCGCAGCATGTCGGCGATCGGCAGCACCCATTTGCGACGGCGCAGCCGGTAGGTCGCAATGTTGTTCAGCGTCACTTCGCTCAACACGCCGAAGGCACCGAGCGCGACGCCGATGGCGTGGATCGTGTCCTGATCCCCTGCCCTGTTGAACTCGCGAACCTTGCCAAGCCCGTCGACGATCTGCACCGTTTCCAGTTGCGTGTGATAGGCGCCGAGTGTCGGTCCCGAGCCATGGGTGGCGGTGCCCAATGCGCCGCCGATCGCCTGGCGGTCGATATCGCCCATATTGGGCAGGCCCTGGCCGATGCCTTGCAGGATGTGCATCAGCGAACCAAGCCGCGTCCCTGCCCGCACGCGCGCCTGATGCTTTTCAGCGTCATGCGAAATCAGCCCCTCCAACCTCTCCAGGGATAGGATGGTGCCTTGCGATTTCACCAGCGGCGTGAAGGAGTGACCGGCACCGACGACGCGAATTGGACCTGGTGCCGTTCGCACGAGGTCGCCGAGCTCGCCGGCATCGGCGGGGCTGGCGATCAGCCTCGGCTTTGCGGTGACATAGCCGGACCAGTTGCTCCAGATGTTCGACATGGCGCTCACGCGACGACCCGGCGATGCCGCGCCACGAGGACAAAAAAGCCGAGCAGCGCTACGCTGGCGACAGCGCTGGCGGCGGCAAATTCCGGAACCGGGCGAAAATCCTTGCCGTCGATGAGCAGCGACGCCGCAACCGGCCCGATCGCCAGGCCGAAGAGCTGGGCGGCCGGCACCAGCAGCACGGCGGTGCGGGTGTCATCGGCCGTGATCGCCAGCCGTATCTGGTAGGGTACGATGAACAGGAGGATAAAACCCATGACCAGGGCGGCGACCCAGAATGTCGAGAGGCCAGGTCCGCTGGCAAGGATGAGCGAGGCGACAAGCGCGACAGTGCCAATGGCTGCGATGGCAAGGCGATAGTCGATGCGTGCCTCGAACACGGTCGCCGTCATCGCACCCAGGACCTGCACTGCAAGGCTGGCCGAGACGATCAGCCCGACGGTGCGGCCGTCGATGCCGAACTGCGCGCCAAGCGGCTCCAGAAACGCCCAGACCGAACCGAAGAACATGAAGTAGCAGAAGACGCACAACAGCGCGGTGATAGAAGGAACCGTCAGCACATTGGCCAGGTTCTCATCCTTGGGCAGGTCGGCGTAATCGGCGGGGACGATGAAGGCGATCACGAGCGACAGGACGCAGACGACCGCGAGAATGAGAAAGCCGCCGGCCGACCCGGCCGCTGGAATGACATAGAGCGCCAGCAGCAAGGCAAGCGCGCATTGCGCCAGCGTCTGCATGGTGACGAAATAGCCGCCGATGCGTTCGGCACGCCGCGAACGGGCGATCAGTTCGGTGGCGACCGCGACCAAGCCGCCTTCGGCGAGACCGGCCAAAGCGCGTGCCGCCATCAGCGTATTGACGCCGGCGGCATAGGCCGTCCAGACATTCGCCAGTGCCAGCAAGAGCAGCAGGACCGCACTTTTCCAGCGCATGTTGCGGGCCGACAGCAGCATCGCCACAACAGCCGAACCGATCGCAATGGCGATCATCTCGGCGGTGGCGACCAGTGCCAGCTCATCGCCGCTGACATGGCCCTCGGTGTAGAGCGCGCCGAGCAGGACGGGCTGCAGCCCGAGAATGAGCAGGCCGACCGAGCCGATCCACAGGGCCGAGGCAAGCTGCCCGCCGGTCGGATTGCCGACCAGCCAGTCGCCGTCGCCCAGATGACCGGTGCTTGTCGAAGTCAAAGGCGCCTCCCAACGTCCTTGCCGTACGGCAAAAAAGCTGACAACCTGTCAGCATTTCAGAAACTGATACTTGATCATATTTTTTGTCAACCAGAATTTGGCAATTCGTGCGAAAGATCAGTGCATGATGGAAGCAAGGCGAACAGCGACGGAGCCGAGGCGCAAACCCAAGCAGGAGCGCAGCCGCGAGCGCATCGACGCCATCCTGTCGACGACCATGCGGCTGATCGGCGAGAAGGGCATTGACGCCGTCACCATGAAGGAGGTCGGCATGCTGGCGGGCGGGCCGATCGCCACAGTCTATCATTACTTCCCCAACAAGTCGGCGATCCTTGCGATGCTCTACGAGCGGTTCTCGGAGGTCAGCCGCGCGCGATTGACTGCGATCATCGCCGACGTCCGCGAAGCCAAGGACGTTATCGCTGCGGCCGACCGGCTGCTTGACGACTACCTCAGCCGTGTTGCCGGCGATCCGGCCATCCAGGACCTGCAGAACGCCATCCAGGCCGACAAGGCGCTCAAGAATCTCGACATCGCCGAAACCCGCCATCAGGCCAAGATGTTCTGCGATCATGTCACCGCCTTGATCGAACCGGGCAAGCACGAGCAGTTCGAACGCATGGTTCTGTTGATATTCCAGCTCGCCGGTGGCGTGGTGCGCCTGGCGCTCGCGGAGGGCGAAGCGGAAAGCCGCCGGACCATCGAGGATTACCGGTCGATCATCCACACACAGTTGCGGCTGTTTCTCTAAGCCCCAATCCGTGGAAAAAATTACCGCCTTTCGAGGCTGCCGCGCGCCTTGACTCTCGCAGGTCGGCGGCCTATTTCAGCGCCACGTTAGCACTCGCCCCTGGTGAGTGCTAACTATGTGTCCGGCTTCGCCGGACGGAGGAACTGTTTCTCACCGTTCTCATTCGAGGAAGAAAAAATGGCAAAGTCGAAGTTCCGCCCGCTTCATGACCGCGTGGTCGTTCGCCGGGTCGAATCCGAATCCAAGACCGCCGGCGGGATCATCATCCCGGATACGGCGAAGGAAAAGCCGCAGGAAGGCGAGATCATCGCCGTCGGCTCCGGCGCCCGTGACGAAAGCGGCAAGCTGGTCCCCCTGGACGTCAAGGCTGGCGACCGCATCCTGTTCGGCAAGTGGTCGGGCACCGAAGTCAAGCTCAATGGCGAAGACCTTCTGATCATGAAGGAATCCGACATTATGGGCATCATCGGCTGATCATCGGCCTCACCGTCAACTGAATTCCGGGCTTACCCCAAGCCCCTGCCAGGAGCTTAAAAATGGCTGCTAAAGACGTAAAATTCTCCCGTGATGCCCGCGAGCGCATGCTGCGCGGCGTCAACATCCTCGCCGACGCGGTGAAGGTGACCCTCGGCCCCAAGGGCCGCAACGTCGTCATCGACAAGTCGTTCGGCGCCCCGCGCATCACCAAGGACGGCGTCACCGTCGCCAAGGAAATCGAGCTTGAGGACAAGTTCGAGAACATGGGCGCGCAGATGGTCCGCGAAGTTGCTTCGAAGACCAACGACATCGCCGGCGACGGCACCACGACCGCGACCGTTCTGGCGCAGTCGATCGTCCAGGAAGGCCACAAGGCGGTTGCCGCCGGCATGAACCCGATGGACCTGAAGCGCGGCATCGACCTCGCCGTCAGCGAAGTCGTCACGGCGCTCGGCAAGGCTGCCAAGAAGATCAAGACCTCCGAGGAAGTTGCCCAGGTCGGCACGATCTCGGCCAATGGCGACGAGTCGGTCGGCAAGATGATCGCGGAAGCGATGCAGAAGGTCGGCAACGAGGGCGTCATCACGGTTGAGGAAGCCAAGACCGCCGAGACCGAACTCGAAGTCGTCGAAGGCATGCAGTTCGACCGCGGCTACCTCTCGCCCTACTTCGTCACCAACGCCGACAAGATGGTTGCCGATCTCGAGGACGCCTACATCCTGCTCCACGAGAAGAAGCTCTCCAACCTGCAGGCCATGCTGCCGGTTCTTGAGGCTGTCGTGCAGACCTCCAAGCCGCTGCTCATCATCTCGGAAGACGTCGAAGGCGAGGCCCTGGCCACGCTGGTCGTCAATAAGCTGCGTGGTGGCCTGAAGATCGCCGCCGTCAAGGCTCCGGGCTTCGGTGATCGCCGCAAGGCGATGCTGGAAGACATCGCCATCCTCACCGGTGGCCAGGTCATCTCGGAAGACCTCGGCATCAAGCTCGAGAACGTCGGCCTCAACATGCTCGGCCGCGCCAAGAAGGTGTCGATCTCCAAGGAGAACACCACCATCGTCGACGGCGCCGGCAAGAAGGCCGAGATCCAGGGCCGCGTTGCCCAGATCAAGCAGCAGATCGAAGAGACCACTTCGGACTACGACAAGGAGAAGCTGCAGGAACGTCTGGCGAAGCTCGCCGGCGGCGTTGCGGTGATCCGCGTCGGCGGTGCGACGGAAGTCGAAGTCAAGGAAAAGAAGGACCGCGTCGATGACGCCCTCAACGCGACCCGCGCGGCCGTGGAAGAAGGCATCGTTGCTGGCGGTGGCGTGGCCCTGCTGCGCGCTTCGGCCAACATCAAGGCCACCGGCGCCAATGCCGACCAGGCCGCAGGCATCAACATCGTGCGTCGTGCGCTGCAGGCTCCGGCCCGCCAGATCGCCTCGAACGCCGGTGCGGAAGCTTCGATCGTTGCCGGCAAGATCCTTGAGAACAAGGGCGCGACCTTCGGTTACAACGCCCAGACCGGCGAATATGGCGACATGATCGCCATGGGTATCGTCGACCCGGTCAAGGTTGTCCGTACGGCTCTCCAGGACGCGGCTTCGGTCGCCGGCCTGCTCGTCACCACCGAAGCCATGATCGCGGAGGCTCCGAAGAAGGAGTCGGCTGGCGGCGGCATGCCCGGCGGCATGGGCGGCGGCGGCATGGGCGGCATGGGCGGCATGGATTTCTAATCCAGCCAACCTGGCTTATGCGTACGAAAGGGCGGCAGCGATGCCGCCCTTTTTGCTTCTGTGGTCATGTCGCCTCAGACAACCTCGGCGAGTTCGATCAGATTGCCGAACGGGTCGGCGAAGAAGGCCAGCTTGCGGCTGATGTCGTCGAGCTTGAACGGCTCGGTGACGATGGTGACGCCGCGCTTGCGCAGTTCGGCGACCGTCGCTTCGATGTCGGCCACGTTGATGCAGAAATGATGATAGCCGGAGTAGCGCAGGCTATCGGCGAGATCCTTGCAGGCCGGCGCATCGATCGGCAGCGGATCACCGCCGCCGAGCAATTCGATCATGAAATGATCGTCATTGGCCGGCGCCAGCTAGGCGAGCTGCTCGTCGGCGAATGGCCATTCGTGAACGACACGGAAATCGAGCTTGTCGACATACCAGTTCTTGGCGATCTCGTAGTTGGGGACGCGCAGCGCCACGTGATGACCGCGCCCTACACATTCGCGACCGTACTGCCGGCCTTCCTCACATCGCTGGCGAATGGCCCGAACCTCAGCGCCGGCGCATGCTTTCCGAACCAGGGGGCCTACCTTCAGACAGTGGCATCCGCGCGTTGCCGCACCTCGCCGGCAAGTACCGCGGCTTCGATCAGCGCCGCGACCTCGTCGGCCACCGCCTGTAGCGGAGCGCGGTCGCGGGTGGCGCGGGCGATCACCATCAGCCCTTCCAGCGACGATTCCACCAGCAGCGCCAGAGCGTGGGCGCGGCGTTCAGGCACCCCTGCCCGCATGAAGGCCTCGCGCAGCAGGCCTATCCACTGCTCGAATGCGGCGCGGCAGATCTCGGCCAGGCCTGGCACGTCGTTCGGCGCGTCGAGCACCACCGGCGCGATCGGGCAGCCGAGCGAGAACTCGTTCTCCTCCAGCATGCGGGCCACCGACTGGTAAATGTGATGCACAGCGACCGCCGGATCGTGTTCCGCCGCCAGCGCCGCGTCAAGACGCTCCGTCACGCCGGCCACGCTGTCGCGTGTCACCTCGATGACCAGTTGGTCCTTGCCGCCCGGAAAATGGAAGTAGAGCGAGCCTCGTGGCGCGCCACTGGCGCTCAAAATGTCGTTCAGTGATGTGCCGTGATAGCCGCGCCGCCGCAAAAGCAGCGCCGTCGCTTCGATCATACGGGTGCGTGTGTCTGTCGCCATGTCAGCCTCTGTCAGGAATGCGCATTATAGGCCTTGCTCCGAATATGACAACCGGTCTACATAATATGTAGATCGGTCTACATACTTTGGAGACAACAATGCAGCGCTACCGACTTGAGGGTTTTGGCGGGATCGAAAAGCTGGCAACGCGCGAAGAGGCAATACCCGAGCCCGGCGCGCATCAGATCCTGGTGCGGGTGCACGCCACGTCGCTTAACCGCCGCGACGCGATGATCCTCAAGGGCACATACCCGCTGCCACCCCGCGCCGGCATCGTTCCATTGAGCGACGGAGCCGGGGAAGTGGTGGCGATCGGCGACGGCGTCACGCGCTTTGCGGTCGGCGACCGTGTCACCGGCAGCTATTTCGCGCGCTGGATCGACGGCCGGCTTCGTCCCGAAATCATCGACCAGCTGGGCTGCACGCTGGACGGCATGCTCAGCGAATACGCGCTGCTCGACGAGCAATGGGCCGCGCGGTTGCCCGTGCATCTCTCCTGGCAGGAAGCCGCGACCTTCACCTGCGCCGGTTTGACTGCCTGGAGCGCATTGACAGGAGCGGAGATTCCGCAGCCCGGACAATGGGTTTTGACCATCGGCTCAGGCGGCGTGGCGCTGTTCGCGCTGCAGTTCGCCAAGATGCTTGGCTGCCGCGTCGCCGCCGTCACCTCGCGCGCTGAAAAGACTGACCGGCTGCGCGCGCTTGGCGCCGATATCGTCATCGCCGCCAGCGAGACGCCGGAATGGGGCATGAAGCTGCGCGAGGCGACCGGCGGCATCGATCTGGTGGTGGAGACAGGCGGTCCGACGACCTTCACGCAATCGCTGATCGCAAGCTCCCTTTATGGCCGCATCGTTGTGCTGACCGTTCAGGATGCGAAGGGCAATTCGATCGAGATCCCGGGCGCTATCTATCAGCGCAGCCTCGCCACCATTGGCCGCGTGTTCGTCGGCAACCGCAATGGGCTGGAGGCGATGCTGGCCGCAGTCGGCAAGCACCAGCTGAAGCCGATCATCGACAGGGTCTTTCCGTTCGCCGAGGCGCGCGAGGCCTATCGGCATTTCATGCAGGGCGATGTCATCGGCAAAGTTGTCATCGACTGCGCATGATCCCGTATTCCATCAACCAGAGGAGAGCAAGCAATGACTGTTCGCGATGCATCGGCCGAATGGCGCGGCACACTCAAGGAAGGATCCGGCCGGCTCAGGCTGGGCAGCGGTGTCTTCGAAGGCGCCTACTCGTTCCCGTCCCGCTTCGAGAACGGTCCCGGCACCAACCCGGAGGAACTCATCGCGGCTGCCCATGCCGGCTGCTTCTCGATGGCGCTGAGCGCCATCCTCGGCAGCGAAGGCCACACGCCCGACAGCATCCGCACCATCGCGAAGGCGCATCTCGGTGCGACCGCAGCCGGGCCGACAATCACCCGCATCGAACTGGACACGGAAGCCAGCGTCGCAGGCATTGCCGCCGAGGATTTCGAGCGGCTGGCGCAAAAGGCCAAGGCGGTCTGCCTGGTCTCGCGGGCTCTGGCCGGCGTCGCCAGCATCACGCTCAAGGCCTCCCTCGCCAGACACTTCAATGACTGAAACGGAAGGAGCAAATCCCATGGAACTGATCATCGACAGCACTGCTGCCGCGCACTCCGGCGAGACGGCACAGATGATGCGGCGCTTCAACGATGTCTTCCAGCACCACGACCCGTCGGCACTTGCCGATCTGGTTGCCGAAGACTGCGTGATCGAGAACACCACACCCGCGCCGGACGGCGCGCGCCGCGCCGGCAAGGCGGCTTGCATCGAATTGTGGTCGGCGATCGCCACCCAGCCAGGCGCGCGCTTCGACCTCGAGGAGACCTTTGTCGCCGGCGACCGGGCGACGATACGCTGGCGCTACTGGATGGCCGACCACACCTCCGTCCGCGGCATCAATCTGATGCGCGTCCAGGACGGCCGCATCGTCGAGGCGATGGGCTATGTGAAGGGATAGTCGGCCGATCGCCGCTACCGATCAGCCAATGCCAGCTTGGCGCCAAGCATCACGAAGGCGCCGGCAAACGTCCGGCGCATCCAGGTCAGCACCATCGGCCGTGAGGCGACATGGCTGCGGATCGAAGCGGCGAAGATGCCGTAGCCGACGAAAACCACGAAGGTCAAAAGCATGAAGACGGAGCTGAGTTCCAGCATCTTCGACAGCGCATTGGGCTCGGTGGTGCTGACGAATTGCGGCAGGAAGGCGAAAAAGAAGATCGATAGTTTCGGATTGAGCACGTTGACGAGGATGCCGGTGGCGATCACCTTGCCGGCCGAGCGCGGCGCGACATCGTCCTCGACGCTGAGCCCGCCCTTCTCCTTCAGCGTGTTCCAGGCCATGTAGAGGAGATAGGCGACGCCGAGATATTTCAGCGTCTCGAAGGCGACCGCGCTGGTGTGCAGCAGCGCCGCGAGGCCGGTGATGGCGGCTGCCATATGCGGGATGATGCCGAGCGTGCAGCCGAAGGCGGCAATGATCGAGGCCCGCGCACCGCGCGAAAGTCCGGCGCTCAGCGTGTAGAGAACGCCGGTGCCGGGCGAGGCCACGACGATCAGCGAAGTCAACAGGAATTCGATGCTCACGATGGTTCCTCCACGGCCCTGCCCTGACGCAGCGTAGCCAGCAAGGAGGCTTCGTCAAGCCGCCCACAATTCTAGGACGTCGGCAATCCGTGCTCCCGGCGCGCCATCAAGCACTCTTCGTCGCCAGGCATGCACGCGCGGCAGACATCCGGGCGGACGTCGTAGACGCCGCAAGCGGTCGACTTGCCGACTTCGCCCGACAGCGCCGAACAGCGCACGCCCTCACAGCGCATGCCCGACAGATCGGCCGCTACATATTTTTCAGGGATACGGTCGAGTTGCCCATCGTCCTCGGTGGAGAAGCGCGGCCATTCGGCCGAATAGGAACAGCACGCGCCGCAGCTCTGGCAGTCGAAGAGCGGAGCGGTCTCGTGTTGCGACGACGAAAGGCTCGCGGCAGCGACCAGGGCGAGCAGCCCCGGCGCGGCAGGATTACGATCGGCGTCCTGCGGCAAGGCGCTATTTCTTCTTGCCTGTCTTGCGCGCCGGCGCTTCGACCGGCGACTTGAACAGATCGGTCGCGGCGTCGGCGGGTTCGCCGGGCTTCGCGGCGACCGGCTTGGCCGGTTTCGCAGCGGGAGCCGGCGCTGCCGGCTGGTCCTTGGCGGAGAATTTAATGGCCATGTCAGTCCTCGTCGGCGAAACGCGATGATGGTGCGCGCGGATTGCGCAAGCGGCCGATCAGCGCCGAAACCGCTGTGATGTTCATTTCCTCGGGCGACCAGTTCCTGGCTTCCGCGATGTGATGCGGCGCCAACTCACGATGCGTGCTGCCGCTGTAGGCGGCATCCTGGCAAGTCACACGCTCCTGGGTCTTTTTGTCCTCGCGGACATATTCGATCAGGTAGTTCGGGGCTTCGGCGCGGCCGCGCACGCCGACACGAACCTGTGCATCGCCATGGGCGCGCCTGCAGCGTTCGAGTTTTTCCAGCACGCGCCGGACATATTCGACCGGCTTGTCCAGGGTTTCGACCATGTCGGCGATGGTCGCATCGGCCGCGATTGGCGTTGGCGGTACGCGCTTGGTGGCCATCAGCGTTTTCCGGCTCGTTTCGGCAGCGCCGCGAGCGCTGCGGCCGCCGCCATCTCGTCCGCTTCCTTTTCCAGGCGCAGTTCGCGCAAGCGGGCGGTCTTGGCTTCCCGCGCCTCGCTGACGGCATCACGCTCGGATAGGATGCGGCCGAGCGACATCGACTGGGTTTGCGTCTTGCTGAACAGCGACACCGCCGGATCGGCGGCGGTCTTCGGATTGGCGGTCAAAATCTTTCTCCTGTCAGGAGCCTGGTGCCGATAGGGCGAGACCGGGTCTTCGGTCAGGACCACGCACGAAGCAACACTGCATTGGGGCAATACGGCAGCGGATTCAAATTGCTAAGGCGTTCCTTAGCACGTTCAGCCCGACGCGCAGCGCATTTTCGGCGGCAACAAGCGTAAAATGAAAAAGGCCAGGCACCGCCTGACCTTCCATGGGAGCACCGCGCATCCAATTGGATGCGCAGGAACACTCCTCTCATGCGCATGATGTGCCTTGGAAACTTAGGTTTCCAAGGCCACGCGCCCGAATTCGCCCTTCACCGGTGCCAGTACATCCGTGGTCACCGGGAGGACTGAATTCTTTCTTCAGGCCGCCTTCAACTGGTCGGCGGACATCTTGCCCGACTTGTTGTCGCGGACCATCTCGTAGCCGAGCTTCTGGCCCTCGACGATGTCGCGCATGCCGGCGCGCTCTACGGCCGAAATGTGGACGAAAACGTCGGCCGAACCGTCGTCAGGCTGAATAAAACCAAAACCCTTGGTGGCGTTGAACCATTTAACTGTGCCGGTGCTCATAAACGAACCCTTTCCATGGCAAATATTCGTTAATCGTGGTGCGAATGCACAACGATTTTTGTCTCGATTTTTGATGGGGAAGTTCGTCAAAGGCGCGCATGCGTGCGCGGATAACAAAAGTCAGTCAAACAAATATCGACATGTTTCTTCTAGACTGCTTTTGCAGCCGAGTCAATTTCTGGTTTTCCAACGCTCTGAGTTCAATTCTGGGTTGCTCGACGCAGGGGCCTCAACTGACGAACCGGCTGAAAGACCGTGCGTCAAAAAAAGCACCGAGCCCGGAACCAAATCAGCGCCAGCGCATTTCAATGGTGTCAGCAATTTTGAAGAGCAATCTCAGGAATGCTGGCAAAAGGACGCCTCCCGCACAATAACCGGTGCGAGGGGCGTTCTTGTATCTGACGGATAGCAGGAGCCTGGTGGCCGAAGCCGGCCGCGTGCCCATGCCGGTTGCCTACATGATCGTGCTGATCATGGGCAGGATCTCATAGCGAAAGCCGCGACCTGACTTTGCCACTGGATCGCCATCGGTCACCGCCTTTGCCTCGGCCTCGCTGCCGGCACGCAGGATCAGCAGGCCCCAAGGGCCGGCCGGATCGGCAACGGGACCGGCCATGATCATCACGCCCTCGCGCAGCTTGCCGCGCAGGTAGTCGGCATGCCGGCCCATCAACTCCCTCTCCTCCTCCGTCATGGTGAAGGCAAAATCCGGCCGCGGCGGAATCAGCCGGCAATGGAAGATTTTTGTCGTTGCGGTTTCATGCAGTGCTTTGTTGCTGACCATCGGTCCTCCTCCAGGAGCGAAACCTTATTGCCACCTGTTGTCAGGCTTATTCGTCGGGACCGGGTTCCGGCCACGGCTCCTTCGCCGCCTCTGCATACCAGTGCCGCATCGCCGGCATTGCCAGAACAGCGTCGACATAGGCTCTGGTGTCGGGCGCGAGGTCGCCGCCATAGGTGTCGAAGCGGGTGACGACCGGCGCGTACATGGCATCGGCCGCAGTGAAATGACCGAACAGGAACGGGCCGCCCTTGCCATATTTTTCCCGACACTCGCGCCACAGCGCCTCGATGCGGGCCCGCTGCACTTCCCCTTCGGCGTCGAGCGGCTTGTGCCCCTTCGGCCGGCGCAAATTCATCGGCCAGCCATAGCGGACCTCGCGAAAACCGGAATGCATCTCCATTGCCACCGCGCGCGCCAGGGCACGGGCGCCTATATCATCGGGCCAGAGTTTTTTCCCGGGAAACAGGTCGGCAAGATACTCAAGGATAGCAAGGGTTTCCCAGATAATCCTTCCATTGTGATCCAAGACCGGCACCTGACCGGTCGGCGACACTTTCGCCAGATTGGCAAAGGTCTCGGGCGTGCGCAGCCGCACAAAGCCCTCCTCGAACGGGATCTCCAGATGCCTCATCGCCACCCATGGCCTGAGCGACCATGAGGAGAAGCATTTGTTGCCGATGTAGAGTGTGAATTCCGCCATTTTTCTCCCCGTGTGCGCGATTGGTCGGCGCGTATCTACAGCCTAGCCTGCCTGCCTAGCCGCCGGAAGCCGCCTCGCGCGTTTCGTCTGCTTCCGGTTGGGTGCCTGGAACCTAAACGATGCCAGTCCGTTTATCCGCGCGGATGAATTCCCCGGAATTCAAAGACTCCCAGGAGATGCGAAAGTGGTGAACAGGAATCAGGTTGCTGGTATGGCCAAGCAGATTAAAGGCTCGGTAAAACAGGCGGCCGGCAAGGCGACCGGCAACAGGCGGACCCAGATTGAAGGCATGGTCGACAAGGTCGCCGGCAAGGTGCAGAAGGCCTATGGCGACGTGAAGGACAAGGTCGGGAAGGCGTTCTGATCGCGCATCCAGAAACGCTCCTATCGGAAAAGGCGGTCGCCAAGGCCGCCTTTTTCACGTGCTCCAGCCCTTGCTGAAAGCGTTGGTGAAGGTGACCTCGCCATGGTCATCGGTCGCCTCGCCTAACACGACGTCCATGCCATCGCTGGTCACCCTGGCCACGGCGAACCCTCCCATATAGGCGGCCTTCGGCTTGAACAGATCGATCCCGTCACGACGATAGATCAGTGAGCTGTCATGCTGGTGGCCGTGGAAGATGGCGACGACATTGTAGCCCTTCAGCGCCGCCAGCAGCGCTTGCCTGTCAGCCTCACCCCACCAGTGCGGCGGGCCGGCGCCCTCATCGTCGTAGGTTTTCCTGGCGGGATCCCACCGCTCCGTCGAAAATGTGTCCCAGCCATAGTGCTGGAACAGGATGACCGGGCGGCCGTCCGCCGCGTAGGTCGCCAGATCCTGCTTGAGCCATGGCAGGCTGCTCTCGGCGCCATGGCCGGCGTCACCGGCAAAACGATGCGTCTGGACGAGATGCAGGCCGCCCCAGTCCCATGAATAGCAGTCGGTGTCGACATCGTAGTCGGTGGCCGGCACGGGCGGCTTGAAGAACACGCCCGGGCGGTGGTTGACCTCGACATAGTCGCGCATCTCGCGCCGGTACCAGTCGACATGGTGCGGCGGACCGTTCTGGTCGAGATCGTGGTTGCCGAGCCCGACATAGACCGGCATGTGGACGCGATCCGGGCCAACGCCTTGGCTGTAGCGCTGGCTGAACTGCAGCAATTGCGTACCCTCGCTGGGCTGAGTGATCTGGCCGCCACCATCGTCGGTGATGTCGCCGCCGACGACAAGGCCGAGCGGCATGCCGATCCGGCTGCCGGCCGAACGCAAGCCGGTGGCGACGCCGTTGATCTCGGCCGGCCAGTCCTTATCGCTGATGGCGTTCAATGCCGCGACATTGCGCAACAGCGCGGCGTCGGTCTTGCCCTCCTGCTGGCAGTTGGGGCTCAGGCCGCTCGCCATGCGGCAGGCATGGACATCGGCGATGAACAGGAAGGTCGCGTCGATCGGCTGTATGCGCTGCCCGGTCTGGCTGAACGCCGGGCGTGACAACGCACCAGCCGCGGCAAGACCGACGGCCTGCGTCAGGAAGCTGCGTCGTGAAAACAATCTTGGCGATCGGTGATTCATCATCGGCGGAATTTCAGCACAAGCGGCGTCCGTCCAGTTTCGGCAATATCGCAACTGCCTGCGCCATCGACATCGCAATGAACGTCTGCAACTTCTACCGGCACTTGTATTTTATTTGAAAGAATCGGGGAATGCTATGAAGAGCGCGTTTATCGGCATGGCATTGGCGGTTTTGCTGCCGGCAAGTGTTGCGTTTGCCGGTCCATGCGTCGATGCCAAATCGGCAAGAAATGGGTTCATCCTGGCGAGGCCCGGTATCCAGAGCGAATTTCGGCCCGTTGCCGGCGGGATGATCTCCGTCACCAACAGCTACGAGTCTCAATCACCGCAAAAGCAGTTCCTGTTCGCCGGCCTGATTGAGGTTTTTCGCGACAGCGACACCGGCCGGCTGGCAATGATCCCGTTTTCCGACCTGCGAAAACTGTTTCCGCTGAAGGCCGGAGCAAAGAGCACGATCGAGTTTGTCGAGCTGTCGCCGGACAAGCAGCCTAAGGCCACCAAGACGCTGACCCTGGTCGTCAAGGGCAAGGAAACCTTCAGCCTGGGCGACTGCAAATACAACGTGCTCGCCGTCAACGAGACCTTCAAGAACGCAGCCGGCGAGACGCTCGATGCATTCACGGCGCTTTATTCGCCTGACCTGCAGGCTGCTCTTGCCCGGCGCTATGATGAAGGCACCAGCGCGCAATCGGTCAATGGCTACGAGACGATCAAGCCGCTGGCCGAATAGAGGGTCTATGGTGCGCAAGAAGCCTTTGGACTGGTCTGATCAAAAGCGGCCTGGACGGAAGTTCGCAAGCAGCGGATGCTCAATGCCGCTGGCGATCTCGCCGGCGAGCAGTTCGCCCGCAATCAGACCGAGCGTTGCGCCGCTGTGGCTGAAGGCAACGTAATATCCCTGTATATCCTTCAACTGGCCGAAGACCGGCTCGCCGTCTCCGGGGATCGGCTTGGGCCCAACACCGTAGCTTTCCAATTCCAGTTTCGGATGCCCCTCGAGGACCTTCGAGGCTTCATCGAGAAGCCCCTGAACGGTCGAAGCCTTTACGCCGTAAGTGCCATCCGAATTGACGACCACCTCTTCTTCCGACCACGCGGAATCGAGCGCGAGGGCTCCGTCCGGCGTCGGCCGGATGGCGACGCGCGGCGTGTTGAGCACGGCCCGAAGCGGTAAGCTCACCGGCTTGGTCCTGACGAGCAGCGCGATCGGCGTCCCGTCGGCGAGATGCCGGCCGGCATCCGCAACCATTCGCGGCACATCACCGCCCGTCGCCAGGAGTACCGCGTCGGCAGCAAGGCTGATGCCGCTTGTCGTGATGACGCCGGTGGCGCGACCGTCGACGACCGTGACCGCAGCGCTTCCGGCATCGGTGACCAGTTGCCCGCCACGCTCGACAAATTCCGCGATCAATATCTCGATCAGCGATGGCAGGTCGACCCAGCCCTCGCCCGGATTGAAGACCGCGCCTTGAGGCGTGACGGCGCTTGCTGCGACCCCTGGCGTGACTGAGGCTATGGCGTGCGCGGACAGATGTTGCGCATCATAGCCGATGGCTTTTTCATGAGCGAAGACATCGGCGATCTCGTTCGAGGCATTGTCCGCATCCCATGTCAGGCCACCGTCGAAACGCAGCCAGGCGGCATCCGGATATCTCGCCGACAGCGTCCGGTAGCGGTCGATGCCGATCATGCGCAGGCGATGATACTCGGCCGATCGCTTGCGCGCGGAGTTGAGCCAGGCCAGCGAGCGGCCGGAAGCGCCCTTGGCGAGCGGCCCATCATTGACCAGAACGGTTTGGATGCCGAGCCTTGCCAGATGAACGGCCGAGGAGACACCGAAAATGCCGCCCCCGACAACAACGACCTTTGAGACGGAATGTGCTGTAGCCATGGGATATTCTTTCACGGGTGGAGGTTGGATTGGGCGGCCATCTCAGGGGTCATGCGGATGGTGCGACTAGAGCACTTCGGCAAGGAAGTGCTTCAGACGCGTGCTTTTCGGCGTGTCGAAGATCGCTGCAGGCGTGCCGGCCTCGATGACGCGGCCTTCATCCATGAAGACGACCTGATCGGCGACCTTGCGGGCAAAGCCCATTTCATGGGTGACCACGACCATTGTCATGCCGCGCCGGCCGAGATCCGCCATAAGGTTGAGAACGCCCTTCACCAGTTCGGGATCAAGAGCGCTCGTCACCTCGTCGAACAGGATAACTTCCGGGTCCATTGCCAGCGCACGGGCGATCGCCACACGCTGCTGCTGGCCACCGGATAGGCTGCCGGGACGATGGTTCTTGCGGGCGGCCAGCCCGACATCGGCAAGGCGCGCCTCGGCGATACTCTCGGCCTCCTGCACCGGAAGGTGCTTGACCTTGGTCAGCGACAGCATGACGTTTTCCAGGGCTGTGTGGTCGGGAAACAGGTTGAACTGCTGGAACACCATGCCGACCCGCCGGCGCAGTTTTTCCGGCTTCATCGCCAGGATGCTGGCACCGTCGAGCAGCACGTCACCGCCTTTGGGTTCAACCAGGCGGTTGAGGCAACGCAGCAAGGTCGACTTGCCCGACCCTGACGGACCAATGACACAGGTGACCGTCCCCGGCCTGACCGTCAGGCTGACACCCTTGAGAACATCGAGATTGCCATAGGCCATGTCGAGATCGGTGATGGTGAGACTGCCGCCCTTGAAGCGGGGAAGCGCAGAGTTGCCCTCAAGACTGGTCTGCGCCGGTGGATTGCTGATGGCGTTTTCCAGTTCATCGACCTCGGCGAGACCGCTGGTGACGAGACCGGCCTTTTGCTTTCCGGCGCGTAGCGAGTTGTCGATGTAATTGACTACGTGGGTCAAGGGGACGGTGATGACGAGATAGAATACGCCGGCCAGAAGCAATGGAGAGAGGTTTCCGGTGACCACCGCCTGGTCCTGGCCGACACGGAAAATCTCACGCTCCGACGCGAGCAGACCGAGGAAGTAGACAAGGCTCGAATCCTTGACGTTGCCGATGAACTGGTTGACCAGGGCCGGCAAGACGCGGCGGATGCCTTGCGGGATTACGATCAGCCGCATGCCTTGGCCGTAGCTCATGCTGAGCGCCCTGCAGGCCTCCATCTGCCCGCGCTCGACGCTCTGGATGCCCGAGCGGAAGATTTCGCCGATATAGGCACCAGCGATCAGGCTGAGGGCAAGAATGCCGAGCGGATAGGGCGAAGGTCCAAAGATTTCACGGCCGATGCGGGCAAAGCCCTGGCCGATCAGCAGAATGGTGACGATCGCCGGAAGGCCACGGAAAATATCGGTGTAGACCCGCGCGGGAAGGCGCAGCCAGCGCGATTGCGAGATGCCCATGACAGCCAGGATCATGCCGAGAACGACGCCCAGCACCGTGGACGCGGCCGCGAGGATCAGGGTGTTCTTCAATCCGATGGTGATCATGCTCGGCAGCACGTCCGCCATGGCCTGCCAGTCAAGGAAACTGCGCCGCAGGTTTTCAAGCCAGTTCATTCGGTCCCCTTTTCCACTGCGCCATTCGTGCCATCAGGAAATCAGGCGCAACGGCGTGTCGTCCAGCCGCCGGCCGTCAAGGCCGGTGGCTGGAGGCGCGGTTACTTCTTGGGGAGATATTGATCGGGCATGGGGGAGCCGGGGAACCACTTCTCGTAGAGCGTCTTCCAGGTGCCGTCCTGCATGGCCGCATGAAGGGCAGTGTTCAATGCCTCGCGGAACTTGTCGTTGCCCTTGCGCACGACAAAGCCGGCCGGCGCGTCAAAGGAAGGAATGTTGACCGCGATCTTCAGGTTCGGATAGCGAACGCCATAGTCCTTGGCGGCCTCGTAATCGAGGAAATGCGCGTCGACGGTTCCGTTGTTGAGTGCTGAAACGGCGGAGTTGTTGTCGGGGAATTTCACGAGATCGGTTCCGACAAAGTTCTTCGCCGCGTAGATTTCCTGGAGCGTCCCCTGCACGACGCCGAGGCGCTTGCCCTTGAGCCCGTCCGCCGACGTGATCGCCTTGTCCGAGGTAAGCACGGAGAGATAGCCCGCAAGGTACCCGTCGGAAAAGTCGACGGTCTTCTTGCGTGCTTCCGTCGTGCCGATTGCCGCGACCGCGACATCGAAGCGTTCGTTCGCAACCGAGGGCATCAGCGCCGAGAATTCCTGACCGGTGAAGATCACCTGGTCCGGCTTGAATCCAAGGCGGCTGGCGACGTTGCGGAACAATTCGATGTCGAAGCCGGTGAACGTGCCATCCGCCTGGGTGAAAGCGTAAGGTTTGGCATCGCCCATGGTGCCAACGCTGATGACTTTCGCATCAATAAGACCATAGGGATTGTCCTCCGCGGCGGCGGCCGAAACCAATCCGGCGCCAATGCACACGGCCATGAGAGCCATTGCGCCGGTCCGGACCGGCGACATCAGCGACTTGAGAATTCCTATCCTGCGCATGTCTTCTCTCCACTCTGAAGGTCTGTTTCTTCTTGATCTTTGCGTCGAGCCCCGATCTCGCGCCCGATACCACCCGCCGCCATGACCACAGCATGACGCAGGAGGCTTTCGTCGCGCCTCGTGGCTCGCAATTTTCTAAAAGAGACCGGTCTCTTATTGATTGAGACCGGTCTCTTTGATAATCGTTATCGCCAGATTGACCTTCCGTCAACAACTCTTGTAGTCGTTCATCCGATGAAAAGAACCGCGCCCAAGACCCAGTCGATAACGGTCAGCGATGTCGCCCGCGCGGCAAACGTATCGAAAGCGACAGCCGCGCGCGTGCTGGGCGGATACGGTGTTGTCAGCGATACGATCCGCGCGGACGTCATGGCCGCGGCCAAGGCACTGGACTACCGTCCGAACGAATTGGCGCGCAGCATGACGACTGGCCGGTCCGGCATCATCGGGGTGGTTGTCGGCGACATCGAGAACCCGTTCTTCAGCCTCGCGGTGCGCGGCATCAGCGACGCGGCAAGGGCAGCCGGGTTTAACGTCATTCTGGCCAACTCCGGCGAGAGGATCGAGGCTGAAAAGGCAGCCGTGCGGCTGTTGATCGGCAAGCGCGTCGACGGGCTGATCGTCACGCCATCCGAATCGCGTGACATCTCACACCTGCGCGATATCCATCGTTCAGGCCGGCCGCTTGCCCTGCTCGACAGGGCGCTGCCCGATCTGGATGTCGATACAGTCACGGTCGACGATCGCGGCATCGCCATGCGGGCAACCCGCATTCTCGTGGATGCCGGACACCGCAACATCGCCTATGTGACTGCGGTCGATGCCGAAGGGCACGAGTACCGCGATCTCGGGCAAATCTACACCTCGTCGGTTCGCGAGCGCATCGACGGTTTCCTCACCGTGTGCCGGGATGCGGGCATTGATCGGCCAGAACGTTATGTTCGCCTTGGTGCAACAAGCCCCGCCGAAACGCGCAGGGTTGCCAACGAGATGCTGTCCGGGCCGGATCGGCCGACGGCGATCCTTGCTTCGGACAGCGTCATAGCACTGGAGATATTCCGGGTAATCCGCCAACGCGGCTTGCGGGTTCCCGAGGACATTTCGCTGATCACCTTCCATGATGCGGACTGGACGAGCGTGACGACCCCACCCATTACCGTCATCGACCAGCCCGTCTACGCGCTCGGCAAAAGTGTCGCGGAATTGCTTATCCGGCGCTTGAAGGGAGATCCACGCCCGGCGGAAAGGCTCATTTTGCCCACATCGATCTTCGAGCGCGGGTCCGTTGGCCCGCCCTCAAACGCCGTCGTCAACCGCACGTAGCGCGGCTGCGGCTCAGGCTTCGCCGAGAGCCGCCAGACAGTCATGCAGCACGGTCGCGTCCTGCGCCGTCTTGGCCATCGACATGGCGCCGGAATAGGTGGCGACGGCAAGTGCCGCAAAACGCTGGGGATCGGTGCCTTGCTCCCTGCCCGCCTGCTGGTCAGCCGTGATCTTGTCGGCGATCGCCTGGCGCCATGCCGCGAATATGCCGGCCAGGGCAGCCCGGAAATCGGGATCGGCGAGCGACAGTTCATGCGCCAGATTGTTGAGCGGACAGCCGCGCACGAAACCCTGCTGCTCCAGCTCCGCCGCCACGGCCTCGAATACGGCCCGTACTCCTTCGCGCGCCGAAGCCGCCGTCTTTACCGGCGCGATCCATGTCTCCTCGACCGCTGCAGCCACGCGCTCTTCGATCACCGCCAGGGCCAGCGCCTTCTTGGTCGGGAAATGATGATGCAGCGCGCCGCCGCTGACCCCTGCCGCCGCCATCAGGTCGCCGAGGCTGGAAGCGTGATAGCCGCGTGCCTGAAATGCCTCTTCGGCGACATCCAGGACTTTCCGGCGCATGCCCCCGGGGTCGTTGATGCGCTTTCGTGGCCTTGTGCCTGATCGAATGGTCATCTCTGCTGACATTGTTCGAGAATAGCATGTTGACAAAACAGGACAACCGGTCTGTTTATAAACAGGATGATCGTCCTGTTTTGGAGACTGCCGATGAACCTGCCGCTGAACGTCGCTTCGGAGGCCGCAGCGCTTGCCTCACCCGTTGTCGAGCTGAGGCAGTACACATTGAGGCCCGGGCAGCGCGAAACGCTGATTACCCTCTTCGATCGGGAGTTCATCGAAAGCCAGGAAGCCACCGGAATGACCATCATCGGCCAGTTCCGCGATCTGGACCGTCCCGACATGTTCGTCTGGCTGCGCGGCTTCGATGGCATGGGCGCCCGCAAGGAAGCGCTGACCGCTTTCTACGGCGGCCCGATCTGGGCAGCGCATCGCGATGCGGCCAACGCGACAATGATCGATTCCGACGATGTGCTGCTGCTGAGGCCGGTGTGGCCGGGCGCCGGCTTTGATCTCTCGGGGCTTCAGCGGCCGATTGCTGTCGAGCAGGAAAACTCCAGCAAAGCGAACCGCTTGGCCGGCATTGTTGTCATCCAGATTCATCATTTGCGGCCGGGAACGGAAACTGAATTCGCCAATCGCTTCGCGGCCGAGGCGGCGCCAACGATGACGGCACCCGACGCACGCCTCCTTGCCGCTTTTGTCACGGAGCATGCCGAAAACAGTTTTCCGCGCCTGCCGGTCCGGACCAGCGAAAACGTCTTTATTTCCGTTACCGGCTTCGACGGCGTCGACGCGCACGCACGCCACGAAGCCGCCTTGGCCGCATCGCCAAATTGGCAGGCCTTTTGGTCGGCAGTTCAGCTTGATCTGGCCAAACCATCGGAGACTTTGCGGCTGTCGCCCACGTCGCGATCGCTGATCGGGCGTTAGGTTTCAAATGCCTCGATGATGGCCCGCGCGACAAAGGCCGGGTCCTCCCAATGCGGGTTGTGGCCACACGCTTCGGCACGCACAAGGCTCGCCCCCGCTAGGCAACGCAACAGCGCCTGCTGATGCGCCTCGCCGAACAGCGGGTCGCAGGCGCCCGCGACGATCAGCGTTCGGACCCGCACCTTTTGTGCCGCACTGGTCAGGTCGGCCCGGCAAATCTCCTCCAGGATGACGCGCCAGCGCACCGCGGGCATTGCCGAGGCGTCCTTCGCCAGGCCGGCGAGAAACGGCTCGGGGACGCCGGGCCGGCAGGCATGCCACCAGGCATAGAACGGGTCGGCCGGCGATATCGGGTCGCGCAGGGCCTGGACACCGATGACGAGCGGATGATCCCACGCGAAATCGGGCTTCAACGTGCCGGCCAGGACCACCAATCCGCCGATGAGATCCTTGTGCCGCGCGGCCAGAGCGATGGCCACCATGGCGCCCAACGAATGGCCGACGACAACAGGCCGATCGAGCTGCAAATGCCCGATCAGGCCCGCAATGTCCTCGGCAAAGTCGGCGATCGCAAAGCCCTTGCCCGCTTGCGATGCGCCGTGGCCGCGCAGGTCGGGCATGATCAGCCGGCGGCCGGCCAGATGCGGCGCCAGGAGTGAGAAGCTGCGGCTGGTGTCGGTGAAGCCATGCACCAGGACCAGCGCCGGTTCGGCGCCGGAAATCTCGACATAGGCGATCTCGAGGCCGCCATGATTGACGGATTGCTTGCGATCGGCCCAGGCGTCCTGTTCCGCCCAGGCATCCGCAGCCGCTTCCAGAGCGACCGATGTCACAGGCCGAGCTTCTCCTTGACCGCGGCAAGGCCGGGCTTGCCGTCGAAGGTGGTGACGCCGGCGAGCCAGGCGTCGAGGCGATTCTTGTTCGCCGTGATCGCCTTCAGCGCCCCGTCCTCCGGCTTCATGCCGTCATTGATGAGATAGCCCATGCCGACATTCTCGAAATCGATGTCGAAGGCGAGATTTTTCAGGAACTGCGCGACATTCGGGCATTGCTGCAGATAGCCCTTGCGCACCTGCGTCGTCACCGTCGCCGCGCCGAAATTCGGGCCAAAAAACTTGTCGCCACCGGTGAGATATTTGAAATCATATAGGGTGTTCATCGGATGCGGGGCCCAGCCCTGGAAGACGATGAACTGCTTCTCCTTGATCTCATAGCCGACCTCGGAGAGCATACCGGCCTCGCTCGACTCGACCACTTGCCAGCCATCGAGACCGAGCGACGGGTCGGCGATGGCGTCCATCATCAGCTGGTTCGAACCAGGCTCGATGCCGTACATTTTCCTGCCGAACTTGTCGGCGAATTTATGCAGGTCGGCGAAGTCCTTCACACCGGCATCCCAGACATAGGTCGGGACGGCGAAGGTGTATTTGGCGCCCTCGAGATTGACGCGCACGTTCTCGACCGAGCCATCCTTCTTGTAGGGCTCGTAATAGGTGACCATGGCCGGATCCCAATAGCCGAGGAACAGGTCGAGATCGTTGTTCTTCATGCCTTCGTAGATGACGTTGATGCCCAGCACCGAGCTTTGCGGCTGGTAGCCGAGCGCACCGAGTAAGACATTGGCGACGCCGGTGGTGAAGGCGAGATCGTTCCAGCCCGGTTCGGCCATGCGCACCGCCCTGCACTGCTCGGCCTCGGCCGCTGAGGCCACATGAACGCCCAGCATCAGGGCTGCAAGACAGACGCCATTTGCAAGCATGCGGTCCATTTCGATTCTCCTCGTCATCGGATTTTGACCACTTGGTCTTTTTATTGTCCCACTGGTCAATTGTTGATCTAGGCGGACGAAAATGTCAACGTGGATTCGCAATGCCGGGATCGAAGCCGTGAAACTCAAACGTCTCAGTGACATACGCCGCAAGGAGTTGCGGCAGGCCGCCTTCGCGGTGCTGGAGCGCGAGGGCATTGCGGGTGCGACGCTGGAAAAGGTGGCCGCCCATGCCGGCGCCTCCAAGGGCATCGTGCTGCACTATTTCCGCAACAAGCAGGAATTGTTCGAGCACGCGATGCGCGAGGCCAACGCCGTGCTGCGCGACGCGGTGGTCGCCCGGCTTCGCCAGGCGCGCACGCCGATGGAGCGGCTCGATGCGGTTATCGCCGGCAATTTCGAGGAGCATCTGTTCCTGCCGCCGCTATGCCATGCCTGGCTTTCGCTGTGCGCCGAGGTGCCACGCGACGAGAAGTTGGCGCGTATCCAGAAAGTGCTGCACGCGCGCATGCGCTCCAACCTGTTGTCCGGCCTGCGCGGGCTTGCCTCGCCCGGTGATGCCGACGACATCGCGCTTGGCGTCACCGCGCTGATCGACGGGCTCTGGCTGCGGCTCGGCCTGGAGCCGGGCAGCGTGTCGCGCGAACAGGCGATCCGCCAGGTCAAGGATTTCGTCGCTGCACGACTGGCCATGCGCCAGGATGCGATTGCCGGCGCGTAAACCGGCCCCGGCAGCCGGTCGCGCCTGCCCCATCCCGGTGTCGGCAACAAGCGAAGTTCATACCGTGGGATAGGCCGGCAGCTTGACCCGGGCCGCACCTATGCGGTGCTCTGGCATTGGCCAAGACGATTTCGGAGCGCCCGATGAGACTTCAGGACAAGCGTACGCTGGTGACCGGCGGCTCGGACGGCATCGGCCTGGCGATCGCCGAGGCGTTCGTGCGCGAGGGCGCCGATGTCCTGATCGTCGGCCGCGACGCCGGCAAGCTCGAAACCGCACGCCGGAAGCTGACGGCCCACGGGCCGGCTGGCGCCGTGGAGACGGTATCGGCAGACCTTGCCACCAGCCTCGGCGTTGCGACTGTCATCGAGCATGTGAAAGAGACCGGCCGGCCGCTCGACGTTCTGGCCAACAATGCCGGTGTCGCCTACCTCGTGCCGTTCGAGACCGTCAACGAGGCGCAGTTCCAGCACTCCTTCGCGCTCAACGTGACGGCGGCGTTCTTCCTCACCCAGGGGCTGCTGCAGCATTTCGGCGCTGGCGCATCCGTCATCAACATCTCCTCCTATTTCGCCAGCAAGATGATCCCGAAGCGGCCCTCCAGCCTCTACTCCTTGTCGAAGGGGGCACTGAACTCGCTGACCAAATCGCTGGCCTTCGAGCTCGGCCCGCGCGGCATCCGCATCAACGCCATCGCGCCGGGTACGGTCGACACCGCCATGCGGCGCAAGACCGTCGACAGTCTGCCGATCGAGGCGCAGGCGGAGCTGAAGGCCTATGTCGAACGCAGCTACCCGCTGGGGCGCATCGGCCGCCCGGACGACCTCGCCGGCATGGCGGTTTATCTCGCCAGCAGCGAGGCGGCATGGACCAGTGGCGCTGTTTTCGCGGTCGACGGTGGATATACCGCGGGGTGAGTGCCGGCCGTCGCCCTCAACCAAACAGCTGCTTCCCGCGCGCAGCCCCGTCGGCAGAAATAAAATACCAAACTCTATTTATACATACCATTTCATATCAATTAACCATCCAACTAATCGACCCGCCGCGCTCATTACTTCACTGGCACATCTTTAGTAACTTTTTACATACACAATGAATATTGCCCTCACTGCCGACGGGGATGTAAATGAATCTTTTGTTTGGATTTTCCGGGCGCATCGGCCGTGGGCAATGGTGGCTGGCCCAGTTCGTAGTGCTGGCCCTGCTGGTGGTGACCGTTGCCGCCTTGGTCCATGTCGGAGCTGCTTCGGCCGGACACAGGCTCAGAGCGTTTCCCTCAGACAGTCTAAGTGCCAATCTGGTGCTGCTCATCGGCGCCGCGCTTTCGCTCTGGGTCAATTTCGCCGCAACGATCAAGCGGTACCATGATCTGGACAAATCGGGCCGATGGTCGCTGCTGTTGTTCCTTCCCTATATTGGCGGGCTATGGGTGCTCGTCGAATGCGGCTTTTTCTCCGGATCGGACGGCAACAACGACTATGGCCCGCCACCCGGTACAGAGGCCTCGAGAAGGGACCTCAGCGCCCACATCTCCCGTATGGCGGCCGAACGCTCTGTCCAGTTGCAATCGCGATCCACCAGACTGGAACAGCAAGCCAGCAGGATGGATTCCGCGCCTCCGGCACCGCAAACGAGGCGTCCCACAGGTCCAACGGGATTTGGCCGCCGCGGCCGTTAGGTCAAGGAAAAGAGTTCCGCGCACATGCAGCGGGAAGCTACACCTCGACCAGCGGCGGCATTTTTTGCGATCGAAAGCCGGTATACGGCGGGTGAATTGCCTTGCCGCTACGGCGCGGCAACTTGACCGGCGGCGCTTTCCACAAATCCAAGAGCGTCGACAACTTCCAGGATCTGATTGCGAATCCAGCGATGAGGTGGCTCGTCGTCGTGGCGTGCGTGCCAGTACATCCTGATTTCAGGAACAGCAATGGGAAGTGGCGGTTCAAACATGGCGAGCGGCAGGGTCTTGGCCGCCCAAACCGCGAACTGCCTGGGAACCGCGGAAAGGTAATTTCCGTTTGCCACGGCCAACGCGACGGCCTGAAAGTGCGGCAGTGCCAGCCCGACACGACGCTTTCGTCCGATCTTGCCGAGCGCCTCGTCGGTGGAGCCCGACATCGAGCCGTCGATCGAGCGAAGAACGTGGGGCAGTTCGCAGAAAAGCTCAAGCGGCAGCGGCTCGCCATCTGCGATCCCCGCCTGTCTGATCGCAGCGTTGTCCCGCGCCGCAATGATTGCGAATGGCGAATGGAACAGCGGTACGCTGGAGACCCAGTCCAAGACCTCAAGCGGACGTTCCAGTGCCGCATCGATTTCATCATCCTGGAGCAGCCGCGAAACATCGCCGCGCGCGCTATCGAGAAACCTCAACGACACACGCGGCGCGATAGCCGCGACGCGCGCCGCCAGCGTCGGCATCAGCAGCATGGAAAAGAAATCCGCACCCATGAGCGTGAAGGTTCGCTCGAGCTCCGCCGGATCGAACGACTGCGCCGAATGGAAGGCGCGTTCGATCTCGCGCAGTGCCAGGCGCACGGGCTCCGCCACGCTCTCCGCGCGCGGCGTCGGCACCATGTCGTTGCCGCGCCGCACGAACAGTTGGTCGTTGAGAGCGTGGCGCAAGCGATTGAGCGCCGCGCTGACGGCCGGCTGGCTGAGGCCGATCTGCTCACCAGCGCGCGTCACGCTTCTTTCCCGCAGCAGCGCGTCGAGCACCCTGACGAGATTGAGATCGAGGCCATTCAAATTCATCGCATCAATTCGCCCCATACGATCATTGGATTTCCATCGCCGGCATGTCCCTGGTTAGGTCGTTGTCGGCGCCGCCCCGTCGGCAAAAAGCGACCCAAAAGGAACACAGAGCCATGACAATGACCTCCGGGACAATCACAGGCAAGGAACTCTTCTGGTTCAACAACACGCTCGTCGCGATCCACGTCTCGTCGGCGGCGGGAGAGGACGGCATCTGCGTCGTTGAACATCGCATGCCATATGGCGACTCTCCACCGCTGCATGTGCATCGGCACGAGGACGAGGTGTTTCATATCCTGGGAGGGGTCATGCGCTTCACCATCGACGGCCACGAGTGCATCGCGGGCGTCGGCGAGACCGTCATCGCGCCGAAAGGCCTGCCGCATACTTACCGGGTCGAGTCTCCCGAAGGCGCGCGCAGCCTCACCGTCACGCGCGGCTCCGATTTCGAGACGATGCTGCGTCGGGCGAGCCGTCCGGCAGAACGGCCGGAACTGCCGTCGCAGATGGAGCCAACGCCGGAGATCATCGCGGCATTGGTGCAGCTCTGCGCAAGCAATGGCATCGACATTGTTGGCCCACCCTTAGCCTGACAAGAAGCAAGCCAACTCTCCCCTTCGGCAACATCTCCTTCCCGCGCACACGGTTGCGCCGCGGGGAGTGAGGTGCGTTCCTTCAACCGATTTGCATCCTCACCGTCCGCAATCTCCGCTTGAAGCCATTTGTGCAACGCGATACGCCCTTGCCCAAATCGACAGACCGGAGACTTGCCGTGAGCACGCCAAAGACCAGAACCGAAACCGATACGTTCGGCCCCATCGAGGTTGCCGCCGACCGCTATTGGGGTGCGCAGGCGCAGCGTTCCCTCGGCAATTTCAAGATCGGCTGGGAAAAGCAGCCGGCTTCGATCGTGCGCGCACTCGGCATCGTCAAGCGGGCGGCGGCGGAAGCCAATATGGAGCTGAAGCGGCTCGATCCGGCGATCGGCAAGGCGATCATAGCGGCCGCGCAAGAGGTTATCGACGGCAAGCTCAATGATCATTTCCCGCTGGTCGTCTGGCAGACCGGCTCGGGCACGCAGTCCAACATGAACGCCAATGAGGTGATCTCCAACCGGGCGATCGAGATGCTGGGCGGCGTCATGGGCTCAAAGAAGCCGGTGCATCCCAACGACCACGTCAATATGAGCCAGTCGTCGAACGACACCTATCCGACGGCAATGCACATCGCCTGCGCCGAGCGCATCGTGCACGATTTATTGCCGGCGCTGAAGCACCTGCACAAGGCGTTGGACGCCAAGGCCAAGGCTTTCAACCACATCATCAAGATCGGCCGCACCCACACACAGGATGCCACGCCGCTGACGCTCGGCCAGGAATTCTCGGGCTATGCGGCGCAGGTCGCCTCGTCGATCAAGCGCATCGAAATGACGCTGCCCGGCCTGCAGGAACTGGCTCAGGGCGGCACCGCCGTCGGCACCGGCCTCAACGCGCCCGTCGGCTTTGCTGAAAAAGTGGCCGATCGCATCGCCGCCATCACCGGCATCGCCTTCGTCACCGCGCCGAACAAGTTCGAGGCGCTGGCAGCGCACGATTCCATGGTGTTCTCGCACGGCGCGATCAACGCCGCTGCCGCCGCGCTCTTCAAGGTCGCCAACGACATCCGCTTCCTCGGTTCCGGCCCCCGCTCGGGCCTCGGCGAACTCTCATTGCCGGAGAACGAGCCGGGCTCGTCGATCATGCCGGGCAAGGTCAACCCGACGCAGTGCGAGGCGATGACGCAGGTCTGCGTGCAGGTGTTCGGCAACAATGCGGCGCTGACCTTCGCCGGCAGCCAGGGGCATTTCGAGCTCAACGTCTACAACCCGCTGATGGCCTACAATTTCCTGCAGTCGGTACAGTTGCTGTCCGACGCTTCGGTCTCCTTCACCGACAATTGCGTCGTCGGCATCGAGGCCCGCGAAGACAACATCAAGGCGGCCCTCGACCGCTCGCTGATGCTGGTGACGGCGCTGGCGCCCACCATCGGCTATGACAATGCCGCCAAGATCGCCAAGACGGCGCACAAGAAGGGCACGACTCTTCGCGAGGAAGCGCTGGCCACCGGACTGGTCAGCGAGGCCGACTATGACCGGCTGGTGCGGCCGGAGGACATGACGCATCCAGGGTAAACTGTTTTTCGGCGGGATAATTTACTCCCGTCACCGCATCACCCGACACGAATTTCGCGCTTCTTGGCCGATCACGGAAATGTACAGCCTGTGAACGATGTGTCGCCGGATAGGCGGCTTTGGTGAACAGTCGGCATCGTCTATCTCTCCGGCATTCAACCCATTCGGAGAGTCACCATGTCCATCAACACTTCCACCGCCGGCGCCGGCACCGCGTCCAACAGCTCTGTCACCATCCTCCTCGGCCGCATCCTGCTCGCGGTCATTTTCCTGCTTTCGGGTTTCGGCAAGCTCACTGCCATTTCCGGTACCGCCGCTTATTTTGGCGCGATGGGCCTGCCGGCGCCGACCGTCACGGCGATTGTCGTCGGCCTGATCGAACTGCTCGGCGGTCTTGCCATCCTCGTCGGTTTCCAGACCCGCATCGCCGCCTGGGTGCTCGCTGTATTCACCATCGCGACTGCGCTGGTTGCCCACACCGGTTGGGCCGATCAGAACCAGATGATCCATTTCCTGAAGAACGTGGCCATCACCGGCGGCTTCCTGCTGCTTGCCTCCTCCGGCGCCGGCGCTTACTCCATCGACGCCAAGCGCGGCTGAGCCTCCCCCTCCCAAGCCCGTCTCCCAAAGCTTGACAGAGCGGCGCGGAATTTTCCGCGCCGCTTTTTCGTTGTCTGGAATAGCCGGCTCGCCGGTTTCGGCCATCGCTTCGCAGGCGTAGACTGTGCTGTGGCTGGAAGCCCAACCGGGCGCCGGCAAGGGAGGTTAGCCATGACCCGCAACGCATTGCTTATGGTTTCGCGACTACTGTTTGCCGTGCTGTTCGTCCCGTCCGGCTTCCAGGCGCTCGCCAACATTGCCGGCACAACCAACTACTTCGCCGGCCTCGGCCTGCCGCTGCCGGGGCTCGCTGCCTGGGGCACGGGCCTGTTCGAGCTGATCGCCGGGTTTCTGATCCTCATCGGCTTCCAGACCCGAATCGTGGCGCTGCTTCTGGCGGCCTTCTGCGTCGTGGCCGGTTTCATCGGCCATTACGGCCAGGGGGCCGACGACGCGACGCTCGCCTTCCTGCACCAGCAGATGCTGATGAAGGACATTGCAACAGCAGGCGGCTTCCTGGCGCTTGCCATGGCTGGTGCCGGAGCCTGGTCGGCGGACGGGCGCGGTTTCGCTATCGGTGCAGACGTGACCTGAGCCTCCGTCCGCAGAACGGCCTACTTCACCGACACGCTCGGTCCGCCTTCAACGGCCAGCACCAGCCTGCGGTTGGTGATGCGCGCTAGCTGCGCCAGCCGGCCGGCCGGCCGCTCGCCGTAGAGGTCGGAGAGCGACGCCGGCAACACCAGCGCCAGCACGCCATTGGCGCGCTGCTCCCACTTCAGCCTGGGCATGATGCCGGGCATCGAGGCTGTCAGCAGATAGACGACGCGCATCATTGCCGCCAGCACGCGAGCCCGCTCGAGGTAGCGCGGCGTCGCCAGCGCCTTGATTTCCGGTGCGATGGACTCGTTGAAGATGCCGTCGTGACGATAGGCGTTGGCCAAAGCCAGGAAGGCACGGCCGGGATGGTCGACGCCGAAGAACGAGGCATGGGCGATAATGTTGAGCGACTGCCTGCCGCGATATTCCGGGTGCGCGCGCCAGCCGATGTCGGCCAGCAATGCCGCGGCGTGGCGGTAGCGGGCCTCGTCCTCGGTCTCGTCGATGTCGAAGGCGGCAAAGGCCTTACCTGTCCATTCGACCAGTTCATGCGCGTGATGGACCGAGCGCGAGCGCAACAGCGCCAGTTCTTCGGCGGCTGAGATCAGTGGGTCCGATTTCTGCTCGGCCTCGTCGAGCAGCGAATAGAGGAAGCCTTCACGCACACCGAGCGCCGAGACGATGATCTTCGACGGCTGCATCGCCGCCATGATCTCCTGCAGCACTATGGCGCCATAGGGCAGCAGCGAGCGGCGGTTCTTCGAGACGCCTTCGATCCCCTTGACCTTCTCGATCTCGGCTTTGGCCACCTGCTTGAGGAAGGTCGTCGCGCTGTCGGCCGACATCTCGTAATGGTGCATGACGCCAAGCGGGTAGTTGGTCATCTCCATGTGCAGCCGGGCGAGATTTCGCCAGGTGCCGCCGACGGCATAGAAGGGCCGGCCCTGCCCACCCTTCAACAGCTTTGCCCGTGCCAGTTCCTCGCGTGCGATCTTCTGCGCCTGGCTGAGCGAGTTCTTCGCCATGTCCTGCAGGCGCAGGCCGCCGAGCGGCAGCGTTATGCCGTCGCCGATGGCTTCGCCACTGACGTCGACCAGTTCGAGACTGCCGCCACCCAGATCGCCGGCGATGCCATTCGCCGGGTGGAAGCCGGAAATGACGCCGAGCGCCGAATAATAGGCCTCCTGACGCCCGCTGATCACGCGGATCTCGGTCTTGAGCACTTCTTCGGCGCGATGGATGAAATCGGGACCGTTGATCGCCTCGCGCGCGGCGGCGGTTGCCAGGACATACATATGCTCGGAGCCGGCCTGGTCAGACAGCGCGCGAAAGCGGCGGAACTCTTCCATCGAGCGCGTCACCGCCTCGGGGTCGAGTTTGCCGGTCGAAACGATGCCGCGGCCAAGACCTGCCAGCATCTTTTCGTTGAACAGCATGGTCGGCGAGCGCGCCAGCCCTTCATAGACGACGAGGCGGATCGAATTCGACCCGATGTCGATGATGGACAGCGGTCGGCGGTCCTGCAGCCGGCCCTGGGAAACGGACAGCATCAGATGGACGCTGCGCCGTTTTTCTTGCGGCGCTTGAACTGTGCAATGCGCTTGGGCGCATGCGACTTCAGCGCGTCACCCCGTCCCGACAGGCTCGGATTGGTCATGAAATATTCCTGCGCGTTGAACGGTTCCTCGCCCTCCTCCAGCACGACGCGCCGGGAGGTTCCATCAGCCAATACGTCGAAGCTTTGCTGATTGTCCATGATGTTGCCCAGCATGATCTGGCCCAGAACCTGTTCATGCACAGTTGGATTGGTGATCGGCACCATGGTCTCGACCCGGCGGTCGAGATTGCGCGGCATTAGGTCGGCGGAGCTGATGTAAACGATCGCCTCGTCCGACGGCAGGCCGTGGCCATTGCCGAAGCAGTAGATGCGGCTGTGCTCGAGAAACCGGCCGACGATCGACTTGACCCTGATATTTTCCGACAGACCCGGCACCTGCGGCCGCAGGCAGCAGATGCCGCGCACGACGAGGTCGATTTCCACCCCCGCTCGGCTAGCATCGTAGAGCGCGTCGATGATGATCGGGTCGACAAGCGCGTTCATCTTCATCCAGATGCGCGCCGGCTTTCCTTCGAGAGCATGGGCGACTTCGTTGGAAATGTGCTGGAGGATGCGGTTCCGCAGCGTGAACGGCGAGATCGCCAGCCGCATTTCGGCGGTCGGCTCGGCATAGCCGGTAATGAAGTTGAACAATTGGGCGACGTCGCGGGCGATCGTCGGATCGGTGGTGAAGAAGGACAGGTCAGTGTAGATGCGCGCGGTGACCGGGTGGTAGTTGCCCGTGCCAAGATGCACATAATTGCGCAGCTTGCCGTCCTCGCGCCGCACTACCAGCGACATTTTCGCGTGGGTCTTCAACTCGAGGAAGCCGAACACGACCTGGACGCCGGCGCGCTCGAGATCGCGCGCCCAGCGGATGTTGGCTTCCTCGTCGAAGCGCGCCTTGAGCTCGACCAGCGCCGTCACCGACTTGCCGGCCTCGGCAGCATCGACCAGCGCGCGCACGATCGGGCTGTCGTTGGAGGTGCGGTAAAGCGTCTGCTTGATTGCCACCACTTCCGGGTCAGCCATCGCCTGGCGCAGGAACTGCACCACGACGTCGAAGGATTCATAGGGGTGATGGACGATAATGTCCTTCTCGCGGATAGCGGCAAAGCAGTCGCCGCCATGCTCGCGGATGCGTTCGGGAAAGCGGGGGTTGTAGGGCGTGAACTTCAGATCCTCGCGGGGAATGGCAACGATTTCGGAGATCTGGCTGAGCGCCAGTGGACCGGTGAGCACGCTGATACGGCTCGACGAGACGCCGAGCTCGCCGGCGACGAAGTCGCGCAATTCGCCAGGCATCAGCTTGTCGAATTCGATGCGGATCACCGAACCACGGCGGCGGCGCTTCAGCGCCGTCTCGAAGAGGCGCACGAGATCTTCCGACTCCTCCTCGACCTCGATATCACTGTCGCGGATGATGCGGAATGTGCCGGAACCCTTGACCTCATAGCCAGGGAACAGCTTGCCGATATAGAGGCCGACCGCCTCTTCCAGCGGGATGAAGCGGACATGGTGCTTGCGGTCCGGAAGACGGATGAAGCGCTTCAGCGCCACCGGCAGGCGCAAGAGCGCGCTCATCTCCTCGCCATTCTTGCGGTGGCGCAGCTGCAGCGCCATCGAGAAGCCGAGATTGGGGATGAACGGGAACGGATGCGCCGGGTCGATCGACAGCGGGGTGAGCACTGGAAACACCTGATCCTGGAAATGCTCTTCCAGCCAGACTTTTTCGTCCTTGGTCAGCGCATCGCGCGCAATGCTCTCAATGCCTTCCTTGTTGAGCAGCACGGTGAGCGCCGAGAGGCTCTTCTGCTGGTCTTCCTGCAGCCGCTCGACCTCGCGCAGCAGCTGTTCGAGCTGCTGCTCGGGCGTGCGGCCGTCAGGGCTTTTCAGCGTGATGCCTTCGCGCACCTGACCGGCGAGGCCGGCGACACGCACCATGAAGAACTCGTCGAGATTGGCCGCCGAGATCGACAGGAAGCGGACGCGCTCCAGCAGCGGGTGATGGGTGTTCAGCGATTCCTCGAGCACGCGGCGATTGAACTGCAGCCAGGAAAACTCGCGGTTGACGAAGCGATCCGGGTTACCGCCCTCTGAACTGGCCGCCTCGACGTTGACGAATTCGCTCTGTACCGGCTTCAGTTCATTCATGGTTCCTGCCCGCAACCGTTCCTTTTGAAGCGCCGCCAGATGGTGATGGACGCTCTAACATGCCTTTGTGACGCATGATCGGTCGCGGAATCGCTTGGCGTCCGTGGTCACACGCTTAACCGGCTCAACTTATCCTCTGACAGGCTTTTGCGACAGTTTCATTTCATCGATCTTGCAAAGAGACCTGTTATGATCCAGATGCATGCAAGACTGCGTTAAGGAGACGACGATGGCAGGCGGTTCCATTCCCCATTTCCAGAACGATGCCGGCCATCCGGCGATCGACATCGGGGTCAAGGAATTCATGTGCACGGGCGCCAATCCGCCTTTCGACCACCCGCATGTGTTTCTCGATATGGGCGAGGACAATGAGAAGGTCTGCCCCTATTGCTCGACGCTCTATCGCTATTCGCCGAAGCTGAAGGCGACGGAAACGCTGCCGGCCGGCTGCCTCTACATCGACCAGGCCGCCTGATTCTTTCGCGACAGAGCTGATGGACGACACGCGCTCCCGGCAAGTCGTCATCGCCGGAGCGGGCGTCGCCGGACTGACCGCGGCCATTGCCTTCGCCGAACGCGGCTACCCCGTGCAGGTGTTCGAGCAAGCCCCGCGCCTGGAAGCCGTTGGCGCCGGCCTCCAGCTTTCTCCCAACGCGACACGCATCCTGCGCAACCTCGGCGTACTCGACCGGCTGCTGCCAGCGGCGGTGCGGCCGGAGGCCGTGGTGCTGAAGGATGCCAGGACGTTGCGCGAATTGGCGCATGTGCCGTTGGGGCAATCGGGCGAAGACCATTGGGGCGCTCCCTATCTCGTCGCGCACCGGGCCGACCTGCAGAGCGCGCTGATGGCGCGTGCGGCAGAGATGCCTGATGTCCATCTCACCCTTGGGGCGCGCATCCAAAGAATTGCGACTGGCAGCCATGGTGTCACGGCGACCGTCGAGCTCGGCGGCAAGACGGCAGAGGAACAAGGCTCCTTGCTGGTTGGCGCCGATGGCGTCTGGTCGTCGGTGCGCGGGCTTGTCGACGCAAAAAGGATGGCGTCGCCAAGAAGCCGTTTTTCGGGAGAGTTGGCCTGGCGGACCACCGTCGCGGCCGACAGCAGCGCCGGGCGTGCCTTCGCCGCGATCGGCGCAGCCGATTGCGTCACAACTTTCCTGCATCCGGGTTTCCACATGGTGGCCTATCCCGTCAGCAATGGCGACGCCTTCAATCTCGTCGCCTTCACCAAAGGCGAACGGATCGCCGAGGGCTGGTCCGGCCATGCCGATCCCGGCATTCTCGCCGCCGCCATGCGCGGCACCGCGCTAGGACTCGTGAGGTTGGCGGAAATGGCCGGCCCGTGGCTGACCTGGCCGCTGCATACCGTCGAACAGAAACAGCCTTGGACAACGCCAGCCGGCATCGCGCTGATCGGCGATGCCGCGCATGCGATGACGCCGTTCGCGGCGCAGGGCGCGGCGATGGCGATTGAGGACGCAGCCTCGCTTGCCACTCTGGTCGCCAACTTTCCCGCCGATCCGCGACAAAGCCTCACCACCTGGGAGAACCTGCGGCGGCCGCGCGTGGAGAAGGTGCTTAAGCGTGGCGCGCTCAACCGGCTTGCCTGGCACGCCCGAGGCCCGGTGGCACTGGCCCGCAACCTGGTGCTGGCGGCACGGCCGGCGGAGAAGCTCGCGGCCGACCTTGACTGGCTTTATGGCTGGGAGGAGCCGAAGGTCGTTCGGCGTTGAAATCGAGGCATGGCTCGGCGGCCCGCCCGTGGGAGCTAATTGTACAGCCGCAACGACCATCCCAGCGACATCGGCAACGGGTTCCACCAGCCGGTCCGCAGGCCAGCGGTGCGCAGCGCCGCCGCCGTCCAGGTGTTGCAGCCGACCAGTGCGTTGAAATGGCCGTGGGCTTCGAAGAAGCCGTCGAATTTGGAATAAGCGGCATTCTGGATATGGATTGGACCGCTCGGTCCCTGCTGAAAACTGGCCTCGATGAAATCGAGCAGTGCCGCGAACTGGTTGTCACCAATGTCGAAGCCGGCGACATCGGGATGCGGTTCGACGATATCGCCGGCGACATCGACATGCATGACCGACGCATCAAGGGTCAGCGCTTTCATCACCGGTACGGCCTTCAGCTCAGACCAGGTCGGTGTTTCCAGATAGAAGGCGCGGCCGCCCCAGCCGAAGACGATGTAGCGAACCTCGGGAATGTCGGCCGGGATGCCGGCTTCAACCAGAAAATGAAAGCGCTGACGCACGGCATCGTCCACCGGAATGGCGATGTCGGTATGGATCGGGTTCTTCAGCACCAGTATATGGCGCGCACGCTCCCCCGCGGACGCCGCCGGCCAGAGCGGCCGCGGCACCAGCGTGCCTAGGGCTGCTGCCAGCACGATCGCGGCCAGCAATAGGAGAAGGAAACGCAGCACTTTTCTCATCGATGACGCCCCCCGCTGCCCTGCCGCCAATCGCATCGGCCGATCGATAAGAAAAGAGCCCGGCCGCATTGCGGCCGGGCTCTTGCGTTCGGTGTGGAACCGCTCAGTGCAGGATCTGGCTGAGGAACAGTTTGGTGCGCTCATGGCGCGGATGGTCGAAGAACTCGGCCGGCGTGTTCTGCTCGACGATCTGGCCCTGATCCATGAAGATCACCCGGTTGGCGACCTTGCGGGCAAAGCCCATTTCGTGGGTCACGCACAGCATGGTCATGCCCTCTTCGGCCAAGCCCACCATCGTCTCCAGCACTTCCTTGATCATTTCCGGGTCGAGCGCCGAGGTCGGCTCATCAAACAGCATGATGCGCGGGTTCATGCACAGCGAGCGCGCGATCGCCACGCGCTGCTGCTGGCCGCCCGACAGCTGGCCCGGATATTTGTTGGCCTGCTCCGGGATTTTCACGCGCTTGAGGAAGTGCATGGCGATTTCCTCGGCCTGCTTCTTCGGCGTCTTGCGCACCCAGATCGGCGCCAGCGTGCAATTCTCCAGGATGGTCAGGTGCGGGAACAGGTTGAAGTGCTGGAACACCATGCCGACCTCGCGGCGCACCTCGTCGATCTTCTTCAGATCGTTGGTCAGTTCCTTGCCGTCGACGATGATCTTGCCCTTCTGGTGCTCTTCCAGCCGGTTGATGCAGCGGATCATCGTCGACTTGCCCGAGCCGGACGGCCCGCAGATGACGATGCGCTCGCCGCGCATCACCTTCAGGTTGATGTCCTTCAGCACATGGAACTCGCCATACCATTTGTGCATGGCGATGATGTCGATGGCGACATCGGTGGTCGAGATGTGCATCTTGGCGGCGTTGACCTTGATCTCTTCCGCGCTGACGGCGTTTTCGGTGGCCATGACAGGGTCCCCTTGTTCTTTTATCTTTGGTTATGATGCATGTCGTTATCCCAAAACCGCAACACACTTTTGGGCGACATGCATCAGCGTTTGTGGCCGGTGTCGAGCCGGCGTTCAGTGTACATTGAATAGCGCGACATGCCGAAGCAGAACAGCCAGAAGACGAAGGCGGCGAACACCAGGCCGGACCTGGCCGTCTGCGGCGTCGCCCAGTTGGCGTCCGAGAAGTTCTGCTTGACGACGCCAAGCAGGTCGAACATCGAGATGATGAGGACCAGGCTGGTGTCCTTGAACATGCCGATGAAGGTGTTGACGATGCCGGGAATGACCAGCTTCAGCGCCTGCGGCAGCACGATCAGCCCCATCTTCTGCCAATAGCCGAGCCCGAGCGAATCGGCGCCTTCATACTGGCCCTTGGGGATCGCCTGCAGACCACCGCGCACGACTTCAGCCATATAGGCGGCGGCAAACAGCGACACGCCGATCAGCGCCCGCAGGAACTTGTCGAAGGTGACGCCCGCCGGCAGGAACAGCGGCAGCATGACGCTGACGAAGAACAGCACGGTGATCAGCGGGATGCCGCGCACCGTCTCGATGAAGACCACGCACAGCGTCTTGACGATCGGCATTTTCGAACGCCGGCCGAGCGCCAGCACGGTGCCCAGCGGCAGCGACACGGCAATGCCGACGAAGGACAGGCTGAGCGTCACCAGCAAGCCACCCCAGCGCGAGGTCTCGACATGCGGCAAGCCGAACACGCCGCCGATCAGCAGGAAAAACGAGACGATCGGCAGCACCAGGAAAAGCAGGATGGCGTTCAGTCCCTTGCGTGGTACGCGGGGGATCAGCATCGGCACCAAAAGCGCCACGAACAGGATGGCAACCAGAATCGGCCGCCAGCGCTCCTCGATCGGATAGGTGCCGAACATGAACTGTCCGAACTTGGCATTGACGAAGGCCCAGCAGGCACCGCTCCAGCCATCCGGCTGGATACCGCCTTGTGCGACGGTCGCGCAGACCGTGCGGTCCGGCCCGGTCCACACGGCATTGATGAACGCCCAGTTGATGACCTGCGGCAGGACCCAGGCAACGATGGCGATGCCAAGGATGGTCATGATGGTGTCGCCGACCGTGCCGATGAGGTTCCTGCGCACCCAGGCCACGGGGCCGCTGACACTGGCTGGCGCAGGTTGCGCCAGGGCCATTTCGGTGCGCACCCAGGACATATCGTGTTCCTGCATGGCTCTACCTTTCCACCAGCGCCATTCTGGCGTTGACCACGTTCATCACGGCCGAGGTCACAAGGCTGAGGATGAGATAGGCGATCATCATGATCAGCACGCCTTCGACCGCCTGTCCGGTCTGGTTCAGCACCGTGCCGGCGGTCGCCGTCAGGTCCGGATAGCCGATGGCGATCGCCAGCGAGGAATTCTTGGTCAGGTTGAGATACTGGCTGGTCAGCGGCGGAATGACGATGCGCATGGCCTGCGGTACGACAACCAGCCGTAAGATCGACCCGGATCGTAGCCCAAGAGCAGCGGCCGCCTCGGTCTGGCCCTTGCTGACCCCCCTGATGCCGGCGCGCACGATCTCGGCGATGAAGGCCGCCGTGTAGCAGGACAGTGCCAGATAGAGCGACAGGAACTCCGGCTTGACCTGAAAGCCGCCTGTCAGGTTGAAGGTCGATTGCTTCGGGAGATCAAAGCTCAGCGGGAAGCCGCTCAGCACGTAGGCGAGCAAGGGCAGGCCTACGATCAGCGCTACCGAGGTCCAGAGCACCGGAAATTGCTGGCCTGTCGCCATCTGCCGCTGACGCGCCGTGCGGGCGACGAACCATGCCATGGCAATGCCGACAAGCAGAGCGACGAAGATCAGCCAGGAGCCCTCGCCCCAGACCGGGCGGGGAAAGTAGAAGCCGCGCTGGTTGAGGAAGGAGCCAAAGGGCAGATGATAGCTTTCCTTCGGCGTCGGCAGCACGGCCAGCACGCCGGAATACCAGAAGAAGATGACCAGCAGCGGCGGGATGTTGCGGAAGATCTCGACATAGACCGTGCAGATCTTCTGGATCAGCCAGTTATGCGACAGCCGGCCGATGCCGATGACGAAGCCGATGATGGTGGCGGTGATGATGCCGGCCACGGCGACGATGATGGTGTTGATCAGGCCGACAAGGATGGCGCGGCCATAGGTCGAATCCGACGTATAGGCGATCGGCGTATCCGAGATGTCGAATCCCGCGCGTCCCCTGAGGAAACCGAAGCCGGAAGCGATGTGCAGGCGCTGCAGATTGTCGATGACATTCTGCACAATCCACCAGACGGAGCCGAACAGAACGATGACGACCAGCGTCTGGAAGAAGAGACTGCGGACTTTCGGATCATTGATGAAGGAAGCCCCGCTGGGCCCTTCGCGAATAACTTCCTGCGATGCCATGTCACCGTCCCCTGGAAAGAGAAACCGGAAGGCAGATATCTGCCTTCCGGATCACATTTCGGTCAGCGGATCGGCGGAGCGTATTGCAGGCCGCCCTTGGTCCACAGCGCATTGATGCCGCGCGCGATCTTGAGCGGGCTGCCCGAGCCGACATTGCGGTCGAACATTTCGCCGTAGTTGCCGACGGCCTTGACGATGTTGACGACCCAGTCGTTGGAGACGCCGAGATCGGTGCCGATCTTGGTGTCGGCTTCCTGGCCGAGCACGCGCTTGATCTCTGGGCTGGGGGAATTCTTCATCTCGTCGACATTGGCCTTGGTGATGCCGAGCTCCTCGGCGTCGAGCAGCGCGAAATAGGTCCACTTGACGATGTGGTACCACTGGTCGTCGCCCTGGCGCACCGCCGGACCGAGCGGCTCTTTCGAGATGATCTCGGGCAGCACGACGTGATCGGCCGGCGCGCCCAGCGTCAGGCGGATACCGTAAAGGCCCGACTGGTCGGTGGTGTAGACGTCGCAGCGGCCGGCGTCATAGGCGGCGTTGACCTCTTCGAGCTTTTCGAAGACGACCGGATTGTACTCCATCTTGTTCGCCTTGAAGTAGTCGGCGAGGTTGAGCTCGGTGGTGGTGCCGCTCTGTACGCAGACGGCAGCGCCCGAGAGCTGGAGGGCCGAATTGACGCCCGGCAGCTTCTTGGCGTTGATCATGAAGCCCTGGCCGTCATAGTAGGTCGTGCCGACGAAATTCAGGCCAAGTGCGGTGTCGCGGTTGATGGTCCAAGTGGTGTTGCGCGACAGGATGTCGACCTCGCCGGACTGCAGCGCGGTGAAGCGCTCCTTGGCGCTGAGCGGCGTGAACTTGACCTTGGTGCCGTCACCGAAGACGGCGGCCGCGACAGCGCGGCAGAAATCCGCATCGATGCCTTGCCAATCGCCCTTGTCGTCCGGCGCCGAGAAGCCGGCGAGACCGGTCGAGACACCGCACTGGATGAAGCCCTTCGCCTTGACGGTGTCGAGCGTCGTCGCCGACGCGGCCGACGCCATAAGCCCGAGCGTAGCGGCGCCAAGAATGCCGATAGCAATATGTTTCATGACCCACAGACCCTTTTCTCTGTTTTTCAGGCAAACCCTGATTCTTTTTCCCGTGTGAACGCGGCTCCCATTCCAGCCCATTCCCCGGAATTCCACATCGTAACCGACGCGCCGCCTCCCATTCACGAACGGCATCGAAGGCGATAATTCTCGTGAGGTCAAGGAAAATGACCGAATCCGAACGTGTTTGAAAATCGATTGCCTGAAATGCCCGAATTGCAGACAAACACGCCCGCAATTTAGTCACGGCGCGAATAAAGTCGGCAAAGCGCATTCAACGCAAATGCGGGCCGGCGGCGAAACCCATCCCTGACACCAGCGTTGCGTCACTGATCTGGATACGGAATGAATTGGCACTCCCGAAGACTGTCATCAGACGTGCGCTCTTAAAGCGCCCGAGAAACGAGCCAGGCGCCGGCCGCCGCCATCAACACACCGGAAATGCGCGGAATCAACGGCCCGGTCGTGACTGTCTTTTCCAGGAGAACGAGGATGGCGATGCCGGCGATCCACAGGCCTTCCTTGGCGGCAGGCTAGGCCAGGTGTCGGGTTGCTCACCTGCGCACTGCCGCATCTGACCGGCCGGTTTCACGACCTGACGGCGACGCCGGTCCGCTGGAGAATTGGCATATTCGAAGTCTATCCCTGGCGGACGGTGGGCGGTTGCACGGTCCCTGACACCGCACTATGGCTAGCGCCTTGTCAAACAAGGCGAAGACGAAGAATGGCTAAGGACGGCAACGAGCAGGTTTCCGGAAAAATGGGGATCAACACGCGGCTTGCCCATTCGGGCAACAACCCGCACGACTATTTCGGCTTCGTCAATCCGCCTGTCGTACACGCCTCGACGGTGCTGTTCCGCGATGCCGCGACGATGGCGGCGCGCAACCAGAAATACACTTACGGCACACGCGGTACGCCGACGACGGACGCCCTTGCCCATGCCATTGACACGCTGGAGGGATCCGCCGGCACGATCGTGGTGCCATCGGGCCTGGCGGCGGTGACCATTCCGCTGCTCGCCTTCGTATCGGCTGGCGATCATCTGCTGATCGTCGACAGCGTCTACCATCCGACCCGTAATTTCGCCGACACGATGCTGAAGCGGCTCGGCGTCGAGGTCGAGTACTATGATCCCCGCATCGGCGTAGGCATCGCTGCCTTGATCAAGCCCAACACCAAAGTGGTGTTCACGGAATCGCCGGCCTCCAACACATTCGAGGTGCAGGATATACCGGCGATCGCCAAGGCGGCGCATGCCGCCGGGGCCATCGTGATGATGGACAACACTTGGGCGACGCCGCTCTATTTCCGGCCGCTCGACCACGGCGTCGACATCTCCATCCACGCGGCGACGAAATATCCGGCCGGCCATTCCGACGTGCTGCTCGGCACGGTCTCGGCCAATGAGAGCCACTGGAAGCAGCTCTACGAGAGCTTCTGCACGCTCGGCTGCTGCGCGGGACCCGACGACGTCTACCAGGTGCTGCGCGGCCTGCGCACGATGGGCGTGCGCCTGGAGCATCATCAGCGCAGCGCGCTTGCCATCGCATCGTGGCTCGAAGGCCAGAAGGGCGTGGCGCGCGTGCTCCACCCTGCCCTTCCCAGCCACCCGGATTACGACTTGTGGAAGCGCGATTTTTGCGGTTCGAGCGGTATCTTTTCCTTCGTTATGGCTGGCGGCGGCCAGAAGGAGCAGCATGCCTTTCTAGACGCACTGCAGATCTTCGGGCTCGGCTATTCCTGGGGCGGCTATGAGAGCCTCGCGGTGCCGGTCTGGCTCAGCGACCGTGTCATTGCAAAAGGCCCCTATGACGGTCCGTTGATCCGCCTACAGATCGGTCTTGAGGATGTCGACGACCTAAAAGCCGACATTTTGCGTGGGCTGGCCGCAGCGACAGCCTAACCAGCGCGCCGGCTGACTGCTGGACGGAATCAGCAAACGGCCGCAAGGCTCTGACGCTGATGACAAAGTGTGAGCCGTTCGCGGCATCCCAGCGAGGTGTGGCGCGCAATATTATTCTCTTGGCCGGCGACTTTGCGGATTTGTTTGACTTTCAAATCCGTGGGTTCGGCTGCATTGCCTGCTGCACGGCATCCCCGACCAATCCATTTCCAACAAAGCTTGCCATGGCCTTTCGCCTTTTTGTCCCCATCCTTGCCGGCGCGACGCTGCGCGAGCGGTTGCTTGCCTGCATCGGCGCCACGATCGGCATCGCGCTGACCGGCGTGATCAGCGGGCTGGCGATGGGCGGCGGCCCGCATGTGGCCCTGCTGGTGGCGCCGATGGGCGCCTCCGCCGTGCTTCTCTTCGCCGTGCCCGCGAGCCCGTTGGCGCAGCCCTGGTCGATCATCGGCGGCAATTCCATATCGGCGCTGGTAGGCGTGACCGTGGCGCATTTCATCCATGATCCTGTATTTGCCTCTGGCCTTGCCGTGGCGCTCGCCATCGCGGCGATGTCGTTCACGCGCTGCCTGCATCCGCCAGGCGGCGCGGCGGCGTTGACGGGAGTGCTTGGCGGACCTGCCGTTGTCAGCGCGGGCTTCCTGTTTCCCTTCGTGCCAGTCGCGTTGAACTCGATCATCCTGGTCACCCTGGGTTTCCTTTTCCACAGGCTGGCGCGGCGCAACTACCCGCATGTCGCCGCATCCGCCGCCAACAGTCACGGGACCGCCGATCCGCCGGCGCAGCAGCGCGTCGGCTTCCGGCCCGAGGATATCGACGCGGCGCTGACCACGCTCGACGAAACCTTCGACATCGACCGCAACGACCTCGAACGGCTGTTGAGACAAGTCGAACTGCAGGCCATGGTGCGCTCGCACCGGACCCTGCTGTGCCAGGACATCATGTCCTGTGACGTGATTTCGGTGCCAGAGCAGGCCACCGTCGACGAGGCGCGCCGGCAGCTGCTCGATCACAATATCCGCACCTTGCCGGTGGTCGACGCGGATGCCCGGCTGGTCGGCGCCGTTGGCCTGCGCGAACTGACGAAGGCCATCGATACGGTGAAGGGCGTGATGTCGAAGGCCGGCACCGCCTCGCCCGACACGCCGGCGATGAGCCTGCTTCCCATTCTGACCGACGGCCGCAGCCATGCCGTGGTCATCGTCGATGGCGAGCGGCGCATTCTCGGCCTGATCACGCAGACCGATCTTCTGGCGGCGGCCGCACGCGTGCAGGCCGCAGACAAGGGACTGGCGGCGGCTTAGAATAGCGAAGCCAGGTTGCCGAAATCCGGGAACCTTTTTCCGGCAGGTGCATCCAACGTGCAGTCAAGCGTCTGTTCGGGAGATCCGGTCGCGATGAGCAAGCTCGCAATGCCCGTCAAAAGGCGTGAAGTGGTCGAGGCCTTCTCCGCCGACCTGCTGCTTGTACAGCGAGCACTGGCGCGCGACGCGGGCGCCTTCCGCACCGTCATCAAGACATACAACCAGAGGCTCTACCGCATAGCGCGCGGCATATTGCGCAACGACGCCGAAGCCGAGGACGTCGTCCAGGAGGCTTATGTCCGCGCTTTCGCCGGCCTCGCCACATTTCGCGGCGATGCCTCGCTCGCCACCTGGCTGTCGCGCATCGTCATCAACGAAGCGCTCGGCCGCCTGCGCAAGAGGCGCCACACCGTGGCGATGCCCGAAAACCCGGAAGCGCAGATCATCCGCTTTCCCCTCAATCCCAGCGACGACCCGGAGCGGACGATGGCGCAGCGGCAGATTCTCGCACTTGTCGAACGGGCGACCGACAGCCTGCCCGAAATCTACCGCATGGTCTTCGTGGCCCGCGTCATCGAGGGCCTGAGCATGGAGGAAACCGCCGATCTGCTCGACCTGCGGCCGGAGACCGTCAAGACAAGGCTGCACCGGGCGCGCAGCCTGTTGCGCAAGGCGCTGGACGACGAGATCGGCCCGGTGCTGCTCGACGCCTTCCCCTTCGCCGGCCGCCGTTGCGAGCGGCTGACCAAGGCCGTGATGGGACGGCTGGGTTTCGAATGATCCTGTTCTGATTTTCGGGAACGTTTCTCCCGGCCGCGCATCCAATCAGCGTCAACTGAAAATGTAAGCCCCGGCGCTTCCTCGCAGCCGGGCGAAGGAGGATGCCATGTTCACCCGATATACCGCCGGCCTTGCCGCCCTGCTTTTCGTCAGCGCCGCCCCTTTCGCGCAAGCCGCGGACAAGCCGACCGATCCGCAGATCGCCCACATCGCCTACACAGCCGGCGTCCTCGACATCGAGGCGGCCAAGCTGGCGATCAAGACATCGAAGAACAAGGAGGTCATTGCCTTCGCCAAGGACATGGAGCGCGACCATGAGGCGGTGAACAAGCAGGCGCTCGACCTGGTCAAGAAGCTCAAGGTGAAGCCCGAGGACAACGCCACCAGCCAGGCACTGAGCAAGGCGGCGGAAGAAGAACGTGCCAAGCTCGCCAAGCTGAAGGGCGCGGCTTTCGACAAGGCCTATATCGAGAACGAGGTCGCCTATCACAAGCAGGTCAACGGCGCGCTCGAAACGCTGCTCATCCCCTCGGCCAGCAATGCCGAGCTAAAAAGCCTGCTCGAGACCGGCCTCAAGATCTTCCAGGGGCATGAGCAGCACGCCGAACATGTCGCCGGCATGCTGAAATGAAAGCGAGCGCCTTGATCCATCCGTCGCGGTTGGCCGCCCTGGCGCTGATGCTTACAGCGGCGCCGGCGGCGGCCGCTACGATAGAGGTCACCATCGACAAGCTGGTCTTTTCGCCGGCGACCGTCGAGGCGAAGGTCGGCGACACGATCGAGTGGGTGAACAAGGACGTGATTGCCCACACGGCCACCGTGAAGGGCGGCTGGGAAGTGATGATCCCGCCGAAGAAAGCGGCGAGCCTGACATTGAAGGCGGCGGGAGCGGTCGACTATTTCTGCCGCTTCCACCCCAACATGAAGGGTCATGTGAACGTGGCGCCGTGATGCGCTTGCGGCTGGCGGCGTAGAGCCGCCAGCCCTCACGGCGTCGGTCCAATCTTGCAGGAGCCGGCGCGGCTAATCGTGATGCGCTTTGACGCGGTGACGATGCGCGGCCTGTTTTGCCCGGTTGCCGCACTGCGCCATGCTGCACCAGCGGCGCCGATGGCCGCGCGTGTGGTCGACGAAAAGCAGCGTGCAGGCTGGGCCCTCGCAGGCTTTCACATGTGAGAAATCCTCGCTGCAGACGAACCGCGCCAGCGCTTCGCCGATCGGCAGCAGAAGCGCCTCGGGCGTGCGCCACTTGCGATCCGTCTGAAGCTGAAAAGGGATTTCGCTACCCGCAGGCATGTCTTTACCGGCAAGGACGGGGGCGATCCGGGTAAAGATCTCGTCGCGGTCGAGCAGGCGATTGAGCGGCTCCAATTGCGCAAGATCCTGGGCGACCAGCGGACGCCCCTTGTGTTCGCGTACGAACCCGCGGAACCACTCCCTGAGATGCCTTGCCCGATCGGCCACCTTATCGAGTTCGCCCGGCAGAGCGTGCGTGCGAACGCTGTCGAGCGCCTCGGGCGGCGCCAGCCGCGCCTGTTCGACCCAATCCAGCAACCCCTCGCCGTCCTTGATCCAATCGACAGGGGTATCGACCGGCGTTGCGATCGAATTGAGGAAATCCAGGCCGAGCGCGTCACCGACAAAGATCGCAGGGGTCATCGTAACTCCAATCGCGCGTCGATCCCGCCGAGCGCTCTAAACACAAATCGGTGATAACCCTTTCGAGGCCGGTTGACAAGTTACGTTCATATCCAGTAACCCTTTCTGACAGCTTTAACAGGTTACTAGTCAATTCAATCCGGAAGGAGATGCCGCGATGCCCTCGAACGATGTCAGTGTTGTGCTCGTCCATGGCGCCTGGGCGGACGGCTCGAGCTGGGCCAAAGTGATCGCGCCGCTCGTGGCGCAGGGTTTCAACGTGGTTGCCGCGCCGCTGCCGCTGACGTCGTTCGCGGACGATGTGGCGGCACTCGACCGGACGCTGGAGCGCGTCGCCGGGCCTGTCGTGCTTGCCGGCCATGCCTATGCCGGCGAGGTGATCGGGGCGACACGCAGCGACAAGGTGAAGGCGCTTGTCTATGTCGCCGCCCTTGCGCCCGACGAAGGCGAGACCGTGGCGGACGTGTTCTACCGCACAACGCCGCATGCCAAGGCGCCCAAGCTCGCGCCGGACGATCATGGCCTGATCCACCTGCCGGACAGTGCCTTTGATTCCGCCTTTGCCCAGAACGCCTCGGCGGACGAACTGGCGGTGCTGCAGGCAGTCCAGCGGCCAATCTCGCCGGCCTGCATCACCGTGCCGATGCCGCGACCGTCGTGGAAGGACCGGCCGGCCTGGTTTTTGATTGCCGAGCAGGACCGCATGATCGTTGCCGAGACGCAGCATTTCATGGCCAGGCGCATGAACGCCATGACGCGTGTGCAACCGGCGGACCACACGGCGATGGTCACCGCGCCCGATGCCGTCGTCGACATTATTATCGAAGCGGCGCGTGCCGGCGAAGCGTGAGCCTGAGCCGCCTTCAATCGCAATAACCTTCCCAATGCCGATTTTTCGGTTACAGCAACGGAGAGCACCATGACCGCCTATCGCAACGCCGATGTCGACGGCTTCAACATCTTCTATCGCGAGGCCGGGACACCGGGCGCGCCGAAACTGCTGCTGCTGCACGGCTTCCCGAGCTCGAGCCATATGTTCCGCGACCTCATTCCGCTGCTTGCCGGCCGCTTCCACATCGTCGCACCCGATCTGCCGGGATTTGGCCGTTCCGACATGCCGCCGCGCGAGACGTTTGCTTATACGTTCGACCACATTGCCGAAATCATCGACCGTTTCACCGAAGTGGTCGGCTTCGACCGCTATGCGCTCTACGTGTTCGACTATGGCGCGCCGACCGGTTTCCGGCTGGCGGTGAAGCACCCGGAGCGCATCAGCGCGATCATCTCGCAGAACGGCAACGCCTATGAGGAAGGGCTCGGCGAGGACTGGAATCCGATCCGCGCCTATTGGCGCGACCCCTCGCCGGCCAACCGCGAGGCGCTGCGCCCTGCCTTCAAGCCGGACGCGATCGCCTGGCAGTACACGCATGGCGCGCCGGCGGACCTGGTCTCGCCCGACGGCTATTCGCTGGACAGCTTCTATTTCGGCCGGCCGGACGCCGAGGAAGTACAGCTCGACCTGTTCGGCGACTACAAGAGCAATGTCGCCCTCTACCCCGCCTTCCAGTCCTATTTCCGCACCCACAAGCCGCCGTTCCTGGCGGTGTGGGGCAAGAACGACCCATTCTTCCTGCCGCCCGGCGCCGATGCGTTCAAGCGCGACATGCCGGACGCGGTGGTGCGTTTCCTCGACACCGGCCATTTCGCGCTGGAAACGCATGCCAGCGAGATCGCCAAGGCGATCCTCGACTTCCTGCCCTGATCTGAAAACAGGAGACTTGCCATGTCGAACTCCGTCGCCATCGTCACCGGCACCATGATTGCCTGGAACAGCGTGACCCGCGCCCACGTAGCGCGGGCGATGGAAGAATACGACCGGCTGGGGCCTGAGCGCTTTTTCGCCGAACACGGATTTGCCCCGACCACGACCTACGAACTGGTCGCGGAAACCCGCGTCTATCCGCCGAAAGCGATCCTCGGCACCGCCTACGAATTCGCCACCGGCAAAAGGCTGGCCTCCGGCGACTTCGAAGGCGGCAAGAGCGGCGCGGTGAAAGTGCTGGGGCAATTGGGGTTCATCGTCAGGGCGAAGTGACGGCCGTCAGACAGCGACGTTGCGCCCGAGATGACGAGTCACCTCGAGGCTTTGCCCTGACCCGCCGCCCGGTCGAGCCGCAGTGAGGCGCGCCTTGCCTCGTCCGGCCTTGCGATGTGCGTCCAGGAGCCGTCATAGCTGGGCTTGCGCCGCTCGATCCAGGCGCCAAGCCCTTCCCTGAGATCGGCAGTCGGGGCCATGCGGGCGAACTGCTCGGCCTCGACCAGCAGCCCATCGGCGATGCTGAGGTTGATGCCACGCGCTACGGCTGTGAGGATGCTGGCGAGCGCTGCCGGCGAATGCGTGATGATGCGGCGGGCAAGATCGTGCGCCGCCGGCATCAGATCACTATGCGGCACGACCTGATTGACAAGACCAAGTTCGAGCGCCCGCGGCGGCGGAAACCAGTCGCCCGTCAAAAGCAGTTCGAGCGCGCGCTTACGCCCGGCGAGCCGCGGCAGGCGCTGCGTGCCGCCGAAGGTCGGCGGCATTGCAAGGTTGATCTCCGGCTTGGCGAACAGCGCACGGTCGCTGGCGATCGCCAACGGCACGGCCTCGGTGATCTCGCAGCCGCCACCGAAGGCAATCCCGTTGACCGCGGCGATGACGGGCTTGCGGAAGGCTTCAAGCCTTGCCGTCAGCCGCTGGCCGCGCAGGACGAAGTCGCGCACCGCCACATCTGCACCGCGAGCCACGCTCGCCGAGAATTCGTGGATATCGCCACCCGCCGAAAACGCCCGCTCCCCTGCTCCGGTGAGGATGACAGCCCGTATGCTGCCATCGACTTCAACGTCGTCGAGGACCGCGAGCAGGCGATCGATCAGGGCATAGTTCAGCGCGTTGAGCTTTTCCGGGCGGTTGAGGGTGAGGACGCTCACCCCGTCACGGGTCTCGTTCAGGACAAGATCGGCCATTGTTCTTCCTTTCCAGATACGACGGAAAGGGATCATGCTTTCGATTGCGTGTATATTCACTAGTCGGTATACATGCTCCATGCCTGAAGCCGCCAGCCCGACCCGCAAACGCATCGTCGATGCCGCGACGAAGCTGTTCTATGCCGAGGGAATCGGTCGTGTCAGCGTCGATGCCGTTGCCGAAAAGGCAGGCCTCACCAAGCGCACGCTTTACTATCACTTCAAGAGCAAGGACGACCTCATCGCCGCCTATCTCGACGGCCGCGACCAGCCCAATCTGCGGCAGCTGGCCAGTTGGTTTGATGCCGCGGAGGGCGGCGCGGACCGCAAGGTCGAAGCGATCTTCAGCAATCTGGCGCGGGTTGCGCGCCATCCGAAATGGAAGGGGTGCGGTTTTCTGCGTACGGCCGCGGAACTCGCTTCGATGCCCGGCCATCCGGCGGTGAAGGTCGGATCACGCCACAAGTCGAATTTCGAGACATGGCTGGCGGGTGAATTGTCCCGGTTTGATATTGAGCAGCCGCAAGCCTTGGCCCGCGAGATCGTGCTGCTGATCGACGGCTGCTTTTCGATCATGCTGATCCATCGCAATCCCGACTACATCGAAGCAGGAGGACGAGCCGCTGCCACGCTTGTTGGGGCGAGATGCCGGAACAAGGACTGACCAACCGCGCTTGGAGCGTGGCCGGCAAGCATGGTATCGCAATGCCAGGAGGCGGCGATGCGTGTCATCTTTCGATGTGATCCAATGTTGTTTGAGCATTTGCCGCGCCCGATCCCGGCGCGGGGCGCTCTACCGGAATGGCTGCGCGCCATGCCCGCCACCGCCTATTCGGCGATCCACGGCCGTGACATTCGCACGCTCAAGCAGTGCCCACCCGTTGTCGATGCGATGACCTATGGCTTCATGGTCCTGCTGCCGTGCGACGTCGTCGTCGACAAGGGCACTTTTTCCTGGGATTGGCAAATTCCAGAACCGGTCACGCGGAACCACCCCAGAGCGCCATTGAGCTTCCACACGCCGGGGCAGCTCGCCGGAAGCCCGTTTGCCACGCCCAGCCAAGCCGCCCTCAAATTCAACAGCTTCTGGACCATCGAGGTCGAGGATGGCTGGTCGCTGTTCGCGACACATCCTGTCAATCGCCAGGATCTTCCGTTCAGGCTGGTGACGGGACTTGTGGATTCCGACCGGTTCAGCGACGGCGGCATCAATTTCCCGGCGATCTGGACGGAGCCCGAATTCTCCGGCGTGCTCCGGAAAGGAACTCCTGTCGCACAGTGCTTTGCGGTTCCGCGCGCCGCGCCACAGCTGGAGTACGAGGTGTTCGACGAGAAGCGGCAGGCATCCTATGCGCAGACGGTCGCGGATGTCCTGTCAACGCCCGGCGTCTACCGCAAGCGGTTTCGCGCCAGGCGGGGGCGCACCACTGGCGAGTGATCGACGCAGCGCCTCTTCATCGAGCCACAGCCTGCCGCTCGACGCCGATGTGAGTGCCATGGCGATCACGCCGAACGTGGATGGGCGCAGACGATAGGCCATCGAATACGCCGCCATAGCCCCGTCGAGGTCGCCGGTTTCTTGCAAGACGACGCCCAGATTGACGGCAGCCTCCGGTGCGTCCGGGCTCATCTCAAGCACGCGTCGGTAGGCTTCGGCGGCGCTACCGAATTTGCGCATGTCCTGACGCACCAGTCCGAGGTCGAACCAGGCAGCCGGATGCCCACCGCCAGCGACGGCGCGTTCGAGGAAGGCTTCCGCCTCCAGAGACTCTCCGCGTTCCCACGCAAAATGCCCCAGGCGTGCCATTGCCTCCTTGGATTTCGGCTCCCTTTGCAAGACAAGTGTCCAGCACACACCAGCCGCCGAGGCATCACCTGCCTGATCGAGGGTACGTGCCCGCTCGAGCAGGATCTCCGCCTGCGATGATTGCCTTGCCGCGCGGTCCAGATGCTGCAACGCCGCTTCGAGCCTGCCTTGGGCCCGGGCAATCCGGCACGCGAGAATCAAGGCTGGTACATTGTCCGGACGAGCGGCAAGGCTCGCTTCGATGCGCGCACGAGCCTCCGGCAAGTCGGCCCTCGCGAAGAGGACCGCGGCCATCAGATGGCAAAGCGCCGAATCGCCCGGACGCTGCTTTAGGCCCAACTCGCACAGATCCACTGCCTGGTCATGATTGCCGGAATTGAAAGCGGCCACAGCCCGGCGAATCAGATCTCCGCTTTCACCTTGATTGGTGTTCACCATTGCTTTGCCGCTCCCTCTAGAACCCAAGCGCCAGCCACGCCGTGCCGACCACGAGCGTGATCAGCGTCAGCGGCAGGCCGACCTTGAAGAAGGCACCGAAGGACAAGGGCGTGCCGGCAGTCTTGGACTGCTCGGCGACGATCAGGTTGGCGACCGAGCCGAGCAGCGTGAAATTGCCGGCGAGCGTGGAACTCATCGCCACCACCAGCCAGGCCCGTTCGGGGTTTTCCAGACCGGGTATGAACGGTCTCAGCGCCAGCACGGCCGGCACATTGCTCATGATGTTGGAAAGCACTGCGGTGAAACCCGACAGGCGCCAGACGTCGTCCAGGCCGAGATTCTTGGCCGAAGCGATGAGATCAGGCGTCAGCAGCGTCCTTTCAGCGCCGGCAACCACCACGAACAGACCGGCGAACATGAACAGCAGCGGCCCATCGATCTCACGGTAGATGCGATCCGGCTTGATGGCGCGGGTGAGCAGAAGAATGGCGCCGCCGATCAACGCGGCCTTGGCAACGGGGACGCCGGCGAAGAAGGCGATGGCCAGTCCGATGCAGACGATCACGGCCTTCAGCACCTGGCCGCGATGCATGCGGCCGCGCGAGACATGCGGCGTCAATTCGGCGGTGCGGGTGAATTCGGCGCGATAGACGATGCGCACGATGACGATGACCGCGACGAGGCCGAACAGGGCGACCGGCGCGAGTGCCGCCGAAAAGGCGGGATAGGAGATGCCCGACAGCGTGCCGATGACCATGTTCTGCGGATTGCCGGTGATAGTGGCGACGCTACCGCAGTTCGACGCGGTGGCGGTGGCGATCAGATAGGGGATCGGATTGCGGTTGATGACGCGGGTGACATGCACGACGATCGGCGCCATGACCAGGCAGATGGCATCATTGACCAGGAAGGCCGATAGCACGCCGGTCAGCAGCGTCACCATTACCAGCAGCATGAACGGCGCATGCGCATGTTCGATGGCGATGGCGCCAAGGCCACGAAAGGCACCGGAGACCTTCAGATGCGCCACCACGATCATCATGCCGAGCAGAAGCGTGATGGTGTCGAAATTGATGGCGCGGTAGGCATCCTCCATGCTGATCGCGCCAATGGCGATCATCGCCGCGCCGCCAAGCAGCGCAATCCCCGCCCGGTCGAGACGCAGGCCAGGGATGCGGCCGATAGCGACGCCGGCATAGGTCAGGACCAGGATCAGCAGCGCCGCCGCGCCCATCAATGTCATTGGTAAGGAGCCCCGCTCGACCTGGTGGCACCGATGCGGTCCGCCCGATGGTTCTTTTGCATGTCAGCTTTGGCGATGTCGAGGTCGATGACAAACGGGGTGAGCAAACCGTGGTTCCGCAGGTCGGTATCGCTAACGCCGATAGAAATCCAGCCGCTGCCGCAATGCCTGTGGCGAAAACAGCTGCTCGACGGTCTGCCGCGCCTTGTCGCCCACTCTCGCTCGCAGCGCCGGATCGGCTTTGAGCTCGGCCAGGATCCGCGCCGCCTGTTGCGTCGTCTCGAACAGAAAACCGTTTTCGCCATGGCTGATGTGGTCGGCATAGCCACCATGCGAATGGCAGACCACGGGCAAACCGCAGGCCATCGCCTCGAACACGACGCGGCCGAATGTCTCCACATGCGAGCCGGTGCGATAGTAGAAGACGTCGAGCGTCGGCAGGAATTGTTCGGCGGGAAATTGGCCCTGCGGCAGGAGTTCGAGTTGCGGATGCGGCGCGAGCCTGTCCTTGAGCGGCATCCCACCCTGGATCCGCACCGCAACGCCATCGGCCAGCAAGGCTTCGTAGAGCGCAACGTCGTCGGCATGATGCTTGTCTGCCGTATCGCGGCTCAGCCGCCCCACTGTGAACGGCCGATCCGGCCTTGCCGGCCGTGGTGAGAAACGTTCGATATCGATCGGTGACGGATGCACGACGCCTTCGACCTGCAGCATGCGCTTCTGAAAGTCGGAGATCAGCACCAGTTCGGCGTCCGGCCAGCCCAGCAGGCGCGGCATGCGCGTCGTCAGCGCGATGATCTTCGGGTGAAAGGTGTTGAAGACATAGATCAGTCGGCGCGGCCGCGCGATCAGGTAAGGCCAGATTTTGTTGCGCCAATGCGCACCGAGGAAAACATAGGTGCCGCCGTCCGGCACGTCGCGCGTTGCCGGCGAGACACGGCGAACAGGAAACTGTCGCATGAGCTCGTCGGAGACGCGCGATGAGGTTGCCCAGAGACGCACAGGCGAGTCGGCACTCAACAGCCGGTACAGGTCCAGGGTTTCGCGCTCGCTGCCGCCAAACGGGTTCTGAAAGCCGTTGAACAAATGGATCATGCGTAGCGCTTACCTGGGCGGCCTGGATGCGGAGGAAGCACACCGGCAAGAAAGCGTCAAGGAAAGCGGTCGACGTCAGCCATCGCGCGCAGCAAGGCAGCGGTCAATGCACCGTGGCGACGCTGGGCTGGGGCACCTGCGAGGCGGCTTCCGTCGGGTCGAAGCTGACCTGATCGCGTCCATTCGACTTGGCGGCATAGAGCCGTCTGTCGGCGGCGGAGAATATCGCCTCGTAAGTCGTCGGCCCGCTGAAGCTGGTGCCGCCGATCGAGACGGAAAGCGGACAGGCGCGGCCGCCGGGCGAAAAGTCCATTTCGCGAATTCGCCGGCGGATGCTTTCGGCAACCAGCCAGGATTGCGAGGGGTCGACACCGGGAAGAAACACGCCAAACTCCTCGCCGCCGATGCGGCCGACGATATCGCTGCCGCGCAGCTGTCCCTTGATCGCCTGCGCGATCAGCTTGAGCGCCTGGTCGCCGCAGTCATGGCCGAGGCGGTCGTTGATCGACTTGAAATGGTCGGCGTCGATGATCAGCAGAGCGCCAGAGCGGGTATCCTCCTGCTTGCGGGTCTGCTCGAGATAGGCCTCGACCAGCATCGAGAAGGCACCGCGGTTCAGCACCGCCGTCAGGCTGTCGGTCGCCGCGATGACGCTGAGGTCACGCTGGGCTATGGCCAGCTGGCGGATCTTCCACATCAGGAAAAACAGAAACGACCCGCCCAGCACCAGGGGCAGCATCAGATCTGTCATTTGCGCGCGCCAGACAGCCTCGGGCGAGAGATAGGGGAAATTGAACGAGTCGACGAAAAACGCCACGGCGATGAAGAATGCCGTACTGGCAGCGGTGACAGCGATCACCCTGCCCCAGCTCGTCGGCGACAGATCGAGCTTCATTGCGTTCCACTCCGTTAGCCGTCACTACTATGACGTACCAACGCAAACAAAATGATAAGACTTTCCTTCAATTCGAGATCAGATGAGCGGAAGCCGGAGCATGCTCGCCCAATAGGCGGCCGTGCTCCGGCGATAAAAGCAAGCTCGTTCACTGGATTGCAACGCAGGGAATCCCTGGTGTCAACGGCTGGACGCCGATTCACCCGCCTCGACGACGAAGGATGCCGCGATCAGGTCGTCAGCATCCAGTCGTAGGGACCCGTCGCTTGCCCCCATGATGGCTGCGACCTTGTGGAAGGTCTTCATCTCATAATCGGAAATTTCGGCATGCTGCATTCTGGCCTTGAGTTCAGCAATACGCCGCCCCAAGGCAGGGGACGTTCCAATTTCACGTTTCGACATGGCCTCGTTTTCTCCTCCCCCAACCCGCGCTTGTTTTGCCCCGCCCATTCGCCGGCCCGCACATTGCCTTTTATGAGGCTCCGCGAATACAAGGCCCCGAACGCTCGGTGTGCGCTAAGGTTCCAACCTCGGCGGATCACGAAATAATTCCTGATGGCCCCAGGCAGCGTTGCTCTATTGCCCGGCCGCCAGCACCAGTGTCGTAATAGAGTTGCGCGCCTCAACCCGCTCCAGACATCGATCCGGAATGTTCGGCCACGTCGCGGCGGCGCATTCCTTGTCGGTGACGGCAACGGGTTGGCCGTGCTGCACGTCGGCCGCTTCAGTCGCTGTGGATGCGAAAAGAACCGTCTGCGTTATCAGAGCCGAGAAAACGGCAACCTGGAACAGCACGGCGGCGAAGGCGATCTTCTTGAGCATGCGAGGCAACGCGCCGGCAAGCGTCAGGTTCCCGCCGGTCATTTCTTGCGGCGCATACTGGCATCATCCCGACGCGGCAGAAGGTAAGCCGACACGCCTTTAATAGAGCAGAAATAATCTCGTAAAATCAATTATTTAATGGCGATCCCGACAGGATTCGAACCTGTGACCATCGGCTTAGAAGGCCGGTGCTCTATCCAGCTGAGCTACGGGACCGCTGGCCGGCCAAAGAGGCCGGCTGGGTATCTGGCGCTGGCGCCGTTCAATGCGTCCAGGGCGTCCTGCGGTCATAGCGGAAATTCTCCGCATAGGAAATCTGGCGGCGCTTGGTCTCTTTCGGCTCCTCGACGCGAAAGGCAAGGCCTTCCTTTTCGGCGTAGGCCACGGCCTCTTCGCGTGTGTCGAAGGTGAGTCTGATCTGGCTTCTCATGTCTCCCGACGTCGTATAGCCCATCAAGGGATCGATCTTCTTGCGCATCTCGGGGTCGAATTCCAACACCCAGTGGCCGGTCTTGGCCTTGCCGGACTGCATCGCGGTTTTGGCTGGGCTGAAAATGCGCGCGGACATGGCCACCTCATGGTTGTGCAAGGCAGCATCGCCGCCCCTTCGCCCGTCATTACTGCGCAATGCGCATGGCGGCAAGGTTTTTGCACTTGCCATGTAACACCGAAATGAATAGGCAACAGACCGTTCGGAGTGTAGCGCAGGCTGGTAGCGCATCTGGTTTGGGACCAGAGGGTCGGGAGTTCGAATCTCTCCACTCCGACCATCCTCTCGAAAATGCAGCATTGGCGTGGCCGCATGGCCATCTTGCGCCGCCCCGGTCGCGGGCCCTTGCTGCGACGGTTTTCCGGCGCGAGTCTGATACCGGAGCGCTTCGAATGGCAACCAATGACAGGCCGGTGATCACCCGGAAAGGCCAGGAGAGCAGCAAGACCAGCCAGTCCGGCGGCATGGCGCTGGTGACAGACGTTGGGCCGCAGCATACCTCGGCAACGAAATTGTAGTTTGGCAAGGCCAGCAACGCGCCGGCTTCAGATCGCTGCCGCACCATCACGGCGAGGCGGAAACCGGTGCCTATCTGCTGTCCGGCAACGCCCGCATGTATTTCGGCAAGGACTATCAGGAGTTTGTCGAGCTCTCGGCCGGCGACTTCATGTTCGTGCCGCCGTTCCTGCCGCATCTGGAAGCCAATATGAGCACGACGGAAGAATTGTGGTGGCTGGCCTGCAGAACGCCTGAAAACATCGTGATCAATTTGCCCGACGTCGATGATGGGCAACTCGCCGGCTATTGCCGCGCGGCAGGATTCTCAGAGAAGGGTTGATCCCAGTATCCGGGTTTCACCATTTCAAGCTCGCATCCGTCGACATTGCCGGCTTACACTCCCGCAAAACGGGGGGTAGCCGATGCTTGGGATCGATGCGGGGGTGTCGCTGTTCGGACCGGCTTATTTTGCTTATGCGGGCGTGACGGTTCCATTCATGGTGGCGTGGGCGGTCGCTTGTGCGGCGCTGGCGGCATGGAACAATCGTAAGAGCCGCAGGCAGGCCAGGCTGTCTCCGGGCACGATCGCCTCCCGTTCCTGGCCTGTCAGTATCGGGATTTTTGTGCTGGTCGCAGCCTGCTACGTCGCCGCTCATTCGGCTGTCTATCTGCTGGTCCGGCATTTCGTCAGAATGTGGCTCTGAGATTGGCCAGGCTTGCTCCGCATGGACCATTGAATGGTCCATCTCAATAGTTTCGATGATTGAAGCGATGCCTGTTGCATGCCCGCTGCCGCGGCGGGGGCGATCGCTCGATACACCTGAAGGCAAGCTCGCCGGGCGAGAACCCCAAACTCATTCCCGGCGAGCCTACAACCTGATTTGGAACGCAATCAGGACCGGGGTCAGCCGGCAAGCTGGTGCAGCAAGATAGATGCCAGTCCTGTTTCCCAAAATGGGACACGCCTGGGTTCACCGGTCGTTTGAGATCTAAATCTCGAACGCGCCCTGCCCCTCGTCCATGGCGTTGACCGTTTCGGCGGCAAGCGCCCGGGTGATCGGCATCTTGCGCTCGAGTGCGGTGCGGTCCAGCCGCTCCACCACGCGCATGGCTGTGCCGAGCGAGCGTTCGATGCGCCGCACCAGATACTGCACGACATGCGGTTCGACCTCGACCTGGCGGTCGGCGAACAGTTTGGTGATGACACCGGCCAGCAGGAGGTCGTCGGGTTCGTGGATTTCGACGGTCGCCGCCGCCTTCAGCCGCGAGGCCAGATCAGGCAGCGAAACACCCCAGGCCGAGGGAAAACGCCGCGCGGTCAACAGCAGCGTCGAGCCGGCGCCACGCACCGCATTGATCAGATGGAACAGGCCTTGTTCGTCGACCGCGCCCGCATCGACATCGTCGATGAGCGCCGGCCGCGCGCCGAGACTGGCAATGCTGTCGCCGATGCGCCCGGCGTCGACGGCAACCGCGTTGGCACGCGCACGCCAGATGGCGGCCAGATGCGTCTTGCCGGAGCCGGCGGGGCCTGCCAGCACCACCACCGGTGAAGGCCAGTCCGGCCAGCGGTCGACCAGGGCCGCCGCCTGATTGTTGGTGCCGGAGACGACGAGCTCGTCGCGGGAATAGCCGGTACCGTGGCCGAGATCGAGCGGCAGCTGGCGCGGCGGATCGGTTCGCTGGGCGGTCACTTCGAGCGACGCGGTTGCGTGCGGTGGCCGCCGCCGCGATCGGCCGGCAGCGGCGGCGCGGACTCTGTCGCGTGGCCCTTGTAGAGCGGCGATTCAAGATAGCGGGCGATGGCAAAGCGCACGAGAACGGCAACGGCGGCGGAAGCCGGCACGGCAATCAGCAGGCCGACAAAACCGAAAAGCGCGCCGAAGGCGAACAGCGCGAACATCAGCCATACCGGATGCAGGCCGACGCTTTTGCCGACCAGCCTCGGCTGCAGGATGTTGCCTTCGATGAACTGGCCGATGAAGAAGACCACGGCAACCGCGACGATCATGGTCCAATCCGGCCAGAACTGGACGAAAGCGACGCCGACGGCCAGCACCAGCCCGGTCAGCGAGCCGACATAGGGAATGAAAGAGATCAGCCCGGCGAACAGGCCGATCAGGATGGCGAAGTTCAGCCCAGTCAGCGTCAGGCCGGTTGCATACATGGCGCCCAGCACCAGGCAGAGGGTGCCCTGGCCGCGCACGAAGCCGGCGGTCGCCGTGTTGATGTCGCGCGCAATGGCGCGCACGGTCGCGACATTGTCGCGCGGCACCCAGCTGTCGATGACCGCGACCATACGATCCCAGTCGAGCAGCATGTAGAAAGCGACGACAGGTGTCACCACGAACAGGCTGACCACCGAAACCAGCGCCACGCCCGAACTCCAGATCGAGGTGAAGACCGTGGTGAGCAAGCCGAAACCGGAAGTCAGCAAAGAATTCAGCCCGTCGCGCAAGCCATTGGCGTTGACGCCGAATTTCTGCTCAAGCCATTTCGGGTCAAAGGAGGTGATCAGGCTCTGCAACCGGGTCAGATATTCCGGCAGCTTGCCGGCGAAATCGGCCATCTGCGTCGCCAGGACCGGAATGAGGATGACGAAGGCCAGCACCAGCAGAATGAGGAAGGTGATGAGGATGACCACCGTCGCCATGAAACGCGACAGGCCGAGCCGCTGCAGCCTGTCGGCAACCGGATCGAGGAAATAGGCCAGCACCATGCCGGCGACGAAGGGCAGCAGGATGTTGCTGAAGACATAGAGGAACAGCGCAAGTCCGGCGACGCCGGCCAGCCAGAAGAAGATCTGCCGGCGGAACGCGGAGGCCGCGGCAAGATCAGCAGCTGCAGCCTCGATCACTGCCGCGTCTTTCTCAGATGTCCGGATTGGAGCCTTCGCCATAGCCGCTCATATGCCTCAGCCAAGCCACGAGATAGGCTGCGGCCGAAGCCACGGTCAAGACCCCGGACAGCAATATGAGGCTTGGCCGCAAAGGGTCGAGGTGCACGGCAAAGGCCAGTTCCCCCAGCACGACCGCCGCCAGCACGATCTGGATGGCCGTGTTAGCCTTCGACACCAGAAACGGCTTTATCTCGACCGGATGGGCCATCACCGTGGACAACAGAACCGCGCAGATGATCAGTGCATCACGCGACACCATGGTGACGACCAGCCACAACGGCAACTGCCCAATGAAGCCCATGACGACGAACACCGAAACCAAAAGCAGCTTGTCGGCCATCGGATCGAGATAGGCGCCGAGCCTGGACTGCTGGTTGAAACGGCGGGCGATGAAACCGTCGACGCCATCCGAGACGCCGGCAATGACGAAGCCGGCAAAGGCCCAGTCCCAGCGTGCCTGCAGCATGGCCAGCACCACGGCAGGCACCAGGACAAGGCGCAGGATGGTGATCAGGTTGGGGATGGTCAAATGCTCAGCCGTCCTCTCAGGTCAGGGATAGATGATGGAGATGGAGAGGCGCCGCAAGCTCCGTGCCGCGCAATTCGGCTGTCACGGTGTTCGCCGCGAATGTCGGAAAATGCTATCCACGCTTTTGTCAGGCCAAAAGGCGCTCGGTTCCGCCGTTATCCTTGCGGACCGAAACCGTTCATGCGAAGAGCCCGCAAACGAGCAGGAAAATTGCGATGAGCAAGCGCGAGACTGGCCAGAACAAAACGGGCAAGCGCAGGAACGGGCTCACCTATGCCGAGGCGGGCGTCGATATCGATGCCGGCAATCTCATGGTTGAGAAGATCAAGCCGCTGGTGCGTGCCACGCGCCGGCCGGGTGCCGATGGCGAGATCGGTGGTTTCGGCGGGCTGTTCGACCTCAAGGCTGCCGGCTTCAGCGATCCCGTGCTGGTCGCCGCCAATGACGGTGTCGGCACCAAGCTCAAGATCGCCATCGATGCCGGCAAGCACGACACGATCGGCATCGACCTTGTCGCCATGTGCGTCAACGACATCGTCGTGCAGGGCGCCGAACCGCTGTTCTTCCTCGACTATTTCGCCACCGGCAAGCTCGACCCCGATCAGGGCGCGGCGATCGTCGGTGGTATCGCCGAGGGCTGCCGGCAGGCCGGCTGTGCGCTGATCGGCGGCGAGACGGCGGAAATGCCGGGCATGTATCACGGCAAGGATTATGACCTCGCCGGCTTTGCCGTGGGCGCGGCCGAACGCGGCCAGCTTTTGCCCACGGACGACATCGTCGAAGGCGACGTGCTTTTGGGCCTCGCTTCCTCGGGCCTGCACTCGAACGGTTTTTCGCTGGTGCGCCGCATCGTCGCCGCCAGCGGCCTTTCGTGGAGCGATCCGGCGCCATTCAACGACGACGCGACACTGGCCGAGGCGCTGCTCGAACCGACCCGCATCTACGTCAAGTCGATCCTCAAGGCCATCCGCAACACGCATGGCATCAAGGCGCTGGCGCACATCACCGGCGGCGGTTTCCCGGAAAACATTCCGCGCGTGCTGCCCAAGGATTTTTCGGCCGAGCTCGACCTCGAAGCCATCGACGTCCCGGCGGTGTTCTCGTGGCTGGCCAAGACCGGCGGCGTGGCGCCCGAAGAGATGATGCGCACCTTCAATTGCGGCATCGGCATGATCCTGGCGGTCGCTTCCGGCCAGGCGGCGCAGGTCGCCGCCGTGCTGCAGGAAGCCGGCGAGACGGTGACGCCGATCGGCCGCATCGTGCCGCGCCGCGACGCCGGCGTCATCTATCGGGGCACGATCGGCCTATGAGCAGGAAGCGCACGGTCGTCCTCATCTCGGGGCGCGGCTCCAACATGACCGCGCTGATCGCCGCCGCCAGCGACCCGGCCTTTCCGGCCGAGATCGTCGGCGTCATTTCCGACAAGGCGGACGCCGCAGGCCTGGGCATCGCCAAGGCGCGCGGCATCGCCACGCAGGTCATTGCCCGCGCCGACCATGGTAGCAAGCAGGCGCATGACGCGGCGATCGACGCGGCGCTCACCGCCTTCAATGCCGAGATCGTGGCGCTGGCTGGCTACATGCGCATCCTCTCTTCCGGCTTCGTCCAGAAATGGCAGGGCCGGATGATCAACATCCACCCTGCCCTGCTGCCGGCATTCAAGGGCCTCGACACCCATGCGCGAGCGCTGGCCGCCGGCCTGCGCATCCATGGCTGCACCGTGCATTTCGTCACGTCGGAGATGGACGACGGGCCGATCATCGCCCAGGCCGCCGTGCCGGTGATGGTCGGCGACAATGCCGATACGCTGGCTGCCCGTGTGCTGAAGGCCGAGCACCGGCTCTATCCGCTGGCGCTCGGGCTGGTCGCCGAAGGCAAGGCACGCATGGAGGCCGGGCGCACGGTACTTGCCCACTTCGCCGACGATGCCGACAACGGCACCTCGGTGGTGATGGCGCCAGATCCGCTGCGCGAGGAAGCCGACCTCGAGCATCTGGCGCGGATTACGCCCTGAGGGCCCAGGCCAATGGACGTTTTCAACAGTGCGATCCGGACGAAAGGCGACCTGGCCGGAGTCTTTGAGTATGACGAGGCCGGAGACCCGCGAAACGCCACTGCGTATTTTTACCTCTATCGAGCACAAGGCGACGAGTCAGGCTCCGTCGTTGATACAATTCACATACGATCGGGCGCCTGGGCCATCAGCGGATCGGATATCGTTGTCCGGTGGGATAAGGATGAGCGGCGTGTCGGGTTGTTCATCTTCGGTGCCCTTTCCGCAGCTTTCGATACGAAAGCCGGCACAAAGCACGGCGGCGGATATGGCAAAGACTTTCATGCCGACATCCCCTGGTCGGACTCAAATCGATGAAACAACTACTCCTGCTACGCCACGCCAAATCGAGCTGGGACGACCCTGACCTCGACGACTTCGACCGGCCGCTCGCGCAACGCGGATTGAAGGCGGCCCGATTGATCGGGCGAGAGCTTGCAGCGCGCGACTGGCTGCCGGATCAGGTTCTGGTGTCGTCGGCGCTGCGCACCCGCGACACTTGGCGGCTGGTCGCCGCGGAACTGCCGACGCACCCCCGGGTCGTGTTTGCCGAAGCGCTTTACGAGGCTTCGGCGGCCGATATTCTGAGCCAGATTCGTCTGGCCGAGCCGTCGAGCGGCTGTCTGGTGGTGGTCGGCCATAATCCGGGTCTGGAGGATCTGGCGAACCTGCTTGCCGGGTCAGGCTCGGAGGCCAAAGCACGTAAGAGGCTCGAGGAAAAGTTCCCCACAGCGGCCCTCGCGCGCTTTGTCTTCGATGGCGACTGGTCTGGCTTGTCGACCGGGCGGTTGACGCATTGCCTGCGTCCGAAGGATCTGGGCTAGACGTTTCATGACGGGCGGATGCAGCAGGCAAGCCCGTCGCGCTCCTCAGTTGCCCCAGATACCCTGGCCGGGTTCCGGCCAGTCGGTGGTGGTCTTCATCCTGGTGTCGGCTGCCTTGTGCCCGGCCGTGTCCGTGTTCTTGACCGCGCCGGTGACGGCATGATCCACGCCGGCGACCGAGGCTACCGGCTGATTGGCATTGTCGGAGCCATAATGGTCGCTGCCGGCAAAGGCGCTGCCGGTCGCAACGAGGATAGAGGCAATGGCGAAAGCGATCTTGTTCATTTCAATCTCCTGTTTCATCCGTTAAGCGGCGTCTTGGGAGGACGGTTCCGCTAGAGCATGATGCCGAAAAGTGCGAAGCGGTTCTCGGACGACATCATGCTCTATCTCTTTGATTTAGAGGCAGATTCAGATTTCAGGTCGGTTCGACGTGAAATCATCCGGCTCTAGGGATAAGACCCGAGGCTGTCCGATTTTATTCCTGGAGGTGGAGGCTTTTTCTGCCGGTTGAGACGACCGGCTGCTCAAACCGTTGGCCGCCGGTGCCTGCCCTGTTGCGCAAAAAACAAGAGCGGTGGGCCAAGCCCACCGCTCTTGTTATCAAGGCCTGCTGCGCGGGCAGCGGCCCAGGTGCTGCGGCCCTGTTGGGCGTTGGCTTAGTTGCCCCAGATGCCCTGGCCGGATTCCGGCTGGACTGAATCGGGCGTCAGCTTGAAGCCGTGGTGCTCGACCGGCTTGCGGGTCGAAGCCGTGTAGCTGTGGTCGATGTCGCTGGCGTGCGAGGTGATGGCTGGCTGGTTGACGTTGTCCGAACCATAATGGTCGCTGCTGGCGAAGGCGCTGCCGGTGGCAACGAGGATGGCAGCGGCGGTAAGTGCGATCTTGGTCACTTTAAGTACTCCAGTATTTCTCTGTTCTGTCCGTCTAGTGGCGTGCCCTTGGGAGGAATTTCGCGTCGCTCGGACAGGTCGGAAGTGGGTTTTTCGTTCGTCGACTTCCAATCACGAAGATGTTCCATCACGCGGCGAATCCAGACCTTGAACTTCCGCCAGGAGATTAGGCAAGAAGGATTTTATTTATTAATATCATATAGTTATATGGAAACATCCAGCGAACGATCCGGCGATCCACCCAGCCGGCATCAATCATCCGCTCACGGTTCGTCAACATAACTTGAACCGACCGGTTCGATTTTCGATCGGCACACCCGCGTGAAACGTCTGGGTGAACCACGTCGTTCGACATGCCAGGCGGTAAGTTGCCAGCCCGACCGGCAGACATCTGTCCCAGCGCACAAAAACAAGAGCGGCGGGCCAAGCCCACCGCTCTTTGTCGTCTTCCGGGATTGAAGGAATTAGCGGCCCCAGATGCCCTGGCCCGACTGAGCCGGTACGTTGGCATTGGCGTCGCCCTGTGCCTTCACGGACTTCGCGATCGAACCGGTATGCGTGGTGTCGACGTTGGCGGACGACTGGCTGGCAACCGGCTGGTTGACATTGTTGGAACCGTAGTTGTCGCTGCCGGCAAAAGCGGTGCCGGTGGCAACGAGGATGGCGGCGGCGGTAAGAGCGATCTTGGTCATCTTAAGTACTCCAGTATTTGTCTTCCTGTCCGTCTGGTGGCGTGCCCTTGGGAGGATTTTCGCGTCGCTCGGACCACCCCGAAGTAGGGAATGCTTTTTAGGTTTTCCAGCCGCGTCGGCTTTGAAGAATTTCCTTATATTATAGACAATGCATGCTGCACCGCAGCAATCTCGAGGCGATTTACGAAGCAATTTCAGTCTATTAAGCTCATCACCTCCAACGGAACCAGCGTGCTTTTGGAGGCCATTGTTCACTGTTTGCGATACAATCTGTCAATCAGAACCGAACCGTTCGGTTCGATTTTGGATGAAAACTGGCCGACCTGAACCTGTAACGATCTGCTGTTGCCGCTAGCCTAGATCGCATTTGTCTTGCGTTGAGATCGATACTGTCGCTCATTCAACGGAGATCAGGGATGCCGTGGCCGATCACGCCCAAGGCGATCCGCAGGGAAATGGGATCCAGACTGCCATAGATATGCGACTGCTGCTTGTTGAGGACAATCACGAACTGGCCGACTGGTTAGGCAAGACCTTGCGCCAGGCGAATTATGTCGTCGACATCGTCCATGAGGGCGAGGATGTCGAGCATGCGTTGGCCGCTGGCGACCACGCGCTTGTCATCCTCGACCTGGCGCTGCCGCGCATGAGCGGCCTGGAGGTGCTGCGCATGCTGCGGGCGCGCGGCAACCGGGTGCCGGTGATCGTGCTGACTGCCAATGCCAGCCTCGACGGTCGGGTCAAGGGGCTCAATGAAGGCGCCGACGACTATCTGGCCAAGCCATTCCAGGTCGAGGAGCTCGAGGCGCGCATCCGGGCGCAGCTGCGACGCGCCAATGACCGGACCGCGCCTGTCGTTGCCTGCGGCGATCTCGTCTTCGACACCAACACACGGCTGTTTTCGCTGGCCGGCGAGACACTGGCGCTGACGCCGCGCGAACATGCGGTGCTGGAGCAATTGATGGTCAAGGCCGGGCGTACGGTGAGCAAGGCAGCGCTTTCGGCGGCGATCTACGACTTCGAGACAGACGCCGACCCCAGCGCCATCGAGATCTATGTGCACCGTGTGCGCAAGAAGCTCGAGGGGTCGCGGGTCCAGATCGCCACCTTGCGTGGCCTCGGCTATCTCTTGCGACATGAGGATTAACAGTCTCCGCTTGCAACTGCTGGCCTGGGTGGTCTTGCCGCTCGTTGGGCTGGTCACCATCAATCTGTGGACCAGCCATCGCAACGCGCTGGCAACCGCGGATCTGGTCACCGATCGCATGCTGATGGGCTCGGCCCGGGCTATTGCCGAACGTGTCGCCGTGACTGACGGCGTGCTCGACGCCACGATACCACCGGCGGCGCTCGAGATGTTCGACACCGGCGACCGCGACAGCGTCTACTACCATGTCAAGGCCCGTGGAGGGCGGCTGCTGACCGGCTATCCCGACCTGCCGGAGGCGGTGAAGTATCCCGGCACCGAGGCAAGCTATCGGGACCATCTGCTGAGATTGCTTACTTACAGCCATACGGTGGTCGGCGCCGGAGACGACTCGCCGATATCAGTTACCGTTGGCGTCACGCTTGCCGGACATGATGCCATGGTGCGGCGTCTCTGGTTTGGCGCCTTTGCCCAGCAGCTGGCACTGGTGGCGATTGCCGGCCTGTTCGTTCTGCTCGGCCTGCATCGCGGCCTTGCACCGTTGATCCGGTTGCGCGACGCGGTGCGCTCGCCAAGTCGCAGCGATCTCGACCCGGTCGAGGTGCCAGGTGCGCAAAGCGAGATCCGCCCGCTGATCGATGCGCTCAACGTCTATATGGAGCGCGTGCGGGCGCAGATGGCAGCCCAGCGCCGCTTCATCGCCAACGCCGCGCACCAGCTGCGCACGCCGCTGGCGCTGCTGTCGACGCAAGCGAGCTACGCGCTGCGCGAAACTGTCTCCGACGCACGCCAGGAGGCGCTGGTGGCGCTGCAGACAAGCTCCGGCAAGCTGGCGCGGTTGGCAGAACAGTTGCTCACCCTGTCGCGAGCGGAACCGGGCAGCCGGCGACCGCGCGCCGACCGCATCGACCTGACCGAAGCGGCCCGACACGTGCTGGAGGCGCAAGCGCCGCTGGCAATCAGTCGCAACATCGATCTCGGCCTTGAGGAGGCCGGCCCCGTGCCGGTCATCGGCGACGGCACCATGCTGCGCGAGATGATCGTCAACCTCGTCGACAACGCGCTGCGCTACTCCAGATCAGGCGGCAGCGTCACGGTGAGGCTGGCAGCCGTCGATGGCGAAGCCATGCTGACGGTCTCCGACGACGGTCCGGGCATCCCTGTGGACGAAAGAGACCATGTGTTCGAGCGCTTCTACCGCATCGCCGGTTCGACCGAGGAAGGCAGCGGGCTGGGGCTCGCCATAGTGCGCGAGGTCGTCGAAAATGCCGCCGGCCGCGTCACCCTGCGGGATGGCGCGGCCGGCGGTCTGGTGGTCGAGGTCAGGCTGCCACTGGCAGGCAGCTGAATTATTTCGCCGCTCACTGCGTCTCGTGCAATGGCTGGGGGCGCCATTTTGCGAGGCGGTTCTCGACCATCGTCATCAGATACTCGGCACCAAGCGCCACCACCATGACGATGACGATCGCGGCATACATGCCGGCGGCGTCGAAGGACCCTTTGGCGATATTGATCAGGAGGCCGATGCCGAAGCGCGCGCCGACGAACTCGCCGACGATCGCGCCGATGATGGCAAAGCCGAAGCTGACATGCAGGCTGGCAAAGATCCAACTCATCGCCGAAGGGACGATCACCGAGCGGGTCAGTTGCCAGTTGGATGCGCCGAGGATGCGGGCATTGGCGATCATTGCCCTGTCGGCCTCCCGCACGCCCTGGAAGGCATTGTGGAAGACGACAAAGAAAACCATCACGAAGGCAAGCGCCACTTTCGAGGCGAGGCCGAGGCCGAGGATCATGATGAAGATCGGCGCCAGAACCACGCGCGGAATGGAATTGATGACCTTGATATAGATCGAGAAAATGTCGGCGGCCATCCGGTTGCGGCCGAGCGCGACACCGATGATGATACCGGCGACCGAGCCGGTCGCGAAGCCGATGACCGACTCCTCCATGGTGACATAGAGATGATACCAGAGAGGCCCCTCGGACGTTCCTTCCGTCGTCCATTCATAGAGCCGCTGCGCGATCGCGCTCGGCATTGCGTAGAAGAACGGATCGATCCAGGCCTTGCGCGCGGCGACTTCCCAAAGGCCGAGAAAGGCAACGAGAATGGCGACCCGCCAGACCATCACGGTGCGGCGGCGATGCGTTGCCGCCTTCGCGGCGGCGGCTTCGATTTCGGCGTCTGATGTGCCAGGCTTGAAGGCCCCTGCTCTGATGTCGATGGCGGCATCGGTCATGGCTTTCCTCCTCAGGCTGCCGCACGCGCATAGCTGGTCTCGACCTCTTCCTTGAGGTCCGCCCAGATCGTGCGCGAGTAATTGATGAAGCTCTGTTCGTAGCGGATATCGGCGACGACGCGCGGGCGCGGCAGATCAATCGTGTAGACCGATTTTACCGTGGCTGGCCCGGCGGTCAGGACATAGACCTTGTCGGCAAGCGCAATCGCCTCCTCGAGGTCGTGTGTGACGAAGACCACGGAAGCCTTTGCCTGCGACCACAGGCGCAGCAATTCCTCGTGCATCAGCACGCGCGTCTGTACGTCAAGCGCCGAAAACGGCTCGTCCATCAGAAGGATCTCCGGGCCATTTATAAAGGTCTGGGCCAGCGCCACGCGCTTGCGCATACCGCCGGAAAGCTGGTGCGGATAGTGGTGCTCGAAACGCGACAGGCCGACGCGCGCCAGCCAATCGCGTGCCGCGGCCGTGGCATCCGACTTAGCCCTGCCACGAAAGAGCGGGCCGGCCATCACGTTCTCGATCACGGTTCGCCAGGGGAACAAAGCATCGCTCTGGAAGACAAAGCCGATGCGAGGGTCTATCCCCTTGACCGGCGCGCCCATGACACGAACCTCGCCAGCACTTGGGCTTGCCAATCCAGTGACCAGGTTGAGAGTGGTGGATTTACCGCAACCGGTCGGGCCGACGACGGCGACGAATTCGCCGCGCTCTACGGTCATGGTGAAATCACGCAGTGCCGTCAGCGATTTACCGGTGGGCGATAGGAAGCGACGGCTGACGTTGATCAGCTCAATCGCTGGTGTGGTCTTTTCATGGGCCATGGTGGAACTCCGGGTTCGAGCGGACGCCAGCCGTCGGCAAGGGCCGCCGGACGTTAAGAACTGACGATTGCCGGCGCGATGTCGCGCATCGCGCCGGCTCGGCCTGCTACTTGGCGTTCTTGACGAATTCCGAGGTGTAGGTCTTAGAGAGGTCGATCTGCTTGCCCTGCAGTTCCTTCTTGAAGGCTGAAAGAACCGTCAGCACCGTCTCCGGGCCCCCTTCGGGCATGATCCCGTCGGGGGTGAACATCGCCTTGCCGGCATCGAGGGCCTTCACGTAGCCTTCCTTGTCGCCGACATAATAGTCCTTCGGCATCTTGTCGGCGATCTCGGCGCCGCTATGGGTGTTGATGAACTTCTGCGTCTTGACGAAGGCATTGGCCAGCTTCTGCACGATGTCCTTATGCGCTTCGACCCAGTCGGTCTGCATATAGAGGGATGCGGCCGGGTAAGTGCCGCCGAGCGCGGCCTTGGTGCCCTCCATTGTGCGCATATCGATAAGAACGGTCGCTTCGCCGGTTTTTAGCAGGCGGGTGATCGTCGGCTCGGTCGTCATGCCTGCCTGGATCTTGTCCTGCTGCATGGCGGCGATGAAGGTGGTGCCGGCACCAACCGGAACCGAGGTGAAATCCCCGAGCTTCAAGCCGTTCTTGACGGCAAGATATTCCGTAAGAAAATTCGTCGATGAGCCCAGACCGGTCACGCCCAGGCTCTTTCCCTTGAAGTCGGCGGGTGATTTGATCTCCGGATGTTTCGTCGAAACCAGCTCGACCTCGCCCGGCGCCTGGCTGAACTGGACGATGGATTCGACGAACTTGCCCTTGGCCTGCAGATCGATGCAGTGGTCGTAGAAACCGACGACCCCCTGGACGGCACCGGCAAGCATCTCGTTTTCAGCATCAACGCCGGCCGGTTCATTCAGCAATTCGACGTCGAGGCCCTCGTCCTTGAAGTAACCGAGGGCCTCGGTCAGCTTGGCGGGCAGATAGATCTGTTTTTCGTAGCCGCCGACCATGATGGAGATTTTTTCGTCGGCGCGCGCGGATGGCGCTGACAAGGCCATGATGGCGACGAGTGCGGTTGTGGCGGCTGAATCAAGCAGAATTCGCGCGAGCGACATGGCCTCTTCCCTTTGTTCGTTTCCCGCGCCCCTCTCTCTCCCATCGCTTTTGCACGACAATATGGGGGCGCCAAACAACAGTTATGGCACCAACCTTTCATCCAGCTTTCAAGGAAAAGCTGAAAATCAAAGCTTACGGATTGGTAAGCCGCCGCTTGCCCGCCACCACAGGGCAACATGCCGGGACGACGTGCGCCTCATCAATCGTTCAGCCTCAGCACGTCACGCATGTCATATTCGCCAGGCGGGCGTCCCGATACCCAGAGTGCCGCGGCAATGGCGCCACGCGCGAACATGATGCGGTCGCCGGCGGCATGCGACAAGGTAACAAGCTCGCCCTCGGCACAGAAGCTGACGCTGTGCTCGCCGATGATGCTGCCGCCGCGCGTCACCGCGAATCCGATCTCACCCGTGGGACGCGCGCCGGTGACCCCGTCGCGGACGCGCCTTGCGACCGCATCCAGTTCGACGCCGCGTCCACCAGCAACAGCCTGTCCCAGCATCAGCGCGGTGCCCGACGGCGCATCGATCTTGTGGCGATGATGCGCCTCGAAAATCTCGGCATCCCAGTCATCGGCATCGAGTGCTCTGGCCGCCTGCTCGACCAGCCCGACCAGCATGTTGAGCCCAAGCGAAAAGCTGCCGGAGCGGACGATGGGAATCGTTTTCGCGGCATCGGCAATATCAGCCAGTTCGGCGGCATCGAAACCGGTGGACCCGATCACCAAAGCCGGTCCACCGCGCTTGGCACAGAAGCTCGCCAGATCGGCGGAGGTGGCCGGCGTGGTGAAATCGATCACCACATCGGCCATGGCAAGCGCCTCGTCGCGGCTCACCAGCCCGTCACCGACACTGCCTGGCCGATGGAAGCGGGCCGTAAGCGCCAGCCGCGAATCGGCCTGAACGGCGTCCGCCATCTGGCGGCCCATGCGGCCGAGCGCCCCGGCGATGGCGATCCTGATCGGCGGTTGCGCCATGGCGTCAGCTATTTCCACATGCCGCGCATGCGTGCGCCGATGTCGACGCGCACCTCCGGCCGGGACGCCCTGCCCTCAGCCGCTTGCGCGCCCGGCCACGACATCTGCTGGAACGCGTCAAGGATCGAGGCCGGGATGAAGCGGGTGCGCGAGGCATAGACGTGGCGGTCGCCGCGCGCGGCCTGGCCGTGCGGAAAGAAGCGCTGCGGCATGACGAGGTTGAGGCTGTCCTTGGCTCGCGTCATCGCCACGTAGAGCAGCCGGCGCTCCTCCTCGATGTCTTCCTTGGTGCCGACACCGAGATCAGCCGGGATGCAGCCATCGACGGTGTTGAGCACGAAAACATTCTTCCACTCCTGGCCCTTGGCCGAGTGGATGGTCGACAGGATCAGATAGTCCTCATCGCGATGCGGCGGCCCGACCTGGTCGCTGGTCGCATCCGGCGGATCGAGCGTCAGCTCCGTCAGGAAGCGTTCGCGCGAGGCGTAACCCGAGCCGATCTGCTCGAGCTGCAACAGATCGGCGCGGCGCGTAATGACATCCTCATGGATGCGCTCCAGATGCGGCTCGTACCAGAGCCTGACCTGTTCGAGGTCGGCCGGCCATTTGGCGCCGGCCCGCAGGCCGGAATAAAGCGAAACAAAGGCCGGCCAGTCGTCCGCCGCGCGCTGTGGCGGGCGCCAGCCGGCGAGGCCCATCGCCTCATCCAGTGCCGTGGTCATCGTCTCAACAATCTGTCCGGCGGCCGAGGGGCCAATGCCCGGCATCAGTTGCAGGACGCGGAAACCGGCAACACGGTCGCGCGGGTTTTCGGCAAAACGCAGCACCGCCAGCACGTCCTTGACATGGGCGGCATCGAGGAATTTCAGCCCGCCAAACTTGACGAAAGGAATGTTGCGCCGCGTCAGCTCGATCTCCAGCGGCCCGCTGTGGTGTGAGGCGCGAAACAGCACCGCTTGCGATTTCAGCGCCGTACCGGCCTCGCGCTCGGCCAGGATCGTATCGCAGACGAAGTTGGCTTGCTCGACCTCGTCGCGCACGGCCACCAGCCTTGGCTTGTCGGTGGATTTGCGTTCCGACCAGAGATTCTTGGTGAAGCGCTCCGAGGCCTCACCGATCACCGCATTGGCTGCCGCCAGAATGGTTTCTGTCGAGCGGTAATTGCGCTCCAGCATCACCACATCAGCGGCCTGGGCGAACTGTTTGGGAAAATCGAGGATGTTGCGCACCTCGGCGGCGCGGAACGAATAGATCGACTGCGCATCGTCGCCAACCACCGTCAGCCCGGCGCCGTCGGGTTTCAGCGCCATCAGGATAGAGGCCTGCAGCCGGTTGGTGTCCTGGTATTCGTCGACCAGCACATGGTCGAAACGCCCACCCAGATGCGCCGCGATTTCCGGCTCGGCCGCCATCTGCGCCCAGTAGAGCAGCAGATCATCGTAATCGAGCACATTCTGCGCCTGCTTGGCCTCGACATAGCCGGCGAACAGCTGCTTGAGCTGATCGGCCCAACCGGCGCACCAAGGGAAGGCGGATCCCAGCACTTCGCCGAGCGGCGCCTGCGCGTTGACGGCGCGCGAATAGATGGCCAGGCATGTGCCCTTGGTCGGGAAACGCGCCTCGGTCTTGGAGAAGCCAAGCTCGTGGCGCACGAGATTCATCAGGTCGGCCGAATCCTCACGATCGTGGATGGTGAAGGCCGGATCGAGGCCGATCTCCAGCGCATAGTCGCGCAACAGCCGCGCGCCGATGCCGTGAAACGTGCCGGCCCAGGTCAGCGCATCGGTGATCACGGCGGCGTCACGGCCAAGCACCTCGCCGGCGATACGCTCGACGCGCTTGGCCATTTCAGAGGCGGCGCGCCGCGAAAAAGTCATCAGCAGAATGCGGCGCGGGTCGGCACCCCTAACGATCAGATGAGCGACGCGATGCGCCAGCGTGTTGGTCTTGCCCGAGCCGGCGCCGGCAATGACCAGCAGCGGCCCGGCGATCCTGCCGTCACCATGCTCTACGGCCTGGCGCTGGGCGTCGTTCAGCCGGGCGAGATAAGCGGGCTGGGCAGTCGATTCCACAAAGGTCGAATCATGGGCGGCGAGGTTCATCGCCCATCAAGCATCGTTTCCGCTTTGTTCGCAATACACAAGCGGCACGAGGAATTAGCGCCGGGGATCGACACCCATGGCCGCCGATTGGCGGCGCAGAGCCTCGCGGTCGCTTCTCGATGCGGGCAGCAACAGGGGATCGATGTCGCCGGGCACGTCATCGATCATCTTGCGCGCGAGGCGGTAGGTGAGAAAGGCAAAGGTGCCTGCCAGAAGCAAACGGATCATGCTGCGGTCCTCCTCTAATAGAGATCAACCGCAGGCATGGTGTTTTGTTCCCTCAACGCTAATTCGCAACCAAACCAATATCGCCTCGTTTTGAATTGGAGGCTCGTTGTAGATTGGAGGCGGTAGCGATGAAAAAGCTAAGATTAAGCCTCGTTCTGGTGGCTTTGGCTGTCTCTGCCTGCGACAACAAACTGCCACCGACCAAGGCTCCTGGCGCCGAACAAAGCTCCCACGCTGGCAATCCTGTCATGAACGCAGGGACTGTCGATAAGTCAGTGCAATAAGGTTACCGTCGAAACCTCATTGCATTGGCGCGATGCATTCCTCAAGGCGCTCAAGGCGGAACTTGGCGTCGCTGCTGACGGCCCCGGGACGGAGACGACGCCGTCAGGTTTTTCTCGAGTTCAGCGATGCGCGCACGCACCTGCCGCGCCTCGTCCTAACGCCTTAATCCAGTTTCGCCCGCGCATCCGTCTTCCCGCAAACACCTAACGACCGGTGGCTTCCCATGCCAGAAAGACGCTAACTTCCGGCAAGTGCGGATATTCTAAATTTGATAAATGCTAATTTAGACGAGGGTCGGCGCAACGAAGAAGGCCGGCGCCGCTTGGGAGGAGAAGGCGCCGGCCAAGCGGATAAATCGGGTCCGCCGCACAAGATAGGTTAGCTGAGTCTTGCCGCTGCGTCATCCGGGATCGCGGATTTCGGCCTTTTCCGGGCGTTTTTCCCCGCAAAAGCGCCGACAAGGCTGTCAAACCTCGAGCCGTTGCCTGGCGATGGCGACATGGAAATTCGCGCCGAACACCAGCCCGTCATCATTGAAGTCGTAGCTGGAATTGTGAAGCGGCGCCGAGGCCTCGCCATTGCCGAGGAAGACGAAGCAGCCCGGCACGTGATCGAGGAAGCGAGCGAAATCCTCCGACGCCGTCATTGGCTCACGGGCAAGCGAGATATTGTCGGGATCGAAGACGTTCCTGGCGGCGGCGAAGGCCGCCTCGACCAGTTCGGCATCGTTGCGCAAAGGCACGAATTCCCGGCTGTAATTGACTTCGGCGGCAACGTTGTAGGCGGCAGCGGTACCCTCGGCGATGATGCGCATCTGGCGTTCGATCTCCGCGCTGACCTCGGCGCGAAAACTGCGCGCGTCGCCAAGGATACGGGCAAGACCGGGCAATGCATTGCGGGTGCCGTCAGTGACCAGTTCAGTCACCGAAACAACAGTTATGTCGGCCGGGCTCAGCCGACGCGAGACGATGGTTTGCAGATTGGTGACCAGGGCACAGGCGGCGACCAGCGTCTCGTTGCCCGAATGCGGCCGTGCTGCATGGCCGCCGAGTCCCCTGAGCACGATCTCGAAGTTATCCTCGGCTGACATGATCGGGCCGGCGCGGGTCTCGAAATGCCCGATGGGAAGGCCGGGCATGTTGTGCAGGCCAAAGATCTCGTCAAAAGGGAAGCGCTGCATCAGCCCATCGTCAAGCATGGCCAGCGCGCCCCTGCCCCACTCCTCGGCCGGCTGGAAGATGAAGCGGACGGTGCCGTCAAAACGCCCCTCGCCGGCCAGCAGCTTTGCCGCGCCAAGCAGCATGGCGGTATGGCCGTCATGACCGCAGGCATGCATCACGCCGGGATTGCCGGAGCGGTAGGGCGCGGTCGATTGCTCCGCTATGCGCAGCGCATCCATGTCGGCCCGCAGCGCAATGGCGCGGTTGCCGGTGCCGCGCTTCAAAGTGCCGACGACGCCGGTGCCGCCGACACCCTCAGTGACATCGTCCAGGCCGAATTCGCGCAGCTTGGCCGCAACGAAGGCGGCGGTGCGTTTCTCCTCGAAACCGAATTCGGGGTGCGCGTGCAGGTCGCGCCGCCAAGCGGTCATCTCGCGCTTCAGTGTTTCGCGATCGAGTTCAGCCATCTCTTCAGCCTTCGAGTTCGGCAAGTTCGGCGACCACATCAAGCAGGATGTTCGCGCCGGCAACAAGCTCGGCATCTTCGGTGTGTTCGCTCGGACTGTGGCTGATGCCTCCGGCGCTCGACACGAAGATCATCGCCGCCGGCGCGATGCGCGCGATCATCTGCGCGTCATGGCCGGCGCCCGAGGTCATGCGCCGCGAGGCAAGCCCGCGCTTCCTCGCTGCAGCCTCGATCAGTTCGACGACGCGACCGTCGAAGATAACCGGCTCGAAGCGCGCCAGTCTTTCGACCGTCACGGTGATGCCCTCGGCGACGAGCTGTTCCAAAAAGGCGGCCAGCGCTGCCTCCTGCGCCTGCAGGCGCTGCTCGTCGGGATCGCGCAGATCGACGGTGAAGACGGCGCGCGACGGAATGACGTTGATGGCGTTCGGCTCCAAACGCATCGTGCCGACCGTGGCCACGGTTGGCGAGTTGGACGCCGCTGCCCGGTCATGCAGGAAGGTGACCACGCGTGCCGCGGCATATCCGGCATCGCGGCGCATCGACATCGGCGTGGTGCCGGCATGGTTGGCGATGCCATCGAGGGTGATGCGCTGCCAGGAAATCCCCTGCAGGGTTTCCACCGCGCCGATCGGGATGCCCTCCCGCTCCAGAACCGGCCCCTGTTCGATATGCAGTTCGACGTAGATGTGCGGCTTGAGAAAACCCGGCTCGCGCTCGCCGGCATAGCCGATGCGGGCGAGTTCCTGCCCGAGGGTGCTGCCGTCGGTGCCGACAGCGGCAAGTGCTGCCTCGACATCGACGCCGCCGGCGTGGACCAACGACCCCATCATGTCGGGAGAAAAGCGCACGCCTTCCTCATTGCTGAAGGCGGCGACCGCGAGCGGGCGCGATGGCGACCGTCCGGAGGCCTTCAGCGTCTCGATCACTTCCAGTCCTGCAAGCACGCCGTAGCAGCCGTCATAGATGCCGGCGTCGATGACCGTGTCGATATGCGAGCCGATGAGCACCGGCGCCTTGTCTGCATTGCCGGCGCTTTGCCAGATGCCGAAAATGTTGCCGATGCGGTCGACGGCGACATCGAGCCCGGCCTGCCTCAGCCAGCCGACGAAGAGGTCGCGGCCCTGTCTGTCGGTGTCGGAGGCGGCCAGCCGGGTCAGCCTGCCCTCACTGTTGCGGCCGACATTACCGAGTTCACGGATGCGGCCAAGTAGGCGCTGTGCGTCGATCGCGATCATGCTGTTGCCCCGGCAGCGCGCTTGCCGGCCAGCACATCGGCCGGGCTCAAGCCGACCAGTTCGGCATAGCGATGCGGGTCGGTGGCGCCTTCGGTGTTGATCACCAGCACGCGGGATTTGCCGTCGAGGCCGAGATCGTTCCTGTTCTCTGCCATCGCCCGGATCAGTCCGGCAAGGCCGACGCCGCCGCTCTCGCCGGCGACGATCACTGGATCGCTGCCATCCGGCCGGGCCAGCCGACGCATCACCGCGATGGCGTCGTCCTCGTCCACGGTCATGAAGGCATCGGCGGCGCGCGCCAGCACGCGCCAGGCGACTTGCGAAGCCTCGTAGCATTCAAGCATGGCCATGACCGTCGGCTGGTCGTGCGCCACCTTGACCACGCGCCCTTCCCGGGCAGCCCCGACAACGCAGGCCGCGCGTGACGGCTCGACGACGATGAAGGTTGGCCTGGCGTCGCCAAGCACAATGGCGAGATGGCCGGCCACCGCGGCGGCAATGCCACCGACGCCGGCCTGGACGAAGACATGGGTCGGTGGTTCGCTGAGCTGGCGCAGCGCTTCGCGCACGATCGCCGTATAGCCCTGCATGACGAGGCCGGGAATGCGCTCATAGCCCGGCCACGACGTATCCGACACCACGGTCCAGCCTTTCTCGGCGGCGACCTGCGCGGCTTGCCTGACCGAATCGTCATAATTGCCGTCGATGCGGACCATCTCCGAGCCATAGCGGGCGATCGCGGCGATGCGCTCGTCGCTGACGCCGGCGTGGACAAAGATCACCGCCCTGGCGCCGGCAAGTTCGGCGCCTTGCGCGACAGAGCGGCCGTGATTGCCGTCGGTGGCGCATGCAAAGGTCATCTTTGCCGCGACCGCGCGAACGTCGGGGCTGTTGAGATCCTCGACATCGACAGGGCGGCCAAGCCGCTTGCCTGCCTCCTCCAGCACAAGTCGAAAGACAGCATAGGCGCCGCCCAGCGCCTTGAAGCTGCCCAGGCCGAGACGAAAGCCCTCATCCTTGACATTCAGTTGAGCGAGGCCAAGTTCGCTCGCCAGCGCCGGCAGCGCGTGCAGCGGCGTCATCGCGTGATTGTCGCGATGGGCGAGAAAGCGCTCGACCGTGTCCGCGCCCGCGATCCCGAGGGTTTCGGCATCGGCCGCATCAAGCGGCTCGCCGTGCAAAGCGTTGCGATTGGGCAGGAACACTGGCGGTCTCCTTGGTATCAAGCGAAACCATATTGCAGGACAGGCGCAAAGAGCGCTGTAATTGGGCGTGCGAAATGCAAGTTTGTTTCGTTTGGGATATCGCCATTGCCTCAATCGCCGCTCCCGCTCGACAGTTTCGATCTCGCCATCCTGGCCATCTTGCAGCGGGACAACACGACACCGCAGCGGCTGATCGGCGAAGCGGTGAACCTGTCGGCGCCGGCCGTGCAGCGCCGCATCAAGCGCATGGAACAGACCGGTGTCATCGCAAGCAATGTCGCTGTCATCGAACCCGCGGCGGTCGGCCAGCCCATCACCATCTTCGTCGAGGTCGAGCTGGAGAGCGAACGCACCGAACTGATCGACGCGGCCAAACGGCTATTCTCGCAAACGCCTGAAGTGCAGCAATGCTACTACGTCACCGGCGAAGCCGATTTCATCCTCATCATCACCGTGGCCGACATGGGCGCCTATGAGGCGCTGACGCGAAAACTGTTCTTCGACAGCAACAATGTCCGGAAGTTCCGCACTTTCGTGGCCATGGACCGTGTCAAAGTCGGGCTGACGGTGCCGTTGCCGGATTGAGCTCCTGCCGGCAGGCAGGCTCCGGTCCGTCCCGCCATGCTTTTGACATTCTCAGGACGCGAATTGAGCCGGGAGGCGCGCTTGGACGACACCACGACAGTTGCGATCATCGGTGCCGGGCCGGCAGGTCTGGCCGTTGCCGCATGCCTGCAACAGGCCGGCGTCGACTTCATCATCATCGAAAAGGAGCAGCAGGCCGCGCCCGCATGGCGGCGCCATTACGAGCGCGTCCACCTGCACACGACCAAGCGCTATTCGTCGCTGCCTTTCGTGCCCTTTCCCTAACACTATCCGCGCTATGTGCCGCGCGCTCTCTTCGTCGACTATCTCGACGCCTATGCGCAACGCTTCGACCTCAAGCCCCGCTTCGGGCAAACGGTGAAAGCGGTCACCCGAGCGGGTCACGGCTGGCGTGTGGATGCGACATCCGGCCCGTTGCGCGCCAAACATGTGGTGATCGCGTCAGGCTACAATGCCGAGCCCTTGCAGCCCGGATTTGCCGGCATCGACAGCTTCACCGGCAGGACGCTGCACAGCGCCGATTATCGCAATGCCACGCCTTTTGCCGGCCAGTCGGTGCTGGTCATCGGCATGGGCAACACCGGTGCGGAGATTGCGCTCGATCTAGTGGAGAACGGCGCACGGCCGACGATTTCCGTGCGCGGCGGCGTTCATATCGTACCGCGCGAACTGTTCGGCGTGCCCATCCAGATGGTCGGCATGGCGGCGCGCATGGGACCGCAACGCGTCAACGATTTTCTTTTCCCGATCATTCTCGACGTGGTGCTGGGTCGGCTGGACAAATATGGACTCAGTCGGCCGGGACAGGGATTGCTGGAACAGATCGCGATTGCATCGCGCATTCCGGTGATCGACGTCGGCACCATCGGCAAGATCCGCGAAGGCGCCATCAAGGTTGCGCCCGACATCGCCGAGATCTCGCAGCGCGGCGCCCGTTTTACCGACGGCAAACACAGCGAATTCGACGCGATCATCTTCGCCACCGGCTACCGGCCGGGCTATGCCAGATTTCTCGAGCCCGGCATCCAGCCGGACCGCAGCGGCGTTACCCCCAAAGCTTCGGATCTCGGCCTCTACCTCATCGGTTTCCACAATGCCGTCACCGGATTGCTGCGCGAAATCGGCATCGAGGCCGAGGCGATCGCCGATGACATTCGGCACCGGCTGAACAGGAAAAAGACGGCTGAGGCCCTGCCAGTATAATCGGCCGCCAGCGCCTTGCCCGGCTCAACTTGCCTTGCGCAGCCAGACCTTGTTGTCGTGGAAGGCAGCGCCGCCATAGGGTGCCGGTGCGTCGGCGCCGGTCAGCACGTTGATGCCCTCGCCGCGCTCATGCGCGCTGTTCGGCCAGATGCCTTCGGCGATCACCACGCCGCGCTTGATGCCGTCGAAGAATTTCGCGTGCAGCACGAGGTCGCCGCGCTGGTTGCCGACCTCGACACGATCGCCATCGGCAAGCCCAAGGCCCGCTGCATCATCGGGATGCAGGAGCAGCACCGGCCTGCCTTCCTTTTCTTTCGACACCGGCGTTTCGGCAAAGGTCGAGTTGAGAAAGTTGCGCGCCGGCGAGGTCGTCAGCCGGAACGGATGCGCCTCGTCGGCCACTTCGATCAGGTCGACATGGTCGGGAAACTCAGGCAGCCGTTCCACCGGTCCGAACAGGCCCATGCTCTTCGGCGGCCGGTTGGGAGCCGCCTGGCCGGTCCAGTCGGCTCGGAAGCGAAATTTTCCATCCGCGTGGCCAAATCCCCCGATGAAATGCGCGGTCTCGAAATCCGGCTGCAGATCGATCCATTTTTGCTCTTTCAAGCTGTCGAAGCTGCCCAGCCCGCGCTTGCCGAGAATGATGTCGATATGCTGCTGTTCGGTGAGGCCAAAGCCCGGGCGGTCGGCGACCCCCAGGCGCTCAGCCAGCTGCTCGATGACGAAATGGTTGGTGCGCGGCCCTTCCGGCGGCTCGATCAGCTTCGGCCCGAGCGTTATGTGCTGGTTGCCGCCGCCCTTGTAGACGTCGTCGTGCTCGAGGAACATCGTTGCCGGCAGCACGACGTCGGCCAGCTTGGCGGTGTCGGTCATGAACTGCTCGTGCACGCACGTGAACAGGTCGTCGCGCAGAAAGCCCTGCTTCACCAGCCGCTGCTCGGGCGCGACATTCACCGGATTGGTGTTCTGGATCAGCATCGCCGTCACCGGCGGCCCGCCATAGAGCGCATCGCTGGCGCCGGTGAGCACCGGACCGATGCGCGAATGGTCGAGATAGCGGATCGAGGGATCGCGCATCCTGGAGCCTTCCAGCACCTCCTGGTTAAGCTTGAAGATGCCGGAATTCGAATGGAAGGCGCCACCGCCCTCGTACTGCCAACTGCCGGTGACCGCGGCGATGCAGGACGCGGCATGCATGTTGACGGCACCGTTGCGCTGGCGGGCAAAGCCGTAGCCGAGGCGGAAATAGGTTTTCTTGGTCGTGCCAACCAACCGGGCGAAGGCCTCGATTTCAGCGACGCCAAGGCCGGTGATGGCGGCGGCCCATTCCGGCGTACGCGTCCTCAGATGCGCTTCCAACCCAGCGGGATCGTCGGTGTATTTCGAGAGATAGACGCGGTCGGCCAGGCCGTCCCTGAACAGCACATGCATGACCGCGCAAGCCAGCGCGCCATCGGTGCCGGGCTTCAGGACCAGGCCCATGTCGGCCTGTTTCATCGTCGCGTTTTCATAGACGTCAATGACGACGATCTTCGCGCCACGCTCCTTGCGCGCCTTGATGGCGTGGGTCATCACATTGACCTGGGTGACCACGGCATTGGTGCCCCAGATCACCACGCAGTCGGATTTCGCCATTTCGCGCGGGTCGGGCCCCCGCAAGGCGCCTGCCCCCATCATCCAGCCGGTCCAAGCCAGATTGGTGCAGATCGACCCGAAGAAGCCTGAATACTTTTTCGCGTGACGCAGCCGGTCGATGCCGTCGCGCTGCACCAGCCCCATCGTGCCGGCATAGAAATAGGGCCAGACCGTCTCCGAGCCATATTCTGCCTCGGCGGCGATGAATTTTTCGGCGACGAGGTCGAGTGCAGCCTCCCAACTCGCTTCCTTCCAGGTGCCATCGCCCTTGGCGCCAGCACGGATCAGCGGCTTCAGCAGCCGGTCGGGGTGGTGGACGCGGTCGGCATAGCGTGCAACCTTGGCGCAGACGACACCGGCCGTATAGGTGTTGGACTTGGCGCCATGGACACGGCCGATGCGGTTGCCGTCGAGCAGTTCGACCTCGAGCGCGCAGGTCGACGGGCAATCATGCGGACAGGCCGAATGGCCGATGCGAAGCTTGGCGTGCTGGTTCATGGGGGCAAACTAGCTGGTTCCGAACGAGGCGTGTAGGGCCAGATTTGCTTGACACGCTGCCTTTGAGGATGCGGTTTCTCTCCCACCGCAGTCACTTTGCCCGGGCGGAATAGACATCTGCGGGCTAGTCGCAGCTTATGTTCTTGTAGAGCGCGTTGTGTGCGCCGCATTTTGGGCAGCGCATGTGCCGCTCAATGTGGTCTCTACCCGCTTTGGTGTCGAATACCGTCAGATCTGCCTCGCCGCATTCAGGGCATTTGACGACAGCCTTGGGATCCAGAGCCAGTACTTCTCCAGCTTCGATCCAAAATTCCCTGAGCATCGATGCCTCTCCGAACGCTATTTCTCGCGCATAACATCGCCTAATTTACCGACCGAATTGAACCGCTCGGCAATCTCAAAGAAGAGTAAGTTGAAGTGATGGTCGAACATTTCGTTGTCGCGATTGTAATATGCGTAGGTACTAAGCTCGACTCCGGCGTTAAAAAGAAGATCGACAAGACGATAATTCGCCCCGTGATCGGCACCGATCTCGGTGCGCTTAAGAGCTTTCAAGGCACGCTTGGCCGCGACAGGGTCAAACTGCCGTTGGTGCAAGCCGAAAAAGAACCCGTCCTCGCGCACGAACTCATCGATGAGATCATCTATAGCTGACATAGGCGCCTCGGCTGTCCGGACGTGAGATTAGCGGGATGACGAGACAGCGTGTAGGGCCAGTTGCACGCCGTCAGTGCGCTTGAACATCAATGGCCTCCAGCATCGATTACAACCCAACGGCAATCTCCTGGATAAAATCCAGGAATGCCCTGACCTTGGCCGGTGGCAGATGGCGGGATGGGTGGTAGGCGTAGAGGGGGTAAAGCTCTTCCGACCACTCCGGGAGGATCGGCACGAGGTCGCCCCGTGCCAGGAACGGCGCCAGGCCGATGGCGAGGCTTTGGAAAATGCCTTGGCCTGCGACGCAGGCCGTTACCGCAACGGAAGGATCATCCAGCACCAGACGGCTTGGGATCTTGACCTCGACGATCTCCCCGCCTCGGTGAAACTCCCATGGAAAAGGAAGGCCGGTCTGGGGATCGCGGAAGAGAAGCGCCTCGTGATGGACGAGGTCGTGCGGCGATCGCGGCTCGCCGTGCCGTTCGAGATAGGCCGGCGCCGCAACCGTCAGAATCGGGGCTTCCAGGAGCTTGCGCACGATAAGGGACGATGCGTCGGGCGGCCCGAAGCGTATCGCCACGTCCACGCCGCTCATCATCTCCTCGCGATAGTTGCTGGTCAATAAGTCCAGCACGAGCAGCGGATAACGGGCGAGGAACCGCTGCAGCCCGCCTGCGAGCACCGTGCGTGCGAACCATGGGTCCACCGATACGCGCAACCGTCCGCGCACCACCGCCGCCGCGCCCGCGGCCTCGGCCGCCGCCTCGTCCAGGCCTGCGAGCAGCGGCATCACCTGCGCATGAAAGCGCCGGCCTTCCGCGGTCAGGCTGACCTCGCGTGGATTGCGATCGAAGAGCCGCACGCCGACCCGGGCCTCCAGACGCGCGACGGCGCGGCTCACCCCTGATGGCGTCAGGCCGAGCATCTCGGCGGCACGGGCGAAATTCCCGGCTTCGGTGACCGCAGCCAGGACACCGACCCCGGTGAGAAGCCGCGTGTCGAAAACCATTCGATCTCCTTTCGCCCCCAAGCCGCTACACCCGACACCAGAGAGCGGTGAGTTTTGGTCATCATAGCACTGATCTTAATGCGCGTGAATCACTCGATGGCGGGACGTACAAGCACAGCGTCCCGGCGGTACCGGCCGAAGGAGGCCGAGCAAGCCGGATTTCTTCGATCCGGAAAGGAGTTAGCCATGAACCACCTCACACGCAGAACGATGCTTCAGCGCGGGGGAATGCTGGGAGCCATCCTGGCTCTCGATACGGTCAGCCCCGCTCTGGCCAAGACGACGCCAGCCGGTTCGTCGGTGCGGTTCAAGGCAATCGACGCCGCCTTGCGTGAAGGCGTTTCGAAGAACGACGTGGCCGGCGTCATCGCCGTCGCGGCGACGCCGAAAGGCATGATCTATGAGGGTGCCTTCGGCAAGGCGAACACTGCAACGGGGGCGCCGATGACGCTCGACACGGTGTTCTGGCTGCTGTCGATGACCAAGGCTTTCACGGCTACGGCCTGCATGCAGCTGATCGAGCAGGGTCGCCTCAATCTGGACGACGACGCGGCGAAATACCTGCCTGAGCTGGCCTCGCCGCAGGTTCTCGACGGCTTTGCCGACGATGGAACGCCGCGACTGCGGCCGGCCAAGCGCGCGATCAAGGTGCGCCATCTGCTGACGCATACTTCCGGCTACACCTACTCGATCTGGAGCGAGGCTCTGACCCGCTACGAGAAGGTGACGGGCATGCCCGACATCGCGACCTGCAAGAACGCTGCCTTCACCGCCCCGCTCGAATTCGAACCCGGCGAACGGTGGGAATACGGCATCAGCATGGACTGGGTCGGGAAGCTGGTCGAAGCGGTGTCCGATCAGTCGCTCGAAATCTACTTCCGCGAGAACATCTTCGCGCCGCTCGGCATGAAGGATTCAGGCTTCCTGATCGGCACCAAGCAGAAGCAGCGCGTGGCCACCTTCCACAGCCGCCGCGCCGATGGCGGGCTGGAGCCGGCGCCCTTCGAGATGCCGCAACGGCCGGAGTTCTTCATGGGCGGCGGCGGTGCCTTCTCGACACCGCGGGACTATTTGGCCTTCCTGCAGGCACTCCTGAATGGCGGCGCGCTGCATGGCGCGCGAATCCTGCGTCCGGAGACGGTCGCCATGATGATGCAGAACCAGATCGGCGAGCTGAACGTCCAGGAGATGCGCTCGGCGCAGCCGTCCTATTCCCGCAGCTTCGACCAGTTCCCGCAACAGCCGCATAAATGGGGCCTGTCCTTCGACATCAACACGCAGCCGGGACCGAATGGGCGCTCCGCCGGCAGCATCTCCTGGGCAGGTCTGCTCAACTGCTACTTCTGGCTCGACCCGGTGAAGCACGTCACTGGCGCGCTCTTCACCCAGGTCCTACCCTTCTACGACGAGCGGGTCGTCGCGCTCTACGGCGCGTTCGAGCGCGGTCTCTATGCCGGCTTCGCTTGAGCCCCTGGCGATCGACATCAACCTTTTGGAGAACCACCATGTATGCAATCACCGGAGTAACCGGCAAGGTCGGCGGCGCGCTTGCGCGCAGCCTTCTCGCCGAGGGATTGCCTGTCCGCGCCGTCCTGCGCGACGCGGCCAAGGCGGCGGAGTGGAGACGTCGCGGCTGTGACGTCGCCCTGGCCGAGATGGATGATGCGGCAAGCCTGGCCTCGGCCTTCAGGGATGCCGCGGGCGTCTTCATCCTGCCTCCCTCCGAGTTCGATCCGGAGCCCGGCTTTCCCGAGGCTATGCGCGTCATCTCGGCCGTGACCGCTGCCTTGGCCGAGGCGCGTCCCGGCAAAGTGGTCTGCCTGTCGACCATCGGCGCGGACGCGCCGCACGAGAACCTGCTGACCCAGCGCACACTGATGGAACAGGCGCTGGACGGGATCGGGCTTCCGGTCACCTTCCTGAGGCCCGGCTGGTTCTTGGAGAATGCGCTCTGGGATATTCCCTCGGCGCGCGACGAAGGCGTGCTGCGCAGCTTCCTGCAGCCGGCCGACAGGCCGTTGCCGATGGTCGCGACGCAAGATGTCGGCCGCCTGGCCGCCGTGCTGCTCCAGGAGAATTGGATCGGGACGCGGGTCGTCGAACTGGAGGGCCCTGTCCGCGTCTCGCCCAACGATCTCGCCCGCGCCTTCGCTACGGTGCTGGAGCGCCCGGTCAAGGTCGAGACGGTGCCGCGCGAGAGCTGGGAGCAGATCTTCCGTTCCCAGGGTACGCAAAATCCGTTGCCGCGGATCCGGATGCTTGACGGCTTCAACGAGGGCTGGATCGAGTTCAGCGACCAAGGCCGGTCGGCGATCAAAGGGACAACGACGCTCCATAGCGTTGTCGCCAACCTCGTCGCGGCGAGCCGGGCAGCCACCTGACACGATCACGATTTGCCGCATGGACTTGCGAACCAGCCACCCGCGCGAAGCGGTGGCGGTCGCCCGTGCCCTGCCGCCGCCACAGCTTCGAAAGGAAGACATCATGGAATCGATCATCACGCACGGCATTGCGATTCCGCGCCTCGGTTTCGGCACGTTCCGCATGCCGGGCGACGACGCCCAGCCGGTCATCGAGAGCGCCATTGCGCTCGGCTACCGGCATATCGACACCGCGGCGATGTACGAGAACGAAGCCGCCGTCGGCGCCGCCATAGCAGCGTCCGGCGTGAACCGGAACGAGCTCTTCGTTACGACGAAGGTATGGCACGACCAGCTTGCGCCGGCTGCGTTGCGCCGGGCCTTTGACGCCAGCCTGGGCAAGCTTCGGCTCGACCATGTCGATCTTTACATGATCCACTGGCCTTCCAAAGACCTGGACATCAAGGCGACACTGGAGGCGTTGATGTCGCTGCAGGAGCAAGGCCTCACGCGTGCGATCGGCGTGTGCAACTTCAACATGCCGATGATGCGCCGCACCGTGGAGGAGATCGGCGCGCCGATCGCGAGCGTCCAGCTCGAATACCACCCATTCCTGTCCCAGGACCGGATGCTGTCCTACCTGCGGGGCAAAGGCATCCCCTTGACGGCCTACGCGCCGCTCGCCCAGGGCCGGGCCGCCAGTGACGCAACGCTCGCCGGCCTCGGGCGCAAGCATGGCTGCAGCGCCGCGCAGATGGCCATCGCCTGGCTTCTGGACCAGGAGGGCGTCATCGTGATCCCGAAAGCCGCCCACCCCGAAAGCCAGAAGTCCAATCTCGGTGCGCTCGGCATCCAGCTCGACGATGAGGATCGCGCGACGATCGCTGCTCTCCCGAAGGACCAGCGCTTCGTTCGGCCACCCTTTGCGCCCGACTGGGATGCCGCTGCATGAAATTGCGGCATGGGCTGGCGCTGTGATCGGTCCCAATCGCGGTTTTGCGACAAAGTCGGCCGCCCTACTCCGCGGTGCCTTCCTCATATTCGGCCGACATGGTCAGCCATTTTTCCTCATGGCCGGCGAGCGTCTGGGCGAGTTGCGAGCGTTCCTTGGCCAGGCGTGTCGCCGTCGAGGGATCCTTTTCGTAGATCGCCGGATTGGCCAGTTCGTCCTCGATGCCGTCGATGCGCTTGCGGATGCGGTCCATCAGCGCTTCGGTGGCGCGAATTTCCTTGGCCAGCGGCTCGAAGGCGGCACGGCGCGCGGCGGCGTCGCGGCGGCGGTCGGCTTTTGACGCCTTGTCCGCCTCGCGCTTGCCGCGGCGATCGCCGGACACGCCGGTGACCAGCGTCTTGTAGTCCTCCAAATCGCCATCATACGGGTTGACCGCGCCATCCTTGACCAGCCACAGCCGGTCGGCGGTCGCCTCAAGCAAATGGCGGTCGTGCGAAATCAGGATCACGGCTCCGGGAAATTCGTTGAGCGCATGGATCAGCGATTCACGGCTGTCGATGTCGAGATGGTTGGTCGGCTCGTCGAGGATGAACAGGTTGGGCCCCTCGAAGGCCGACAGGCCCATCAACAGACGCGCCTTCTCGCCGCCGGACAGGTCCTTGGCAGGCGTGTTCATCTTTTCGGTCGTCAGACCAAACTGGGCGACGCGGCCGCGCACCTTCGATTCCGGCGCTTCCGGCATCAGCCGGCGCACATGCTCATAGGCGTTTTCTTCCGGACGGAGATCGTCGAGCTGATGCTGGGCGAAGATCGCCACCTTCAGCCCGGGCGCCACCGTCATCGTGCCGGTCTCCTGCTTCAACCGGCCGGACAGCAATTTGGCGAAGGTCGACTTGCCGTTGCCGTTGGCGCCGAGCAGCGCGATGCGGTCGTCGGCGTCGATGCGCAGCGTCATCTTCTTCAGGATCGGCTGGCCCTCGGTATAGCCGACATTGACGTTGTTCAGCGCCACGATCGGCGAGGCAACCGTCTTCACCGGCTCGGGGAAAGAGAACGGCCGCACCGAATCGTTCACGATGGCCGCGATCGGTTTCATCTTTTCCAGTGCCTTGATGCGCGACTGCGCCTGCCTGGCCTTGGACGCCTTCGCGCGAAAACGCTCGACGAAGGATTCCATGTGCTTGCGGGCGGCTTCCTGCTTGACGCGGCCCTTTTCCTGCAATTCCTTCTGCTCGGTATACTGGCGCTCGAACTGGTCGTAACCGCCGCGCCAGAAGGTCAGCTTCTTCTGGTCGAGGTGCACGATCGAGTTGACGGCACGGTTGAGCAGGTCGCGATCGTGCGAAATCAGCAGAACTGTGTGCGGATACTTCGACACGTAGTTTTCCAGCCACAACGTGCCTTCGAGATCGAGATAATTTGTCGGCTCGTCGAGCAGCAGGAGGTCGGGCTCGGAAAACAGCACGGCAGCGAGCGCCACGCGCATGCGCCAGCCGCCGGAGAAGGACGAGGCCGGACGGCGCTGCGCGGCATCGTCGAAGCCGAGGCCGGCCAGGATGGTGGCCGCGCGGGACTCAGCCGAATGCGCGTCAATGTCGGCAAGCCGCATGTGGATGTCGGCGATGCGGTGCGGATCGGTGGCGGTCTTTTCCTCCTCGAGCAGCGCCGTGCGTTCGAGATCGGCCTTGAGCACGATCTCGATCAGCGGCTCCTCGGTTCCCGGCGCTTCCTGCGCCACCTGGCCGATCCGCGTGTTCTTCGGCAGGCTGATCGAGCCGGTCTCGGAGGGAAAATCTCCGGTGATGGCCTTGAACAGCGTCGTCTTGCCGGTGCCGTTGCGACCGACAAGACCGGCCTTGGTGCCAGCCGGCAAGGTCAGCGAGGCGTGGTCGAGAAGCAGGCGCCCGGCCATGCGGAGCGAAAGGTCATTGATGATCAGCATGGCCGCGCTTTTGCACCGGACATCAGCGCTTCGCAAGACCTTGCGGGCCAGTTGGCCGCACGAGGCTGAAGACGGGCGGGAGCGATGGCCCGAATTGGTAGCCCTGTCCGCGAAAATTCGCGCCTATCCTCGACCACCGCGGGAGCAGTCCGAACAGGCCCGATCGTGAAACGCGACGACGCTCATCGCCGGAGATCCTTGATGACCTTACGGTCAACAAAATCAGAGGGATAGGTGATCGCAGCGCGTCCAATTCGGGCCAAGAGCCGACAATAATTGACTCTTGGGAATTTTTCGATCTTTTCTTGCAAAAATCTACCCGCGATTGAGTTAGCCCCGCTTTGAATTGCAACAATTACTGCCTTCTTCCTGCACGCAAAGTCTCGAGGTGAAGTCTATCAGCATCCCCTTCCGCGCTGGGGTGGTCAATATTGAACAGACGGCCGGCCGGTGCGCATCCTAGGCTTCGCAGGCTGACGAAACCCGACTGCCCCCAGCCACAGTTGGTTGCGACAGCAGGAGCCCCGGCCGGGGATTTTCAGCACGGCAGAGGAAACAGCCCTGCATCACAGAAACGGGAGGGCCGCCAAAACTCCCATCAGGACCCGGATAAATCAAGGCGGCGGAGATTCGAGGATGCCCACGCTTCCCTTGGCGCTCAAGATTGCAGATGTCGTTTCCGATGCCGAGCGGCGTCGGCGCAGGCTGGACATAGCAGCCGTTGCCAGCCTGTTGCTCGACGCTCATCCCGAGGCCGGACACAGTCTGACGGAAATTGCCGACACATTGCGTGAGGAAGTTGCATCCCATGGACCCTTGGCGCAAGGAACTGTGTCTCGTTAGCGTCGCGCTCGCGGCCCGCTTACCGCTCACCCCGGATCATCGACGTCAAACCGCTTCGCAAGCGGCTTCCCAACCATTCCGAACACTGCGGCAGGCATGCCTTGCCTGACGAGAGCCCCGGCCAGGGACTCATCAAGGCGCCAGAGGATCGGGGGAGGAAGACCCGAATGACGCCGACCGCATCTGGATAGCCTTCGCAGCGAGCCGCGTCTGGTCAATATTGACCGGTCCCGCGAGATGTTGGATTCTGTTCCATCGAGGCTGAAGCCTCGCCCGCATCATGATGTCAGTGGATGAGGTCATTGATGGAAGGAAAATCAGATCAGCCGTTCGATCCAAAGGTTTTTCTGGCGAAAGCCGATCTTGGGCGCACGATTACACGTTATGGCCCCAACCAGAAAATATTCTCGCAAGGCGATGTCGCAGCTTCGGTCTTCTACATCAATGAGGGCCAGGTAAAGATCAGTGTCCTGTCCGAACAGGGAAAGGAAGCTGTCGTCGCAATAATGGGGACCAACGATTTCTTCGGTGAAGGTTGCATGGCCGGCCAGACCCGGCGCATGGCAACGGCGGTTGCGATGACGGATTGCGAGATCATGCAGATAGACAAGAAGGCGATCATGCGCGTCATTCACAACGAGCCGGCATTTTCGGAAATGTTCATCGCCCACCTTCTGACACGAACCATCCGCGTCGAAGAGGATCTGGTCGATCAGCTTTTCAATTCGAGCGAAAAGCGCCTGGCACGGGCACTTCTCCTGCTGGCAAATTTCGGCAAGGAAGGAAAGCCTGAACCCATTCTCGGCAAGGTCAACCAGGAGACGCTAGCCGAAATGATCGGCACAACGCGGCCGAGAGTCAGCTACTTCATGAACAAGTTCCGTGACCTCGGATTCATCGAGTACAATGGGAAACTCGTGGTGCACAGTTCGTTGCTGAACGTGGTTCTGCACGATCAGCCGCAGATAAGGCGGTAACCCGGAAGGCAGAGCCGCATTCCGGGTTCCATTGGGTGTCGCGTCCAGGCCGGCTGGCCGGGTCGCCTCGCGCTCAGCCAGCTGCCTTGCGCTTCGCTCCCTTTGCCACGGCGGCCGGCGCTGCTGCCGGTTTGCGGCCAAGCCCTGTCGACTTTGCCAGCGCCGAACGGGTCGCCGAGTAATTCGGAGCGACCATCGGGTAATCCGGCGGCAGGCTCCATTTGGCCCGATAGTCGTCCGGGCTCAAACCATAGTCTGTCCTGAGGTGTCGCTTGAGCGACTTGAACTTCTTTCCGTCCTCCAGGCAGATGATGTAGTCGGGAAACACCGACTTTTTCGGATTTACAGCCGGAACAAGGCTCGGGCTTTCCACCACGGCCGCACCAGCCAGCTTTCGAACCGATGCGCTCACGCTGGCAATCAGGTCAGGCAGGCCGGAAGCCGGAAGCGGATTGTTGCCTACATAGGCCGAGACAATATCGGCCGTTAGCTCGATAACGGTCTTATCCTCGATATTTGACAATTCTTTCACCCTATTTGCGACAAAGTCATCCACCCCAGCGAAGACTTTTGTCGATGTATCTCTTTAACCGCGTCCCCCAACGGGCCGCCAAGCTCCAAAACGAATCAAGACTTGACGTCAACTATTTTTATTGGAAATCGACGTCATGCAAATTAGAAAATCTAATACTTGGACGCGGCAGACTTGGTTGTCCGGCCATCAGCCAGTATCTCAAGAATACGCTTCCAGCGGGCACAGCGCCCGAAATCCTTCTGCTCAATCGCCTTTTCGGCCTTCATTGCAGCATAAAGCGGTGCTTCGGCCCCAAATTCCTTGATGAGCCAATGCGCTTCTTGCCTGGCGAGACGTTCATTGTCGTCAAACATAGTCTTGCGCCTCCGACCGTTCCAGACCGACCGCGATACAACTGCCGATGACGAGGACGGCGCCGGCAATGGCGGTCGTCGTCAGCCGTTCACCGGACAGGGTCAGCAGCAGTGTCGACGCGATCGGCGTGAGATAAGCGACGACCGCGACCTTGCCGCTGCCTTCGAGCTTCAAGGCGCGCGACCAGAAATAGTAGCCCAGCCCCATCGGGCCGGCGCCGAGATAGAGCCCAAGCGCCAGATCCACCCCGGTCGGCCAAGCGACGCCTTCGCGAGCTGACCATAAAAGCGTCAAGGCGACGCCGATCAGCGACGAGGGCAGCAACAGTCGCTCCGGCGACGTACCGAGCCGTCCCACCGTCACCGAATAGAACGCCATGCACAATGCGGATCCAAATGCGGCGAAATAGCCGACGAGATCGCCCTGGAACCAGGTGCGATCACGCCCTCCCGAAATCACGAGGGAGACGCCGACGAACCCAAGGGCCGCGGCAAGGCCCAGCAAAGCCGGACGCCGCGGATTTTCGAAGGCGATCACTGCCGCTGCAACCATCAGGGGCCAAGTGTAGGCGACGAGATTGGCTTCGATCACCGGCATCGAGGCGAAGGCGATGTATTGCAGCACCATGGTGCCGACCAGACCGATGAGGCCGACAACGAACGCTGCGAACGCGCCGCTGGGCGCCACCGGCGGGGCGCCCTCCCGGCTCGTGAACCGGATCAGGGCGAAGACTAGTGCAGCTCCCGCAAATTGCAGGAACTGCACCTGCGATACCGGATGGGTCGCCAGCAGGGATTTGCCGACCAAGGCATTGGTCGACCACAAAGCCACCGCGCCGGCGGCAAAGACCAGCGCGGATTTGGCTACCATGATTCCCTGGCTCCACCCGGAACCTGTGCTTCGGCAGCCGGGGCGGGCGTGGGATGCTCCGCCTCGAACCGGCGATAGGCCGGCAGCTGGTTGGTCCAAACGTCTTCAGCCAGCTCGTTGACCCATTCGCGGTCGTGATCATTGTCGGCGGCAAGATAGAACATTCTGTTGTCGTCGACATAGGGCTTGGCCACCGAGCGCTGGTTGAGCACCAAGGTGACGCGGTCGCCATACTGGATCGGTGCCGTGCGATGCAGGACGCCAAGGAACTGCCCGAGCGTCGCGTAATTCATCTTGTGATCGATACGCATGATGCGGTTGCGCGGAATCTCGCGGCCGGATTCGAGGATGGCGCGGCCGGTTTCGGAATCGTCGCAATAGATTTCGAGATGGCCGCCGACCAGCGGATCGCTGATCGACAGCGGAATGAGCTCGGTAACCGGAACGCCATCGCAATGCCATTCGACGGCACCGTCCCTTGGATTCATGAAGGTGACAGTCGAACCGACGATCGACAGCGGATAGGGCTCCAGCTTCGTGCCCATCATGTCCGACAGCCGCTCCAGGCGCAGCTTGTCGTGCAGCAACTCCTTGATTTCGGGGATGAAACGGTCGGCACCCGTGATGAAGGTCAGATCGAGGTGCTTGTGCACGGCATGGCTGGCCTTGAGCTTCAAAGCGGCCTCCTCGATCGCTGCAAGCAGGGCCGGATCATAGCCATGCAGATACTGCGCAACGCCGAAACTCGATATTTTCCAAGCGGTTTCATGGCCGATAATGGCCTCGCGGCTCATCGCGTAGCGCAGTTCGGGTATGGTATGTGCGTTCATTGTACTTCTCCAAGTGGGGGGCAAACACTTAGTTAACAGTCGATTAAATTAGCCCCCCCTGTAAAATTAGGAATGCTGGTGCTACTGTAAGCCCAGCTTAAGGTCGAAGCCCGTGCGTCTGCTCAGTCAGGTCAACCTCAATTCGCTGAAAATCGTGGAGAGTGCTGCGCGCCACGGCAATTTCACGCGAGCCGGCGAAGAGCAATTCATCACCGCTTCGGCGGTCAGCCAGCGCGTCAAAAGCCTGGAGGATCAGCTGCGCTTCAAGATCTTCCAGCGCGGCGGCAATGCGGTGTCGCTGACGCCGGAAGGCGAGACCTATGTCTCCCGCGTTCGCGAAGCGCTGGAGCGGATCGTCGCCGCCAGTATGGAGGCGACCGGGCAATCGCAGGAGCATGTGCTGAAGATATCCGTGCTGCCGACCTTTGCCGCGCGCTGGCTGTTTCCACGCCTGCCGCAATTCCAGCGGCAATATCCCGATATCGTGATGCGGGTTTCGACCTCCTACGCGACGCATGAGTTCACAAGCTCCGATTTCGACCTCGAAATCCGCTATGGCGACGGCCAGTTCAACGGGCTGCCATCCGATCTGCTGTTTCGGGAAGACCTCACGCCAGTGTGCAGCCGCAAGCTGTTCCATGAGGTTCTCGGCCACAAGCCGGTGTCAAAGGTGACACCGGACGACCTCAAGCACTTCACGCTTCTGCATTCCGACACCTGCACCCAGAACTGGCAATCCTGGCTTGGTTTCGCCGGCGCCAGCTTCGTGCTCAGCGAGACCAAAAGCATCTATTTCGACTCGTGCATGATGTCTTACGAGGCGGCCAATGCCGGAATGGGCTTTGCCGTGGCCAACCGTGCCTATATGGCCAGCGACATCCGCGCCGAAAGGCTAGTCGCGCCTTTCGCTGTCCACCATCCAAACAGTGCAGGCTGGTATTTCGTCTCCCCCAACAAGAGCCTTGCCGCACGCAAGGTGCTGCTGTTCAAGCAATGGGTGATGGCGGAAGCGGCTCTCACGCAACGCCAGTTGGATAGCGAAGCCCACGACCTGGCTGCCGAAGCTGTCTGAAATTCGGATCAGCCCCCAATTGTCCCCCGATGACCGCCGGTCAGAAAATTGAGGACCAACGGTTGATGGACGTCCAATCCATGCAACCCGCCCTGGCCGGCAAAATTGTTGAACTCAAGCCGCTTCAGCCTGGGCATTCGCAGGGCCTTCTGCTTGCAGCCTCGGACGGTGAGCTGTGGAACTTGACGGCCACCGTGGTTCCCGGGCCAGCCACGATCGATGACTATGTCGCCTGCGCCCTGGCCGGGCGAAGGACCGGAACCGTCATGCCCTATACAATCATCCTGCGCGGCACCGGAGCGATCTGTGGGAGTACGCGGTTCTGGAAGATCGACCGCATGAACAGAAAATTGGAGATTGGGCACACGTGGCTCAGCGCTTCGGTTCAGCGATCAGGGGTCAACACCGAAGCAAAGTACCTTCTCCTGGCCCATGCCTTCGAGGCCATGGCGTGTGTGCGGGTGCAGTTCACCACCGATGAACTCAATGACGCATCGAGAGCGGCCATTCTGCGGATAGGGGCAAAGCAGGAAGGGATCGTTCGCAATGAGCGGATCATGCCGGACGGCCGGAAACGCAATTCCGTGCGGTTCAGCATCATCGATTCAGAATGGCCTGACGTGAAGGCCATGCTTCTGCAGAAGATGCGGCGATAGTCAGCGCAGGCCGCTCGGTTTAGGACGAGACAATCTGGATCAGGCGAAAGCCCTGCCCTCTTCGGTGCGCTGGAAATGCGCCAGATCGAGCGGCACCGAAGGCCGGCCGAGAACCGTAAGGATCATATGCGCCTGGCCGCGATGATGGGTCTGGTGGTTGAAGACATGCGCCAGCGCGGGCGCCAGACGCTGCGAGACGGTGCGCATATCCGACACCGTCATATAGGTGAAGCGGCCCGACAGCGCCTTGTCGCCCAAGCCGCCGAGCCAGTCGATGATCCGCCGGTCCTCCGCCTCGCGCGCCATCCTTAAATTGGGCAAGGCCCGGTGCAGGATGGCATCCAGCGCTGTCGGCGCATCGCCTTCGCCGGTGAAGCGCTTCATCCAGATGCGATCGGCGGCGAGCAAATGGTTGAGCGTGCCCATCAGCGAGCCGAAGAAGGCGCCGACATCGCGATTGAATTCCTCCTCATCGAGATCGGCGGCGGCATCGTAGATGCGGCCATTGGCCCATTGATTGTACGCAGCAAACATCATGAAGTGCTGTTTCATCTTTTCTCCCGCCGCCCCGTTTTCGGGATGTCGCGAGCGATACCTAGACCGCAAAGGGACCCGCGCCAATGACCATTCTGCTTTATGATCTCGTCGGGCGTGATGAGAGCCGTCCGTTCAGCCCGCATTGCTGGAAGGCGACGATGGCGCTGGCTCACAAGGGGCTCGACATCTCAACCGCGCCGACGCGTTTTCTCGAGGTCCCTACCATCGAGGGTGGTGCTTCGAAAACCGTTCCGGTGATCCGCGACGGCGACAAGGTCGTCACCGATTCCTTCGCCATCGCGCTCTATCTCGACGAGGCCTACCCGGACCGGCCGACGCTGTTTGGCGGCGAAGGCGGCAAGGCGATGGCGCGCTTCATCGAGCGCTGGTCGCAATTGACCATCCACCCCTATGTCACCACCGCCGCGATCGTCGATCTCCACACCATGCAGGACGAGGAGAATGCCACCTATTTCCGCCAGAGCCGTGAGCAGCGCCTGGGCAAGCGGCTGGAAGACGTCGTCGCGGGCCGCGACGCCGGGCTGGCGGCGTTTCGGGCGTCGCTCGAGCCACTGCGCTCGATGCTGAGCTACCAGCCCTTCATTGGCGGCGCCGCACCGCTGTTTGCGGACTATATCGTCTTCGGCGCGCTGCAATGGGCGCGCATCGCTACGCCCTATCAGCTGCTCGAAAACAGCGACGTCGTGGCGCAATGGTTCGCCCGCTGCCTCGACCTGCATGGCGGGCTTGGACGAAAGGTCGCCGCGGCGGCCTAACACCCGCAAAACGCCTGCCCTGCCCGCAAGGCTTGGGCGCCGTCAATCCGTGGCGAAAATCAGCGGCAGAATAGCGGGCCTTACTTGGCCGCCTTCTTTGGCTTGCTGGTCTTCGGCTTGCTGGCTTTCGCGGCAGCTTTTTCTTCCTTGGGGGCGGCTTTCGCCTTGCCAGCGGCAGATGCCTTCTTGGCCGGCTTCTTCCCCGCGTCCTCACGATCGATGTCGGCTGCCGCCTGGTGCCAATGGCGTTCGTGGTGACCAGCCGGTTGCCCCTCTTCCTGCCAGATCTGATGTGCGCGATTGCGAATGCGCTCCTGACGATCGTCTGCCATGGTCATGTTGTCTCCATTCGGGCCGACTTCAGCGCGGCGCCGACACGTGACTATAGCAAGCAAAGTGTTGCTGTGCAGCCATCTGATGTCGTCTCCCGGCTCGCCTTGTCGACACCAGCCTTGCATAGAAACACGCACTGTTCCGGCCCTTCGCTATCGCTCCCTGCCCTTCGGGCGTTCAAACCCTTTGAAAGGTCCACTGGACCTTTCAATCCGCCCGAAGGCGGACCGGGCTTTCACCGTTCGTTACTCGGAAAGCCAAGCAATTGGCTTTCCGTCCGCTTTGCGGACCGCTCCTCACCCCTTGCTCTGGCTCCGGACGGCTTGTATAGAGCCCGCCACTCTCAATTCCATTCTCAGACAGGGACGACCCATGGCGCTCGAACGCACCTTTTCCATGATCAAGCCGGACGCAACCCGGCGCAACCTCACCGGCGCCATCACCAAGATGCTCGAAGACGCCGGCCTGCGCGTCATCGCATCGCGCCGCGTGTGGATGAGCCGCCGTGAGGCCGAAGGCTTCTACGCCGTCCACAAGGACCGTCCGTTCTTCGGCGAGCTGGTCGAGTTCATGTCGTCGGCGCCGACGATCGTCCAGGTGCTGGAAGGCGAGAACGCCATTGCCAAGAACCGCGAAGTGATGGGCGCCACCAACCCGGCCAACGCCGCCGAAGGCACCATCCGCAAAGTGCATGCGCTGTCGATCGGCGAGAATTCGGTGCACGGTTCCGACGCGCCGGAAACCGCCGCGCAGGAGATCAAGTACTGGTTCTCGGACACCGAGATCGTCGGCTGAGCCGATATCATCAAGTCTGAATTGGAAAAGGCCGGCGTTTCGCCGGCCTTTTTCTTCTGACCGATCGTATTCGGAGCACGTCGATATTCAGCGCGTCCGTATGCGTGCGGTGCTGCTACACTTTGGGCATCAAGGTACAAGCGCCACCGTCAACGATCTCACGCCTTGGGCGCCACGGATCATGATGCCTTCAATATCGGCGGTGGCGGATGGTCCGGTAACCAATGCGGCGTAGCGGGCGGTCCTGAAGTCTGGCCGGCGATAGGCTTCCTGAAGCCCATCCTCGATCCGCATGGGATCAAGCAGCACCACAAGATGCTGCACGAGATAGCCGATCGCATTGACGACGTATTCGTCCTCACTGAACCACACGGAGCCCGTTTCGGCGACGCCAAAGCGCGCCCGCACGATGCCGACGGCGACATCCTCCAGCGATGCGGGAAGGGTTCGATAATCGATCGCCCTGTTGCCATCGATTCCCCGCACCGCGGATGCGATCACAGCATCCGAGCCGAAACGATCGGCTACCCAGGTTCGAACCTCGCCAAGACCTTGCAGCGTGATGCATGTGCCGCCCATGAGCGCCAGCGCCGTCGCAAAGCGCGAGGCGCGATCGCCTGCGGGCGTGGCGAAGAGCGGCACGTCGGGCAGCGACACCGGCGAAGGCTGTGCCTTGCGTATTTTCGCCAGGAAAACGGCGCGGGAGGTCATCTCGGCTGCTTCCGATTTTCGCGGTACCAGTCGCGGAAGGTTTGCACTGGGGCATCGGGAAGGTCGCGCTGCCGGCCCCAGATATTCAGCGGGTTGTAGAGCAGGAAGTTGGGCAGCCGTTTCAAGGCACCGCCAAGCGAGGCAATGGTGGCGCGATACAATGTCGGGCTGGCGAGCAGCCGCCCGGCCATCTTCAACACCTCCGCCTTGACGAACGGTGTCTCGTGCCGTGCGCTGATCACCTCGCGCCATTTGTAGATCTGTTCGTGGATGTTGATGCGCACCGGGCAGACGCTGGTGCAACTGCCGTTCAGCGTCGAGGCAAAGGGCAGCGCGCTGAAACGCTGCAGATCGAAGGTCGGATTGATGATGGCTCCGATCGGTCCCGAATAGGTGCTGCCATAGGATAGGCCGCCGCTGCGGCGATAGACCGGACAGGTATTCATGCAAGCGCCGCAGCGAATACATTTCAGCGATGGCCAGAAGTCCTCCATGGCGAGGCGTTCAGAGCGGCCGTTGTCGACCAGGATGAAGTGCATCTCGGTGCCTGGCCGGGGGCTGCGAAAATGCGAGGTGTACTGCGTGATCGGCGAACCCAGCCCGCTGCGTGACAACATCCGGATGAAGACGCCGAGATCGGAAAGGCGCGGTATCAGTTTCTCGATGCCGATCGAGGCAATGTGCAAAGGAGGAATGTTGGCGGACAGGTCGGCGTTGCCCTCGTTGGTGCAGACGACAACTGTGCCCGTCTCCGCGACCGCGAAATTGCAGCCGGTCATGCCCGCCGTCTTGTCGCGCAGGAAGTGCGGGCGCGTGTCCATGCGCTGGCTTTCGGCGAGGTAATGGATGTCGCTGTTTGCGGGATCGGTGCCGATGGTGCGGCCAAACAACTCGGCCACGTCGCTGCGCAGCTTGTGCACCGCGGGAACAACCATGTGGCTTGGGTCCTGATTGTCGAGCTGCTGAATACGTTCGCCGAGATCGGTCTCCATCACCACGATGCCACGTGGCTCGAGATGGGCCCGCATCGCGCATTCGTCGGTGAGCATCGACTTGCTCTTGACCAGCGTGGTCATGCCGCGCTCGGACAAAAGGCTGAAGACGATCTCATTGTGCTCGCGGGCGTCGGCGGCAAAATGGACGACGACGCCGTTGCCTTCGGCCGCATCGACAAACTGCTCCACGTACTGGGCGAGATGAGAGAGCGTGTGCTCCTTGATGCCGGAAGCGAGATCGCGAAGGGTTTCCCATTCGGGTAAGCCGTGCGCCTGTGCGTCGCGCTTCAACCGCAAATCCCAAAGCCGCCGGTCGTGGAACGACACGTGGTCCGGCTTGGCGAGGAAATTGCTTGCGGCCTTGGCGTGATCGACCCGCTTGCTCATGCCCGAGCGCCATTCAGAATTTGCGCAATGTGGATGAAGCGCGCATTGAGCTTCATACGATCGGCGCAGCCTTGCTGGTGCATCAGGCACGACATGTCGCCGGACACGATGTATTCGGCGCCCGCGGCCAGATGATCACGTACCCTGTCCTGACCCATTCGCACGGAAACGGCCTCTTCGGTGACGGAGAACGTGCCGCCGAAGCCACAACATTCATCCGGCCGAGACGGTGCGACGAACTCGATCCCCTTGACGCCTTCCAGCAAGGCACGCGGCTTCGAGAACGGCGGCTCATCGATTTCGGATGCTGTCGCCTGGCGCAGATGCCGGAGGGCGCTGCAGCTGTTGTGCAGCCCGACGCGATGTGGAAATTCCGCCCAGGGGAACTCACGCACGTCCAGCACGTCATGAAGAAACTCGGTCAGGTCATAGGCCGCCGCCCTGACGTGACGCACGGACGCAGTCTGCTCGATCGCGGTCAGGTGGGACCGCACATGATTGATGCAACTCGCCGAAGGTCCGACGACATAATCGTAGCCGGCGAAGTTGCTGACGAAGACAGCCTCCGCGCCTGCCGCTTCCTTTTGTGCGCCGCTGTTGGCCATGGGTTGACCGCAGCAGGTCTGCTCTTCGGGATAGTCCACATCGAGGCCCAGGCGCTCCAGCAGCTCGAGCGTCGCAATGCCGACCTCTGGATAGAACGCATCGATAAAGCACGGGACAAAGAGAGCGACTTTCATGGCAGCGCTTTGCGCATCGCATTTTCTTTCGCCTGAGGCGCACGGAGTATAGGTGGCCGCAAATGCCGAGTCATCCGGCAGATGACGGCTGCTCACCCCCGGTCGAGAGCCGAGCTGACCTGACTTGGATGCGTGTTCGAGATCGTCAAGGTCATGGTCAAGGAGACGGCCGCGACGTGACGCCGATCCGGAAATCAGCTCGCGGCGCTGAAGCGCAGGATTTCGCGGCCGTCCTTGTCTGATATGGCGAGCTTGCCGGCATCGACATGGTATGATGCCGCCTTGGCCAACGCATCGAACAACGCCTTTTCCTCGGCCATCACCTCTGGCGCACAAGCCTTGTAGGTCGAGCCGATCTCGCTGATCGCGATCGCCAGGCCATCTACCTTGGCGGTGGCGAAATAGGTGTTGCAGGGGCCGCTGCCGCCGGCCTTGCCGGCCTCGCTGACCCTGAACGTCGCCTGCGGCGCGGTGATGGCGCCAATGCCGTCGACATAGTCGACCACCCAGAGCTGGCCAAAGACGGAAGCCGTCGGCTCGGTGCCTGGCGCGACCATTTTCAGCATGATGGTCTGCGGCGCATCGGTCAGTGGATCGACCTGATGACGCACATCGGAGATGAACATCAGCTTGCCGTCGACGATGATCCGCGCCTGCAACGCATAGGTCATCTGCGGCCGGATCACCGATGGATCGAACTTGATCTCGAAGCTGATCGGCACCTGGCCGGCCGGCTTGACAGTCTGCTCGCCGATGATCTTGGCCGGCGCATCGGCCAGCGAGACATCGGCAAGCTGGACTGAAAGCACGGCGCTGGGCGGCAGGGCGATGCGCTCGCGATAGATCACCTCGCCCCTCACCGCCTTTTCAGCGGCCACGGATAGTTCCGGCACAGCCAGGATGCCGACGACCAGAGGCACGAATCCGAAGACGAAGAACTCTGCGAGCCTGCCCAGCATGACCACCTCCCTTGCCCGGGTTGCCTATCCCCGGGTTGATCAACCCTGCGGAGTTGGCCAAAGGATTGCGGTCAATGCGTGGCTGCGACAGGATTATTCGGAGGACGATTTCCAGCGCTTCGCCGCTTGGGCGTCGGCTTCCTTGGCCTCGACCCAGCCGCCCTCGGAACCATCGGTGCGATGCTCCTTCTTCCAGAAGGGTGCCCGTGACTTCAGATAATCCATGAGGAAGTTCGCCGCCTCGAACGCCGCCTGGCGATGCGCCGAGGCGGCCACCACCAGCACGATGTTCTCCCCGGGCACGATCTTGCCATGGCGGTGGATGACGGTGAGGCCTTGCAGCGGCCAGCGCTGAACCGCCTCGGTGGCGATGCGGCCGATCTCGGCCTCCGCCATGCCGGGATAATGCTCAAGCTCCAATGCCGAGAGCGCGCCCTGCTCGTCCCGGCAAAGACCCGAGAAAGTGACCACCGCGCCGATATCGGCACGGCCTCGCGTCAACCCGGCGATCTCGGCGGCAACGTCGAAATCCTGGCGCTGGATGCGCACGCTCGGCACCAGAGCGGCCGACATGGGTGTCAGCCCCCGGTCATCGGCGGGAACAGCGCGATCTCGCGCGCGCCCGCTATCTTCTCGCGGTGGTCGACATGTTCCTGGTTGATGGCAACGCGGATCACGTCGGGATATTGCAGTGCGTGTTCGTAGCCTTCGCCCCGCGATTGCAGCCAGCGCAAAAGGTCGGCGACCGTCTCGATGCCGGCGGGCAATTCGACATCCTCCTCAGGCATGCCGATCCTTTCGCGAACCCAGGCAAAATAGATGAGACGGGTCGTCATCTCACTCGTCCATAATGTGCTTGAGGCCGGCGCGGAAATAGTCGTAGCCGGTATAGAGCGTGACGAGTGCCGCGATCCACAGCAGCACCAGGCCGGTCTGCGTGGTCAGCGGGAAGATCTTGTCACCGGCCGGCCCCGCCAGCAGGAAGGCGATGGCGACCATCTGGATGGTGGTCTTCCACTTGGCAAGCTGCGTCACCGGCACCGAGACCTTGAGCGCCGCCAGATATTCACGCAGGCCCGAAACCAGGATTTCGCGGCACAGGATGATGATCGCCGCCCACAGCGACCAGCCGGCAATGCCGGCGTGGCGGTCGGTGTCGGCCGCGAGCAGCAAAAGGCAGGTGGCGACCAGCAGCTTGTCGGCGATCGGATCGAGCATCTTGCCGATGTTGGAGGTCTGCTGCCAGGCGCGGGCAAAATAGCCATCGAAATAATCGGTGATGGACGCCAGCAGGAAAATGACCAGCGCCGACCAGCGGGCGAAGTCGCTCGATTTCAGATGGCCTTCAAGAAAAAAGCACAGCACCACCAGCGGCACCGCGATGATGCGGGCGTAGGTCAGCATGTTGGGCAGGTTGAACGCGCGCTGGGCCATATCTTGTGGACTCTTTCTGCCTGCGTACTCAAATCAGAAGGCAATGTAGGGGGTCAACAGGGCAGATTCGACTGGCCAGCTGAAACTGCAGAATTTTCTAACTTTCGTGGAAATGATTGTAGACCAGTTTGGCGATCTGTTCGGAAATGCCGTCGACTTTCCTTAAATCCTCGATCGCAGCGCGGCTGACCGCCTTGGCGGTGCCGAATGCCAACAGCAGCGCGCGCTTACGGCCGGGGCCGATGCCGGCGATCTCGTCAAGCGGGCTCTTGACCATCTCCTTCTTGCGCCGCGCCCGGTGCGAGCCGATGGCGAAGCGATGGACCTCATCGCGCAGGCGCTGGACGAAATAGAGCACGGGATCGCGCACCGGCAGTGAGAACGAGTCCTTGCCCTTGACGAAAAAGCGCTCGCGGCCGGCATCGCGGTCCTGCCCCTTGGCGATGCCGATCGCCACGACGCGGTCCTCGATGCCGAGATCCGAGAGAATCTTGCGCACCGCCGTCATCTGACCCTGGCCGCCATCGATCAGGATGACGTCGGGCCAGGCCGGGAAGCTGCCGGAGACATCGTCTTCGATATCATCGGCCGCCTCGCCCGCTGCCGCATCGTCGGCCACGGCAACATCGCCATGCTCCTTGAGCAATCGCGAAAAACGCCGCTCCATCACCTCGCGCATCATGCCGAAATCGTCGCCTGGCGTGATTTCGGTCGAGCGGATGTTGAATTTCCGGTACTGGTTTTTGACAAACCCTTCCGGTCCCGCCACGACCATGGCGCCGACCGCATTGGTGCCCATAATGTGCGAGTTGTCGTAGACCTCGATGCGCACCGGCGGCTTGGCCAGGCCGAAGGTCTCGGCGAAACCGGCAAGCAACCGCCCTTGCGTCGAGGTTTCGGCCAGCCTGCGGCCCAACGCCTCACGGGCGTTCTGCAGGGCATTGTCGGTCAGGTCCTTCTTCTCGCCGCGCTGCGGCACCGAGATCGCCACCTTGCGGCCAGCCCGGGTGGACAGCGCCTCGGCCAGCAATTCCTGGTCCTCTACGGTTTGCGACAGGAAAATGGCACGCGGCGTCGGCTTGTCGTCATAGAACTGCGCGAGGAACGAGCCCAGCACTTCCGCTCCCTCCAGCGCCGGATCGGCCTTGGGGAAATAGGCGCGGTTGCCCCAGTTCTGGCCGGTGCGGAAGAAGAATACCTGGATGCAGACCTGGCCGCCTTCCTGATGGATGGCGAAGACATCGGCCTCGTCGACGGTCGCAGGGTTGATGCCCTGATGGCTCTGCACATGCGACAGGGCCGCCAGCCGGTCGCGATAGATGGCGGCGCGTTCGAAATCGAGGTCTTCAGACGCCTGCTGCATGGCGGCCGAAATCTCGGTCTTCACCTTCTGGCTGCGGCCGGACAGAAAATCCTTCGCCTCGGCGACCAGTTCCGCATAGCCCTCATGCGAGATTTCGCCGGTGCAGGGGCCGGCGCAGCGCTTGATCTGGTAGAGCAGGCACGGCCGCGTGCGGTTCTCGTAGAAAGAATTTGTGCAGCTGCGCAGCAGGAAGGCCCGCTGCAGCGAATTGATGGTGCGGCCGACGGCGCCGGCCGAGGCAAAGGGGCCGAAATAGTCGCCCTTGCGCGACCGCGCGCCGCGATGCTTGTAGATGCCGGGCGACACGTGGTCGCCGGTCAGGAGAATATAGGGGAACGACTTGTCGTCCCGCATCAGCACATTGAATCGCGGCCGCAAGCGCTTGATAAGATTGGCTTCGAGCAGCAGCGCTTCGATCTCGGTGCGGGTGACGACGAACTCCATCGTCGACGTCTCGCGCACCATGCGGCCGATGCGGTTGGTGTGGAACCGGCCTTGCGCGTAATTGGTGACGCGCTTCTTCAGGCTGCGCGCCTTGCCGACATAGAGCACGTCGCCGGCGGCGTTCATCATGCGGTAGACGCCGGGCGCGTTGGGCAGCCGCTTGACCAGCGTCTGGATCACCTCGGCACCGACCATGCCTTCGGCATCGCCGGCATGCGGCGTCCAGTCGATGGCTGTGAAGGCAACATCCGGGCCGGCCGGTTCGACGATCTCCTCCAGCGCCTCATCCTCGAGGTCAATTTCGGGAGGCAGATCATCGGCGCCGCCGCGCCCCTTGTTCTTGTGATCGAGAGGACTCATTCCGTCATGCCTGTCACATCTGGCGTCTGCCATGCAAGATGCTGGCCGCCATCGAGCGCGATCATCTGGCCAGTGACCGAGCGCGCATCCCAGAGATAGCGGATGGTGGCGCCGAATTCCGGCAATTCCGGGCCGCGCTTCAGGATCAGGCCGGCGAGCTGTGCGTCAAAGTCGGAATCGTCCTGGCGCACATTTTTCAGCGTCGGGCCGGGACCGATCGCGTTGACACGAATGCGCGGGCCGAGCGCTTGCGCCAACATCTGCGTCTGGGTCCACAACGCGGATTTGGACAGCGCATAGGAGAAATAGCGCGGCGTCGGGCGCCAGACGCGCTGGTCGATGATGTTGACGATCAGCCCCTCCTGCCGTTCCGGCAAGGAGCGGGCGAAATTCTGCGCCAACAGCGCCGGGGTTTTCACGTGAATGGCAAAGTGGCGGTCCCAGGCCTGCCAGTCGAAATCCTCAATGGAATCATCAACGAAGAGCGAAGCGTTGTTGACCAGCAGCGAGATCGGGCCCAACGCGGCTTCGGCCTGGCCGACGAGGTCGCTGACGGCGTCCATGTCCGTCAGGTCGGCACTTACCACCGCTGCGCGACCGCCAGACTGATTGATTCCCGCGGCCAAGATATCCGCCTCGTCGCCCGAGCGATTGGCGTGGATGGCGACCGCAAAACCATGGCTGGCGAGGTCCTCGACAATCGCCTTGCCGATCCGTTTGGCCCCGCCCGTCACCAGCGCCGCGGCAGTGGCTTTGCTCATCTGTTGTCAATCCTCAATTTCGGCACGAAAACACGACGCCGACGAAATATGGCTCGGCATGCGTTAAACGGCATTCGCACCTGGGGCAGCATTGTGGCGAAACGCCCGGTTCGGCATGCCGACTCGTCTTGGAGCCGGACCCGCCGGACCGCAATATAGGACGCTGGACTCCTTGCACCAAGCGGTGTGCAGCGCAGCATGAAATGGCTGCTGACATTTCGCTGTTGCGAAGATGCAACGTCAAGGTTCCGCCTCATTCGCGCCGGGTAATGACCCAAGTTCAGGTTCGCTTCAGCCGCATTTTGACACGACATTTGGAACCGACGAACGCCAGATCCGTTTCACCCCCCGGACGGGTTGATGGCGATCGTGAGAAACAAGCCTGTGTCCTGTGGCTTAAGGAGTAAAGAACAATGCAAGCCAATCTCAAATTCGCACGGCCGTTGGCCGTTGCGCTCGGGCTCTTCGCCCTCGGTGGTACTGCCTATGCCGCAGACGTCGTCCAGGAAGAGCCCCCGGCACCCGCACCGGTTGCCGAACTGCCCGTCGCATCCTGGGCCGGCCCCTACGCCGGTCTGAATGTTGGCTACGGCTTCAGTGGCCACACCAAGGAGAAGGACCTCGGAGTAGACAACGTTGACGTTGGCACCAAGGGCTTCGTCGGCAGCGTCTTCGGCGGCTATCAATGGCAGCAGGAGAACTTCGTCTACGGCGGTGAAGCCGAACTCGGCTACAACGGCGTCAAGGGCGACGATTCTGGCGTAAACTCCAAAGCCGGTTTCGAAGGCTCGCTGCGTGCCCGTCTCGGTTACGCTGTGACCCCGGAAATCCTGCTCTATGGCACCGGCGGTCTGGCCGGCAGGAGCCTGAAGGTGGAAGATCCTATCTTTGGCACAGATCGGGCTACGATGATCGGTTGGACTGCGGGTCTCGGCACCGACATCAAGCTGACCGACAATGTGTTCGGCCGTGTCGAGTATCGCTACACCGATTTCGGCTCAAAGAGCTTCGACGGTATCGGCAAGGTCAAGGCCACCGACAACCGCGTCACCTTCGGCGTCGGTATGAAGTTCTAAGTCGTTCAAGCCACGACACGAAAAAGCCGGGCCTCGCGCCCGGCTTTTTTATTGCCTGCCTCCTCCCACCTGTCTCCCCTTGCGGAACAGGAGAAGCCCGCAAAATAGCCGTTGCACGCTCCCGAGCCTTGTGCCTATAGTTAGTACGTGTCTCGCACGAACAAACAGGTGCACCTGTGATGACCCCGCAAACAGGCCTGACACAAGGCCAGGCGAGGTCGGGATGCGAACCGGAACACTCGGTCAAAAGGGGATTTGCAACGTGAACCGCTTTCAGAAACTGTCTACCGCGGCGCTCGTCGCGGCATCTTTCGCGCCGGCAGCACATGCCGATGACAAGCTGACGATCGGCATCGTCACCTTCTCGACCTCCGACGTCGACACCAATCAGATGGTCGACACGATGAGCAAGGAGGCCCGGTCCAAGGGCTGGACGGTGGAAACTCTCAACGCCAATGGCGATCCTTCGCAGGCGATCACCTCGATCAAGCAACTGGCGACCAAGAAGGTGAACGCCATCATCGTCACGGTGTTCGATTCGACCGGCCTCGCCGCCGGGCTGCAAGCGGCGGCCGATGCCGACATTCCGGTGCTTTCCGCCGGCGGCGGCATGGCCGACGGCATCGCGCTTTCGGCCAGCACCGGAGCGGCGCCGCCACTGCTCGACCTTATGCTGAAGGACATAGGCAATGCCGGCACCGTGCTCGACCTGACCTATCACCCCGGCATTCCGTGCCGCGAGCGGGCCGACGCCTTCGATGCCGCGGTGAAGGCCAATCCGGGGCTGAAGGCAACGTCGCACGAGATCAGCATTCCAGGTGCGGCCGAATCCTCGCAGGCCGCAACCAGTGCCTGGCTTGCCGCCAATGCCAATGCCAAGGGGCCTTTCGCGATCTTCAACTGCTATGACGACAACGCCATGGGCGCGATCGCGGCGCTGAAGCAGAACGGCCGCAGCGATGTGAAGGTCTATTCGTTCAACGCCACGGCGCCCGCCGTCCAGGCGGTCAAGGACGGGACGATGACCGCGACGCTCGGCGTCGACCTGACGTCCGCCGGCAAGATGCTGGTCGACCAGATCCCCGACATACTGGCGGCCGGCGACAAGTGGCAGCCGAAATCCTTCGTGCCGGGCTACACGCTGGTCACCAAGGACAATGTCGACCAGTTCATGAAGGACAATCCGCAGTAAGTCCTGCAGATTGACGGTGCGGCCGGGCACGCCCGGTCACACCGGAGTTCCATCATGCACAGAGCCGTCATGACCGCTGATCATCCCTTGCCAGAAACCTCCGCTCCGGCGGAGGCCGCCTTGCCGGTCGCGCAGGCCGGGTCTCTCCCTCCCGGCATGCGCGACCGGCGGGCGCTTCTGATGCGCCTGCTCGGCACCTATGGCACCATCATCGTGCTGGCGCTGATGCTGGCGATGTTCTCGGTGCTGCAGCCGGGGACCTTCGCCACGGTCGGCAATTTCCGCAACATCATCAACGACATGGCAATCGGCACCATCGTCGCGGCGGGCCTCACCGTGCCACTCGTGGCCGGCGATTTCGATCTCAGCATAGGCTATGTCGCGAGCTTCTGCGGCCTGCTCGCGGTTGGGCTGCTGAGCAGCGGCCTGTCGATCCCGCTGGCCATCGTTCTCGTCGTCGCGCTCGGCACGATCATCGGCGTCGTCAACGGCCTCGTCGTCTCCAAGATCGGCGTCAACGCCTTCATCGCCACGCTCGGCACCGGCACCATCGTCGTCGGGCTGAACTACGCCTATTCCGGCGGCATTCCGCTGCAGCTCACCCAATCACGCGAATTCACCAGGATCGCCATCGGCCGCATCGCCGGCGTGCCACATCTCGTCATCATCATGGCGGTGGTGCTCATCCTTCTCTGGATGATCCTCAACCGCACGGTACAGGGTCAGCACATCAAGGCGATCGGCGTCAGTCCCGAATCGGCGCGCCGTGCCGGCGTCGCCGTCGACCGCAGCCGGATCGTCGCCTTCGCCATCGCCAGCACATGCGCGGCCATAGGCGGTGTGCTGATGGCCTCCAATCTGGGCTCGGGCCAGGTAACGGCCGGCGACAGTTTCATGCTGACCTCGTTCTCCGCCGCCTTCCTCGGCTCGGCCGCTCTGCGCGAAGGCCAGTTCCACATTCTCGGCACGCTGATCGGCGTGCTGACGGTCGCCGTCGGCAACAATGGCCTGGCCATGATCGGCGCGCCGATCTTCACCCAGTTCCTGTTCACCGGCACTTTGCTCGTCGTCGCCGTGGCGCTCGGCGGCATCGGCCGCCGCTTCGCTAGGGGCTAGGCCATGGCAAAGGATCTGCTGCTCAGCCTGCGCCGCATCTGCCGAAGCTTTGGCGGCATCCAGGCGCTCGACACGGTTTCGCTCGATATCGCCAGGGGCGACATTATCGGCCTGGTCGGCGACAATGGCGCCGGCAAGTCGACGCTGATCAAGATCCTGGCCGGCGCGCATGACCCGACCTCCGGCGAGGTGATCCTCGAAGGCCAGGCGCGAAAACTGTCGCCGCCGGCCGAGGCGCAGCGCCTCGGCATCGAGACTGTCTACCAGGACCTGTCGCTGATCGGCACCTTCACCGCGGCGGAAAATTTCTTCCTCGGGCGCGAGTTGGCGCATGGGCGCGGCCCGGCGCTGCTGCGCTGGATCCGCCGGAAGTCGATGGGCGACACCGCGATCAAGGGGCTCGACGAGTTGCACATCGACATCCCCGGCGTGCGCTCGAAAACGGTCGAGCGCATGTCCGGCGGCCAGCGCCAATTGGTGGCGATCGCGCGCGGTGCCTTCTGGGGCCACAAGCTGTTGCTGCTCGACGAACCGACGGCGGCACTCGGCGTGCGCGAATCGCGCGAGGTGCTGGAGCTGATCAAACGGCTGGGCGCCAAGGGACTGACCATCATCATGGTCACCCACAATCTCGATCACCTCTGGCAGGTCTGCAACCGGGTGGTGGTGATGCGCAGGGGCCGCAAGGCCGCCGATCTGCCAAGTTCCGCCACCAACATGGAAGAGGTCGTCGCCTACATAACCGGCGCCAAGGAGGCGATGAGCGCCGCGGCCATGGAGGCCGGCGCATGAGCGCGACCGACGCAATGACGCTGCGCCGGCTGTTGGCGAACGCACCCAAGCGCTGGGGCCATTGGGGCGCCGACGACGAGATCGGCGCGCTCAACTATCTCACGCCTGACGAGGTCAAGCGCGGGCTGGCGACGGTGCGGGACGGCCGCACCTTCACGCTTGGCGTGCCGATCGGCAGCCCCGAAGGCGACGCCGTGTTCCCCGGCCGCTGGCCGGCCAAGCATTTCATGGTCGCCGACAAGGCCGGGTTCGAGAACGGCCATTGGCACCCCCTGCCCGGCGGGCTCGAATTCGCCGATGACTATGTCACCGGCTTTGCGCAGGCCGGCACGCATTGCGACGCGCTCGGCCATATGTGGTTCGACGACACGCTGTGGAACGGCTTTCCGGCATCGAGCACCAATGGCGGTATGACCACGGCCGGCATCATGCCAATCGCCGAGCGCGGCATTGTCGGACGTGGCGTGCTGCTCGACATTGCCCGCTTCCGCGGCAAGCCGGTGCTTGATCGCGCCGAGACCTTCTCTCATCACGATTTGATGGACTGCGCCCGGGCGCAAGGTGTCGAGATCCTGCCGCGCAGCATCCTGCTCATCCGCACCGGCTGGGTTGGCGCACTGGCCGCCGGGCAGCAATCGGTCGGGAACAATTATTGGGAGCCCGGCCTGACCTTCAGCTTGGACCTCGTGCGCTGGTTCGACGCTATGCAGGTGCCTTGCCTGGTCACCGACACGTTGGCCAACGAGACCACCTACGATCCCGAGACCGGCCTGATGCTGGTGCTGCACGCGGCGCTGATGCGCAATCTCGGCATCGTGTTCACCGAGATGGCCGCGCTCGACCGGCTTGCCGCCGATTGCGCGGCGGACCGGCGCTACGAAGGCTTCTACTGCGCCAGTCCCACCAAGGTGAGCAAGGGCACGGGCGGTTCGACAAATCCGGTTTTCATCAAATAGACGGAATGGCTTCCATGACTTCTGCGGACAACGAACTCTGTTTCCTGCCGGCTGCCGAACTGGCGCAGCGCATCCGGCGCCGCGACCTGTCGCCGGTCGAGGTAACCGAAGCTTATCTGCGCCGCATCGAAGCGCGAAATCCCGTCATCAACGCCTACACACTGGTCCTCGGCGACGAAGCGATGGACGCAGCGCGCGTCGCCGAGAAAGAGGTGATGGCCGGTGTTCCGCTCGGCCCTCTGCATGGCGTGCCGGTCGGCATCAAGGATCTCGACGATGTCGCCGACGTGCCGACATCAATGGCGTCGCGCGCCGTGCACAACAGGGTGCCGCAAACCAACGCCGCGGCTGTCGAGCGCCTGCTCGAAGCCGGCGCCATCGTGCTCGGCAAGACCAACACGCCGGAGTTCGGTCACAAGGGCATTACCGACAATCTCCGCTTCGGGCCGACCAGCACGCCTTTCGCGATCGGCTACAATTCCGGCGGCTCGTCGGGCGGCAGTGCCGCAGCCGTCGCCGACGGCATGGCGGCGCTGGCGCAAGGCACCGATGGCGGCGGCTCGGTGCGCATCCCCGCCTCGTTCAGCGGCACTGTCGGCTTCAAGCCCTCGTTCGGCCGCATCCCTTCCGTGACGCGCCCTGACGGTTTCCTGTGGGCACATCCGCTTGTCCATATCGGACCGCTGGCGCGCACCGTCGGCGACGCCGCGCTGATGACCAAGGTGATGGCCGGTCCGCACAGCCGCGATCCGCTTAGCTTGCCCGACGATGGCGTCGACTATGTCGGCGCAGCGAGCGGGCCCTTCCGGCCGCTGCGCGTCGCCTACAGTCCGCGCCTCGGCAATTTCCCGGTCGACCCTGAGGTCGCCGCCGTGGTCGCCGACGCGGTCGCGGCCATGCGCGACAACGGCATTGCGGTCGACGAGATCGAACTCGATTTCAGGGCCGACCACAAGGACCTCGCGGCACTTTGGGTGCGTACGATCTCGATCCACTACGCGGCAATCGCGGTCTACTGGAAACAGGAAGGCATCGACCTGATGGGCGAGCATGCCGGCGTGCTCACCCCGCAATTCCTCGCCATGCTGAAGGACGCCTACAAAGTGTCCGCCGTCGACCACGCGCTCGACGATCTCCTGCGCACCGGCGTGCATGACGGGCTCGAGGATGTGTTTGCGAGCCACGATCTGATCGTATCGCCGACGCTTGCCATTCCGCCGGTCAAGAACGCCACCGACGGCAACACGATCGGACCGACCTTCATCAATGGCGAGGCGGTCGATCCGCTGATCGGCTGGTGCATGACCTATCCGATCAACTACACCGGCCATCCGGCAATCTCGGTTCCAGCCGGCCTGACGGCGCAGGGCCTGCCGGTCGGCCTGCAGATCATCGGGCGACGGCATGCCGATGAGAGCGTGCTCAACATGGCGGCGCGCTTCGAGCGCATCAGGCCATGGTTCCAGACTTATCCGGGCTTAGCCGGGTAACCAGGCATATCACTCAAGAATGCGCAGCGGCTTGGAATAACGAGACGACGAATTGCAACCGGCTACGAAATCGCCATTGAATTCTTGACACACTGCCAGCGGCAGCGCGGACGAACCACCGATCACGACGCAGCTATCTACTTTCGCCGGCTTCCGCTTTATTTAGGCTTTGCTGCGGGTGACGTAGCGTTCGAGGTTGCTATGCCTGCCATCGCGGCGGGTCCAATCGTATCCGATGATGGCCCCATGCTGTTGGCTATCGTTTGCGCCTTGGCGAACACCTTGCTCCATTCGAGATTACCTGGGTCCCAGTGCGTGTCTGGGCTGGGACAGTCCCCGTGGCCATACCACCCTGCGACGGTGCCGTAGTTTCCAGATGTACGGTGCGGATTTGGCCCCGCCTTGCCGAAATCGCCGTCGGCCCAAGGACGTGTAAGCGGTATTCCGTATTCGACGAAGCAAACAGCCATCAGCGAAGCCAAGGCCTCCACGGTGCCATCGTCAGGCAGCCACGGCGTGGGTTTCGAGAAGCCGATCATTTCTATTTGCACCAACGCTTTGTTGTTGTGTGCCTTCAGCGCGGCGCCAATGGTCCCCACCTGGACCAATTGAGCAATTCGTACTTCTTTGGCTGTCGCATCGTATCCGAGCATGAAGTGCGGAGCATAGTGTACTCGGAAGATTGCCAAACTGCCGGCCCAGCCTCCTTCCGTAGTATGGAGAACGCCGGTCCTCGGCGTGGTCGGAGAGACCGGTGTGTTGTAGTGCGGTATGCCGGCGATATGGGAAATTGGGAATGCTCCGGCTTGGTCCAACCATGGCTTGAATGGAAGTTTCACGGATTTCTCCCTTCGCGATTTCTGACCCCTTAAGGAAAGCTGGCTAGATCATCTCTCTCCTAGCAAAAGGCCGACTGTCAAAACAAACAAAGCAACGCCGCCAAAGCAAGCGCCTTGACCATGCACGCTCCCCAGTAATTTTCGATTTCAGAGTAACTGTGTATTTAGAATGCGCTAAACCACGATATTGTCAATCGCGTTTTTGCGCACCACATCGGGTAGGGGCGACGACATCAATTGGCGCGGCGCCGATATTGGAAAGTAACGTTTATAGCCCTTTCTCGCATCTCTACGAATAACCTGTCATGGGCGTCGCATGCCGCAGGACTCAAGCGATGAGGTCGGGCTTTGCGCTGAGATTGACTTGCGCGTTGCGACCGGTGCGCCATCGGGGCGCCACCCTGCTAGCCAAGTTAAAACGGCTAGGGTCTAGATCGGCAGCTGCAACAACTCCGAAATCACCAGGCCTGCGGCGCCGAGCAATGCCGCACCATCGCCCGCATCGCCGGCGATGAATTCGATCGCGCCGCCCGGGCGCGACGGCACCATGGCACGGACATGGTCAGCGATCGCGGCGAGCAGACGATCGCCGCCGAGCACGACGTCGCCATGCAGGATGAAGATGTTGGGCGCCACCGTCTGCTGCAGATTGGCGATGCCGACCGCCACGTTGCGGGCATAGCGGTCGAGCAGCTTTTCGGCGCCTGGCAGTCGGCGATCGGCCATGTCGACAAGGCGGGCCGAGTCGATCAGATGGGGTTCGGGCAGGCCAGCATTGGCACCCTCGCGCCGCAGCCAGCTCAGCGTGGCGATGGTGTCCCAGCAGCCGCGCCGGCCGCAGCGGCAGAGCTCGCCATCGAGCTGCACGAAAGTGTGGCCGAGCTCGCCGCCCGCGCCGGACGTGCCGCGATGGAGATGGCCATCGAAATAGAGCGCGCCGCCCAGCACTTCGCCGGTGTAGACAACCGCGAATTGCCTGACGCCACGGCCGGCGCCGAACCAGCGGTCACCGACCAGCAGGGCGCGCGGATGATGATCGAGCTTGACCGGCAGGCCGAAGCGCCGGCCGAGATCGTCGGCCAGCGGATAGCGGTCGAGCGCCGGGGCCAGATTGACGGTGACGATCGAGCCGCGATCGGTGTCGACCATGCCGCCGACGGCGACACCGATGCCAAAGGGCTTGCGCCGTGCCTTGGCAAGCGTTTCGCCAACACATTCGGCAATCGTCTCGATGATCGGTGCGACCTGCCCCCTGCCGTCCGGCAGCGTCATCTTGCGTTCCGACTCGATCTTTCCGTCGAGCGTCGCCACGCAGGCGTGCACCGCGTCCGGCATCAAGAGCACGCCGCAGATGGGACGGGCTCTCGGCGAAAACCACAGCGGCCGCGCCGGCTTGCCACCACCGGGATTGGCGGGCATGGGATCGCTCTCGACCAGCACCTCGTCGTCGATCAGCGGCTGCACGATGCCGGAAATCGTCGTGCGGTTGACGCCGGCCATGCGCGCGAGCTCGGCGCGGCTGGTGGGGCCGAGATCGAACAGCGCCTGCAGGACGCGGCCACGATTCGTCGAGCCGACCATGGAGGACGAGAGCAGCGCCTTGCGCGGGCGCCCTGCCCGCTCCACGGCAGCGCCATCACCGGGCGGCGTGAATGTGGCATGGCCTGCGCCATTCGGGCTGTCTTCGCTGGTTATGGTCATTGTCCGATTTTCGCGCCGCCATTCTCAAAAACCTTTCTAGCCCAGGAGCTTGCCGGTTTCGAGAACTTTGTGCGAGACAGCAACAAACTGGACCGTGCAGGCAGGCACGTTCGCTCCGCCCTCAGGGCGTATCGGCAGAATCCTGCGGAGCTTGCTGAAAACCCTGATGGGTGGGAAGCGACCGCAGCCGGTCGAGCCATTTCATTTGCGAGCCAATGAAGACTTGCGCGTCTGGTTGGTATTCGCCCGGATCGGTCATCGTCGCGGCGTGGACGTGAACCTCCGAAGGCCATCTCCCAGAGCGGAAATAGAGCCTTGTGCCGCAGGTCGGGCAAAATCCCCGGAACGTCCCGGGGCTGCTCTCATAGTGCACGACATCACCGGTCCAGTTCAGGTGCTCCCGCCTCATCCCCAGGAAGGCCGTCAAGGGGGAGGACGTGGCGCGCTGGCAGTCAACGCAGTGACAGACCAGATTGCGCGTGGTGTCTCCGGAGTAGGTCCAGCCAACCGCCCCGCACATACAGTTTCCCGTAAGGACCATCGCACGCTCCCCTCGCCATGCGCCCAACCCGCCAGAACTCACTGCGGAGCCTGAAGCGCGTCGCGTCGAAAGGGATTTATGCGACGCGCTTGAGGTTCTTGTTTCTATGCAATGTCGTTCTCCCAAAACCGACGTCACTTTGGGCGACATGCATAGAATGCGCTGAGCCAGCCGCTCAGGCGCGCTTATTTGCGACCTTGGCGGATTTCGATTTTGCTGGAAGCGTACTGACAAAGGCCAGCGCGAGATCGAGCCAGCCGCGAAGGTCGGCATCGGTCGCGGTGCCTTCCGGCGCGACACGGACGTAGCCTTCCATCGAACGCCCGCCCATCTCCATCGGTCGCGCATGGGGACGCAAGGCCGCCTCTGCATGCGCGGCCTTGCCGACGCGGACCAGCAGCCCACGCTTCGATGCGCCGACCAGCATGTTGCCGTTGATGAGGAAGCAGGTGCCGCCGAACATCTTCTGTTCGGTGAAGGTCCGGTTGCCAAGGGCACCGCGCAGACGAGCGACCATCGGGTCGACCGCGCTGCCGGTTGTGGTGGATGACTTCGCCATGCTCACCGCCTGTGTGCGATTTGCCGGGTGCTATGCGAGCACGAAAGCGAATTGTCTTCAACGCACAAGATAGAGAGAGGCAGCGAGGAAGCTGCTGATCTTCCGGCTTGGGGAAGTCAGCAGTTCTCACCCTGGAACCGCCGGCTTCAGCTCCGGGAATTTTTCGTCGAAACGCGCCGCCCAGCGGGTCAGCCGGCCACGGCCCTTTTCCCATTTGCCGGCGAAGCGCAGGGAGAGATAGCCGAGGCAGGCGCGCAACGCCATCTGACCGACGGTGATCTTCTTCGGCAGCTTTGGCGGGTTGGCGTTGAGTAAGTCCAGTGCCGCGGTGATCTTGGCCCATTGCCGGTCGAGCCAGGGCTGATAGACCATTTCCTCAGGCCGGGTGCGGCGCTCATAGACCATCGACAGCGCGCAATCGCAGATACCGTCGGCCAGCGCCTCCAGCACTTCCGCTTCCAGCCGCTTGTCGGGATTGCGTGGGAACAACGCGTTCTTCGAAATCCGGTTGAGGTGCTGGGTGATGGCGCGGCTGTCGTGAATCGAGCGGCCATCGTCGAGCACCAGCACCGGTATCTTTCCGAGCGGATTGGCGCCGATCAACTCGGCCGGTTTGTCCTCCGTCTTGACCGGCAACAGATCCATCGCGATCCCAGCATAGGCCGCGGCCATCCTCACCTTCGAGCTGTAGGGAGAGGTGGATGCGTAGAGCAGCTTCGGCATGGATCGGTTTCCTGTTTGCAGGCGTCCAGTGTTGACTGGACAGGCGCTTGCGATCAACCGCCAGAGCGCAGAAAAACAACAGCCAGAAACCGGTTGCGGTTTCCGCTCCAGATATCACGGACAAGCCTACAGACTGGTACGCTGGAAAATACGAGCAAACGACAACCGCAGGCTGACGGGATTTCAAACCTGCATTCGTATCGCACCAACCCCAGGCATTGCGCCGGGGCCTTCGCCAACCGCGGCAAGGAGACAATTCAAAGGGCGAGCGAGGCAGCCAATCGGCGCCTCGCTTTGCTTGCCCCTCGGTCCATCCCGATGTTCAGCCCTCCGGGCTGAACCCGCTGCCGGACTGTTTCGATCCAGTGCGTCAGAGCGTCCTTGCCGAGTCCCGGAGGACGCGCGACGCCCCAACGACCGGTCTACTTCTTGGCCGGAGCCTTCGCCTTCGCAGGCGCTGCCTTGGCCTTCGGCGCGGCGGCTTTCTTCACCGCAGGCTTGGTCGCAGCCGCTGCTGCTTTCGCGGCTGGCTTTGCTGCCGGCTTTGCCGCTGCCTTCGCGGCGGGCTTTGCCGCAGCCTTGGCGGGCGCTGCCTTCTTGGCCGCGGGTTTTGCCGCTGCCTTGGCTGCAGGCTTCTTCGCCGGTGCTGCCTTGGCCGCCGGCTTTGCCGCTGCCTTGGCGGGCGCTGCCTTCTTCACGGCGGGCTTCGCCACAGCCTTGGCCGCCGCCGGCTTCTTGGCCGGTGCTGCCTTCGCTGCGGGCTTTGCCGCCGCCTTCGCAGGCGCTGCTTTCTTCACTGCTGTTGCGGCCTTCGCCGCGACTGCTTTTGCGGGTGCTTTCTTTGCCGGTGCCTTGGATGCCGGCGCTTTAGATGACTGCTTAGCCATGTCATGCCCCTTCACGTTATGCCGATGGCCGTGAATGACCCCGGCGCGCAATGCATATCTGACTCGCGGCTCGCTAGCCAGCGAAGCAATGGTATGATTTTCTCAGCTTAAATTTTGGTTGAGATCGACACACGATCGCACTCATCACCGCAAAAATCCGCTGCTGATCTTCTGATGTGGTCGGCAATTTCACGTCGGCATTCTCGATGCGAAGCCATCATGACGCTGCGAAGATTAGCGAGCAGCTTCACGCATGATCTTCGGCCGCGAATATCACGACATGCCACCTCATCGTGGCGATCATCTTCTGCAGGCGAACGGTCCATGCGGATCACGAACCTGACGCGACGACCGATCTGAAGATCACCTTGTCAAGCACGCTTCCGTCGACTGCTGACATGTTGACAGAATACTCTGTGTGGCAGAGTATTCTGCACAAGAGCTACCGCTGCCGCGGTTGCCGAGCCCCATGGCGATGGCCCAAGGCTTTGCCGCATTGGAGCCCATCGATGAGCGCCGACGACATCATCCACCAGGGCACAAGGCTCAGGATCATGGCCGTCCTGAACACGCTGGAAAGGCGCGAGGCGCTGGAATTCAGCCAGTTGAAGGCCATGATCGAAACCACTGATGGAAATCTCGGGGCGCACATCGATACGCTGGCCAGAGCGGGCTATGTCGATGTCGAGAAGCTTTTCGTCGGGCGGCGCCCGCAGACCCGGGTCAAGGCAACAACGATTGGGCGGCGGGCCTTTCGCGGCCACATCGCCTATCTTCGCAAGCTCATCGACATGGCCGAGCCCGCGCGACGCAGGAAATAGCACTGCGATCGAGCGAACGCTCTCAGGCGCTTCGTTTGGCGCAATTCCCCGGGAAAACCGCTACACACTTTTCCTGGAATTGTTTTTAGCGCGTGGCGACCACGGCAACACCGGCCCCGATCATCACGCCGCCTGCAGCGCGGTTGACCCGGCGCACGATCCTGGGCGTGCGCAACAGATTGCGGGCGCGGCCGGCGAGGAGGACATGCCCGCCGATCACCACGATCTCGACGGCCAGGATCACCGCAACCAGGATGCCGAGATGTGCTGATGTGAGCGAGGCTCCGACGACGTTGGGCAACAGCGCCATATAGAACAGCGGCATTTTCGGATTGCCGAGATTGAGCGCGACACCCGTGGCGAAGATCGTCAGCAGCCCGCGCCGCCCGGAGACGGGCTGCAGCTCCGGCACGACGGGCACGGCCGTCCAGAGCCTGATGCCCATCCAGATCAGATAGGCTGCTCCGCCGTAGCGAAGCACCGTCATGACGATTGCCATCTTGGCGGCGATGATCGACAGGCCGAAGGCTGCGAGCGTCAGGAAGATGAGGATGCCGACCACGGTGCCGGCGCCGTAGGCGATGCCCGACGCTGCGCCGCTGGAGATCGTGCGGGCGACGATCGTCATGTTATCGGGGCCAGGCCTGGCGGCGAAGACGAAGAAGGCGGCCGCGAAGGCAAGGATGGTGGCAAGGTCCATGAAGGTTCCCGAAAGTGATGCGTTGCTCTCGGGTGCTCAGGTTAGCCGATTTGCCTGCCGGCGATAGCCCGAAAGTTCAGGACCTTCGTGACACCAGCAGTGCAGCCGCGGCGGATGCTGCGCCGAACAGGCAGGTGCCGCTCCACCCCCTCGCCGAATAGGCAAGTCCCGCAAAACCCGAGCCGCAAGCGCCACCAAGAATCATCGTCGTCATGAAGATGGTGTTCAGGCGGCTGCGGGCGGCCGGATCGAGGGCATGGATGCGCGCCTGGTTGGCGACCTGCGAAGACTGCACGGCAAGATCGAGAATCAGCACAGCGACGATTATGGCCGCCAGCGATCCCTGGAACAGGCCAAGGATGGCGAAGGCGGCGACCACCAGGCCGGCGCCGATCGAGACGATGACATCGGGTCCGCGCTTGTCGGCGAAGCGGCCGGTGAGCGGAGCCGCAAGCGCGCCGGCGACGCCGACCAGCGCCATCAGGCCGACAGCCGTGGCGCCGAAATGATAGGGGGCGGCGTCAAAGGCCAGAGCGAGAGTCGACCAGAAGCCGATGAAGGCCGCGAAGATCAGCGCTTGCACGACGATCGCCTGACGCAGGAGGCGGTGCGTGCGCAGCAGCGTCCACAGCGAGCCGAGCAGCCTGCCATAACTCAGATCGGTGACCGGCTCGACACGCGGCAAGCGCCAGGCGAGTGCCGCGCCGGTGGCAAGCATCAATGCGGCGGCGGCCGCGAAGACGGCCTGCCATCCCCAGATATCCGAGATGAGGCCGCTGACGGTGCGGGCAAGCAGGATGCCGACGAGAATGCCGCCGGTGACGATGCCAAGCACGCGGCCGCGCTCATGCGGTGCCGCCAGATGCACGGCGAGCGGCACGATCTGCTGTGTCACCGTGGCGAAGAGACCAATGCCGATGCCGGCGACGACCAGCCAGGGAAAACTGGGCGCCAGTGCGGCACCGACAAGCGCGACGACCAGCGCCGCCGTCGTCGCCAGGATGAGGGAGCGCCGCTCGAGCCGGTCGCCCAGCGGCGCCAGAAATAGGATGCCAGCGACGTTGCCGAGTTGCGTCACGACGGGAAGTGCCGAGACCGCGCCGGCGGACAGAGCGAACTGATGCGCCAGCAGGCCGAGCATCGCCTGGTTGTAGTAATTGTTGGCGACGGTCAGGCCCGCGGCAACCGCGAGTATGGCAAGCAGACCATTGTCGATGGTGGCGGCACGCGTGCCGGCAGGCGCATGCATTTCCGTCACGACTGATAGCCGAGACAGATGGCGCCGAGCGCGACGACGGCGCAGGCGCCGACCCGTCGCGGCGTCAGCGTCTCGCCGAGAAACAGCCGTCCAATGAAGGCCGCGAAGACGACGCTGGTCTCGCGGATCGCGGTGATCGGACCGGCAGGCCCGAGCGCGAAGGCCGCCACCACGGCGCCATAGGCCAGCAGCGCGAACAGGCCGCCGCCCAGTGCCTTCCAGGTCTCCGGCGCCCGCGGGTCGACAGCGAGCCGGCCGCGGCAGGCGACGTAGGTCGCCGGCAGCAAGACGCCATAGGCCAGCAGAACCCAGGCTGTGTAGGCGCCGACATTGCCTGCCGCACGAACGCCGATCGCATCGACCGTCGCATAGGCGGCGATGATTGCTCCTGTTGCCAGCGCATAAAGGATCGATGTCGTGGCCGCTCTTCCGCGTCCGAGCGAAAGACCCATGATGCCGCCACCGACCAGAGCAACGCCGACGGTCTCCAGAACGGTGAGCTGCTGGCCGGCGAGCAGGAAGCCGCCAAGGGTGACGAGCAGAGGCACGCTGCCGCGAACGATCGGATAGACCTGCCCCAACTCGCCATATCTGTAGGCCGCCACCAGGAACACGCTGTAGCCGACCTGCAGGCACGCCGAGAGCCCGACATAGAGCCAGGCCGATGTGGCCGGAAAACCGTTGAAGATGGCCAGCGGAATGGCCAGCGCCGTGCTGGAGAAGCTCATGACGGTGACAGTCCACAACCTGTCGGCGCCGGTTCGCAGGAAAGCATTCCAGCTTGCGTGCAGGATCGCCGCGAAGAGCGCGAGGCTGATGACCAGCGGGCTCATTGAGGCCTGCGCGAGGCGGCGATGATGTCCAGGGCGGTCTTGCGGGCTTCACGAAGGGCGGTCTCCGCCTGCCCCATCTGCGCCATCAGGGTCGCGCCTTCGATCAGCATCAACAGCGTCGCCGCCACGTTCTCGGCCCTACCGCGCGGCATCACTTCCATAAGGATCGACTGCATGCGCTGCCTCAAGCCATTCTTCTGCCTGGCGACAGCCTCGAACACCGGATGCTCGGGGTCACCGAACTCGGCCAGCGCATGGGCGAACAGACAGCCATGGAAATCCGGGCTGCGAAACCAGCGGCCATGCCAGTCGAATATCCTGGCGATTTTCTGCTCCGGCGTGATGCTCTTGCGGGCAAGCTGGTCGAGCTGGTCGTCAAAACGCCTGGCGCGATAGTCGAGCACCGCGACGATCAGCTCGTCCTTGCTGGGGAAATGCCGATACATCGTCATCTTGGCCACATCGGCCTCGGCGATGATCCGGTCAATGCCGGTGGCATGGAAGCCGGCGCGCTTGAACAGCGCATAGGCGGTTTCGACGACATGCTGGCGTTTGTCAGAAAGGGGTGACGGTGTCATGGTGAGCGCCAAGTGATGAGACAGGTCTGTCTCATACCTATGAGACGGATCTCGCCTTCTGTCAACACGACATGAAAAACGCCTGCGGCCGGTCGAGCCGCAGGCGCTAAAGGAAATCGAAAATTGGAAGGCTGCGTCTAGCGGAGAACGCGGCAGCGGCCGTTGTAGACCATCCAGCGATCAAAGCCCGAGACGCAGAATTCGACATTGTCGCCGATCGAGGCAAAGCCCTGGCCTTCCTCGATCAGGTACCAGATGGTGCGGGCGCGGCCATCGGAGAGACTGACGGTGGCGCCGCAATAGCGACGGCCGATCGGCCAGGTGTCGTTGGCCGGCAGATAGCGATGCTGGTGGATGCGCTGGAAATCGGTGATCTGCACATCCGGCAGATGCGGCACGTGATGCACCTGGTAGGAGAAGCGGCTGGTGATCTTGCTCAGCACCCAGGGTTGGCCGCAGACGCCGCCATCGTCGTCGGAATAGACGCCAAGGTCGGCCGCGTGCGCCGCTTGGGTGATACCGAGAGGCGCGGCAAGCGGGGTGCAGAGCGAAATCAGGGCGGCAAGTGCGGATTTGGCGAAGCGAGTCATGGCAGCCTCTCAAGGTCGATTGCGCGCACTGTGCGGATTCGCTTGGCGCCGGTCAAGCGGTTGCGGAAACAATGGTTTCCAGAAACGATCTGGAGCGTCTACCAACGTACCTAGCGGCTACGCGTTCCTCTCCAGTATCAGTCCTCGGGAAGAAAGGCAGGGTTGAAGACGACTTCCCAGAGATGGTCGTCCGGATCCTGGAAGTAACCGGCATAGCCACCCCAGAACGTGTTCTGCGCCGGCTTGACGAGGCGCGCGCCAGCGCCAATAGCCTGCGCCATCACGGCATCGACCTCGGCCTCGCTCGTGACATTGTGGCCGATGGTGAACTCGGTCGGGCTACGGCCGGTCTGGGCGATGCCGGCGTCCACGGCAATGTTGGAGCGTTCGAAGATCGCGAACTTCAAGCCATTCTGCAGATCGAAGAAGGCGACGGCACCGTGCTCGAACTCTTTGCCGATGATGCCTTCGGTCGGAAACCCCAGTCCGTCTCGGTAGAATTCGAGCGATGCTTCCAGATTGTCGACACCAAGCGTGATGACACTGATGCGAGCTTTCATTTTGATTTCTCCTTTCTATATTCGGAACTTGCACCGTATCGCCTCGACGCCGATGTGGTCGCCGGTGGCACCGAAAAGGCTTGGTGTGGTTTGCCATGGCGGGAGCGGCCCGCATTGAAGATTTCGGCCAAAACGGCCGAGGCAGCGGACCCAAATGGCGAGCAGATGAGAAGACCCAGGTCCGGGCAGACTGACGAAGGCTGAAGGGATGGAAGCTGTACTGGTGCAGACCACCGGCTTTTTCCAGGAACGCTCCGCAGACAGGCGGCTGGCTGCAGCTTTCACGTCCGTCTGGGTCCACCGCATGCAGGACCGGGACGCTCCGCCTGTCGTGATAACGCCGGATGCGACGATCGACCTGCAGTGGATCGACGGCCGGTTCCGGATCGCGGGACCGGACCGGGAGCCGCAGATCGAGACACTGCCATCAGGAGCGACGATTGTCGGATTCAGATTCCGGCCAGGGGCGGCAGCGGGTTGGCTGGGCGTGCCGGCCAACCGGATCGTCGGCGAACGTCTTGACCTCAGTGAACTCTGGGGTGCGAGCGCGTGCCATCTGTCAGGCCGCATCCAGGCAACGCCCGATCTCGCCAAGCTGGTGGGACAATTGGAGGAGGCAATCGGGGCACACACGCAAGACCACCGTGCGCCCGATGCGGCCATGGGCTTTGCCTTTGACGTGATCGACCGGGGTCTGCCAGCCGACAAGCCGCTGGTGCCTTTCCTCTTGCGCTCCCTGCATATGAGCGAACGAACGCTGCGGCGGCGTTTCGAGGAAAGTTTCGGCTATGGCCCGAAGACGCTTGACCGGATCCTGCGCTTCCACCGCTTCAGGCGCCTGCGGCAGGCATCCGGCGATACCTCGACCGCGGTCTTAGCGATCGAGGCCGGCTATGCGGACCAGGCCCATCTGATACGCGAGAGCAGGCGGCTCTCCGGCATCACGCCGGCCGCGCTGGCTGCCACCGGAGTATAGAATCGGCCGAGGCAGCCGAAGCCATGCCCGCCTACTCTCCGGCCAGCCATTCCAGCGACCAGTGCGCCGGCTTTTCCACCGCGAGCAATTTGTGCAGGGCCGGCAGCACGGTTCGCAATTCGCCTTCCAATGTGAAGGGCGGGTTGACCACCACCATGCCGCTGCCATCGAGGCTTGGCTCAGAAGAGGCCGGCCTGATCTCGAATTCTATGTCGAGGATTTTCGGGATGCCGGATTGTTTCAGCGCTTTCCTGAAGGCGATCACCGCCTTGCGGTCCTTGATCGGATACCACAGCGCATAGATGCCGCCGGGCCAGCGCTTGTGTGCCCTTATGAGCCCGTCGACGAGGCGATCGAACTCGCCCTCCTCCTCGAAGGGCGGATCAATGAGCACCAGGCCGCGCTTCTCCTTCGGCGGCAGATGCGCGCCGAGCGCCAGCCAGCCATCGAGTTCCATGACTCGCACCTGGAAGTCGCCGGCGAATTCCGCCTTGAGCTTCGCGGCGTCTTTCGGATGCAGTTCGATCGCCGACAACCTGTCCTGCTTGCGCAGGAGGTGGCGTGCGAGCAGCGGCGAGCCTGGATATTTTTTCACGCCGCCATCGCGATTGAGCGACCGCACCGCCTCCAGATAGGGCGCCAACAGTGCACCCACCTTGGCGTCGAACGAGGCGTCGATCAGCCTGCCGATGCCGCCCTGCCATTCGCCGGTCTTCTGCGCCTCGAGCGACGACAGATCGTAGCGGCCAATGCCGGCATGGGTGTCGACGACGCGAAACGCCTTGTCCTTCTGTTTGAGATAGTCGAGCAGCCGCGTCAGCACGACATGCTTGACGACATCGGCGAAATTTCCGGCGTGATAGGCGTGGCGGTAGTTCACTTAGGTCCCCTGCCCCAGCGCGGCGGCGGTGGCTGCGAGTTCGGATTGTCCGGTCGGCCGCCACCGGAACGCAAGGACAGCAGGAAGCCGATCAAGCCGACCGCCATCAGCGAGAAGCCGACCGGCCGCGCACGCCGGTCGGTTTCGCCGACACCAGAGCGCAAGACAAGGTCGACCGCGCGTATCGGAATGTCCTCCGCATCGCCCGGACCGACAGTGAAGGTATAGGGACCGGGACTGACGGTCGCGATCACACCAGCCTCGTCGCGAAAGATCTTGTCGGGCAGTTGCGGACTGGCTTGGCGCGGATTGTCCGAATGGTTGAACTGCAACGTCGAGGCAAGCGCCGTGCGGCCGTTGCTGGTGGCGGTCAGCGTCAGCACCGTGCGCTGCTGCGAAACGATGCGTTCGGCCCGCGCAGTCAGATCGACCAACACCCGCACCGGCGCATCGCGGTCGGAGAGCGATACGGTCAGCGGCTTGAAGCGGCCTTGCTCATAGACCCGCCAGATGCCGATCTCGCGGCCGGAAAAATTGGTCATCGCCCATGGGTAGAGGAGGCCGATGCCGGTGCCGGCCAGCAGGATCAGGACAAACAGAAAGCGCATTCAGAGGCATGCCTTGCAATTATTCTGCATTCGCACCGTCGCGGATGCGTTCCATCTCGTCCAGCAGCATTTTGAGGCCAAGATCGAAGGTTGTGTCGAATTCCGCCTTGCCGAAGTAGCGGCCGGCGGCGGCGATGTTGGGAAAATCACGCGCCAGTTGCTCGTCGCTGACGGTTGTGACCGCCGACGGGCCTTTGGTATAGCCTGCGGTCTCGTCGAGCAGTGCTCCGCCCAGATAATAGCCGACCGCGCGAAACAGCCTTGCTGCCATCTCTGGACTGAAACCGCCATCATTGAACAGGCCGACAATGTTGTCGATGTAGGCAAGGCAGGTGGGGGAGTTCATCCGGTAGGTGAGGAAATACGTCGCGAAGGCTGGATGCTCCCGACCGATCCGGCGATAGTCCAGCACCGCGATGCGCATCCGTTGACGCCAAGGCAGGTCGGGATCCGGCATCTTCAGCTGGCTGACCAGCCTGTCGACCATCGCCTCGAACAGATGCGCCATGGACGGAAAGTGGTGGTAGATGCTCATCGCCTCGCAACCGAGCTCGGCCGCCAGCTTGCGCGTGGAAAAGCCGGCGAACCCCTCCCGCTCGATCACCTCGAAAGCGGCGTCCTCGATCATTTCGCGCGACAGTCGCCCGCGTGCTCGCTTTTTCTTGATCGGTGAGTCCATGGCGCCGCTTGACAACTTACGCTGTAAGGTTCATTTTCCACATCACCTTACATCGTAAGGCTAACAAAGACCAGAGGAGAATGTCATGTCTGCCTATCGCATTCTTTCATCCGTGCCTTCTTCCATACGCCAGACCTGCCTGCTCGCTGCTGCCGGCTGCGCGCTGACGCTGGCCGCGGCACCTGTCCATGCCGACGACTATGATGCAACCCTCAAGGACATCCAGTCGACCATGGGCGGCGTGCCGAGCTTTGTGAAGCAGTTTCCCAAGGCCGGTCTGCCCGGTGCCTGGGCCGAGGTCAAGGCCATCGAACTCAGCGACAAGACGGCGCTGCCGCCAAAGGTCAAGTCGCTGATCTCGCTGGCGGTGGCGGCACAGATTCCGTGCAATTACTGCATCTGGTCGGACACGCAGGACGCCAAGCGCGCCGGCGCCACCGACGAGGAAATCCAGGAAGCCGTGGCGATGGCCGCGCTGACCCGCCACTGGAGCACCATCTTCAACGGCATGCAGGTCGATTTCGACACATTCAAGAAGGAAATGGGCGGTCAGTGATGCCTGGTATGGCTCCCTCTGGCCATCGGCATGACCCGTCGACGGCGGGTCATGCCTAATCAAAGCACCGCATGCCGTCAGCACCAATGGCGACTTCGCGATCTTCCAGGTTTGGTCATTTTGCACCGGCCAGATTGACTGTCGCATAGGCATTGCCAACGCCTGGGATTTCGCGCAACGCTCGCGCCGAAACGATTTCGAATGGCGCGTGAGCCGATATCCCATGGCGAATAGCACGGTGCTGATCACCGGAGCCCGAGCACCGGTGGCGCTGCATCTGGCGCGCCTGCTTCACGACGCCGGGCGGCGGGTTATCCTGGCCGACAGCCCGGCCCGCCCTATCGCCGCGGCGAGCAACGCATGTGCGCTCTATCACCGCTTGCCGCCGCCGCGATTTGCCGGGCGTGCCTATGGCGAAGCCGTGGAGGCGCTGGTCCGTAGCGAAGGTATCGAGTTGGTCATCCCGACTTGCGAAGAGATCTTCTATCTGGGCCAGATCTGGCGCGACCGCGCCATGCCTGCGCGACTGTTCGCGCCCGACATGGCGCTGCTGGCGCAGGTGCATGACAAACACGCCTTCACGCAGCTGACCGAAAGCCTCGGCCTCGCCATGCCGGAAACAATGCTGCTGCAGAGCAAGGAGGATCTGCAGGCGGTGCGCAGCCGATCGCGCGAACTGGTGTTCAAGCCGGTGTGGTCGCGTTTTGCCAGCCATGTTCTGCTGCGCCCATCACCGGAAAAACTCGATGCCATTGACCCGTCAACGGCAATGCCGTGGGTAGCACAAGGCTTTGTCACCGGCGATGAGATCAGCGCTTATGCGGTGGCACTGAACGGCAAGCTCAAGGCGCTGGGGCTCTATCGTTCGCTCTATCGTGCCGGCAAGGGCGCCGGCATCTGCTTCGAGTTGGTAGAAGACCCCGCCGCCCGGCGCTTCGTCGAGACCTTCGTCGCCGGCACCGGCTGGACCGGCCAGATATCCTTCGACCTGATGCGCGAAAAGGGTGGCCGGGTGCTGCCCTTGGAGTGCAATCCGCGTGCCGTGAGCGGCTTGCACTTCTTCCGGGATCCCCGGCGTTTCACTGAGGCCATGCTTGAGGATGGCCGCGAAGTGAAACCGAACGTCTCCACGCCGCAGACAGTGCGGCTGGCGATGTGGATCTACGGATTGCCGGCGGCCTTACGATTCCTGCGGATCGCGCGCTTCAGCCAGGCGATGCGCGCAGCCGACGAACTGCTCGACTGGCCCGGCGACCCCGCGCCGAAGCGAGCGCAATGGCGCGCTTTGGCCGAGATCGCCGGCACGGCACTGCGCCAGCACATCAGCCTGCAGCAGGCGTCGACGCGCGACATCGAATGGAACGGGCCGCTTCAGGACTGACGCAAATGATTCCGCAAACGCGCCTATCCTTTTGTTCAGGCGAGATTTTCCGACCATGCCTGTTGAGACCTAAAGTTCGATCTGATGAACGCGAGGCTCCGCCGCGGCCGATGGCATCTTGCCCTCCATGATGGCCGCCATGTCGCGACGCAGGAAATCCAGCGGTCCGATTGCCGGCAACGCCTCCGGCGGAAAACGCGCATTGTCGCTCGCCGATTTCAGCACCTTGCGATCCTGCTCCAGGGCAATGTTGAACAGCGGTTTGAAGGCGAGTGCCTTGAGATGGCCAAAGCCACCCTGGCGCTGGCCAATCAACCAGCCGACACCCTCGACGGTCCGCTCATCGGCCTGGCGCAGATGGAAAGTCGTCGCCAGCACAAGCCCGTTTGTGCCCCAATATTCCAGTTCGGCGATACCGGGATGGCGAAAGCGGCCGATGGTCTTGGTGCGCGCGCCTTCCAGAAGCCGGCTGATCAATCCTTGCTGGCGCTCTTCGCCGGTATAGCAGGCTTCGACCCAGCCCTCGCCGCCGGTCACCTCGACATGAACCAGATGCCGTTTGGCACTGAGCCCGCGCAGCAAGCCCTTGTGGGTGAAATGCGTGTGGGTGGCGTCAAGGATGTTTTCCGCGGCGTCGATGACCGTCGACTGTGTCGAGGAGCGCACGCGCCGCACGATCACATCCTGGCCCTGCATGCAGTGCAGATAAGGTTCGCCCTCGGGGGAGCCGACCGCAACGAAGACGACGCCGTCGCGCTCGATCGCGGGGTAGCGCCGCACCCGATAATGCGGCACCGCGCCGACATGGCCGGGAATGGCGGTGCAGCGGCCATCACCGTCAAAACGCCAGCCATGATAAGGGCATTCGATCTCGCCCTCGACGATCTTGCCCGTCGACAATTCGACCAGCCGGTGCGCGCAGCGGTCGAACAGGGCGGATATCCCGGTGGTCGAGCGGAACAGCACCACCGGCGCGCCATCCAGCAGGAGACGCCAGGGTTTGCGCCCTACATCGGTGGACAGTGATACGGCCTGCCAGTGGTCTTTCTTCACAGGCTCGCTCACAGCTCAAATCTCCGAAGCAGCGGAATGCCGACCCAATTCAGCACCGTTTCCATGATCCGAACCGCAACGCGACGGCCAAGCGGCAGATGCCTGACGTAGACGGCGTTGTACTCGATCGCCGGCACCGCGCCGCGACGGCGTTTGAAATCGGCCGCACCGGCACTCATGTTGAAGAACAGGCCGCGCGCCGTGGCATGATCCTGCGCCATCGCCATCACCATGCGGTAGAGCCCGTCGCCGATCGGCAGGCTGGTATCGTAACCGACGATGGGCTGGGTCAGCGTCCGGCCATTTTCGAACAGACCGGTGACGGCGACGATCCTGCCGCTGCCGTCACGCAAGCCGGCAAGTCTGAGGATGCCTCGACGATGCATCTCGCCTATGTAGCGGGCTGTGTAGTGCGGATTGAGTGGCGTGTACTTGTCGAGATAGAGCATAGCATAGAGCTCTTCGCTCCTGACGTAGTCGGCTTCGCTGAAGTCGCGATCGCCGACCAAGCGAAAGGGCGTCGAGCGCAGCCGGGTACGGTCGCGTTTCATGTCGCGCGTCGTCGACGGCGCCGCGCTGCGATCGGCGAAGATATAGATCTGCCGCGCCGCCAGCATGCGAAAGCCTTGCGCCTTCAGCGCCGCGATGGTTGAGGGGTCCGCGATATCGTTGAGCGAGCGGATGACAATGGCGCGATCGGGAAAGCGCGTGGTCAGCTCAGTCCGCATCTCGGCGATGGCGGCGCGTTCGAGCCGTGGCACCGGATTGGTCGAATAGAGCCAATTGTTGACCTGTACCTGATGGTCGAGGCCGCTTGCCTTCACCAGCGGTGCGCAGGCACGGACCAACGCGCGAACCGTGCGCTGCAGCAATGGGCTCGAAGCAAAATTGCGCGTTTCGTCGATGGCATAGTCGATATAGGCGCTGGACGGGCAGCAGATGTAGCAATTCGGCGCCTCGCTGGCGTCGTTCAACGTCAGTGGAAAAATACGCCCGGCGACCTCGAAAGCCTCGACCCTGACCGTCAGGTTGCGCACGAGATCGCGGGAGGGCACCTCGTTGAAAAGCTCGACCAGAGCCTCGACCTGGCGCGGACTGTTCTCGACCCGATCGGCATGGCTTTCGTCGATGTTTCCAAGACTCACGGCCCCGCCCCCAGCCGGCATTCGACGCGGCGCAACTTGCGGCCGGTTTCCAGTGGCAGCGGTGCACGAACGAGTTCCACTGCGACGATTGCCTGGCGCGCGGCAAGCAGCGCGCGCACCGCCTCCAGTGCAGCCTCCGCCGCGTCGTCGGCGAGGCCCGGCGCCAGCCGCAGCTCGACCGTATCGGCTGCCGTCTGGATCAGCCGGAAATCGTCGATACGGCGATCGGCCCCCAACACGGCGTTTCGCAAAATATCTGGCGTAACCAGGATTGGTCCATGCATCGAGACCAGCCGGAAGACATCGTCCATGCGGCCGACAATCTCGTCCACCGTGCGCAGCGGCGAGCCACAGCGGCAAGGCACCTTGGACAGACGCAGCAAATCGTTCATCCGATAACGCGCCATGATCTGCGTCTGCCGGCGGAAGGCCGTGACCAGCGGCATGACCAAGCCGTCGCCGACCGGCTCGAACTCGAAATACACTGAATCTTCGGCCAGATGCAGCCTGCCTTCCCGGCACGTGACCGCGAACAGTCCCTCCGTCGCCATGTAAATCTGGTCGAGCGGCAGCCCGAAAAACGCCTCGATGACCGGCCGGTCGACCGGATCCAGCGTTTCGGCGGCCGCGAAGACACGGACCGGCGCCAGCCTGAAATTCTCCGTCGCGACGTGGCGCAGTATCTTGGGCGGCGCAATGATCACCGTCGGCGCAAAATCCTCGAGTGCATCGCGCCAATTTTCCGGACCAAGCCTAAGGTCGAAGAAGCCGAGTTCGACGCGCCGGGATTGGCGCGCGCTGTCATAAAGTCCGCTGTTCTGCGGCAGGATCACGGCCACGCGCTGCCGGCGCCACAGAAGGTCGGGAATGGCCTTGGCCAGGATCGTACCCAGCCAGCGATATTTCTCTGCCTCGGAAATGACGAACAGGCCGCGATTGCCCGATGTACCGGTGCTGGCGCCGACGGTCAGGTCGCCGAGGCGGCCATCCGAGGAAGCAGCGGCCCAGGCATCGCGGGCCGACACGCCACCGATATTGAAGCGCTCGAAATTCGCCATCAGCAGTACCTTGTCGGTCACCGGCAGATCGTCGAGACGGTGCGGCGGCTTGCCATAGAAAGGCGCCAGCGGCAGGTCGCGGTCGAGCCAGCGCCGCAAGGCGCGGGCCTGCCAGCGTTCGAAATTCCTGCGGCTCTTGCGCGACACCCATCGGGTGTGGGCGAACGAGCCCAGCGCTTCTGCAAACCTACTCATACGCTCTCGCCATCCAGATCGTATGATTTCGGTTCCGGATCATGGCAGAACATCACCTCGCCGCCATCCGCCAGAAAACGGCGCAGGACTTCGCTGGTCGGCTCGATAGCGGCGAAGTCTTCGGCCAGCAGGCTCGCGGGAAAGCCGGGTGTACGTCTCTGCACCAGTGCCTTGAGCAGCCATTGCACATCGACCGCGTAAAGCAGCGGCCGCTCCATTCCGGCGAACAACAGGCCGAACTGCCCGTCGGCATGACCGGGCAGATCGACCGCAACCACGCTGCCGTCGCCGAACAGATCGGCCCCGCCGGGAATGGCGCCACGCGGTGCGATCCATGCCTTGGTCGACAGCCCGTCGAGGCGGGTCTCGAAGTCGGTCGGAAACAGTTCGGCGAAGACGCCATGGCGCAGATTCTGCCACGCCGCGCGCACCTTCAGCCGCGACCAGGCGGCGTCGCTGGCAATGAAACGGGCATTGGGAAACTGCGACAGGCCGGAAATGTGATCGGCATGGAAATGGGTGACGATGACAGTGCGCACATCGTGCGGGGTGAGGCCGAACCGCGCCAGCACCGGCAGCGGTTGCTCGGCCGCGTTGAGCTGGGGCTTCAGTATCGCGCCATAGAGGCGCAGTGCAGCGCCACGGTCGGTGCCGCTGGTCGCTTGCGGCGTATAGCCGGTGTCGATCAGCACCGGGCCGGTCCGCGGGTGGATGATGAGGCCATAGCGAACACGCAGCCGGACGCTCCGCCAGCTGCCGCCGTGCAGGATCAGCCTTTCGGCGGCACTGACCCAGGCGCTGTTGGCGAAGACAATCTTCACGCTACCGCCCTCCCTGTTACAAACCGGCTTTCCGCCGCCTTGCCGAATGTGCGGTCAAGTCCCTCCTCGAATGACACTTTCGGCGCCCAACCCAGCATCCGCGCAGCCTTTGAAATATCGAGGCTCTGGGCATAGGCGAACAGGCCGAGGCCGTAGCGCGTGACCGGCGGTTCGGGCCGGCCCGGCAAGCGCAGTGCCACCGCCTCCATCGCACCCGCCGCCAGCATGGCCGGCCACAACGGCATTTTTCGCCACCGCGCCGCCACGCCGGCGCGCGCGCAGGCGGTTTCGGCAATGCGGCGCACCGGCAGCACCTCGCCACCGGAAATGTTGAAAATCTGGCCATCGGCATCGCTGCCGGCTTCGAGCGCCGCGACCACCGCCTCGACGACATCGTCGACATGGGTGAGGTCGATACGCGCCTGACCGTCGCGAAACAGCGGCAATGGCCGCCGGGCCGCGGCAAGCAGGCGCGGCAGCAAGGCGCGGTCGCCAGCCCCGTAGATGCCGCGTGGCCTCAAGATGACCGGGCCAATCCCGGACGCAGCGAGCACGATCTCCTCCCCTTGCCGCTTGGTGAGGGCATAGGCATTGACCGGCTCCGGCAAAGCCATGTCCTCCGGCACGCCGAGCTGGTCGCGAAAGGCGAAGCAGACCGAGGGGCTGGATATCTGGACGAAGCGGCGCACGCCCTGCCGATGCGCGAAATCGACGAGATTGCGGGTTGCCGTGACGTTGGCTGCTTGAAAATCCGCCAGCCGGCCGAACGGCGCCGAAAGCGCCGCGCAATGCACAATGGCACCGAGTTCCCCGAATGCGGCCCCGGCACCCGCATCGAGCGGCTGCGACAGATCGCGGCGGACAACCGCATGACCGTCGGCTTCGAGCGCCGCGCAGCGCCCGACATCGCGGCCTTGCGCCACCACCTGCATGCCATCCGCTGCCAACCGCGCCACGATATGCGCGCCGAGGAAGCCGCTGGCGCCAGTGACGAGCACGCGCCTCATGCCTGCAGCGCCATGCCGCCGAACGACACGCCGGCCGAGGTGCCGAGGAAAAGTAGCTTAGCTCCCGGCGCTATGCGCCGCTCGCGCCGCGCAATGTCGAGGGCGAAGGGGATGGAGGCGGCGATCTGGTTGCCATAGCGCGCCGCGATATCGACGAGCTTCTCCCGGGCAAAGCCGGTCTGACGCGCCATATGGACCAGGGCGAAGGGGCTGGCCTGATGCGGCACGACGAGGTCTACCTCTTCGTGATCCCAGCCCGCGCGTTCCAACAAGTCAGCCAGGAAGCCGTTGAAATGTCGCGATGTGACGCGAAACAGCTCCTTGCCATCCATGTGAAACAGAGTGTGGCTGGCGAATTCCTGCGGCTGGCGATGGAAGTCGAAACGAGTTCCGCCGGAACCTATGCCACAAGCGTCATAGGCTGAGGGATAGGTTCGCATCAGACTGGCTACCATCTTGCCTTCTCCCGGCGCCGACCGACACAGAATAGCCGCCGCCGCGCCGTCGCCGAACAGGGCAGCGATTTCCGGCTGGTCTTTCCAGGGCAAGGCGCGCGAGGCGATCTCCGAGGAGAATATGAGCGCCCGTTTGCTTTGCCCGGCCTCGATCATGCGGCCGGCAGTCTCGAAGGCGGTCAGGAAGCCGAGGCAAGTGCTGTTGACGTCGAAGGCCGCCGCCGAACCATCGGCCATGCCCAGCCGCTGCATCACCAGCGGCGCGGTCGATGGTAGCGGCTGGTAGGGCACGCCGCAGCCGCCTACTACGAGATCGATCTCGCTTGCCTCAATCCCGGCATCCGCGAGCGCCAGACGGGCTGCCGCGCAAGCGAGATCCACCTGCGATTCCGCATCGCAGACATAGCGTTCGACGACACCGGTGGCGGCCTCAAGCTGGCCGAGGCTGAGTCCCAATTTTTCGTCGAGCGTGCGCGACGTCACGCACCTTGCCGGCACGGCACGCCCGGTTCCGATGATCTTGATCCGCACTCTCAGCCCGCCACGTGAGTTGCTCTTCTTCCAACTCATAGATCGATGCTAACAATTTATGGTGATATTCCGTCAATCGTCGTCGACGATGAAGTTCTTGAGTGAAGCAAAGAAGGTCTCCGCCCTTGCAAACCTCGATCGGTCTTGCGTTGGTTTTGCTGCTTGGCGGAGCCACCTCTTGCTTTGCCAACACCGATTTCCTGAGAGTTTCGGTCGAGTGCCCAAATCCAGGCGGCAGCGGGATTCTCCAGACGATCGATGAAAAGCCCAATGGAAACCAATCGCGTGTCTCGACATCCTACATTGATGGGCAGGTAGACAGGATCATCGTGTCTTATTCGGGAGATGGATCGAACTTACGTGACCGGTTCACACTCAGTCGTTCGACAAGTGTCGGAACGAAAGAGTTTCCGGCGTTTCGCGCGTTCGAAGACCGTGCCAACGAATTGCTGAGATTCTTTTGCCAAGCGGATCCGGAAACGAGGCAGCGGTATCTCGATCTGCTGCAAGCCAACCGGCAGTTGCTTATCGAAGAGAAGAGCCAGTAACAACCAAGCGCAGGCGACGATCATTTGCAAACGTTTCTCAGGCCTTGCGCTCCGGGCGCCGATCCGGCATCGGCTGTCAGTAGGCTGTGGCGTCGGCGTACTTTCATCTCTTCCAATGTCCCCTGGCCGCCTCGACCTGGATCGTGTCACGGCCGTTGAATAGGAACACGGGACGCTCGTAACCGACAAGGTCGGGCGACACCATGCCGACATGCCGTTCCGCGCAGATACGCGATCGCGCAATGGACGGCGCTCTCTACCTATGCGCTCAATGCCATGCCGAAATGACCGATGTTACGGCATAGAATGGACATGTGCGCGCTTTCCGGCAAAAAATGACCATTGATCCGCGCGGTGCGAATGAGAGGCCCTTTATGCGCAGAGCTTGCGAGCAGTGCGATGAAAACAACCCGCAATTGCGGCCTATCTCCGCGAAGCGGCTTTCCGTTCAGGTTTTGGTTCTTGGCTTCTTTTCCGCTATAGCCGGTTGCGATCTATCCTCCCTTCATAAAGAAATATTGGCAAAATATTCTCATCCTGACGTTTATATTTGCAGCCCGAGCGGCTTTGGGCAACAATCTAGTTGCACTCTGAAAGTTTGACGTCCGCCAAGATCGCGCGAGCCCCCGTCTTCATTTGGGTATATTTCCTGGGATATAGGCCGAGATGCAATAGGGTGCCGACATCGGTGTTTCCCGGTGCCCAGCCCCCCTGGCGGGCCGTCAAATGGCCGATCCAAACTGTTGATTTGCAAAGGGTATCCTCCTCGGACCCGCGCGGTATGGCATTGCGGGTCGAACCCACCCGAGGGTTAACCATTCGCAATTTGTTGTAGTTAACGAATTGCTAATTTAGTTGACTATGATCTCCACAGGTATATTTTCAATGCGTTGGGATGTGCAATTTGGGCGAGCAATCGACGATGATGGCACTGGGCACGTGATCGCGATTTTGGGGCGCGGAGCAGGGTAAGCGGCAGCACGTAAAGCGTGCGGCACCGGCCCGGCGAACCTGAAGAATAATTGACGCACATCAATGTTGGCGAATCCGCTGATGCGGAGGGTTTGTCACGTTCTGAAGGCGTAGTCGGACTGTTGTCCCGGCTCGGCGATAGCGTGCGCGTTGCGTAAGGGGCAAGCATGAGCAAGGTCATCAAGGTTCTGAAACTGGGATCTGGGATCGGTCAAAGAGAGCCGAACCAAAAACGACGTCGCGCCCTGGTTGCCGGGGGCGCGGGCTTCCTGGGGTCGCATCTGTGCGAACGCCTGTTGCGGGATGGGTATGATGTCGTCGTGCTGGACAATTTCCACACCGGCAAGAGGTACAATCTCAACGCCCTTCTGCGCGATCCAAAATTCACCTGCATCGAGCATGACATCGTCGATCCGCTGCCTGTGGATCTTCAAGTCGACGAGATCTACAATCTCGCCTGCCCTGCCTCTCCGCCGCACTATCAGGCGGACCCGATCCATACGTTCAAGACAAGTGTGCTCGGTTCGCTGAACCTTCTGGAACTCGCGCGCCGGAACAATGCCAAGATATTCCAGGCCTCGACTTCCGAGGTCTACGGCGACCCGTTCGTACACCCTCAGCCCGAGAGCTATTTCGGCAACGTCAACACGCATGGACCGCGGTCCTGTTATGACGAAGGCAAGCGTTCGGCCGAAACCCTGTTCTTCGACTATTCGAGAACATATGGCCTCGACATCCGCGTTGCCCGAATCTTCAACACCTACGGCCGCCGCATGCAGCCCGATGACGGGCGCGTGGTCTCGAACTTCATCGTCCAGGCGTTGCGCGGCGAAGACCTGACCGTCTATGGCAGCGGCCTGCAGACCCGCTCCTTCTGTTACGCCGACGACCTGATCGAGGGCTTCATGCGGCTGATGAATGCACCGCATGCGCCCGCCCATCCGGTCAATCTCGGCAACCCCGGCGAATTCACCATCATGGAACTCGCGACGCTGGTCGTCGGCTACACCAACTCCAGATCCAAGATCGTGCACCGGCCATTGCCGGTCGACGATCCCAGGCAGCGCAAACCGGATATTTCCTTTGCCAGGGACAATCTCGGTTGGGAGCCAAAGATCAACCTGGCCCAGGGGCTCGCGCACACCGTCGACTATTTCGACACGCTGCTCTACGGCAGCCGGATGATCACGGGGGCCGCGGCTTCATGAGCCGACCGGCGATCCTGGTGACAGGTGGGGCGGGCTTCATCGGCAGTCACACCTGCAAGCTGCTGGCCGCCGCGGGCTATCTGCCCGTGGCTTTCGACAATCTGTGCCGCGGCAACCGGAAATCCGTCGCCTGGGGACCGCTTGTCGTCGGCGATATCCGGGACCGGGATGCGCTGCAAACGGCGATCGGGACATACAGGCCGACCTCGGTCATCCACTTCGCGGCGCTGGCCTATGTTGGGGAATCCGTTGGCGAGCCGGCCGATTATTATTCGACCAATGTGACCGGCACCATCGCCGTGCTCGACGCGGCACGCGCGCACGCCATTGAAAACATCATCTTCTCCAGCAGCTGCGCAACCTACGGCGTGCCGGAAGCGCTGCCCATTCGCGAGACCTCCTCGCAAAATCCGATCAGCCCTTACGGGCGCACCAAGCTGATGGGAGAACAGATCATCGGCGACTATGCGTCCGCCTATGGGATGAAATTTGCGATCCTGCGCTATTTCAACGCCTGCGGTGCCGATCCCGACGGCGAGCTCGGCGAGTGGCATTCACCGGAAACGCATCTGGTTCCCAGGGTGCTGATGGCGGCGTCAGGCATGATCGACGAAATCGAGGTCTTCGGCACCGATTATGACACGCCGGACGGCACCTGCGTGCGCGATTATATCCACGTCAGCGACCTGGCCCGCGCCCACCTGAAAGCCCTCCAGCACCTCGAGGGCGGCGGACAAAGCCTGGCGGTCAACCTTGGCACCGGGCGAGGCGTTTCCATCAGGGAGATCGTACAGGCGGTCAGCCGGATAACCTCAAGACCGGTTCCGGCCGTCTTCAGAGTCCGGCGCCCGGGAGATCCGGCCGAGCTCTATGCCGATCCGGGCCAGGCACGCGCGCATCTTGGCTTTGTGCCGCAGCTTTCCGACATCGACACGATCGTCAGGACGGCGGCGCCGTTCTTCGGGCTGCAGACGAAACCGGTGAAACTGCCGCCAAGCCAGGCGGCCGCATCCGTCGCGGCTGGATAGATCAGAGATAGCGCGGGTGGCAACTTGCGAGTTGGCCAAAACCGCTAGGGCTGCAGATGTAAGGCGAACTGCCCAGCAACGCACCGTCATCGCCCGGATTGAAAGAGACTTTCACAGGCCCCGGCGTGCGCACTTTGATCGGCTGCGGCGATGTAAAGGCGTAGGCACTTTCAGTCGTTCGTACCGCGCTCGTCATCAGAATCTGAGGATCGCTTCTGAGCGAATGAACCGTGGACATGGCGTAGACCGGCTGAGCCGCGGGCTTGGCGCGGACCGGATGGACCACAGGCTTGATGAAGACCGCATCGGTTTTGGTCGCATCCAGGCCCTGACAGCCTGCAACCGCAGAGATCATCGCCACAGCCGCAACAATAGATACTATATTTTTGCTTGGGCCAAATGCGCCCATTGCGGATTTGCTCATCATGTGTCCCTTGTTATCAGTATGAGCCAAGGGCGCATTGCGACATACCATGCCTTCGTCGCTTCTACGCCACGCGGGCGACCCCTCGCACATCACGCATGAACATTAGACATCACTAATTATTAAATTTCATAAAAACCTATGGTAGGCCACCGTCTCGTCGTCCGTCAGTTGCAATTGAATGCGATCGATCGGCGGTCGGCGCGCCTACTGCCCCAGCAGAACCGCTTGATGCTTGACCATAAGCGATTCGCAGGTTCCCCGACAGGCGCCGGCAAAGCAGCGCACTGTCAAAACAGGGAAGGATTTGGGGGTTGCTCAGCCCGTCGCGACGGGCCTGGAGCGAAACGCACAATCGCTCACTGCGTCGACGCTCATGCAAGGCACCACCGGCTCAATATGGCTGAAACCGACCTAATTCTTGGAATCGATCAGCTTGCGGGTCTCCTCGAACTGCGCGCCCTTGGCGTCACCCACTTCGAATTTCTGATACTCGTCTGACGGGTCCTCAGGGGTTCGTTTGAAACTGTACCATACCCCATCCGGATCCTTGCGTTGCTGAATTGCTCCACCCACGATGCGGTGGCTGTAGCAGGTGCGCTGCTGCTTACCCTTGTAGCTCTTGGACCGCCAGGCAACGTCCATGCACATCTTGCCGTCTTTGGTCACCAGCCACCTGCCCTCTGCGACAGAGGCTGAATCCTGCCCCGACGTCCAGGCCCGAAGGGGGCGACCGATCTGTCCAAAATAAGCCGCTCCGTCTTTCCACAGCCATGTGCGGTCCGTGTAGAGAAGCTGCAATTCGAAAGCCGTCGGCACGGCGGCTTCCGCAGGTTTGGGGTTCTTTTCGTTGGCCGCCTGAGCCGCTCCAGAAAGCGCCAACTGGCCACAAACGACCAGCAGGGGCAAAAGCCAGGCGCGCCTGGCAGGCTGGCCGCGTTCCGGCTCTGTGCGAGGCCGACGCAATCCGGTCCAAACTGTCGGCACAATCAGCGGTCGCATTTCGGCTTTCGTATCCCGATCCAGCTTAGCGCCGACATGATCGTGGCCGAGGACGCGCCACCTCGGAGCGTTCTCCCCATCGACGCAGCACCGGGTTTCCCGGGCGCGCGGTCAGCAGCTTTGGCTTGCGGTCATTAACAGCCGGGCAAAGACCGATGTCAACCTTTTGCGCCGTAGCGCGGCGCTTCAGGCCAAGGGGTCAACAAGCCACCGCAAACACGCGCCGATGTGAGACTTCGACATCAAGCCACGAGGCCGCCCGAGGACGGTTGGAGGGCGTTTGCCGATTGATATCGGCACGAATGGAAATCCGGGCGCAAGGGGTGGCTGGCGCGCCCCGCGCCGCCTCACTTCTCGCGCCCGGATTCCAGTCCCCACCGAAAGTCTTGCTAGCGCGCGCGGCAAGTCGCGCGCTGACCAAATCCGCTCGGACCGCAGATCCAGGGGGAATGACCCAGGAACGGGCCACCATTGCCTGGCTGGTAAGAAACCCTCACTGGCGCCGGCGCGACGATCCTGGCCCGTTGCGGCCGCACGAAGGCGGCGTAGGCAGTCTCGGTCGTGCGTGTCACGCTGGTCGTCTGCATAAGCCGCTTGCGGCTAAACGCATGACTCAGCTTCTTCTTCCCGACGTAGTGGATCTTCTTGGCTGGCGCATGCACCGCAGGCTTGCCGGCGAGTGAGCCGGTCGTGGTCGCGTCCATGCTCTGGCAACCGGAAACCATCGAGATCAATGCAACAGCAGCCATAGACCAGGCATTTTTTCTGCCCTTGGCAGCCAAACCCCTCATGAATTTGTTCATCATCTATCCCCTGTCGATAAATGCAAGTCGATTGGACGCAGAGATATTTTTCTTTGGTGTCTTCCGCGCCGCGTGAACAGCCAACTGCCACTCACATCATTGCCCGAATATTAGAGGATACTTATTAAAATTCGCGCAAACGGCATGGTCAGTGCCGCCTTTCAGCGCTCGATCTATTATAATTAAAATTTGATCTTATTTGCTCACGCCTGAAGCTGCAGCAGGTCGCTGGCCCGCAATCGAGACCGTCAATCAAGGTGGATGCAGTTCGGGAGAACTCTTTACGGTTGGATGAGACTGGGCGTCAGCGCCGCGTTTCCCAACCAGGATCGAAGTAGAAGTTGCGGGTGCCGATATTGCCCTGGCCAGCACCGGAAACCACATAGGCGACGCGTACGATGCGCAAGCCGCCGGCGCCTTGCTGCAGCCCGTAGACGCCCTCCATGCCACGGTCGTAAAACCCCATCGCCGGCACGACGAGCGCCAACATTGCAAGCGAAGCCTGCAAGGCGAGCTTCGTCACATTCGCACGCAACGGGATACTGTTCTCGATGACATGCCTTACGACAATGACCAACACCAGGAGCCCGTAGAGGAAAGCGTTGAGGGCGGCGAACCAGTAGAAGCCGGTGGCGTCGAAGGGGTGGTCAACGAGCAGGACGGGCAGCGCCGCACCGATCGCCAGCACCACATAGGGAAAGAAGGCGCGGAGCGGAATCAGGCTCTTTGGGCCACTGCCCTTTGGTGTGACGCGGAAATCTACGAAAGACTTCGTCAGATAGTCGCGCAGCGACGACACCGTACCGGCCAGCACCCAGGGCCAGCGCGCGAAGAAGAGGAACAGCGTACCTTCCCAACTTATCGTCTTGGCCGTCATCGGCCGCGAGAGGCCGAATGCCTTCAGCATCATTACAAGGCCAACCAGGGCGCCGGCGTTGGGCAGATAGTAGAAGAGGAAGTCGGCATACATGACATTGGCAAAGTTGCGCCCGGTGAACAGCGCATACATCGGCATTGCGTACATCAACAGCGCAAAGACGGCGAACAGCGGATACCAGAGCTGGCAGAACAGGAACTGGAACCGCAACCTCGGCGACAGCTTGGGAAAGTATGTGGGCGAATATTCGAGCAGGATTGTCATCAGGCTGCGCGACCACTGGAATTCCTGGGTGACAAGATCGGCAAAGGTTTGCGGGCCGTCGCCGTGGGCAATGGCATCCATCGCATGCACGCCGCGCCATCCGGCCGCGTTGATCAGCATCGAGGTGGAATGATCCTCCGCCAGTTCCGGACCGAGACCGCCTGCCTGCTTCAGCGCCCTCGTTCGCACGGCATAGTGCGAGCCGATGCAAAGCGGCGCCCCGCCGCCGGTATGGCCGGACTGCAAGGGGCCGTGGAACATCCCTTCCGGGAACAGCCGGCCGCGGGCCGACCAGCTTTCGGCGGCATTGTTGTCGCAGATGCTCGGCGCCGACACATAGCCGACCCTGGGATCGGCGAAGGGATAAAGGATTTCCCTGAGATAGGTCGGCGTCGGTACGTGGTCGGCGTCCATCTGGGCGACGAAATCGTAACGCTCATAACCATAGTGATCATAGAAGAACGCCAGATTGCCTTCCTTGCAGCGGGTGCGGCGCGGCCATGTCTTGCGGTGATAGTCTTCCCTGCCGCGCCGCGTCGAAATCAGCACGCCGTGAGCATTGCACCAGGCGATCGTGTCTTCGGAGGGATCCTCGTCGGCAAGCCAGGTATCATGCGGGTAGTCCTGCGCCAGCATCGCTTCCAGCGTGCGCGCAACCACGGCAAACGGTTCCGATGGGGCCTTGGTGACAACCATCGCGACCCGCGAACGCTTAGGGACACTGTAAAGCTTTGAAGGTTTCCGTGACGCGTGCACGTTGAGCAGGAAGTACATCGGCATCAAGGTCAGCCAGGCCAGCACGAGCGTGGCAAAGGTGAATGGTCCGATGTGTTCGATATGTTCCGGCTTCAGCCACCAGACCCAGAAAAAGCCGAGGGTGACGAACCAGAAAGCCAAGCCTGCCCGCAGGATCCATTGCTGGGCCGGAGAAAGTACGGGCACGAGAAAAGGAGCCTTCTGCGCCGCGTTGGCCAGAGCCGACCCGGGCCGCCTCGCCTGTGTGCTCGTACGGCCGATGATGCCTACGTCTAAACTCATACCCTTACACGCCGCCACTTTGGGCTGCAGCCAACGACTGCTGCAAGGCCCTTAAATCCCCGCAGCAGAATCGGCCGTCGCTCCGTTAGTGTCAACTAAATTAAATATTCCTTAACCATGCTTCTTGAGCGTTGGTTAACCTAACCCCTTGAACGAGAGCCCAAACTTTCGGCACGAGGGCCGATGGTCGACTTCGGAATAGACGTCCAGTGAAATTTTCAGCGTTGGAAAATAGCTGGTGAGTCAAACGCGCCCGGTCGGATTCCGGCAAGCTCGGCCCGTTAACCATGCCGAGCGTATTATGGTTAAGCAACCGTTAATTGTACTTGACTCCTGGTCGCGATCGGCTCTTAAATTAGCTTGGGATGATATATCGGAATATGGCGCGAATTTGTGAGTATCGCGGCGAAACCTTCTCTCTTGAGCTCCTCGTACCGGCGTCTTGAGAGATGATTTTCATGGTGGGGATCCGTGCGTAGCACTCCCGCCAATAGTCGCTCCGAAATCCCGCGGATTCCGCCGATAAGCCGATAGGGTTGAATGGTTGCGTCGATCACTTGTCGACGCGTGGGCGAGGCTTCGATTCCCACGGGATATCGAAGCCATGGGAGATTATCATGAAACATACCGCAGTAAGCGCGCTTGCCATCGCGTTGGCCTTGGGCGGCAGTGCGACGTTGCCGACTTCAGCGGGTGCCGGATCGGCAGCCGCGACGGATCCCGTTCAGACGAGCAGCGCCGCGTCGGCGTTTGGATCCTATGATCCTTACGGCGACTTCAGCGCCGACAAGACCGCCAGCATCGAGGAGTTGTTCCTGCCTTGGGAAGACGTCGATCTGGCGAGCCTTCCCCTGGCCGATGCCTACGCTCTTCAGCGAAACCGGTCGCTCTTGATCACCATCGAGCCTTGGACCTGGTCGAAGGACTGGCGCATCACCCCGAACGAACTGCGCGACGGCATATTGAGCGGCAAATATGACGCAAACATGCAGGCAATCTGCAACCTGGTGGGGGCCATGAAGAGCCCCGTCACCATTCGCTGGGCGCAAGAAATGGAGGATAAGAACGGCCGCTTCACCTGGGCCAACTGGGCACCCAAGGACTGGATCGCCGCCTATAAGCGCGAGGTCGATGTGTGCCGCAAGGCTGCTCCAGCCGCCAAATACATGTGGTCACCCAAGGGTGAAGAGGGTCTGGAGAAATACTACCCTGGCGACGACTACGTCGACGTCATCGGCCTGTCGGTGTTCGGCCTGCAGAAAAAAGACAACGACGAAAAGGGGCGTGATCGTACGTTCGCCGAGACGCTGAAGCCCGGATATGACCGCGTCGCGGGTTTCAACAAGCCGATCGAGGTGGCGGAGCTCGGCTATGTAGGGAAGCAGGAATATGTGTCGCAATGGGCGGCCGATTCCCGCAAGTCCTATGCGGAATTTCCAGCCCTGACGTCGGTCGTCTACTTCAACCAGAAGGAAGTGTGGCCATGGTTGGGTGGCTATGGGCTGCCCGATTGGCGGGTTACCCAGCACGTCTTGCCCTAGACCTCGTGCACCGGGTGCAAATGCAAGCGTAAAAATTGGGTGTGGCGTAGAGTCGTAGGGGTAGGGTCGTGAAACGAGTACTGGGGAATTCCATTGGAACGGCACTTGCCTGTTCCATAGCAGTCTTGGTTTGCCAGCTTCCAGCAGCAGCCAAGACAGCGGCACAAGTCGCCGAACTGGCCAAGCAGGCCGAAGCGATGCCCGACGAAGGCATCTACCAGATGTATCAGAACCGCTCGTGGCTCTGGGGCCGAAACGGCGCTGGATATTTTGCCGTGCAGCGTCGTCAGTTCAGCGCCTGGACTTCGGACAAGGGCAAGCTGGGCTACGGTGACGGTATTTGGTTCATTCCTGGCGGAGGCAAGCTTTGCTTCCGGGCGAAATGGCATGGCGCGGGAGGCGACTCCAACGCCCTCACCTGCTTCGAGCATCGCCAGGCCGGCAGGGTGCTCTATCAGCGCAAATTACCGGATGGCGACTGGTACGTCTTCAGGAGCTCGCATCGCAACCTGGCGGACGAGTTCATGAAATTGAAATACGGCGATTATGTCAGCCGGAAACAGAAACGGATCAAGGCACGAGAATAGAGCCTTATCATCCGCGCCAAATCGCTGGTTGAAACGCGTCGCATCGATATGGATCGATGCGACGCGTTTCAGGCCTGTGTTCCCTGCGTGGCGTTAAGCCTTGCGCTCCCAGCGGCGGTCTGATGTCTGCTGCCAGTAGGTCACGGCATGGCCCGCGTCCTTCATCGTCTTCCAATGCCCCCTCGCCGCCTCGACCTGGGCGGCGTCGTGGCCATCGAACAGGAACACGGCACGCTCATAGCCGGCAAGGTCTGACGGTACCGCGCCGTCGACCAGGAATCTTATTTTGGCTTCGTTGGGGTTGCCATCGCCAGTCGTCAACAAGATAGGCTGTTCGCCGGGATAAGCCTCTCGATCGGTCGCGTGCGCCAGGAAAGAATCATCGCGGAAGGTCCAAAGATGCTGATCGAGCGCGTCGCGTCGTTCCTCGGTGCCGGTCTGCACGACGGCGCGCCAGCCACGATCGATGCTGCGCTCGAGCAGGCCCGGCAGCGCATCCTCCAGCGTCGATTCGGTCAGGTGATAGAACAGCACGTCGGCCATGGATCAAGGTCAGCTCTCGTAGTGATCGCGCACCAGCCGGTCGAGCAGCCGCACGCCGAAGCCTGAGCCCCAGGACTGGTTGATCTCGTTCGATGGCGAACCCATGGCCGTACCGGCAATGTCGAGATGCGCCCAGGGCGTGTCCTTGACGAAGCGCTGCAGGAATTGTGCGGCGATAATGGCGCCACCGTAGCGGCCGCCGATGTTCTTCATGTCGGCGTTCTTGGAATCGATCAACTTGTCGTATTCGGCGCCAAGCGGCATGCGCCACAGGCGCTCCTGCGTCGCCTGCCCCGCCGCCGCCAGCCTTTCCGCCAGTTCGTCATTGTTGGAGAACAGGCCGGCATAATGCAGGCCGAGCGCGACCATGATGGCGCCGGTCAGCGTCGCCAGATTGACCATGAATTTCGGCTGGAAGCGGTCGTTGCAGTACCACAGCGCGTCGGCCAGCACGAGGCGGCCCTCGGCGTCGGTGTTGAGCACTTCTATGGTTTGGCCCGACATCGACGTGACGATGTCGCCGGGGCGCTGGGCATGGCCATCGACGGCGTTTTCGACCAGGCCGATGATGCCAACCACATTGGCTTTCGCCTTGCGCGCGGCCAAGGCGTGCATCAGCCCGGTGACCGCCGCGGCACCCCCCATATCGCCCTTCATGTCCTCCATGCCCGATGCCGGCTTCATCGAATTGCCGCCGGTGTCGAAGGTGACGCCCTTGCCGACGAAGGCGACCGGGCTGTCCTTGGGTTTGCCGCCGCTCCACTGCATGACGGCCATGCGCGCGCCACGTGGCGAGCCTTGCGCGACGCCGAGCAGCGAGCCCATGCCAAGCTTCTTCATCTCCTTTTCGGTCAGGATCTCAACCTTGACGCCGAGCGTCTCGAGTTCCTTGGCACGGGCCGCGAACTCGATCGGTCCCAGTATATTTGCCGGTTCGTTGACGAGGTCGCGCGCCAGAAGCACGCCGTCGATCACCGCCTCGGCATCCGCGAAGGCCTTCTTGGCGCCTGCCAGATCGGCGGTGTGGATGGTTACCTTGACCGGCTTCTTCGGATCGGCCTTCGCGTCATCCTTGTCCTTCCTGGTCTTGTACTTGTCGAAGGAATAGCTGCGCAGGAGAATGCCCGCCGCAAGGTTGGCGGCATCCTTGCCATCCGCCGAAGCGCCGACCAGGTCGAGCACCACCGAAACGTCGGTTGCCTTACGCAACGCCGCTGCAATGGTACCGCCCAGTTTCAGCCAGGCATGTTCATCGAGCCCCGCCGCCTTGCCGGCACCGACCGCGACCAGCCTGTCGAGTGACGTTCCCTCTGGTGCCAGAATCTCGACGACGCCGGCGAACTTGCCGGTGAACTCGGCCACCGGAAAGGCCCGTTCCAGCGTCTTGCCGGGATCGTAAGCCATGGCCGCGCCGCTCAGGCCGCCGTCATCCGCCGACAGCACGAAGACCGTGCCCTTTCTGCTTGCCGCCGTCTGAGGCGCTGCGAATTTTGCAAAGGCGATCGACGGTCTCGGATTCATCATGTCCTGCTTTCGGGGATTGCGCGATGGTAAGCGAAGCGGTTCGAAGCGATCCGCGACATTTGGTCGTTTTCCGGCATTTGGCAAGACTTTGCCGAAATGGCTACCCATATGACACGTGGAATCGATGGCGATTCGTCGCGGCACGGCCCCGCTTCATGCCGCAACCTGTTGTTAACCATCGATGTTTTCCCTTTCTTATCCATTCCCTCCGACACTCCGGTCCATTGCGGCACGCGACGTGGGACGGGAACCGGAGTGCCTGCCTGATCGAGCCTATCGGAGCCAGTTGTGCGGGCGCCGCCGGGCGGCTACCCTTAGCGTGGTGGCATGATGCCGTTCGAGAAAATCGAGTAAAGCCTTCATGAAGGTCGTTGAACGCTACATCATGCGCCGCGCTTTCGTGGTCTTCCTGGCAGCGCTGGTCTGGACGCTGGCCATCGTGTGGACCACGCAGGTGCTGGCCAAGATCGACCTGGTTACCGACAGCGGCCAGTCGTCGCTGACCTTTTTCGAGGTCGCCGCCCTCATTCTTCCCTCGATCATCCCGATCGTCGTGCCTTTCGCGCTGGTGGTGGCGGTCGCCCAGACACTCAGTGTCATGAATTCAGATTCCGAACTGGCCGTCGTCAACGCCGCCGGCGCCTCGCGCTGGACGATCGTGCGGCCAATCATGCTGCTGGCGCTCGCAGCCAGCGTTTTTTCCTTTGCCGTCGACAATGGCATCGACCCCTATGCACGGCAGAAGAACCGCGCCCTGGTGGCCGAGTCGCGCGCCGATCTGTTGTCGCTGATCATCCAGGAAGGCACTTTCCGCAAGATCGAGGACGGGCTGTTCCTGCAGATTGGCGAGCGGCTTCCCAATAACAAGCTGGGCGGCATCTTCGTCGCCGATTCGCGCGAGGAAGGCGTCAATCTCGTCTATTACGCCAAGACCGGCAGCGTCGTCGAACGCGGCGGCGAAAAGGTGCTGATGATGAATGACGGCGTCATCCACCGCAAAACGCTGACCGGCGACCTCAGTGTCATCCGGTTCACGTCTTATGCCTTCGACATGTCGGCCTTCATGGCGGCGGCCTCCGAAGTGACGCTGCTGCCGAAGGACCAGACCACCCAGTACCTGCTCAATCCCAACGTCAACGACAAGCTTTATCAGCAGAACCCCCAGGAGTACCGGGCCGAGATCGACCAACGATTTTCGGAATGGCTGTATTCCATGGTGTTCGCGCTGATCGCCCTCGCGGTTGCCGGCGACGCGCGCTCGCATCGCGAGGCGCGCGTCAATCCTTTGATCACGGCCATCACCATATCGCTGTTCGTGCGCTGGCTGGGTTTCTTTGCCGCAAGCAAGGCCGATGAAGTGCCGCAATATGCCTACATGGTCTATGGCGTGCCCATAGTGGCTTCCGCAGTGGCGATCTGGTTCATCGTCTCCAACCGGACCATGGAACTGCCGGTGGCCTGGGCGGACTGGATGACGAACCTGGCCGGCCGCGTCGGTGACGGTTGGAACGCCCTCAAGCTGCGTTGGTCCAGGCGCGGCACTTCAGGCCAGGAGATCGGCTGATGGGCTGGACGCTGGGCCGTTACTTCTTCTTCCGCTACGTCACGATCACGATCTGGTTCTTCCTGGGCCTGTTGGCGCTGGTGTTCCTGATCGATTTCACCGAGCTGTCCGGCCGCACCACCGGCCTGCCCGGCTTCACCTACGGAACGGCGGTGGCCATTTCGGGCCTTCGCATGCCGATGATCATGCTGCAGACGGTGCCGTTTGTCGGCCTGTTCTCGGCAATGGCGACACTGGTTTCGCTCAACCGCCGCTACGAGCTGGTCATCGCGCGGTCCGCCGGCGTTTCCGCCTGGCAATTCCTTTTGCCATGCTGCATCGGAGCCTTGCTGTTCGGCTTTGTATCGGTCGGGCTCATCAACCCGCTCGCCGCGCACGCCTTCTCTCTGTCCGAGCAGATCGAGACGCAGTTGCGCTCCGGCAAATCAAATACGGTTTCGGCCGATGCCGCCCCCTGGATTCGCCAGAAAACCGGCACCGGCGACACCATCATCGGCGCGCGGGCCATCCTCAACCAGGGTCTGGAGATGTCCGACGCCGTCTTTTTCGTCCTCGACCAGCAAGGCAACATCGTCGAGCGCAAGGATGCCGCGCGTGCTTACCTGCGGGATGGCTATTGGGATTTGCAGGATGTGAAGACCTTCAGGAACGGCACCATCCAGCCTGCGGCAAGCGATCGTGTGCCGACCAATCTGAAGCCCGAATTCGTGCAGGAGCGACTGGCGCGACCGGAGACCATTCCGTTCTACGACCTGCCTGGAAAAATCGAGGTTGCCCGTTCCTTCGGCCTCAAGGCAAATGCGTTTGCCATGCAGTTTGATTCGCTGGTGGCGTTGCCGTTCCTCCTCGTCGCCATGACGCTGATTGCGGCAACAGTTTCAATGCGATTTGCGAGGATGGGACAATCGGCAACGATGATTCTGGGTGGCGTCGTTGCCGGGTTTCTGCTTTATGTCGTTTCGGTGCTGGTGAAGGCATTCGGCGTGGCGGGGTTCGTGCCGACCGCCATAGCCGCCTGGGTGCCGGTCGTGGTAGCTATGTTCTTCGGGGTGACTTTCCTGCTATACAAGGAAGACGGCTAGTGAGGGAGGCGTTTTTGCCCAGCAACAGGCAGGCCAATCTGGCGCGCCTCTATGCGGCGAGCGCCTTGGCGTGCCTGCTTGCCAGCGCCGTGCCATTGCCTGCGTTCGCGCAGGAAGTCGGCAAGATGGCGACCAACGTGCCATCCGGCTCGCAGATGCTGCTGGCGGCCGACACACTGGAGTACAACAACGACAACCAGACGGTGACCGCCGTTGGCGGCGTGCAGATCGACTATGGCGGCAACCGCCTCGTCGCCCAGAAGGTCGTATATGACCGCAACACCAAGCGGATGGTTGCCACCGGCAATGTTGAGATCGTCAACAGCGACGGCACCAAGATCAATTCGCAGCATATCGACATCACCGACGATTTCGCCGACGGTTTCGTCAACGCGCTGCGCGTTGAAACCATCGACAAGGCCTATTTCGCCGCCGAAAGCGCCGAGCGCATGGGCGGCGTGCTGACCACATTCCACAATGGTGTCTACACCGCCTGCGAGCCATGCGAGGACAAGCCCGACAAGGCACCGACCTGGCGCGTGAAGGCCAGGAAGATCATCTGGAACGGCGAGAAGAAGACGGTTCGCTTCGAGAATGCGAATTTCGAATTCTTCGGCTTTCCGCTCGCCTACCTGCCGGCGTTCGAGATCGCCGACCCGACGGTGAAGCGCAAGAGCGGCTTCCTGATCCCGGGGATCAGCTACAACAGCCACCTGGGATACAGCGTCAAGGTTCCCTATTATTTCGCCCTTTCGCCGACTTATGACCTGACGGTGACGGGAAGCGGCTACACCAAGCAGGGCTTCCTCGGAGAGGCCGAGTGGCGCCAGCGCTTCAACAATGGCGCATACAGTTTGAAGATCGCCGGAATCCAGCAGCGGGATCCGGACGCCTTCATCGACAGCGCCGGGCGCAACGTCGATTCGGGCGCGGCGGGCGATCCCAACAAATTCCGCGGCATGATGGGCACGCAAGGCCAGTTCGCCATCAACGAACGCTGGAACTTCGGCTGGGACGTGCTGCTGCAGACCGACAAGGACTTCTCAAGCACCTACAACATCGACAAGTACAATGCCGGCGTCCATCAGTCGACGGTCTACCTGACAGGTCTCAATGGCCGCAACTACTTCGATGTGCGCGCCATGCACTTCGACGTGCAGGAAAATACACTCAACAGCAATATCGCCGCGCGCAGCAACCAGCAGCCATGGGTTCTGCCGTCGCTTGACTACGCCTATATCCCCGACGCGCCGCTGGCCGGCGGCCAGCTGTCGCTCAACGTCAACACGCGGGTCCTGCGCCGCGGTGAACTTGATCAGACTTTCAACACCCCATACGACGCTAGCACGCCTGTGCAGCGCGTGCGCGGCATTGAAGGCGAATCCGGCCGTCTCACTGCCGAGACCGAGTGGAAGCGGTCGTTCGTCAGCGATGACGGGCTGGTGCTGACACCGTTGCTGGCGCTGCAGGGCGATGTCGACTATCTCAACGCGTCATCAGGTTCGCTCGATGCCATCAACCACATGGCGGCCAACCCAGATATTAATGCCAGCGCCGATATGCGTTCGTCGTTCGCCCGCTACATGGCAACCGTCGGGCTCGAAATGCGTTGGCCGATGCTGTTTTCGCTGGCCAGCGGATCGAGCCATGTCATCGAGCCGATGGCGCAAGTATTTCTGCGTCCCAACGAACAGTATGTCGGTGGCCTCGCCGTTCCGAATGAAGACGCCCAGAGCATGGTGTTCGACGCGACCACGCTCTTCGAGCGCGACAAGTTCTCCGGTTACGACCGCATCGAAGGCGGTTCGCGCGCCAATGTCGGCGTCCGCTATTCCGGCTCCTATATCAACGGCTGGGGCACCAATGCCATTTTCGGCCAGTCCTATCAGATTGGCGGCGAGAACTCCTTCGCCGAGCCGGATCTGGTCAATGTCGGCGCCTATTCGGGCCTTCAGACCACCAAGTCCGACTATGTCGGCCTGTTTGGTGTCAACAGCCCGAACGGATTTGCAGCCTCCGTCAGCGGCCGCTTCGACGAACAGACCTTCGAGATGCGCCGCGCCGAGTTCAAGGCCGCCTATTCAGGCCTGCCGGTGTCGCTCAGCGCTAAATATGCCTTCATCCAGGCCCAGCCGCTGTACGGCTTCACCACTGACCGTCACGAGGTCACGCTGGGTGCATCGACGCATCTTGCCCAGAACTGGCGCGTGTTCGGGACAGGAACCTATGATCTGCAGGAAAGCCTGCTGGTCAAGGATGGGGTCGGCTTCGCCTACAACGATTCCTGCTTCACCTATCTGATGACGTACTCGCAGTCGCGTGACCTGAACACCAGGGAAGTGACGCAGAGCATCGGCTTCAACCTGTCGTTCCGCACCCTCGGCGACTTCGGCTCGTCGACCAGCGCAATCGACACCATCCAGTAGCCGGCGAGACATCGTTTCGCCGCATAGGGCTGGCACGGATTCGCGCACCCGGGAGAGGACGAAATTGGGCGGAACCGGGATAGAATTGGGATGCTAATGATGAGGAAATACCTCTTTTCAGCAGGGTTCGCGCTGCTTGTGGCGGCGACATCCGTGTCGATGACCGTCATGACGCCGCCGGCTTTTGCCAGCGAGATCAAATACGTCGTCAACGACATACCCGTCACGTCAGGCGATATCGCGCACCGCGCCGCCTTTTTGAAGCTGCAGCGCAAGAAGGGCGATGCCGCCCAGGAGATGATCGACCAGACGCTGCGCCTTGCCGAAGCCAAACGGCTTGGCATCCGCATCAGCGACGCCCAGGTCGAGGCGGCCTATCAGCGCTTTGCCACCAACAACAAGATGCAGCTCAGCCAGCTTGATGGCGTGATGGAGAAATCCGGCGTCGGCAAGGACCATTTCAAGGAGTTCATCCGCGCCCAGATGGCTTGGAACCAGGCCTTGAGTGCGCGTTACCATTCCGGCGAAGGCGGCAGCGTGACCGAACAGGACGCGGTCCGGCGCATGCTCGATAAGGGCGGGGCCAAACCAAGCGCCACCGAGTACATGCTGCAGCAGGTCATCTTCGTCGTACCGGCCGCCGAACGCAGCGCGACGCTGGCCAAGCGCAAGCGCGAGGCCGATGCCATGCGTGCCCGCTTCAACGGCTGCAACACGACGCGCGAATTCGCCAAGGGCCTCATCGACGTCACCGTTCGCGATCTGGGCCGGGTGCTGGCGCCGCAATTGCCGCCGGACTGGGCCGAGCAGATCAAGGCGACCAAGGTCGGTGGCGCCACGGTCACACGCGAAACCGAGCGCGGCGTCGAATTCATCGGCATCTGCTCATCGCGCGAAGTGTCAGACGACAAGACGGCTCAGATGGTGTTCCAAAGCGAAGGCTCCAACGACAAGGCGGCCGACGATCTGAGCAAGAAATATGTCGACGAGCTGAAGGCGAAAGCCCGTATCGTCAAGCGCTGACGTGAAGAGCGCGATGACCGCGCTGGCGCTGAGCGTCGGCGATCCCTCCGGCATCGGCCCCGAAATCGCCATCGCCGCCTTCCTGGCGCGCGAGGCAGCCGGCGTGCCCGCCTTCTATCTTTTGGCCGATCCGGCGCTGATCGCCTCGCGGGCGAGGCAGCTGGGCGTGTCGGTGCCGATCGTCGAGACAACGCCAGTGCAAGCGGCGCAGGTTTTCACCCATACCTTGCCCATCGTTCCACTGGCGGCCCATTTCATTGACAGCCCCGGCCGGCCGGATCCGGCCAATGCGGCCGGCACCGTCGAGGCCATTGACCGCGCTGTCGCCGCCTGCCTTGCCGGCGACGCCGCCGCCGTGGTCACCTGCCCGATCGCCAAGAAGCCGCTCTACGACGCAGGGTTCCGCTTTCCCGGCCACACCGAGTATCTGGCGCATCTGGCGGCGCGGCATAGTGGTGTCGAGGCAATGCCGGTCATGATGCTGGCAGGCCCTGACCTGCGCACGGTTCCCGTCACCATCCACATCGCCCTGGCCGAGGTGCCAAAGGCCCTGACCACCGAACTGATCGTCGCGACCGCGCGCATCACCGCGGCCGACCTCGCCAACCGCTTCGGCATCACCAGGCCGAGGCTTGCCATTGCCGGCCTCAATCCGCATGCCGGCGAAGGCGGTTCCATGGGCCTGGAGGATGAGCGTATCGTGCGCCCGGCAGTCGACATCCTGCGTGCCGAAGGCATCGATGCTTTCGGCCCGCTGCCGGCCGACACGCTGTTCCATGCCCGGGCGCGGGCAGGCTATGACGCAGCACTTTGCATGTATCACGACCAGGCATTGATCCCGGCCAAGACGCTGGCTTTCGACGAGGCGGTCAACGTCACGCTTGGCCTGCCCTTCATCCGCACCTCGCCCGACCATGGCACCGCCTTCGATATCGCGGGCAAGGGCGTTGCACGGCCCGACAGTCTGATCGCGGCGCTGAAGCTCGCCAGAAAGCTCGCCGACACCGACGCAAAGGCCGTGGCCGCATGAGCGCTGCCGTTTCGGGTTCGAACGCATGAGCATCGATGGGTTGCCACCGCTGCGCGACGTCATCGAGCGCCATGGGCTGCAGGCGAAAAAGGCGCTTGGCCAGAATTTTCTGCTCGACCTCAATTTGACCGGCAAGATCGCACGCAGCGCAGGCGATCTGACAAACACCGCGGTGATCGAGGTTGGTCCAGGGCCCGGCGGCCTGACAAGGGCGCTGCTTTCCAACGGCGCCCGCCGGGTCGTCGCCATCGAACGCGACGAACGCTGCCTGGCTGCCCTTGCCGAAGTCTCCGCTCATTATCCCGGCCGGCTGGAGGTGATTTCCGGCGACGCGCTGAAGACCGACTTTGCCGCCCTCGCCTCCTCGGCTGCCCAAGACGGCGGTCAGGTGCGGATCGTGGCCAATCTGCCTTACAACATCGGCACCGAGTTGCTGGTGCGGTGGCTGACGGTCCCGGACTGGCCGCCTTTCTACGCCTCGATGACGCTGATGTTCCAGCGTGAGGTGGCCCAGCGCATCGTCGCAGCACCCGGCAGCGATGCCTATGGCCGGCTCGGCGTGTTGGCCGGCTGGCGCACGCAGGCCAGGATCGCCTTCGACGTGCCACCCCAGGCCTTCACACCCCCGCCCAAGGTCACCTCGTCGGTGGTGCATCTGGAGCCACGTGCGACGCCCCTGCCCGCTGATGTGAAAAAACTCGGACGCGTCACCGAAGCCGCCTTCGGCCAACGCCGGAAGATGCTGCGGCAGAGTGTGAAAAGCCTGGGCGGCGAGCCCCTGCTCGAACGCGCGGGCATCGATCCGACCCGGCGCGCCGAAACGCTCAGCGTCGAGGAATTTGTGCGACTGACCAATGCGGCTTAGCACAGGCAGCCCTGGAATCGTGACGTTAGCGGCATAGATAGGCTGGTGAGACTGCCGGAGAAGCCAAATGCCTGCCTATATCATTTCCGATGTCACGATCCGCGACCAAGAGGCATTCCAGACGTACCGCTCGCGTGCCGCGGCTTCCATCGCCCACTATGGTGGACGCTACCTCGTACGCGGCGGCCAAGTGGAGACGCTGGAGGGAGAGTGGCATCCCACACCGCTGATCGTCGTCGAATTTCCTGATATTGAGCAGGCACGGCGCTGGTACGCATCGGCCGAGTATGCTGCAGCACTGGATGTGCGCGACGCCGCGCTCAGCCGACATCTGATCCTGGCCGACGGCATGGCGCCCTGAGCCGGTTAGACGGTCTTCTCGTCCAGCAAACCGGAGACGAAATCGAACAGACCGGGCCGGCGGTCGCGCCGCAATCGTTCGGCGACGACGATGCCGCGCACTTCGGCGAAGGCGCGGTCGAGATCGTCATTGACGATGACGAAATCGTATTCCTTCCAGTGCTCGATCTCGTTGCGGGCGTTCTTCAGCCGCGTCTCGATCACCGCTTCCTGGTCCTCGGCGCGACGCTTCAGCCGCGCCTTCAATTCCTTCATCGACGGCGGCAGGATGAAGATCGAAACGATGTCGGCGCGCATCTTCTCCTTGAGCTGCTGTGCGCCTTGCCAGTCGATGTCGAAAAGCATGTCGCGGCCTTGCGCCAGCGCCAGTTCGGCGGGCTCGCGCGGTGTCGCATAGCAATTGCCATGCACCTCCGCCCACTCGAGCAGCGCATCGGAATCGCGCAGCCGCTCGAACTCGCGCATGGTGCGGAAATGGTAGTGAACACCCTCGATCTCCGAGCCGCGGCGCGGCCTTGTGGTGACCGAGACCGACAGTTCGAGGCTGGAATCGCTTTCCAGGAGGTTGCGCGCGATCGTCGACTTGCCGGCGCCCGATGGCGACGACAGCACAAGCATCAGCCCCCGGCGGCGGATGCGGGAACCCAAATCCCTGGGAACCATCGGTTCCTTGGCAACCATCGGCTACTCCAGATTCTGGACCTGTTCACGAAACTGGTCGACCACGGCCTTCAGCTCCAGCCCGATCGCTGTGACGGCTGCGGCGTTCGACTTCGAGCACAACGTATTCGATTCGCGGTTAAATTCCTGTGCCAGAAAATCGAGCTTGCGGCCGATGGGGCCGCCGCCCCCAAGCAGGGTCCGGCCAGATGCGACATGCGTTTTCAGCCGGTCGATCTCTTCGCGAATATCAGCCTTGGTGGCGAGGAACGCCGCCTCCATGTGCAGCCGGCTCGCATCCAGATTGGCGGAAGCGTCCATCAGCAGCCTGACCTGCTCGGCGATGCGTTCACGGATCGCCGCCGTCTCGCGTGACGGATCCGCCTCCGCGCGCAGCGTCAGTGCCTCGATGGCGTCGATATGGCCGGACAGCAGCAAAGCCAGGGCCGCACCCTCGCCTTGCCTTGCCTGCTCCAGCCCTTTCAGCGCCACGTCGAGCGCAGCCATGATGGCGGTGTCGAGCGCGGCGCGCGCCTCTTCGGTTTCCACGGTTTCAGGAATGTCGAGCACGCCACGCAGCGACAGCAACCCGTCAGCCGTCGCGGCAGCAACGCCGAATTGTTCCTGCAGCCGCTTGGCGAGACCCGCAAGGTCTTTCAGAAACGCCTCGTTGACGACGGGTTGCGCCTGCGCACCGGCGGCGCGGCCGATGGTCAGCGTCGCCTGGAAATTGCCTCGGGCGAAACGCTTCTGCAGCGTTTGCCTCACCGCCGGCTCCAGCCGTTCGAAACCCTGCGGCAGCCGCAGCCGCACCTCGACGCTCTTGCCGTTGACGGACTTGACCTCCCAGGCGATCGAGGTGCCGTCATGTTCGGCGACGGCACGCGCAAATCCGGTCATGCTCTGCAAATTCATGTCGCCTGCACACCCCTGGCGCATCACCCCAAACCAGCTTTCCGGACAGGGGCAAGTGCCGCTTAAAAATGACCACGCCGTGGGTGCGTCGAAATCGGACGCGTGGCGTTTCTTTCAAATGTCAGGCTGCCGCGTTCCGGGCAACGCCTTTTTTATCTTACTGGGCATCGCCCGCATCGCCGCCGGCATCGCCAGTGTCGCCACCGGTGCCGTCGCTGCCATCGGCAGGCTTGTCGCCAGCAGGCTTGTCGGCAGCGCCATTGGTACCAGCGGCAGCAGCCTTGGCCGCGTCATCGGCCTGCTTCTTCTGCAGCGCACGATAACGGGCGACGTTCTCATTGTGCTCGTCGAGCGTCGCGGCAAAAACATGCCCGCCGGTGCCGTCGGCGACGAAATAAAGATCGTCGGTCTTCGACGGATTGGCCACGGCCTCGAGCGCGGCACGGCCCGGATTGGCGATAGGCGTCGGCGGCAGACCATTGATCACATAGGTGTTGTAGGGCGTCTGCTTCTGGATATCCGACTGGTAGATCGGGCGGTCGGCGGGCTTTCCCTTGCCGCCGAACAGACCATAGATGATGGTCGGATCGGATTGCAGGCGCATGCCCTTGGCCAACCGGTTGAGGAAGACGGCGGCGACGCGCGAACGCTCATCACCCCTGCCGGTTTCCTTCTCGACAATGGAAGCCAAGGTGACGAAGTCCTCGATATTGGCGAGCGGCAGGTCCGGCGCGCGCCGCTGCCATACCTCGTCGACCAGCTTCTTCTGATCTGCCACCAGCTTGTCGATCATCTGCTGGCGCGTCGCGCCGCGCGTGAAGCGCAGCGTGTCGGTGGCAAGGCTGCCCTCGGGGGGCGTTTTCGCCGGCATGTCGCCGCTCAAGGCGGGTTCGTCGGCGATACGCTGCAGGGCCTGGTCAACCGTCAGCCCTTCCGGAATGGTCAGCGAATACATCACCGACTTGCCGCTCTTCAGAAGCTCCATGATGTCGCGCATGGATGCCCGGGGCTTGATCTCATATTCGCCGGCCTTGAGCGCCGAATCGTTGCCGAAGGCACGCACGCCAAGGCGGAAGACGCGGGCGTCGCTGATCAGTCCGCGGCGCTCAAGCTGGTCGGCGATGTCCGCGACGCCGGTGTTCGGCTTGACCAGGAAGGTGTCGCCATTGGCCGAGGGACCAGCTTCTGTGAATTCCTGCTTGCCGAAGTAAAGCGCCGCGCCCGCCGCCAGAACCATCAGCATCACCAAGGAGATGACGAAGTTCATGAACACGACGACCTGGCTGCGCGAAGCGCGCGAGCGCTTCGGCGGCGGCGTTCCGGCTTCCGGCCGCAAGGCCTCGCTGGCTGTCTTCGGCACGATCGGCCCGGTGTTCGCCGGCCTTTGCCCGAATTCTCCGTTGCCCGACGGATTTGTGTTCATCTTGCCCTACCGTTTGATCGCCCAACGAATCCCCTGCGGCAGAGTAGGGGCGAATATGGCAAAATTGACGGCACGCCGAAGCTTCGTCCGGCAGCCGGACGATCAGCCATTGTAGCGCTGGAACACAAGCGAGGCGTTGGTGCCGCCAAAACCAAAGGAATTGGACAACGCCACGTCGATCTGGCGGGAGCGAGGCTTGTTCGGCACCAGGTCGATCGCGGTTTCGCGCTCGGGGTTGTCGAGGTTGATGGTCGCCGGCGCGACATTGTCCCGGATGGCCAGGATCGAAAAGATCGCTTCGGCGGCACCCGCCGCTCCCAGCAGATGGCCGATCGACGACTTGGTCGACGACATCGAAATCTTCGACGCGGCATTGCCGACAAGCCGCTCGACCGCGCCGAGCTCGATCGTGTCGGCCATGGTCGAAGTGCCGTGCGCGTTGATGTAGTCAATATCCGCGGGCGTAAGCTTGGCCCGGTTCAACGCCGCGGTCATGCAACGGAAAGCCCCGTCGCCATCCTCCGCGGGTGCGGTGATGTGATAGGCATCACCGGTGAGGCCGTAGCCGGTTACCTCGGCATAAATCTTGGCGCCGCGCGCCTTGGCGTGCTCGAGTTCTTCCAGCACCACAACACCGGCGCCCTCGCCCATGACGAAGCCGTCGCGGTCGCGGTCATAGGGACGCGACGCCGTCTGCGGCGCGTCATTGCGGTCGGTCGACAGAGCCCGGCAAGCGGCAAAGCCAGCGATCGACAGCCGAGTCACCGGCGCTTCGGCGCCACCGGCGACCATGACGTCGGCATCGCCCCACATGATCAGCCGGGCCGCATCGCCAATGGCGTGCGCGCCGGTCGAACAGGCCGTGACGACGGCATGGTTCGGGCCTTTCAGCCCGTGCCGGATCGAAACCTGGCCGGAGACGAGATTGATGATCTGGCCCGGAATGAAGAAGGGGCTGATGCGGCGCGGACCGCGCTCCTTGAGGATCATCGCGTTCTCGGCGATGCCCTCGATGCCGCCAATACCCGAACCGATGAGCACGCCGGTGGCGCATTGCTCTTCGTGGGTCTTGGGCTCCCAGCCGGAATCCTTCAGCGCCTCGTCGGCGGCGGCAATCCCGTACAGGATGAAGTCGCCGATCTTGCGCAATTCCTTCGGCTCGAGCACGGCCTCGGGATTGAAGGTGGCATTGCTGCCGTCACCACGCGGGACGACGTGGGCGATCTTGCAGGCAAGATCCTCCACCTCGAACTCGGTGATGCGTTTGGCGGCGCTGCGGCCGGTCAGAAGTTCCTTCCAGCTGTGCTCAAAGCCCATGCCGAACGGCGACAACAACCCAAGGCCCGTGACGACGACACGCCTCATCGCAGGTCCTCCCCGGTGATGACTGCTGAAAGCGTCAGGCCGAAGCCTTGTCGATGTACTTGACCGCGTCGCCGACGGTCAGGATGGTCTCGGCCGCGTCGTCGGGAATCTCGACGCCGAATTCTTCTTCGAACGCCATGACGAGTTCGACCGTGTCGAGGCTGTCGGCGCCCAGATCATCGATGAAGCTCGCCTGCTCCGTCACTTTGTCGGCATCGACGCCAAGGTGCTCGATGACGATCTTCTTGACGCGCTCTGCGGTGTCACTCATTTGGGGCATCCTCGTCTTTTGTTTGTCTGTCTTCGTTAGCGGGCAGAATGCCGCTAATCAAGCTGAAAGATGGTCCTGCCGGAAACGCAACGGCTACAGACCGGTTTTTGCCCGAACCGCCGGGTTGCGGGCCGCATTACACGAAAAATGGCGGAGGTCCAAGGCGAAATGGTCTCTTTTCACAGCCCCGCTGTATCGTCAAATCATGGCCATGCCGCCGTTGACATGGATGGTCTGGCCAGTGACGTAGGCGGCCTCGTTGGAGGCGAGGTAGGCAACGGCGGACGCCACTTCAACGCTCGTGCCCATGCGGCGCGTCGGAATCGCCGCCATGATCGCCTCTTTCTGCTTGTCGTTGAGCTTGTCGGTCATCGCCGATTCGATGAAGCCCGGGGCGACGCAGTTGACGGTGATGTTGCGGGTGGCGATTTCCTGCGCCAGGGATTTGGAGAAGCCGATCATGCCGGCCTTGGAGGCGCAGTAATTGGTCTGGCCGGGATTGCCGGTTACGCCGACCACCGAGGTGATATTGATGATGCGGCCATGGCGGCGGCGCATCATCGGATGGGTGAGTTCGCGGGTCAGCCTGAACACAGCAGTCAGGTTGACCTCCATCACCGTATCCCAGTCGGCGTCCGACATGCGCACGAACAGCCCGTCCTTGGTGATGCCGGCATTGTTGACCAGGATATCGACACCTTCGAGCTCGGCCTCCGCCTTCTGGCCAAGCGCCTTGACCTCATCGCGGTTCGACAGGTTGGCCGGGAACAGTTTGACCCGATCGCCGAGTTCGCCTGCCAAAGTCTCCAGTTTCTCGATGCGGGTGCCATGCAGCCCAACGATGGCGCCTTGCGCATGCAGCACGCGGGCAATCGCCTCGCCGATGCCTCCCGATGCGCCGGTGACGAGCGCCTTGCGGCCGGTCAGTTCGAACATTTTCGTCTCCTGATCTGAGGGAAACACCCTTCACACGGGTGGGGTCAAATCGCCAGTGGATTATGCAAGTGCGGCCAGCGCCGCCTCGACATCGGCCGATGTGCCGACCGACGCGGTAGCGATGTCGCGGTTTATACGCCGAGCCAGGCCCGACAGCACCTTGCCGGCGCCGATCTCGTATAGCGTTGCAACGCCATTGGCGCCGAACCATTCCACAGTTTCACGCCAGCGCACGCGGCCGGTTATCTGCTCGACCAAGCGCCGCGCGATCTCTTCGGGGTCGCTGGTCGGGGTCACGGTGACGTTGGATAGCACGGGCACCGCCGGCGCATGCTTCGCCACACCGGCGAGCGCCTCGCGCATGACGTTCGCCGCCGGCGCCATCAGCGCCGAATGGAAGGGCGCCGAGACCTGCAGCATCAGCGCCCGCTTGGCGCCCTTTTCGGTGCACAGTTTCGCCGCAAGTTCGACCGCGGCCTTGGCGCCGGAGATGACCAGCTGGCCGCCGCCATTGTCGTTGGCGATCTGGCAGACCTTGCCAGCCCCTTGCGTCGCCTCGGTGCAAGCGGCTTCGACATCCGCCTGCTCCAGTCCGATGATCGCCGCCATGGCGCCCTCGCCGGCCGGCACCGCCGCCTGCATGGCGTTGCCGCGGATGCGCAGCAGCCGGGCGGCATCGGCAACGGAGACAAACCCGGCGGCGGCTAGGGCTGAATATTCGCCCAGCGAATGGCCGGCGACATAGGCGACCTTGTCCTTCAGCGAAAAACCGCGCGCTTCCAGCGCCCTGACCGCCGCCAGCGACACCGCCATCAGCGCCGGCTGCGCGTTGGCCGTCAGCGTCAAGGTTTCTTCCGGACCTTCCCAGATCAACTTCGACAGGTTTTCGCCGAGCGCGTCGTCGACTTCCTGGAAGACCCTGCGCGCCTCGGGAAAGGCGTCGGCGAGATCCTTGCCCATGCCGACAGCCTGGCTGCCTTGTCCCGGAAAGGTGAATGCGACGGCCATGCGAGGGCTCCCGAAGACTGGTTTTACTTGCCTGATAACACGAATTTTCCCTGCCTGTGGCGCAAGGCAGGCCGCCAAGTCAAGCCCGGTTCACCCCGGTGCCAGCTTCGAACCGTGCGCCGAGTGCCTGTTCCAAAAGGCTTTTTGGCGATCACTCCTGATGAAAACCGCTCACGAATCGTTTGCTGGCTCTTCTTATTTCCGCCACAGGCGCTAGCTTTGCGTGACAATTATATGACAATCGCATGACTTGGGTTGTCGCCGGGTGGGAAGTTAAAGTGGCAAAGAGTTCGAAACGCGCCAGCAAAGCTGCGCCGCAATTCCTGGAAGACGATCCGTCCACCGGCTATCTGCCGGGCCGGAGATGGCCGGTCGTCCGCTATGGGCTGATCAGCCTGGCGATCTCGGCCATCCTGGTGTTTGCCATCGAATTGATCGTGCGCGGTGACGTTGCCGGTACCGTTTCCTTCTTCCTGCAGCCGCTCAAGCCGGGCTGGACGACCATCGTCGTCTTTGCGCTTATCCTCATCGGTCTCGATGCCGTGCTCGGACGCAGCCATCAAAGCCTGATGATCGTCGCACCCTTGACCTTGTCACTGGCTTTTGTCGGCCACCAGAAATCGCATTATCTCGGCGATCCGCTCTACCCGACGGATTTCCTCTACTCCCGCCAGATCGTCGCCCTGCTGCCGCTGCTGGTGCGTGACCGGCCGATGACCGCGCTCGCCATGGTCATCGGCATCGTCGCTGGCCTGTCGCTGCTCGTCTATGGCTGGCGGCTGTGGCGCCGCAGGGTTCCCGCACTCAGCCACAAGGGCCGCCTTGCCCGTCTGACGCTGGCGGTGCCGCTGCTCGCCTTCTTCGTCTCGATCATGGACTACGCCACCTTCTCCTGGACCAGGGACCGGCTGCAGATCATCCCGATCATGTGGGACCAGAAGGAAAACTACGCCTCCAACGGCTTTGCGCTCGCCTTCGCGCTCAACGTGCCGATGGCGCATGTCTCGGCACCGCCCGGCTACTCCGACAAGGCGATCGCGGCGATCGACCGGCCGCAGATTGCCGCTTCGGTGCCCGAAGAAAAGCCCGACATCATCGTCGTCATGAGCGAGTCCTTCTGGGATCCGACCAAGCTGCCCGGCGTCACCATCACGCCGGATCCCATTCCCACCGTGCGGGCGTTGCGTTCCGGTTCGATGTTCTCGCCTGAATTCGGTGGCATGACCGCAAACATCGAATTCGAGGCGCTGACTGGTTTTTCCAACGCCTTCCTGCCCGCCGGCAGCATTCCCTACCAGCAATATGTGCGTACGCCGACGCCTTCGATGGCGACCTTCCTGAAGAGCGAGGGTTATCAGGCGCGCGCCATCCATCCAGGCACCAACTGGTTCTGGAACCGCGGCGCGGTCTATGCAGATTTCGGTTTCAACGATTTCAAGTCGGAAGAGACGCTGCCGCCGATGGAAAAGCGCGGACCGCTGGCGTCGGACGCGGCGATGACGGACGAGATCATCCGTGAAGCCGACGCCAGCGACGACCCGGTGTTCTTCTTCGCGGTCAGCCTGCAGAACCATGGCCCCTATGAACCGAACCGCTATTACAACCCGACCCACGCGGTGCAGGCGCCGATCAGCCAGTGGGCGCGCGATTCGCTGCTGAGCTATGCGGAGGGTTCGGCCGACGCGGACCGCGGCCTTGAACGGCTGATCGAGTGGGCCAAGAAGCGCTCCCGCCCCACCGTCATCGCCTTTTTCGGCGACCACCTGCCGCCGCTGGGGCCGGTCTATGTCGAAACCGGCTTCCTGAAGGACAATGTCGCACCACGTAAGGAAGCAACACCGCAAGACGCATTGGAGCATCATCAGACGCCACTGATCATCTGGTCGAACCGCTCCGGTTCGGTCGAGAACCTTGGCGCGGTGAGCCCGGCCTTCCTGCCCTATCATATCCTCACCACCGCGGGGATTACCCATCCCTATTACACGGGTTTTCTGGGTGAGATGCGTCAACACTACCGCGTCGTCGACCGCAACCTGCTGCTGACGCCGGCCGGCGAGGCCACGCCCGACTGGTCACGTCAGAAGGAGATCGACCCGGCGATCCGCGATTTCCGGCTCATCCAGTACGACATGATGTTCGGCAAACGCCAAGCCGCGCCCGACTTCTTCCCCGAGACGGTCGACAAGGTTGTCGCCCATACGAGTTGAGCCGGCCGCGCGTCGCGATCACACCGCCATTGCGGTCATTTCGCGCCGCCGGCATTCTTCGATGCCTCGCGCTTTTCGACCACGAAATCGGCGAACGCGAGCAGCAGGCTTGCAAAAAATCGTCCTCGAACCTGATACCAGGCGTCAAGTCGCGCTTGAAGGTCATCGGTTGACCCGTCGCGGACCTTCCGTTCCCCTTCCCACGAGCCCTGAAGTTTCGTGTCCGCCGGTTCCCCCGTGTCAGCCAACCCGGCGCCTGTCACGATTTCCGACTGAGCACCAATGAGGCAGGGCGAGGACATCTACCCCCAGTCGCCTGGTTGTACGAATTGTTCAGATACAGATAGTAACTACAACTTATGCGTTCGTACTTCCCAGTCTCGCTCGTCTTCTTTGCCGTGACCCTGGCCGTTTTCGTACTTCAGGCTATTCCGGCCACCGGCATCTTCCTCATGTTCGCACTGGCGATGTTCTGGTCGGTATTCCTGGTCAACGCTGGAATGATCGGGATTGCAGCCGAGGTCGCGTTCGGCAGAGTGCCGCGGGGGTGGTTGCTGTTGCCGCTGGCATTCTACGGCGGCTATTTTGCATCGGCCGCCCATGATCACATGGTGCTGCATTCGCTTTCGGCCGCGTATGATGCCGCCAACGCGCGCGCTGCTATTCCATTCGATGCCAACCGCCAGTCGCTGGTTTTCACCAATGATGGAGATTCTGGTGGCTGGCTCACGCAAAACTATGCCCTGCCCATGGCATTTTCCGCCAACTCCAACTTTCCTGAAGGATATCTGTCCGATCGGATAGCGGAGGCCGCCGTCTGCACCAAGGTCAGAGAAACACCCGCGCTGCGCGCCGGCTTCGTGCATGCGTTCGGATTTCACGATGGAGACACTGTCGGCGAGCAGCGAATGGAGAACCGCTTCTGCGCGCTGTCAATGCCCGAACGGCCGGAGCTTCCTCAGGTCGAAGTGACGCGGCGGGAGGAGAAGGTTTCTCTATCAAGATTGCCAGCAACCCGTGTCACGACGACCATCCGGATGCCGGATGGACAGCGTTTCCAGCTTCTTGGAGGAGTGGCGGCGCCTCTGAGCTGGATACCCCTGCCGATAATAGGCTGCGGGGTGAACTTTTCAGGTGCAAGGTGGGATTGTGCGGCCCGGTTCTGGCGCCAGGACCTTACGCCCCTCGTTTCGGGCAATACGCGATACCGCCGGGATACAATGGTGCTTGCCCGGGCTTTGGGCTTGAAGCCTGTCACTATTGAAGAGCGCAAAGGCGGCGACCCTGCGGTCGTGCTGGCGAAGATGGCGACGGTCGAGGACGAGACGCTGACACGCCAACTGGCGAACATCGATGCCATGATCGATAATCCCGTTGCCAAGGGCCTCGATTGGCAGGTTGACGCGGTGACCACCCATCCTGGGGCCTTGGCCACTCGCGCCGATGCAATCATGGCCGGGCTGGAACGTGCGGCGGCGTTCATCGGCAAGGACCAGTACCGGGCGCGTGAAAGCGGCCTGATACTTGCCCGGCTGCTTGCCGCCATGCCTCACGAGAGGTTCGTCGGATTTGGCCCTCGCCTCCTTGCCCTCTACTCGAGGGCTGATGACAAACATTGGCTGTGGGAGGCAGGGGCCCTGCTCAGGCGACTGGGCGACCTCGGCACTGAAGCGCTACCCTATCTTGTCAATGCTCGAGCGTTGGCCCCGTCAGTTGACCAGGCCGGAATCGAGGGGCTTTGCCGCGTCGGTTCGGCTGGTCGCTCCGTTGCCGAACCAGTGCTCATTTCAATGTGGAACGGATCGCGTGACGGAATCGGCTGGAATACCCGCGTAGCCATGTTCGTTGCCATGCTTCGGATAGGGATTTCACCGCCGTTGTTGACTCAGGACAAGCCCAGCGATCTCGCCAGGCTGCAAGCTGAATGGGCCGACATCTCACCCCAGTCCCCGTCGAGGGTCTGCGCAATCGCCGCCGAACGACAGGCACGACGCGAAGAGAAGGCTGGTGGTCAGCGCGGGGCAAACCTCGACTGAACGTTCTGCGTGCTATACCAGCGTCCGGCGCGACCTGCAGGAAGCGGTCGACCGTTGGCGGACGTTGGCGTTTTTTCCACTGCTGCGACACCGTGGAAACGTGCCATAGCCCGGCCGCTCTTGCCTTCCCTATGGATTGCTGTATAGACGCCCGCAATCTGCCGGTCCCAGCTGGGGGCTGAACGGAGGGCCGGAGGTTTTATCAAAAGCCTTCGTGTGAAGCCGGAAGTGCTTCCGCCTCCCGTGTCTCCGCTCTCGACCGTCTCGTCATGCTCCTTTCTTCCCCGCCCCTTTAACCGGGACCAGCGGGTCAGAGAAGTTGCAGAGGCTTTTGCCGCCGGGAACCGGGAGAGAAACGAAGAAAGGCACGAAGACATAATGGCTCTTTACGAACATGTGTTTCTTGCCCGGCAGGACCTCTCGCAGCAGCAGGTCGATGCGCTTGTCGAACAGTACAAGGGCGTCATCTCAGCGAATGGCGGGTCCGTCGGCCGGGTCGAGAACTGGGGACTGAAGTCCCTCACCTACCGGGTCAACAAGAACCGGAAGGCATACTACACGCTCATGGACCTCAACTGCCCGCCGGCAGCGCTCAACGAGATGGAGCGCCAGATGGGTCTGTCCGAGGACGTCCTGCGTTTCCTGACCATCAAGGTCGAGGCGCATGAGGAAGGTCCGTCGGCCATGATGCAGAAGCGCGAAGAGCGCTCCGAGCGCGGCAGCTTCGGTGACCGCGACCGTGGCGATCGTGGCCCGCGTTCGTTCGGCGACCGTGATCGCGGCGACCGTGGCGATCGTCCGCCGCGTTCGTTCGGCGACGCCGGTGGCGATCGTGGTCCGCGCCGTCCGCGCGAAGGCTTTGAAGGGGGTGCAGAATAATGGTCGACATCAACCAGATCCCGACCCGGCGCCCGTTCCATCGTCGCCGCAAGACCTGCCCGTTCTCCGGCGCCAACGCACCCAAGATCGACTACAAGGACGTGCGTCTGCTGCAGCGCTACATTTCCGAGCGCGGCAAGATCGTGCCGTCGCGCATCACCGCCGTCAGCCAGAAGAAGCAGCGTGAACTCGCCAAGGCGATCAAGCGCGCCCGCTTCCTCGGCCTGCTGCCCTACGTGGTCCGCTAATTCTCTCGAACGGGCGGTTCGCCGCCCGTTCCTTTCACCGGCCATGACGGGCGTGACCGGTTAAGCCATCAAATCCCGAGTTGAGGTCAAAACCTCTAACTGCCGCGACAGGCAGGACAGCGACACCGGCGGCAACGCCCCTTTTGCTTCCTGACCTGTTCCAGAGAATTCGGCGCCGGCCTTCATGGACGGACGCCCAACCAAAAGGAACAAAACCATGGAAGTCATTCTTCTCGAACGCGTTTCCCGCCTCGGCCAGATGGGCGATACCGTCAAGGTCAAGGACGGCTTTGCCCGCAATTTCCTGCTGCCGCAGGGCAAGGCACTGCGCGCCAACGAAGCCAACAAGAAGAAGTTCGAAGGCCAGCGCGCCCAGCTCGAAGCCCGCAATCTCGAGCGCAAGTCGGAAGCCAGCCAGGTCGCCGAAAAGCTCGACGGCAAGAGCTTCATCGCGGTGCGCTCCGCCGGTGAAACCGGCCAGCTCTACGGCTCGGTGTCGACGCGCGACATCGCCGAATTGCTGACCGCGGAAGGTTTTTCGGTCAACCGCAACCAGATCCTGCTCAACCAGCCGATCAAGACCATCGGTCTCACCAATGTGGCGATCGCGCTGCATCCGGAAGTCGAAGTCACCGTCACGCTCAACATCGCCCGCACGGCCGACGAAGCCGAGCGCCAGGCCAAGGGCGAGACGCTGACCACCGCCGAAGCCATCTATGGCGACGACATCAACGACAATGCGCGGCCGGAAAACTTCTTCGATCCGAACGCCGAGTTCGACGGCGGCGAAGACAACGCCTGATCGCATAAGAACAAGCGAGGGAGCGGCGCTCCGATCACTTTGTCGTAATCCAGCCGTTCTGGACCAATGCCCGGGCCTCTCGCCCGGGCATTTTTGTGCCAAAAGGAACTTTTCGAACCCCCATATATTGTTGCAGAATTAAGGCAGCCAGTCTGACCGTGAGGGGACATTTGGTTATGAACATTCTGCTGAAGCGCGTTCTCGACCGCCTGGTGCGCACGGGCAATCTCAAGGTAACCGGGCCAAAAGGCACGACATTCGTCTTCGGCGACGGCAGCGGTGAGCCAGTGCACATGCACATCAAGACCCGACATGCCGAACGCGCCATCACCTTCGATCCGATGCTGGCGGTGCCAGAATCCTACATGGACGGCGAACTCGACATTCTCGAAGGCGGCGTGCTCGGACTGATGCGCATCGCCTTCCAGAACATGGGCAGCGGCGGCATCGATGCGACCTGGTCGAAAGCCATCGAAGGCCTGCGCCACGCCTTCCGCCGCCTTCAGCAAATCAACACAACCTCGCGCTCGCGCCGCAACGTGCAGCGCCACTACGATCTGTCTGGTGATCTCTACCGGCTCTTCCTCGATGAGGACATGCAGTATTCCTGCGCCTATTTCGAGCAGCCGGACATGACGCTGGACGAGGCACAGGCCGCCAAGAAACGCCATATCGCCGCCAAGCTCAGGCTGAAGGCCGGCCAGACCGTGCTCGACATCGGCTCTGGCTGGGGCGGGCTCGGCCTCTATTTGGCCAAGGCGTTCGACGTCGATGTGCAGGGCGTGACGCTGTCCACCGAACAGCATGGCGTCGCCACCGACCGGGCGCATGCGCAAGGCCTGGAAAACCATGTCCATTTCGAGCTGAAGGATTATCGGGAACTCAACGAACGCTTCGACCGCATCGTTTCGGTCGGTATGTTCGAACATGTCGGCGTGAACCACTTCCGCACCTTCTTCGACAAGGCGGCGACATTGCTGAAGCCCGATGGCGTCATGCTGCTGCACACGATCGGCCGCTCTGGCGTGCCGTGGGCGACCAGCGCCTTCATCCGCAAGTACATTTTCCCGGGCGGCTACATCCCGGCAATGTCGGAGGTGCTGCCGGCGATCGAGAAGTCCGGCCTCGTGGTCACCGACGTCGAGATCCTGCGGCTCCACTATGCCGACACGCTGAAGCACTGGGGCCAGCGCTTCGCCGCCAACCGCGACAAGGCCAAGGCCATCTACGACGAACGCTTCTGCCGCATGTGGGAATTCTATCTGGCCGCTTCGGAAGCCGCTTTCCGCTGGCAGGATCTGGTCATCTTCCAGTTCCAGATCGCCAAGAAGAACGACACGCTGCCGATGACCCGCGACTATATGGCCAAATGCGAAAAGGCGCTGGAGATGCGCGACATGGGCCGCCGCGAAGCGGCTCCCGTCGAGAAGCCCGCCAAGCCAGCCCGCCGCCGCAAGGTGGCGGAATAGAGCCGAGCGTTCGCAGGGTTTCACCATTGGCGCTTGCCATTCCCGGCCCCTGCCCTGAAAAAGGCCTCGTGATCGTCGCGAGGCCTTTTTCATGACCTATCTCCTCTATGCCGCCGCGGCGCTCGCCGAGATCGCCGGCTGTTTTTCGGTATGGGCCTGGTGGCGGCTGGAAAGATCGCCCTTGTGGCTGGCGCCAGGCTTCGTCTCGCTGCTTTTGTTCGCCTGGCTTCTGGCGCTGGTTGACACCAATGCGGCGGGCCGCGCCTATGCCGCTTATGGCGGCCTCTACATCGTCGCGTCGCTGGCCTGGCTGTGGCTGGTGGAAGGCGTGCGGCCCGACCGCTGGGATTTTGCCGGTGCTGCGCTCTGCATAGCCGGCGCTTCGGTCATCCTGCTCGCACCGCGAGGAGCATAGCGTGGAGCTGCCAGCCCCTCTTCGACAAGCTGTCGATCGCATCCTGGAAAAAGTCCCGCTGCTCGAGCTGAAGCAAGCGGCGAAAACACTGTCGGACCGCTACCGCGCCGAACTGCGCGACGGCCGCCTGCACATGGCGCAGGACATGGCGGTCAGGGCCTATCTGGCGACGCGGCTGCCGGCGACCTATGCCGCGGTCCGCGCCAGCCTCGATGCGCTCAACGAGGCGCGGCCGGATTTCACGCCGAAAACCCTGCTCGATGTCGGCGCCGGTCCTGGCACGGTGCTTTGGGCCACCAGCGCGCTCTGGCCCGATCTCGAACAGGCCGTTTTGCTGGAAGCAAGTGCCGCGGTACGCAAGGTCGGCGAGACGCTTGCCGCCGATGCCATCACGGCCCGAACCGTCTGGCAGGCCGGCGACGTCACTATCGATCTTGCCGATGTTCAGCCGGCGGACCTCGTCACCTGCGCCTATGTGCTGGACGAGATCGTGCCCGCATCGCTGCCCAAGATGGTCGACCGGCTATGGCAGCTGACGACAGACACGTTGCTGATCGTCGAGCCGGGCACGCCAGCGGGCTGGCAGCGCATTTTGGCGGTGCGCCGGCAACTCGTCGAGGCCGGTGCGCATCTGCCGGCGCCCTGCCCGCACGCAGCGCCTTGCCCGCTCACCCCGCCCGACTGGTGCCACTTCTCCCGCCGCGTCGCCCGCTCGCGCCTGCACCGGCTGGCCAAGGACGCGGAAGTGCCTTGGGAAGACGAGAAATTCATCTATGTCGCCGCGTCGCGCCGGCCGGCCGCTTCGCACGCCGCGCGGGTCATCGCACCGCCGAAATCCGGTTCCGGCAAGGTTCTGCTCAAGCTTTGCCAGGAGGACGGCACGGCCACGGAGCAACTCTTCACCAAGCGTGACGGCGCGGACTTCAAGCTGGCCCGGCGGCTGGACTGGGGCGACAGGCTCGACCCAGGCAGCACGTGAACGACCGATTGTTCTTGCTTCGTTCCAGGGCTTCGCATAAGAATCACCGCTTGCCGAGTCAACCGGAATCGGGACACAGGAACACTGTCCTGTGGACGGTTTGTCGTTCCTGTGAACAACGGGCATCAAGGCTGTTTGGTCGAGCGGTGATGCAGAAAGGTCAGCACGGTTTCGTCTCGTTCTGATATCGAAAGGCCGGGATCTAGATCGGGGACATCATGGCAGAGGCAGCGCGGAAATTCGGCGTGGCGGAGCAACCGCTTTATCGTGAGGCGCCGAACAATATCGAGGCCGAGCAGGCGCTGCTCGGGGCGATCCTCGTCAACAACGATGCCTTCTATCGCGTCTCCGACTTCCTGAAGCCGGGCCATTTCTACGAGCCCCTGCATCGCAGGATCTTCGAGATCGCGGCCGAGCTCATCCGCATGGGCAAGGTGGCGACGCCGATCACCTTGAAGACCTTCCTGCCGGCCGACGAAAAGGTCGGCGACATGACGGTGGCGCAATATATCGTGCGGCTGGCGGTCGAAGCCGTAACCGTCGTCAACGCCACCGATTATGGCCGCGCCATCTATGATTTGGCGACACGCCGCGCGCTGATCACCGTCGGCGAGGATATGGTCAACATCGCCTATGACGCGCCTGTCGACATGTCGCCGTCCGAGCAGATAGAGGACGCCGAGCGCCGGCTGTTCGAACTGGCCGAAACAGGCCGCTACGATGGCGGCTTCGAGAGCTTCACCGACGCGGTCAAGACCGCGGTCGACATGGCCAACGCCGCCTATATGCGCGACGGCCATTTGTCGGGCCTTGCCACCGGCATGCGCGATCTCGACCGCCGCATGGGTGGCCTGCAATCGTCCGATTTGATCGTGCTTGCCGGTCGCCCTGGCATGGGCAAGACGTCGCTCGCCACCAACATCGCCTTCAACGTCGCGGAGGCCTATGTGCCGGCGCAGCAGGCCGATGGCTCTTTCAAGGCCGCCAATGGCGGCGTGGTCGGCTTCTTCTCGCTCGAAATGTCGTCCGAACAGCTGGCCACCCGTATCATTTCCGAGCAGACGGAAATCTCGTCCTCAAAAATCCGCCGCGGCGAAATCACCGAAATGGACTTCGAAAAGCTGGTCGCCTGTTCGCAGACCATGCAGAAGATCCCGCTGTTCATCGACCAGACCGGTGGTATCTCCATCGCCCAGCTGTCCGCCCGCGCGCGTCGCCTGAAGCGCCAGCGCGGCCTCGACCTGATCGTCATCGACTATATCCAGCTGATGCAGGGTTCATCCGCCAGGGCCTCGCAGAACCGCGTGCAGGAAATCACCGAGATCACCACGGGCCTGAAGGCGCTGGCCAAGGAGCTGGCGGTGCCGATCATCGCGCTGTCGCAGCTGTCGCGTCAGGTCGAAAGTCGTGACGACAAGCGCCCGCAGCTCTCGGACTTGCGTGAATCCGGTTCGATCGAGCAGGACGCCGACGTCGTGATGTTCGTCTACCGCGAGGAGTATTACCTCAAGAACCGCGAGCCCAAGCTTGGCACTGAGGAATACGTCAAGTGGGAAAACGAGATGAACGAGATGCGCGGCAAGGCCGAGGTGATCGTCGCCAAGCAGCGCCACGGCCCCACGGGCTCGGTGACGCTGGCCTTCCACGGCGAATTCACCCGCTTCTCCGATCTGGCTGAGGAGCACCATATTGCGGAGAGGTTTGAGTGACCTTTTGAGACAGGCCTCGACCCTTCTAGCACCCTTGTGCGCGTATCTGACGGCAGACCACGCCTGATGGCTAAATCGCGCGTCCAGTTCATCTGCCAGAATTGCGGATCGGTGCATCAGCGCTGGGCCGGCAAATGCGATGCCTGCGGCGAATGGAACACGCTGGTCGAGGAAGGAACCTCCGGCGGCATCGGCTCGGGGCCGGCCAACACACGCAACGCCCGCAAGGGCCGCGCGGTGGTGCTGACCACGCTTTCGGGCGACATCGAGGACGCGCCGCGCATCATCTCGGGCATCGGCGAGCTTGACCGCGCCACCGGCGGCGGTTTCGTGCGCGGCTCGGCACTTCTGGTCGGCGGCGATCCCGGCATTGGCAAGTCGACGCTGCTCACCCAGGCCGCCGCTGCGCTGGCGTCGCGAGGCCACCGCATCGTCTATGTCTCGGGCGAAGAAGCCGTCGCGCAGATCAGGCTGAGGGCGCAGCGGCTCGGCGTCGCCGACACACCGGTGGAACTGGCCGCCGAGACCAATGTAGAAGACATTCTTGCCACGATCGCCGACGGCAAGCGGCCGGATCTGGTCATTCTCGATTCCATCCAGACGCTGTGGACCGACCTCGCCGATTCGGCGCCAGGCACCGTTACCCAGGTGCGCGCCGCCGCCCAGGCGATGATCCGCTATGCGAAATCCACCGGGGCAGCGATCGTGCTGGTCGGCCATGTCACCAAGGAAGGCCAGATCGCCGGACCGCGGGTCGTCGAGCATATGGTCGATGCCGTGCTCTACTTCGAGGGCGAAGGTGGCCACCACTACCGCATCCTGCGCACAGTGAAAAACCGCTTTGGGCCGACCGACGAGATCGGCGTCTTCGAAATGTCGGACAAGGGCTTGCGCGAGGTCGCCAATCCATCCGAGCTGTTCCTTGGCGAGCGGCATGCGAAATCGCCAGGTGCTGCGGTTTTCGCCGGCATGGAAGGCACAAGGCCGGTTCTGGTCGAGATCCAGGCGCTGGTGGCGCAATCTTCGCTCGGCACGCCACGACGCGCCGTCGTCGGTTGGGACGGAGCTCGCCTGTCGATGATCCTGGCGGTTCTCGAAGCCCATTGCGGCGTTCGTTTCGGCCAGCACGACGTCTATCTCAACGTTGCCGGCGGCTATCGCATCAGCGAGCCGGCGGCCGATCTCGCGGTCGCCGCCGCACTGGTTTCCTCGCTCACCGGTCTTGCCCTTCCCGCCGATTGCGTCTATTTCGGCGAAATCAGCCTTTCGGGCGCGGTGAGGCCGGTTGCGCATGCGCAGCAGCGCCTCAAGGAAGCCGAAAAGCTGGGTTTTGGTAGCGCGGTTCTGCCCTTGGGCAGCGAGGAACTTGCCGGAGGGATCGGGGCCGGCGCTTTCCAGCCCACCGAGCTTGCCGACCTCGTGGCGCGCATAGCCGGCTCACGGCGCAGCCGTGTCGACGATGAAGAGTGACGCGGCTCGTCGAGCCGTGAAAAAGAGATCGGAGTGGGGCGAAAGACATGCCGATTACGCTGCTTGACGGAATCTTGGTCGGCTTCACCCTGGTCTCGGCGATGCTCGCCATGGTTCGCGGCTTCTCGCGCGAAATCCTGTCGGTCGTGTCGTGGGCGGCGGCAGCGGCGGCGGCTTTCTTCTTCTACAAGCCGGTCCTGCCCTACCTGAAGCCCTACATTGAGAATGAGAAGATCGCCATGGCGGCTTCCGCCGGCGTCGTCTTCATCATCGCGCTGATCGTCGTCTCTGTGATCACCATGAAGCTCGCCGACTGGATCATCGATTCGCGGATCGGCGCGCTCGATCGCACGCTCGGTTTCCTCTACGGCGCCGCGCGCGGCATCCTGGTCGTCGCTGTCGCGCTGCTGTTCTTCAACTGGCTGGCAGGCGCCAAGGCTCCGGCCTGGGTGATGGAGGCCAAGTCGCGGCCGCTGCTGGAACAGATCGGCGCCAAGCTCGAAAGCCTGCTGCCCGAGGATCCGGAAAACGCCATCCTGAAGAAGCTCAATCCAAATCAGCCGGCTGCCGAGACACCGGCAGCGCCTGACGCACCGGCGGCGGATGCCCCTGCCGGCGGCGATGACGCCAACGCACCGGCTCCCGACGACAATGACGCTGGCCCTGCGGACAACACCACCAAGCCGGTGCCGGCAGCGCCGGCAAACTGACACCTGAAATGGGCGTCAGAGCGGACGATGGTGTGAACGACTGCACGGTGTGCGTTGCTTTCGACGCGTGAGCGCCTTATATGGCGATTTTAGCGGAGCTTAAGATGGCAGACGCAGACGAAGTGCTTTCCGCCGAGGCCGACGACCATTTCCACGACGAATGCGGCGTGTTCGGCATTTTCGGCCGGCAGGATGCTGCGGCCATCGTTACACTCGGCCTGCATGCGCTGCAGCATCGCGGCCAGGAAGCAGCCGGCATCGTTTCCTATGACGGCAGCCAGTTCCATGTCGAACGCCATGTCGGCCTGATCGGCGACACTTTCACCAAGCAGCGCGTCATCGACAGCCTGCAAGGCAACCGCGCCATCGGCCATACGCGCTACGCCACGACCGGCGGCGCCGGCATGCGCAACATCCAGCCCTTCTTCGCCGAGCTCGCCGATGGCGGTTTTGCCGTCGCCCACAACGGCAATCTGACCAACGCCATGACGGTGCAGCGCGCGCTGCAGAAACAGGGCGCGATCTTCTCCTCCACCTCCGACACCGAGACGCTCCTGCACCTGGTTGCGACCAGCAAGGAGCGCGACCTCAACTCGCGCTTCATCGACGCCGTGCGGCAGGTCGAGGGCGCCTTCTCGCTGGTGGCGATGACCGCCAAGAAGATGATCGGCTGCCGCGATCCGCTCGGTATCCGGCCGCTGGTGCTGGGCGATCTCGACGGCGCCTGGATCCTCGCCTCCGAGACCTGTGCGCTCGACATTATCGGCGCGCGTTTCGTGCGCGACCTGAAACCCGGCGAGATGGTCGTCGTCACCTCCAAGGGCATTGAAAGCCTGTTCCCGTTCGAGCCGCAGAAGACCCGTTTCTGCATCTTCGAATATGTCTATTTCGCCCGGCCGGATTCCTCGGTCGAAGGCCGCAACGTCTACGAAGTGCGCAAGCGCATCGGTGCCGAACTGGCGCAGGAGAACCCGGTCGAGGCTGACATCGTCGTGCCGGTGCCGGATTCAGGCACCCCGGCGGCCATCGGCTTCAGCCAGGCTGCCGGCATTCCCTTCGAGCTCGGCATCATCCGCAACCACTATGTCGGCCGCACCTTCATCCAGCCCGGCGATTCGATCCGCCATATGGGCGTCAAGCTGAAGCACAACGCCAACCGCCGCATGATCGAGGGTAAGCGCGTGGTGCTGGTCGACGATTCGATCGTGCGCGGCACCACCAGCCAGAAGATCGTGCAGATGGTGCGCGACGCCGGCGCCAGGGAAGTGCATATGCGCATCGCCTCGCCGCCGACCAGCGCCTCCTGCTTCTATGGTGTCGACACGCCGGAGAAGTCGAAGCTGCTGGCTTCGCGCATGTCGGTGGAAGAGATGGCCGAGTTCATCCGTGTCGATTCACTCGGCTTCCTCTCGATCAACGGCCTCTACCGCGCCGTCGGCGAGGCCAGCCGCAATGACGACCAGCCGCAGTTCTGCGACGCCTGCTTCACCGGCCAGTACCCGACCCGCCTGCTCGACTTCGAAGGCCACGACAATGTGCGCACGCTGTCGCTGCTGGCGAACAACGGGGCGTAGGCTAGAGCAGTTTCACCGTTTCACGGAAAACGGCAAACCGCTCTAACTCTTTGTTTTGACACAATTCCGGACGGAAAACCGCTTCACACTTTTCCTGGAATTGCTCTGGACCTTACGGAAATTCTCGCATGACCCTCGACCTTACCGGCCGCGTCGCGGTCGTCACCGGCGCCTCGCGCGGCATCGGCTATTTCATCGCCAAGGAATTGGCCGCAGCCGGCGCGCATGTCATCGCGGTTGCGCGCACGGTCGGTGGGCTGGAAGAACTCGACGACCAGATCAAGGCAGCCGGTGGCCAGGCGACGCTGGTGCCGCTCGATCTCGCTGACATGGCCGGCATCGACCGGCTGGGCGGCGCCATCCATGAGCGCTGGGGCAAGCTCGACATTCTCGTCGCCAATGCCGGCGTGCTCGGCGTCATCTCGCCGATCGGCCATGTCGAGGCAAAAACCTTCGAGAAGGTGATGACCATCAACGTCACCTCGACCTGGCGGCTGATCCGCTCGGTCGACCCGCTGCTCAGGCTTTCCGATGCCGGCCGCGCCATCATCCTGTCCTCCAACGCGGCGCATTCGGCACGGGCCTTCTGGGCGCCCTACGCGGCATCGAAGGCGGCGGTCGAAACCATGATGCGCTCGTGGGCACACGAGACGCAAAGCCTGCCGTTGCGCGTCAATGCCGCCGACCCCGGCGCCACCCGCACCGCCATGCGGGCCCAGGCCGTGCCCGGCGAGGATCCGGAGACGCTGCCGCACCCCTCAGAGATCGCCAAGCGTATCGTGCCGCTGGCAAGCCCCGAGCTGAAAGAGACTGGACTGATATTCCAGGCCAAGCACAATCGTTTTGTTGCCTACCGGCAACCGGAGTAGCTGCATCCTTTTGCCGGAAGAATTCGGGCACTCCCGACGTTCTTCGAATGTTTTGCGACAGACCGAGCCGATTGGGCCTCAAAATCTGGATGCAAAATCCGCTGGATCATCACGCGGCTGTGATCTGAGGGGGAAAGGCCGGGTCGCGGTCATGCTTTCGTCATTTCCAAGGAGTTGTTAGGATCGAAACGACTCCCACAACAACGAGCGCCCTGCTGGGCAGAACAAGGACATCCCCATGGCTACGACCGCAGCGTTGGTCTGGTATCTGGTAATCGCCGGCCCGCAGGGCGGCATGGTGGTACTGCCCAGCACCTTCGACAAGCGCGAGCAGTGCACCGCCGCCATCACCGAATATCAGAAGCAGCCGACACCCCCCGGCTGGTCTGTACAGTGCGTGCCGAGCGCCTCCCCCTTCACCGACGAGGGCGATGCCGAAGAGCCGGCGGCGCAGTAGGCATCCGTTACAGCAAGGCCCGCGGCCGCTGGCCGCGGGCCTTGTCGTTTCAGCTCCGGGCGCTCACCGTCAGCTCCGGCTTCTGGTTGATGGTCTGGAACACCACGCAATAGCGCTCGGTCAGCTTCAGCAGCGAGTCGATCCGCTCCTGCGGTTCATCCGTGTCGAGGCTGAAATTGAGCCGGATGGCTCGAAAACCGACCGGCGCGTCCTTGGCGACACCGAGCGTGCCACGAAAATCAAGATCGCCTTCGGCCTCCACCGTGGCAGCGCCAAGTTTGAACTCGAGCGCCGTCGCCACCGCCTTCAGCGTCACCCCGGCACAGGCCACCAGGGCTTCCAGCAGCATGTCGCCGGAGCAGAGCTCGAGCCCAGAGCCGCCTGTTGCCGGATGCAGACCGGCGATGGCCAACGCCCTGCCGGTCTCCACCTTGCAGGCCACCGACTGGTCGTCGATCGACCCCTTCGCTCTCAGCGTGATCAGCGCCTGCGAGGCATCGTCGCGGTAAGCCTGCTTCAGCGGCGCCTGCATGGCCTTCAGTTCGGTTGCATCCATGTCGCTGCCTCTTTCGCTTTTGTGGCCAGCCTTCGGCATGGCTTTTCCAGATATAAGTGCCTATCGCCTCGCCGAAGCAAGACCGCCAGTTCCTGCCCCAACGCAAGCCCAGGGCTGGCGTAGCGCTGTGCCAACTTTCGACCGTATAGCTTGGCAAGAAGGCCTGACTTCCCGGCCATCGTGTTGATCCACGGCATCTCTGTCGCTTCCCGTAACACTGGTCCCGCGCCTATGGCCGACATCGCCATTCTCGAAACACGCGAAAGGGTTTTCGCTGGAATCCTGCTGACCGGTGCCGCCTATCTCTTGTTTTCGACGCAGGATGCCTCGATCAAGCTGCTGGTGACCGGCATGACGGTTTGGCAGATCATGTTCTTCCGCAGCATCACCATTCTGAGCGCCTGCGCGGCGATCGGCGGGCGAAAACTGTTTATCGACACGGTGCGCTCGCCGATCGTGCGGCCCATGCTGGTGCGCAGCGCTTTCACGCTTGCCGCCTGGCTCTGCTACTACAACGCCGCGCGCAGCCTGCAGCTCGCCGAACTGACCACGGTCTATTACGCAGCGCCGATCATCGTCACCGTGCTTTCGGTGTTCCTGCTCGGCGAAAAGGTGCCCGTGCTGCGCTGGCTGGCGGTTTTGGTCGGTTTTGCCGGGGTCTTCATCGCCTGCGACCCGACCCATCTCGGCCTGTCCGTGCCGGTGTTGCTGGTGCTGGCGGCCGCCCTTTTGTGGGCCATCGCCATCGTGCTCCTGCGCAAGACCGCACTTGCCGAACGCTCGACGATCCAGCTGCTGCTCAACAATTTCTATTTCCTGGTGTTTTCGGCGGTGCCGGCGCTGTTGTGGTGGCATACGCCCGATCTGACCCAGCTGCTGCTTCTCGGCAGCGTCGGCGCCCTTGGCGGCCTGGCGCAATATCTGCTCTTCGAAGGCATGAAGCGAACGCCGGCATCGATCCTCGCCCCGCTCGAATACAGTTCGCTGCTGTGGGCGTTCGCGCTCGGCTTTGCGATCTGGGGCGACGTGCCGCGCCGCGAAGTGTTTCTCGGTGCCGCCCTGATCATCGCCGCCGGGCTGCTGATCGTCGGCGGCGAGCATTTCCGCAAGCGGCTGTGATCGGGATGGCGCTCACTGCTGACACTACGATGTCAGGACCTGACGAGGTAGGCTGCGGGCATGACTGACGGCCCAGCCACCACAGCCGAAACCACCGAGCGCACGCTTGGCATCATCCTGGTGTCGTCATCGGCGGCCGTGTTCGGCCTGACCGGCGTGCTGACCAAGTCGATCCACGCCGATCCGCTGACGATTACCTGCTGGCGCGGCTTTGTCGGTTCAATCCTGATCAGCCTCTATGTGCTCTGGCGCCGCCGCCGGTCGGGCAACCGCGACGCGCTCCGCCTTGGCTGGCGCGGCTGGCTGCTGGCGGTGGAAGGCGCGCTGGCCAGCATCGCCTTCATCTCGGCGTTCAAATTCACCTACGTCGCCAATGTCGCGGTCATCTACGCAACGTCGCCCTTCATTGCCGCCGTGCTGGCCTGGGTGCTGGTGCGCGAGCCTTTCCGCCTGCAGACAATGCTCGCGGCCGCCGTATCGCTGTGCGGCGTGGCCATCATGGTCTGGTCGGGCTTCGGCACCGGCAATCTGTTCGGCGACGGGCTGGCGCTGCTGATGACGGCCGGCAGCGCGCTCTACATGATCATGGTGCGCGCTTTCCGCGACACGCCCGTGGTGTGGGCGGGCGCGGTTTCGGCCTTCCTGCTGTTCATTATCGGCTGGATCATCACCGATCCCTTGGCGGTTTCGGCAAGGGATGCTGTTCTGCTCGTCACCTTCGGCGCATCCTTCGCATTGTCGTCGATCCTGTGGACGGAAGGCGCGCGGCTTATCCCGGCGCCCGAATCCGGCTTGCTCGGCTCGGCGGAGGTGCCGTTCGCGATCCTGTTTGCCTTCCTTTTCCTGGCCGAGATACCGCCTGTCGCCAGCATGGTCGGCGGCGTCATTGTCCTCGGCGCAGTGTTCGCCCATGCCGGCCGCGACTGGCTGGCGGCCCGCTCGCAGCAGGCGTCAAATATTTCTTAAAAAAGTGACACAGTCACGGAACCATCATCCGAGTCAGACATTATTGGTGCGACGGGCCACCCCCCCAAGTCCCCCGAACCCCTCGGCCCGTCCTACTCCCAAGCCGACCGCAAGGTCGGCTTTTTCTTTGCCAGATAGGCCCGACCGCCAGGCTTTGTCCTTGCCGACAGGCTGACATGGCTCCGAGCCCTGCCAAATCAGGCAACTGGCTGGGACAGGGCCAGATTGCCGCTGAGCAGCGCCGCCAGATCGCCTGCGGAAGCATCGGCTCCAGCACGCAGCCGTATCGCGAATTCGGCCATCGGAACCGGCGGCAGGCCCAGCTCACGCGGCGCTTCGACAATGCCGGAATGGGCAAAGCGCGGGGTTCGCAGGGTCAGCGCAACGCCGGCATTCACGGCTGTACGCAGGCCGGCCAGGCTGGCACTGCCGGCGGCGATGCGGTAGCGGCGGCCGGCAGCATCGAGCGCCGCGAGTGCGGCCTCGCGAAAACCGCAATAGGGATCGAGCAACGCCAGCGGCAGCTCTTCCTGCCGCGAGGCCAGCCCTTTCTGCGAACACAACCAGATCATCGGCTCGCGCAGGACGCCGACCTCGTCCGGCGCCGCCGTCTGACGCATGACGATCGCCAGATCGAGGCTGCCGGCCTGCAGCGCCTGCGCCAGTTCGGCGGAGCGGCCGACGCGCAATTCGATCCTGACGCGCGGATGGCTGGCAGCGAAGGCGCGCAGCAGGTCTGGCAGACCGCTGTCGGCGAAATCCTGCGTCGTGCCGATGGCGACGCGCCCGGCGGCCCGTGCCCCCTTCAGCGCCAGCCACGCCTCGCGATGCACAGCAAGGATGCGCCTGGCATGGCCGACAAGGTCCTCCCCGGCCGGCGTCAGGCCGCGCCCTCTGCCCTGTGGCGCAAGAAGCGGCTCGCCGACGATCTCCTCCAGCCGCTGCATCTGGGCGGTCACCGCGGAGGGCGAACGGCCGACGCTCGACGCCGCCTGCGCCAGCGAACCGCTGTCGACGAAGGCAAGGAAGGTTTTCAGCAGATCCGGATCGAGCGTTTCCATAATTCCATAATTCCATAATATCGAATCTTTAGTTGAAAACAATTCGATTTTTTTGATCTAGGGAGAGTGACATGGTCTCTCCAACGGCGATTAGACGCCGCTAGAACCAAGGAGACGAAAAATGCCCATCATCAACATCAGCGTCACCGGCAAGCCAGACGCCGCTTTGTCCGCCAGCATCGCCAGGGAAATCACCGAGATCACCGCCACGCAATTGCGCAAGGATCCGACGATCACCGCCGTTGCCGTGTCCTATGTCGACCCGCAGCATTGGTTCGCCGGCGGCAAGTCGCTGGCCGAGCACGGCACCAACACGTTCTGGCTGGATATCAAGGTGGTCGACGGCACCAACACCAAACTCGAGCTGGAAGCCTATCTCAAGGCACTCTTCGAGGCCTTCGGCCGCCTGCTGGGTGGCGTGCACGAGGAAAGCTATGCCTTCGTGCATGAAGTGCCGGCAGCCGCCTACGGCTATGGCGGCAAGACGCAGGAGTTCCGCTTCATCTGCGGCCGGCTGAAGGCGGCGTAAGGGCATTCTGCTCCTGCGCCCGCTCCGACCGAACGGCTACCTGGCAGGAGGATGAAACCTTGTATCGAGGGCGAAATCCTCCTGGAGGTGTAGCCTGTAACGACCGGCCGCTTGGCCGGGGTCGAACACCAGGTTCCAGCTGTGCGGGGATACCGCACTGGGAATTAAAACCAAGGAATGTTTTGCCAGCAGGCCGTCACCAAATTGCTGCTGTCCTGCACTGGGAATGCCGGGGCGCATCCAGTTTGGGTTTGGAATATCGTCAATTTCCACCACATGAATCTTCGATGGATCGGCGATGTCGAATGCCGTCAGCACATGCGGAACCGTATCCAGCGTCCGAAACCCCTTGTGGACGGCCACCTCGAGAATGGCGGTCGAGGGGTCAATGGACGCATATACGGCCCTGACCCCTTTGCTGTTCCATCGTCCACCGAGTTTGAAGGCCCCCTCACCGCTGTGCCAACTTGCCTGGAAGCGTTTGTGATCAAGTCTCCAGCCGAGGACTTCTCCCGTCCCAAGAGAGCCCGGCAAAGGCGTCACGCGTAGACACCATAGTCGAGCCGCTCGAGGAATTCCTGGACAAGGATGGTGCCCGCCGCCGTGGCCAAGAGATCAATCGGTCGCCGGTTGTCCAAGCCCATGGCGGGCTCAATCATCCATTTTTCAGCCGCTTCCTGGTTTCCCAGAACGGACGTGGCCTTGGTGAGGACCCTGGCAAAATTCCAGGTCCGTGAGCCTTGCTCCCGATTGAGCGTCCGGGAGTGATCCGATTTGTGACGCTGAAATGTCCGCTCGCTCATGCCGAATGCCGCCTCGAAGGCATCAGCATCAATAACGGTCAGTTGCCTGACAAGGCTTTCCAAGGCCTGGCTTGGAATTCCACGCAAGATCATTTCATGGGCCTCAAGCGGGCTGGATACCGAGGATCCAAGAACCTTCGGCCCGCCGAACAGGTCGACCAGCCGTTCGAACTCCGGCTCCATGTGTGGTGCTTCCGCAAACCCCGTCGGGAAACTGGCCATGCTCACTTCTACGTCACGTGTCAGTTTATTTACGACATGTGTCGCAACCTTTCAAGTGGCGATCGAAGCACCGCATCAGTCCGCATTGACCTCGCGCGCACTTCCGCTACCCTCTGCCTCCGAAGCGGCCGCAGAGCCGTGATGACAAAAACGTTGGGAGAGACGCGGCATGATCCTGACACTGGCGCTGCTTGCGGGTCTTGCCCTGGCCTGGCTGCTGATCGGCGTGGTGGAGAAATTCCGCCTCGGCCTGCGTTTCACCCAGGCGCTGCTCTACGTGCCGTTCAAGCTCGCCTACCGGATCAGCGACAACCGCATCGGGATCGCACGCAAGGCGCAGGCTCCCGTCATCTACGTCATCTCGCACCAGTCGCGCTTCGAACCGGCGCTGATGCTGTCGCTGCTGCCGGACGACACGCTGCACATTCTCGATGAGGTCTCGGCGCGTTCGCCCTGGCTCGAACCCTGGCGTGAGCTTGGCCGCACCATTGCCTTCAATGCCGAACATCTTTTCGTCAGCCGCCGGCTGGTGCGGGTGCTGAAGGGCAAGGGGCGGCTCGCCGTCTACCTGCCGGATGCGGTCGAGCCCGACGTCAAGACGTTTCGGCTGTTTCGCGCCGTCACCCGCATCGCCATGCAGGCCGACGCCCGCATCGTGCCGATCTTCGTTGCCGGCGCGCGCAGCCTGCCTGTGTCGCTGACGCCGGCGGACAAGGCGCCGCGACACTGGTTTCCACAGCTGTCGATCAGTGTGCTGGAGCCGATGACCATCGCCGAATTGGTGGCGCGCAACCCGGACCAGGCCTCGAACACCAATGCGCTGTTCGACCGCGTCGCCGAAGCGCGGCTTTTCGCCACCAACCTCGACCGCGGCATGTTCCTGGCCATGCGCGATGCGGCGGCCAGGGTCGGCGCCTCGCATCCGATCATCGAGGATGTCATCTCGGGCGCGCTGAGCTACCGCAAGATGTTCATCGGCGCGCGCGTGCTGGGCAGGCGCTTCGAGGCGGTGACGGCACCGGGCGAAGCGGTGGGGGTGATGCTGCCCAACGCCAATGGTGTCGTGCTGTCGTTGGTCGGCCTTCTCTCAGCGGGCCGGGTGGCGGCAATGATCAATTACACCGCCGGGCCGGCGAGCGTCACGGCGGCCGTGCGCACGGCTGTCATCCGCACCGTCATTTCCTCACGGGCCTTCGTCGAGAAGGCTGATCTCGCCGATATCGTCGCCGCGGTCGAAAAGGGCGGCGCCAGGCTGCTGTGGCTGGAAGATGTTCGGACCAGCGTGACCGCGCTGGACAAGCTTGCCGCCGCGTTGCTGTGGCGCTGGCCGCTGCAGCGGCAGGATGCGGCCAAGCCGGGCGTGATCCTGTTCACCTCGGGTTCCGAAGGCACCCCCAAGGCGGTTGTCCTGTCGCAAAGGAACCTGCTCGCCAACGCCATGCAGGCCGAGGCGCGCATCACCATCTCGCCGGCCGATATCCTGCTCAACGTGCTGCCGGTGTTCCATTCCTTCGGCCTGACAGGCGGCACCATCCTGCCGCTGGTCACCGGGGTAAAACTATTCCTCTACCCCTCGCCGCTCCACTACAAGATCATCCCCGAGATCGCCCGCAAGGTGAAACCGACGATCATGTTCGGCACCGACACATTCCTCGCCAACTATGCGCGCACCGCCAAGGACGGCGATTTCTCCAGCCTGCGCTTCGTCGTTGCCGGCGCCGAGGCGGTGAAGCCGGAAACGCGCCGCGTCTATCGCGAGCGCTTCCAGGCCGAGATCATCGAAGGTTTTGGCTTGACCGAAGCCGCACCGGTGGTTGCCGTCAACACCGCGATCCATGGCCGCGACGGCACGGTCGGGCGGCTGTTGCCGGCGATGCGCATGAAGCTGGAGCCGGTCGAGGGCATCTCGGATGCCGGGCAATTGTGGCTCGATGGACCAAACCTGATGATGGGCTATATGACCGCGGATCGTCCCGGCGAGCTGCAACCGCTGACCGGCTGGCACGACACCGGCGACATCGTCGCCGTCGACCGCGAAGGCTTCATCAGCATCCGCGGCCGCGCCAAGCGCTTCGCCAAGATCGCCGGCGAGATGGTGTCGCTGGGCGCCGTCGAGATGCTGGTGCAATCGCTGTGGCCGGAGGAACGCCACGCGGCGGTGGCGGTTCCGGACAAAAGGCGCGGCGAGCGTATCGTGCTGGTCACCACCGCCGACGATGCCAATCCCGAAGAGCTGCGCCAGTTCGGCAAGAAGGCCGGGGCCGCCGAACTGATGGTGCCCAACGACATCGTCAAGGTGGAGGAAATCCCGGTGCTGGGTTCCGGCAAGACCGATTATGTCTCGACCAGAAAGCTGGCGATCGACAGGCTGGGCCTGGGTGTGGCTGCTTAGGGTTCTACCCTATGTCCGAAGGCGGTACCTTCTCGCCCTCGAGCTTGGCGCGCTTGGAGTAGGCGCGCACGGAAAACGGCAGGAAGATCAGATAGCCCGCGACCGACGCCGTCAGCGTGTACCAGGGATAGGTCATCAGCAAGAGGATGTAGAGCACGACGGCCAGAATGACCGGCAGCACCCTGTCGCCCGGAATCTTGATGCTCTTGCCGGAATAAACAGGCAGCCGGCTAACCAGAAGGAAGGCGACCAGGATGGTGAAGCCGGTGGCGACGAAGGCGGCCAGGCGGCTTGGCTCCAGCCCGAGCCGCAGGAAAAACAGATAGAGCGGCAGCATCACCAGCACCGCGCCGGCCGGCGCCGGCACGCCGACGAAATATTCCGACTGCCACAGCGGACGCTCGGCCTTCTCGTCGTCGAGCACGTTGAAGCGGGCGAGCCTCAGCCCGCAGGCGATGGCGAACAGAAGGGCGGCGATCCAGCCCGGCGAGCCGGCGCGGTCGAGCAGGAATGCGTAGAGCACCAGAGCAGGCGCGACACCGAAATTGACGATGTCGGCGAGTGAATCCATCTGCGCGCCGAATTTCGAAGTCGCCTTCAGCATGCGTGCAAGCCGACCGTCGATGCCATCGAGAAAGGCAGCCAGCAGCACCATCACCACCGCCGTCTCGAAGCGGTCTTCGAAGGCAAAGCGGATGCCGGACAGGCCAGCGCAGATGGCAAGCACGGTGACCAGATTGGGCAGCACCATGCGCATCGGGATCTCGCGGATGCGCGGACCGCCGCTGGCATGAGCCTCGAATTTCTTGAACGGCGCGCCCAAGGCTCAGGAAATCCGCACAAGAGGAGTGCCGGCGACGCCACCGAATTCGGCGAGCACGGTTTCGCCGCCGACCGCCGTCTGGCCGACGGCAACGCGCGGCGTCGCGGTCAAGGGCAGGAAGACGTCGACACGCGAGCCGAAGCGGATCAGGCCGAAACGCTCGCCGGTGCCGATCGAGCCGCCGGCCTCGGCCCAGCAGACGATGCGCCGCGCCACCAGGCCGGCGATCTGGACGGCCGCCACCGTGCCGTTGGGGCTTTCGATGACCAGGCCGTTGCGCTCGTTCTCGGTGCTGGCCTTGTCGAGTTCGGCGTTGAGGAATTTCCCCGGCCGATGCTCGATCTTGGCGATGCGGCCGCGCACGGGCGAGCGGTTCACATGGCAGGAAAAGACATTCATGAACACCGAGATGCGGGTCATCTCGACATTGCCGAGGCCAAGCTCGCGCGGCGGCACGGCTGGTCCTACGGCCGAAATGATGCCATCGGCGGGGCTCACCACCAGACGGTCATCGACCGGCGTGACGCGCTCGGGATCGCGGAAGAAATAGACGCACCAGGCGGTCAGGATCAGGCCGATCCAGAATAGGATCGAGGAGAAATAGCCGAGGAAAAGCGTCGCCGCGCCAAAGGCCGCGATAAAGGGATAGCCTTCGCGATGGATCGGTACGAACGCGTTCTTGACCGTATCGACAAGGCTCATCGGGCTGGGGCTGGCTCCGTTTCAAGTCCGGCCTCAATAGCCGAAAGCCCCCCTCGCCGCAACGCAACAATCGGCGAAGCCGCATTGGCTGCGGCTGGCGGGCTCGACGACAAGCCGCCATTACGCGGCGCCAACGCCCTGCCGGCAATCTTTCCTGAACGAACTAACAAAGCGGCTGTCGGAAAGAAGACCCCTCGCCCGTCCTTGGTGAGACAGATCCACAAGGAGTTCCCCATGCCGATACAATCGGTCTCCCCACCACATCTGGTCACCGCCGGCCTCGCCTTCGGGGAATCGCCGCGCTGGCATGACGGACGCCTGTGGGTCTGCAACTGGGGCACGGGCGAGATCATAGCGGTCGATGCCGAAGGCAACCGCGAAATCATGCTCACCGTACCGGCTGTCCTGCCCTATTCCATCGACTGGCTGCCGGATGGACGGCTGCTGGTCGTCTCAGGCCGCGAAGGTTTGCTGCTGCGGCAGGAAGCCGATGGCAGGCTCGTCACTCATGCCGATCTGCGCGGCCTGTCGAAAAGCCCGTGGAACGAGATCGTCGTCGACGGGCGCGGCAACATCTATGTCAATGGTGGCGGGCCGGCGCCGGCTGCTGGCGAGTATTTCGGCCCGGGCACCATCGTGCTGATCACGCCGGACGGCGCGATACGGCAAGTGGCCGACAACATCGCCTTTGCCAACGGCATGGCGGTGACTGCGGACAACAAGACCCTGATCCTTGCCGAATCCCACGGCAACCGGCTGACCGCCTTCGATATCGCCGCCGACGGCAGCCTCTCCAACCGGCGCACCTGGGCCGATCTCGACGGCTATCCCGACGGCATCTGCCTCGATGCCGAAGGCGCGGTCTGGTACGCGGATGTTCCCAACAAGCACTGCGTGCGGGTGCGCGAAGGCGGCGAGGTGCTGCAGACCGTCACCGCCGATCGCGGCTGCTTTGCCTGCATGCTGGGCGGCGCGGACAGGAAAACGCTGTTCATCGCCGCCGCCGAGTGGCGCGGCTTCGAGCACATGGTCAGCGACGCCCGCACCGGCCAGGTGCTCAGCATCGAAGCGCCGGCACCTGGCGCCGGCTGGCCCTAGGAACGAAACCTACAGTCCCGGGATCCGCTGATAGTTGGCGATGTCGGCGCGCACCCCAAGCCGGGCGATCGTCTCCTGCGGGTTGAACGCGATGCGCTCATGCGCAGCCTTGACGATCGGCACGACCTTGTCGACGGCCGCCTGGCTTTCCCATTCGACGATCGTCACCAGGTTGAATTCGCCTGGCCCTGAAAATTGCTCAAGTAGGAAATCCTGCACGAAACCTTGCTGTTGGCGCAGCAATTCATGCGTCGTCCTGACCTTGACGAGGATCTCCTCGCGAGAGGCGGCGGGGACGACGAACTTGTCCACCCTGAACACGCTGCCGCCGTTAACGTTCTGATTTATGTCGTTCATTTCGATTGTTCCGTTCCTGGATGATGGGGTTTTCGGGCTCCAGGAACGGCGTACAATCTCAACTTAAGTTGAGGTCAAGCATAAAAATCAATTTACCTCCGAGGTCCGCCGGCGAACGATGACGCCGAGTTCGTCGCCCTCGCGGGCGAGGCGCAGCCGCTCCTCGGCTTCGGTCGCCTCGCGCTGGCGATCCCACATTGATGCATAGAGGCCGTGCTTGCGCATCAGCTCGACATGGGTGCCGCGCTCGGCGATCTGGCCGTCCTTCAGCACGATGATCTCGTCGGCGGAAATCACAGTCGACAGGCGGTGGGCAATGACGATGGTGGTGCGGCCCTTGCTGACGAGATCAAGCGCGGCCTGGATCTCCTGCTCGGTGTGGCTGTCCAGCGCCGAGGTGGCTTCGTCGAGCATCAGGATCGGCGGCGCTTTCAGGATGGTGCGGGCGATCGCCACGCGCTGCTTCTCGCCGCCGGACAGCTTCAGCCCGCGCTCGCCGACCATCGACTTGTAGCCGTCTGGCAGCTTTTCGATGAACGGCCCGATCTGGGCGAGTTCGGCAGCCTTGCGCACCTCCTCCTCGCTCGCGCCGACGCGGCCGTAGCGGATGTTGTAGGCGATGGTGTCGTTGAACAGCACCGTGTCCTGCGGCACCATGCCAAGTGCCGCGCGCAAACTGTCCTGGGTGACATCCCGGATGTCCTGGCCGTCGATCAGCACCTGGCCGGCCTGCACGTCGTAGAAGCGGAACAGCAGGCGCGAAATGGTCGACTTGCCGGCACCCGACGGCCCGACAATGGCTACCGTCTTGCCGGCTGGCACCTCGAAGGAAACACCCTTCAGGATCTTGCGGTTCGGATCATAGGAGAAATGCACGTCGCGGAACTCGACCTTGCCCGCGCCGACGGTGAGCGGCTTGGCGTCCGGCTTGTCGACGATCTCCTGCGGCACGTCGAGCAGGTCGAACATGTGCTCGATATCGGTCAAGCCTTGCCGGATTTCGCGGTAGATGAAGCCGATGAAGTTGAGCGGCACGGAAAGCTGCACCAGCATGGCATTGATGAAGACAAAATCGCCGACCGTCTGCGTGTGGGCCTGCACTTCCAGCGCCGACATGCACATGACGACGACCGTACCAATGCCGAAGATGACGCCCTGGCCGAAGTTCAGCCAGCCGAGCGAGGTCCAGGTCTTGGTGGCGGCGATCTCATAGCGCGCCATCGAGCGGTCGAAGCGGTCGGCTTCCATGGCCTCGTTGGTGAAATACTTGACGGTCTCGAAATTGAGCAGGGAGTCGATCGCCTTGGTGTTGGCGTCGGTGTCGCTGTCGTTCATGTCGCGACGGATCGAGATGCGCCAGTCGCTGGCCTTGACCGTGAACCATACATAAAGCCAGACGGTGATCGCCACCACGGCCACATATTTCCAGCCATAGGTAAAGCCGAAGATGCCGGCGGTCAGCGCGAATTCGAGAATGGTCGGCGCGGTGTTGAGCATGATGAAGCGCACGATCGTCTCGATGCCCTTGGTGCCGCGCTCGATGATGCGCGACAGGCCGCCGGTGCGGCGCTCCAGATGGAAGCGCAGCGACAGCTGGTGCATGTGAACGAAGGTTCGGAAGGCGAGCTGGCGCACCGCATGCTGGCCGACGCGGGCAAACAGCGCGTCGCGCAACTGGTTGAAGCCAAGCTGGACCAGCCTCAGCACATTGTAGGCGATGACCAGCATCACCGGGGCAAGCAGGAACGACGGCAGCGGCGGCGGTGTTCTGGAGCCGCCCGCCAGCGCATCCGTTGCCCATTTGAAGAAATAGGGACCGGTAACCAGCGTCAGCTTGGCGACGACCAGCAGCAGCGTTGCCCAGGTGACGCGCGCCCTGAGATCGGCACGGTCGGCTGGCCACATATAGGGCCAGAGGTTGCGCAATGTGGTAAGGGTTGAGGTGTCGGCGGAGACGGTTTTTTCGGCCACTTTTCTTGCCTTTTGGGTGAGAGGGTCAGCGGCCGGAGCAGCAGGAATTGACGAGAGCGGCGAGCGATGCCGATACATCGGCAAGGGCTGCGCGATCGACGGCATAGCGCGAGCGCTGGCGGTCGGGCTCGAAGCGGACCAGGCCGGCCTCGACCAGGATTTTCAGATGCTGCGAGACCGTCGACTGCGCCAGATCGAAACGGTCGACGACCTCGCGGCAACAGCAGGAATTGCTGGCCGAGAGGTGCTTCAGTATCTCGATGCGTGCCGGATGCGACAACGCCGCAAATCGCGCCGCAACAGCACGGCTGTCGGAGATGCGGTTGGGTAGAGCGCTGGTCACGCGGTCTGGTTCAAGGGTGGATTCTGCCATCGTTCATCGGCGATAGACGATGGACGGCACCGCCGCAAGCTACTCTTCCGGGCAGATCGGACGGCGGCTAGTCCTTTGAGACGGATTTCTCGATCCCAGGAATAGCGGCAATCTGCTCCGCCAGAAACTCGACCAGCAAGCGGACCCTTGCGACGCCCGCGCGCTCCGGGACAATCAACATGTTCAGCGGGACGGACGGCAGCGAATAATCCGTCAGGATCGTCTCGAGCAAGCCCGCCGCCAGGAGATCGTCCACAAGCCATCGATGCGCCGGCGCGATCCCTCGACCAGCGACCATGGCCTGCCGCGCGGCAAGTCCATGATCGATGCGCAGTCGCCCCGCGAAAGGCACCATATGGCGTTCGCCGCCGGCGCCCTGCAAGACAAGCGTTTCGCTACCCGCCACATTCGACATCCGGATACCCTCATGCCGGGACAAATCCGAGAGGACGGCCGGCCTTCCCCGCGCCGCCAGATAATCCGGAGAGGCCACGAGCAGACGCCGCGACTGGCCAAGGGCCCGCAGTTTCAACGAGCTGTCCGTGAGCGGCCCCAGGCGAAGCGCGATATCGACACCCTCGCGGACGAGATCCACCCGCTCATCGGTGAGGCTGAGGTCAATCCCGATGTCGGGATGACGGTCCTGAAAAGCGAAGATCAGCCGGCTGACGTGCAAGACACCGAAGGCCGCCGTGCAGCTTATCCGGATCGTGCCGGCGGGCGCGCCACGCGTGCCCCGGGCCTCATCGCTGGCCTGTTCGACAAGACGCAGTATCTGGACGCTGTTGGCACAATAGCGGCTGCCTTCAGCGGTCATCGTGACACGCCGGGTCGTCCTGCTGAGCAAAGGCACGCCGACCGCTTCTTCGAGCTCCCGCACGTGCCGCGTGATCGTCGACTGCCCAACCCCAAGTTCCCGCGCGACCGCCGACAGGCTGCCACGCTCGGCCACGCGAACGAAGCTACGCATACGCTCAAATGTAATGTCGGACTTATCCATTATTCGGCACAATATTATGCATTACCTGCATATAGTGGATCATACCATCGTTGGCTACGTTCAGATCAGTTTCCTCAACATTGGATCTGACCCATGAAAGTCCTGCTTGTCTTCGCCCATCCTGAATCACGCTCGCTGAGCGGCGCCCTTCGTGACGTCGCCATAAGGGAACTCGAGGCTCAAGGGCATGAGGTGCGCGTGTCGGACCTCTACGCCGATGGCTGGAAATCCGAAGTCGACCGCGCCGACTTCCCATCACTGGAACCCGATGCGCGGCTCATCCCGGTCGCGGCTTCCAAGAAGGGGTTCGAAGCCGACACGCTAACCGGCGATGTAAAGGCCGAGATCGAGAAACTCCTGTGGGCCGACACCTTGATCCTGCAGTTCCCGCTTTGGTGGTTCGCCATGCCGGCGATCCTCAAGGGCTGGGTCGACCGTGTGTTCGCCTACGGATTCGCCTATGGCGTTGGCGAGCATAGCGATCGGCGCTGGGGCGATCGCTATGGCGAGGGGACCCTCGTCGGGAAACGCGCGATGTTGATCGTGACCGCCGGAGGCTGGGAAGAGCACTATACGCCGCGCGGGATCAACGGCCCTATCGACGACCTGCTGTTCCCGATCAATCACGGGATCCTTTATTACCCCGGATACGACGTGCTTCCGCCGTTCGTGGTCTACAAGGTCGATCGTCTGGACGAGACCGGCTTCGAACCCGTGGCTGAACGCCTGCGCGACAGGATGCGGACACTAGCGACGACGACGCCCATCCCATACCGTCGCCAAAATGGCGGAGATTATCTCATCCCGAGTATGAATCTCCGCCCTGAGCTGGGCGATTCCGGTGCAACCGGCTTCGCGCTTCACTCCAATCAAGCAGGCGATGCCAGCTGATCGAAGTGGGCCTCTACTGCGTCTTGGCCGGCGCCGTCGTTGCCTGCTCGCCCATTGCCTTGAGGTCGGCGGCTTCGCCTTCCTTGGACTTTTCCGGCACCTTGAACACCTGCCCGGGCCAGATGCGATCGGGATCCCTGATCTGGTCCTGGTTGGCGAGGTAGATGGTTGAATAGCGCACGCCGTGGCCGTAAACGCGCCGCGAGATCTGCCACAACGTGTCGTTGCGGCGGATGATGACGGCGCCGTCGGCATGTTCGAGCTTGGGCGACACAACCTCCGGCACGTCGCCTGGCGGCGTGGTCGCAGCGACAACGGCCGGAGCCTCGGTGGCGGGCGCAGCCGGCGCCGGTGCAGGTTCGGCCGGAGCAGCCGCGACAACGGCAGGCGCCGCAGGAGCCGGAGCGGCAGGCGCTTCGGCGGCTGCAGGTGCGGCCGGCTTGGTCTCTGCAGGCTTGGTCTTGGCCGGTGCTACGGCGGCGACTGCGTCACCCGGTTCACGCTCGAACGGCACGGCGGCGCGGGCCACAACCTTCACGCCGTCGGCATCGAGGCCGTCGACATGGATGGTATAGCTGCCGACCGGAATGTCGCGCTTCGCTTCGACGAGGAAATGACCGTCCGGCGATGTCTGCGCGTCACCGAGCAGGATGTCGTTGGCATAGGCACGCACCTTGCGGCCCGGATCGGCGAGGCCGGCGACAAAGATCTTGTTGCCGTCGATCTCGACCGCCTCGACGACGATCTTTGGTTCGGCCACGGCTGCCGCGGGCGATGTTGCCGGAGCGGCCGGGGCCGGTGCCGTCTCGACGACGGCCGGGGCCGGTGCGGAAGGCGCCGGAGCAGCAGTCGCGGGCGCTTCGGCGGCCGGAGCTGGCGCCGGGGCAGCCGGTGCGGCAGCCTGGTCGCCGGTGGCAGGGGCTGCCGGTTTGGTCTCGGGCGCGGGAACCGTCAGCAGTTCGGCCGGCTTGCCCGGCTCCTCGACCATGGCCAGCACCTGGCCGGCGGCATTCTTGGGAACCGAAACAACGGCGGTCTGCACCGAGACGGTCACCACCGTGCCGACCGCCGAACGCAGGGCAATTGTGTAGTCGCCCGGCTTCAGCGGATCGTCGAGCACGATGACGAAAGCGCCATCGGGCCCCGCCACGGTCGAACCAAGCACAGTCGTGCCGCTGAGGATCTCGACCTTTGAATTGGGCGTTGCATTTCCGGCAATGACGATCGAGCCATTGCTCTCGACGCGCACGACATCGAAAGTCGGCGCGATCGGGCCGGCCGCAGCTGGTGCCGCCGGAGCCGCCGCATCGGTTGCGGGCGCTGCTGGAGCCTCTGTCGCAGGTGCTGCCGGAGCCGCCGTCTGGGGCGCCGCGGCGGGAGCAGCCGGCACCGCAGGCGCTGGCAGCCGCCCTTCCGTGCCGGGATCAGCCGGTTTCGGCGCCTCTGGTGGCGTCAAGGCCGCAACCTGCGCCGGCGGCGTTGGATGAAGATACGGGTCGAGTGCGCCCGATACATAAGCCGTTCCCGCGGCCGCGACGGTCCCACCCGCCGCGAACAGGAACGCCTTCAATGGATTAATTGCCATATTTCCCTACCCCTTAGCCACCTAACGCCGGTCTAGCGTGTTTTGCCAAAGCCGACAAGAAAAAGCCCACCCCGGGGCTTGACCACGCTTTCAGACCCAATCACCAATCATCCGTATGAACACGATTCGATCCGTCTGCGTCTATTGCGGCTCGTCTCCGGGCCGCGATGAAATCTATGCGAAGGCCGGACACCTGCTTGGGCGCTCAATTGCCAGAGCGGGCCTGCGGCTGGTTTATGGCGGCGGCACCAAAGGCATTATGGGCGCAGTCGCCGAAGGCGCGCTCAAGGCCGGCGGCAAGGTGACAGGCATCATTCCCCGCTTCCTCATCAACAAGGAAGCAACAGAAACCGCGCTCGACCGGCTCGATGAACTCCTCATCACCGACAACATGCACGAGCGCAAGCACAGAATGTTCGAGAAATCCGACGCCTTTGTGGCGCTGCCTGGTGGCATCGGCACTGTGGAGGAGATCGTCGAGATCATGACCTGGGGACAGCTCGGCCATCACCGCAAACCGATCGTCTTTGGCAATATCAATGGATTCTGGGACCCGATGCTGTCGTTGCTTGATCACATGGCGGCAGAGGGCTTCATCCATACTGCAAAACGCGTTCAGCCATTGGTGATCAACGATCCGGAAGCCATCGTCGCCGCCATTATGGTGGCAGGCTCCTCCGTCGACGCGCCGACCGAGGGCATGCAGTCGGTGATCGACAAAATGTAGGGATAGGGCTTGCCTACTGCCCTACTGCCCTACTCCCTTCCGCAAATCCGCAATCACCGCCCGCCGATCCTGCCGCCGCCAGGCGAGATGGATCGCTACGCTGCGCTTGAACCAGGGAAGGTCGCGGAAGACGATTCCCGGCGGCGCGGCGCTTCGCAGGCTCTCCTGCACCGTCGCCAGCCCCAGTCCGGCGCTGACCAGGCCGAGCGAGGTCAAGGGATCGGCCGTCTCATAAGCGATGTCGGGCACGAAGCCGGCCTCGATGCAAGCGGCCAGGAACTGGCCACGGTTGGTGTCGGCGGGCTGGCGCACCACGGTTACCCAGGTGCGGCCGTCGAGATGATGCGGGCGGATGTCGGCAAGAGCGGTGAGCGCATCGCCCTCTGGGATCGCCAGCACCAGCGGTTCGCGGCGAGCTAGAATCGAAGCAATTTCGGGATAATCGGCCGGCGGCGGCGAATAGATCAGGCCGAGATCGAGCGTGCGCTGACGCAGCCCCTCCAACTGCGCGGCAGAGCGCAGGCTCATCAGGCTGAGATGCAATTGCGGCCGCTCGCGGCGGAATTGCCTGAGCATGCCGCCGATCAGGCCGGCGTGCACCGCGCCCTCGACATAACCGATGGCGAGACGGCCGACGGCGCCGCTGGCGAGGTTGCGGCCGAACTCCTCCACGCGTCGCGCATTGGCAAGCAGCGCGCGGGCTTCGGTGAGGAAGGCGCGGCCCTCGGCATTGAGATGGACCCGCTGCTTTGCCCGTTCGAACAGCGCAACGCCCAGCTGCTGCTCGAGCTGCATGATCTGCCGGCTGAGCGGCGACTGCGAAATGTGCAGCAGTTCGGCCGCACGGCCGACATTGCCGGTCTCGGCGACCGTGACGAAGTAGCGGAGCTGGCGCAGGTCGAACATCTTATCCCAGGCTCACGTCCCAACAGGTCTCAACTTTAGCCTAATCAGTCTTGGACAGTCTGACCAGCCAGAAGGGATAGTCGGCCATCCCAACCAAGGAGACCGACATGCAGTTCTTCGCCCTTCTCACCCGCAACACAGAAAAGTTTGGCGACGCCGACTTCGCACCGCTTCTGCCCGGCGAGGCCGAGCAGCGGCGCGCGCTCTACGCCGAAGGCGCGGTGCGCCAGGTCTGGAACCGTGGCGACATTCCCGGCAGCGGCCTGATGTTCGAGGCCGCCGACGACGCCGAAGTGCGCGGCCATCTCGCCACTTTGCCGCTGATCAAGGCCGGCATGATGGATATCGCCGCGATCGTGCCGCTCAACCCCTACCCCGGGTTTGGGCCGAAGCGCTGAACCGCATCCGACGGCGCGGGCGGCGGCGCTCACCGCCGGCCGCGGCTCGGGCGGCAATCTAGAGCCTCACGGACGCTCCGGCGATTTCCATTTGCGGCGAATCTCATGGTTGATTATCGGAGAGATGCGCAAGGGGGATTGAACGGTGGCGGACAGAACAGGCGGCAACGCGGATCGCGTTCCACGCGCTTCCGTCGTCATGACCGTCTATACGGACCAGCGCTTTCTCGACGCAGCGGTCAACAGCATCCTGGCCCAGGAGTTCAACGATCTCGAACTCATCATCGTCGATGACGGAACGGGCCAGGACGCGGTTTTTCAGGAACTGGCGCGTCGCGATCCGCGCATCCGGCTGGTCATCAATCCGACCAATCTCGGCACCGCCGCCGCCGCCAATCGCGGCATCGAGGCGGCCCGAGGCGAGATCATCCTGCGCCTCGACGCGGATGATATCGCCGAGCCGGCCCATGTCGGGCGACTGGTCGCGGCCTTGGACGAAGACAGCGAACTTGGCCTCGTCGGACACGCTGTGACGCTGATCGACGAGGCCGACCGCGTCGTTGGTGCGCAGCATATGCCCGAGACGGATCTGGAGATCCGCTGGACGATCCTGTTCCACAATCCTTTCTACCATTCGACGGTCGCCTACCGCCGCGGCTGCTTCGAGGCCGCCGGGCGCTACAGGATCGATGAACTGGTTTCGCAGGACCACTATCTTTGGTTCGACATGCTGCCTTTGTGCCGGGCGCGAAATCTTGCCGAACCGCTGACGCGCTACCGGCTGAACGCACTTGGGCTGACCGCGACAAACGCAACGAATGCCCGTAATCGCACGCATCCGATCCGCCAGGCATCATGGGCGCGCCTCGGCTTGACCTATGACCTCTATGACGACGCTTTCGCCCAGGACCTCACCCAGTTCATCCGCGGGCACGTGATCGCCGTCGACCGACGCGCCGCCGCCTACGGCAAGTTGCTTGGCGTATTCAAGGCTTTCCTTGCAGCGTCGCGGCCCTTCAGGCGCACGGAGGATGCGGTTGCAGCAAGGCAGCTGGCCCATGCCATCGTCGCGCGCATGCTGGCCAGCCCGCTGCCGGGTTTCACCGGGATGCTGCGCATCTGCTATCTGTGCTGGCCGCTCGACTGGCGAACCGTAGCCGGTGCGGTGACGAAGCGACTGGCAATCGGGCTCAAGGCGTGGTTGCCCAAGAGAGGCAGTTGAACTGATACTGCCCCAATTGACGAGGAACAGATTTCTGGAAACCGAAGGGTGCCGTCTGCCGTAAAGAGTGAGAATTATGGACCTTGATTATTCTGCCTGGTTTGAAGGCAAAAGCCTTTCGACCGACTGGACTTCGCGCTTCTTTCCCCTCTGGGCCACACTGCTCCAGTCGCGCCGCGACGAGCCTCTCGATGTCCTCGAGATCGGCTCCTGGGAGGGCCGGTCGGCGATCTTCTTTCTCAACTATTTCGGCAAATGCCGGCTGACATGCATCGATACATTCGGGGGCAGTCCCGAACACACCTTGCGGCAGAAATGGAGCGACCCGCTTGCGCATGTCGAGCAACGCTTCGACAGCAATCTCGCCGCGTTCGGCAAACGGATCGAGAAGATCAAAAGTCCCTCGTCCCAGGCATTGGCCCGCCTTATCACCGACGAGCGGCGTTTCGACCTCGTCTATGTCGACGGCAGCCATCACAGCGCCGATGTCCAGGCCGATGCCGTGTTCTCCTGGCCGATGGTGCGGGACGGCGGGATCGTCATTTTCGACGACTACGAATGGACGTTCTTTGCCAACGAGGTCGAGCGTCCAAAACTCGGGATCGACAGCTTCCTGTCGGTACATGCTGGCCAATACCGCGAGCTGTACCGAGGAGAGCAAGTCGTCATCCAGAAGATCGGCGTCGCCAGGAATGAGCGCCCGGCAATTCCATCTCCTGCCCCGCGCCGAGAACCCGTTACCGAAGCCAAAGCCGATGGATCTGAAAACGACGTCGAGTTCGTGCTGATTGCCGAGGCGGGCATTCTCGAAGCACAGGCCCTGCTGCTGTGCGAAAGCATAAGATGTTTCGCCGGCTCTTATTCCCGATCCCGGATAACGGCGGTTTCGCCCAGAAGCAGCCGTCGTCCCTCGCCGTCGACGATAGACCGGTTCGGGCAACTCGGCGTCGACTATCTGCCAATCGAGGTCGACAGCTGCTGTCCGCAATATGGCACCTCATACCGGATACATTCCCTTGCTCATGCCGAGAGACGGTCCGGGCCGCCGGTCATCATCCAGCTTGATAGCGATGCGATATTCATAGCCGAGCCCGACTTTTCGTTGGGTACATGCTCCGCCGCTGCCCGCCCGGTGGACAGCAAGGGCATGTGCACGACCGGTCCTGGTGACCCATCCGACGCTTATTGGCGACAGCTATGCGCCCTTGCCGGTGTCGACTACGAGCACCTGCCCATCGTGCGCACGAGCGTCGACGGCCTGGCGGTGCGCGCCAGCTACAATGGCGGGCTCATCGCCGCAAAAAGGACGAGCGGCCTCTTTCAGCGCACCGAAGACATCTTCAGGAAGCTGGTGGCGGCCAATATGAAGCCATGGGCCGGAGCCGAGCCAACCTACAGCACCGGAACAGGCATTTTGCAGGGAGAGGCCACCGCCTTCTGGGGCACGAGCCAGGCTGCCTTCTCACTGGCGGCCACTGCCGGCAACCATTCCGTGCGGCTTTTGCCGGCCACGCATAATTTTCCGCTTCATAACTTCAACCCGGCCACGGCGCCTGATCCGGCCCGGCTGGTCCATATTCACTATCATGGACTGTTCAACGAGGAGTCGGCTGCCGCGAACCCGCTTCTGGACGGAACGCTGGCGCTGCCCGCGGGAATAGCCGAATGGCTCGAAGCCCGGCTGCCATTGAGGCAAGAGCCGCCACAGGCCGCGCCGATGCCCGATCGCCCGCGCCGTTCCCGCAGAAAAGCGATCCTGGTGCTTGGAATGCACCGCAGCGGGACCTCGATGCTTGCCGGCACCATCGCCGCATTGGGATCGGCCCGCCCCAAAAAACCACTGCGCGCGGACCGCAACAATCCCCGGGGATATTGGGAAAGCACCCCGCTCAATCTCGCCAACGACGAGCTGCTCACAGCGGCAGCCTCCTCGTGGCATGACTGGCGGCCACTCGATCCGCAATGGCTGCAATCGCTGGCGGCGGAGCGTCACCACCACAAGATCAAGGCGATCCTTGCAAGCGAGTACGGCGATGAGCCGCTGTTTTTCGTCAAGGATCCCAGGATCTGCCGGTTCGTTCCGTTCATGTCGTCGATTCTTGCCGAGATGGAGACCGACCCGGTGGCCTTGCTCCCGCTCCGCAACCCTCTCGAGGTCGCCTATTCGCTGGAGCGGCGGGATGGATTGCCGCTGGTAAAATCGCTTTTGCTCTGGTTGAGGCACCTGCTCGATGCGGAATATCATTCGCGGCACATGCCACGTTGTTTCATTCGCCACGAACAATTCCTGATCGACTGGCGATATCATGTCGAGCGCGCGGCGGAGAAGACCGGCATCGCCTGGCCGACACCCTTAGACCAGGCGGAGACCGAGATAGGGCGTTTCCTGACAGCGAACCTGCATCATGAACGGGCAACGGTCGGGGACCTGCAGAATCATCCGGATATGACACCGCTGATCCGCGCTGCCTTCGACATTCTATGTGCCATGGCGGACGACGGCGACAGCCAGGAATTGCGCGATGAGCTGGACCTGATGCGGGCGAAATTCGATGACGCCTGCGATGTCGTAGGCGCCGCGGCGGCGGCCGAGGCCGACCATTTGCGCGGCGAGCGCGACACAATCAACCGCGCCTATCGTGAGCTCGGCCTCGAACGGAACGCATTGGTGCACGATCGAGACAACCTTCTTGCCGAGCGCGACGCACTGCTCGCGTCACCCAGTTGGCGACGACTTGCAGCCCCGTTGCGGTGGATGCGAAGTCCATCCAAGCGTCGAAGATGACGGCAACTGGTGCATCGATCCTCTCCCTGCTCGACACACTGTGATCGGCTGTCAAGAAACCGTCACACGGAACCGGGTTCGCACGTGCTAGAAATTGCGGCCAGGCGACCGCCAATGCGGCGGCGTATTGAAACCTGCATTTGGCACTGCCCATGGATACCGCCCTCGCCCCGGAAGGCACCGACCTGTCGCCCTATCTGCCCGATGAGCATGGGCTGTTCTTTACCTATCATTTCACAGCCGACGGCTCCCGCACCAAGGACCTTGCGCAGGCGCGATGGACCTGGCGCAGCTACCAGATCACCGACCTCCACGCTCGCCAGGAGATCAGCGCCGAGAAGGCTCTGCCGACCCCGGCGCGCGATGCTTTCCTGGCGCCCAGCCATGGCTGCCACATCGACTATGAGGATGGCTGGCTCTATGGCGACCTGCCGGACCTCAAGCACGATTTTTCGGAGGCGCGCGGGCTCGTCCATTTCCGTTTTGCCTTCAACGACACGATGCTGATCGGCGCCCGCAAGCAACCGCTGGAGTCGGTCGACGCGGTCCGCAAGGTGGTGGAAAATGGATCACGGAAATTCCGCTCGCCGGCGGACCTGATCGAGGCGGTCACAGGCCAGTCGCTCGACGGCATGTCGGCCGAGCTCGGCAAGCTCGGCGACACGCTCGACGGCATCGAGGATCGCGTCGTGCGCGACGCATGGCACAATGAGCGGCAAGCGCTGGTCGAGGCGCGCCGGCAACTGGTGGTGATCCATCGGCAAATGGCGACGCTCACCAATCTGTTTCGGCATCTCGACCATTCGCATCGCGACGAGTTGCCTGACCCGATCAACGATATGGCGGCCCGGCTCTCGCACCGGGCGCAGACGCTTTACCATGACGGCGAGCAGTTGCAGGCGCGCACGAGGCTGTTGCAGGACGAGCTAATGGCGAAACTGACAATGCAGTCGAACCAGTTGCTCTACATTCTTTCGGTCATGACGGCGGTGCTGCTACCGATGACCATCATATCGGGCCTGTTCGGCATGAATGTCGGCGGGCTGCCGCTGGTCGACACGCCAGTGGGCTTCTGGGCGGTGACGGCGGTGTCGGTGGCTATCGCCGCAGCCACCTATCTGTTCGTCAGGCGGCTTGGCCGGGGATTGTAGCGCAACCTGGCATCTTTGCGCCAAAGCGCGAAGATCCCTATCGAGCCGCCCGGCGTGCGCTCGTCAACATAGACCAGGAATACATCGCCAGGGCTGCCCAGATCAGCGCAAAGGCAACGGCCTGTGCCGTGCCGAACGGCTCGTTGAAAATCAAAACCGCGATCAGGAAAACCATCGTTGGCGCGATGTATTGCATGATACCGATGGTGGAGAGGCGCAAAAGCTTGGCGCCGAACGCAAACAGAAGCAGCGGCACCGATGTGACCGGACCGCAACCGATCAGCAACGCCGTGTCGGTGCCGGTGCTGGATATTATGTGGTCCTGCCCTGTCGTGATCAGGTAGATGATGTAGCCGAGAGCCGGCACGGACAGCAAAAGCACTTCGAGCAGAAAGCCCTGGCTCGGGCCGATCGGCAGCGTCTTGCGGAAGAAGCCGTAGGCGGCGAAGGAAAACGCCAGCGCCAGCGACACCCAGGGCAGCTTGCCGCCCTCGATCGTCAGCAGCGTGACGGCAACCGCCGCAAGCGCGACCGCCGCGATCTGCAACCGGTCCAGCTTTTCGCCCAGCAGCACGGCTCCGACCACGACCACCACCAGCGGGTTGATGTAATAGCCGAGTGCTGTCTCGACGGTGCGGTCGACCGCGATCGCCCAGACATAGATGCCCCAGTTGACCGAAATCAGCGCCGCCGTCAGCGCCGCCATGCCGATGGTGCGGGGCGAGCGAATGGCCGCCTTGAAGTCCGCCGTGCGGCCGGCCCAGACCAAAACCGCCGCGGCGATCGGCACGGACCAGACGATGCGGTGGGCAATGACCTCGGCAAGCGGCAGATGCGCCACCGCTTTCATGTAGAAAGGCAGCAATCCCCACAAGAGATAGGCCCCCAGCGCCAGCAGGAAGCCGCGACGGGCCTGTGAATCAGCGTCCAAGGCAATTGCTTCAGTGACCATGGCCCAACGCTATGGCCCAGTAACCTCTGCAAGACCATCGCAAAGTTCTGATGGATCAATGGACTTTCGCTGATGGTTCAAGCCGCCGCCTTCGAAGAACTGCGTCATCGAGAGCTATGGCAACAAACTTGTCAGCTCATTTCTGGATGGGCTTCTCGATAAGCTCAAAGAACAGCCTGTCGGGCGCCCCCTCATCATGCCTGAAGCCCGTCAACTCTGCGGCAAGATCGAGAGGAATGTCGAAAACGAAGTCGACCCCCGGGCTTTCGGCATCTTCATCCTGTTTTGAAAAGGCCGCCTGCCTCATGCCTTCAAAGGATATCGGAAGGTCGCCTGTGGTATGAAGGTCCCTGACGTTTTTGTCGCCGGTATGCCATACCCTCCAGATGTTCTTTCCGCTGCTCCAGAATTCGGCGCGAGCGAACATAGTATGTTCTTCTATGTGCACGACGACCATTTCCCTGCCCTGCGAGAACGCCGACAGATAGCTGTCAGGAGGATTGGGAAAGCTGCAGTAGCCCAGGATGATAATCGCCCAATTCTTTTCGCTGCGATAAGCGTTCACCGTGGCATCGAAATCTTCCGACGAACCACCGACTTCCCTGCCGAACAAGGCCGCGGCTTCCTTGATCCCGTAACCGCGGAAGCCAAACCAGCTTATCGAGAAACCCACGCGCCTACTCCGCAGCCACCAGTCCCGCCATCTCGCGGTTCTTCATCAGCTTGTAGATGATCGAATCCATCAGCGCCTGGAACGAAGCATCGATGATGTTTTCGGAAACCCCGACCGTCCACCAGCGCGCGCCGGTGCCGTCATGCGATTCGATCAGGACGCGGGTGATGGCCTCGGTGCCGCCATTGAGGATACGCACCTTGAAGTCGGCGAGTTCGAGGTCGACGATCTCGCTCTGATATTTGCCGAGATCCTTGCGCAGCGCGATGTCGAGCGCGTTGACCGGGCCGTGCCCTTCCGCGACCGACATCTTTTCTTCGCCGTCGACCTCGACCTTCACGATCGCTTCCGAAACCGTCTTCAGATTGCCGTTGGCGTCGAAGCGGCGCTCGACCATGCAGCGGAACGAGGTGACGTTGAAGAATTCCGGCAGGCCATGCAGCATCTTGCGCGCCAAGAGTTCGAAAGACGCATCCGCGCCCTCATAGGCATAGCCTTCCGCCTCGCGCTCCTTGACCACTGATATCAGCGCATCGAGCCGGTGATCGTCCCTCGGCACCTCGATGCCGCGCCGCTTCAGCTCGGCGAGGAAATTGGCCTTGCCGCCCTGGTCGGAGACCATGACGCGGCGGCGGTTGCCAACGGATTCCGGCGGAACATGCTCATAGGTCGCCGGCTCCTTGGCCAGCGCCGAGGCATGGATGCCGGCCTTGGTGGCGAAAGCCGAGGCGCCGACATAGGGAGCCTGCGCTTCCGGGGCGCGGTTCAAGAGTTCGTCGAACGCACGCGACAGGCGCGAAATGCCGGTCAACGCATCGGTCGAGATGCCCGTCTCGAAGCGATCGGCGAAGGCCGGCTTCAGCGCCAGCGTCGGCACGATCGAGATCAGATTGGCATTGCCGCAGCGCTCGCCTATGCCGTTCAGCGTGCCCTGGATCTGGCGCACGCCGGCCTCGACAGCGGCCAGCGAATTGGCAACCGCCTGGCCGGTATCGTCATGGGCGTGGATACCCAGATGATCGCCCGGTATGCCCGAGGCGATGACCTTGTCGACGATGACGCGTACTTCCGACGGCTGCGTGCCGCCATTGGTGTCGCACAACACCACCCAGCGCGCACCGGCGTCATAGGCCGTCTTCGCGCAGGCCAGCGCATAGTCCGGATTGGCCTTGAAGCCATCGAAGAAATGCTCGCAATCGACCATCGCCTCCTTGCCGGAAGCAACAGCGGTTTCGACCGAAGTCTGGATCGACTCCAGATTCTCCTCGTTGGTGCAGCCGAGCGCGACGCGGACATGGTAATCCCAACTCTTGGCGACGAAGCAGATGGCATCCGACTTTGACTGTACGAGCGCGGCAAGGCCGGGATCATTGGACGCCGACACCCCTGCCCGCTTGGTCATGCCGAAGGCGACGAATTTGGCGCGTGCGGTGCGTTTCTGCTGGAAGAAGGCGGTGTCGGTCGGGTTGGCGCCGGGATAGCCGCCCTCGACATAATCCATGCCGAACTCGTCGAGCAGTTTTGCAATCGCGATCTTGTCCTCGACCGAAAAGTCGATGCCCGGCGTCTGCTGGCCATCGCGCAGTGTCGTGTCGAAGAGATAGAGGCGCTCGCGGGTCATGGTCATTTGCCTGCAAATTTGTCCGTCGCGCGGATCAGCCGGTCGAGGATGCCGGGCTCCGAATAGGCGTGGCCGGCGCCTTCGATCAGGTGGAAGTCGGCCTTCGGCCAGGCCTTGTGCAGCGCCCAGGCGTAACGCGCCGGACACGGCATGTCGTAGCGGCCATGGACGATGGTGCCAGGAATATCCTTGAGCTTATGCGCATCGCGCAGCAGCTGCCCTTCGTCGAGCCAGCCGGCATGGACGAAATAATGGTTCTCGATGCGGGCAAAGGCGATGGCATAGTCGTCCTCGCCAAACTTGCCGCTGGTTTCCGGTTCCGGCAGCAGCGTGATGGTTTCGCCTTCCCACAGGCTCCACGCGCGGGCTGCTTCCAGCTGCGCCTTGCGGTCCGAGCCGACCAGCCGCTTGCGGTAGGCTGCCATCATGTCACCGTGCTCGGCTTCGGGGATCGGCGCCAGGAAACGCTCCCACTTGTCGGGAAACATCTCGGAGACGCCGAACTGATAGTACCATTCGAGTTCGGCGCGGGTCAGCGTGTAGATGCCGCGCACCACCAGTTCGCTGACCCGATCGGGGTGCGTTTCGGCATAAGCGAGCGCCAGCGTCGACCCCCAGGAGCCGCCGAACACCAGCCATGTGTCGAAGCCGGCCATCTCGCGCAGCCGTTCGATGTCGGCGACGAGATGCCAGGTCGTGTTGGCCTCCAGCGAGGCGTTGGGCGTCGATTTTCCGCAGCCGCGCTGATCGAACAGGATGACATCGTAGAGTTTCGGGTCGAACAGCCGCCGGTGTTTTGGCGAGATGGTGCCGCCCGGTCCGCCATGCAGGAACACCGCCGGCTTGGCTCCTTTGGTGCCGGAACGCTCCCAATAGACCGTGTGGCCGTCGCCGACATCGAGCATGCCCGAGTCGAACGGTTCAATCTCCGGGTAGAGGGTGCGCAAGGAAGTGCTGTGAACAGTCATAGTTTCAGGCCCTGTTGCGGCCAGTTGGCCGTTTCATGATCGGGGTGCTGGAAGGAGATGATCTGCTCCTGCCTTGCGTAATAGTCGCGGTCGTCATGGATCGGCGCCTCGAAGATTTTTTCCACCCAGGGCAGCCGGGCCGCATAGTTAACCTGGATTTGCGGCGCCAGATCCGAGCGGTCGTCGAAGGCGCCGATGGCGATCTCCAGCCCGTCGGGCTGGCGGTAGGTCAACGGCGTTCCGCAGCGGGCGCAGAAGCCGCGATCGATGTTGACCGACGACTGGAAATAGCTCGGCTCCTCATGCGTCCATTCGACGCCATTCTTGGGCACGGTCACGAGCGCGCCGAAGAAAGAACCGAACTGCTTCTGGCACATGCGGCAATGGCAGATGGACGGGCGCCCGAGCGCGCCCTTGACGCGGAAGCGCACGGCGCCGCACTGGCAACCGCCGGTTCGGACAGTCTCGGTCATGGTCTTTCCTCCGGCGGCCATTGGTCGGTGTCGTGATCGGGATGCTGGTAGGAGACAAGCTCGGCGAGATAGGGGGCCGACCCCATATCCGCCATCGTGTCCTCGCCCGGCAATTGCGGAATGGTGTCGACATAAGGCAGTTTCGCCTCCGTGCCCCACTGGATGGTCGGCGCGATGCCAGCCGGATCGTCGAAGGCGGCGATCGCCAGCGCCATGCCGTCGGGCGCCTCGAAGGTCAGCGGCGTGCCGCATTCGGCGCAGAAGCCGCGCCAGGCGGCATTGGAGGAACGGAAGCGCTTGGGCTCGCCGCGCGTCCAGTCAACCTTGGCGCCGCGCACGGAGACCAGCGGCAGGTAGAAGTTGCCGCTCGCCTTCTGGCACATGCGGCAGTGGCAGATCGAGGCGTCGCCAAGGGTGCCCTCGACGCGGAAGCGCACCGCGCCGCACTGGCAGCCGCCTGTGTAGACCGGCCGGTTGTCGAGGCTCATCATGTCTCACTCCGGATCATGGCAGACAGCCTCGACATTGTTGCCGTCGGGATCGAAGACGAAGGCGCCATAATAGTTCGGATGATAGTGCGGGCGCAGGCCCGGCGCGCCATTGTCCCTGCCGCCGGCGGCAAGGGCCGCGGCATGGAAGGCATCGACCTCGGCGCGGCTGCGCGCGGTGAAGGCGACGTGCTGATGGGCCTTTTGACCCTCCTTGCCTTCCTGCAGCCAGAATACCGGCCGATCGCGGCCATAGCCACCAACCTTGGCGCCACCGGTATATTCCAGCGGCACCATGTAGAGCAGCGAGGCACCCAGCGGCGCCATCGCCTTGTCGTAGAAGGCTTTCGAAGCGTCGAAATCGGCAACGTCGATGCCGAGATGGTCGATCATGGAAATGCCTCCGTTGCTGGTTCATGCGCCGGCACTTCGGCACCGGCGAGGCCGGCCTCGATGACGATGTGCTGGCAGACATTGTCGATATCGCGGATCACATCGTCGTTCCAGAAGCGCAGGATGGTCCAGCCCAGCGCCTCAAGTCTGGCTGTTCGCGCGGCATCGGACGCCGAAATCTCATGAGAAGCGTGCTGGGAACCGTCCAGCTCAACGATCAGCTTCTTGTTGGGGCAAGCAAAGTCGACGATGAAGCCGGCTATCGGCATTTGACGTCGAAACGCCAGCCCCATGAGTCGGTGTGCGCGTATCTCATTCCAAAGCTTCAGCTCGGCATCGGTCATGACCCTGCGCATCTTGCGCGCATTGCCGCGATTGATGGGAGATACCCGATGATGGGTCATTGCGAGGCCCCCCTCTCTGCCCTGCCGGGCATCTCCCCCTCAAGGGGGGAGATCAGCAGCTTCGCGAACCGCGCCCCACCATCAGCGTTGATGATTGGCGAAGGCGGCTGGGACAGCCAATCTCCCCCCTTGAGGGGGAGATGTCCGGCAGGACAGAGGGGGGCGCCTCGCACCGTCCTCTCCAATCCTGCGGTCCAAGCCTCCAACCTCACCGCTTAACCTCCCAGCTCGTGACGCGCTCGCCGGTCACCGGATCCTTGCCGTCCTTCAGCTGCACGCCCTGCGCCAGAAGCTCATCCCTAACCCGATCGGCCTCGGCCCAGTTCTTGGCCGCGATCAGCGCCAAGCGGTCGGCGATAGCCGTGGCGACCGCTGCCTCATCCACCTCTGCCGAGGCGACATCGAAGCCGAGGAATTGCAGCGACGCCTTCAGCGCAGCGGCGGCCTCGTTGCCGTCCGCTGCCTCGCTGGCCATCTGCGTCAAAATCTGGAACGCGGCATAGGTGGCGAGATCGTCCGACAAGGCATCGACCACCTGCGCCGGCAGTTGCCCGGCAGCCGGCGCCAGATCCGCCGCGCGTTTCCATTTGCGCAGCGTGTTCTCCGCCTCCTCCAGCTTGCGCACGGAGAAGTCGATCGGCTCGCGGTAGTGCGTCATCAGCATCGCCAGCCGCAGAACCTCGCCCGGCCAGCTGCGGCCGCCGAAGGTCTCGGTCTCCAGCAGTTCGTGGATCGAGTAGAAATTGCCGAGGCTCTTCGACATCTTCTGGCCCTCGACCTGGAGGAAGCCATTGTGCATCCAGACATTGGCCATGACTGACGTGCCGTGGGCGCAGCGCGACTGGGCGATCTCATTCTCATGATGCGGGAAGATCAGGTCGAGGCCGCCGCCATGGATGTCGAAGACTTCGCCGAGATAGGCGGCCGACATCGCCGAGCATTCGACATGCCAGCCCGGCCGACCCCTGCCCCACGGACTTTCCCAGCCCGGCTCTTCCGGTGACGACAGCTTCCACAGCACGAAATCGCCAGGGTTCTTCTTGTGGGCATCGACAGCGATGCGGGCGCCGGCCTGCTGTTCGTCGAGATTGCGCTTCGATAATTGGCCGTAGTCCGGCATCGACGCGGTGTCGAACAGAACTTCGCCTGCCGCGACATAGGCATGACCGCGTTTGATCAGGCTTTGAATCAAGGTGATCATGTCGGTCTTGCCGTCGGCGCGCGGTTCGACGAATTCGGTGGCGCGCGGCTCAACCGTCGGCTCCAGGCAGCCGAGCGTGGCGACATCCCTGTGGAACTGGTCGGCGGTCTTTTCGGTCACCCGCCGGATCGCTTCGTTGAGCGACAGTTTTCCGGCTGATATCTCGCCACCGAAATCGCGGAGCGCGCGCGCGTTGATCTTGTCGTCGACGTCGGTGATGTTGCGCACATAGGTGACATGCGTCTCGCCATAGACATGGCGCAGCAAGCGGAACAGCACGTCGAAGACGATGACCGGCCTGGCATTGCCGATATGGGCGAAGTCGTAGACGGTCGGGCCGCAGACATACATGCGCACGTTAAGCGTATCGATCGGAACGAAATCCTGTTTCGTGCGCGTCAGCGTGTTGTAGAGGCGCAGGCCCTGCGGTGCGTCTGACATTCCATGCCTTCCCGGTTCAGAACTCTTTATCTGGATGAAGCCAGCCCCGCGCCTCGGCGCAAATCAGGCTCCAGCCTGCTGGCCGGGGCGTTTGTCCAATCTGGGGAAAGATGAGGCGAAAACGTCCGGACCAGCGCGAGGCTAGCCAATAATGCAAATGCCACAGATGGCGAAAGACGTTTTCATGGGCGGCTTTATCGCCTTGGTCAGTGTTGCCGTCAAGCCGCTGACCCCAGGAAAAACGTCGCCAGGACCGGCAAATCCGTCGCTTGATCACGCGGAATCAGCCAGTGAAACATTTTATTAAACATGTCGGCACAGTCATGAAACATTCGCCGGCTAGATCACCAAGCGTCACGATTTGGTCGGATTCAACGGCCAAACGCGAACACGAAAACGTTACCTGGGAAGAGAAACATGCCTCGAAGCAAGCAAGAAGCCACCCGCGCCAAGCAACCGGCGCTGGCCAGCCACTATCGCGCAATCGGCCCGGCCGCGATCGTCGCCGCCCTTCTCCACACCGCCAAGAAGAAGAAGCCGGCACCGAAGATCGTATCGCCCCGCGCTGCCTGAAGCGGTGCGCGACCGGCGCCAAAGGCGCCGATGAGGCGCTCATTTACGCTTCCAGACAACAGGCTCAGCTAGAACAACGTCATCTGACTGTCATCGGCGCCAGGCTTCTGGCGCCTGGCCTTCTCGGGCTCCGGCCCGATCTCGCCCCTCACCTGAATCTCCGGGCCGGCGTTGGCGACCTTGTTGACGAGGTCGGAGACGGGGATAGCCTCGAAGAAATCGAGTTGCGCCGGCCGCAACAGGTCGGCGACATCGCGCGGCTCGAGCGTGCGGCAATCCAGCCAGCGGGCGAAATCCCTGGGATCGATCACCACCGGCATGCGATCGTGGATATGGGCGACGTCGGCATTGGCGTTGACCGTCAGGATGGCGCCGGTGTCCATTTCCGAGCCGCCCGGCTCGGCATAGGTCTCGATCAGGCCGGCAAAGGCGACCAGGCCGCCATGCCTGGGGCGGATCCAATAGGGTTGCCCCTTCTTGCCCCCGGTCTGCCGCCATTCATAGAAGCCCGACGCCGGCACCAGCGCGCGGCGATGGCGCATGGCTGCCTTGAACGAAGCCTTTTCGATCGCGCCTTCCGAGCGCGCATTGAACAGCAGTGGAAACTCCCTGGTGTCCTTGACCCAGGTGGGAATGAGCCCCCAGCGCACCAGCATCGGCTGCCGGTTGGGCAAATTGGAGCCCGGTGCCCGCGGCGCGCCGGCGGTCGCCACCAGGATCGGCTGCGTCGGCGCGATATTGTAGCGCGGCGGGAAACCCTCCAACTCGGCCAAGCCCAGATAGGCGGCCGTCTGGTCCGGCGTCGCGGTCAAGGCAAAACGTCCGCACATGGTCGATTGGCGCCCTTCGAATGGTTCGGGTCGAAGGTGGCGATGGAAGCGGCGTTGCGCAACCGCTAAAGCTTCCTCATGCTGGGCGGTCCACAACAGACCTGCCATCGAGCCCGATCGGAAACCATGAACGAACAGCGCAAGACACTTCCGGCCGTCTCGGTGGCCGTCGTGCGTGGTGACACCGTGCTGCTGGTCAAGCGAGCGCGGCAGCCCTCGCAAGGGCTCTATGCCTTTCCCGGCGGTAAGGTCGAGGCCGGCGAGACGCTGGAGGATGCCGCGAAGCGAGAGCTGCAGGAAGAGACAGGTTTGCGTGCCACCGGTTTTCGCCCGCTTCGGGAAATCCATATCGACGGCAGGGACGATTCCCACCCTGTCGATTACCGCCTTACGGTCTTCGGCGCGGCCTATGCCGGTGGCGAGGCCATGGCCAGCGACGATGCCGAGACAGCCGCTTTCTATACGCTCAACGAGATGGCGGCGCTGCCGCTTGCCGGTTCGGTGTTCGCGGTGGCGGAAGATCTGCTTGGCCGACCTGCTGGTTCTCCTGAAAGCCGCTGAATTCCCAAACTGCCGCGCCGGAAACGCCTTGCAGGCGACAAATTGTTTGGCCACATAGACTTATGAGCCGCGCTCCTCTTCTTGTCGCTTTATGCCTTGCCGTCAGCGCGGCCGTCCCGGCGCGGCCGGCGTTCAGTGCCGAGTCGCCGTTCGAGCCGGGACTGATGCGGCTGGCGGAGGTTCTGGGCTCGCTGCATTTCCTGCGCAATCTGTGCGGCGAGAAGGGCGACCAGTGGCGTGGCGAGATGGAAAAACTGCTCGATTCGGAAAATCCGGACCCCGAACGGCGCGCCCGCTTCATCGCTAGCTTCAATCGCGGCTATCGTTCCTTCGGCGGCACCTATACGCAGTGCACCGCCTCGGCTACCGAGGCCATCAGCCGCTACATGAAGGAAGGCGAGACGCTGTCGCGTGATATCGCCTCGCGCTACGGAAACTAGGCATCCATCAACAGATATCCTAGCCGTCGCTGGGCATGTCGGACAAATCCGGCTTGTACCGGTCTGTGTCTTGGTGCAATCCTGATGTTGCGCTTCTGCAACAGCGTTAATCAAACGTTACCGCACGAATGCGAAATTAACTCAAACTGAAGGTTTTCGCCCCGCAGGCCGGTCTAATCGGCTAAGTTTGATCCGGGTTGAAACGCAGCTTCGCCAAATACAGCCGCCTCTGTAAAAGACGATCAAAAAAATGTCGTATTTACAGATACTTACTTGAGGCTGCGTGTAACGGAACAGATCAAGCCTGATCCGCACGGATGGATCGCCGCTTGAAAGGGTGGACATCGCTTATGGAACATGCTGCCAACGACATCGATGCCCTGGTCAGGGAGGAAAAGCGCCTGACCGCGGTGGAGAGCCACAGCGAAGCCTGGGCGGAAGGCCTTTCGGCCGGCATCGAGCCGGAGATCATTGCCGAGGCGGCGCTTGAAACCGCATTCGGTGAAATGCTGCGCGCCAACGGCGAGACCTCTGCCCTTGCCCTGCTCGACCGCATGCGCGAGAAGGTGATTGCTGGCGCCTTCGAACCCGAGCGGCTGCGCCACTGAACCGACATCCGGTTCCTTGACGATCAAGTGCCCGGGAGCCAAGGAGATACGGGCAGTGAATTTTCCGATGTCAGGCGGGCCGCAGGGTTTGGTCCTCTACATCCGCCTCGCCGCTTGCTGTGCCACGATTGCCTTTGTGACGTGCCTGGCAAGCAGACCGGCCTATGCGCTGAGCGAGATCCAACGCGAAGAGCTTCCCTCACCTGTCGCACCGTCGACGAATGACGACGTTTCGCCCGGCGGCGCGATTCCCATGCCTGACCCAATGGGAACGCCGCCTTCGACCGGCCAGCAGCCGGCCGCTCCGGACGCCGCGGAGCCTGACAGTCCATCCGATGGCGGCACCAACAGGCCGCGAGTCGATCCCGAAGCGCCCTTGCCGGAGGTCGTCTACGATCTCGGCAAGCTGCCCGAGCCCGTGCGGCGCATGCATGATCTGATCATAGAAGCGTGCAGGAGCGGCGACATCGAAAAACTCCGGCCCTTGATCGGCAAGGGCGACAGCATGACCCAGCTGTCGCTGGCCGACATCGACGGCGACGCCATCGCCTTCCTCAAAGGCCTTTCCGGCGACCCTGACGGCCAGGAGATCCTGGCCATCCTGGAGGAAGTGCTCAGTGCCGGCTATGTCCATGTCGACGCCGGAACACCGCAGGAACTCTATGTCTGGCCGTATTTCTTCGCGCTGCCGCTGGACAAGCTTGACGCCAAACAGCGGGTCGAACTGTTCAAAATTGTCACCGCCGGCGATTTCGACGACATGAAGCAGTTCGGTGCGTACATCTTCTACCGCGTCGGCATCACGCCCGCCGGGCAGTGGACATTTTTCGTCGCCGGGGATTGAGCGAGCTCACCTTGTGAGGAGGGCGCCCTCCTCCCGGATCTTCGGTCCGATCTCCCCACAAGGGGGAGGTCGAGGCTATCCCGGCAACGCCTCGGAAAACTCCACCGCTCTGCCCTGGCTTGGTGTGACGATCTCGCCTTCCCACATAACGCGCTGGCCGCGAATGACGGTGCCGACCGGCCAGCCGGTCACATCCTTGCCGTCATAGGGCGTCCAGCCTGCCTTCGAACCGGCCTGCGCATTGGTGATGGTCTCACGCCGCTTCATGTCGACGATGGTGAAGTCGGCGTCGTAGCCGGCTGCGATGCGGCCTTTTCTGGCCATGCCGAAGATGCGCTGCGGGCCGTGACTGGACAGATCCACGAAACGCTGCAGGGTCAGCCGACCGGCGTTGACGTGGTCGAGCATGATCGGCACCAGCGTCTGTACCCCGGTCATGCCCGAGGGCGAGGCCGGATAGGGTTTTGCCTTTTCGGCCAACGTGTGCGGTGCATGATCGGAGCCGAGCACGTCGACGATGCCTTGCGCGATGCCGTGCCAGACGCCTTCGCGATGACGGAAGGCGCGCACCGGCGGGTTCATCTGGATCAACGTGCCCAGCCGCGCATAATCGTCGGCGCTCAGCGTCAGATGGTGCGGCGTCGCCTCGCAGGTCGCGACATCCTTGTGCTGTTCGAGGAACAATATCTCCTCGGCGGTCGAGATGTGCAGGACATGGATGCGGGCGCGGGTCTGCCTGGCGATGCGCACCAGCCTTTCGGTGCAGCGCAAGGCGGCGATCTCGTCGCGCCAGACCGGATGCGATGACGGGTCGCCCTCGATCCGTTCGCCAAGGCGCTCGCGCAGCCGGAATTCGTCCTCGGAATGAAAGGCCGCACGGCGGCGGGTGTTCCGCAAGATCGAGGCGACGCCTTCGTCATCCTCGACCAGCAGGTCGCCGGTGGACGACCCCATGAAAACCTTTATTCCCGCCGCACCCGGCAACCGCTCGAGCTCGCCGACATCTCCGGCGTTGTCGCGGGTACCGCCGACCCAGAACGCGAAATCGCAATGCATGCGGCCGCTGCCGCGCCGGACCTTGTCGGCAAGCGTTGCCTCGCTGGTGGTCAGCGGGTTGGTGTTGGGCATCTCGAACACCGCGGTGACGCCGCCAAGCACCGCCGACCGCGAGCCCGTTTCCAGATCTTCCTTGTGCTCCAGTCCCGGCTCACGAAAATGCACCTGGCTGTCGACGACACCAGGCAGGATGTACAGGCCGCGGCAGTCGATCGTCTCGCCGGCCGAGGCTTTGCGGAGATCGCCTATTGCGGCGATGCGGCCATTCTTCACGCCGATGTCACGCGCGCCCTCGCCGTCATGGTTGACCACTGTGCCGCCTGTCAGGATGAGGTCGTAGGTCATGGCCATGCTCTCTTGCGGGGGGAGTGTCAGCGGCTTACGTAATGGCCAACCGTTTTGCAAGATCAGGCTTTTATCCTCCCCATGCCCTTTGCCCTGCTGAAAGACCGCGCGCTCATCTCCGTCTCCGGCCCGGATGCCGAGCACTTTCTGCAAAACATCCTGACCACCGATCTCGACACGCTTGGCTCCGGCGAAGCCAAGCCCGGTGCGCTGTTGACGCCGCAAGGCAAGATCCTGTTCGACTTCCTGATCTCGCGTGCCGGCGAAAACACCTTCTGGTTGGAATGCCGAGCCGATATTTCAGGTGATTTCGTTCGCCGGCTGATGCTCTACAAACTTCGCGCCAGGGTCGAGATTACCAAGTCGGAACAGGCGCTTGTCACCGTTGCGTGGGGAAGAGAGTCAATCGCCTCAGAAAATGATTCAACCGCGGTTGCCGACAGGCGCTTTCCCGACGAAGGCGTTACGCGCTCCTATGCCGGCGTTGCAGATACCGGCGACATCGCCGCGTGGCAGGCCTTCCGCATCGCGCACGGCATCGCCGAAAGCGGCGCCGACTACGCGTTGGGCGACGCCTTCCCGCATGACGTGCTGCTCGACGAGACCGGCGGGGTCGGCTTCAGGAAGGGCTGCTATGTCGGCCAGGAAGTGGTCTCACGCATGCAGCATCGCGGCACGGCAAGGCGGCGCGTGCTGATCGTGCGGGCCGGGCTTGCCCTGCCCGCTTCCGGCACCGAACTCACCGTCGAGGGCCGGCCGGCCGGCACGCTCGGCTCGAGCGCCGGCACAACAGGGCTTGCCATTGCCCGCATCGACAGGGTCAAGGCGGCGCTCGACGCCGGCCAGCCGATCCTGGCCGGCCTTGTGCCGGTGACGGTGGCCATTCCCGCCTGGGCCAAATTCAGTTTTCCGCCGGAAACCGTCAGCGCGGAGGAAGCCTGATGGCGGCAGACCGCACCGGTGCGCCGCCACGCGCCTGGCAGCGCATGCTGTCCGGCCGCCGGCTCGACCTGCTCGACCCCTCACCGCTCGACATCGAGATTTCCGACATTGCCCACGGGCTCGCCCGTGTCGCCCGATGGAACGGCCAGACCAGCGGCGAGCACGCGTTCTCGGTCGCCCAGCATTCGCTGCTGGTGGAGGCCCTGTTCAACGATCTGGTGCCGCAGGCTTCGGCCAGCGATCGGCTCGCCGCGCTGCTGCACGACGCACCTGAATATGTCATCGGCGACATGATCTCGCCGTTCAAGTCGGTGATGGGCGGCAGCTACAAGGACTGCGAACTGCGCCTGCAGCGCGCCATCCATCTGCGCTTCTCGCTGCCTCCCGAACCGGCCGCGGCGCTGCGCAGGGACATCAAACGCGCCGACCAGATCGCCGCCTATTTCGAGGCAACGCTGCTCGCCGGCTTCTCGACCGCCGAAGCAACCGAATTCTTCGGCCGTCCGCGCGGTTTTTCCGCCGAGCGCTTCGATTTCACGCCGCGCTCGGTAACCTGGGCACAGGATGCGTTCCTGAAGCGGTTTTCGGCGCTTGAGACGTCGCGGCATCCCGTTGCGACGTCGGCGGTAGGGTAGAGAACGCTAAATTAACCGGAAACGGCAACAGTGTGGTGTTCGATCACACCGCAGGCGCGCCTCATGCCCGTCGTGGATGTCAAGGATGGTTCGATCGTCCCCGAGCGGGCGCCCGAAGGCGTGGAGCGCCCGCGACGCATGGAAGACGAGCTGCGCGAACAGAACGAACGCTTTTCAGCCGCTGTCGAGAACATGTCGCATGGCCTGTGCATGTTCGACGCCGACGAGCGCATGATCATCTGCAACGGCAACTACATCAACATCTTCTGCCTCGACACCAAGCTGGTACGACCGGGCATCCACTTCATAGACATCCTGCGCCACAGCGTCGACATCGGCATCGCCTCGCAAAGCGCCGACGAGCTCTACGCCATCCGCAAACCCTATATCGACCAAGCGAAACCCTCGACCTACGAAGAGACGCTGTCGGATGGTCGCATCATCAACATCTCGCATCGCCCGCTGGCCTTGGGCGGCTGGGTCTCGATCTACGAGGACATCACCGAACAGCGGCGCGCCGAGCAGGATCTCAAGGAACAGCATCGCCGTTTCGACGCCGCACTCGCCAACATGTCACAAGGCCTGCTGATGTACGACGCCGACGGCAAGATGATCGTGCGCAACCGGCGTTTTCTGGAGCTCTACAACGTCACCGCGGCGGACTTTCCGCTCGGAACGACGCACCGCGACGCGCTCGAAAAATTGCTGGAACTCGGCATCTATCAACAGATCGATGTCGACAGCGAAGTCGCCAAGACCGAAGCCTGCCTGGCGGCGGCAAAAATGCATTCGGCCTATCGCTATCTTACCGACGGCAGGACGGTTCTGGTCACACGCCAGCCGATGAGCGGCGGCGGCTGGGTGGTGACTTTCGACGACGTCACCGAACGCCGACGCACCGAGGAGCGCATGATCCATCTTGCGCATCATGACACGCTGACCGGACTGCCCAACCGCTCGATGTTTCGCGAACGGCTCGACCTAGCGCTGGAGGACGCGGCGGCTCCGCCATTGGCGATCTTCTCGCTCGATCTCGACCGCTTCAAGGCGATCAACGACACCTGGGGACATCCTGCCGGCGACTGGCTGTTGAAGAGCGTGGCGGAGAGGCTGCAGCGTTGTGTGCGCAATGAATCAGACATCGTCGCCCGCTTCGGCGGCGACGAGTTCGTCGTCATGCAGTTCAATTCCAGGGGCATTGCCGATGCTGAAAAACTGGCGAAACGCATCGTCGAGGCAATCGCAAAACCATTTCGCGACAAGAGCCGGGACATGCATGTCGGCATCAGCCTGGGCATTGCCGTTTTCCCCGAAGACGGCAGGGACGTCGATACGCTGATGAAAAATGCCGATACCGCGCTCTATCGGGCGAAGAGCGAAGGGCGAAACCTGTATCGCTTCTTCGAGCCCGCGATGGACGCCATAGTGCAGGCCCGCCGGGCGCTCGAGGTTGACCTCGACGCGGCGCTGCCGCGCCAGGAGTTCGATCTCGATTTCCAGCCCATCATGAACATCGCCTCCGGCGAGATCATCGGCGCGGAGGCCTTGATGCGCTGGCATTCGCCAGCGCGCGGCACGGTCGCGCCGGACGCGTTCATTCCGGTCGCCGAAGAAACCGGACTGATCGTGCCGCTTGGCGAGTGGGCGCTGAGGAAGGCCTGCACGGCGGCGGCAAGCTGGCCTCCCGGCTTGCGCATTGCGGTCAATGTCTCGGCCGTGCAGCTCAAAAGCGGTGGGTTTGCCCGCAGCGTCATCTCGGCTCTGGCCTTTTCCGGCGTGCCGGCCGGACAGCTGGAACTGGAAATCACCGAAACCGTGCTGATGGACGAAAGCAAAGCCGTGTTGAAGACGCTGCGCCAGCTGCGCGATCTCGGCATCCGCATCGCGCTGGATGATTTCGGCACCGGCTATTCCTCGCTCGGCTATCTCAGGCGTTTCCCGGTCGACAAGATCAAGATCGACCGCTCCTTCATTCACGACATGGGCAATCGCGACACGGCGGCGATCGTGCGCACCATTATCGGGCTCGGCACAGAGCTTGGCATTGTCGTCACCGCCGAGGGCGTCGAGACCGAGGTGCAACTCGATATGCTGCGCGACAATGGTTGTGCCGAGGCGCAAGGCTATCTGATCGGCGTGCCGTCGAAGGCCGCGGACATCCAGCGTCTGTTGAAGGCGCGTGCTCTGCACAGCCGGACCGGCTGATTCGTTCGAGGGCGCCCTGCCCTCTATTGATGGATCGGTTGCCAGCTCGGTTTTGACAGGTGGGCAGCCATGAAACCGGCGACGGCTTCGACCTTGGCCGGGCGCGCGCGGGCCGACGGCGTTACGAAATACAGCGCGCCCTTCGGCAAAGTCCAATCGGTCAGGATCGCTTCCAAACGCCCGTCGGCAAGATACTCGCTGGCGATGAATTCCGGCAGCTCGGCGATCGCGGTCCCGGCCAGCACAGTCGGAACGAGGGCGTCGGAATTGGTGACCCGCAGCGGTCCTGACGGTGTGACAACCTCTTCATCGCCCGCGGCATTGCTGAAATGCCAAACGTCGTGCCGCGGCCGATAGGCATAGCCAAGACAGTGATGTGCGTCGAGGTCGCGTGGCGTGCTCGGCCGGCCATGCCTGGCAAGATAGGACGGCGCCGCAACGATGAACGGGGCAATGTTGCACAAACGCCGGGCAACCAACGAGGAATCCGGCAACACGGCAATCCGCAAAGCTGCATCGAACCCCTCGCCGACCAGATCGACGACCGCATCGCTTAGATGCATGTCGATCGACACGTCAGGATAGAGCCTGAAGAAATCAGGAAGCAGCGGCGCCACCCACCTCAGCCCGAACGACATTGGAACGGCCAGGCGTACAAGGCCGCGAGGACTGGCCGACAGTTCTCGCATCGCGTTCTCGGCATCCTCCGCGTCGCGGTAGAGGCGAGACGCGCGCTCGACGAGCCGATGACCGAAATCCGTGAGGGCCAGGCGGCGCGACGTCCGGTTGAAAAGCCGCGCGCCAAGCCGCTCCTCCAGGCGGCTGACGCCACGTGACACCGTCGCCACCGACAGGCCAAGCACACGTGCGGCGGCGGCAAAGGATCGCTCCTCCGCGACCTTGGCGAACATGGCCAAACCTTCAAAGTCCGGGACTTTCGACATCATCAATCCTGCAATGATTGTTTGCAAGCATTGCTATTTCGAAAGGATACACCTGTCCATATGTCTCTGTCACCCCCAACAGGAGTGACGAAAATGACAAGGAAACTCGAAGGAAAGATCGCCGTGGTTACCGGCGGCAGCAGCGGCATCGGCCTTGGTATTGCCAAGCGCTTCACCGCGGAAGGTGCGCATGTCTACATTACCGGACGGCGACAGGCCGAGATCGACAAGGCCGTCGCAGCAATCGGCAAAAACGCCACCGGTATCCAAGCCGACTCGACCAGTTTCACCGATCTCGACCGTCTCTACGCTCAGGTGAAAGCACAAAGCGGCCGTATCGATGTGCTCTCGGTCAACGCCGGCGGTGGTTCCATGCTGCCGCTCGGCCAGATAACCGAGCAGCATTTCGATGAAACATTCGACCGCAACGTCAAGGCCGTGCTGTTCACGGTGCAGAAAGCGCTCGCACTGTTGGCCGACGGTGCCTCGGTGATCCTGACCGGTTCGACCGCAGGCTCAACCGGCGCTGCGGCGTTCAGCGTCTATGGCGCGTCGAAGGCTGCGCTGCGTAATTTTGCCCGCAGCTGGATAATCGACCTGAAGGAGCGGCAGATCCGCGTCAACATCCTCAGCCCTGGTCCGACCCGTACGACAGGCCTTGCCGAGCTTGCCGGACCCGAAGCCGAACAGCAGAAGGGTTTGCTTGATTTCCTTGCTACCCACGTGCCTATGGGCCGGCTCGGCGACCCTGACGAGATCGGCAAGGCGGCTGTGTTCCTGGCCTCCGATGATTCCAGTTTTGTCACCGGGGCTGAGCTGTTCGTCGACGGTGGCACCGCACAGGTCTAGCCCGTCACGCCGGCCGCGTCCTCGAGCAGGGCGCGACCGGTTGCCGACCGCGCATCATCATCAACGCAGCGTTTCCAAATATTTCTCGTGGAAACTGACATAGCCGGGTTCGACCACCTTTAGATGCCGCTCGATCAGCGCGTGAAACTGCGGCAGTTGATGAAACGGCACACCGGGATAGGCGTGATGCTCGGCATGGAACGGCATGTTCCAGGCGAGCTTGCGCACCACCCAGTTGGTCAGCGTGGTTCTCGTATTCTCCAGCATGTTGGCAACGAACGGACAGCGGCCGTGCTCGGCCAGGAGATAGAGGCGCAGAAAGGGCTGACCGAGCAGAGCCGGAATGATCCAGACATAGACAAGCACTGTGAGCCGGAAATAAACGGCCAGCAGAAGAACGACGGCATAGAAGGCAATCATGGCGCGCGCCTCGGCCCGCACCTTGGGCCGGCCTTTCGGCGGCACATAGCCTTCCTGGCCGCCGCCAACTGCATTGGCGTAGAGCGTCTTGAGATGGCCCCACCACAGCGGGATGCCGGACACATGCACGAGATATTGCCACAGCGTTTCCGGCTTGGGAAAAGCCAGTTCCGGATCGTTTTCGGGGTCCTGGGTGAAACGGTGATGAGCAAAATGGAAATAGCGGAACCAGTCCGCCGGCAGCGCGAGCACCAGGCTGCACACCCGCGCCACGACGTCATTCAACCACTGTGTCTCGAAGGCCGTGCGATGGACCGTCTCGTGCAGTAGCGTGAACAGGAACACGATCAATATGCCTTGCGGCAGCATGAGCAGCGGCCAGAACGGCACCTTGGCCGCGATCAACGATCCGATGATCACAATCGCACCCGAGTGAGCACCGAGTTGCAGGAGGCCCGCAACATTGGATTTGGCGGTCAGGCGACTGCGCTCTTCAGGGGTCAATGACGCGATTATGTCGCGATGGTCCATCGGCTTCGATCCAGGCTGGGGGTTTGATGAGGCCCACTCTAGTCGATGAAAAAGCTTTCCAAAAACGACGATTGCTGCAATTTAGATAAGCTTACCTTATCTATCCGGTAGTCATGGTCACATCTCCATCTCTCAAAGGACTTCAGGCTTTCGAGGCTGCGGCGCGCACGGGCAGCTTTGCCGCTGCGGCGGAAGAGCTTTCGGTCTCGGCCGCCGCCGTCAGCCAGCTCATCCGCACCGTCGAGGAACAAATGGGCCGTCAGCTGTTTCATCGGGTCAGCCGCAAGGTTGTGCTTACCGAGGCCGGCGTGGAAATGCTGCCTCGGCTGACCCTGGCCTTCCAGGAAATCGGCAGTGTCTCGCGCGAGTTGGGCGGCGATGCCTTCCGCCCGCGCCTAGTGGTCTCGGTGCCGCCATCCATGGCCATGGGTTGGCTTTCGCAGCGCCTCGCCGGCTTTGTCGCCAGCCATGGCGCCGCCGACATATCGCTGCGCGGCGACGACGACCCGGTGCCGTTCGACCGCGAACTGATCGACATCAGGCTCTCCTACGGTCCGCACTATCGCGAGCACCCGACCGAGGATATCGCCCGGGACGCCGTTTATCCGGTCTGCGCGCCAGGACTTGCCAGCGGGATCAAGGCTGACGGCGGTCCACTCGCAGGGCTGCCGCTGATCCATACCGATTGGGGCCCGACCGGCGCCTCGTTTCCGTCCTGGCGCAACTGGTTCGAGGCTGAAGGTGTGCAACCCGGCCGGGCGGCGCAGCGCGGCTTGTCGGCCAACTCGTCGCGCGCCGCACTCGACCTAGCCATTTCGGGGCTGGGTGTGGCGTTGGCGCAAGGGGTCTATTGTGCCGAAGCGGTGGAGGATGGCAGGCTGGTCCGGCCCGCCGCCAGGGCGATAGCGTTGCGCCAGCCCTATTGCCTGACGATACCGGAGCGCAGCGCCAGGCGTGACGTGGTAGCGGCGTTCCGCGATTGGCTGATCACCGAATGCCGGCGCACAGTGGGCTCGCTGGCGCTCCGTTGACCCGTCGGCTTCCCCTGGTCAGAGGTGCCCGCTCAAGGCCGCCACCATGTCCTTGCTCGTCGCGACCGGAACAATCTCGAACTCGACCAGATCAGCCCATTCGATCACCCAGCGCTGCAGCAGCGTGACGTCGTCCGTCTCCACCAGCAGGAAGCAGCGGCTCATATCTGCCGCGATCCAGCTGTGGTGCACGACAAGTTCCTCCGGCTTCAGGCGGCCCCGATCGCGGAAGCGGCGATAGATATCCTTGCGATCGCAGCCGGTGAAATCCTCGATCACGATGAACTGCATGTTTCCCCCGAGCAATTCCAGGAAAAGTGTGAAGCGGTTTTCCCACAGGATTGCTTCAAAACAAAGAGATAGAGCGGCTCTGGTTGAACTATTGTCGTCCCGGCCGGTCGAGCCGCTCCAGGAACCACTGCGTCAGCCGCACCCAGACCTCGTCCTTCTCGCCGGAATCCTCCCAGCCATGGTCGAGATTGGGGTTGTCGTTGACCTCGATGACGAAGACGCCGTCCTTGGTCTCCTTGAGGTCGACGCCGTAAAGGCCATCGCCGATGCAGCGCGCCGCCTTGACCGCGGTCTCGACGACATGGGGCGGCGTCTCCTTCAGGGTAAAGGTCTTGATGCCGCCCTGGTCGGGCTTGCCATTGGCCTTGTGGTTGACGATCTGCCAGTGCTTCTTGGCCATCAGATAGTGCACGGCAAACAGCGGCTGGCCGCCGAGCACGCCGACGCGCCAGTCATATTCGGTCGGAATGAATTTCTGCGCGATGAGAAGGTCGGAATCCTCCAGCCACTCCGTCGCAAGCCGTGTCAGCTCCTCCAGATTCCCGCATTTCTTGACGCCGCGCGAGAAGGACGAATCCGGGATCTTCAGCACCAGCGGAAAGCCCAGCGTCTGTGCGGCCAGTTCGAAGTCGGAGGTGCCAGCGATCATCACTGTCGGCGGCACCGGCACCTTGTTGTAGGACATCAGTTCGTTGAGATAGACCTTGTTGGTGCAACGGATCATCGACAGCGGATCGTCGATGACCGGCATGCCTTCCTGCTGGGCACGGCGGGCGAAACGATAGGTGTGGTTGGAGATCGAGGTGGTCTCGCGGATGAACAGCGCATCGTAGTTGGCGAGCTTGGCAAGATCCTTCTTGGTGATGGGCTCGATTTCGACGCCCATCTTTTCGGCGATCTTGGCCCAGTAGCGCAGCGACGAGATTTCCGACGGCGGCAATTCCTCATGCGGATCGACCAGCGTGGCGAAAGTGTAGCGCGCCGGCGTGCGCCCCTTGGTGTCGCGCCATTCGCGGTTGGTGTAGGTCTCCAGGCATTGGATGAAGCTTTTTTCCTCGTCCTCGGTCATGCGCGCCAGCGGATGGAACCCGATCTTGCGGATCGAGGCCCATTCGGCACTGTCCTTGATTTGGACCTCGAGCGCCGGCGCCCGGAACCAGTCGAACAACAGCTTGGCGAAGCGGTCCCAGACCTTGGAGGGGCCGATGCCGAAGAAGATACACACCTTGGCCGGAAAGGCGCCGCCGAGGTCCTTGCGGCATTTGTTGAGCGCCAGTTCCAGCTCCGGCAGCGCATGTTCGTAGAGCTTGCGCTCCGACAGGTCGATCATCGTCTCGACGGTCGGGATAACCTTGTGGCCGCGCGAGCTCGCCAGCAGCGAGGCATAGTAGCCACGGCTCTGGTAGCCATAGTTGTTCGACAGGTTGATGACCTTCGGCCGCTGGCCACGGAACAGCGACGGATGCGCGAGATAATCGCGATTGGTGATGATCTTGTGCGGTGTCGCCACCTGGTCGAGATCGCTCTGCCGGCCGGTAAGGATGACCCAGGTCATTGTGTGTCGCGCTTCCCCAGAGTTATGGCGGCACGCAGTCCGTCGCGGCCGAACTGCGCCATGTTCATGAAGATGCCGTAGGGCACGGGAATATTGGCGGCATCAAGGATGGTTTCCTGCCTTTCGTCCTCGACCCAGGGATCGTGGATCAGAATATGATCGCCATCATCGCCGATGGCCAGCACCCAATGCGGCACCTTCTTGCCGAACATCAGGAAGCCGCTGATCAGCACCAGCACCAGTTTTCCCGCCGCGATCGCGGTTCGGATGTCATCGATGCTGAATGAGCGGTAATTCACCGGGATGCCGTATAGTTCCGCGCGGCGGCGAAAGTCGACCTGGGCCAGTTCCATGACCCGGCGCTTGTCCTCGCTGCGCACCGACTGCAGGAAAAGCGCGCCGTAGAAGGAAACGAAAATCTCCGCCGCAAGGCCGCTTTCGTACCCCGAGACAGCGAGGCCAAATGGTTCGCAGCCGCCCGGCCCCGACATCATGAAGACGGTCGTCGCCTCGCGCCAGAGGCGGATTTCCATCACCGGATCGGGCACGAAGGCGCGATCGAAATTGGCCATGGCCATCATCAGGCAGCATGGGCCGCAGGTGAACTCGCAGGTCTGCTGATAGAACGGCACCCTGGTGGCGATCGGAACGTCGCCGCGCAAGGTTTTCTCATAGCGAAGTGCGGTCTCGCCATCTTCATAGTAGCCCGGCTCACGGCCAATCTTGCGGTAGCCGGCCTGCTCGTAGATGCGGATGGCCCGGCTGTTGTCCTCACGCACTTCGAGACGCAGCATCATGCGGTCGTGTTCGAAGGCCGCGTCCTCCGCCGACGCGAGCAGCATGCGGCCGACACCCAGCCCGCCAAAAAAAGGGCCCGTGGCTATGGAGTAAAGCCGTGCCACCCCACTGCCCTTGCGAAACAGCACGATCGCGTAGCCGGCGACTCGGCCATCGACTTCGGCGACCAGCGTCTCGGCGGTCTCGCGCTCGATGAACAGGCGAAAGGAGCGACGGGAAATGCGATCGCTCGAAAAAACGGCTTTCTCGATGGCGGCGAGATCATCGACGTCAGACGCGCGGGCCGGGCGGATCTCGGCAGGCATGCGACTTGAGAAAACCTCGATTGCGTTGCGGAAACGGCCCCGGTCAAAAGCGTCGCAAACATCGGCTGAAGCGCCGGTATTCATCAAGCGCTATCGCTCCTTGATTAGGGCCGAATTGTGACAGTTTCCGCACCGGCAAGGAAGCCCGCGGGCGTTGAACAGGATCGCTGATTTGATAGGCCACCGGCTGCGAACAATTGCGGCCAACTCAGCTTGCGAGGCCTGCCAGAAGCTGGCCATAGGCGCTCTTGGCCACGACCGCCAATTGCTCGCGCGGCAACGAGCCGACGACGGCGCAGCCATAGCCCTTGTCCAGCCAGTAGACGGCCTGCGGGCCGTCCTGCGCCGAAGCATAGGTGCCCTTGGCATTCTCCGCCGATTCCGCGGTGACGAAAAGCGATATGCGTTCGCCCTTGTCGTCCTCGTAGAGCAGCATCGCGGCCTTGGCCTCGCCGGCCGGCAGCAAGCGGCCGCCGACCAGTTGGAAGCCGTTCGCGGTCAGGTCAGGCGCCACCAGCTTCAGCCCGACCCGATTGGACAGCCAGGTTTGCAAATGATCCTTGTCGCTGGCCGGCACTTCCACCGCATGGCGCTTCTCGGCGGCGTAGATGACATGGGCGGCAATCGCCTGTTCGGCGAGCCGATCCTCCGCCGGATCCTCCTGTCCGATGCCGCCGACGCCGGCAAAATAGCCGCCAAAACCGCCCGTGGCCAAAAGCACGGCCGCGGCAGCGGCAAGCCACCAGCGCGAGCCTGGCACCACGGCCTTAACAGGCGCTTCGCCGAGCACCACCTTGCGCAAGCGCGTGGGAACAGGCTCATCCAGCACGCCGGCAAAGGCTGAGCGCAATGCCTCGCGGTCGGCTGTGAAGCGGGCGCTCCTGGCCTTCATCTCGGGGTTGGCGTCGAGCCAGGCATCATAGGCGGCACGTTCGTCGGCCGGCAGTTCGCCGTCGAGCGCCATGTGGATGTCACGTTCTGAAAAATCGCGGCGGATCATTTCTCGACGATCCTTATCGCGCGGCGGCGCGCCGTGTCATCCAGCAAGCCGCGCAATTCCTCACGCCCGCGCGCAATGCGCGACATCAGCGTGCCGGCGGGCACGCCCAGCATGTTGGCGGCCTCGGCATAGGAAAAGCCTTCGATGGCGACCATGACAAGGGCGGCGCGGCGATCGGGGCTGATCGCCTGCAGCGCGTCGATGATCTCGCGCGAGGCGATGCCCTCCAGCTGCTCGGCCGGCTGGGCCACCGCCTCGCCTGCTTCGAGCGGCAGCATTGCCGCTTCGCCGCGACGGTTCACCTTGCGCATCTGGTCGATGAACAAATGATGCATGATCGTAAACAGCCACCTCCTGGGGCTTTCTCCCGTCTGCCAGTTGTCGAGCCGCATGAGTGCGCGCTCGAGGCAGTCCTGAACGAGGTCGTCGGCAGAATCGCGGTCGCGCAACAGCGAGCGTGCGTAGCGGCGCAGGCGCGGTATTTCGCCAAGGATTGCTGCCTTCTTTTCGTCCATGACCGCTGGTTCTGAAATCGCCCTTATTGATCCCGATTCAACGCGCCTTCCCGGCGCGACGCAAGCGGCCAGCGCGAAGCGGTCCACCGCCCCGGTCACCCAAGCAATGAGATAACGCTGGCGGGTGCCGGTTTATTCCCGGCCGGGCTGAAATCTTATTGTTCTTGTTTGCCTTTATCCGTTTTCCTTCGCTGCCCTGGTCAAAAGCCGCTGGTAGAACAGGCCGATGCCGATCAGCACGGCGCCCAGGCCGATGAAGGACAGCGCCCTGAGCACGCCTTCCAGTTCCGACATGTCGAAGAGGAAGACCTTCAGCACGGCGATCGCGATCAGCGCGGCCGAGGCAATGCGCAGCACCTGCGATTTCAGCCAGACGCCGGCGGTGAGCAGCGCCACGCCGATCACCAGCCAGAGCGCCGAATAGGTGTAGGTTTCCAGCTGGCCGAGCCCGCTCCACAGGCCGATGAACTCGCCCTTGAACAGCCGCCTCACCGACAGCGTGGCATAGGCCAGGGCAAGCACGGCCGCTACCACCGCCAACATTTGCGCATACCATTTCGGCCGCTTGTTGCGAGCATACAGCGCCAGCCCGCCGGCCGCGATGGCCGGCAGGAGATAGGCGAGGAACAACAGGTTGAACACAGGGATCTGGCCGGTCGATTCGTCGGTGAATAGCGGGTTCAGCACCACGAAATGCCTGACGGCGATGAGGGCGACCGAAACCACACCCGCCGCCATCGAACCATAGCGCAGCACCGAGCTTGGCGAGCGCATGTCGATGGCGACCAGGATGGCGCCGGCACCGATGGCAATCAGCGTGTAGATCGCCTGCTCGGCAAGCGTCATCGCCCCCGTGTCGATGACGCCGCCATGCATGGCGTGGCGCACCAGCATGGCAACGGCAAGCAGCGCAAACAGCGCCGCCGCCGCTTCCATGGCGAGGCGAGGCCGGCCATTGGTGGTGCGGGCGAGCTGCCAGGCAGCGAAGCCGAAGGCGAGCGCCGGGACGCCATAGCCCGGCAGAAGCCAGTTGAACACCGGTGTCCTGGACAGGAATTCAGCGCCGACGACGGTCGGATCGAAGCCGACACGACCAAGCACGGCGATCGCCGCGCCAACCGAAATCCAGCCAAGCACCGGGTAAGAGCGCCAACGCGTGGCCAGCGCCGGTACGATGGCAGCGGCACCGAGCAGAATGGTGGTCCAGCCGGAATCGAAAGCCATGTGCAACATCAAGAGACCGGCGATCGCCGCGCCGCCAAGAGCAAAGGACACCGCCATGCCGCCCCTGAGCGGTGGCTCTTCGGCGCGCGCGATCCAGTCGCCGCCGCCGGCGAAAACCACCACCAGCAGCGCTGTTGCGGCGGCGTAGACAAAGTCGCGGTCGAGGTTGCCGTAAGTGAGCCACAGCGCCAGCAGGATGACCAGCGGCGCAGCGATGCCCCATGCTGCCCAGCATGCCGCGCGGATCTGCGCGACGGCGGCGAAACGGCGGGCGGCCCAGAAACCGGCGCCGACGAAGACGAGACCGAGGCCAATGCCGATGCGCAGCGTCAAAGGATTTCCGGCCGCCACCTGCAGGCCGTCAAAGCCTATGTTGCCCTGGGACAAATCGGGGCCGATGGTGGTGGGCGGAATGATGCCGAGATAGATCATCACGCTCACCACCCCGGCGGTGTGCAGCAGCGGCAAAGCGCGCGGTCGGTAGAGCGCGGTGGCGACAAGGGCGACGAGGACCAAAGCGCCAGGCAAGGCATCGCCGGCAGCGACAAGTGTGGCATCGACGGATAGGCCCAGCGCCGAAAACGCAACAAAAACGCCCGGCACGATCGACGGCCAGTCGAAACCCTGCTTTGCAGTTTCTTCTTCGCCGCCACGACTGCCCAGCCAGACAAGGGCAAGCACGGCAAGCGTCACGGTGTCGATGAACAGGATGACGGCAAGGTCGGCGCCGGGCGCGTTCGTCATATAGGCGATGGTCCAGGCGCCGGTGCCGAAGAAGGCGGCCGCTATCAGGAACTTCCAGTCGCGCATGCGGGCGATCGCCGCTGTGGCGGCAAGCACGATCGCGAGATAGACGAACAGCGCCCATGGATTTGGCGCCTGCGAGGACACAAGCGCCGGCGTCGCCATGGAACCGACGAGACCGATGCCGGCCAGGGCCTGACCGTGGACGAGAGCAGCGACGATCGTCGCCACGCCGATGGCGCCGAGCAGCGTGAAGGCAGGCGCCGGGCCGATGAAGCCGTAAATACCATGGGCGGCATAGACGGTGCCGAACAGGATGAAGGCGCCGGCCGCCGTCAGAATCGCCGGAATATAGGCGCCGGCAACGCCTTGCACCGGAACCTTGAAACCGGTGCGGCGAATGAACTCGCCGCCGGCGACCAGCACCAACCCGAGCACCGCTGCCATGGTGAGCCGCACGCCGGGGCCGAAAATGCCGGCCTCGATGGTGTAGCGGATCAGGAACAGGCCACCCAGCGCCAGGGCGATCCCGCCGACCCAGACCGCCCAGCGGGTGCCGAGCGCCGTTTCGATGTCCGGCTTGCCGGGCGCCTTGGCTGCCGCAGCCGGCTCGACAGGTTCCGCGGCCTTCGGAGCCTCGCCCGCGGACCAGGGGCCGGGCACAGCCTCGCTGGTCGCGACGGCCACCGGCTCGGGAGCCGGTGCCGGCGCGACGATGGCCTCGCTCACCGCAGGCGAAGCCATATCGGCCGCAGCTACCGCCGCAACCACATCTGCAGGTTTGCTGTCGGTCGCGGCGTGCTCGGACGGCTTGGCCACCGGCGGCACCGCGCCCGACAGGACGAGGCTGCGCAGTGCGCCAAGTTCGCGCTCGACAAGGCCGATGCGACTCTGCTGGCGCGAAATGATGACGAACAAGGCGATGATGGCGACAAGGCCGATCAGGCTTTCAAACATGGCGGTTCCCCCAAACCAGGCCAGTTTTCACTGACGTTTCATCTCACTGACATTCAAATGCGGCGGCTAAACGGCTGGAAAACTCAACGTGCCGCCAGATTGGCGGCTGGAAATATCGAACATGTCTCGGTGCCGAAAGCCAGCAGCTTGCCAGCGGCATCCCTGAGCGTCGCTTCCGAAACGGCAAGCGTGCGGCCCTTGTGGACCACCTTGCCTTCACAGACCACCTCGCCGGTCCTGGGCGTGATCGGCCGCGTGAGATTCACCTTGAACTCCGCCGTCGTGTAGGCCTCGCCCCTTTCGAGCAGCGTCTGCACGGCGCAGGCCAGCGCCGAATCGAGCAACGTCGCCGCCCAGCCGCCATGGACGCCGCCCAAAGGGTTGAGGTGGCGCTCATTCGGCACGCCGCGGAACACAGCACGACCTTCCGACACTTCGGTCAGCGCGAAGCTGAGCTGGAACGAGATCGGCGGTGCCGGATATTTGCCGTCGATGATTCGCTGCAGCAATTCCAGGCCAGTGTATTTCAGGATGTCGGCGTGCGGAATGGTGCCGAGGCCGAGTGGCGAGACCCGGCCCGGATAGAGTTCGACTTCGCTCATGTGATGATTTCTCTGGCAGCATTGTCTCCGGCAATGGCCTTGCGCGCCGCGTGATGTTTGCGCAGTGCGGCGAGAAAGCCGGCGCGGGCGTCGGGCTGTTCGATGGCACGCGGTTCATAGACATGGCGGGCAAAGAAGAAGCCGGTCAGCCGGAAGGCATCCTCGACCGCCGCGGGATCGGCGCGCAGGCCGGAGCCGCGCTGTAGAAAGGCCGGCAGCGCCAGCATCTTGTCGCGCCATGGCGCACCGGCTTCGCGCGACACCGCGCGGCCCGACTTCGGCGAGACATAGGCAAGATCCTGCCTTGTGCCGGTCGCCGCGCATTGGCTGAGGTCGAGGCCGAAGCCGAGTTCATCGAGGATCAGAAGCTCGAAGCGCGCCACCAGTTCGCCGGCGGCATCGGCATCGTCGAGATGGACGATCATCACCGAAAGCGCCTCGTAAAGGCCGCCATGGGCATCGCGCTCGGGCAACAGGCGCAAATGCGCGGCCATGGTCTGAAGGCCATAGACAGCAACGGCGCTGTCCATCAGCCGCGCGGCATTCATCTCGATCGCCTCGGCCTGAAAGGTGCCGAGATGCTCGTCAAGGCGTGCGCGCCATAACAGATCGACGCGATTGCCGGGCTGGAGAACCGGTTGCTGCTTGCGCGAGCGGCCGCCACGGACAAGGCCGAGATGGCGGCCATGCGCACGGGTCATCACCTCGAGGATGGCGCTGGTTTCGCCATGCTTGCGGGTGCCGAGAATGATTCCCTCGTCGCGCCATTCCATGCCCAGAGCTTTTCACCCGTTGGGTGGCGAAATCAAGGTATGGGTTTGTAGGCCGGCTCTCGCAACAACGCATAGAAAAACCGCCCGCAGCAATACGCTGCGGGCGGTTCGTTGATATATATCGATCTATTAGAACGAGCGCTGGAAGCGGAGGATGCCGCCGAGGCTGCTCTTCTTGGTAGCCTTGGTCCAGTTGTTGAAGTCGGGGTCGCCGAACTTACCTGCATTGAGGTAGTCGACTTCAGCGGTGACCGTAAAGCCGGGCACAACGGTATAGGCAACGTTGGCGGCGATGCCGAGGTTCTTCCAGTCGTCGTAGGAGATCTGGGCATTGAACGCAGTCTTGTCGTTGAACTTGTAGGTGCCGCCGCCCCAGACTGCCCAGTTGCCACCCCACTGCTTGTAGAAGCCGCGGCCGCTGGCATCGATGGCGTTGCCCGCATTGTCGTTGAGGTTGTTGTCCGAACCGTAGCCGCCCATGACGAACAGCGTCAGTTCCTTGCTCACATTCACGTCCAAACGAACCTTGCCGGCGACTTCTTCATAGTTGCTGTCATAGGCGACGACGCCGGTGATCGCACCCCAATCGCCCTTATACTTCAAGCCGCCGACGACATGCGGAACATAGCTGTCGATGGTGCCGACCTTGCCGGCGCCCTCTTCGAGAGAGACCAACCCGGTCAGCCCGTTGCCCGCGTCGAAGTAGTACTGAACGACGTTGCTCTCCTGCCCGCCATACGGAACCAGCGTATCCTGGATGACGTTGCCGGCGTAGCCGATGAACGTATCGAAAGCCGTATCGTCCTTACCGACGCGCAGGCCACCGAGCTGAATCCAAGCGAAACGCAGCGAAATAGGCGTCTTGTTAACGGCCTGCCAGTCATCGGAGCCCGAAGCATAGTCGCCAGATTTGTTGCCGTAGTTGAAGCGAGTCTCTGTGTAGGTCTTAAGGGTACCGAGTTCGGTTTCCTGGCCGGTCCAGGTCTTCAACGTGAAACGGGTGTTCTTGTAGTAGGTAGAGTGCGTGTCGCCGGCGTTCTGATGGTCCGGAACATGGTTGACACCATCTAACGAGCCGGCATCGCCGACGCCGATGTCATAGCGGACGTAGCCGCCGATGCGCAGGCAGGTCTCGGTGCCCGGGATGTAGAAGTAGCCGGCGCCGTAGACGTCGCAGATCTTGACGTATTCGGCCGGTTCCGGTTCGGCGACGACGACAGCGTCCGCGGCGCGAGCGCCGGAGACCGCGATCAGTGCCGCGGCTGAGCCGAGAAGGAGGCTCTTGATGTTCATTTTCTGACCTCTCCAGTCATAGTTTTAAATGGCTTCGGATTTGTGGCTGGCGGATATGTTTTCCCGCCTCACCCCCACAACGAAAAAGGCGCGCACCGCGTCCCCTTTTCGCGGCGAACATACCCATCAAACTTCCGCCTTCAATGACGGTTTTAGAAATAAAGGAGATTCTGCGAACAGATTAATGTTGTGTTGCACAAATAACACTTGCCGACATAGCGGTTGGCACAATTGGCACAACGTTACATATTCAATATATATTCGAATAGTCTCTCGGCTAACTATACGTTCAGCACGAGATGTTTCCAAATAATGGCCTGAAAATCGCATTTTCTGGCTACTTATATTGAAAAGTAACCGTTACGTTGCGTGCCACAGATGTGAAGCAGGCGTCCTATGTCCCGTGATGACGCAAGGGAATTCCAACACCGCCTGCCAAGTCGGCCAAATCTCGCCAAGGCGGTCGAAACAGGCTGTCGCACGCTCCAACGCTATCGATTGTGACAGCCACCCGCTTACCGTGAGTCTGCACGGGACCACTTTTCAAGCCCAATGCGACAAACGCAGGCGAGCAGAAACAAGGACGATCAAGGAATCACATCACGTCCGGCGCCTGTGATCGGCCAGCACCGCGTCGATGACGCGCCAGGATTTGTCGACTTCGACCGAGTTGTCTATATGACCGGCGGCGGTGATCAGCGCCTTCCACAGCGCCCAGCCACGTCCGCGTGCCCAGGTCGCATCATCGACAGCGATGCCAGCGCGGAAAACTTCCCTGCTCTCGCCCTCGAACAGGGTCCAGGCGATCACGAGGTCGCATGAGGGATCGCCGACGCCGGAGGTGCCGAAGTCGATCACGGCGCTCAGCCGGCTGTCCTCGACGAGGAGATTCCCCAGGCAACATCGCCATGGAACCAGACTGGTGGACCTTGCCAGGTCGCGGCAAGGGCTGCTTCCCAGACGGAGCTCGCAGCCCTGGCATCGATGCGGCCGCCGAGCGCGGTGATCGCTTGCCTTGTCTCGCCGTCATAGACGCTCAGCGGTCCGCCGCGAAAGAAATTGTGCTGGCCTGGCGAAGGTCCATCGGTCGGATCGATGCGTTTCAACGCAGTCAGGAACCCTGCCAGATCCGCAGCGAATTGAGACAGGTTGGCGATGCGATCCGGTTTCGCGGTCTCGCCTTCGATCCAGCCATAGACGGACCAATGCCAGGGATAGCCACCAGCCGGAACGCCCATCGCCAGCGGTACCGGAATGGGCGGCGGCAAAAGCGGCGCCAATCTCGGCAGCCAGCGATGTTCCTTTTCCACTTGCAGGGAATAGGCGGCAGCGCTTGGCAGCCGCACGGTCATCTCGTCACCGAGATGGAGGGTGCGGTTGTCCCAGCCGCCAAATTCAACCGGCCTGACGGCAAGATCCTTCCACTGGGGGAATTGCGCGGCGACCAACCAGCGGACCAGGGCTGTGTCGATGGTAACCGTGCCGTCCATCTGTCCTAGTGAGGAAACTCGAGACCCATCTCGCGATACCGCTCGGGGTCGTCGCCCCAGTTCTCGCGCACCTTGACGAACAGGAACAGGTGCACCTTCTGCTCGAGGATGCCTGCAATCTCCATGCGTGCCGCCTGGCCGATGGCGCGGATGGTTTCGCCCTTGTGGCCCAGCACGATCTTCTTCTGGCTGTCGCGCTCGACATAAATGGTCTGGTCGATGCGCACCGAGCCATCCGGCTTCTCTTCCCATTTCTCGGTCTCGATATGCGAGGAATAGGGCAGTTCCTGATGCAGCCGAAGATAGAGTTTTTCGCGGGTGATCTCGGCCGCCAGTTGGCGCATCGGCAGGTCGGAAATCTGGTCTTCCGGATAGTACCAGGGGCCGGCCGGCAGGGCCTGCGCCAGATAATCGAGCAGGTCCTTGCAGCCGGAGCCGGTCAGTGCGGAGACCATGAAGGTGCGCTTGAACGGCACTTTCTCATTCGCCGCCGCGGACAGGGCCAGAAGTGTCTCGTGCTTGACCCGATCGACCTTGTTGAGAATGAGCGCCATCGGCTGACGCACGTCCTTCAACCGTTCGAGGATGGCGTCGGCGTCGCCCCTTATGCCGCGCTCGGCGTCGATCAGCAACAGCACGATATCTGCGTCCTTGGCACCACCCCAGGCCGTGGTCACCATTGCCGTGTCGAGGCGTCGCTTGGGCTTGAAGATGCCCGGCGTGTCGACGAAGACGATCTGCGCGTTGTCATGCGTGGCGATGCCGCGCACGATGGCCCGCGTCGTCTGCACCTTGTGGGTGACGATCGACACCTTGGCGCCGACCAACTGGTTGACCAGCGTCGACTTGCCGGCGTTAGGCGCGCCGATCAGAGCGACGAAGCCGGAATGCGTGGCAGGGGCTTCAGCAGTTTCAATATCTGTCATGCCGCGTTCCATACACCTTCGCGCAGCAGAAGGGCAGCCGCAGCTGCCTGCTCCGCTTCACGTTTGGAACGGCCGCTTCCGGTTGCCGGCTGAAAAGCGCCAACCCTGACGCTGACGGTGAACAGCGGATCGTGGTCCGGCCCCTCGCGGCTGTCAATCTGGTAGGCCGGAACGGCACTCGCTGCCTGATGTGCCCATTCCTGCAATTCGGTCTTGGCATCGCGGCGCGCCGCACCTGAAGCCTGCGAACGCGGCTGCCAGTATTTATGGATGAAAGCACGCGCCGCCTCCAGCCCACCGTCGAGGTAGAGCACGGCGATCAGCGATTCCAACGCATCGGCGCGCAGATTGACGCGCTTGCGCCCCTCGAGCCCGCGCACATCGGATCCGGCGCGGATCAGGTCCGGCAACCCGATATGTTCGGCGATCTCGGAGAGTGCCTCGGCATTGACCAGCGCGTTGAGCCGCAGCGACAATTCGCCTTCCGCCGCATCGGGAAACGCGGCCAGCAGCATGTCGGCAACGACCAGGCCGAGAACCCGGTCGCCGAGAAATTCAAAACGCTCATAGTCCGTGCCGGCATTGGCACCGCGGGCACTGGCATGGGTCAGCGCACGCTGCAGGCGCTGGCGGTCGGCAAAGGCATGGCCCGTGCGTTCCACAAGCGCTTCGGCGAGCGCGTCGGCGGTCAGCCGTTTTGCCGGTGCCATCCCTAGTTGACGAAATGGAACAGGCGCGAAACGCGCATCAGCGACGGCCATTTCCAGATTTCGAGAGGGCTTGCCTTGCCGGCGATCGAGAAGAAGACAAGGTTGGCGCGGCCAACCAGGTTCTCGGCCGGAACGTAGCCGACGGTGAACCGGCTGTCGGCCGAATTGTCCCTGTTGTCGCCCATCATGAAATAGTGACCGGGCGGCACGTCGAATTCACGCGTGTTGTCGCCGATCGAATTCGGCGACAGGTCCAACGTGTCGTAGCTGACGCCGTTGGGCAATGTCTCGCGATAGACGTCGATCGGATAATCCTTTTCGGTGATATCGGGATTGTCGATCTGGCCGGTCTTCACGCGCGGCACGCCGACGCCGTTGATGAACAACTGGCCATCCTTCATTTGAATCTTGTCGCCGGGCAGGCCGACCACGCGCTTGATGTAGTCGACGGACGGATCCGGCGGGAACTTGAACACCACAACGTCGCCGCGCTTGGGCTCGGAGCCCCAGATGCGGCCCGAGAAGATGTCAGGTCCGAAAGGCAGCGAATAGCGCGAATAGCCATAGGACCATTTGGTGACGAACAGATAGTCGCCTTCCAGAAGCGTCGGCCGCATCGATCCCGACGGGATCGAAAAGGGCTGGAACAACAGCGTGCGGATGACCAGGGCGAGCAAAAGCGCCTGGACGATGACGCTGACGGTTTCGCCAAGCCCGCCGGATTTCTTCTGGGATTTTTCAGCCACGCTCATGTCGTCCTCGATTGTGCGTTGGATGTATAGAGTCTCGGCGCGCGCTGGGCAACGTCAATGCCGGTCGTCAAATGCAATCAATGTGGCGCTTCTTCGACGGGCAACGCCTCGATGATCACAAAGGCTTGAGCGAGCGGAAAATCATCCGTGATGGTGAGGTGAATCGCCGCGCGATGGCCTTTCGGCAGGATCTTTTCCAGCCGCGCCAGCGCGCCACCGGTCAGCGCCATGGTCGGCGCGCCGCTGGGCAGGTTGACGACACCCATGTCGCGCCAGAAGACACCTTGTGCCAGGCCGGTGCCCAGCGCCTTGGCGCAGGCCTCCTTGGCGGCGAAGCGCTTGGCGTAGGAGGCAGCGCGGGCACGTCGGTTCTCCGAACGCGCCTGTTCGACCTCGGTGTAGATTCTCTGGACGAAGCGCGGGCCGTGACGATCCAACGATTTCTCGATGCGCCTGATATCGATCAGATCGCTGCCGATGCCGATGATCATTGTGCGGCGGAACCGACGCTTCCGCCGGGATGAGACGATTGCGCGTGGCGACGCGCGCGCTCGGCCAACCGCTTGCGCCTTTGCTCGCGGAAGACAGTCATGCCCCAGCGCGTGACACCGTAGAACAGGAGGCCGAAGACCAGCCCGAGCGGCACCGCGCCGATCAGCATGGGTTCCAGCACGGGATGCCACAGTTTCGCGAAGGAAAGCGTGTGCAGCATCTCGCCCAGATGCGCCGGCGGACCATGTGCCGGCAGGCGATCGTGCAGGATGAGCTTGCCAGTTTCCCAGGATGCGCCCCACAGAATCGGAAAAGTCAGCGGATTGCCGAAGAAAACAGCGCCGAGCGCCGCCGCCACCAGATTGCCGGCGATCACCCAACACAGAACGGCGGCAATGATGAAATGGAAGCCCACGGGAAAGAACGAAGCGAAGACACCGGCCGCCACTCCGGCGGCCACCGCATGCGGCGTGGCCTTCAGCCGCAGGATGCGCTTCGAAAAATACTGCAGCGAACGCGAAAACGAGCGGCGCGGCCAAAGGTAGGTACGCACCCGTTCGAAAAGGCCATCAGGCTTGCGACGTCGAAAAAGCACTCTGTTCCCGTTCCACGGCTCTCGCGCCGGCAATATCAGCCGAATGTGAGATGTATCATCTTGCGCTAAACGATCGCCCGATGGCAATCGCAACGTTGATATAGCGACGCGCTTCCGGAAGAACAACCGAACACCGTCTGTGCGGCGCCTACATGTTGCCGTCCTTTTGGCATAGGCGGTCCTCGGTTCGAACATTGGACAATCGCGGCGAATTTATGGAGCCGGCAGTTGCTTCGCCGAAGGGCACGGCCTTGCTGACGGCTAAGACCGGTATTCGCTGACCTCGACCAAATTGTCGTCCGGGTCGCGGAAATAGACAGACATCATTGGGCCCCGCGCCCCAATGCGTTCGACCGGTCCCAGCTCGAGCACAACGCCATTGGCGTCGAGACGGGCACGGATTTCGTCGAGCGGCCGTTCGGTGATCAAGCAGAAATCGCCTGACCCTGGCGTCGGCACCTTCGCCTTCGGCTCAAAAGTGCGGCGGACTTCGTGGACATTGATCTTCTGGTTGCCAAAAGCCAGCGCCGTCGGTCGGCCCGGCGTATCGATGCGCTCAAAGCCCAGCACGCGCTGGTAAAAGGCGCAGGTCGCTTCGAGCGACGCCACCGTCAGCACGAAATGATCGATACCGACGATCATCTCGCCCTCCTCGCTAGATATTGCGGCTGCCGGGCTTCACCGCCGGTATCGCGGCGAGTTCCGGCGGCAGCCGGTCCGGCGGGTAGGCCGGAACCTCGTATTCGGCGAGCGCGATCAGCGGCACGCCGACATGGGTCCTGCCGGCCGAACGGTCGATGATGCAAGCAGCGGCAACCACCTCGGCGCCAAGCTCACGCAGGCAGTCGATGGTTTCGCGGATCGAGAGCCCAGTGGTGACGATATCCTCGACGATGACAACGCGCGCTCCCCGAGCTATCTCGAAGCGGCGCAGGCGGAACTCGCCCCCTTCCCGCTCGACCCAGATCGCCGGCACGCCGAGATGGCGTGAAGTCTCGTAAGCCGGAATCAGTCCGCCGATCGCCGGGCCGACAACATAGTCGATCTTGCCCGGCACCGCGGCGCGGATCTTCTCGGCCAATGCCTTGCACAGCCGCTCGGTCTTGTCGGCATGCATAAACACCCGTGCCTTTTGCAGGAAGACCGGGCTGCGCAGGCCCGACGTCAGGATGAAATGCCCCTCCAGAACGGCACCCGCCTCACGGAAAATGCCCAGCACTTCATCGGTCTTCATCTGCGCCTATCCCCTCATAGATCAGTCGTGTCAGCCATTTACACGCCGTGCGTCGCTGACGCTGGAATTGTCCTTGAGCTGCGATAGCAGCCGGTTGAGATGCTTCAGATCCCAGACCTCGAGATCGATCAGCATTTCGGTGAAGTCGGGCGCGGTTCGCACCATCGAAAGCGTATGGATGTTGGCATCGTTGGACGCAACGACCTGGGCGATATCGGCGAGCGAGCCCGGCGCATTGATGGCGGTGACCGAAACACGCGCGGGAAAGCGTTCCTTGGTGCGCTCGTCAATGTCCCAACGCACATCGATCCAGCGCTCGGGCTGATCGTCGAAGGCCTGCAGTGCCGGCGACTGGATCGGATAGATGGTGATGCCGGTGCCCGGCTGGACGATGCCGACGATGCGATCGCCCGGCACCGCGCCTTCCGGCGCGAAGCGCACCGGCAAGTCGCCGCGCACGCCGCGGATCGGCACGGCGCCGTCGCGCGGCTGGTCCTTGTCCTTGCGCGCGGCGCGGCCCGGAATCTGGAACAGCATGCCGGCGGCGTTGCGGATCTTCGACCAGCCCTCCTCGCGCGGCTTGGGCGCTGCAGACGTCACACGCTCGTCCTTGTAATCGGGGAAGACCGCCTTCATGACGTCGGTGGAAGCAAGTTCGCCACGGCCGACGGACGCCAGCACGTCCTCGATATCCTTGCGCGCCAGCCGGTGCAGAACCGGCTTCAGGCTTTCCTTGGTGAAATTCTTGCCGGCCCGTTCGAAGGCGCGCTCCAGAATGCGCGCGCCGAGACCCGAATACTGCTTGCGGATGGCGTTCTTGGTGGCCCGGCGGATGGCGGCGCGCGCCTTGCCGGTGACGACGACCGATTCCCAGGCGGCCGGCGGCACCTGCGCCTTGGAACGGATGATCTCGACCTCGTCGCCGTTCTTCAGTTCCGTCATCAGCGGCATGATGCGGCCATTGACCTTGGCGCCGACGCAGGTGTCGCCGACATCGGTGTGCACCGCATAGGCGAAATCGATGGGCGTGGCGCCGCGCGGCAAGGCAATCAGCATGCCTTTCGGCGTGAAGCAGAACACCTGGTCCTGGAACAGTTCCAGCTTGGTGTTTTCGAGGAAATCCTCAGGATTGTCGCCTTCGGCAAGCTGCTCGATGGTGCGCCGCAGCCAGGCATAGGCGTTGGTCTCCTTCGAGATCGCATGACCGGCACCGTTCGTCTTGCCGCCGGTGTCCTTGTAGATCGAGTGCGCCGCGACGCCGTATTCGGCGATCTTGTTCATCTCGCGGGTGCGGATCTGCAGCTCGACGCGCTGGCGCGACGGCCCGACTATGGTGGTGTGGATCGAGCGATAATCGTTCTGCTTCGGCGTCGAGATGTAGTCCTTGAAGCGGCCAGGCACCATTGACCATGTGGTGTGGATGGCGCCGAGCGCGCGATAGCAGTCCTCGACCGTATCGACGACGACGCGGAAGCCGAAAATATCGGACAGCTGCTCGAAGGACAGTGCCTTGGCTTCCATCTTGCGGAACACCGACCAGGGCTTCTTCTGCCGGCTTTTCACGCCGGCGTTGATGGCATGCTTTTCAAACAGTGCCGACAGCGCCTTTTCAATGTCGGTCAGCACGTCCTTGTTGCGCTCGAAAATCTCGGCAAGCCGCGCGGTGACGGCGCGGTAGGCTTCCGGATTGATGAAGCGGAAGGCGATCTCCTCCAGCTCCTCGCGCATGCCTTGCATGCCCATGCGCCCAGCCAGCGGCGCGTAGATGTCCATCGTCTCCTCAGCGATGCGCAGGCGCTTGGCCTCCGGCATGTGGTCGAGGGTGCGCATGTTGTGTAGGCGGTCGGCGAGCTTGACCAGCAGCACGCGCACATCTTCCGAGATCGCCAGCAGCAGCTTGCGCAGGTTTTCCGCCTGCTCTGCCTTCTTGGAGACGAGATCGAGCTTCTTCAGCTTGGTCAGGCCCTCGACCAGCTTGCCCATTTCGGGGCCGAACAGATCGTCGATCTCGGCCCGCGTCGCGGTCGTGTCCTCGATTGTGTCGTGCAGCAGGGCGACGGCGATCGTCGCTTCGTCCATGTGCATTTCGGTGAGGATGGCGGCGACTTCGAGCGGATGCGAGAAATAGGGGTCGCCGGAAGCCCGCTTCTGGTGGCCATGCTTCTGCATGGCATAGACATAGGCCTTGTTGAGCAACGCCTCGTTGACGTCAGGCTTGTAGCGCTGGACGCGCTCGACAAGCTCATACTGACGCATCATGGGCGGAATCTCGCGGTGCTGAAATGATTGATGCGCCGCACTAGCGTACGGCGCACCTCATAGATAGCCACGAAACTGACCGGACGGAAGTGCCGGAAACGTATTCCGGGCAGGTCCAGAGCGCTCGCTTAGTAGTCGTCGCTCTTTTCCGGCGGCACCAGACCCTCGATGCCGGCCAGCAGGTCTTCCTCGGTCATGCGATCGAAGGTGATGTTGTCCTCGGCGTCATCGGTTTCGGCGGCTGCAACGGCGCCGCCGGTCTGGTCGGCGATCACTTCGCCGTCGGCTTCGGGCTCATCAACCTCGACATGCTTCTGCAGCGAATGGATCAGATCTTCCTTGAGGTCGTCGGGCGACAACGTCTCGTCGGCGATCTCGCGCAAGGCGATGACCGGGTTCTTGTCGTTGTCACGAGGAACGGTGATCTGCGCGCCCTGGCTGATCTGGCGAGCGCGGTGGCCGGCCAAAAGCACCAGCTCGAAGCGGTTGTCGACCTTGTCGATGCAATCTTCAACGGTTACGCGGGCCATGGACTGCCCCTTTCATGCCTGGATTTGATGGAAAACAGGCGCGGTCCATAACCCGAACGCCGCCAAAATACAAGCATCATGCCAAAGTCGGCGCTGCAGGACACTCAATCCTGCGGTCAAACACTAGATTGAAGCAAAACGCCGTTGCGTCCATGGCGCCCTATGCCGCGATCACAATTGCTTGCGTTGCGCCATCTCGCCTTGGATTGCCAGCAAACTGGCGTTATCTCGGATGGACAAGGTCAGCCGGTTTATTATGAGCCTGACCGATAGTCGCTACCGCATTTCGTTTAGACGGCCGCATTTTTCGAAAAGGAATATTTTCCATGTTCGACCCTCGTGAAAAAATCGCCCTGTTCATCGACGGCGCCAATCTCTACGCCACATCGCGGGCGCTCGGCTTCGACATCGACTATCGCAAGCTCCTGTCGAGTTTCCAGAAGCGTGGCTATCTCTTGCGCGCCTATTATTACACGGCGCTGGTCGAGGATCAGGAATACTCCTCGATCCGCCCGCTGATCGACTGGCTCGACTACAACGGCTTCAAGGTGGTGACCAAGCCGGCCAAGGAATTCACCGACTCGACCGGCCGCCGCAAGATCAAGGGCAATATGGACATCGAACTCACCGTCGATGCGCTGGAACTCGCCGATGTCGTCGACCACTATGTCATCTTCTCCGGTGACGGCGACTTCCGCACGCTGGTCGAGGCGCTGCAGCGGCGCGGTCGCAAGGTTTCGATCGTCTCGACCATGGCCTCGCAGCCGCCGATGATCTCGGACGATCTGCGCCGCCAGGCCGACCACTTCATCGACCTGACGACGCTGAAGAACGAAGTCGGCCGCGATCCCTCCGAACGGCCCGTAAGGCGGCCCGAACCGGCTGAGGTCGATGAGGACGACTACTGAGGCCGGGCGCCTTGACCGCCCTCTCTGCTTCCGAACCGAACCGCGACTGCCCGCTCTGCCCGCGGCTGCATGATTTCATTGCGCAGTGGCGGCAGCTCGAGCCATCCTGGTTCAACGCGCCGGTGCCGACTTTCCTGCCGCTGGGCGGCGAGGATAGCGTCCAGCTTCTGATCGTCGGGCTGGCGCCCGGCCTGCGTGGCGCCAACCGCACCGGCCGCCCCTTCACCGGCGACTATGCCGGCGATCTGCTCTACTCGACCCTGATCGCTCACGGTTTTGCACGCGGCGAATTCAAGGCGCGGCCCGATGACGGGCTGGAGCTTGTCGGTACGGCGATCACAAATGCGGTGCGCTGCGTACCGCCGGAGAACAAGCCGGTCGGCGCCGAAATCTCCACCTGCCGCACATTCCTGGTGCCGACGATCGCCCGGTTCCCCAACTTGCGCGCCGTGCTGGCACTGGGGTCGATCGCGCACCAGTCCACCGTGCGTGCGCTCGGCGGGCGCGTCGCCGCCTATCCGTTCAAGCATGGCGGGCAGTTGCCGGCCGGTGGCATCACGCTGTTTTCCAGCTATCACTGCTCGCGCTACAACACCAACACCGGCGTTTTGACGGAGGAAATGTTCGTCAACGTGTTCAGCGAGATCGCGGCGTTCCTGCGGACATAGTGCCGCCCTTTTAGAACCCCTCCAGCACGATCTTACCCTTCGCCTTGCCGGTCTCGATCAGCGCATGGGCGCGTTTCAGATTGGCGGCATTGATCGGACCGAACGTCTCGCCCAAGGTGGTGCGGATGGTGCCGGCGTCGACAAGTCGTGACAGTTCGTTGAGATGCTCGCCCTGCGCGGCCATATCCAGCGTCTCGTACAGCGAGCGGGTGAACATCAGTTCCCAATGGACCGAAACGCTCTTGCGCTTGAACGGATTGATATCGAGCGTCTGCGGATCGTCGATCAAGCCGAACCGGCCTTGCGGAGCGATCAGTTCCGCGATCCCGGCCAAATGCCGGTCGGTGTTGGTTGTCGAGAACACGAAGGCCGGTGCGCCGATGCCGAGGGCAGCGACCTCGGCAGCCAGCGGCTTGGAATGATCGACGGCATGATGGGCGCCAAGCCCAAGCACCCAGTCGCGTGTTTCAAGCCTCGATGCGGTGGCGATCACCGTCAGATCGGTCAGTTGGCGCGCAAGCTGGACCGCGATCGAGCCAACGCCGCCGGCGCCGCCGATGATCAGGATGGCATTCGCGGCACCCACGACAGGCTTCTTCACATCAAGGCGGTCGAACAGCGCCTCAAAGGCGGTGATCGCTGTCAGCGGCAGTGCCGCCGCTTGCGCATAGTCAAGCGAGCCGGGCTTGCGGCCGACCAGGCGCTCATCGACAAGGTGGAACTCGGCATTGGTGCCCTGCGGCGCGAGCGCACCGGAATAGAAAACGTCGTCTCCAGCCTTGAACAGGCTGGCGTCCGGACCCGTTGCAACGACCCTACCGGCAGCGTCCCAGCCGAGCACGCGCCAGCTTCCGGCTTCGGGTTTGGCACTTCGCCTTATCTTGGTGTCGACCGGATTGACCGAGATCGCCTTCACCTCGACCAGCAGTTGACGGCCTTTCGACTCCGGCTTGGGCAGGTCGATATCGACGAGGGAGGCCTCATCGGTGATGGGAGCTGGGATCTGATAGCCGACGGCGCGCATTTCGATCTCCGCGATTTGCTGTTGAGCTTTGTCTGGGGCAGAGATGCGGATTATGTACGTCGAGCGCAAGAATGCACATATAAAGCACATAGTGTCGAAAAGGATACCGTCATGCCGCGCATTCGCCATGAGCGATTCGATTGCAGTCCCGGCTGCACCGTGGAGGGAACGCTGCGCTATATCGACGGAAAGTGGAAAGGCGTTGTGCTCTACCATCTGTTCCAGGGCACGCTGCGCTTCAACGAGATCCGCCGGCGGATTCCCAACTGCACGCAGCGCATGCTGACCAACCAGTTGCGCGAGTTGGAAGCCGACGGACTGATTGCCCGCAAGATCTATCCGGAAGTGCCGCCGAAGGTGGAATACAGCCTGACGCCGCGCGGCAGAAGCCTGGAACCGGTGATCACCGCCCTGAAAGTCTGGGGCGATGCGAATGTGACGCTGGCGCCGGAGATGGCCCAGGCCGCGGCTTGAAGCGGCGGCGGCTCAGCAATGGCAAGGCACGCTGCCGAGGCGGTTTGACGATGCCGGCAGCAGCCGGATCGTCAATGCATACAAGAGCATAGCCCGGTTTATGAAGAAACAGATTCGGACTTGCAGCCCCGATCGATTCGGCCAGAAGACTTCAATGCGCTGACGCAAGCAGCGCCGCCAATTTCTCCGGCCCGCCCTGCAAAACGTTGAGGTCGACGTCACCCACAATACCGTCCACGCGCCCCCTGTTGTGGTATTGCCAATAGACCCAGTCGTGGCGGTCCGGTTCCATGAGCAGTGAGCGAAGCCAGAGTGGGCGAGCGGCGATCTGCCCGGCATAGGCGGCCTCGGCTTCATCGGTCAGATAGACGATCGCCGTCTTGCCGAACGCCGCCTCGACAGGTCCAAGGAAAGCCTGAAGTTCGGCATTCAACTGTTCGGGCGATGGACGTTGCGGACAATTGCCGCCGAACTCGATGTCGACGACCGGCGGCAGCAAGGGCTGATCGTGCGGCACGACCGAGATGAAATTCTTCGCCTGGTCGGCGCCGGGCCGGCAGAAGGTGAAGAAATGGTAGGCGCCGACGGCGATGCCGGCCGCGCGGGCCTCACGCAGATTGGTGGCAAAGGTGCGATCGACATGATCGCCGCCCTCGGTCGCCTTGATGACGGCGAAGGCGACATCGTCGGCGGCAACGCGGCGCCAGTCGATCTGGCCCTGATGATGGGAAACGTCGATGCCCCTGACCGGATATTTGGTACGGTCGGGAGAATAGGTGTGGAAGTAGATGAAGCCACCGGCCACGGCCAGCGCTGCAAAAACCAAAGTGACTGATCCCCAGAGGATGATCCGGTTCTTCAAGGCTGCCCCCTCTGGCATCTGCCGACCGCGCTTGCACGAAACTTGAAAGCCAAGCAGGCTTTTCTAGGGCTACCGCCAGATGTCTCTCACCCACGCTCCTTCAAGAGTCGGCCCTTCTCGCGCGACCAGTCGCGCTGCTTCTCGGTTTCGCGCTTGTCGTGCAGTTTCTTGCCGCGCCCGACAGCGAGCAAGAGCTTGGCACGCCCTTGATCGTTGAAATAGATTTTCAGCGGCACCAAGGTCATGCCTTCGCGGTCGACGCTCTGCGACAGCTTGGCCATCTCGCGCTTGTTAAGCAGGAGTTTGCGGCGTCGCCTGGGCTCGTGGTTGAAGCGATTGGCCTGCAGATACTCCGGCAGATAGGAATTGATCAGCCAGATCTCGCCGCCCTCGACCGAGGCATAGCTGTCCTGGATATTGGCCTGCCCCTGGCGCAGCGATTTGACCTCGGTGCCGGTCAGCACCAAGCCGGCCTCGATCGTGTCGAGAACCTCATAGGAAAACCGTGCCTTGCGGTTTTCCGCAACGGTCTTGTTGTTGGGATCGGCTTTTCTGACTTGATTCATGATGCGGAGAGGTGGCGCCTCATCCCTAATTAATCAAGCCGGCATGCTTCATCGCCGCATCGATCTTCGCCGCTGTCGCTTCCTCGACCGTGACCAGCGGCGACCGCAGCACATTCTCGACCTTACCCAGCTTCGACAGCGCGTATTTGGCGCCGGAAACACCGGGCTCGAGGAAGATCGCCTTGTGCAGTGGCAAGAGACGATCCTGCAATTCCAGCGCCTTCGCGCTGTCGCCGGAGAGCGTGGCTTCCTGGAACTCGGCGCACAGCCGCGGTGCGACATTCGACGTCACCGAGATGCAGCCCACACCGCCATGGGCGTTGAAGCCGAGAGCCGAGGCATCCTCGCCGGAAAGCTGAATGAAATCCTTGCCGCAGGTCATGCGTTGCTCGGAAACGCGTTCGACCTTGCCCGTTGCGTCCTTGACGCCGACGATGTTCTTGAAGTCGTGCGCCAGCCGGCCCATCGTCTCCGGCATCATGTCGATCACCGAGCGCGGCGGGATGTTATAGATGATGATCGGCAGCTTGGTCGCCCTGGCGACGGCGGCGAAATGCTCGTAGAGGCCGCGCTGCGTCGGCTTGTTGTAATAGGGGGTGACGACCAGGGCGGCATCGGCGCCGGCCTTTTCGGCGTATTGCACGAGGCCGACGGCTTCCGCGGTGTTGTTGGAACCGGCGCCGGCGACGACCGGAGCGCGGCCCTTGGCCACCTCGATGCAGACCTTGACGACATGGCGGTGCTCATCGTGCGACAGCGTCGGCGACTCGCCGGTCGTGCCCACGGGAACCAAGCCGGTGGTGCCTTCTCCGAGCTGCCATTCGACAAACGCGCGAAAGGCTTTCTCGTCGAAACGCCCGCTCTTTTCGAACGGTGTCACGAGCGCAGTAAGCGAGCCTCTCAGCATGTCGTCCAACTCCTTGGGACTTGTTTGTCTATGCATGTCGTTGTCCCAAAACCGGTATCCACTTTTGGGCGACATGCATCTTTGGTTTATGCACGCCGTTGTCCCAAAACCGGTATCCACTTTTGGGCGACATGCATCGGTGTTTTCGTCGTGCGCGCCTTCTAACCGAAAGCGAGGCGGCGCACCATAGTCTCGACATGGTTGCGCGGCAAGCATTGCCATGGTGCCAGCAAGCGCAATTCGAACAGCCTCGATAACTCTTTGTTTACGAGCCCTTCACGACCTAAGTTTAGGCTTCGAGGCATCTTCGCCTGCTGGTAAAATGCTGGATCAGGGAAAGACACGAGATCATGCCGACCCGTCGGCCCCACCTCTTCGCGCTGCTTGGCGCCATCGCCGCGCTGATGCCCGGCGTGGCGATCAGCGGCAGCGTCGATGCGCGGGTCACCTCGGCGATCCCGATGCCGAGCCCGCAGGACAATGCGCAGCAGGCCCCCTCGCCCAGCATTGCGCTGTTGAAAAGCGGGCTGGACGCACTGGCCGCCGGAGACATTCCTACCGCCCGTGGCGTGCGTGACGCGCTTCCCGCCCAATCGCTCGACCAGCACATACTGGCCTGGGCGATCGCGCTTTACGGCGGCGACAAGGTTCCGAGCGGTGACATTGCCGCCGCCGCGAAGATGCTGCCCAACTGGCCAGGCACAATTGCCTTGCGCAAGAACAGCGAGCGGGCGCTCTACAGAGAAAACCCCGCTCCCGACATCGTCATTGCGGCATTCGACGGCAGCCAGCCGCAGACATTCGAAGGCGTCATGGTTCTCGCCCGCGCCTATGTGGCGACGGGCAACGTCAAGGCGGCGCGCTCGGTGCTGTCGCCGTTCTGGCGCACCACGATCCTGGAAGCCAAGGACGAGACGGCGCTGATCAAGGAATTCGGCAGTCTGATCCCTGCCGCCGACCACCGTTTTCGCATGGATCGTATGTTCTATGCCGACCGGGTGAATTCCGCGTTGCGCATTGCCGGCCTTGCCGGCGCCCAGCAGTTTGCCGAGGCCTGGGCCGCGGCCGACAGAGGCGACAAGAATGCGCTGAAACTGCTGAAGGCGGTCCCGGCGGCCCAGCGTTCTGCCGGCTACTTCTTCGCGCAGGCCGAATATCTGCGCAAGCAGGATGACTTTGCCGGCGCCGCGGCCGTCGTCATGAAGGCGCCGACGGACCGCGAGGCTCTGGTCGATCCGGATGCCTGGTGGGTTGAGCGCCGGGTGCTGTCGCGCGAACTGGTCGACGAGGGCGACATGAAGACGGCGTACAGGATTGTCGCCACGCATGCCGCCGAAAGTGCCGCCAATGCGGCCGAAGCCGAGTTCCATGCAGGCTGGTATGCGCTGCGAGGCCTGAATGATCCCAAGCTTGCCGCGACGCATTTTGCGCGCATCGCCGACCTTGCCCAGGGGCCGATGACCCTGTCGCGCGCCTATTACTGGCTTGGCCGGGCGGCGGAAGTCGGCGGCCCGGGCAATGCCAAGGACTATTTTGGGCGCGCCGCCACTTACGGCACGACTTTCTATGGCCAGCTCGCCGCCGAACGTGTCGGAAGGCAGGCGCTCAACATCGTCTATCCCACGCCAAGTGCCGCCGACCGGCAGAATTTTGCCGGCCGCGAGGCTGTCAGCGCCATCAAGCGGCTGCAGGAGGCAGGCTACGACCGCTATGCGGAAACGCTCTACCGCGACCTTGCCGGGCAGTTGACCAGCCCGGGCGAACTGGCGCTGCTCGCTGTCCTTGCCGAGAAGCAGGACAACCATTTTATGGCGCTGAAGGTCGGCAAGATCGCCGGCGCGCGCGGTATCGACGTCGGTGCGCTGTCGCACCCACTCGGCGTCATCCCTGATTCGGCCAATATTTCCGGCTCGGGCAAGGCGCTGGCCTATGCGATCGCCCGGCAAGAGAGCGAATTCAACATCGGTGCCGTATCCAGTGCCGGCGCGCGCGGGCTGCTGCAGCTGATGCCGGGCACCGCCAAACAACTGGCGAAGAAGGCCGGATTGCAGTTCTCGCAGGCACGGCTGACCACCGATGCCGGCTATAATGCGACACTCGGTTCAGCCTTCCTCGGCGAGCAGCTCGACCGCTTCAACGGTTCCTATGTACTGACCTTCGCCGGCTACAATGCCGGCCCCAATAGGGCCAGCCAGTGGGTGGCGAAATACGGCGACCCGCGCGGCAAGGACATCGATGCGGTGGTGGACTGGATCGAGCGGATTCCCTACACGGAAACAAGAAGTTACGTACAGCGCGTGATGGAGAATTACGAGGTCTACAAGATGCGTATTTCCGGCAAATACGACATCGTCGGCGACTTGGTGAACGGACGCAGCTGAGGTTCTTTCCTTCTCCCCTTATGGGGGAAGGTGGCCTCGCGAAGCGAGGCCGGATGAGGGGTGCTCCAGGGAACGCCAACGTCTCAACCGTCTCGGCGCTGCGCCGATCCACTGCCCTGGGCGAGTCACGCGCCTCGCCCGCGCTTCTGGCCCCACAAAGGGGGAGAAGGGAAGGCCTTCATTTGACGCTCCCCGCCCTCGCCTGTAGCAGTCAGAGAAGCAGCGAGAAGGTGGCGTGTCCAGATGTCGAGCACTGAAGGTTTTTCCGACTTCTTCTATGCCGCGCCAGACGGGCTGAGACTTCACGCGCGCGTCTATGGCGAAGCGAATTCCGGACACTGGCCGGTCGTCTGCCTGCCTGGCCTGACCCGCAACGTACGGGATTTTCATGAGCTTGCACTGTATCTTTCGACGCGATCCCCGGTAACGCGCAAGGTGGTTGCCTTCGACTATCGCGGACGCGGACAGTCGGCCCACGATCCCGATGTCAGCCACTACAATGTCGGCGTCGAGGCTGGCGACATCCTTGCCGGACTGGCCGCACTCGGCATCGAGGAGGCGGCTTTCATCGGCACCTCGCGCGGCGGACTGATCATCCATGTGCTTGGCGCGCTGCGGCCGGCCGCGCTGAAAGCCATTGTTCTCAACGATATCGGGCCGGCGATCGAGCCGGCCGGTCTCGCCCACATCCAGTCCTATCTCGAACGCGCGCCGAAGCCGAAAACCTTCACCGAGGCGGTGGATGCCCAACGCAGCGTTCACGGCAAGGATTTTCCCGTGCTCACCGACGCCGACTGGACGCGGATGGTGGGGGCGCTCTACCGCGAGACGGATCAAGGGCTGTTGCCGGATTTTGACCCGAAACTGGTCGACACGGTCGCTGGTCTCGACCTGTCGCAGCCGTTGCCGGCTTTGTGGCCGCAGTTCGACGCGCTGGCCGCCATTCCCTTGCTCACTATCCGCGGCGCCAATTCGAAACTGCTGTCCGCGGACACCATGCGGCAGATGCGAGAGCGCCATCCGGCGATGGAAACGATCACGGTCGACGACCAAGGTCACGCGCCATTCCTCGAAACCGGCAGCCTGCCCGGCGATATAGCGACCTTCCTTGATCGGGCTGAACGCTAGAGCGCGCCGCGTCTGAACGGATTCATGCCACGCGCTTTAGGTCTTTGTTCTATGCATGTCGTTCTCGCAAACCGAGGCCAATTTTGGGTGACATGCATTGGAGCTGGAGCATGATATCGTCCGACAACCGCTTCATACTTTTCGGCATCATGCTCTAGACCAAACAAAGTAAACCCCAAGACCAGATCCGATCCTGGGGTCATCATGACAATATATGCAGGCCAGCGGAACTATTTGGCCTTCGAGCTTTTTCCGGACGCTTTGGCCGGCTTCGCCGCGCCCGCCTCGCCTGTCTGGCCCCGCTTTGGCGCCGAAGGCGCGGTCAGCGGGGACGAGAAGGCCGAGCTTTCATCACCACGCGACGCATCTTCGCTTCGCGGCGTTTCCAGCACCACGACACAGCCATCGAGATCGTTGGTGGCCAGATGGGCGTAGCGCATGGTCATCGACAGGGTCTGGTGACCAAGCCACATCTGCACGCGCCTGATGTCGATACCGCCCTGGACAAGGCGCGAGGCGCAGGTGTGGCGCAGTATGTGCGGCACGACCTGATCGTCGGCGCCAAGGCCAACTTCGGCTTTCGCCTCGTTCCAGATCGCACGGAACTGTGCCTGGCTCAATTTGGTGAACGGGCCTTTGGGCCGGCGGCCTTCGGTCGGAGGCAGCTTGATGACCTCCTTGACCCGCTCGGTCATCGGAATGGTGCGGCTGCGGCCGGATTTGGTAATCCAGAAGGAGACGCGATGTTCCTGGATGTCGTTCCAGATCAGCCCGAGCGCCTCGCCGAGACGGCATCCGGTGTCGACCAGGAAGACGGAAAGCCTGTAGGCATCCTCGCTGCGGGTCCTGATGGCAGCGAACAACCTTGCCTCTTCCTCCCTCTCGAGGAAGCGAATCCGTCCCGCCCGCTCCTTCTGGCGGCGGAACTCGGGCAGGCTGTGGATATCTCCCATCTTGTAAGCCTTGCGCAGCAGTTTGCTCAGGGCAGCCATCTTTCGATTGATGGTTGCGTTGCTGTTGCCGCGCTGGCGCAAGGTGCCGATAAGGTTATCCAGGGTACTCTGGTCGACGGCGCTGAAACGCTCCCCAAGGAGGATCTCGTCTATTTCGCCGATGAAAGAGCTGACATTGTATTTATGCCGCCCATCATCCCACAGTATATCCCGGTAAGCTGAAAAAAGCTCTCCGACCCTGTACGACTTTACTTCTCTTATCTTGTTGTAGGTGTACTTGATCTTTGAGTTCTGAGAAGAAAACATCGAAAACGGATCCGGGGGGCTACCCTCTTGAATCGCTTCGTTGGTCATAACTGATCACACCCCCGAGTGGATAGATCAGCCCTACCCGCTTGGAAGCGTCCTTTCAAGAGATTTTAATCACGCGGTTGTGATCCCATCCGCCCATCAACGGATCCCACGACATCATCCCGCGGATCTATTCAGCTACCGATTCCCCCTGTTCCTTCTGTTGCGTTGACCCAGTCACGAAACAAAAACAGCCCGGGCGTTTGCGCGCCCGGGCTGGATTTCACCTGTAAAAAACCAGCCCTTAGAAGGAGCGCTGGAAGCGGAGCATGCCGCCGACGCTGTTCTTCTTGGTGCCACCGGTCCAGTTGTAATTGTTTCCGGTCCCGTCAAAAGCGTCGTCAAACCTGCCTGCATGCACGTAGTCGACTTCGGCTGTGACAGTGAGGCCGGGAACGACGTCATAAGCGACATTCGCCGCAATGCCGAGGTTCTTCCAATCGTCGTACGAGGCTTGCAGATTGAACGAGGTCTTCTCGTTGAACTTGTAGGTGCCGCCGCCCCACACCGCCCAGTTGCCGCCCCACGGCTTGTAGAAGCCGCGATCGCCAGCCGGATCATGAATGGTGTTATCATCGAGCTTGCCGTCGCTGCCGTAGCCGCCCATGATGAACAGCGACAGTTCGTTGGAGACGTTGACGTCCAAGCGGACCTTGCCGGACACCGATTCATAGTTGCTGTCGTAAGCAACGACGCCCGTGATCGCACCCCAGCCCTGCGTCCACTTCACACCGCCGACGACGTGCGGAACATAGCTGTCGATCGTGCCGACGCCATAGAAGCTCCCGTACTTCTGGTTGCCACCACCCGAACCTTCTTCGAGCGAGACTATGGCCGAGAAACCGTTGCCGGCGTCGAAGGTGTAGCTGATCAGGTTGGTGTCGAAGCCGCCGTAGGGGACGAGCGTGTCGTTGATGACGTTGCCGGCGTAGCCGATGAACGTGTCGAAGGCCGATTCGTCCTTACCAACGCGGAGACCACCGAGCTGGATCCAGGCGAAGTTCAGCGAGACAGTGTCGGCGTTGCCAGCGGCGTTCGGATCTCCATCGCCATTGTGGTTTTGGAAGTTGAAGCGGGTCTCGGTGTAGGTCTTCAAGGTGCCGAGCTCGGTTTCCTGGCCGGTCCAGGTCTTCAGCGCGAAGCGAGCATGCTTGAAATAGGTGCCCTGGTCCTTGCCGTCGACGACGTCGTGGCTGCGAGCACCATCGAACGATCCAATGTCACCGACGCCGATGTCGTAACGGATGTAGCCGCCGATGCGCAGGCAGGTTTCGGTGCCGGGGATGTAGAAGTAGCCAGCGCCGTAGACGTCGCAGATCTTGACGTATTCAGCGGGTTCCGGCTCGGCGACGACAACGGCGTCGGCGGCGCGCGCACCGGAAACTGCGATCAGGGCCGCAGCGGAGCCGAGAAGAAGGCTCTTGATGTTCATTTTCTGACCTCCAGTCAAAAGTTAAAAAACGGGTCTGGGTATTCTTTGCTGAAGGACAGCGTTCCCTGCCCCATCCCCACTACCGAAAAAGATGCGCACCGCGCCGCTCCTTCGAATTCGACATTACCCATGAGGCGGCGGCGTTCAACCACGATCGTACCGGCGAAAGGGCTGTTCGGCTGCTATCCCCCAGCGTTGTTGCACAAATGACACGATTTGGCCTCACTCAGAAAGCTCTCGTTAACCATTGGCCCCGCCGGAACCGCTTATTTCCAGCCGAATCCGGCAATCGGCCGACGGAATCATGGCAAGGCTGCGAGTCACCGGCCCGGGAATTGCCGCAGAACCGCCGCAGCTGGGAAAGCCGCGGTTCGGTGCGCTGTTATTTTTCCATATAATGACGCGGGCTTGTTGATTGTGCCGGCGCTTTTCTTTATCCAGCGGCGCAACGGAGAGGTGGCCGAGTGGTCGAAGGCGCTCCCCTGCTAAGGGAGTAGAGGTCAAAAGCTTCTCGTGGGTTCGAATCCCATCCTCTCCGCCACCCTACGCCCCTCGGGCTTCGGGTGGCAGGCCACCCGAAGCCGCATTTGGGCGTGAGGTGTCGCCCGAAGCTACGAAGTAGCGCAGGGGGACTATGTGGTACGTTTATTTCCTGCAGCTCCATAATGGTGACGTCTATGTCGGGTCGACAAACGACCTTCGACGCCGGTTCGAATCACATCAGTCGGGCTATGTGACTTCGACCAAGGCTCATCTGCCTGTCGCCTTGAAGACGTATATCGCGGTCGAAACCGAGGCCAATGCACGGCAGCTCGAGCAGTATTTCAAGACCGGATCGGGCAAGGCTTTTGCGAGCAAGCGATTTTGGCGAACTGAGCCCCACTGACGGCCCGTGACGCTATCTATCTGAGATAAAACGAAAAACGGCCATTCGATCTGCTTTTCGCTGACCTCCACTCTCGATTCTGACTGGAGGTCAGAAAATGAACATCAAGAGCCTTCTTCTCGGCTCCGCTGCGGCCCTGATCGCAGTTTCCGGTGCGCGCGCCGCCGACGCCGTCGTCGTCGCCGAGCCGGAACCCGCTGAATACGTCAAGATTTGCGACGTCTACGGCGCTGGCTACTTCTACATCCCCGGCACCGAAACCTGCCTGCGCATCGGCGGCTATGTCCGTTACGATGCCGCCGGCGGCGATATCGGCTCGTTCGATGGTGCTCGCACTGGTGACGTGACGAGCGGCAAGGACCAGGGCACCTGGTTCAAGAACACCCGCTTCACGCTGAAGACCTGGACCGGCCAGGAAACCGAGCTCGGCACGTTGAAGACCTACACCGAAATGCGCATGAATTTCGGTAATCATAACGCTGATGACGATGTCAATTCCGCCGGCAACAAGAGCTTCGACTTGCACTTCGCCTGGGTGCAGCTCGGCGGTCTTCGCGTTGGTCTCGACGAATCGGCGTTCGATACGTTCATCGGCTACGCCGGCAACGTCATCAACGATACGCTGGTTCCTTACGGCGATTTCCAGACGAACGAGATCCAGTATTACTTCGACGCCGGCAATGGTTTCTCGGCAGTGGTCTCGCTGGAAGAAGGTGCGGGCGGCGGCACTCCTGACTTCTACGGTGTAGGCACGATTGATAGCTATGTTCCGCATGTCGTCGGCGGCGTGAAGTGGACGCAGGGCTGGGGCGGCATCAGCGGCGTCGTTGCTTATGACAGCAACTATGAGTCGGTGGCCGGCAAGATTCGCTTGGACGTCAACGTCTCCAACGAACTGTCGCTGTTCGTCATCGGTGGTTACGGCTCTGACGGCAAGCTCAATGATGTTAATCGCGATAGCGGCGGTTTCATCGTTGGTAGCCCCGCCGGCGGCCGCGGCTTCTACAAACAGTGGGGCGGCAATTGGGCGTTCTGGGCCGGCGGCACCTACAAGTTCAACGAGAAGACCTCGTTCAATCTCCAGGTGTCGGGTGATCAGTGGAAGAATTACGGGGTCGCGGCGAACGTTGCCTACACTCTCGTTCCGGGCTTCACGGTCACCGGCGAAGTTGACTACCTTCACGACGGCAAGTTCGACGAGGCCGACAACTCGAACTGGACCGGCGCCACCAAGAAGAACAGCGTCGGCGGTATCATCCGCTTCCAGCGCGACTTCTAAAACCAGATATTTCTGGGGAGACAGGAGAACCCGGCGGGCGACCGCCGGGTTCCTCTTTTTGTTTTGATGCATACCGTTGTTCCAGCGCCGTTGCGCACTTTGGGCGACATCGTTGGGCAGAGCGACACGAAGCGGAGCGAGGCCCCAAGGGTCCATGCATGACTTTTGCCGAGGAGTGCGGTGGAGCAAGTTCTGCACTGTGGCGGCGCTCTCAGGTCACGGCAAGGATCCTCGGATCAAGCCAGGTCCAGCCCGAAGGATGACTGCGGCGCACTGGCGTCGCATTGGCGATTCTACCAAGCGCCGAAGCGTGTCGCGATCTCTGAGATTCGCTTCTGCGCCTAGCTCTTTGACATGCCTTGGCCTGTGAAACTGGTCAAACGTCGGCGAGGTCGCCCAACGCTTCAATCAAAGGCTGGATCTCACTTTCGTAATTCTTCCAGCGCTTCATGGACGATTTGTAGATCGGCTGACGGACCTGCCAGCGGCTGGGCGTGGTGACCGCCCCTTCCCTGTCGAAGAAACGAAGGCACGCGTCATCCCAGGGAAGCCCGAGATAATCGATGAGCCGGCGCGATTGTGCCTCTTGATCCTCTACAAGTGTCTCATAGCGATTTTCAAAGATACGACCCGGGAAAACCTCGCTCCAGTGCCGCATCAAGCGGTCATATTCCCGATAATAGAGGCCCAGTGCCCGCAGGTCTGTATTGTAGCTGTGTGCCGAACCGAAAGGCAGGACAAAGCACGACACGCAATTGTCGATGGCATCGCGGCGGCAGTGAATGATGCGGGCATTGGGAAAGAGCAGGGTGAGAAGGCCGATCAATTCGAAATTGTGCGGCATCTTGTCGACGATGCGCTGTGCGGTTGGAGCGCGCTCCCTCAAATAAGATAGGTGCTCTTCGGCCAACGTCCTGGACAAGCTTTCAGTGACCGTCATGACCGGCTTTTTCAAATCGGAAGCCGAGGGTCGCAGACCGATCGCGTTGGCTACCCGACTCAGTTTGCTGAGCTCTCCGGCGCCATGGACCTCCGGATGACTGGCGCATATCTGTTCGGTAAGCGTTGTGCCGGAACGCGGCATCCCGACCACGAATACAGGGGCTTCCGAAGGATTGCCGTAGCCGGACCTTTCTGCAAAGAAGTCCGCCGTGAAGGTCTCGATCGATGCGTCAATGAAGCGGCGGTACTGGTCTATGTCGAATCTATAGCCTTCGGCCTGCTTCGCCTTCTTGAAATGGTCGAAGGCTTCCGCATAGCGCTTGAGGTCGTTTTCCACCTTACCGGCGGCGTAGTTGAGACTCGCTTTCGTCTCCGGCTTAATTCCCGGACTCTCCAACTCGCGCAGGATCGACTGGAGTTCGGCCGGCTCCTCGGTGAATTTTCGGGTCTGCACAAGGTCGTAATAGGCCGCCCCTACGTCGACGCGGCGTTCGATCGCCTCCTTAAGAAAGACGCCGGCCTCGTCCATGCGCCCAAGACCAGTGAGCGCAGCAGCCATGCCGATCCGCGCCTTGGGGTGATTACGGTTAATCTTCAGCGCCTTCTCATAAAGCGGCAAGGCCAGGTCGGGTTTGTCGTACTGGGTATAAACAAGCCCCAAGGCACACAGGGGCTTCGATAAGGTCGGGCCGCACTTCCAAGGCGTATTGGATATGATTTACGGCAACTGAAAATTCACTCAGCTTCCCATAGGCCTCGCCGAGGCTAAGATGGTAGTAGGGATTTCTAGGCTCCTCAGCGATCGCACGTCCGAAATAGCGCAAAGCCGCTTCGTCGTCGTAGCCCAGATAAACGGTGCCCATGATGTAGAGAGCCAGCGGATGATACGGCGTGCGCGTCAGCACCTCGAGGCATAAGTCCTGGGCCTCGGCCAGCCGCTTGGCCTGTTGATGTTCATACGCCTGCACCAGCAATTGTTCATCAGCCCGCGCACGCGCGTCATTGGCCGCGCGCTCGAGTGGTTTTGCTACTGTCGGATTTGCTTGAGGCAAGCGCGGCTTCGGCGCGGGACCAGACTTGAGGTGTTTTGCCCAGGCGGGTGGCAGACGGTTGTTCATTGAATCTTGCTAGCAAAAAGCCACGAAGGAATCCAGCCTTCTGCACGCTCCGCAAGCTTGCGCCCACCTTGTCGCCACGCTAGCAAGAAACTCCCTTTCCACGCGAGCTTCCCTCATGCGTCTGCGTCCTCCTCTCACGCCCCTTATCGCAGCACTCCCGTCGACCGTGCCTTTTGTCGGTCCGGAAGCGCAGGAGCGTGAGCGCGGGCGAGCCTTCCGTGCCCGCATCGGTGCCAATGAGAGCAGTTTTGGCCCTTCGCCGCGCGTCATCGCCCGCATGGCCGAGATCGCCCGCGACATGTGGATGTATTGCGATCCCGACAATTTCGATCTGAAGGTCGCGGCTGCCGCGCATCACGAGGTGGCCGTCGAGAATGTCGTTGTCGGCGAAGGCATCGACGGCCTGCTCAGCCTGGTGGCGCGCATGTATGTCGCGCCTGGCGATGCGGTGGTCACTTCGCTCGGCGCCTATCCGACCTTCAACTTCCATGTTGCCGGCGTTGGCGGGCGGCTGGTGGCCGTGCCTTACGTGAACGACCGCGAAAGCCTGGATGGCTTGCTCGCGGCGGTCGTCAAGGAGAAGGCGCCGCTGGTCTATCTGTCCAACCCGGACAACCCGATGGGCAGTTGGTGGGAAGCGGACGAGGTGACCCGTTTCATCGAAGAGTTGCCGGAAACCACCATGCTTGTGCTCGACGAGGCCTATGGCGAATTGGGGCCGGCCTCGGCCCTGCCGCCGATCGATATCTCGCGGCCGAATGTCATCCGCATGCGAACCTTTTCAAAGGCTTACGGACTTGCCGGGATACGCTGCGGCTACGCGATTGCAGAGACCCAGGTGATCCGCGACTTCGAGAAGATCCGCAACCACTATGGCGTCAGCCGCATGGCCCAAATCGCCGGCGTCGAGGCGCTTGCCGACCGGGCCTATCTCGAGACGGTGGTGGCGCGGGTGGCTGCCGGGCGCCGGCGCATCGCTGATATCGCCGAGCAGAACGGGTTGAAGCCGCTGGCCTCGGCGACCAATTTCGTCACCATCGATTGTGGCCACGATGCTGCCTTTGCGCTGAAAGTGCTGCAGGGGTTGTTGTCGCGCGACGTCTTCATCCGCAAGCCGATGGCGCCAGGGCTCGACCGCTGCATCCGCGTCAGCGTCGGCCTCGACCACGAACTGGACATTTTTGCCGAGGAACTGCCCGGCGCCTTGGCGGCGGCGCGAGCGAACTAGCCAATTTCGCGGCGTTCGGATGCCGGCACTCCGCCCAGCAGATCCCTGACGCGTGCCAGCATATTCGACAGCTCGGCAGCTTCCTCGTCATCCAGGTTTGAGGTCAGGCGGGCGAGATCGCGATCCGCGGCCGACTGAAGCGCTGCAAGCGCGGCCTGGCCGCGCGCGGTGAGCGAGAGAATGCGCCGGCCCACAGCATCGGGACCAACACGCATTTCGGTCAGGCCGGCGGCAGCGAATTTTCGAAGGATTCTCGTGACGTAGGCCGGCTCCAACTGGAGTTCCCGGGCAACGTCGGACGCCGCTGGTGCGAAATCGACTTGAAACGCTCTTGCCAGGAAACCTGTCTTGCCGTCAGGGGCGGCGGCAATATGGCCGGATCGACGGCCCAGTTCGAACAGCACCCGCGCCTCGGTCAGCGTGTAGGCGCTGTGCGTCAAGGTTTCGTCGAGCAGCCCGATCAGGCCGGTATAGAACCGGTTGAAGCACCTGAGGTTGCGGACCAAAGCATTCCGATCGGTTGACATGTCAGGCACCCCAGAAGATTCCCATGCTGCCGGATCATCGCGAAAAAGTTGACCAAGTCAATTATATACTGGATCAAGTCATCTATCTTCGGACAACCGCGGCTCATCAATTTGATAGCGTCCCCAGTCAACCCAGTTGCCTTGGCTCGATCCTGCGCCAGACTCTATGCAAGGGAGTGAGCCATGAGCGATCGGAAGCGGGCAGTGCAGGCCCGCATATACGGCAAGGTGCAAGGCGTCGGCTACAGGATCTGGGCGAGAGGCGAAGCGACGGGGCTTGGGCTGGTGGGCTGGGTGCGTAACGAAAGAGATGGCTCGGTAACGGCATGGCTTGCCGGCGCCGACGCGGCGGTTTCGGCTATGATCGAACGACTTTGGCAAGGCCCGCAGGGCGCTTCGATCTCACGGATCGATGTCGAGGAGATCGAGACCTGGACCGCGCCTGGAGATTTTAGGATCGTCGCATAGGCGCATGCGCGTCTTGAATTCATCGGACTCTCTTGAATTAATTGAACGTTCGTTTTATTATCTTCGCATTGACGAGGCGATCATGGCGCGCACCACAGGATCCGACGGCGGGCGAACCGAGGCGGCAGTCCGCGAAGCGGCGGTCAACCTGATCGCACGCTACGGCTACGAGGCGATGTCGATGCGTCAGCTGGCGGCCGAGGTCGGCGTGCAGGCGGCCGCGCTGTACCGCTATTTCCCAACCAAGGAAGACCTGCTGTTCACCCTGATGCGCGAGCACATGGAAGGGCTTTGCGAGGCTTGGGAACATGCCCGGCCAACCGGCGCCGATCCGGCGGAGCAGCTTGCGGCCTATGTGCGCAACCATATCGCTTTCCACATCGAACGCCGGCACGCCACGCATGTGTCGAACATGGAATTGCGCAGCCTGTCGCCCGACAGGCTGACACAGATCCTGCGCATGCGCACGGCCTACGAAAAGGACCTGCGCACCATCCTGCGCGACGGCGCCGAGGCCGGCGCCTTCGAGATCGAGGACACCGGCCTGACGGCCATGGCGCTGATCCAGATGATGACCGGCGTCATCGTCTGGTTTCGCCCGGGCGAACGGCTGTCGGTCCCTGAAGTAACAGCGACATATCTTTCAATGACAATGCGGCTCGTCGGCGCGAAGATCGCTGACAGCGCCGCGTCCATCGGACGCGCAAAGGACGCTGTCCCACTTTGATTTTCGCGCATGATCCTTTCCGAAAATCAAAGTCGATTTTCGGGGTCATGCGCCACGGAGGAGAAACATGTATACGAACACGCTCAGCTTCGGGCATGACGAGGACATCGAGGCGCTGCGCGACCTGGTGCGGCGCTTCGCCCAGGACAGGATCGCGCCGATCGCCGGCGACATCGACCGCCAGAACGAATTTCCGGCGCATCTGTGGCGCGAACTCGGCGCGCTCGGCCTGCTCGGCATCACCGCTGATCCCGATTTCGGCGGCAGCGGCATGGGCTATCTCGCCCATGTCATTGCGGTGGAAGAGATTTCCCGCGCCTCGGCTTCGGTCGGTCTCTCCTACGGCGCCCACTCCAACCTCTGCGTCAACCAGATCAACCGCTGGGCGACGCCGGCGCAGAAGGAAAAATTCCTGCCGCCGCTGTGTTCGGGCGAGCGCATCGGCGCGCTGGCGATGTCGGAATCCGGCGCCGGCTCCGACGTCGTCTCACTCAAGCTGCGTGCCGAAAAGCGCAATGACCGCTATGTGCTCAACGGCACCAAGATGTGGATCACCAACGGACCGGATGCCGATACGCTGGTCGTCTACGCCAAGACCGATCCGGAGCGGAAATCGCGCGGCATCACCGCCTTCATCGTCGAGAAGGCGATGACGGGATTCTCCGTGGCGCAGAAACTCGACAAGCTCGGCATGCGCGGCTCCAACACCGGTGAACTCGTGTTCGAGAATGTCGAAGTGCCATTCGACAATGTGCTGCACGAAGAAGGACGCGGCGTCGAAGTGCTGATGTCGGGCCTCGACTATGAGCGCACGGTGCTTGCCGGCGGCCCGATCGGCCTGATGGCCGCCTGCCTCGATGTGGCGATCCCCTATGTGCATGAGCGCAAGCAGTTCGGCCAGCCGATTGGCGAATTCCAGCTGGTGCAAGGCAAGTTGGCCGACATGTACACCGTCATGAACGCGGCCCGCGCCTATGTCTATGCCGTCGCCGCCGCCTGCGATCGCGGCCAGACGACACGCAAGGACGCCGCCGGCTGCGTCCTGTTCGCAGCCGAGAAGGCGACGCAGATGGCGCTCGACGCGCTGCAGCTGCTGGGCGGCAATGGCTATATCAACGACTATCCGACCGGCCGGCTTTTGCGCGACGCCAAGCTCTATGAGATCGGCGCCGGCACCAGCGAAATCCGCCGCTGGCTGATCGGCCGCGAGATCATGGCGGAGGGGGTGTAGCATGGCCGTACTCCAAACCCAGATCTCCCCCTCCTCCGACACCTTTCGCACTAACGCCGAGCGCATGAGCGCGCTGGTTGCCGATATCGCCGACAAGGCCGCGACGGTCGAGCGCGGAGGCTCGGAGGAAGCGCGCGAGCGCCATATTTCGCGCGGCAAGCTGTTGCCGCGCGAACGGCTCGCGCAATTGCTCGACACCGGCTCGCCCTTCCTCGAGATCGGCCAGTTCGCGGCGTGGTCGATGTATGGCGAGGAGATTTCCTCGGCCGGCATGATCGCCGGCGTCGGCCGTGTCGAGGGCACCGAAGTTATGGTCGTCGTCAACGACGCCACGGTGAAAGGCGGCACCTACTACCCGCTGACGGTGAAAAAGCACCTGCGCGCGCAGGAGATCGCGCTGCAGAACAATCTGCCATGCATCTACCTGGTCGACAGCGGCGGCGCCAACCTGCCCAACCAGGACGAGGTGTTTCCCGACCGCGAGCATTTCGGCCGCATCTTCTATAACCAGGCCAACATGTCGGCCGCCGGCATCCCGCAGATCGCCTGCGTCATGGGGTCCTGCACCGCCGGCGGCGCCTATGTGCCGGCGATGTCGGACGAGACGATCATGGTGCGCAACCAGGCGACGATCTTCCTCGGCGGCCCGCCGCTGGTGAAGGCGGCCACGGGTGAAGACGTGAGCGCCGAGGATCTGGGTGGCGCGGACGTGCATACGCGGCTTTCCGGCGTTGCCGACCATTATGCGATGGACGACGAACATGCGCTCGCCATCTGCCGGCGCATCGTCAAAAACCTGAATCGGAACAAGACCGTAAGCCTGAACTTACAGAGATCGATTCCGCCGCTTCATCCGGCGGATGAACTCTATGGCGTCGTGCCGACCGATCTGCGTCAGCCCTACGATGTGCGCGAGGTCATCGCGCGTCTTGTCGACGGGTCCGAATTCGACGAGTTCAAGCAGAATTACGGCACGACGCTGATCACCGGTTTTGCCCATCTCCACGGCATGCCGGTCGGCATCATCGCCAACAATGGCGTGCTGTTTTCCGAAAGCGCGCTGAAGGGCGCGCATTTCATCGAGCTGTGCTGCCAGCGCGGAATCCCGCTGGTCTTCCTGCAGAACATCACCGGCTTCATGGTCGGCCGGAAATATGAGGCCGGCGGCATCGCCAAGGACGGCGCCAAGCTGGTGATGGCGGTTGCCACCGCCAGGGTGCCGAAGGTGACCGTCATCATCGGCGGCTCGTTCGGCGCCGGCAATTACGGCATGTGCGGCCGCGCCTATTCGCCACGCTTCCTGTGGATGTGGCCGAACGCCCGCATCTCGGTGATGGGCGGCGAACAGGCGGCAACCGTGCTTGCCATGGTCAAGCGCGAAGGCATCGAGCGCAAAGGCGGCGAATGGAGCGCCGAGGAGGAGGCGAAATTCAAGAAGCCGATCCTGATGAAATACGAGCATGAGGGCCATCCGCTCTACTCATCCGCCCGCCTCTGGGACGACGGCATCATCGATCCGGCGAAGACGCGCGAGGTGCTGGCACTCAGCCTTTCCGCGTCGCTCAACGCCGAAATCGAGGAGACGCGCTTCGGCGTGTTCAGGATGTAAGATGAGCACGGCGCTGGACAGGATCCGCATCCACACCGGCGACATCACGAAGCTGGATGTCGACGCCATCGTCAATGCCGCCAACACCTCGCTTCTCGGCGGCGGCGGGGTCGATGGCGCCATCCATCGTGCCGCGGGCCGCGAACTCGAGTTCGAATGCCGGATGCTGAACGGATGCAAGGTCGGCGACGCCAAGATCACCAAGGGTTACAAACTGCCGGCCCGGCACATCATCCACACGGTTGGGCCGGTCTGGCAAGGCGGCAGCAAGGGCGAAGCCGAATTGCTGGCGTCATGCTATCGCAGGTCGCTGGAACTCGCGGCCGCCCATGATTGCCGTTCGGTGGCGTTTCCCGCGATCTCGACCGGTGTTTACCGCTACCCGAAAGATGAGGCGGCCGAAATCGCTGTCGGCACGGTCAGCATGATCGTCGAAGAGAAAAACACGCCCGAAACCGTCATCTTCTGCTGCTTCGACGAGCATATGGCGGAACTATACCGGCGAGCCGTTGCTGCGCTGCGGAAAGGTTGAATTGCATGGACCAACCGATTCATCAGCATAAGCAAACTCCGACCCCCGACAAGGAACTGGCGGCGAGGAAAAATATTCGCTACTGCTTTTCCCGCGCAATGCAATGGGGACAGGGTGGAAATGAAACTGAAATATTGCCAGCGGACGGCTGCGTCGATACTTGCAGGATTACTAATATTAACGACAGCCGGCGCCAGCCAGGCGGGATCGCTCGCAGGAAGCAAGGGAGACGTGCGTTTTCCGCCGACCCTGGGCACGGGCGAATGCAACGTTGCCTACAAGGGCTACGTCGCGGCGAGCGGTCATTCGGCCTACGCCACGACCTTTTATTCGCGCGTCGTCGACCTCTACATCATCTGCGGCACGAAGCTCAACGCGCCGTCCCAGAAGGCAGCGGAAGAAATGGCGCTGCGCAACTGCCAGGCCGGCTTGACGCGTTGGAAGCTCAAGACCGCAAGTGGCGGCTGCGCGATCTCGGCATCGAAGTAGGCAAGTGCGCTTCGCTCGCAGAGCGCTCCCTTGGTGAGGGAATGCTCTGCATCAAGTGCCGAACTGCAAGGCGGTATCCGGCGAAGGGGAAGCCTGCCTGTATAGGTTCGCGAGACGGCAGGAGCGCGAAGGAACGCCTGCGTCGCTTTCAGCAAGCCCTGGCTATGGAGGCTCCATGTTCGCCAAGATCCTGATCGCCAATCGGGGCGAGATCGCTTGCCGTGTCATCCGCACGGCCCGCAAGCTCGGCGTGCACACCGTCGCTGTCTATTCGGATGCCGACGCGAAAGCGATGCATGTCGAGATGGCCGACGAGGCCGTTCATATCGGCCCCTCGCCTGTCGGCGAGAGCTATCTGCGTGGCGACAAGATCGTCGCGGCGGCGCTTTCGACGGGGGCGCAGGCGATCCATCCCGGTTACGGCTTCCTGTCGGAAAATCCCGATTTCGTCGACCAGGTGGTGGCGGCGGGGCTCACCTTCATTGGCCCATCGGCGGCCTCGATCCGCGCCATGGGACTGAAGGATGCCGCCAAGCGGCTCATGGAGAAAGCCGGTGTTCCCGTCGTTCCCGGCTATCATGGCGAGGCGCAGGAGATCGTGCTGCTTGCGTCCAAGGCTCGCGAGATCGGCTATCCCGTCCTGATCAAGGCGCGGGCCGGCGGCGGCGGCAAGGGCATGCGGCGCGTCGAGCATCCCGATGATTTCTCCGAGGCGCTGTCCAGCGCCCGGCGCGAAGCAAAAGCCGCGTTCGGCGACGACCGCGTGCTGGTCGAAAAATATGTCGACAAGCCGCGGCACATCGAGGTGCAGGTGTTCGGCGATAATTTCGGCAATGCGGTGCATCTCTACGAACGCGATTGCTCCGCGCAACGCCGCCACCAGAAGGTGATCGAGGAGGCGCCCGCCCCCGGCATGACGCCGGCGCTGCGCAAGGCGATGACAGAAGCGGCGGTGAAGGCCGCCAAGGCGATCGACTATTCCGGCGCCGGCACCATCGAATTCATCGTCGACGCCTCGCAAGGGCTGACGGCCGATCGCTTCTGGTTCATGGAAATGAACACCCGCCTGCAGGTCGAGCATCCCGTCACCGAAATGGTCACCGGCACCGATCTGGTCGAGTGGCAGTTGCGGGTCGCCAGCGGCGAGAAGCTGCCGAAAACGCAGAGCGAGATTGTGCTTGCCGGCCATGCCTTCGAGGCGCGCGTCTATGCGGAGGACGCGGCAAAGGGGTTCCTGCCGGCAACGGGCACACTGCATCATCTGAAATTTCCGGAGGCGGCACCCGATGGTGCCGCGATGCGCATCGAGACCGGCGTGCGGGCCGGCGATGCCATCTCGCCCTATTACGATCCGATGATCGCCAAGCTGGTGGTCCATGCAAAGGACAGGCAGTCGGCGCTGGAGGCGCTGGGCGCGGCGCTGTCGCGAACCGAGATCGCCGGCTCCACCGTCAACACCGCCTTTCTTGCCGCCCTTGCCGCCGATCCGGACTTTTGCACTGGTGACGTCGACACCGGCCTGATCGGCAGACACCAGGCGGCACTGACCGAGGTCGCACCGCCGACCGGCGAAATCGTCGCGGCAGCCGCCCTTGCCGCCTCCGGTGCAGAAGCTTTGCCGCAAACGAGCGAGCCATGGTCTTCGCTTTCCGGCTACGCACATTTCCACGGTGTGGCGCGGCGCACGCGGCTGAAGTTCGGCGATGCCGATATTTTGGCAAAGGTTTCGGTGCGGCCGGACGGGCGCTTCCAGGTGGCGCTCGGCGCGCCCTATGACAGCGCCAATGCACATGATTTTCGCGCCGTTCCCCGCCTCGCCCGCTGGCCAGGTCACATCACGGTGTTCGAAGGCGCCGTCGGCTATACATTCGCGGTGCAGGACCCGTTGGCACGCAGCGATGACGCGGCGGCTGCCTCCGGCAGTCTGCGCGCGCCGATGCCGGGCCTTGTGAAGCTGGTGCGCGTGGCCAAGGGCGACGCGGTGATCAAGGGACAAGCGCTGCTGATCCTCGAGGCGATGAAGATGGAGCACACCATCGCCGCCCCGCATGATGGGGTGGTTGCCGAGATCGCGGTGGAAGGTGCGCAGGTCACGGACGGGACGGTGCTGGTGCGGTTCGTCGAGGAGCAGACCGCCTCGACCGCTGCCGCCGGCTGAGACACGGAGCGCATCGCCGACCGCAAACAAAATGGCCGGGGCGAACCCCGGCCATTTCTCTGGATTGGCGCCTCAGATTACTGCGCGATCGGCGCGTACTTGCCGTCATGCCACTGATTGATGTCGTAGCTGGCGTTCTTGAGGTCACCCTTTTCGTCGAAAGTGACGTCGCCTACCACAGTGCTGATCGGCGTGCCGTTCTTCAACGCTTCGGCAACCTTCGCCGGATCGTCGCTGCCGGCGCGCTTGATGCCTTCAGCGAAAGCCTGGACCACGGCGTAGGAGAACAGCGTGAAGCCTTCCGGCACGAAGCCGCCAGCCTTGATCTTCTCGACCGCGGCCTTGGCTTCCGGCTTCGCCTGCGGGTCCGACGGGAAGACGAACATCGTGCCTTCGCCGGCCGGGCCGGCAACCTGCCAGAATTCCGGCGAGGCGATCGAGTCCGGCATGATCAACTGGAACTTCAGGTTCTGTTCGGCCGACTGACGCAAGATCAGGCCGGCTTCAGGATGGTAGCCGCCGAAATAGACGACGTCGGCCTTGAGATCCTTTAGCTTGGTGACGAGCGCCGAATAGTCCTTCTCGCCGGGATTGATGGCGTCATAGTAGACTTCCTTGAGGCCACCGGTGTTCATGGTTGCCCTGACGGCATCAGCGACGCCCTGACCGTAGGCGCTCTTGTCGTGCAGGATGACGACGTTCTTGCCGGCATACTTCTTGGCGATCCACGGGCCGATAAAGGCGCCCTGAGCGTCGTCACGCGTATAGAGACGCATGATGGTCGGCCAGCCGGCCTTGGCGGCCGCGTCGGTCAGCACCGGGTTCGAGGATGCCGGGCTCATCATCAGCGCGCCGGCTTCGGCATAAACGGCCGAGGCCGGAATGCTCGAGCCCGAGCAGGCATGACCGTCGATGAATTTGACGCCATTGGCGACGATGCGGTTGGCGACCGACACGGCCTGTTTGGGGTCGCACTGGTCGTCCTCGATGTCGAGCTTGATCATCGAGCCGTTGACGCCGCCCGCGGCGTTGATGGCATCGGCGGCGGCCTGTGCACCCTGCTTGAACTGATCGCCGATGGTGGCGAGCTGCCCAGTCATCGGGCCGACCACCGAAACGGTGATGTCATCGGCGAAGGCGACCGGAGCACTCATCATCAGGCCGAAAATGGCCGCGCTCAAAATACTCATTTTTTTCATAGCAATAGAACTCCTCCACTCACGCGCGGCCGCCCCGGCCGCGCTTCTTCCAGAGAGGCGGGACAATTTCATCCTTCATTGGGCCTGTCTAGGCGCATCGGCACCGCTCGATTGGGCCTGCGAGGCCCCATCCACGCGAAAAAGCCACGCCAGCCTTGTTCCGGCTGGTCGTGGCTTTTTTGCCTGTCGGGCTGTTTCCCCAGCGCCCCCGCGCCACGAACCCCAACGTCGCCTTCCCTGTCTTCCCTGCCTGTCCGAAACCGGATTCCACTTTTCGGGATCATGGTCCGTCGTACGGCTTGGCCTGTCCGGCTGCCGCATTCTTGTCGTTCATGGCCTGTGGCCCGGCTGTCTGCGCAGCCTTATCCCTGTTAGGCCCGACCGTCTTCGAGCGGTCGTGGCCGGAGCGTCCCCGTCTGCCGGAACTCAGTGCATGGTCATCCATTCGCGGGCTTCGCGCAGCGCCTTGGCGATCTCGACCTTCGACATGGCGGCCGACAGTTCCGAGCGCAGTTCCGCGGCGCGGGCCGAACCCTTGATGGCGGCTATGTTGAACCATTTGTGGGCGGCGACGACGTCGGTCTCGCAGTCGCGGCCGGTCGCATACATCATGCCCAGTTCGAAAAGAATGTCGGCCTGGGCAGTTGCCCCCATGGCGCCGAAACCTGCTTCAAGCATTTCAAAACGTGCCATTTTAGTCCCCTGTCTGGCTCCCGAGAGCTGCCTCCGTTTGTCTTGTCCGGGCCGCTCTTTCGATGCTTTCGAGAATGCCGGTGAGGCTTGAATCCGTCGTTAAATGGCGTGCTTAATTTGAGGAAAACAAAGCTAAAACAAGAGGTAAACGCGGAAATTCGTTAAGGATACGAAGCCAGCAATTCGGCTGGTTTTCGCCAAATTTGACGAAAATTTTCGGAGGCGGAATCAACACTCCGCTAACCACGGGAAACAAACACGATGCGCCGATCGTTCTATTTCCTCCGCGACAAGGCGGATTCAGGTGCTTTCAAAATCCCAAAGTCTTCCGTTGCGGCACCCGCTTTTGTTTTGTCGGGAGCTGGATTAGCTTACGTTTGCGTAAGCGGCAGACCGGCGAGGCGGAGAATTCGGCCGGCTATCCAAAGGGAGCAAGACATGTTTCGAAAAGTGAGCCTGGCTCTTGCAGCCACATTGATCATGGCCGGTGCGGCGTGGGCCGATCCGATCGAGGGCAACTGGAAGACGCAAGCCGGCGACACCGCCGCCATTTCAGGCAGCGGCTCGTTTTCCATCACGCTCAAATCAGGAAAATATGCCGGCAAGACCATCGGCTCGCTGAAAGCGGCCGGCGACAACAAATATGCCGGCAGCATCACCGATCCGGCGAACGACAAGACCTATTCCGGCAAGGCGACATTGGCGGGCACCTCGCTCAAGATGAGCGGTTGCGTGCTCGGCGGACTGATCTGCAAGAGCCAGACCTGGCACAAGCTCTGATCGACTATTTGCTTGTGACCTGACGACGGGGCCCAGTGGGCCCCGTTTTCGTTTCAGCGGCACGTCTAAAGCGCGTCGCGTTGAAACGGATTCATGCGACGCGCTTTAGATCTTTTCTTTATGCATGTGGTCTTCCCAAAACCGAGGTCACTTTTGGGCGACATGCATAGCCCTGGTGCTATTGCCTCGTTTCCGGTCGCCGCGCAGCCAGCGGCCGCCCGGTCAGATCCCGTCAATCAATTTGAACCGCAGATGAACGCCGGCATCAGAGCCGGTTCAGAGGCGTTGGGGCATTCTCTCGCGTGTTGAAGGAGACACGACCCAATGCTTGCTCGCCGCTTCACCATCGTCTGCCTGCTGATGAGCCTGTTTGGGATGTTCTTCGCCATCCTCGTCGCTGAAGCGGGCCGTTCCCCCCGCCCCTGGGACCAAGCCAGTTCCTGCCAATTCGATTGCGTGAACCATTTTCGCCGCTGAAGCGACAAAGACATAGATCCAGAGAGAAAAGCAAAAGCCATGACCCGCATCGCCGCCAATACCCTCCAGACCCTCCGGCTCCTGCCGCGGGCTGCGCTCGTCCTGGTGGCTCTTTCAGCACCGGTTCTGGCCGTGCCGATGATGCGCGCCGACGCCGGCTCGACGATCGAGGCGCCGGCCCTGAAGAATTCAGGCGTGGGTTTCGTTCTGCTGGTCAGCCTGCAGCGCGGATAAAGAAAAATGGCGCTTTGGGCGCCTTCGACAGCGACACCCCTCCCAACCGCACGTCCAAGTCTCTATATTGAGCCATGGAAAAGCGAATCTATCCCCAAGCCATCGAATCGGTCGTCATGCCGGAGCCTTTTGGCCGGCAAAGCTTTGATAGCGCCGAAAAAGCCGTTGCGGCGCTGCAGCTGCTTTACGACCGCAACACCAAGTTCCTGCGCGACGCCTTCGCGGCCCTGGCGTCGGCCGGCGGCGACAGCAGCAAACGCTACCGCGCCTTCTATCCCGAGATCGGCGTCACCACGAGTTCGTTCACCCAGGTCGACTCGCGCCAGGCCTATGGCCATATGCCGACGCCCGGCCATTTCGCCACCACGATCACGCAGCCGCGGCTCTTCGAGCGGTACCTTATCGAACAGCTGCGCCTGATCATGCGCAACCACGGTGTCGCGGTCACGGTTTCGGAATCGACCACGCCCATTCCGCTGCATTTCGCCTTCCTGGAGGGAGCTTACGTCGACGGGGCCGCCGCGGAGCGCATCAAGCGGCCGATCCGCGACCTGTTCGACGTGCCGGATCTCGACGGCACCGACGACCAGATCGCCAATGGCACGTTCGAAGTGGCCTTCGGCGAACCAAGACCGCTGGCGCCGTTCACGGCGCAGCGCATCGACTATTCGCTGCACCGCATGACCCATTACACCGCCACCAGCCCGCAGCATTTCCAGAACTTCGTGCTGTTCACCAACTATCAGTTCTACATCGACGAGTTCGTCGCCCGCGCCCGCGACCTGATGGAGAAGGGCGGCGGCGGTTACGCTGAATTCGTCGAACCGGGTAATGTCGTGACCAAGGCCGGACAGAGCACGCCCAGCGAAGGTGTTGGACCGCAGCGTCTGCCGCAGATGCCGGCCTATCATCTGAAAAAGCCGAACCATGGCGGCATCACCATGGTCAACATCGGTGTGGGCCCTTCCAACGCCAAGACGATCACCGACCATATCGCCGTGCTGAGGCCGCATGCCTGGGTGATGCTTGGCCATTGCGCCGGGCTGCGCAACACCCAGGCGCTCGGCGACTATGTGCTGGCGCATGCCTATGTGCGTGAGGACCATGTGCTGGACGACGATCTTCCAGTCTGGGTGCCGATCCCGCCGCTGGCGGAAATCCAGGTTGCGCTGCAGGAAGCGGTCGCCGAAGTCACCGGCCTGTCCGGCTACGATCTGAAGCGCATCATGCGTACCGGCACGGTGGCCACCATCGACAACCGCAACTGGGAATTGCGCGACCAGCGCGGACCGGTGCAGCGCCTGTCACAGTCCCGCGCCATCGCGCTCGACATGGAATCGGCGACGATCGCCGCCAATGGCTTCCGCTTCCGCGTGCCCTACGGCACGCTGCTGTGCGTTTCCGACAAACCGCTGCATGGCGAGTTGAAACTGCCTGGCATGGCGACCGAGTTCTACAAGCGGCAGGTGGCGCAGCACCTGACCATCGGCATCAGGGCGATGGAGAAGCTGGCCGAGATGCCGATGGAGCGGCTGCATTCGCGCAAGCTCCGGAGCTTTTCGGAGACGGCGTTCCAGTAGGCGGCCGCCTGGCCTCGGCGAGGCAATTCGCCGTCTTGCTCAAGCCGCAATTTGGCCGATAAGCAGATCGAACGCAGGCGGCATTCGGCAGACACGACCTCAATGACAACAGGCGCGCGCTTGAATATGACGGCTGGGTTGGCATTCCTGGCGATGACGGCTCTGTCGGCCGCGCTGTTGGCCGGGTTCTTCGGCACGCTGCATCCGGCTTTCGATTCCTTCTCGCATTTCCGCATGCACTTCAGCTTGCTTATGGCGCTCCTGGCGCTGCCGCTGCTTGCCAGCTCGTTTCGGCTGCAGGCCGCAGCGGGGCTGGTCTTTGCCATCGCCTGCCTGGCCACGACAGCAAGCGCCCTGCCCAGGCTTTGGCCGCAGCCGGCGGTCGCCAAGCCCGCCGATCAGGCTGTGTACAGCCTGCTGCAGATGAATTTGCGCTTCAACAACCCGACACCGAAGAAAGTTCTCTCCCTGATCGGCCGCACCAACCCGGACGTGATCACCCTCGATGAGGTGTCGGAGATGTGGACGACCGAGCTTGGCACCATCACCAGCGCCTACCCCTACCGTATCCTCTGTCCCTATCCGAACGGCATGTTCGGGGTGGCGTTGCTGTCGCGCAGGCCCTTCGTGGCAGGCACGGCACCGCGCTGCGAGCCGCGCGGTGCGATGGCAACCGCCACCGTCGACTTCGGCGGCATCGGCGTCGATGTCGCCGCGATCCATCTGAGCTGGCCGTGGCCGAAGGAGCAATACTGGCAGATCGGCGAACTGGCGCAGACATTGGCCGGGCTTGGCGAGACCGCGATCATGGCCGGCGATTGCAACGCCGTGCCGTGGAGCGCGGCGGTGCGGCGGGTCGCGGCGCTCGGCGGGCTGACGCTCATGCCCTCGGCCGGGCCGACCTGGATCCACCGGACACTGCCCGATGTCCTGCGCCGCTATGCGGGCCTGCCGATCGACCAGGTGTTCAGCAAGGGCGGGTTGACGATCCTGTCTTCGACGCGGCTGGAGGATACCGGCTCAGACCATCTGCCGGTGCTGGTCGAGTTCACACTTCGCCCCGACGACAAGCAGCCTGAGAATGACCACGCCACAGCGCTCGCGGCGAGCGACTTGTCAGCCAAGCCTCACAGCTGAGCGAAGCCCGCGCGCCACGACGCTGAGCGGATCACACATTCATGGTTTTCTGATCAAGGCAGCGATCAGATGTTCGACATGTCCGCCCTTGGTGTGTTCGCGCCGATCGAAGGCGTTTTGTTTGGCCTCGTATTCGGCATAGACAGCCCGGATGCGAAGCTGCGCTTTGCGGCGCGTCTTGTAGCAAGACGGGTCGTTGGCGACCCGCAGGCCGGCTATCGACCTTTCCGTAGCACGCATCATCTCCCTGGCGATGCGCCCATGTGTTTCCTCATGGGCGCGAACACCGGCGAAAAACCTGACCCAGCGCCTTTTCAGCTCCGGCGTCGCGGGCGAAGCAAGGCGAGGGAAGGTGTAGAAAAGGTTGAGCGTGCCATTGACCCGCCGCATCCTGCAGAAGCCGTTGCCCTCAGTGGCGTTGAGGTTCCAATCGACCGTATAGGCCGTGGTGGCGATGGCATGCGTCATGAAGCCGTGCCTGGGGCCTTTGCTGTCCATCGCTTCGACGAGAGCGGCGCCCGAGCTTCCCGCAATGTCGTAGGTCCGCGTCTGGACGACAGCCCTGGTGCCGGCCAGGGCCTGTGATGCACACAGCGCCCCGATGGCCACGAGGCATGTCAGAACCGTCCGGCGCATGGCCTTCTCCTTATCCCTGGAGAAGGAACCATAGACCGGTGGCCGTTTCAACGGTTCTGCCGGCCTGCATGCCCTCGCAGCCAGCACTCACCTGCATTTTTTGCTGCAGAGACCTGAACCGCCCGGCCGCACGCGGTCACATGCCCTGGTAGACCGGACCTTCGCCGCCCTGCGGCGGCACCCAGTTGATGTTCTGGTTCGGATCCTTGATGTCGCATGTCTTGCAGTGGACGCAGTTCTGCGCGTTGATGACGAAGCGCACATCTTTCGCCGCCGGATCGGCGGCGGCGTTGCCGTCCTTGTCGACCCACTCATAGACGCCAGCAGGGCAATAGCGCGTCGAGGGTCCGGCGAAGACATCGTGCTCGGAGCGCTGCTGCAAGGCCATGTCGCCGACGATGAGATGGACCGGCTCGTTTTCCTCATGGTTGGTGTTGGACAGGAACACCGAGGACAGGCGGTCGAAGGTCAGCACGCCATCCGGCTTCGGATAGGCGATCTTTTGGTGCTTGGCAGCTGGCTCGAGCGCCGCATAGTCGGCCTTGCCGTGCTTCAGCGTGCCGAAGGGCGAGACGCCGAACAGCGTGTTCAGCCACATGTCGAGGCCGCCAAGGCCGACGCCGACGATGGTGCCAAAGCGCGACCACAACGGCTTGACGTTGCGCACCTTCTTCAAATCCTTGCCGATGTCGGTCGCGCGCCAGGCCTGCTCGTAGGACGTAAGCTCGTCATTGGCGCGGCCAGCGCCGATCGCTTCGGCGACATGCTCGGCCGCCAGCATGCCGGAGAGCACCGCATTGTGCGAACCCTTGATGCGCGGCACGTTGACGAAGCCCGCCGCGCAGCCCATCAGCGCGCCGCCGGGGAAGGACAATTTCGGCACCGACTGCCAGCCACCCTCGGTGATGGCGCGCGCGCCATAGCCCAGGCGCTTGGCGCCTTCGAAGGTGCCGCGGATCGCCGGATGGGTCTTGAAGCGCTGGAATTCCTCGAAGGGCGAAAGCCAGGGATTCTTGTAGTTGAGGTGGAGAACGAAGCCGACCGCCACCTGATTGTCCTCGAGATGGTAGAGGAAGGAGCCGCCGCCGGTCTTCATGTCGAGCGGCCAGCCGAAGGAATGTTGCACCAGGCCCGGCCTATGGTTCTCCGGCTTGACCTGCCAAAGCTCCTTGAGGCCGATGCCGTATTTACCGGGCTCGCGGCCATCGGAGAGCTTGTATCTGGCGATCAGCTGCTTGGCGAGCGAGCCCCGCGCGCCTTCGCCGATCAGCACATATTTGCCCATCAGCGCCATGCCCGGTGCAAAGCCCGGGCCGTGCGTGCCGTCCTTCTCGACGCCCATGTCGCCGGTGACGACACCGGTGACAGCGCCTTCTTCATTGTAGAGCAGGCCAGCGGCGGCAAAACCCGGATAGATCTCGACGCCCAGCGCCTCGGCCTTGGTGGCCAGCCAGCGGCAGACATTGCCGAGCGAGACGATGTAATTGCCGTGATTGTTCATCAGCGGCGGCATCAGAATGTTGGGCAGGCGAAACGAGCCGGCGGGGCCGAGCACCAGGAAATGGTCCGCCGTGACCGGCGTCTTGAAGGGATGCCCCTCCTCCTCGCGCCAACCGGGCAGCAGCCGGTCGATGCCGATCGGATCGACGACGGCGCCGGAGAGGATATGAGCGCCAACCTCGCCGCCCTTTTCCAGCACGACGACGGAAAGCTCGGGATTGACCTGCTTGAGGCGGATGGCCGCGGCAAGGCCGGCCGGACCGGCACCGACGATGACCACGTCGAATTCCATGCTTTCGCGTTCGATATCGCTCATCAACCCCTCCGCACTGGCTTGCCGCTGTTGCGTATCTTGCTGGTTCCTGCGCTGCATAGCGCATCAATTGGCGACAGGAAACCGGCGCATACGTGACAATGCGGATTTGGCCAATAAGTCGCGCATCCTGCGGCAGGGCAGCCGTTCGTGCCCGGCGAGACCGCCGCGCTTGCGTTTTTTAATTGTTCGGCGGCTTGCTTATCGGCCATACTTCCCGCCATGCGCATTCCTGGGCCAGCCGGCTTTCCTTCGACGCGCTTTCTTTTGTCGCCCGGCCGGGCCTGCCGGGCGATTCTTCTGGCCCTTATGACGTCGGCACCAGGGCACGCCGCCGCGGACGAGGTGAAGGTCTGGGCGACAGGCGCCTACTCCTTCTCCGACGAGCTCGGCGGCTTCCGCATCACCGGAGCCTCCGGCATCGGTACCAAGGACGATCCGCTGGTCATCACCGAAGAACTGAATTCGGCGACACCCGTGACGCTGACCATCCGCACCACAAAGCCGATCGAGACATTCGGCAAGGCGGGCGAATTCGCCAATGGCATCATGTATATGCGCATCGACGTGCTCAACAACAGCGGCCAGGCCTGGATCGAATTCCAGTTCGAGCTTCAGGAGATCCTGGATCAGCCGAGCGTGTTTGGAGACGGGCTTTCCTTCGACCAGCGCAACAAGACGCCCGACAATATCTGGTCGAGCAATTTCGCCGATTTCGACCGCGACTTCGAACCCTATGACCGGCTGCTGTTCAAGAACGGCAAGGTCGACCCGCTGAAGACCGTCAGCTTCGAGTTCCTGATGACGGATTACACACCACGATGGACCTTCTATCTGGTGCAAGATCCGCGCATCCCGACCGGATAGGGCAAGCAGCCGGTCTTGCAAATTGCAGTCATGCGGACGAATGTGCGCGCCATGACTGCCGCCTCCCCCAACAGCCCGACCGATATTGCCGACATCCTGGCGTTCTATGCCAGCGCCGGCGTCGATGAGGCGCTGGAAGACGCCCCGGTGAACCGCTTCGCCGAGGCGGCGCCGAGACCTGTCGAGCGGGCACCTACGCCGGCGGCGCCGCCTCGCGAAGATAAGGCGCCGGAGCGGCCAGCGGCTTCGCCCGGACTGGATGCGAGCCGGGTGCCGGACGCACCGGCGCGTTCATCGGTCGCCGCCGTGCCAGACGAAGCTCAGGCGGCACTTGCGCGCCAGTTGGCGAAAACGGCAACAACCCTGGACGAGTTGCGCCAGCACATGGCGGCATTCGACGGCTGCAATCTCAAGGCCACCGCCAAGAACATGGTGTTCGCCGATGGTAACCCGGAGGCCGCGGTGATGCTGGTGGGCGAAGCGCCGGGCCGCGATGAGGACATTGAGGGGCTGCCCTTCGTCGGCCGCTCGGGCCGGCTGCTCGACCGCATGCTGGCTGCGATCGGGCTCGACCGCACATCAGTCTACATCGCCAATGTCATCCCGTGGCGGCCACCAGGCAACCGCACGCCGACGCCGCACGAGACCGAGATCTGCCGGCCGTTCATCGAGCGGCAGATCGAACTGGTCAATCCCAAGGTGCTGGTCAATCTCGGCGGCCCTTCGGCCAAGACCTTGCTGAATACCTCGGAAGGCATTTTGCGGCTGCGTGGCAACTGGCGTGCCCACACCACGGCCTCCGGCATCGCCATTCCGGCCATGCCGACGCTGCACCCGGCCTATCTCCTGCGGACGCCGGCACACAAGAAGCTGGCATGGCGGGATTTTCTCGAGGTCAAGGCAAAGCTGCGGGCGCTCTCCTAGAGCAGTTCACCGTTTCACGGAAACGCCGAACCACTCTATCTCTTTGTTTTTGACGCAACTCCGGACGGAAAACCGCTACGCACTTTTCCTGGAATTGCTCCTAGCGATGACCTCACAGGTAATTGAAATGCCGTCGCTGTCAGCCTAACCATCCTCCCATGACAACAGCCCAAACCTCCGCCGGCAGTCTCATCCGCGAGTGGCGCACGCGCCGCCGCATGAGCCAACTCGATCTCGCTATGGAAGCCGAAATCTCGCAGCGGCATCTGTCCTTCGTCGAGAGCGGGCGTGCCGCGCCGTCGCGCGACATGGTGCTGCATCTGGCGGAGCAGTTGGCGATCCCGTTGAGGCAACGCAACCAGTTGCTGCTGGCGGCAGGCTTTGCGCCGAACTTCAGCGAACGGCCGCTGACCGACACGACGCTGGCGCCGGCGATGGCGGCGGTCGAGATCGTGCTCAAAGGGCATGAGCCCTTCCCGGCGCTGGCGGTGGACCGGCACTGGAACCTGGTTTCGGCGAATGCCGCGATTGCTCCCTTCCTCGCCGATGTCAGCGAGGCCTCGTTGCTGACGCCGCCGGTCAACGTGCTTCGCCTGAGCCTGCACCCCGGCGGCATCGCACCACGCATCGTCAACCTCGCGGAATGGCGCACGCACCTGCTCGAACGTCTCAAGCACCAGAACGATGCCAGCGGCGATCCGGTGCTGGTCGATCTCGAGCGCGAGCTGCGCGGCTATCCGTCCGGGCTGAAGGGCAACCGGCCGACGCCCGTCGAGCCGAACGCCATCGTGCATCCGCTGCGCCTCGCGCATGGCGATCAGGTGCTGTCGTTCATCAGCACCATCACCGTGTTCGGCACGCCGCTCGATGTGACCTTGTCGGAACTGGCGATTGAGTCATTTTTCCCGGCCGACGAGCAGACTCGCGCGGTGCTGGTGCGGCTGGCGAAGGAGCGAAACGAACGATCGTAACTGAGGATATCGGCCCCTCGCTACCGCTCCGGGCGTTCGTCGTTCGGAAAGCCAAGCAATTGGCTTTCCGTCCGCTACGCGGACCTCTCCTCACCCCTGTGGCAGCGTCACCTTGCGCGTTCGGGTGCGCTCCAGGCCGAGTTGTCGCTCGCGCCAGATGATGAAGATGCCGGCGGCCACCACGATCACACCGCCGACCAGCGTGCTGAGCGAGGTCACGTCGCCGAAAACGAAATAGCCGACGACGACGCCGAGGATCATCGAGGTGTATTCGAACGGCGCCACCACCGAAGCCTCGGCATGACGATAGGCCGAGGTCATCAGGATCTGGCCGAGGCCGCCGCAGAAGCCGGCCATGACGAGCAGCGCGGCTTGCTCCGGCGTCAGTCCTTGCCAGCCGAAAGGCAACGTCAGCAGCGAGAGCACGCTGGCGGTCGACGAGAACCACAACACGATGGTCGCCGTCTTCTCCGTTTGCACGAGATTGCGCACAAGCAGCATGGCGACAGCCGAGATCGCCGCGGCCACCAGCGCGGCCATGACGCCCAGGACCTCCTGGTCGTCGAGCGCTTCATCCGAGTTGAGCAGGGTTAGTTCCGGCCAGGAAATGATCAGCACGCCAATCAGACCGACGGCCACCGCGCTCCAGCGGTAGACACGGATCGTCTCGCCAAGGAAGACCGAGGAGAACACCACGACCAGCAACGGCTGCGCGTAGTTCAGGGTGATCGCCTCCGGCAGCGGCAGCCTGGTCAGCGCGAAGAAGCCAAGCCCCATGGCGCCAACGCCGACAATACCGCGCGCGACGTGGTTGAAGGGACGCTTGGTGACGAATGCCGTCGACAGCTGTCCCTTCAATGCCAGGAAAGCAATGATCGGGAAGATGGCGAAGAAGGAGCGGAAGAAGACGATCTGCCCGGCCGGCACGTCACCGGCCGCCTTGATGCAGGTTTGCATGCCGACAAAAACCGCCACCGAGACGATCTTCAGTGCGATGCCCCTCAGCGTACCGTGGCCGCCGGTTGTTTCTGGTTGAGCCCCGGCTCCTGATGTCACGCTGGTGATGCGTCCCTGATCGTTGCCTGTATGCCCGGCAACGCTGGCATTCAACATGCTTTAGCCGCGATGCCGCAAAGAAGGCCTCGATAGACCCTCTCGCAGTTTTGTCGAGGGACCGTTTCGTGTAAAGAGCGCGGACTTCATTTTTTTGGACCAGCGGGAACTGTCCGCTTCCAACGCAATCGACAGGAAAACCCAGGGAATGCGCACGGACACCGGCCAGGTCTTCAAGCTCGAAGACTATCGCCCCAATGACTATCTCATTCCGCAGACCAACCTCACCTTCCGCCTTTCGCCCGAGGCCACGATCGTCACCGCGACACTGACGGTCGAACGCCGCGACGGCGTATCCGCGGCGGCGCCCTTGGTTCTCGACGGCGACGGGCTGGCGCTCAAGCGCATCGAGATCGACGGCAAGAAGGCTAAACCGGCGGACCTGCTGGTAACCCCTGACCAGCTCACCCTTCTCAAGCCGCCTGCCGCGCGCCGGTTCCAGCTGCTGATCGAGACCGAACTGGCGCCGGTCGGCAACGAGGCCCTGATGGGGCTCTACCGCTCGAACAACGTCTATTGCACGCAATGCGAGGCCGAGGGCTTTCGCCGCATCACCTATTTCCTCGATCGCCCCGATATCCTGTCCGTCTACACCGTGCGCATCGAGGCGCCGCGCGACGAGGCGCCGCTGCTCCTGTCCAATGGCAATCCGGGAGACAGTGGCGATATCGGCGACGGCTGGCACTATGCCGTCTGGCACGACCCCTTCCCCAAGCCGTCCTATCTGTTCGCGCTGGTGGCCGGCAATCTCGGCCAGGTCGCCGACAGTTTCGTCACCCTATCCGGCCGCAAGGTAGAACTCGGCATCTATGTCGAGCCCGGCAAGGAGAAGCTGGCCGGCTACGCCATGGACGCCCTGAAACGGTCGATGCGATGGGACGAGGAGGCGTTTGGCCGCGAATACGACCTCGACGTCTTCAACATCGTCGCCGTGTCCGACTTCAATATGGGCGCGATGGAGAACAAAGGCCTCAACATATTCAACGACAAATATGTGCTGGCCGACCAGGAGACGGCGACGGATGCCGATTTCGCCAATATCGAGGCGATCATCGCCCATGAATATTTCCACAATTGGACAGGCAACAGAATCACTTGCCGTGACTGGTTCCAGCTTTGCCTGAAGGAAGGGCTGACGGTCTTCCGCGACCACGAATTCTCCGCCGACCAGCGCTCGCGGCCAGTCAAGCGCATCGCCGAGGTACGCCTGCTGCGCGCGCATCAGTTTCCCGAGGATCAAGGCCCGCTGGCGCATCCGGTGCGGCCGCGCCGCTACCGCGAGATCAACAATTTCTACACGGCGACGGTCTACGAAAAAGGCTCGGAAGTGGTGCGCATGATCCGTACCATTCTGGGGGCAGATGCCTTTCGCGCCGGCATGGACCTCTATTTCGTGCGGCACGACGGCGACGCCGCGACGATCGAGGATTTCATCAAGGTGTTCGAGGATGCTTCGGGGCGTGACCTGTCGCAGTTCGCGCTCTGGTATCACCAGGCGGGCACGCCGAACCTGACGGTCAGTTCGACGCACAATGCGGCCGCGCAGGAGTTTACGCTCGAAATCGAGCAGTCGGTACCGCCGACACCCTCCGAAAGCCGCAAGCGGCTGATGCATATTCCGCTCGCCTTCGGCCTGATCGGCACCGGCGGCAAACCTGTCGCTTATAGCGGCGTCGAGGGCGCCAGCGTCGAGGACGGCGTCATCCATCTTCGCAAGCGCCGCCATATGGTGCGTTTCTCGGGCGTTGCCGAACGTCCCGCCGTGTCGCTCAACCGCGGCTTTTCGGCGCCTGTAACGCTGTCGGTCGAGCAGAAGGCCGACGACCAGTTCTTCCTCGCCCGCCATGACAGCGACGCCTTCTCGCGCTGGCAAGCTTTCAACACGCTGCTCACCGATGCGCTGATCGCAGCCTTCCGCGAAATCCTTGGCGGCAAGCAGCCGGTCTTCGCGACGCGGCTTACCGAGCTTGCCGGCAGCATCGCCGCCGATGAGACGCTGGAGCCCGCCTACCGGGCGCTGGCGCTGGCGCTACCGGGCGACGCCGACATCGCCCGCGACATCGGCAGGAATATCGACCCAGACGCCATTCACGCGGCCCGCGAGGCGCTGGCGCAGGTCATCGCCACGGCCAATGGCGAGGCATTTTCCAGCCTCTACCACAGCCTTGCCGACAAGGCCGCCTTCAGCCCCGACGCGGCGAGCGCAGGACGACGCGCCCTGCGCAACACTTTGCTGGATTATCTCTCGTTGCTGCCGGGCGGAGCGGCACTGGCGGCCAGGCATTTCCAGTCCGCCACCAACATGACCGACCGCGCAGCCGCCCTTGCCGTGCTCGCGTATCGCCACCATGGTTCGCCGGAGGCAAACCATGCGCTGGCGGCGTTCGAAAAGACCTATGCATCCGACCCGCTGGTCATGGACAAATGGTTCCAGATCCAGGCCAGCGTGCCGGGGCCGCAGGCGATAGACACGGTTCGGGCGCTATCGGCTCATGCAGCCTTCTCGATGGCCAATCCGAACCGGGTGCGCTCGCTGATCGGCACTTTCTCCAGCGCCAACCAGACCGGCTTCCACCGCGCCGACGGCGAAGGCTACCGGTTCTTCGCGCAAACCGTGCTCGAGGTCGAAAAGCGCAATCCGCAAGTGGCGGCAAGGCTGGCGACCGCCCTGCGGTCGTGGCGTTCGCTCGAACCAGGCCGGCAGGCCAAGGCCAGGGAAGCGCTGCTTTCGATCGCCAATGCCGAAAACCTGTCGGCGGATCTGCGCGATATCGTCGAGCGCACGCTGGCCTAGGCACCCCTTGCCTTCTCCCCATGCGGGGAGAAGGCCCGAGCCGTCGCACCTCCAAAACCGATTATTTTAGTCGATTTTTAATCTTTTTTCGCCGGACCACTGGACAAGGCGAATCACCTTTGATTCTTTACTGACGATTCGGATGTGCGGCGTTTGCCGGATCACAAAGCAGCATAGGCAAATTCGGGGAGTGCCATTTATGGCGAAGGCGGACGCGTGGGGCGCGCCCGGTGGGATGGCTTTTGCGCGTCGCGAGACGCGCAGCGATGGCCTTGCCGGGAATACGCGGCTCATTGCCGAACCGGCCTACAAGCGGCTTCTGGCCGCCGAACCGCTGCTGCGCCGGTCGATACCGGCCCTCATCATCATCTTCCTGCTCGTCATCGCGGCGCTGCGCGTGCTGTCACTTATGAACGAGCGCGACGATGTCGAGCGCGATGCCAAGGCGATCCTGACGCTGGCGGCGGGTCAGCTGGCCAGTTCGCTGGCTACCACCTCGGACACCGTACCCGGCGCCATCCAGGACCTGCTGGAAACCACCAGCCGCCAGGGCGCGATGGGCCGCAGCCACGTACTCGTCATCACCGACAACGCCTTCAAGATCACCGCGGTGACGCCGCGCTCGATGCCATGGCAAGGCCATTCGCTCGACGGCCTCGTCGAGGGCGGCCAGCCGCTCTTCATGTTCGGCGACCGCGCCGGCGTCATGGAGGTCAGCATTGGAGGGCAGGACTGGTATGCGGCGGTCAGTGTGGCCAAGGACCGGAAGGGAGCGGCGGCGGCCCTGGTGCCGCAGGAAGCAGTCTTCGACACATGGCGCAAGACCGTCTCGCTCAACGTCACCCTGTTCGTGCTGACAGCCGGCGTGCTCATCATCATCCTCTACGCCTATTTCGGGCAGGCCGCGCGCGCCCAAGCCGCTGACCGCATTTATCTCGAAGCGCATCAACGCATCGACATGGCGCTGGTGCGCGGCCGCTGCGGCCTGTGGGACTGGGACATGGTGCGCGGCAAGATGTACTGGTCGCGCTCGATGTACGACATGCTCGGCTACGAGCCCTGCGACACGATGCTGTCCTTCGGCGAAGTCGACGAGATCATCCATCCGGAGGACGGCGACCTGTTCGAGCTCGCCAACAAGATTGTCGCCCGCGAGATCGACCACATCGACCAGGTGTTCCGGATGCGGCATGCCGATGGCCAATGGGTGTGGATGCGCGCGCGTGCACAGGTCATGGATCCGGAAGCGCCGGAAATCCAGCTGATCGGCATCGCCGTCGACGTCACCGAGCAGCGCCATCTGGCGCTACGTTCGGAAGCGGCCGATCTGCGGCTGAGAACCGCGATCGAGAACATCAACGAATCCTTCGTGCTCTGGGATTCGGCGCAGCGGCTGATCATGTGCAACTCCAAATACCAGCAGGACAACGGGCTGTCGGATCGCGACGTGATGCCGGGTGTGACACGCGCTTCGCTGGAAGAACGGATGCTGGCCTTTGCGTCCGAGCGCCGGCTTGCCAATACCAATGGTCCGCAAGGCGGCGCCACTTTCGAGCGGCAGCTGTCCGACGGCCGCTGGCTGCAGGTCAATGAACTCCGGACCCGGGACGGCGGCATCGTCTCGGTCGGCTCCGACATCACGCAGATCAAGCTGCATCAGGAAAAGCTGGTCGACAGCGAACGCCGGCTAATGGCAACGATCCATGACCTCAGCCTCGCCAGGCGCTCCGAAGAGGAGCGCTCCAGCGAACTGGTCGAGCTCAACCGCAAATACATGAAGGAAACCGAGCGCGCCGAAGCCGCGAACCGGGCCAAATCGGAATTCCTGGCCAACATGTCGCATGAACTGCGCACACCGCTGAACGCCATCATCGGCTTCTCAGAGCTGATGGAACAGGGGCTGTTCGGGCCGCTGGGGTCGGAGCGCTACGAGGAGTATGCCACCGACATCAACAGCAGCGGCAAATATCTGCTCGGCGTCATCAACGACATTCTCGACATGTCCAAGATCGAGGCCGGCCAGTTCTCGCTGGACCGCGAGCAGATCGACCTCGGCCCGCTGATCAGCGAGACGGTGCGCGTCGTCTCGCTGCAGGCGGCGCAGAAGGCGATCACCGTGGAAACACGTATCGCCGATGCGCTGACTTTGTTCGCCGACCGCCGGGCCATCAAGCAGATCGTCATCAACCTCCTGTCCAACGCGGTGAAGTTCACCGGCCAGGGTGGCCACATATCGGTCAGGGCCCGCAACACATCGGGAGCGCTGGTGCTGACCATCGAGGACAATGGCTGCGGCATACCGAAGGAAGCGCTCGGCAAGCTCGGGCGGCCCTTCGAACAAGTGCAGAACCAGTTCTCCAAGAACCACGCCGGATCCGGCCTTGGCCTTGCCATCTCGCGCTCGCTGGCCGAACTCCAGGGCGGCGCGTTGAAGATCCGTTCGACCGAAGGCGTCGGTACGATCGTGTCGGTGCGCATTCCGGTGAAGAAGGCGCCGCCGGCGGTCAAGGTGGCGGCCTAAGCAGCAGGCTCCGGCTGATCGTGCCGGAAGCCCGCCTCAGCAGCCTCACTCCACGCCGTCGTCGTCATCCGATTGGCCATGATGGCCAAAGCGGCCACCCTTCGGCAGTTCGCTCTTCTCGATCTTGCCGTCATTGTTCTTGTCGAGCATGGCGAACACTTTCTTCTCGCGGCCGGTGATGTCATCCGTGGTCAGCGTACCGTCGCCCTTGGTGTCGTAGCGGGCGATGATGCGCTTGGCCATCCGCTCGAAGCGGGCCTTCTCCAGCGCGTCGGCGAGCTGGGCGACGGTCAGCTTGCCGCCATTGTCGGCAACGAGCTTCTTCAGCCGCGCGTTCATGGCGTCGGAAAACTGGTCGAAGGTGATGGCGCCGTCTGAATCGCTCATCGCCTTGTTGAGGCGCATCATCGTGTCCTCGCGCATTTTTGCGCTGGCATTGTTTTCGGCGTAGGCCGTGGTGCCGACGGCTCCGGCAAGTGCCGCGAAGGCAAGGGCAAGCTTGGTTGACTTTCTCATGGTCTTCTCCTGTTGCGTCGTCACCCCCGATGCGGCCGGACAACCGTTTCACGGTCATCCAGCACGAAGCAAAAGATCAAAATCCTTCCTGACCTTTTGCGACGTCTCCTTGAGGTGTGCTTCCAGCACACCGAAATCCGGCAGGTCGGTAACCGCCAGAAGCAAATCGGAAAGCCCCGGTGGCACGTCGTTGCGTTCGAACGGGCCGGTGAGGCAGAGCCGCGTCATCTGGGTCAGCGCCAGATAGAGCGTATAGGCATCGCCAAGGTCCTGCCTGACCCCGGCATCGGCGAAGCTGGCTGCCAGGCGCGACAGGATCTCTGCCGTACCGGCGGCACGCGGCCCGGCCTCGACCTGCCCGGTGATGACAGCCACCTGGGCGATGAATTCGAGGTCTATCAGCCCGCCGGGGATCAGCTTGATGTCCCAGAAGTCACGCGCAGGCTTTTCCTTCTCGATCATGGCCCGCATGTCCAAGGCCTCGGCCTTCGCCTTTGCCGCGTCGCGCGGCTGGCCAAGCACCGCGGCAACTTCCGCCTCGACCTCGGCGCACAGGCCGGTGTCGCCGCCAATGACGCGCGCCCGCGCCAGCGCCATGTGCTCCCAGGTCCAGGCCTCCTGACGCTGGTATTTCTTGAAGGCATCGATGTGGGTCGCCACCGGGCCCTTGTTGCCGGACGGCCGCAGCCGCAGATCGAGTTCGTAGAGCACCCCTTCCGCCGTCGGCGCCGACACGGCCGAGATCAGCCGCTGAGTCATGCGCGTGTAATAGTGGGAAGGCGCCAGGGGCTTGTCGCCGTCTGAGTCCTCGGCGTCCGCGTCATGATCGTAGAGCAGGATGAGGTCGACATCCGATCCAGCGGTCAATTCGCGGCTGCCGAGCTTGCCCATGCCGAGCAGCGAAACCACGCCGCCGGCGACCGTGCCGTGGCGCGCCGCGAATTCGGCGGACACCGCCTGCAACGCCGCCTCGATGGTGAGATCGGCGAGGTCGGAAAAGGCGCGGCCGGCGCGAGACGGATCGATCGAGCCGGCAAGCAGCCGCACGCCGATCAGGAATTTTTGTTCCGAGGCAAAGATACGCAGCCGGTCCAGCACCTCCTCATAGGCCCGGTCGCCTTCGAGGAAGGCAGAAAGCCGTGCCGAGAGATAGGCACGGTCAGGCAGTTCGGTGAGAAGGGCGGGGTCGAGAAGGCCGTCGAAGACATGCGGCCGGCGCGTGATGATCGCCGCCAGCCGGGGTGCCGCGCCCATGATCGTCGCCATCAGCTTGAGCAGCGCCGGGTTTGACTGCAGCAGCGAAAACAGCTGGATGCCGGCCGGCAGACCGGCAAGGAACTCGTCGAAGCGGATCAAAGCTTCGTCCGCCCGGCGCGTCTGGCCGAAAGAGCGCAGCAACGCCGGCGTCAATTCCGTCAGCCGCTCGCGCGCCTCCGCCGACCGGGTGACGCGATAGCGGCCGAAATGCCAGCCGCGAATAACGCGGCAGATGTCGCTCGGCCGCTGGAAGCCGAGACCGTGCAAGGTCCGCAGCGTGTCGGGATCATCGACATCGCCGGTGAAGACCAGATTGCCGATCCCAGCCGAAAGCTCCGGAGCGGTTTCAAACAGCGCCGCATAGTGGCGCTCGACCTGCTGCAGCGAGGCGCGGAATGCCTGGGAAAATGCGGCCGCATCGGCAAAATCCAGCATGCGGGCGATCCGTTCCAGCCCTTCATCGTCTTCCGGCAACGTATGCGTCTGCTCGTCGGCTACCATCTGGACGGCATGCTCGACGCGGCGCAGGAACCAGTACTGGCGGGCAAGCGCGTCACGCGCATCGGCGGTGATCCAGCCGCGCGCGGCGAGCTGGCCGAGCATCGGCACGGTTTCGCGACCGCGCAGTTCCGGAAAACGGCCGCCGGCGATGAGCTGCTGGGTCTGGACGAAGAACTCGATCTCGCGGATGCCGCCACGGCCGAGCTTGACGTTGTGGCCCTTCACAGCGATCTCGCCATGGCCCTTGTGAGCGTGGATCTGGCGCTTGATCGAATGGACGTCGGCAATCGCCGCGTAGTCCATGTATTTGCGCCAGATGTAGGGCTGCAACTCCTTGAGAAAGGCAGCGCCCGCGGCCAGGTCGCCGGCCACGGGACGCGCCTTGATCATCGCCGCACGTTCCCAGTTCTGGCCACGTGCTTCGTAGTAACGCAGCGCGGCTTCAACGGGGATCGCCAGCGGAGTCGAACCGGGATCGGGGCGCAGCCGCAGATCGGTGCGGAAGACATAGCCGTGCTCGGTGCGGTCCTGCAGAATGCGCACCAGCCGTCGCGTCAGCCGCGAAAACAGCTCCGTGGCGTCGAGCGGATCGACCACGGCAGGCGCTTCCGGATCGAAGAAGACGACCAGATCGATGTCGGAGGAGAAATTCAACTCATGCGCGCCGAGCTTGCCCATGCCGAGCAGGATCCAGCCTGACTGCCGCGACGGATTGTCGAGAGCGGCCAGTTTGAGCTTGCCCTGGCCATGCGCGTCGCGCAGCAGGAAGTCGACAGCCGCGCGGGTGCAGGCATCGGCAAGATCGCTCAACCGCCGCACCGTCAGTGATGTTTCCGCCTCACCGGCGAGATCGGCCAGCGCGATCAGGAAATGCGCCTCTGCCTTGCACTGGCGCAGCTCCATCATCAGGCTGGATTCGGAAACCGCCTCAGCAAGAGGCGCGTACTCGATGGCGGCGGTGATCGCTTTCAGGCGCACTTCGATCGGCTGATCGAAAAGGGCGTCCAGAATCCCAGGCCGGCGCCGTGCCGTATCGCGCAAAAACGGCGAGAGGTCGAAGACGGTGGCCAGGAAATCCTGGCCCTCCCCCTTGCCGGCCAGGAATTTGACCAGCCGCGCCAACCCTTCTTCGCGTGCCACAGCAGTGATTTCGGCCAGTGCCTGCCGCGCCCGATCTTTGTCGAGCGGAGCAAGCCCGGCCATTGGCTTCAGCAGCCAGTCCGTGACCGTCCGTTTCGCAACCGCAGCCATCAATGATCCTCCCGTGCGGGGAAACTCATGACCACGGATAATCCCGGATTGCCAGGCAGAAGATCAAGCCGCCCATAGTGGAAGGTCATGACCGCCTTGGCGAGGCTGAGGCCAAGGCCGGAGCCGGGCTGCGAACGGCTCTTCTCCAGCCGAACGAAACGTTCGGTTGCGCGCGCGCGATCGGCATCGTCCGGAATGCCCAGGCCGTTGTCGGCGACGCAAAGCCTGATCTCGCCATGGGTCCGCTCGAGTGTGACACGAACCGCCGGCTTGGACGTGGAGTCCGTCGAATATTTGATCGCATTGTCGACGATGTTGGACAGCGCCTGGCCGATCAGCTCGCGGTTGCCGTCAACGAGAAAAGCACCATTCACCTCGGCTTCGAGCAAAACGCCGGCCTCTTCCGCCACCGGCTCGTAGAGCTCGGCGACATCACGCACCGCCGCCGCCAGATCGACCCGGTTGGTGTGTTCGGACGAATATCCGGCCTCCAGCCGGGAGATCATCAGGATCGCGTTGAAGGTCCTTATCAGCTGGTCGGACTCGGCGATGGTGCCTTCGAGCGCCTGGCGGTAGTCGGCGGGCTTGTGCTTGCCGGAAAGTGTCGCTTCGGCGCGGTTGCGCAGCCGGGTCAGCGGAGTCTTCAGGTCATGCGCGATGTTGTCGGAAACCTGCTTAAGGCCTTCGTTGAGCGTGGCGATCCTGGCCAGCATCGAATTGAGGTTTTCCGAAAGCCGGTCGAATTCGTCGCCGGCGCCAGTCACAGGCAGCCGGCCCGATAGATCGCCGCCCATGATGCGGCGGCTGGCCTCCGACACGCTGTCGATGCGCTTCAGCGCGGCACGGCCGACAAAGAACCAGATCAAGATGCCGCCCAGGCCCATCATGCCAAGCGCCAGCATCAGCGCACGGCGGATGACGGCGCGGAAGCGCTCTGGTTCACCAAGATCGCGGCCGACCAGCATGATCATCTGATTGGGCAGTCGCAGCACCAGCGCAATGGCGTTGTGCCCCTTCTCGCCTTCGGCCTGCGGTGTCGCGTTGTCACCAGTTGCGGGAGCTGTCGTCTGGTCGGACGTTCCGCTGCGCAGGCGGTCAAGCTCGCCTTCGCCGAAGCGCTTGTAGGAGAACGGCTCGGTCGTCCAACCCTCCGTGTCGATCACCCCCGGTTCCAGGCTCTGCACGTTGCCGGTAAGGATCTGGCCGTTGGCGTCGGCGATCAAATAGAGGTTGGCGCCAGGCTGGCGGGAGCGGTTTTCGACCACGCGCACCAGTACCGGCAGGCCGCCGCGCTGATAGGCACGGGCGAGGCCGAGCACTTCGTCGTTGATGGTCTCCTGTGTCTGCGCTGTCAGCATGCGCGCCGATAGCGAGGTCATGTAGAAGACAAGCAGCACGGCGCAGAGCGCGAAGAGCAGAAGGTAGAGCGCCGAAAGCCGCGCTGCCGTCGTCCTCATGATGGCCGGCACGGAAAGAGCCATGCTGTCGCCTAGCCGCCCTTCAGCATGTAGCCGGCGCCGCGAACCGTATGCAGGATCGGCTTGTCGAAGCCCTTTTCGATCTTGCCGCGCAACCGCGAGACGTGGACGTCGATGACATTGGTCTGCGGGTCGAAATGATAGTCCCAGACATTTTCGAGCAGCATGGTGCGCGTCACGACCTGGCCGGCGTGGCGCATCAGATATTCGAGCAAGCGGAATTCGCGCGGCTGCAGCGTGATCTCGCGCGCCGCCCGTCGAACCGAGTGCGACAGCCTGTCAAGTTCAAGGTCGCCAACCCGGTAGACGGTTTCGGCCTCCTTGGCGCTGGCGCGGCGGTTCAACACCTCGACGCGGGCCAGAAGCTCGGAAAACGCATAGGGCTTGGTCAGATAATCGTCGCCGCCGGCGCGCAGGCCGGTAACCCGGTCATCGACCTCGCCCAGCGCCGACAGGATCAGCACCGGCGTGGTGTTGCCGCGGGAGCGAAGGCCGGCAATGACCGACAGGCCGTCGCGGCGCGGCATCATCCGGTCGATGACCATCACGTCATAGTCGCCGGCGTCGGCAAGCGCGAAACCGGTTTCGCCGTCACCGGCGACATGCGCGGTATGACCGGCCTCGGCAAAGGCTTTCTGCAGATAATCGGCAGCCTCCCGATCGTCTTCTATGACGAGAATCTTCATTGGGCCGTTATACGCGATTTCGCTGGGAGGTTGAGTAGCCGGCATCTGCATTTTAGCCTTTGCCAAAGCGCGTCGCGATCAAGATGATCGAGATCGCGCGCGATAAAATCTTGTTCTCTGGTTGTCTTCATCCCCGACAAGCCTGTTTCGGGGCCTGTTTCGGGGCATGATCCTGCAATCACCACATCCTCTCGGCCCAGCCCGAGGAAGTGTTTTTGGGCGGCTTTCAAAATGTGCGGCAGCGGGCGATGGGAGGCCCGCTGCCGCTGGAGGAGAGCACGATGACTGACTAACGTACCCGGCTCCATGCTTTCCCATGCGGCGGCTCGGGGGTGTTTGAAACCGCAGCACCGGAAAAGTCGTTGTCAGCCCTTGGCGACGGGCAGCGCGACGAAACGGTTGTTGTTGTCACGAGTGATCTGCATCAGCACCGCCTTGCGGCCGGCCTTCACTGCGTCGGTCATTGCCTTGGTGACGTCGTCGGTGCCGCTCACCTCGTTCGAATTGACCGCAGTGATGATGTCGCCCGGCTGGATGCCGCGGTCAGCGGCAGCGCTGTCGGGATCGACATCGGTCACCACAAGACCCTTGCCGTTTTCGGACTTGGTGACGGTGAGGCCGAGATCGGCCAGCGTGTCGGGCTTGGCCGGAGCAGCGGGCTGCTGCTGCTGATCGATCGAGGCCTGCTTGTCGCTGGCCGGCAACTTGCCGAGATCGACCTTGATCGTCTGGCTCTTGCCATCGCGCCAGACCGTGACGTCGACCGACTTCCCCGGTGAATAGGCGCCGATCAGGCGGGCGAGTTCCTTCGGCGAAGCGACATCCTTGCCCTCGACCTGGGTGATGACGTCGCCAGCCGTAATGCCGGCCTTTTTACCGGGGCCATCATCCTGGGCGCTCGACACCAACGCGCCATTGTTGGACTTCAGACCGAGCGATTCGGCGATGTCCGAGGTGACCGGCTGAATTTCGACGCCGAGCCAGCCGCGCTGCACCGCACCGCTCTTCATCAGGTCCTCGACGACCTGCTTGGCGGTCGAGGCAGGAATGTCGAAGGCTATACCGACACTGCCGCCCGAGGGCGAGAAGATCGCCGTGTTGATGCCGACCACCTGGCCGTTGAGGTTGAAGGTCGGGCCGCCCGAATTGCCGCGGTTGACCGAGGCGTCGATCTGGAGGAAATCGTCATAGGGGCCGGCGCCGATGTCGCGGCCACGCGCCGAGACGATACCGGCAGTGACGGTGCCGCCGAGACCGAACGGGTTGCCGACGGCCACGACCCAGTCGCCGACGCGAACCTTGGAATCGTCGGCGAAATCGACATAGGTGAACTTGCCACCGCCATCGACCTTGAGCACGGCGAGGTCGGTGCGCGGATCGGTGCCGACAAGCTTGGCGTCGAGTTCCTTGCCGTCACTGGTCACTACGGTGAAAGCGGTGCCTTCCTCGACTACGTGATTGTTGGTGACGAGGTAGCCGTCCTCGGAAATGAAGAAGCCGGAACCCTGCGCCACCGGGCGCGGCTGGTCGTTGTTGCTGCGGTCGCGGTGACCGAAGCGGCGATGACCGTCGTCATTCTGACCGTTCTGGTCGCCAAAGCCACGGAACTCCTTGAAGAAGCGGCGCAGTTGCGGATTGTTGGGAAGATTGTCGAAGCCGTCCTGGTCATCGGAGCCATCATCGGCGGTCGGCTGGATCTTTGCCTTCACCTTGACGCTGACCACGGCCGGCGAAACGCGTTCGACGACATCGGCGAAGCCTTGCACCTGTGGCGCCTCGACACGCACGGCATCGGCCAGAACAGGGCTGGTTCCGCTGGTCAGCGCGCCAACGCCGATCGCGCCGGCGACGGCGACGGAAGCGGCGGCGGCCAGAAGACGCTTGCGGGTGCGGGAATATGAATTGGGGGCAATATTCATGGGTCTCTTATCCTCTTTCAGACGGACGCAGCTTGATCGGCATCCTCGAGGAGAGAGAATTAGAGAGGCGCACATTACAGCGCCATTTCCGACACATGAAACTTTGGTAATGTATCGGCAACGAGGATGCACAAATCCTTGTTGGCGTTCGTTTGCTGGCCTATGTTGTACACAACTCAGCACAAGGCTTTCACCATGACGACCAGCACCACCATGACAATTCGCGTCTCGTCCGAAACCAAGCTGAAGCTTGAAAGGATCGCCGCCGATACCCGTCGCAGCAAATCCTTCCTCGCAGCCGAGGCGGTCTCTGCCTATGTCGACCGCGAACTGGAGATCATCGAAGGCATCAAACGCGGCATGGCCGATGCGTCGGCTGGCCGTGTCGTGCCCCACGACGATGCCATGGCGGAAATCGATGCCGTTATCGAAGGCGTGGAAGCCAATCGCAGAGGCAATAGGTGAAGCGGTTCGTCACCTGGTCGCGGGACGCACTGGACGATATTAAGCGGCAAGTCGCCTTCATTGCGCAAGACAATCCCTCCGCTGCCAGACACCTCGCGGATCGCATTCGTGACGCGGGCCGGAACCTTGGCGACATGGCGACGGGCCGGCCCGGTCGGGTAACAGGCACGTATGAGAAGCCCCTCGGCCGCCTGCCTTACGTCATTGCCTATGCGTTGCGGCCGATCGGCAGCCGCGAAAACGTTGTCATCCTGCGTGTCATCCACACGTCGCGGGACTGGCCGCCGGTGGAATGGCCGAATTAGTCTCTCAGCATCTTGTCCAGCTCCGCCTGCTCGTCGGACGAAAGCGCGGTCGATGCCGGGCGACGCGACCGCGCGCTAAGCACAATGAAGATGGCGCCGGCAAAAAGCAGGATCGCCGGCGTGCCCCAAAGCAGTGCGTTGCGCAGGTCGAAGCGCGGCTTCAGCAGCACGAATTCGCCGTAGCGGGAAACGACATAGTCCATGACCTGCTGGTCGGTATCGCCGGCGACCAGGCGCTGGCGCACCAGGATGCGCAGGTCGCGGGCAAGATCGGCATCGGATTCGTCGATCGACTGGTTCTGGCAGACCATGCAGCGCAGGCCTTCCGACAGCGCCCGCGCCCTTGCCTCGAGCGCCGGATCGGCCAGCATCTCGTCAGGCTTCACCGCCAGCGCGGTGCCGGCAAAGCCGAGCGCCAGCATCAGGACAAGCAACGCGGCGGAGAACCTTGCCTTCATGGCAGGACCGCGGGCCCCGCGGCGCTCGCCTGCTTGCGCCGGCGCGAGGGTGCGCCGACACGCAGGCGCCTGTCCATCAGCGACATGGCAGCGCCCGCCATCATCACCAGGCCGCCGCCCCAGATCAGCGTCACCAGTGGCTTCCACCAGAGGCGCACCACGACCGAGCCGTCCTTGGCTTCGTCGCCAAGCGAGATGTAGAGCTGGGAAAGACCGAGGGTCTTGATGCCGGACTCCGTCGTCGTCGTCTGCCGCACCGGAAAGAAACGCTTGGCGGAACTGATTTCGCCGACGGCACTGCCGCCGACGCCGATCAGTTCGAAGCGGCCACGGTCCTCGCTGTAGTTTGGCCCCTGCGCCGGATAAAGCCCGACGAAACGCAGCGTATGGCCTGATAATTCCACCGTCTCGCCGGCGCGCATGGTGAGGATCTTCTCGGTGCCGAAGGAGAGCGTGGCGACGATGCCGAGCAAGGTCAGGCCGAGGCCGAGATGAGCCAATGCCGTGCCGAAGACCGAGCGCGGCAGGCCGGCGAAGCGCCTGACCATGACGGCCGGTGCAGCCGATCCGACGCCGGACTTGACGGCAAGGTCGGTGAGCGCACCGGCGACCAGCCAGACAGCCAGGCCGATGCCGAGGGCGGCGAACACCGACGCGCCGTCGATGAACAGGCTGGTGACCAACATTGCCGCCAGCGCCACCGCGAAGGCCGCCATCAGGCGCTGTGATGCGGCAATGATGTCACCGCGCTTCCAGGCCAGCAGCGGGCCGAACGGCACGAGGACCAGAAGCGGCAGCATCAACGGGCCGAAGGTCAAGTCGAAGAACGGCGCCCCGACCGAGATCTTGTCGCCGGTGAGCGCCTCCAACGCCAGCGGATAGAGTGTGCCGACGAGCACGGTGGCGGTCGCCGTGGTTAGGAAAAGATTGTTGAGGACGAGCGCGCCTTCACGCGAGATCGGATGGAACAGCCCACCGGCCGTCAATCTCGAGGCGCGCAGCGCAAACAGCGCCAGCGAGCCGCCGATGAACAGCGTCAGGATGCACAGGATGAAGACGCCGCGCGCTGGATCGGTGGCAAAGGCATGTACCGAGGTGAGCACGCCCGAGCGCACCAGGAAGGTACCGAGCAGCGACAGCGAAAAGGTGAGGATAGCGAGCAGCAGCGTCCAGATCTTCAGCGCCGAGCGCTTTTCCATGACGATGGCCGAATGCAGCAGCGCGGTGCCCGCCAGCCACGGCATGAAGGAGGCGTTCTCGACCGGATCCCAGAACCAGAAACCGCCCCAGCCGAGCTCGTAATAGGCCCAGTAAGAGCCCATGGCGATGCCGCCGGTCAGGAACATCCAGGCGACCAGCGTCCATGGCCGCACCCAGCGCGCCCACGAGGCGTCGATGCGGCCCTCGATCAAGGCGGCGACCGAGAAGGAGAAGCAGATGGAGAAGCCGACATAGCCGAGATAGAGCAGCGGCGGATGAATGGCGAGGCCGAGATCCTGCAGGACCGGGTTGAGGTCGCGGCCCTCGATCGGCGCCGGATTGAGTCGGATGAAGGGGTTGGACGTCGCCAGGATGAACAGGAAGAAGGCAGCGCCGATGGCCCCCTGCACGGCCAGCACATTGGCGCGCAGCGTCGCCGGCAGGTTGGAGCCGAAAGCAGCGACCAGCGCGCCGAAAAAGGTCAGGATCAGCACCCAGAGCAGCATCGAGCCTTCGTGATTGCCCCAGGTTCCGGTGATCTTGTAGATCATCGGCTGCAGCGAATGCGAGTTTTCCCAGACGCTCGCCACGGAGAAGTCGGAGTTGGCGTAGGCAGTCGCCAGTGCTGCGAAGGACAGCGCCGTCAACGCAAAGCCGGTTATCGCGACGGGACCGCCGACAGCCATCAGGCGCTGGTTGTTCAGCCGCGCGCCGAACAGCGGCACGATCATCTGCACCAGCGAAAGCGCGAACGCCAGGACCAGCGCGAAATGTCCGGTCTCAACCATGCCCCTCACTCACTTTTGCTCTCCTGCCAGACGCCCTTGGCCTTCAGCCCGTCGGCCACTTCCTTGGGCATATAGCGCTCATCATGCTTGGCCAGCACGCTGTCGGCAACAAAGACGCCGTCCGGGCCGAAACTGCCCTCGGTGATGACGCCCTGCTCCTCGCGAAAGAGGTCGGGCAGGATGCCGGTATAGGTGACCTTGACCGATTTGTGCGTGTCGGTGACCGAAAAGGCGACCGTCGCGCCCTGTCCGCGCTGGATCGTGCCTTTTTCGACCAGCCCGCCGAGCCTGATACGCTGGCCGGGCTGGACGCTTGCCGTGGTGAGGTCGGCAGGCATGTAGAAATAGGACGCCTTCTGGCCAAGCGCGTAGAAGGTCAGCCCGGTGGCGGCGCCTAGGAAAGCCAGTCCACCGACAATCACCGACAACCGTTTCTGCTTGCGCGTCATGTCCAGTTCTACTCCGTCACCGTCAGGCCGAGCGAGGCGGCAAAGGCGGTGAATTTCTTGGCTTCGTCGCTGCCGGCGCCAAAGACGGCGATGGCGCGACCCAGCGCCTCGCGCGCCTGATCGGCCTTGCCCAGCACGACATAGGAACGAACGAGCCGCATCCATCCTTCCGGGTCACGCGGATTTTGCCGCAGTTTTTCGTCGAGGCCGGCGACCATTGTGTTGATCATGGCTTCGCGATCCTGCGGCGACATAGAGGACGCGGCGTCGACATCCGCGGCATTGGGACCTTTCGCGGCCGCGCCGGATGCGACTTCGGGGCTGGCGGATTTGGCCAGTGCCTGTTCGACGGCGCCGCGCCATGGCGAACCCGGCGGCAAAGTGCCGAGCATTGCCTGCCAGGCCTCCACCGCGTCCTTGTTTCGCCCCTCCTGCGCCAAAGCCATGGCCAGATAGAAGCTGGCTTTCGCATTGGCCGGATCGAGCTTCAGCGCCGCCTCAAAAGCATCCTGGGCATCGGCGGAAACAATACCGCCCGCCGCGCCGGCGATCGCCTCGCCGAGGCCGGCCTGGCGAACAGCGCTGTCGCCATCGAGGCGGATGGCGTTGCGATAGGCGGTCACCGCGTCGGAAAAGCGCTGCATGCGCAGATAGACGGGAGCCAGCACGTCCCATCCCCTGCCGTCGGAAGGGTTGGCGGCGAGGTGGGCCTCGGCCCGTGCAACCAATTCGTCGACCGAACTGTCGGCCGGGTTCTTGGCCAGCCTTTCGCTGAGCGGCTGCGCCGGCAGATCGGGCGAGCCGATCCGGCTGTAAACACCCCAACTGACCAGCGGCACCGCCAGCACGGCCACGGTCGCGACAAGCCGTGCGGTGACCGAAGCCGGCCTGGCCGACGCCTTGCCTGCCGTATCGGCATTGTCGAGGCGAAGGATACGGCGCGCGATTTCGGCGCGGGCCTCGGCCGCTTCCGCAGGCTGGATCAGGCCGCGCGCGGCGTCGCGGTCAAGCTCGGACAGTTGATCGCGATAGACTTCCAGATCATGCTCGCCGCTCGACGACGCGCCCTTGGCGCCCCCGGCCAGCGGCAGCAGCACCGCCAGGCTCGCGCCCAGCGTCAGTATTGCGGCTATGACCCAGAACAGCATGGTTCTTCCAATAACGACAGAGCCCTGCCCTGCCAACACAAGCATCCTGCGACGCTTTGACGGCCGCCGCGCCTGACGTCCTTGATCGACATCAACCGGCCGGAGCCGGTCTGGATATCAGGTCAGCGGCGTCCAGCTGCCGTCGGCGTTGCGGCACGCGGTTCCGCGCGCCGTGACGCCTGCTCCGCCGGTGAAGACCGTCTGCGTGTACTGGCGGCAATCCTGCGAACCGACGCGATAGGGCTGGGCCGGAACCACCTCGCCATAGTGCGATGCCTGATCGCCCTTCCACGCCACTTTCTGGCCGCTCGTCGTATATTCGAGCGCCTTGTATTCCGCCTCGAGAGCGCTGCGTTTTTCCGATTCACTGAGGCCGTTGCCGATCGAGCCGCCAATGAGGCCGCCGTCCATTGCCGAAATGATAGACTTGGTGACCTTGCCGCTTGACGGAGGCGTCGAGGCCGGTGTCGGCGCGAGCGTTGGGCCCTTGCCGCTCAAGGTGCCGCAGCCGGATAAGGCCAGCAGGGCGGAAACAAGCGCGACGCGAATCTTCATGCCAACAACCGGTTTTCTTGAGTTGGAGCCTGCCATGGATGCGCCGGGGGCCGCGTCATCGGAGAAGTAGGCGTGGCCATAGTATTGATATTTGTCGGAAATTTGGCCGTTGCCGGCCGCTCAGGAGCAATTGATATTGCTCCGGGATTAATCGATATGCCGCCATAACATATGCCGTCCACCGCTGTCGATTGGCCCACAAAGCGTCACTGAAGGCTCCGCAATCGCACCACTGCCTTCAATCCGCCTAAGCCGGACCGTTCGAGCGCGAGAACGCCTCCATACTCGTTGACGAGGTCGGCGACAATGGCAAGCCCCAGACCTGTTCCCGGTTTTGTCTCGTCCAGGCGCCTTCCACGCTTCAGCGCGTCGCGTGCCTTGTCCTCGGGAATGCCGGGACCGTCGTCGTCAATGCTGATCTCGAACAGATTGTCATCCTTGCCGGCCGACGGCGCCACTGTGACCGACACTGTGCTTTTTGCCCATTTCATCGCATTTTCGAGAAGATTGCCGAGCAGCTCCTCGAGGTCCTCGCGCTCGCCGGCAAAGACGATCTCGGTGGCCGGCAGCGACAGCGACAGGCTGGTCTGCGGGTTGAGCTTCTGCAAGACCCGCACCATGCGCTGCACCAGCGGCGCCACCGGCGTGCGGTAGACGACGCTGTCGCGTTGCGCCGCGACGCGGGCGCGCTGCAGATAATGGTCGACCTGTTTCTGCATCGAGGCGGCTTGCTCGGCGATCAATTGTCCCTTGGCGCCGCCAAGCGCCCGGCCTTCGTTGAGCAGCACGGCCAGCGGCGTCTTCAGCGAATGGGCGAGATTGCCGACCTGGGTTCGCGAACGCTCGACGATGCGTTTGTTGTTTTCGATCAAGGCGTTGGTTTCGTTGGCTAATGGTTCGATCTCGGCCGGGAAGCGGCCATCGAGCCGCTGCGCTGTGCCTTCGCGCACCATGGCAAGGGCGTTGCGGACCCGGCGCAGCGGCTGCAGGCCGAGCAGGATGGCGATGGCGTTGATGGCGATCATGCCGACGCCGAACAGGCTGAGATAGGTCAGCAGGCGGCGCTGGAAGGTGGAGATCTCCTGTTCGAGTTCGCTCTGGTTGCCCATGACACGAAAACGCGCGGCGCGGTTCTTGGCGTCGAGCACGAATTCGCTCTCGAACACTTCGAGCTGCTCGCCGTCGATGCCTTCGGCCGAATAGCTGCGCTGGAAGCTGGCATTGAAGGGCACTTCGGCGACGCTTGGCGACGGGATTTTGCTCGTCATCGACGACGAATGAAGGTCGCCATGCACGCCTTCCGAGGCCGGCTCGACCGACCAGTACCAGCCTGAATTCGGCTCCGAGAAGCGCAGGTCGCCAAGGTCGGGAGCGCCGGTGAGCGCTCCCGTGTCGGAAATGCCGATGGACCCGATCAGGTTGAACAGATGCGCCGACAACAGGCTGTCGAAGCCGCGCTCGCTGGCTTGGCGATACAGCGTGGTGATCAGGGTGAAGATGACGACAAGGGTCAGGATCGCCCAGACCGTGGAAAAGGCGATGACGCGGAACGTCAGCGAACGCGGCCACAAACGCAGCGAAAGCGGCGCCCTTGCGGTTGTTTTGAGCGGTTCCGAGTTACGCCTCCGGCTCGCGCATGCGGTAGCCCATGCCACGCACGGTTTCGATCATGTCGATGCCCATCTTCTTGCGCAGCCGCCCGACAAACACCTCGATGGTGTTGGAATCGCGGTCGAAATCCTGGTCGTAGAGATGTTCGACCAGTTCGGTGCGCGAGACGACCTCGCCCATATGGTGCATCAGATAGGCGAGCAGGCGGAATTCGTGCGAAGTCAGCTTCAGCGGCACGCCATTGACGTCGGCCTTCGAGGCCTTGGTGTCGAGGCGAAGCGGCCCGCAGGAGAGTTCCGACGAAGCATGGCCGGCGGCGCGGCGGATCAGCGCCCTTACCCTGGCGAGCACCTCCTCGATGTGGAACGGCTTGGTGACATAGTCGTCCGCGCCGGCATCGATGCCGGAGACCTTGTCGCTCCAGCGGTCACGCGCCGTCAGGATCAGCACCGGCATCTTGCGGCCGCCGCGGCGCCAGCGCTCGACCACGCTGATGCCGTCCATCTGCGGCAGGCCGATATCGAGAACGACAGCGTCGTAAGGCTCGGTGTCGCCGAGGAAATGGCCCTCCTCGCCGTCAAAGGCGCGGTCGACGACATAGCCGGCGTCGACCAGCGCGTCCGCTATCTGCCGGTTGAGATCCTTGTCATCCTCGACGACGAGTACACGCATGCGGAGATCGATACCTGTTGAAGAGCTTGGTCATATTGAAGACTTGGGCAGATTGAAGACTGGGCAGATATAGGCCGATTCCGCGGCCTGGGAAACGTGGCCCCCGTACGATGGAAGATTGGGTCAGTTCTGCGGAACGACGATCTCGGAACGGCGCGGACGCTGCCCGTCCTTGCCCGGCACCAGCACGACGATGACGCAGACCGGCTGGCCACCGCGTGTCGATTGCGAGGCCTTGGCCAACGTTCCGCCATTCTGCTCGGCCACCTGCTGGCCGATCGCGTAGCAGTCATTCCCGGCGACGACGATCGGATCGTCCTGGCCGGACGCCGCGACCGACGCGGCGCTTGCCTGCGACGCGAACAGCCCGGCAGCGCAGAGCGCCAGGGTCGCGGTTCGAAAGTGGGAGCGAAGCGTTTTCATGGTCGGCGTTGTAACGCATCGGTGCTGAACGTGAAATGAACGGTGATCGATGCGAAAACCATGTTCGCCACACCCCTGAAACGCGAGACGACCGGCGGTGATTTCGTCGCCCCAAACCGACGAAATCCCGCAAATGCCAGTCTAGACTCCGTTTCGGTCAGATTGAAAGCGTGTCAGGCACTTTCCTGCGTCAGCGCACGAAACCGCAGCAACCCGTGGTGCACAAGGAGATCTTCGTCGTAACGGGCTTCGGTGAATTCAAGCGACAGCCGCGTCTGGCCGCGCGGGCCGATCACCAGCGCCGCGTCGGCGAGGCGGGCCTTGATGGCATCCATGATGGCGAGTGTCTCAGCATCGCCATTGGCTTTCGACCAGACATGCAGCGTGATCAGCTGATCGTCATTGTTGTCGGCGCCGGTGTTCCAGTCAAAGGCGCTGGTCTGGCCGCAGGTCACATAGGGAAAGGCGGCGTTGTCGGTTGCCTGTTCGAGCAGGCCAGCGCCACCCAGCAACGCCGACAGCGACGCATCGCTCTTGAGCCTTAGAAAAAGTGCCTGCAGCAAATCGCCGGGCGCGGTCATTTGTCGTCCCCCCTCGCCTGTCACGCCTTGTGCAAGCCGTTCGCCATACTGGCAAATTCGCGCGTAACGTAGCCGGCTCGACAAGTCCACGCCATACCGCATGATTCGTCTCACGACGATCATGATCGCCGATCATCTCGAAAATACGACTCTGTTGTGAACAGATTGCCGTGCCGGGCAGCCTTGCAGATCCAACCCGCTCAGCCGGCGGATTGCCCGAGCGCCTTGCGGCAAAGGGACAGCAGAGCCATGTCGGAATTCCTCGGATTAAGGACCGAAATACCGAACGGCAGCCCTCGGCGAAGTCGAAGCTTTGTCTCCGCAATCTCTGCTAGTATCGGGCTCGGCCGCCCGACATGTCGAAGACAGCGCCAGTGTTGAACGCACTGGCATCCGAGCAAAGCCAGACCACGAGCGCAGCTACCTCGTCCGGATCGCCGAGCCGCTTCAGCGGACTTGCCGAGATCATCGCGTCGACGGTCTCATTGCCGAGATCGCGGATAAGGCGCGTATCGATCGGCCCCGGAGCGATGCAGTTGACGCGAATATCGGTATCGCTGACCTCACGCGACAGGGCTTTGGTAAAAGCGATGACACCGGCGCTGGCGGCGGAATAGGCCGCAAGGCTCGGCAGTCCCTCTTTCCCGGCAAGGGATCCCATGTTGACGATACGACCCTTGCCCGCTCGTCGCATGAGCGGGAGCACGCGATGCGTCACTTCGAACGTGCCAAGGAGGTTGACCTGCAGGATCCGCTGCCATTCCGCCGGTTCGAAATCCTCGAACGGCTTGTAGCTGCCCAGCCACCCCGCATTGTTCACGAGAATGTCGATCGCGCTTTCGCCCATAGTGGCTAGCGCTTGCATGACGCTGTCGCGTTTCGTCACGTCCACTGAAAGGGAACGTGTGCCTTCAAGGTCGACGGGCTCAATATCCCAGATCCAGACGTCCGCCCCACTCAACGCGAGCTTGTCAGCAATCGCTCGGCCGATGCCACGGGCGCCGCCTGTGACGATGGCTGTTCGGCCCGCAAAGTCATACGTCACCGACATCATCACCTCCATGAAACGCCAGTGCCTTGTCTATTTAGCGCCGCATCGTGAGTGAAGTCGAGGAGAACGGATGGACGCCTGGCGTCAGAAGACGGCATTCCGCGTCGGGCAGATTCGGCCGCGTTTCGGTGCGTTTGGTCTAGTGCCCGGCGCGCTGCCTGGTGATCACACTCCTCACCGCCAGCACCAGCACCGTGATGATGATCAGGATCACCGAGAGTGCTGCGATCGCCGGGTCGATGTTGTCGCGCAGGCCCATCCACATCAGACGCGGTAGCGTGATGGCGTTGACCGAGGTGATGAACAGGGTGACGCCGATCTCTTCCCAGGACAGCACGAAGGACAAAAGCGCCGCGGTTACGATGCCGAACTTGATGTTGGGCATGATGATGCGGGTGGCGCGCTCCCAGACACTGGCGCCAAGCCCCCTCGCCGCAAGGTCGATGCGCCGATCGAGCTGGCTGAGCGAGACCAGGATCAGCACCGTGGCGAAAGGCACCGTCATGACCGAATGCGCCATGGCGACGCCGAGCCAGGTGTCGTAGCCGAAGAAGGAACTCATGCCCGAGACCGAGGTCAGCAGGAAGTAGAGCGTGATCGCCGAGACCACCGGCGGCACCACCATCGGCAGCAGCACGAAACCGACGAGGGCCGCGGTGAAGCGCGGCTGGAACATCCAGACACCGAGGCTGAAGCAAAGCGCGAGCACGGTGGAAAAAGCGCTGCTGACGACGCCGATGCGGATCGAGAGCAGGATGGAGTCGATCCAGCGCGGATCCTCGATCAGCGCCCGGTAGTGGCGCAGCGACAGTTCGCCTGACGGCATCGCCAGCATGCGGCTCGGCGTCAGCGAGACCGGGATGACGGCAAGCAGCGGCATCAGCAGGAACAGCGCCACCAGGGCGGCGAGGATCAGCGAGACGGAACCGGGGCGATAGGTCGGCATCAGATCAACTGCTTCGGTTTGACGTAGCGGAACAGCAGTGCCATCAGCGCGCCCACGAACAGCACCAGCACGACGCTGATCGCAGCCCCCAGCCCCCAGTCCGGGCTCTGGAAAATCCTGAGATAGATCAGCTCGGCGATCATCACGCTGCGGCCGCCGCCAAGGATCGCCGGGGTGACGAAGAAGCCGAGCGAAAACACGAACACGATCAGCGCCGAGCCGATGATGCCGGAGCGCGTCATCGGCACGAACACCGTCCAGAAGGTGCGCATGCGGCTGGAGCCGAGACCGCGTGCCGCCAGCAGCACGCGATCGTCGAGGCTGCGCATGGCGGACGCCAGCGGAAAGACCGCGAACGGAATGAGGAAATGCGTCATGCCGACGACGACGCCGAACTCGTTGCGCACCAGCGTCAGCGGTTCGGAGATGAAGCCGATCGACTGCAGCCAGGTGTTGATCAGGCCGCGATTGGACAAAAGCGCCACCCAGCCGAAGGCGCGCGTCAGCACCGAGATCCAGAACGGCACCAGGATGCAGAATTCGGCGATGAGGCGCTGCGCCGGGCTGCCGCGCACCCAGACGACCGTGATGGCATAGGCGGCGGCCACTGAAACCACGGTGACGATCGCCGCGATGCGCAGGGTGCGGATGAACACCGACTGCACCAGATCGTCGGTGAGCAACGCTTCATATTGGCCAAGCCCCGGCGTCGGCAGAGTAAAACTCCACTTCACCACGCCGAGAAACGGCCAGGCATAGGCCAGGACGAGGAACAGGAGCAGCGGCGCCATCAACAGCGCCGCGCCCATCCTGTCGGAGAGAACGCCTCTCATCTCAGATCAGCATCCCGCTCTCAGGCGGAGATGATCTTGGTGTATTCGTCGAGGGCGGCGCCGTAGTTCTTGGCATACCAATCCATGTCGAGCGGGATCTGCTTCTTCATGTTCTCGGGATCGACAGGGTTGATGCGCTTCTTGTCGGCTGGGATCAGCGCGTCGGCTGCCGGATTGGCCGGGCCCTGGCCGAGCTTGTCGAACATGACGAGCTGCTTTTGCGGATCCTGTGCGCTGGCGATGAACTTCATCGCCGCGTCCTTACCGCCGGGGTTGTTCTTGAGCACAGCCAGCGCACCGGGCGAGATCAGGCCCTGGTCCCAGATGAACTTGATCTTGCCGCCGGAATCCTGCTCGATCAGCGAAGCGCGGGTCGACCAGACGATGGCCATCGAGGCTTCGCCGTTGAGCAGCACGCTCTGGCTCTCGGCACCGCCGCCCCAATAGGCGACGACGTTTTCCTTGAAGGCGGCGATCTTGTCATGCGCCCGCTTGAGGTCGAGCGGGTAGAGCGAAGCTGGCGCGATGCCGTCTGCCAAAAGCGCCGCCTCCCAGCTCGACACGCCCCATTTGTAGAGCGAGCGCTTGCCCGGGAACTTCTTCACGTCGAAGAAGTCGGCCATGCCGGTCGGTGCATCCTTGCCGTATTTCTCGGAATCATAGGCGATGACATAGGAGAAGAAATAGGTCGAAGCGGCGTATTCCCAGCCGAAGCCGGGCCGCATCTTCGTCTTGTCGACGATCTTGTAGTCGATCGGCTCCAGCGCGCCCTGGGCGCCGAGCGTAATGGCCGAGAACGGGTCAACGTCGACCAGATCCCAGGTCGGCGCGCCGCTCTTGAACTGCGCCGAGATGGCGCCTTCGGTCGGACCCGAGCCGTCCATCTTGACGGTGATGCCGGTGTCCTTGGTGAAGGCCTGGCCGTAGGCCGCATCATAGGCGGTGATGGCGTCGCCGCCCCAATTGACCAGCACCAGCTCCTTGGCCGCGGCAAAGGCACCGGTCGAGCGCAGCAGCATCGGCGTTCCGGCCAGCACGAGGGCCGCCAGCTGCGTGAACTGGCGGCGCGAAATCTCGCCGCGTCTGGTCCTTTCGGACAGCGTTTCGATGGCCTGTTTCTTGGTGTCGTTCATGTCAGTTCCCCTTTGTTTTCGTTGATTTCAGTCCGCAAGCCGGTGCGGCGGATCAGGCCGCGCCGGTGTTCATTGTCCTCCGTCCGGAAGGAGGAAACCCTTCTCCGCCGGCCAGGTCAGCCAGACGGAATTGCCTTTGCTGAGTGCCGCGGCGGCGACCTCGTTCGGCACCGACACGGTGACCTTCGCGCCTTGCCGTGTGGTCAGGTCTAGCTTGGTCGCCGCCCCCAGATAGGTCGAGGCGATGGCGGTTGCGGCGATGCCGTTTTCGCCGGCCGCCGCCTCGCGGGCGATCGACATGTGCTCCGGCCGGATCGCCAGGATGGCGTCGCCACGGACCTTCTCGGCCTTGCAGTGCATGTTGACCGCGCGGTCCTCGCAAAGGCCCGTCGAGCCGTTGTCGGCGGGCTTGACCCCTTTCAGCGGCAGCATGTTGATCTCGCCAAGGAACTCGGCGACGAAGCGGTTGTCCGGCCGGTCATAGACTTCATCCGGCGCGCCGACCTGCAGCAGCTTGCCGTGATTGAAGATGGCGACGCGCGAGGACAGCGCCAGCGCCTCGCTCTGGTCATGGGTGACGAAGACGAAAGTGGTGCCGGTTTCCTGGTGCAGGCGCTTCATCTCGGCCTGCATCTGGCCGCGCAGGCTCTTGTCCAGCGCCGAGAACGGCTCGTCGAGCAACAGCACGCCCGGTTCGAACACCAGCGCGCGGGCCAGCGCCACGCGTTGCTGCTGGCCGCCGGAGAGCTGCGAGGGCAGTTTCTTCGCATGGCCGACCAGACCGACGCGCTCGATCATCTCGCCGACGCGTTTCTTGATGTCGGCGGCCGATTTCTTGCGCACCTTGAGCGGGAAAGCGATGTTGGCCTCGACGCTCATATGCGGGAACAGCGCATAGCCCTGGAACACCATGCCGGCGGCACGTTGTTCGGCCGGGCGGTCGGTGATGTCGGTGCCGTCGCTGAAAAGCTTGCCTTCGGTCGGCTGCACGAAGCCGGCTAGGATCATCAGGAAGGTGGTCTTGCCCGAGCCGGAGGGCCCGAGCAGCGTCAGGAACTCGCCGCGGCCGATATTGAGCGACAGATTGTCCAACGCACGGAACGAGCCGAAGCTCTTGCCGATTCCGATTGCCTTGATCTCTGCGGCCCGGCCGGGTTGCTGCATCCTGCCTCTTCCTCAGTCCCGAGTGAAATCGTAGGCAGGGTCGCGGCTCACCGCAACCGAATAGTTTTCGCCTGATCGGCAAATTTGATTCACGTCTGGACGGTGGGGCGCGTCAAATCTCTCCATCGAGGGAGATTAAAGTCTGTTCTCCGACAGCTTCGCCCTCAGCCAGTCGCTGAAGGCGTTGAGCACGGGATGGCCTGCCTTGGCGTGCTCGAAGACCAGGAAATAGGAGCGTGGCGAGGGCACGGAAGCTTCAAACGGCTTGACCAGCCGGCCTTCGCTCAGCGCCCGGCGGCCGGTCAGCTCGTCGCCCATGGCAATTCCCTGTCCGGCGACCGCCGCCGAGAAGACGAGGTTCATGTCGGAAAAGAAGATACCGCCTTCGGTATCGGGGTTCTCCACCTTGGACAGCGCCAGCCAGCGCGCCCAGTCCTCGGTATCACCGAGGTGCAGCAGGTTGGCGCGCAACACGTCGGCGGGTTTGGAAAATCCGCCCACCTTGTTGAGCAGTGTCGGGCTGCAAAGCGGCGTAAAATGGACTTCGCAAAGCAATTCCACCGCCCGGTTCGGCCAGTTGCCGACGCCAAAGGCGATGAAGGCATCGGCGTCCGGATTCGAGACGTCGTCGAGCCGGCGCGGCGTCAGCACCGAGAGCGCCACGTCAGGATACATCTGCTGGAATTCACCGATATGGCTGCACAGGAACATCGAGGCAAAGCCCGGAGGGCAGGAGATGGCGAAGGAACCACCGACGCCAGCGCCGCTGTTTTGCGCCCCCGCGTCGCCGAGCACGGTCAGCGCCTTCCTGACGTCGGCGGCATAGCGCTGGCCGCGCGGCGTTAGCGCCACTCCCTTGCCGATGCGCTGCAGCAGATCGAAGCCGAGATCGCGCTCCAACAGCCGCAACTGGTGGCTCACCGCGCTGCGGGTGAGGTGCAGTTCGTCGGCGGCACGCCAGACGCTGCCGTGACGAGCGAAACTGTCGAGGGCGCGCAGCGCCTGTGTGGATGGAATTCTCAAGAGGTGAACCGAATTTGCACGAACCGGGAAAACATATCACTTTTTGGCGAGCCGCTTCACTGCTTTCTTTGACGCATGGACAAACCGGTGACGACATCGGCGCAAGAGACGGCCCTTGCCTGCCTCGACGGCATCCAGCCGCTGCTGTCGGCGTGGACGCGCACCATTTTCGATTTCGGCGAGACCGCCTGGCGCGAATACCAGTCTGCCGCCTGGTATGTGGAGCGACTTAAGCGGGAAGGTTTTGCCGTCGAGGAAGGCTCCGGCGGCATGCCGACGGCGTTCTGCGCCCACTGGACGAACGGCGCGGGGCCGACGATCGGTATGTATGCCGAGTATGATGCGGTGCCGGGCAACTGCCAGGATGCGGTGACGGTGAAGCAGCCGCGGCCCGGCCTTGGCGTCGAGGCCGGCGGTCACACCGACCCGCATTCGGGGTTGGGCATGGCAAGCCTTGGCGGCCTGCTCGCCACCAAGGCAGCGATGCAGCGCCACGGCATCCCAGGCACGCTGCGCTTTACCGGCGAACCGGCCGAAAAGGTGCGCGGCTCGAAGCCGATCCATGCGGCAAAAGGCTATTATGACGGCCTTGCCGGCATGATCTCCTTCCATCCCTTCTACATGCTGCCGCTTTGCAACACGGCGCGCTGGGACACGCATTGCGGTGCCGCCTACGCCATGATCTACCGCTTCATCTGCGACGAACCCGAAAACTGGGTTCGCGCAGGCGATGGCGCGCCGATCCCGCAGGCGCATTCGGCGGTCCGCGCGCCTGGTGCGAACGACGCGCTGATGACGATGTACATGGCCTCCAAGGCGCTGCGCGATTCCATGCTGCCGCATCAGGGCGGCTGGTCGATCAGCGAGGCGATCCTGACGGCGGGCCAGGCGACCGCCGACAATCTGCCGGCGGGGCTGGCCGAGATCCAGTACATGATCCGCGTGCCGACCATCGGCATGGCCGAGCAGGTGACAGCCGTACTCGACCGCAATGCGGCGGCTGCCGCCGCGGTCAGCGGCTGCCGATACGAACGTCACTGGGTGTCGAAGTCGCGGCCGGGGCTGGCCAATCACGCCATGGCCGAGATCGCCTATGAGGCGCTGTCGACGGTCGGACCGCCACGCTGGGACGAGGCCGCCAGGGCGATCGGTCGCGAAATCCAGGTCAACGCCGGCGGTACCGCAACCGAAAACCCGTTCATCGATGAGCTGGAGCGGCTGATCGCACCAAAGGAAGCGGAAGCGATCCTGCGCCGCGACCTGCCGCCCTCACAGGTGAATTCAACTTCCGACGACTACACCGACATGAGCTGGCACGCGCCGACGGCACGCTTCTATGTCGCGCGCCCGGCGCTACGCTCGGCAGGCGGTCACGCCTATCCCTCCTGGGTGATGAATGCGCTGGGCGGCATTTCGGCCACCATCGATCCGATGGTCACTTGCGCAGCCAAGACCGTCGCGCTGGCGGCGCTGCGCCTGCTCGAGGACAGAACCGCCCGTGATGCGGCGATGGACGAGTTCGTCTCTCGCACCGGCGGCGGCGTTGGCGGTTCGAACTGGATCGCGCCGCTCTGCGACTACGAGCCGCCGATCCATTTCCGCTGGCCGGAATATGTCACCACCGCGCGCGGCCGCGACTGGTGGATCCCAAGCCATGCATGACCCGACCAACCCTTGAGAACAAGCCCATGAGGAGAACCGCATGACCGTTCATGATCGCATCGTCGCCGAGCCGTTTTCGCTGCAGCGCCGCAATCCGGCCGGCGGCACCAAGCCGCTGACATCATGGGGTTTCGCCAACGAAACCGATGTGTTGACCGACGTGCTGCTCGGATCGCCGAACTTCCTACGCCATTTGTCGACCAGTTCGCTGTCGCGGAAACATCTGCGCGAGGCACCCTGCAACGTCCAGATCGCCCAGGCGCAGCACAAGGATTTGGTCGCCGCCTACGAGCATTTCGGCGTCAACATCCACTGGCACGAGCCGACGCCGGAACTGCCGATGCAGGTCTATTCCCGCGATTCCAGTGTCATGACGCCCTACGGCGCCATGATCACCGCCATGGCCAATTGGTGGCGGCGCGGCGAGAATTACGCGGCGATCCGCACCTATGAAAAGCTTGGCATCCCGATCTACGACATGGTCACGGCCGGCACCTTCGAAGGCGGCGACTTCAACGTCATCGAAGAAGGCGTGGTGCTGATCGGCTGCGGCGGCGCACGCACGCAGGAAGAAGGCGCCCGCCAGGTCCAATCCTGGTTCGAGAAAGAGGGCTGGGAAACGCGGCTCGCCTTTATCGACGAATATTACGTCCACATCGACCTGATGGTCGTGCCGATCGCCGAAAAGCTGACCGCCGTCTGCCTCGCCTGCACCGAACCCGGCATTGTCGACTGGCTGAAGGGCAAGGGTCACGAGATCATCGATGTCCCCTTCCAGGACACGATGGCGCTCGGCTGCAACTTCATGTCGCTGGGCAGGGACAGGGTGATCGCGCCGACCTCGAGCCAGACGCTCATCGGTCAACTCAAGGCGCGCGGCTTCGAGGTCGCGGCCGTCGACATGAGCGAAATCTCCAAGACCGGCGGCGGCATCCATTGCATGGCGCAGGCGCTGAAGCGCGAAGCGGCCTGAACTGCCTAGACCCTTCCTATCAGTCCGCCCGCCTGCTGAGATCAGGCGGGCGGACGATCGGATAGGACCGTTCCCTGCCCTCTTGTCGACAAACCTTGCAGCTGTGTCCTCGTCGCCCTTGTGGGCGCCCATAAAATGGATGAATAGTCGGGACAGGGCGCTGCCCTGAAATTGCCGGCTTGCGGTTTTCAGGTCACGCCACAGCCGAGCCGGGTTTTTGAATGGTCAGCCCTGAACCGCGCAAGAGAAGAGGTCCGATCGCGTCACGCCTTCTGGCGCTGGACGCGTGGCTCGATTCCTCGCTCTACGAAATCGGGTTCAAGGCGCGGCAGTTCTGGGAAGCGGCGACCATCTTCTCGCGGCGCTTTCGCCTGAAAGGCTGGCGGCGCGGCATCATCGAGCTGTTGAGCGAAGGTTTCACGCTCGGCGCCGGCGGTGTCGTGGTGATGCTGGCACTGGCCATTCCGGCTTTCCAGGATACGGCCGGCGACTGGCGTGCCCAGGGCGATTTCGCCGTCACCTTCCTCGACCGCTACGGCAACGAGATCGGCCAGCGCGGTATCATTCAGCGCGATTCCGTGCCGGTCGACGAGATGCCCGACCATGTCATTAAGGCGGTGCTGGCCACCGAAGATCGGCGTTTCTTCGACCACTACGGCATCGACGTGCTCGGCCTGTCGCGCGCCATCTTCGAGAATGTGCGGGCGAATTCCGTCGTTCAGGGCGGTTCCAGCATCACCCAGCAATTGGCCAAGAACCTGTTCCTGACCAATGAGCGCACGTTCGAGCGCAAGATCAAGGAAGCCTTCCTGTCGCTGTGGCTCGAAGCCAATCTGTCGAAGAAGGAGATCCTGCAGCTCTATCTCGACCGCGCCTATATGGGCGGCGGCACGTTCGGCATCGAGGCGGCGGCGGATTTCTATTTCGGCAAGAGCGTCAAGGACCTCAACCTTGCCGAGGCGGCGATGCTGGCCGGCCTGTTCAAGGCGCCGACCAAATATGCCCCGCACATCAACCTGCCGGCGGCGCGTGCGCGCGCCAATGTGGTGCTGTCCAACCTGGTCGATTCCGGCTTCATGACCGAGGGCCAGGTGCTGCAGGCCAGGCTGCATCCGGCCGACGTCGTCGACCGCGGCGAACAGAAGAGCCCCGACTATTTCCTCGACTGGGCCTTCGACGAGGTCAAGAAGATCGCCAAACCGGGGCAGCATTCGCTGGTTGCCCACACCACCTTCGACGCCAACATCCAGAAGGCGGCCGAGGAGTCCGTCGAGTTCCACCTGCGCCAGTTCGGCAAGGAGTACAACGTCACCGAAGGTGCCGTGGTGGTCATCGAGACCAATGGCGCGGTGCGGGCGATCGTCGGCGGCCGTGACTACGGCGCCAGCCAGTTCAACCGCGCCACCAAGGCGCTCCGCCAGACCGGCTCTTCGTTCAAACCCTATGTCTACGCCACGGCGATGGAACACGGTTTTACGCCGAACTCGATCATATCAGGCGGGCCAATCAGCTGGGGCAACTGGTCACCGCACAATTACAGCGGCGAGTCGGCCGGCAACATTACGCTGATCATGGCGATGGCCAAGTCGATCAACACCGTACCTGTGCGGCTGGCCAAGGACCATCTCGGCATCGCGCCGATCAAGGCGATGGCCGAGGCGATGGGCGTGGAATCGCCGCTCGAAGCGCACAAGACGATGGTGCTCGGCACCTCGGGCATGACCGTGATGGACCAGGCGACGGGCTACAGCGTGTTCGCCCAGAACGGCTTCGTCGGCTCAAGGCACGGCATCACCCAGCTCGTCACCCGCACCGGCGACGTGGTGTATGACTGGACCAAGGACGCGCCACCGCCGCACCGGGTGCTCTCCGAGCAGGCGCTGAAATCCATGAACACCATGCTGGCGGCCGTACCGGTGATGGGCACGGCGCGGCGTGCGCAGATTCCCAACATCGTCGTCGCCGGCAAGACCGGTACGACGCAATCCTATCGCGACGCCTGGTTCGTTGGCTTCACCGGCAACTACACGGCGGCCGTATGGCTGGGCAATGACGACTTCACCCCGACCAAGAACATGACCGGCGGCTCGCTGCCGGCGATGGTGTGGCAGCGCCTGATGGTCTACGCGCACCAGAACATCGACCTGAAGCCGATCCCCGGCATCGACAAACCCTTCGTCGACGAGGACACCGCAGCCAAGGCCGCGGAAGCGCAGAAGAAGAGCGAGGAACAGGCTGCGGCCGACGCTGCCGCCGAACGGCCGGCGGTGCTGTCCAGCCGAACCACGCAGACGCTGAGGGACATGACGCAATTGTTCCAGTCGGCACCCAAACTTAACGCCCCCACCCCGCCCGAAACGCTTTCGGCGTTGTGACTTTAGCGCCTCTTCCTTCTCCCCCCTGTGGGAGAAGGTGGATCGGCGCGAAGCGCCGAGACGGTTGAGGGGTGCGTGACGGATCGCTGTCGGTGCCAAGCTGGAGCACCCCTCATCCGACCTCGCTTCGCGAGGCCACCTTCTCCCACAAGGGGAGAAGGGAAGATCGCTCCTAACCACAGCTCTTACATCCAAATCGGAAGCCTCCGCTTGCCACAAGGCCCCACGCCGCGATATCCCCGAACGGCAATCCTTCGCGCACGCGGCCCTTCATGCTCAAGAATGTCTTCCTGATGCTGCTTTCGCTTGCCATAGCCATTGGCGGCGGCGGCGCCAGCGTCTGGTACGCACTGAAGATCCAGGACGGTGTCGGCGCTATCCGGATCGGCCAATGGACCGCCTTTCCCGACATCGGCACACCAGCCGCCGACCCCTATTCCAAGGCGCGCGTGGCGCGCGAGGGCGTGCTTGCACTCGGCCGCGCCGAAGGCCTGTCCTTCGTCGCGGAAAATGACGCGGCCGGCGACCAGCTCAAGCGGGAATGCAGCTACAGGATAGAGGGCGGATTCCCGACCGCCCGCTTCTGGACGCTATACGCCGCCGACCAATCGCTCGGCGTCGTCGAAACCGGCAAGCCGCGGCTTGCAGCACTTCAGTCCTACGAGGTGCTGCGCCAGCCCGACAATTCGGTGATCATTTCGGTCGGCCATCACCCGATGTCCGGCAACTGGCTCCTGACCGACGGTTCCGGGCGGATGTATTTCGTCCTGACCTTCTACGACACGCCGATCGCCAGCAGCACCGGCCTGTCGGACGTGTCGCTGCCGAGGATCGTGAAGGCCGGCTGCGATGCGTAATGTCCTGGCCGCGCTGCGCCGTCTTTTCCATGCTGTCCTGCTCGGCCTGGTCGGCGCCGGCATCGTGCACATCGTAGTGCTGCTCCTGGTGCCGGAATTTTCCGAACGCGATGCCTGGTCGCGGCTGTCCATGGCGTCGGATCTCTACCGGATGAACCGGCTCGATGCCGAGGCGGGCGGCGCGCCGGTGGTGAAATCGGTCGACCCGCTGTTCTATGCCACGGCCTGCCGGTTCGACCTCGAGGAAGGCATGGTCCGGATCAAGGCGCCGGGGAATGTCCCCTTCTGGTCGGTGTCGGTCTATGACCGCAACGGCCACAACATCTATTCCTTCAACGACCATACCGCGACCGGCGGCAAGCTTGATGCGGTCGTGCTGACGCCGGCGCAGATGATCGACGTGCGCAAGGACTTGCCCGAGGATTTGCAAGGAGCGATCTTCGTCGAAGCGCCGATCGACGAGGGCATCTTCGTCATCCGCAGCTTCGTGCCGGACGACAGCTGGAAGCCGATCGTGTCGCGCTTTCTCGATCAGAGTTCCTGCGAGCTGCAGGATTTCTAGGTCAGTTCATCAGGCCTAGAGCCAACGGCCTGACGGATCAGGTCGCGGCTTCAGCAAGGCTCAGTGGTGCGGCACCGGTGTCCGCGGCGATCCCGGCTTGTCGGGCCCGACAGGCCGCGTCTCGCCGGTGCTGGACCGCTCATAGCGGATGCCGGGAAAGATGATCACCGCCGCCGGTATTTCGGTGGTTTGCTTGGCTCGATTGGTCGGTGCCGCACGCGGCACGAAAGACAGTACCATGCCCATGATTCGCGCATTCCTCTCGGTTTCCCCGGAGCACAACGCAACGCCTCCAATATCATTAAGGCAGGCAGAGGGTTAACGGAGCGCTAACGGATCGTCGCTAACTTGATCTTTGTCTTGGGGTCAGGACGTTCTGACCGGGGCAATCGCGAAACCGACATGGTCCCGGTTGAGCGCGATCAAGGCTGTGTGTCGAGTATCGGGTATCCTTCGTGTCATCTTCGGACTTCAGGCAAATCGCGATACGGACGGAATCGGGCAAGGCCGAAAGGCTGTTCCGCGCCGCGGTATCGGCGTTCTGCTCGCTGACCCGCCCGTCGCGCCGCGAGATCGGCCAACTAGAAGACCTGACGCTGCCGCTGTTCGACGATGTGTCCGTCGAATCGCGGCGCTACGTGGCCGCCGCCCTTTCCGAATGCGAATATGCCCCCGCGGCACTCGTGCGGCGCCTCTGCGAAGAACCGGTCGACATTGCCGCGCCGCTGCTGATCCGCTCACGCGCGGTCAGCGATATCGACCTGATCGCATTGATTGGCCGGCATGGGCTGCCGCATGCGCGCGCCATAGCGCGCCGCAAGGACCTGAACCCGACTATCGCCGATCTGATCAGGGTACTCGAACGGCCGACACTGGTGCGGGTGCGCGATCCGGAGGTGCAAGCCCCCGCGGCACCAACCGTCGCAGTCGCAAAAGTGGAAGCGGCCAAAGACAGTGCGACAGGGCAACAGTCCGCCGGCATTGCCGCCGAGAATGCGCGGCGCAGGCTGCGCTCCATGATGCGCACCGGCGACGAAGCATCGGCGGCGAAGGTCGATGCGTTCCCTGGCGCGGATACCTACGTCAAACTGCGCGAGACAGCGCTGACGGGAAACGCCGCATTCTTCCAGACCGCGCTTGCGGACGCCCTCGACATTGATTTCTCGACCGCGCGATCGCTGATCGCCAACCAGAACTATGCCTCACTGCTTGCAGCACTGCGCTCGCTCGACTTCAGCGAGGACCGGGCCTTCCTGATCACGGTCGCCATCTATCCCGGCCTGTTCCCGCATCCGCAGGCCATCCGCACTTATCTCGACCGCTACCGCCTGCTGCATCGCGATGTGGCGCTGGACCGGGTTCGGAGCTGGAAAGCCGAGACCTTGTCCAGGATGGTTCGTGACGCTTCGCCCGCAAACGGCGACAGCCGCAAGGCCTCGAACAGCGACGAAGCCGTGGCTTCCGGCCTCAGGGCGTCTTCACGGAAATAAGCTCTTCGACGGGAACAGTGCCCGCCTCGATCTCGACCACCCAGATGTCGGGATCGAATTTTTTCTCCCGTTCCAGCCGGGCATCGAGCACGGCCGGATCATCGCCGGCGGCGAGAAGGCTGAAGAAACGGTCGTCGGGCTTGGCCGAATCGTAGCTTGTCTGCGGCGCCGGCCCGTAGAGGGCGACCTCACCCAGCCTGCCCCGCGTCAGCACGAAAACGGCACCGGCCTCGGTCGCGCCACGGTTGACCACGGCGGCAAAGCCGCCGGCGCCGAAAACCCGGCGCACCAAGGCTGAGACCCAGAGATCCGATGTGACGCGCATGAGAAAGCTCCGAAAGCGTACGGGCTATCTAGCGATAATTCCGCCACTCCGCGAGCCGTCGTTTTGTGGCCTCAGTTGGTCAGGCCGATCTCGCGCATCTTGACGTAGACGATCTCGTCGGGCTCGCCGGTCTGCGGCAGCCCGAACAGCGACTGGAATTCTTTGATCGCCGCCTTGGTGCGGGCACCGACGACACCATCCAGCTGCATGTCGTCATTGCCGAAGGCCTTGAGTCCGGCCTGGATCTTGACGATGCGGGGGTCGGGTCCCTGAGCCGGGGCGGCATCCGTCTGCCCAGAATTCGTCTGCAGGGAAACCGGAACAGCTGCCGGCGTATCCGGGCGCGGCTGCGGTTTCGGCACCGAAGCGGTCTTCGGCGTTGCGCCAAGCTGATCCAGCAGCAGCGCGTCGATCTCGCCGGAGGCGTTGAGGCCGACCTTCTGCTGATAGGCCTGTATGGCCTTGCGCGTGTTGGGGCCGGAAATGCCGTCGACCGTGCCGGAATAGAAGTCGAGGTCCTTCAATATGCCTTGCACCTGCTCGACCACCGGATCGCCCTTCATCGGTGCGGGCGCCGCATTGGGCCGCACGATGTTGATCGTCGTCTCCGGCTCGTCAGAGGTGGTGTGCGGAAAACCCTGGAAGTGGCGGGTGGCGAAGAACGCCCCGGCATGCGGGAAAGGCTGATACCACAGCGCATTGGCCGAGACATAGAACAGCGTCACCAGGAATGCCGTCGATCCGCCAACCAGGACGGGATTGCGCGAAATCATCCCGCCGACGGCGATGGCGCCATCCTGAAAGGCGTTGCTGCGGCGCTTGACCGCCTTAGGCTGTTTTGCGGAGCGAGCCATTTCTGTCCCCTTTCGCCCTCGTCACCGGCATCGTCAGCACCCCTGCCTGGTTCGCCGGGCGCCCCTTCGGCCCGTTGACCGGCAGGCTGATGGTCACCGTGGTGCCCTCGCCCGGCATGCTTTCGATCGACATGGTGCCTTCGTGCAGCGCCACCAGCCCCTTCACCAGTGACAGGCCAAGGCCGGTCCCCTCGAAGCGGCGCGTGTAGTCGTTGTGGATCTGCGTGAAGGGCTTGCCGAGATTGGCGAAATCCTCCTCGGCAATACCGATGCCGGTATCCCTGACCCAGAAATGCAGGCGCGAACCGATCCGCTTGGCGCCGACGACGACATCGCCACCATCGGGCGTGAACTTGATCGCATTGGAGACCAGATTGATGAGAATCTGCTGCACGGCGCGGCGATCCGCATTGATGTCGCCGGCGTCGGGAGCGATCTGCGTCTGCAGGTCGATGTTCTTGGCCTGAGCCTGCAGCCGCATCATCGACTGGCACATGTCGACGGCTTCCATGAACCGGAACGGCTCCGGTTCCGCCGTGTAGGCGCCCGATTCGATCCTCGATACGTCGAGTATGGATGTCACGACGGCCAAAAGATGCTGGCCGGAATCCCGCACCAGGGTGACATATTCCTTCTGACGCGGATCCTTGAAGGCGCCAAACATCTCATGCAGCAGCATGTCCGAGAAGCCGATGATGGCGTTCAACGGCGTGCGCAGCTCATGGCTGACCACCGCCAGGAACCGGCCCTTGGCCACTTCGGCGGCAGCCGCCGTCTCATTGGCCTGCGCGAGTTCCTCACGCAGCCGGGCCGTCTCGTCATTCTCACGCAGCACCAGCGTGAAGACGTCGCTCTGTTCCTCGCCACGGACCAGTTCGAGAAGGAACGGCCGATAATTGTCGGCCATCGAGCGCGCGTCATTCTGGCCATTGCCGTTCTGAGGCAGCCTGATGCGCAATTCGAGGCGGCGCGAGGCAGCACCGTCACGCAGGTCGGCCAGAGCGCTGAGATAGGAGACACGGTCCGACAAATGGACGCGGTCGAAGAAGCCGGTTCCGGAAAGCAGTTCCGGCGGCAATTTCAAAAGCGTGCGCGCCTTGGCGGACGCATCGAGCACCTCGCCGTGGCGGGCGATCCGCAGGACCACCGCATCGATAATGTCTTCCAGCCGTTCGGCGGTATCCAGCGCATCAGCCGCGCCGGCGCTATCGCCAAACGCCGACACGCGCGGGATCAGCGTCAGTGCCCAGGCCAGCGGCACCAGCCAATGCCACGCCGCGATCTGCGCTCCCGCGAAGGGCAGGAAGGCCGCAGCGAGAGGCTGAAGGGCAATGGCTGCAATAGCAGAGACCACTCCCCACAGGGCCGTGCGCCGCGAGGCGCCGATCCACCAGGCTTCGAAGGGTAGCGCCACGGCAAGCATGGCGACAGGAGAACTCAACCCGCCTGCGGCGGCGATCAGGCCGCCAAGGGCAACAGCCGCCATCGCCAGGGCGATCGGTGCCGCCGCGGCCATCTTGCCGGTCGCCGCCACCAGCAAGGCAACAAACCAGCACAGACCGAAGGCCGCGAAGATGGCGGCCACGGTCACCGCGGCACCCATGCCTGATGTCACCAGCGTGACCGCGGCACCGGCGGCAAAGAACGGCGCCGCCAGCATGACGCCGATGAAGCGGCGTTGGCGCTCGCGTCCGCTCTGCCCGAGAATCGAGGGATGGACCATACGTTCGCAGCCGGCGGCAATCGCGCCAGGCAATTCAGCGTATCTGGCCTTGATCGGCATCAACTCAACGCACTCGCACTCGTCGTGAACAGCTCTGCTTTTGCAGATTGTTTTGATTGGCTCTGAAACTCTCATCCAGCGTTTAAGGAATGGATAAGGCAGCGCCGACCAAAGCCCGGCCTGTGGCAAATATCGGGATGGCGGGGGGCGAAAACCCGGGCAAATGCCGCCATAGTAAATGGAGGGTTATCTGCAAACGCCTGCCGTCGGCGGATCATCGGACGGAAGCGAACCGCCCGAATTCCAGGAAACCGTAATGGAAACAACCAGATAAATGGTTATCAAGGGGTAACGAAAATTGTCCTGATATGAAACAAATCCATGGCAAAACGCTTCGTTTCGAATTTGCCTAAAATTTGAGGAAAATTGTCGCTGTGGGCGCAAGCCGTCCTTTGTGCCTGTGTGCCAACATCCTGCCCATAAAAGAGGTCATGCCATATGACGCATGATCCGGTCACGACGAGAGGCAAGGCATGTTCTTCCTGATAAGAATGGCTTTCTGGTTTTCACTGGTGCTGCTGGCACTGCCGCTGAGTGTCGGTTCCGAAGAGCCGGGCCAGGAAAGCGTCGGGCCTATCCAGGCCCTGTTCGCGGCCCGCGACGCGGTGGGCGACATTGCCGGCATCTGCGAGCGCAAGCCCGATGTCTGTGAGACCGGCAAGTCGGCGATGCACACCATCACCGCGCGTGCCAAGGAGACCGCCAAGATCGCGGCCGCCATGCTGGACGACAAGTCCGCCGGCCCCGACACCTCGACCATGACAGCCAGCGTGCCGCAGGAGGTTGTCCTGCCCGAGACCGTCAACTTGCCGATAAAGAATTAAGCCGTTTCGACGGCGCACCGCGGGGCGTCTGCCCTCTCGACGCCCGCGGTGTCCTTGTTTTTTCCGTGACGCGGCGCCGCTGCGTGACTATATCCGGGTCATGACGACCACGATCCAGACGATCCGCGACGATTTTTCGTTCCTCGACGAGTGGGAAGACCGCTACCGCTATGTGATCGAACTGGGCGAGGCTCTGCCGCCGTTTCCAGATGAGGAGCGCAATGCCGCCAACAAGGTGCCTGGTTGCGTCAGCCAGGTCTGGCTGACCACCGAACGGGGACCGGGCAACGATCCGGTCATTACCTTCACCGGCGATTCGGACGCCCATATCGTGCGCGGGCTTGTCGCCATCATGCTGGCGCTGTTTTCCGGAAGGACTGCCAGCGAAATCCAGAAAACCGATGCGGAAGCGACGCTGAAGGCACTCGGCCTGGACGAGCACCTGTCGCCGCAGCGCGCCAATGGCCTTCGCTCGATGGTCAAGCGCATCAAGCGCGATGCCGAGATGGCACTCAAGCAGACCGCCTGACGCCCCTCCGGCCAGCATGACCGTGACGCGTCCCCAAAAATCAAACGGCGCCCGAAGGCGCCGTTGATGTCGGTTCGACCTGACAAAGCGGCGATTACCGTGCCTTGCGCTTGCGGCCAAGGCCCATCTTCTTGGCGAGCTGCGAGCGGGCTGCCGCATAGTTCGGAGCAACCATCGGATAGCTCGGGTCGAGATTCCACTTTTCGCGATACTGGTCCGGCGTCAGATCATAGTGGGTCATCAGGTGACGCTTGAGCGACTTGAACTTCTTACCGTCTTCAAGACAGACAATGTAGTCGTCATGAACCGAGCGCTTCGGGTTGACAGCCGGCTTCTGCTTGTCGGCAGGAGGCTGTTCGGCGGTTCCGCCCACACGCCCGAGAGCGGCATGGACATCGGATATGAGGTTCGGCAGTTCGCCGACCGGCACGGGATTGTTGCTGACATAGGCGGCCACCACATCGGCGGTCAGCTCGATCAGCGCATCATTGTTTCTGGAAGGTGTTTCGACAATATCCATGGTTCAGGCCCCAACAAGAGTTACGTCGATATGCGCCCTTTTTTACAGGCAGGGCTTCGCACGAATTTTGTGCAGGTAGAGTTCCTGCGATTCGTGTCACGGGCACATCAATGGGCCTGCTGCGCAAGTAAGTCAATTCGACCCTGGCTCTATATTGAACGATGCTGATCAAATATTCCCGATTCAGCTTCAATCTTTCGTGCATTGTGTAATTTTTCGATATTTTTTCGTCGAAACCAGCACCGGCTGACGTTACGTCAATTCCTCATTACATTCGCAATAGCTCACAAAACCCGCCTCAATGCTTCGCTTTGCTTGATCATCGAGAAGGCAATCTTGGTTGTTCACATCTGTCCACGAAACCGCAGGTTGCTGCTCCTCTTTTTCGCAGGCAACCGGGCGTCATGGCTCGCCTCAGGACCAGTTGCTGGTTGGTCGATCAATACGGGGTTATGTACTTGCCGTAGGCCCAGCCGGTGACGAAGGCGCCGTTCTTGGCCGGGTCGTGCCAGACCTCGCACCAGCGATGGCGAATCGTGTGCCGTTGCTTCCATGCCGGTTGGTTGGCGATGTCGAGCAGGTTTGTGCCACCAGTGCATCGTCCGGTCATCTGCAGGACGGTCCCGTTCGGGTATGCGGCCTGCTTCTGCGATGTGCCGGACGGATATTTACGCACATTGAGCGTGTCGCCGAACGGCACATTGGCCACTTGCCAAGCCGCGAATACGGTCGCATGAGACTGGCCAACAAAGACCAGAGTTAGCGAAGCAACGGCGAAAGTCGCGGCAATCCGAGATCGAACAGTCATCATCTTTCCTCCCGGCCCAGCTCCTGGAGCCGATACAACCTCTAGGCCGCCGCCCTTGAACCCACCCTGATCGGCGTGTTCATTCACCATTCAAGATATTTCCCAAGCGAGACGCAATGACCAAGACTTCCCGATTTCCGATCGTCAGCCCGCCAACACCGCAGAAGCGGCCGGTTATCGACACGCATCACGGCATCACGCGAACCGACGAATATGCCTGGCTTCGGGCCGACAACTGGCAGGAGATGTTTCGAGATCCTTCCCTGCTCGATGCGGGCATCCGCGCCGAACTCGAAGCCGAGAACGTCTACCAGTCGAAGCTGATGGCCGACACGGTCGAGCTCCAGAAACAGCTTTTCAAGGAGATGAAGGGCCGCATCAAGGAAGATGATTCCTCCGTTCCGATGAAGGACGGGCCTTATGCCTATGGGTCTTCTTTCAAGCTCGGCGGCGAGCAGCCGCGCTATTTCCGCATGCCGCGCGACGGCGGAACCGAGCAGATCCTGCTCGACGGCGACCTCGAGGCGGAAGGCAAGGCCTATTTCCGGCTCGGCAGCGTCGATCATTCGGCCGATCATCGCAAGCTGTTGTGGGCGTTCGACGACAAGGGTTCCGAGTTCTATACGCTGCGCGTGCGCGACCTTGCCAATGGCAAGGAACTGGCGGACCAGATTCCCGCCACCGGCGGCTCGGGTGTGTGGGACGCGGGCAATGACGGCTTCTTCTATACGCGTCTCGACCCCAACCACCGGCCGTCGAAGGTGCTGTTCCACGCGCTGGGACAAGACCCTGAAAGTGACCGCCTGATCTATGAGGAAACCGATCCCGGCTTCTTCATGAATGTCGACGGCACCCGCAACAACCAATGGATCATGATCGGCATCAACGATCACGAGACCTCGGAATATCGCCTGTTGAGCGCCAGCGATCCGTTTGCCGAACCCAGACTGGTTTCGCCGCGCGAAACCGGCCTTCAATATGAGCTGGAGGAAGGTGGCGACACCTTCTTCATCCTGACCAATGCGGACGGCGCCAAGGACTTCAAGATCATGACGGCGCCGGCAAGCGATCCGGTCCGCGCCAACTGGCAGGAACTGGTGGCGCATGAGCCGGGCCGGCTGATCCTGTCGGTGATCGGCTTCAAGGACCATATGGTCCGGCTCGAGCGCAAGGAGGGCCTGCCGCGCATCGTCGTGCGCGACCGCGCCAATGGCGAGGAACACCTGATTTCCTTCGATGAGGAAGCCTTCTCGCTCGGCCTGTCGGGTTCTTATGAATACGACACCGAAATCATGCGCTTTTCCTATTCGTCGATGACGACGCCGGCGCAGGTGTTCGACTACAATATGCGCACCCGCGAGCGGGTCTTGCTCAAGACCCAGGAAGTGCCATCCGGCCATGATGCGGACCATTATGTCACCAGGCGGCTGATGGCACCCGCCGCCGATGGCGAGTTGGTGCCGATCTCGCTTCTGCACCACCGAGACACGCCGCTCGACGGATCGGCACCTTGCCTGCTTTACGGCTACGGCTCCTACGGCATCACCGTGCCGGCCGCCTTCAACACCAACTGCCTGTCGCTGGTCGACCGCGGCTTCGTCTATGCCATCGCCCATGTCCGCGGCGGCAAGGACAAGGGTTATGGCTGGTATGATGACGGCAAGCGGGCGCACAAGATGAACACGTTTACGGATTTCATCGCCTGTGCGCGCCACCTCGTTGCCGAACGCTATACCGCGCATGGCCGTATGGTCGCGCAAGGCGGCTCGGCCGGCGGCATGCTGATGGGTGCCGTCGCCAATATGGCGCCGGACTGTTTCGGCGGCATCGTCGCCGAGGTTCCCTTCGTCGACGTGCTCACCACCATGCTCGACGCGACCTTGCCGCTGACGCCGCCGGAATGGCCGGAATGGGGCAATCCGATCGCGTCGGCCGACGACTACCGCACCATCGCCGCCTACTCGCCCTACGACAATGTCGCCGCACTCGACTATCCGCCGATCCTGGCGCTTGCCGGCCTCACCGATCCGCGCGTCACCTATTGGGAGCCGGCCAAATGGGTGGCGCGGCTGCGCGACCGCAAGAGCGGCGACAATCCGGTGCTGTTCAAGATCAACATGGACTCCGGCCATGCCGGCGCGTCTGGCCGGTTCTCAAGGCTTGAGGAAATCGCTTATACCTATTCCTTCGCGCTGAAGGTGACGGGCAAGCCGCAGCTCGCAGAGGAACCGCTCAAATGATCGATCTGTCCACGTTGATTGCCTATGTCGCCGTCGTGCTCGGCTTTGTCTTTATTCCGGGTCCGGCCACGCTGCTGACGATCGCCCGGGCAACGAGTTCGGGAACGAAGGTCGGGATCGCGACCGGTGCCGGGATCGCGGCCGGCGACATATTTCACACGATCATGGCGATGGTCGGCATCTCGGCGATCATCGCCACGTCGGCGACGCTGTTCAGCATCGTAAAATACATCGGCGCAGCCTACCTTGTTTACCTCGGCATCCGCGCGATCATCGAAAAGTCGCCGACCGATCCAACTGCCGGCGCGCTTGCGATCTCCGCCGGCAAGGCGTTTCGGCAGGCTGTCCTTACCGAGGTGCTCAACCCCAAGACCGCGCTTTTCTTTCTCGCCTTCCTGCCTCAGTTCGTGCGGCCCGAAAACGGAACGGCGATGCTTCAATTGGCCGTATTGGGAATTGTCTTTGTGGTGCTCGGTCTTTTCAGCACGGTCGTCTTTGCCGTGAGCGCCGGTCGGCTCGGCAGTTTCCTGCGCCGAAATCCGACCGTGCTGAAATGGCAGGGCAAGGTTGTCGGCGGCATCTACTGCGCCTTGGGCGTGCGTCTGGCGCTGCAGCAACGCTAAAGGCTCCCAAGACGGCACGTTCACTTTTGGATTTGGCGATCATGACTTTTTGAATTCCGCATCGCTCATTTCCACTCGCAATTGTGATGGTCGCGCGTTACCCAATGCACGACTTTCCCGGGGCGATGAAGCCCGCACTCGCACAAGGGTCCATTATGCTGCTCGTCGACGTCTATCTCGACAAATCGCCCATTCAAGGCATCGGTGTCTTTGCCAAGCACCACATCCCCAGGGGCACGCTGATCTGGAAGCTCGACCCCCGCTTCGACCGGATCATCGACGTCGAGACCTATGAGGGCGAGACCGGGCCGGTGAAAAACTACCTCGACCGCTATTCCTACCCAGACCGGCGCGATCCGTCCTACATCGTCTTCGAAGCCGACGACGCCCGCTACATGAACCATGACGACGAGCCGAATTGCGACGTCTCCTCACCCGAGGAAACCTTTGCGCTGCGCGATATCGCACCCGGCGAGGAACTGACGTGCAACTACAATCATTTCTTCGAGACGGGCTTCGATTTCCTCGGCGACCGGCACCTCTAGTCGATAATCAGCTCGCCGGCTTGCGTGCGGGATAACCGTTCGGGTGCGGCGGTACTGACTTGAGATAGGCGGCGATCGCGGCCCGGTCCTCCGGTGCCAACTCAGCCATATTCCGCTGCACGTCGACCATCGCGCCGCCAACGGAATCGAAATCGGGCGTGAAGCCGGTTTCGAGGTAGTTGGCGATATCGGCTTCCGACCATTTGGCGACGGCGCCGGCGCCCGATGTGATGTTCGGCACAATGCCCGAACCTTCGGCGGCCACGGCACCGGCAAGCCATTCGCTTTTCTTGATGCCGCCGGCGAAGTCGCGCGATGTGTGGCATTCGCCGCAATGGCCCGGCCCTTCGACCAGGTAGCGGCCGGCCATCACGGGCTCAGGCGTGCCAGCGGCCAAGGCAACAACAGGCTGGTCGCTGAGATAGAGCCGTTTCCACAGGCCGATGCCGCGACGGATGTTGAAGGGAAAACCGAGCGAATTGGCCGGCGCCTTGCCGGCGACCGCCGGCAGCGTCTTCAGGAAGGCGTAGAGATCGGCAATGTCCGATGGCTTCATGCGGGCGTAGGACGCGTAGGGAAAGGCCGGATAGAAATGCTCGCCGGACGGTGAAACGCCCTTGAGCATGGCGTTGGCGAGGTCCCCGACCGACCACGCACCGATGCCGTCCTTGGGGTCTTGCGAAATGTTGGGCGGAACAAAGGTGCCGAACGGGGTCTTGAGTTGGAGGCCACCGACCAGTTGAAGCCGGGCATCGCCCTGCGAACCCGGCTTCGCGTGGCAGGAAGTGCAGCCACCGGCATAGAAAATGCGCTTGCCCTTGGTCGCGTCGCCCGGCCCGAGTTGCCCCAGGGCCGCGGCATCCAGCTTGACCGGCGCCGACAGCAGCCAACCACCGGCCGCGCCGACGCCGCCCAGGACGACGGCCGCGCCGACGAGCTTCTTCAGCCATGCCATGTCAGGCAATCAGCCCTTTTTGACCCGGTAGGTCTGGTGACAGGTGCCGCAATCGCCACCGAGGGTGTTGATCTGCCCCTTCAGCGCATCAACGTCGGCAGGAGCAGCAGCGGTCGCGGCCTTGACGTCGGCGAGATATTTGTCCTCGGTAGCCTTGAAGCCTGCCATATCTTCCCAGATCTTCGGACCCGCCGTGGTGTCGCCGGCATCGCTGCCTGCAGGGAACAACGCGTCCACGTCGAGCTTCTCAGCATTCGCCTGCAACGCCTGGAGTTGTGTAAGCACGGCTGCAGCATCAAAGGGATCCTCGCCCTTGGCCACTTTCGCCAAGCCGCCGACGATCTTTCCGCGCTCCTTCATCAGAGCCTGCCGGTCGAGGATCGGGTCGGCGAAGGCCGCCGAACCGGCGAAGGTGAGCATAGAGATGGCGATGACAAGCTTTCTCATTCATTTGGCTCCATGATGAAGGTATTTGGGGACAGGGCGTTAACGGAAGCAGCGGGCTAAATATTCCCTTCCCCCGGGCGATTTTTGCCGTGCCTTCGCAGCCACCGACATCGCTACAGAAAAAGAAAAGCCCCGGGATTGCCGGGGCCTTTCTGACGATCGATCACTTCGCCTTTTCGTAGAGTTCCAGCACATGATCCCAGTTGATCAGGCTGTCGACGAAGGCCTCGAGATATTTCGGGCGGGCGTTGCGGTAATCGATGTAATAGGAGTGCTCCCAGACGTCGACGCCGAGGATCGGCGAAGCGCCATGAACGAGCGGATTTTCACCGTTCGGGGTCTTCGAAATCGCCAGCTTGCCGTCCTTGACGGAAACCCAGGCCCAGCCCGAACCGAACTGCGTGGTGCCCGCGGCGATGAAATCAGCCTTGAACTTGTCGTAGCCGCCGAGATCGCTGTCGACTGCCTTCTGCAGCGCGCCTGGCAGCTTGTTGCCGCCGCCGCCCTTCTTCATCCACTTCCAGAAATGGATGTGGTTGTAGTGCTGCGCGGCATTGTTGAAGAGGCCGGCATTCTTGCCGAACGACTGCTTGACCACCTCTTCGACCGACAGGTCGCCAAGCCCCGCCTCGGCGGCCAACTTGTTGCCGTTGTCGACATACGCCTTGTGGTGCTTGTCGTGGTGATACTCCAGCGTCTCTTTCGACATGTAAGGCTGCAAGGCCTCATAGTCGTAGGGCAGAGCGGGCAATTCAAAAGCCATGGGTAGTACTCCCTCGTGGAAAAATCCGGTGTGGATACCGGATTAAGATAGGTCTGGATTGAGCTGGGGCAACTCCGGAAGTGAAGCGCCGGTACCCTTTCTAAGCGGGTTCCAGAAAACTGTCACACGGTTTTCCCGCGCGAACCGCGCAGCGACAAAAAGGCCGGGCCGGCGCGTCAGCCAGCCGACGTCGAATGCGCCCAGTCCCAATAGAGCTCGCGCGCCTTCTTGGCCACCGGCCCGGGTTGCAAATTGCGATCCTCGATGCGCGTGATCGGCACCACCTTGGAATGGTTGCCGGTCGAAAAGATTTCGTCCGCCTCGAGGAAATCGCGAACGGACAGCGTCTTTTCCGTCGTCTTGAAGCCGTACTCCCCGAGCAGCGTCATCGTGCGCGAGCGGGTGATGCCGGACAGGAAGGTGCCGTTCGGCGCCGGCGTCAGCACGTGGCCGTCCTTGACCAGGAAGATGTTGGAGCTTCCGGTCTCGGCGACGTTGCCGAGCATGTCCAGCACCAGCGCATTGTCAAAGCCGCGCATCTTGGCTTCGAGAATCGCGCGGCCGTTGTTGGGATAAAGGCATCCGGCCTTGGCGTTGGTCGGCATGGTTTCGATTGTCGGGCGCCGGAACGGCGACACCGTCACCGAAAACCCGGTCGGCGAGATCATCGGCGATTCATAGAGGCAGAGGCAGAAACGCGTCGAGGCGGGATCGGCCGGCACGCCCATATAGCCGCCATGCTCGGCCCAGTACATCGGCCTGATATAGACCGCCGTCTTGCCGTCGAATTTCTTCAATCCATCCCAGGTCAGCCCGACGATCTGTTCGGGCGACATGTTCGGCTTGAGGCCAAGCGCGATCGCCGAGGCGTTCACCCGCCTGGCATGAAGGTCGAGGTCGGGCGCCACGCCCTCGAACCAGCGCGCGCCGTCGAACACGCTGGTGCCGAGCCACATGGCGTGGCTGCGCGGCCCCAGAATGGCGACGTTGCCCTCGTACCAGTCACCATCGACGAAGGTCCATGTCGCGGATTGCGCCGCTGCCGCCAGTGTCATTGCGTTATCCCGTTCCGATCAATCTTGTGTGACAACATTGGATGACGCTTTGGCGGCTGCCGTCAACGGGCATAGGGGAGTTTTGTTGAGGCCAGCGGCGGGCGCGATGCAATCAAGGCTTGCACCTTGGCCCGCCTCGCCTCAAAACTGTTGCCATGCAATACGCCGCCTATGTTTTCGACGCCTACGGCACGCTGTTCGACGTGCATGCCGCCGTGCGCCGCCATGCCGACCAGATCGGACCCGACGGCCAGTTGCTGTCCGAAATCTGGCGTGCCAAGCAGCTCGAATATTCCTGGGTGCGCACACTGATGGGCGCCTATGCCGACTTCTGGCAACTGACAGAACAGGCGCTCGACTTCGCCTTGCGCAAGGTCCCTTCGGCAGATCCCGGTCTCAGATCAAAATTGCTGGAAGCCTATTGGCGACTGGATTGCTACCCGGAAGTGCCGGCCGTGTTGAAGGCGCTCAAGGCTTCGGGAGCCAGGCTGGCGATCCTTTCCAACGGTTCTCCCGAAATGCTGGAAGCGGCGGTCAAATCGGCCGCGCTCGACCAGGTTCTGGACGACATCTATTCCGTCGATGCGGTACGCCGCTTCAAGACCGATCCAGCGGTCTACGACATGGTCGCCACCGGCTGGCGGCTCTATCCCGGTGCGGTGTCCTTCCAGTCCTCCAATCGCTGGGACATTGCGGGCGCCACCAAATTCGGCTTTCGCACGGTGTGGATCAACCGCTCCAACCAGCCCGAGGAATATCGGGACTTCCCACCGGCCCTGATCCTGCCGACCCTCGAAGCATTGGTGTCCGGCAGCTAGGCCTGTGGCCCTGGCGCCACAGTGGCGGCGCAGTCACAGCTTCGCCTTTGTTTGTCCACGTTCGGGCCAGAATCGGAACCGCCTATCGCCCCAGGTGTTGTCAGGCACCTGCAACGGCGATCGGCGTATTGACGCTTTGTTGCGATTTGAGTCTTAAAGAAGGCAGTCATGTCCATAACCGAAATCGAATCCTATCGCCTGAGCCGTCGCGGCTTCCTCAACGCCGCAGCATTGGGCGCCGCCTCGATCGCGGTTTCCGCATGCGCCACCACCGGGCCGGGCCCGGTAGAGCCACCGCCGCCAACCTATGTCGAGCCGCCGCTTGCCGATTATGCGTCGATGTACGCGGCCGTCAGCGATGGCGGCTTCGACCTGCCGGCCATCCCCGTCGACAGGATCGATCCGCAGTTCCTGCGCCAGATCGTTCCCGACCCGACCGGGCAGAAGCCGGGAACCATTGTCGTCGATACGACAGGCCATTTCCTCTATCTGGTTCGTCCAGGCGGTCAGGCGATCCGCTATGGCGTCGGCCTCGGCCGCGCCGGCTTCGAATGGTCGGGCGACGCTGTCGTCCAGTGGAAGCAGAAATGGCCGAAATGGACGCCGCCGGATGAAATGGTCGCCCGGCAGCCGGAATTGAAGCAGTACAGCGCCGACAATGGCGGCATGCCCGGCGGGCTGAAAAACCCGCTCGGCGCCCGAGCGCTCTACCTCTTCCAGGGCAATGTGGACACGCTTTACCGCCTGCACGGCTCGCCGGAATGGAAGTCGATCGGCAAGTCGGTCTCATCCGGCTGCGTGCGCCTGATGAACCAGGACATCATCGATCTCTACGACCGCGTGCCGTCGAAGACTCCTGTCATCGTGACCAGCGATGCCAGCCAACCGCAGGTGGCGGCAGCGACGGCGAACCACAAGGCCATCCCGATCGACGCCGGCGTGCCCGACGGATCGGTGCTGCTCGGGCCGGTCAAAGCGGTCACGAACGCGATCTTCTGATCCGATTGAAGGAGCGGCGGACAGCCGTCGCTCCTGCCACGCCTGTCGGCGCCCAAAACGATTTCAGTCAGAGGCCAAGCGGAGCCTTGAAAGCCGCGAGTTCTTCGTCGGCGATCGAGACGAGGTGCTGCGGCTCGGGATAGGCGCCGGTCTTCACGTCGGAGATGAACTCGCGATAGGCGGCGATGCGCTCGCGCTGCAGCCGCTCATATTCGGCGGCGAAGTTGCGATAGGTCTTGGCGTGGCGCGGTCTGTGGCCTGCGGTGTGGCCGAGCACATCCTCGCTGAACAGGTACTGCGCGTCGGCATGCGGTCCGGCGCCCATGCCAAGCATGATCATCGGCGTGCTCCGGGTGATCAGTTCGGCAATCCGGTCCGGCACCACTTCCAGCTCGGCGCCGAAGCAGCCGATGGTTTCGAGACGCTTGACGTGGTCCCACACAGCACGCGCGCTCTCGGCCGTCCTGCCGACGGCCTTGAAGCCGCCGGTCCAGGTGCATTGCGAGGGGATCAGGCCGACATGGGCGACGACCGGCACGGCGTTGTCACAGAGCGTCTTCTGGATGTCGAGCGAGGCGGCACAGTAGAAGCAGTCGCCGCCGATGCGCATGAAGTGGTAGGCGGTTTTCAGATAGTCCTCCGCCGTGACCAGATTGCCCGCGGGACCGTAGGGAAGCCCGACCTGCACGAAGCAGCGGCCGGCCGCCTCACGCATCTCGGGCGAGAAGAAGCGGCCCTCGATCGAAAGCATGTCGATGCCGGCGGCGTCGGCTGCCGCAGCCTCTTCGAGCGAGGTGACGTACAGCATGGAAATCTTCTGGCCGCGGCCCTTCATGGCGCGGATGTCGGCAACGGTGGGCCGGCTGTTCTTGGTGACCATTCTTTTTCCCTCAGACAGTGAAAGCTTCGCGAAAGGCCTGCAGGGCCGCTTCGGGGTCACCGGAGGCGAATGCCTCCATGCCCACCGGCCCGCGATAGCCCATGTCCTTCAGCGCATGGGCAATGCCCCGGTAATTGATCTCGCCGGTGCCGGGCTCCATGCGTCCGGGCACGTCGGCCACCTGAACCTCGCCGATCCATGGCAGGCAGGCGCGGCACAGCTCGATCAGATTCCCTTCGCCGATCTGCGCATGGTAGAGATCGAGATTGAGGCGCAGGCCAGGCCGGTCGACATCAGAGACCAGCGCCAGCGTATCCTGCGCGCGCCCGAATGGTACGCCGGGATGGTCGACCGGCAGGTTCAGATTCTCCAGCGTAAAGGTCACGCCTTCCGCCTCGGCGAGGTCGGCGATGCGGTTCAGCGTGTCGCGCGCCTTGAGCCACATGGCGCCGGTGACGATCTCGCAGGGCGTGACAGGCAGGCCGCCATCGCCAAGCCCGGTGCCGTGCAGATTGAGCCGGGCGACGCCGAGGCGCTTGCCGACCGCCGCCGTCTCCTTCGCCGTCTTCAAAAGTTCGGTGGCACCCTCGTCATCGGCCAGCCGGCCACGCAAATAACCGTTCATGATCGAGAAGGTCGCGCCGGATTTCTCCAGCATTGCGAGATCGTGCTCGGGCCAGTTCCAGAGGCCGACCTGGAAACCCATTTCGGTGAGGCGCTTGACGCGCCATTCCATCGGCCGGTCGCGCCAGAGCATTTCGACGCAAGCCGCAAGGGTGAAAGTATCGGACATGTCAGACCTCGATGTACACGCGGCCGTCCTCGACCTTGGTGGTGTAGGTTTTCAGGTTCACGCAGACCGGTGCGCGCAGCGCCTCGCCAGTCCGGTAATCGAACACACCGCTGTGTTTCGGGCATTCGATCCTGTGTTCCATAACCAGCCCTTCGCTCAGATGCACCTTCTCATGCGTGCACAGCCCGTCGGTGCAGAAGAACGCGTCGTCGGGACTGCGGTAGATGGCGAATGTCCGGCCCTCGTGATCGAAGCGGATGACGTCCTCTTCGTCGATGTCATCGGTCGCGCACGCATCAATCCACTTTGCCATTGTCACTCTGCCGTCTGTTCTTTGGTTGGTTGAAAAAGGGCGGCCGGCGGGATTTCCGCCGACCGCACAGGAAGATGCCCGGGAGGAGGAGAGATGGGCGTCTTCGCTGGTCATGCATGGCTCGCGCCCTGCGGTGCATGCCCGTCATCGGTGGCGGAGAAGCTCTCGATCTCGGCTTCGAGCTCGGCCATCTGCTCGCCGCCGGCCATCAGGTCGGTGATCGCCTCGCGGCTTTTCTCGCCCTTGCGGAAATCGGCGGCCTTGGCGCCTCTGATGAGCACGGCAAAATGGTCGCCGACGGTCAGCGCATGGACGACATTGTGGGTGATGAAGATCACCGCGATGCCCTTGCGGCGCGCCTGGAGCACAATGCGCAGCACATGCGCCGCCTCCTTGACGCCAAGCGCCGCCGTCGGCTCGTCGAGGATTAGCACGCTGGCGCCGAAATGCACGGCGCGTGCGATCGCCAGCGCCTGGCGTTCGCCACCCGACAGTCCGCCGACGAGGCGATCGCCGTCGTCGATGCGGGTGATGCCGAGCTGGCGCATCTCGGTGACGGCGATCTCATTGGCCCGCTTGCGGTCGTAGATGATGAGCGGCCCCCAGCGCCGCGTCGGCTCGGCGCCGACGAAGAAGGAGCGGCCTATGCTCATCAGCGGGAACGTGCCGCCGAACTGGTGAACGGTCGCGATGCCATGGTCGCTGGCATCACGGGGGCTGTCGAAGGCGACCGATTTACCGTCCATTTCCATCGTGCCCGATGTCGGCCTGTGGACGCCGGAGAGGATCTTGATCAGCGTCGACTTGCCGGCGCCATTGTCGCCGAGCAGGCACAGCACCTCGCCTCGGTTGACCTCGAGCGAGATGTCGTGGAGCACGTCGATCGGGCCGAACGACTTGTTGATTGCGGTTAGTTTGAGCAGGGGCGTGGTCATCAGCGTGCCCTCGGTTTGGCACGTGGTGCGTAGGTCAGCGCCACGGTGCGGAAGGTGTTGTTCATCAGCACGGCGGCGAGCAGCAGGACGCCGATGATCAGGCTCGCCCAGTTGGCGTCGAAGCCGGTGTAGAAAATGCCCTGGTTGACGATGGCGAAAGTCAGCGTGCCCAAGACGATGCCGACCACCGAACCATAGCCGCCGGTAAGCAGCACGCCGCCGATGACCACCGCGATGATCGAGTTGAAGATGAAGGACTGCCCGGCGGCCACCTGGGCGCTGTTGTAGAGGATCGCCTGCGACATGCCGACGAAGGAGGCGCAAAGGCCGCTGCTCATGAACAGCGCTATGGTCACCCGGTCGGTCGGGATGCCGGCGTTGCGGGCACTGACGGCGTCACCGCCCATGGCCAGGATCCAGTTGCCGAAACGCGAGAAGTTCAGGATGAAGCCGACGATCAGGATGGCTGCGATCCACCAGAACAGTGTCACCTCGAACTTGCCGCCGAGATAGTCGCCGAACAGGAGCTTGGCGGTGGGGCCGCTCTTCAGCGCGACGCTGGTGCTGCCGGACAGGATGACCGAGAGGCCGAGCGTCAGTCCGGCCAGTGCGAACAGCGTGGCCAGCGTAACGACGAAGGACGGCACCTTGGTGCGGATCACCAGCACGCCGTTGATGAAGCCGACGCCGAGCCCCAGGCCAAGTGCTGCAAGGATGCCGACGATGATCGGCAGGCCGTAATGGCCCGACAGGATGGCAATGGTCATCGAGCTGGCGGGAACCATCGAGCCGACGGAGAGATCGAGATGCCCGGCGATCATCAGCAGCCCGATGGGAAGCGCGATGATACCGAGTTCCGAAGCAACGTTGAGCCAGCTCGCGGCACCCCCGGCCGACATGAAATTGGCGCCGCCGAAGATCGAGAAGAAGACCAGAACGACGATCATGCCGATCAGCGAGCCGACCTCGGGCCGGCGTACGAGGCTGCCGATCGAGGGCATCGAAGAGCGCTGGGAGGGCGGCGCGGTGGCAGCCATGGCGGGTTGGTGATGGGCTTGGGATGTCATCGAAATGTCCCTGGCATTGTGGCTTGAGATAAGGCTCCCCCTTCTCCCCTTGTGGGCGAAGGTGTCGCCACAGGCGACGGATGAGGGGTGTTCCAGCTTGGCAATGACGGCGCTCCGTCACGCACCCCTCAACCGTCTCGGCGCTGCGCGCCAATCCACCTTCTCCCACAAGGGGAGAAGGGGAGGCTCAGCGCTAGCGGGCGCCGGCAGTCGCACCGGCCATTGTCGCGTCGACATTGGCGGCGTCGACGATCCCCGGTCCGGTCAGCACTGGTCTGGTCGGCAGGTCGAGCCCGTAATTGACAAAGCCATTCAGCAGCGACACCGCGAGATAGCCCTGCAGATAGGGCTGCTGGTCGACAGCGAACATCTGCGTGCCGGCCTTGATGCGCTGCAGGCCGGTCTCGTCCATGTCGAAGGAAGCGAGCTTGACCTTGTCGCCGGCATTGGCCTGGCTGATGGCGTTGGCGGCGCTGTTGGCGTCGCCGGCGCTGATGGTGATGACACCGTCGATGCTGTTGTCCTTCAGCACGGCGGCCTTGATCGCCTCGGCGACCGCGGTCGGGTTGCCGAAGCTGGATGAGGGCAGCGGCAACTGGCTGGATTTGCCACCGCTCTTGGCGATGGCATCGGCAATGCCCTTGCAGCGGTCTTCTGTGTTGGTGGCGCCCGGCAAAGTGTTGACGCACAGAACGTTCTTGGCGCCGTGGCTGCCGTAATAGCTGCCGCCACCGAGGCCGGCGGCGTATTCTTCGTTGCCGACATAGTTCATGGCACCAAGGCGCTTGGCCGCGTCCATCCCCCCGGAATTGTAGATGATGAGCGGCACGCCGGCCGCAACGACTTCCTTGAAGGCCTCGTCCATGGCCTCCGGCACCCAGTCGGGGCCGACAATGGCGCTCGGCTTCTGGCTGAGCGCTGTGCGGATCAGCTTGGCCGCATCCGGACCGAGATTGTCGTAGTTCTGCGGACCGAGCCAGGTCACCGAGCCGCCGGTCAACTCTGCAACCTTGCCGGCATCGTCGGCGCCCTTCTTGACCTTCGACCAGAACGGATCGTCCGCCTTGCCGCCGATGACGAAGATTTTCGCCCCGTCAGCCATTGCCGACGTGGCCGATGTCGCCGCCACGCCCGCAAGCATGATCGCCGTCAGCAGTTTCGTGATCGTTTTCATTTCATTCCTCCCGGTTGCCGTCGTCAGACGGGTTAGAAAAACAGTGGCTCGCTCCATCGCGCCTCTCTCCCGATTGCGCGCGTTGCGAATGCGGCGTTGCTCACGCCCTGGCGTTCATGCGTTCCTTCTTTTTCTGGAAGCGGGCGTCCATCATGGCTTCGCCCTCCCGGGTGCCGTCGTGCCAGGTGCCGAACCATCGATCGAGCGGGATCAGCCCGTCGCCGCCATAGTTCACCTCGAAATATTTGTGGTGCAGGTAATGCGTGTAGGCGTGGCTGTTGACGGCCATGTCCTCGGTCACCTCGAGCTTGTCGAAGCCGAGATGGCCATTGACGGCGCCGAAGCCGGCGACATGCAGCTGGAACAGCGCGACGATCGGATTGGACGGGATGACGAGGTGCCAGAAGGCGACCGCGTGGTAGAGGAACCCCTCCACCGGATGCATCGACAGCGACGACCAGGGCGACGGGTTGATCGAATTGTGATGGACCGAATGGATCCAGCGATAGAGCGGACCCCAGTGGATCAGCCGGTGGATGAAGAAGAAATGCACCTCGTGGATGGCCGGCGCGACCAGCACCAGTGCCGCGAGGTAGACCGGATGATCCGTCCAACCGACCCACGGCACGTAGCCATTGGCAAAGCACCAGAGGAAGACGACTTCGACCAGCGTCCACAACGGGATGGTGATGAAGAACGAGCGCAGGAAATTGTCGAGGTTCTGGCTCTGGAACCAGAACACGTCGGAGGGCGCATCGGCGGGGAATTTGTGGTTGTATTTGAACCGCGTCGCCTGGGCGCGCTTGATGTAGTAGCGCAGCTCGAAGATGCCGTAGAAGACGAGGATCGCCGCGGCGTTGACGGCATAGAGCCATAGCGCCCAACCCCAGCCGATGGCCTTCATCGTCTCGACGCTCGGGACGACATAGAACCAGTAGAGCAGAGCGGTGGCCATGTGGAAGGCATTCCACGGCCAGATATAGCCGGGCAGCCACGCCAGTATCTTCGGCAGTTTGGGCGGCCAGTTCCATAAGGGCGCCCCCTCGACGCGTCCGTTCGGCTTCCAGTCGCCGCGCTTGTCGCGCACGCCATATTTGAGATCGTCCATGCAATTCCTCCACCCGCAATGCCGCACCCGCAACGCCTTGGGATGGGCCACACGCGCACGCTGCCTCACACCGCCTGTGAGCGGTGGGCGAAAAACCGTCTGCGCTGCTGCTATCCTTGGGCTGGCGGTGCGTCCGCCTTGCTCGCTTTTGACGAGATAAACATCTTGATCCAAAATGAAGCAAGAATAGAATGTTTGTTCCAATTGGATTGTGTCATTTATATCAATCTGGCACGATAAATGATATTTTAGTATCAATTGCACCAAGCGGATGAAACGAAATGGATCAGAACAAGCGGCCAACGATCAAGGATGTAGCTGCCGAGGCGAATGTTTCGGTGGCCACCGTCAACCGCGTGCTAAGCGGCTCGGGCGCCGTCCGCCAGGGCATGCGCGAGCGCGTCCGGCTGGCGGCGGAGCAAATCGGCTTCTACGGCATGGGCGCGCTGCGCAGCCGCGTGGCGGCCGCCCGGCAGCGCTACCGGTTCGGTTTCCTGCTGCACCAGCCTGGCCGCGCCTTCTACCGCAACATGGCCGAGGCGCTGCGCCTGGCAACCGAAACGATACCCGATTGCGAGATAGAGCTGCGCACGGAGTTTCTGGACGATCTGTCACCGCAGAACGTCGCCTCGCGCATGCTGGCGCTCGGCGCCGAATGCGATGCCGTCGGCGTCGTTGCAGCGGTGCATCCTCTCGTCACCCAGGCGGTGGACACATTGCATGCCCGCAACGTGCCGGTGTTTGCGCTGATCTCGCAGATTTCGGCGACCGGACATGTGCGCTACATCGGACTGGACAATTGGAAGGTCGGGCGCACGGCGGCCTGGGTGTTCGAGCATGTCTGCAAGGCGCCCGGCAAGCTCGGCATCCTTGTCGGCAACCACCGCTACCGCTGCCAGGAGATGAACGAGAGTGGCTTTCGCTCCTATTTTCGCGAGCACGCCCCTGGCTTCACCCTGCTCGAGCCGCTGCTGACCTTCGAATCGAGCGCCATCGCGCAGGAAATGACCGAAAAGCTTCTGAACGAAAATCCCGATCTGTCCGGGCTTTATGTCGCCGGCGGCGGCATCACCGGCGCTATTGCCGCCCTGCGCTCCACCGGCAGGGCCGGAAGCCTCGTCGTTGTCGGCTATGAACTGATGGAGTCGACCCGCCCGGCGCTGCTCGACGGCACGCTGACCTTCATCATCTCACACCCCCTCGCCCGCATCGCGCAAGAGACCTTGGCTGGCATGATTCGCGCTGTCTCAGCGCCGAACGAAGGCGGGAGTTTTACAAACATCCTGCCCTTCGAGATCTACACCCGCGAAAACATCTAGGGGGCAGCGCCCGACACGCTGTCGGCCTGGGGCTCAACGCCCCCGCGACAGGCTTCCTAAAATCCCGCGCACGATGGCGCGTCCGACCGACGAGCCGACCGAGCGCACCACCGACTTGATCGCGGCTTCGGCCACCGTCTGGCGATTGGACGGGCGTGGCGCCGGCGCGCGCCGGCCGCCGGACTGCGGCGCGGGATCATCATTGCCGAAGCCCGGAATGGTCCAGCGCGAACCGCCAGTGCCGGCCTGCTGCGCCTGCGCTTCGGCGTCCTGTGCTTCCTTGGCCTTCTTCTGCAGGATCTCGAAGGCCGATTCGCGGTCGATGACCTGGTCGTACTGGCCGGCGACCGGGCTCTCCGCGATCAGTTTTTGCCGCTCGGCGGGAGTTATCGGCCCGAGCCGCGACGACGGCGGACGGATCAAGGTGCGTTGAACCATGGACGGAATGCCCTTGTCCTCTAGTGTCGAGACCAGTGCCTCTCCGGTGGCGAGCTGGGTGATGGTGGTGGCGCAGTCGAAATCGGGATTCGGCCGGAACGTGTCGGCCGCCGTCCTAACCGCCTGCTGCTCGCGCGGTGTATAGGCGCGCAGCGCGTGCTGAACACGGTTGCCGAGCTGGGCCAGCACCTTTTCCGGGATATCCAGCGGGTTCTGCGTGACGAAATAGACGCCGACGCCCTTCGAGCGGATCAGGCGGACCACCTGTTCGACGCGGTCGATCAGCACTTTCGGCGCCTCGTCAAAAAGCAGATGCGCCTCGTCGAAGAAGAACACCAGCTTCGGCTGGTCGGGATCGCCGACCTCCGGCAGTTCCTCGAACAGCTCCGACATCAGCCAGAGCAGGAAGGTCGCGTAGAGCCGCGGGTTCATCATTAGCTTGTCGGCGGCGAGCACGCTGACGGCGCCCCGGCCGTCACGCGTGGTGCGCATGATGTCGGAGATGCGCAGGGCCGGCTCGCCGAAGAAGTTGGCCGCGCCCTGCTGCTCCAGCACCAGCAGCGTGCGCTGAATGGCACCCACCGATGGCTTGGTGACATTGCCGTAGCGCGCGCTGATCTCTTCGGCGCGCTCGGCGATGTTGGCCAGCAGCGCCTGCAGGTCCTTGAGATCGAGAAGCAGCAGGCCCTCTTCATCGGCAATGCGGAAGGCAATGTTCATGATGCCTTCCTGCGCGTCGGTCAGGTTCATCAGCCGCGACAGCAGAAGCGGTCCCATTTCAGAGACGGTCGCGCGGATGGGGTGGCCCTGCTCGCCGAACAGGTCCCAGAAGATGACCGGGAATTCCTGGAAGTCGTAGGGGTCGAGCTTGACCTGCGCGGCCCGCTTGACCAGGAAATCCTGCGCCGTGCCCATCATCGCGATGCCCGACAGATCGCCCTTGATATCGGCGCAGAACACCGGCACGCCGGCATTTGAAAACCCTTCGGCCAGAATCTGCAAGGAGACGGTCTTCCCGGTGCCGGTGGCTCCGGTCACCAGACCATGCCGATTCCCGTACTGCAGCAGCAATTCCTCGGGGCGCTGATAGCTGTCGTCGGGCTTGCGGCTGGCGCCGATGAAAATACTGGTGTCGTCAGCCATATCCAGGGTCTCCGCAAATTGATGTGTCAAAAGCCAGCCTTTGCCCGAAGGTATAGTGAGGCTGTCGCACAGCGACAATGACAATTGTCCAAACTGGGGCTTATCGTCCAAAGCGGGCCAATCGCTCAAATCGGATTTTGGAACTTGCGGATTTTGCTGGTGTTTGGCAATCGTTCATGGTTCGTCCACGCAAGCCGACCTATATCCAATGGATCGCATTCGGACCCCGGACGTGCATTGCGATAACCGACCGGGGACCGTAGACTGAACCGCCCGGCTGGTGCGGCCACATGAATGAGGAAGATGGATGGGCGCCGGAGCCTTGACTAGGGATGCTGAACCTGTGAACGCGGAGCGCCAGCGATGGCTGGCCCTGGCGGAAAAGGCGCTGGCCGGCGCATCCTTTGAGGAAAAGCTGGTTTCGCACACCGACGACGCCATCCGCATCGAGCCGCTCTACGACCGTTCTACCGGGGCCGAGCCGATCGTGCGCGCGAATCCCCGATCGCCGTGGATCGTCAACCAGCGCGTCGACGATCCCGATGTCGATCGCGCCAAGGCGCAGGTCCTGGATGATATCGCACAGGGCGCGACGGGACTGTCGCTCGTCTTCGAAGGCGCCCCGAACGCATTCGGCTACGGCCTGCCGAGAACCGCGCAGGCGCTGGAGACGGTGCTGGAGGGCGTACCCCTCAACCGGGTCCAGATCCGCATCGACACCCACCCGTGGAGCCGCCCCATGGCCGACTGGCTGGTGGCGTTCCTGAGCAAGCGCCGCTCCGATCCGGCAAAACTCAACCTGTCCTTCGGCATCGACCCGGCGGCGATCCTCGCCGGCACCGGCCGGCTGCGCATGTCGATCGAGGCGCTGCAGGAATCGATGCCGCAATCGCTGGCGCATTTCTTCTCGATGGGCGTTCCCGGCGTGCTTCTGGAAGCGGACGGTCGCGTCTTCCACAATGCCGGCGCCACGGAGGCGCAGGAACTCGGCATCATGCTGGCTTCGGCTGTCTCGTATCTCAGAATGTTCGAGAAGGCGCGGCAGCCGCTCGTCTATGCCGCGCCGCATATCGGCTTCGCCCTCAGTGTCGACCAGGACCAGTTCCTGTCAATGGCCAAGGTCCGGGCGCTGCGCAGGCTCTGGGCACGGGTGCAGGAGGCCTGCTCGATCCCCAATTCCACGGCCAACATCCATGCCGAGACTTCCTTTCGCATGATGACGGCATTGGACCCGGAGACCAACATCCTGCGCACGACGATCGGCTGTTTCGCCGCGGCGGCGGGGGGAGCCGATTCGATCTCCATCCTGCCGCACACGATCGCGCACGGCCTGCCGGCGCCTTTTGCCCGCCGCGTCGCACGCAACGCGCAGCTGATCATGGCCAATGAAAGCCATGTCGATCATGTCGCCGATCCCGCCTATGGGTCCGGTGCGGTCGAAGCGCTTACAGCGGACCTTTGCGAAGCCGCCTGGGCGGAACTGCAGACGATCGAGGCCGAAGGAGGCGTATTGTCCAGCCTTCGGGACGGGCACATCCAGAAGCGCGTTCGCGCGGCCGCCGCTCGTCGCGACGCCGCCTTCAAGTCCGGTGAGCGAGCGATCATCGGCACAACGCTCTATCCGCAGAAGACCGAGCGTCCGGTCGAGACGCTGGACGCACAGCAGCGGCCTGCCTTCACCGAAGGCGTCGTGCTGTGCGAACCTCTCCCTCCTGTTCGCATCGACCAATCCATCGGGGCCGCCTCTTGATTCCGGATTTCAGTCAGGTCGGCTGGGCGCCGCCGCGCCGCGCGCCGGTCGAGGTCAAGGGCCAGCGGGTGACGCCAGAAGGCCTTGTCGTCAAGCATCTCTACAATCAGGGCGATCTCAAGGGTCTGCCGCATCTCGATACCTATCCGGGCCTGCCGCCTTTCGTGCGTGGCCCCTACCCGACCATGTATGTCCAGCAGCCCTGGACGATCCGGCAATATGCCGGTTTCTCGACGGCCGAGGAGTCCAACGCGTTTTACCGGCGCAATCTTGCCGCCGGCCAGAAAGGCCTGTCGGTCGCCTTCGATCTCGCCACGCATCGCGGCTATGACAGCGACCATCCGCGCGTTGCCGGCGATGTCGGCATGGCGGGCGTCGCCATCGATTCGATCCTCGACATGCGGCAGTTGTTCGACGGCATTCCGCTCGGTGACATGACGGTGTCGATGACGATGAACGGCGCGGTGCTGCCGATCATGGCGCTCTATATCGTCGCGGCGGAAGAACAGGGCGTTGCGCAGAAGGATCTGGCCGGGACCATTCAGAACGACATTCTGAAGGAGTTCATGGTCCGCAACACCTACATCTATCCCCCAAAGCCCTCGATGCGGATCGTTTCGGACATCTTCTCCTACACATCGAAGAACATGCCGAAGTTCAATTCGATATCGATCTCCGGCTATCACATGCAGGAAGCCGGCGCGACGGCCGACCTGGAGCTTGCCTACACGATCGCCGACGGCATAGAATATGCCCGCGCCGGTGTCGCGGCGGGCCTCGATATCGACCGCTTCGCGCCACGCCTGTCCTTCTTCTGGGCGATTGGCATGAACTTCTTCATGGAAGTGGCCAAGCTCAGGGCGGCGCGCCTGCTGTGGGCGACGCTGATGAAGAAGAATTTTGCGCCGAAGGACGAGCGCTCGCTGTCGCTGCGCACCCATTGCCAGACGTCCGGCTGGTCACTGACGGCGCAGGACCCGTACAACAACATTATCCGCACCATGATCGAGGCGATGGCCGCGACGCAAGGGCATACCCAGTCGCTGCACACCAACTCCTTCGACGAGGCGATGGCGCTGCCAACCGACCATTCGGCGCGCATCGCCCGCAACACGCAGCTCATCCTGCAAAAGGAATCCGGCACCACACGCATCATCGACCCGTGGGGCGGCTCGGCCTATCTCGAACGGCTGACGCACGACCTGGCGGCGCGCGCGCTGAGCCATATCGAGGAAGTCGAGGCTCTCGGTGGCATGGCCGCCGCGACCGAACAAGGCATTCCGAAGCTGCGCATCGAGGAAGCGGCGGCGCGCACGCAGGCGCGCATCGATTCCGGCGAGCAGATGCTGGTCGGCGTCAATGCGCATCGCCCCGAGAACGACATCGAGGTCGACGTGCTGAAGATCGACAATGCCGAGGTCAGGGCCCGGCAATTGTCGAAGCTGCAGCGGCTGAAGGGCACGCGCGATGTCGCTGCCGTGGAAAGCGCGCTCGATGCGCTGACCCGCGCCGCACAGGGCAATGAGAACCTGCTGGAATTCGCCATACGCGCCGCGCGCGCCAATGCCACGGTCGGCGAGATCTCGTTTGCGCTCGAAAGAGCCTTTGGCCGCCACGTCGCGACGGTGCAGACCATTTCCGGCGTCTATCGCAAGGCGCTTGGCGACAGTCCCTTGGTCGACGGGCTGCAGGACAAGCTCGCAGCTTTCGAGAAGAAGAACGGCAGCAAACCGCGCATCCTCGTTGCCAAGATGGGACAGGATGGCCACGACCGCGGCCAGAAGGTGATCGCCACGGCCTTCGCCGATCTCGGCTTCGACGTCACTGTCGGCGCGATGTTCCAGACACCGGAAGAGATCGCGAAACTGGCGGTCCAGCATGACGTCCATATCATCGGCGCCTCATCGCTGGCGGCAGGACACCTGACGCTGATCCCCGAATTGCGCGACGCGCTGAAAAAGCTCGGCCGAGGCGACATGCTGATCGTCGCCGGCGGTGTTATCCCACCGCAGGACTACGACGCGGTGCTGCAAGCCGGCGCGGCGGAAATTTTTCCGCCAGGGACTGTTATTCCGGAGGCGGCGGACCGGTTGATGGATCGGCTGCTGGCCGCCAACTAGGCTATGTGGCTCTAACTGTCCGACAGCTTGACGATTTCCCATTCCTTGCCGTTGACCGTGACGACCTCGCCGATCTTCTTGCCGAACAGAGCGACCGCCATTGGCGAGACGTGGGAAATCGTGCCCTTGGCCGGATCGGCCTCGTCCTCGCCGACGATCTTCCAGTGCACCTTCTTGCCGTCATCGCCTTCCAAGGTGACGCCCATGCCGAAGCGGACGACGTCGCTGTCGGGCTCCGGCACGGACAGTTCGGCGTTTTCGCGCCGGGCCGTCCAGTAGCGCAGGTCGCGCGACACGACCGCGATGCGCTCGCGGTCGGCTTTCCGTTCGGCCTTCGCCAGGATATCGCGCAGATCGGTCAGATTGTCCTCGATCTGCGCCAGGCCGCGCTCCGTCACCAGATTGCGGTGCGTGCTGATCGGCCGCTCGCCGACGCCGGCGATGGCATTCTCGCTGTCTTCTTCGCGGGTAAAAGCTCTGCTCATCCCCTGAACTTATGCGCAGCGTGGCTGCTCGACAAGCCATTGCCGATGTCTTGCGAAAAGGAACACAACATCTGGCACGATTCCTGCGACATCGGAGGTGAACTCTAGGAATCTGTGCCGATGTTGAACAGACGAACGCTGCTGACCGGAACCGCCGGCTTTGCCGTGATGGGTCTCGCGCTTGGCAAGGCGGCGGCAGCCAGCCTGGCTGGTATCGAAAAGGCCTCGATGCGCGGCTCGATCAACGCCACCGAACTTGGCGTGCAGCCCGGCACGTTCGATGACCAGAGCAAGGCCTTTGCCAAGCTGCTGCGTGACTCGAACGACCGCGATATACCGGTGTTCCTGCCGGCGGGTACCTATGTGGTGTCCAACCTCTCGCTGCCCAGCCGCGTGCGCCTTTCCGGCGTACCGGGCGCCACGCGGATCGTCTATGGCGGCGATGGCCACCTCTTCATGGCCGAACAGGCCGACCATGTCGAACTCAGCGGGCTGGTCTTCGACGGTTCGAACCGCTCGATGGGCGACTATGCGCAAGGGCTGCTCGACCTGCGCCGGGTCGGCCATCTCGTTGTCGACAATTGCCAGATAACCGGCAGCGGCAAGAACGGGCTGGCGCTGGAACATGCGGCGGGCCGCATCGAACGCTCCGACATATCGGGCGCGGCCGACGCCGGCATCTATTCGGTCGAAGCAGCCGGGCTGGCGATATCGGGCAACACGGTCTCCGACTGTGCCAATGGCGGCATTCTGGTGCATCGCTGGCAGGCGGCCGAAGACGGCACAATGGTCACCGGCAACCGTGTCGAACGCATCGGCGCGCGCAGCGGCGGAACCGGTCAGAACGGCAATGGCATCAATGCCTTCCGCGCCGGCAACGTCATCATTTCGGGCAATGTCGTCTCGGATTGCGCTTTCTCGGCGATCCGCGCCAACAGTTCCAGCAATCTGCAGATTTCCGGCAATACCTGTTCGCGCTCGGGCGAGACCGCGGTCTATTCCGAATTCTCGTTCGAGGGCGCCGTCATCAGCAACAACATCGTCGATGGCGCGGCCAACGGCATCTCGATCGTCAACTTCAACGAAGGCGGCCGCATGGGTGTCTGCTCCGGCAACATCGTGCGCAATCTGTCGACCAGCGGCCCCTACACCGCCGATCCGCCCGGCTTCGGCGTCGGCATCGCCGTCGAGGCCGACACCATCGCTTCCAACAACGTCATCGAGAGCGCGCCGCTCTACGGCATGTCGATCGGCTGGGGGCCGTATCTGCGCAATGTCGTGGCCACGGGCAACATCATCCGCAAGGCCGGCACCGGCATCGTCGTCAGCGTGGTCGAGGGCGCCGGCGCCGCCGTCATCTCCGACAATGTCATCGACGGCGCGCTGAAGGGCGCCGTCATCGGCCAGCGCTGGGCCGAGCCGGTGACAGCTGACCTCACCCAGCTAAGCAACAGCGGCTTTGCCCATCTGACTGTCGAGCGCAACCGCGTCAGCTGAGAGCAATCTTCAATTCAAGGCTGGGGTCGGCCTCAGCGCCCCGACCTTGGCGCCGATCCGGCTTTCGATCGGTGCGTTTGCCAGTTCGATGAGCTTTGCCGACAGGGCCTCGTCCGCACGCAGCAGCTTGGCGAGGACGGCGGCGACCATGGCTTCGCTGGCGCGGTGGGCGCCATCATCGCATTTCAGCGCGATACCGAGGCCAAGCTCCGGAATTGCTGCACAGTGGACACCTTCGGCGCCGCCTTTCGCAAAAATCCGGCCCGGTGCTGCTTCCATCAGGGCGACGTCTTCGCGGCCGGTGCCGGCGACATAGAAGGGCTCCGCCATGCAGGCGGCCAGCAGGCGCTTGGCCGCCTTGGCCCGCTCAGGGCCGAAACCATTTGTCGTGGCCATGCGGGCAAAGCCGAGTGCGAAACTCTTGAGCGGCACCGCATAGGTCGGGATCGAGCAGCCATCGGTCGCCCGCTCATCGGCGCCATGGACAGCGCCGGTGACCGCCTGCATGGCGTCGCGCACCATCTCTTGCAGTGCGTGCCCCGCCTTGACGTAGCCACGGTGCGCAATGCCGGAGTGCACGCAGGTACAGAGGAAACCGGAATGTTTGCCGGAGCAATTGTTGTGCAACGCATTGGGCAAATCGCCAGTGCGGGCGAGTGCGATCTCGGCGTCGTGGTTTGAAGGCCAATGAGCGCCGCATTCAAGCGCCGACTTGTCCAACCCGGCCTTGGCCAGCATGGACCGTGCCAGTTCGACATGCGCCGGCTCGCCCGAATGCGAGGCACAGGCCAGCGCCAGCTCGCGATTGCCGAACCCATAGGCATCGGCAGCACCCGTTTCGACCAGCGGCAGGGCCTGGATGGCCTTGACCGCCGAGCGCGGAAACACCGGCTTCGAGGTGTCGCCGATCTCCAGGACCGGCTTGCCATCGGCATCGAAGACCGCGACGGCACCGCGATGCGCGCTCTCGACGATCGCGCCGCGCAGAACCTCGATCAGAACCGGATTTGCCATGCCACCTCCAACGAATGCTGGGGCGGTTTACCTGATCCGGTCGAGAATGGAAACGTAGTTGGCGACCGCAGCCCCACCCATGTTGAAGATGCCGCCAAGCTTCGCGCCCGGCACCTGGATGCCGCCGGCTTCGCCGACAAGCTGCATGGCGGTCAGGACATGCATGGACACACCGGTGGCGCCGATCGGATGGCCCTTGGCCTTCAGCCCGCCGGAGGGATTGACCGGAAGGCGACCGTCCTTCGCCGTCGTGCCGTCGAGCGCCAATTTGGCGCCCTCGCCCGGCCTGGCCAGGCCCATCGCCTCATATTCGATCAATTCGGCTATGGTGAAGCAGTCATGCGTCTCGACAAAGGAGAGATCGTCGAGGGTCACGCCGGCGTTCTTCAGCGCTCGGGTCCAGGCCTGCTCGCAGCCTTCGAAGGAGAGAATATCGCGCTTCGACATTGGCAGGAAATCCTGCACATGCTCGTTGGCGCGGAAAGCCACCGCACGGCGCATCTTCAGCGCGGTCGCCGTGTCGGCAAGGATCAGAGCGGCAGCCCCGTCCGAGACCAGCGAACAGTCCGTGCGCTTCAGCGGGCCGGCGACAAAGGGGTTCTTCTCGCTTTCCTGACGGCAGAATTCATAGCCGAAATCCTTGCGCATCTGCGCATAGGGATTGTCGACGCCGTTCTTGTGGTTTTTGGCGGCGATCATGGCGAGCGCATCCGACTGGTCGCCATAGCGCTGGAAATAGGCCTGCGCGATCTTGCCGAAGACGCCGGCGAAGCCTGCGGGTGTCTCGCCATCCTCTGGCAGATAGGACGCCTTCAGCAGGTTCTTGCCGATCTCAGGCCCCGGCGTCGTCGTCATCTGCTCGGCACCGACCACCAGAACGATACGGGCCGCGTTGGCATCGATGGCGCGGATGCCTTGCCGGACCGCCGCCGATCCCGTGGCGCAAGCGTTCTCGACGCGCGTCGCCGGCTTGAAGCGCAGCCGGTCGTCGGCTTGAAGCACAAGGCTCGCGGTAAAATCCTGCGCCGAAAAGCCGGCGTTGAAATGGCCAAGCACGATCTCATCGACCTCGTCCGGGCCGATGCCGGCATGGTCGAGCGCGTCCGTCGCGACCTTGACGATCAGGTTTTCGAGCGTCTCGCCTTCGAGTTTGCCGAAGCGCGAATGCGCCCAGCCGACGATGCATGCGGTCATGGCGGTCTCCATCCTTGGCGCCAGCCTAGCATACCGGGCTCATGGCGCACTTCGCCGTTATTGTTCAAATATAAACATTCTTGCCCGAGCCGTGAAGGGCCGGAAGCCGACAATCGCTTGGTACAGGTCGCTGTGGCGTCGATTTTTTGTTGATTGACCCGTCAATAAAAAATAATCTCCGTGCAAAAATCGGGAACAGCATGCCGAAAATCGGAATGGAGCCACTGCGCCGCAAGGCGCTTATCGACGCGACGATCTCAGCGATCGGCGAGCGCGGCTCGCTTGACGTGACCATGTCCGAGATCGCCGGCCGGGCCGGTGTGTCCTCCGCACTTGCCCATCATTATTTCGGCGCCAAGGACGAGCTGCTGCTGGCGACGATGCGCCACATCTTGGCCGAGCTGACCGCGGACACACTGCGCGCCCTTGGTTCCGCCACCACTCCTCGTCAGCGCGTCTCCGCCGTTGTCGCCGTCAATTTCTCAGACCTGCAGTTCCAGCCGGAAACCATCGCCGCCTGGCTTGCCTTCTATGTCGAGGCGCAGAAATCATCGGCTTTGCGCCGGCTGCTCAGGGTCTATGCAAGGCGGCTGCACTCGAACCTGATGAGCGGGTTGACCGGCATCCTGCCCAGGGCCGAGGCCGACCGTGCTGCCGAAGCGACAGCGGCGATGATCGACGGGCTCTACATCAGGCGGGCGCTGAAGGATGGCGTGCCCGATGCCGCGACCGCGATCGCGCTGGTCGAGGACTATCTCGAAACCAAACTCGGCGAGCGGCCCAAACAGTGACAACGAAGCGACCCAATTTCCTGATCGTCATGGTCGATCAGCTCAACGGGACGTTTTTTCCCGATGGGCCGGCCGCGTTTCTGCATGCGCCGCATCTGAAAGCGCTCGCCGCGCGTTCGGCGCGCTTTGCCAACAACTACACGGCCTCGCCGCTCTGCGCGCCGGGCCGCGCCTCGTTCATGAGCGGCCAGCTGCCGTCGCGCACCGAGGTCTATGACAACGCCGCCGAATTCGCCTCGTCGATCCCGACCTTTGCCCATCATCTGCGCGCCGACGGGTATCACACCGTGCTGTCGGGCAAGATGCATTTTGTCGGGCCGGACCAGTTGCATGGCTTCGAGGAGCGGCTGACCACCGACATCTACCCGGCCGATTTCGGCTGGACGCCGGACTACCGCAAGCCCGGCGAGCGCATCGACTGGTGGTATCACAATCTGGGCTCGGTGACCGGCGCCGGCGTCGCCGAGATCTCAAACCAGATGGAGTATGACGACGAGGTCGCCTTCCACGCGGTGCAGAAACTCTATGACTTCGCCCGCGTCTCCGACGATGCCGCGCACCGGCCCTGGTGCCTGACCGTCTCCTTCACCCATCCGCACGACCCCTATGTGGCGCGGCGGCAGTACTGGGATCTCTACGAAGATTGCCCAGCCCTTGAGCCGGAGATTGGCTTCATCCCTTACGACAAGCAGGACCCGCATTCGCAGCGGCTCTACAAGGCTTCCGACTACGACAGTTTCGACATCACGGCGGAACAAATCCGCCGCTCGCGGCGCGGCTATTTCGCCAACATCTCCTATCTCGACGACAAGGTCGGCGAACTGCTGTCGGTGCTCGAGCGCACGCGCATGCTCGACGACACGATCATCCTGTTCTGCTCGGACCACGGCGACATGCTCGGCGAGCGCGGCCTGTGGTTCAAGATGTGCTTCTTCGAGGGTTCGGCGCGGGTGCCGCTGATGATTGCCGGCAAGGGCGTGACCGCAGGGCTCATCGAAGCGCCGGTCTCCAATCTCGACGTGACGCCGACGCTGTGCGATCTCGCCGGCATCGACATGAGCGCGATCGCGCCATGGACCGATGGTCAGTCGCTGCTGCCGCTGCTCGATGGCAAGCAGCGCACCGCTCCGGTGCTGATGGAATATGCCGCCGAAGGCTCCAACGCGCCGTTGGTGGCGATCCGCGAGGGACGCTACAAGTTCGTTCATTGCGAGATCGATCCGCCGCAGCTCTATGATGTCGAAGCCGACCCGCATGAGTTGAGCAATCTCGCCGCTGACCCAGCGCACCGGGATCTGGTGGCGGCTTTCCTGGAAAAGGTGCGGGCGCGCTGGGACATGGCGGCCTTCGACGCCGCCGTGCGCGCCAGCCAGGCACGGCGCTGGGTCGTCTATCCCGCTCTGCGCAACGGCACGCACTACCCCTGGGAGTTCCAGCCGCTGCAAAAGGCTTCGGAACGCTACATGCGCAACCATATGGATCTCAACGTGCTCGAAGAGCAGAAACGGTTTCCGCGAGGCGAATGATGACAGACCTTCTCGTCCCCTCGCTGGCCCATCTCAAACAGGCCTATGCAGTCACCTCCAAGGCGACGCAGATCACGCCGCTGCTGGAATCGACAGCGCTTGCCAGGGAGACCGGTGCTGCCCGCGTCTTCATCAAGCCGGAATCGCTGCAATGGGCGGGATCGTTCAAGATACGCGGCGCCTATTGGCGGCTGAAGCGGCTTTCGGCCGACGAAGCGAGGAAGGGCGTCGTCGCCTATTCTTCCGGCAATTTCGCGCAAGGGCTGGCTGCTGCCGGCCAGGCGCTCGGCATCCCGGTCACCATCGTCATGCCGATCGATGCGCCGGCGGCCAAGCGCGACGCGACCGCGGGCTACGGCGCGCGCGTCGTGCTGACCGATCATGGCGAGCGTGCGCGTGAGGAAGTCGCCGCCGCCAAGGCGCGCGAGATCGCTCAGACGGAGGGGCTCGCCCTGCTGCACCCGTTCGACGATCCGGAGATCGTCGCCGGCCAGGCGGGTGCCGGCCTCGAAGCGCTCGATCAGCTCGAAGCCAAGGACGCCAGCGCCGACCTGTTGTTCTGCTCGGTCGGCGGCGGCGGGCTGATCGGCGGCGTTTCGCTCGCCTTCCACTATCTGTCGCCGGCGACCGAGATCATCGGCGTCGAGCCGGACGGTTTCAACGGCATGGGCTCGTCGCTGGCGCATGGCAGCATCGAGACCATGCCGATCGGCCCGAAATCGATCTGCGACGGACTGATGTCGCGCCGGCCAGGCGATGCGCCGTTCGCGGCGGTCAAGACCGCCGGCGTTCGCGGCATCACCGTCGACGACGCCTCGGTGCGGCGTGCCATGCGAATCGCCTTCGAGCGCATGAAGCTGGTGCTTGAGCCGTCGGGCGCGGCGTCGCTGGCGGCGCTGCTCGGCGGCAAAGTGGATGTGGCGGGAAAGACCGTCCTTGTCGTGGCAACCGGCGGCAATGTCTCGCTCGCCGATTTTATGGCGCATATGAACCATGCTTGAAGCGGATTTCGTTATCATCGGCTCCGGCTCGGCCGGCTCGGCCATGGCCTATCGCCTGTCTGAGGACGGCAAAAACTCTGTCATCGTCATCGAGTTCGGCGGCAGCGATATCGGGCCGCTGATCCAGATGCCGTCGGCGCTGTCGATCCCGCTCAATATGAGCCTCTATGATTGGGGTTTCGCCAGCGAGCCGGAGCCGCATCTCGGCGGCCGCGTGCTGGCGACGCCGCGCGGCAAGGTGATTGGCGGCTCGTCCTCGATCAACGGCATGGTCTATGTGCGCGGCCATGCCCGTGACTTCGACCACTGGGCCGAAGAAGGTGCGACCGGCTGGGGCTTCGCCGACGTGCTCCCCTATTTCAAGCGCATGGAAGACAATGACGGCGGTGAGGATGGCTGGCGCGGCCACGGTGGACCGCTGCACGTGCAGCGCGGCTCGCGTAAAAATCCGCTCTACGGCGCCTTCGTCGAGGCGGGCCGCCAGGCCGGCTTCGAACTGACCGACGACTACAACGGCTCCAAGCAGGAAGGCTTTGGGCCGATGGAGCAGACCATTCGTGGCGGCCGCCGCTGGTCGGCGGCATCAGCCTATCTGAAGCCGGCTCTGAAACGCAGAAATGTTAGCCTGGTCAAGGGTTTCGCCCGCCGGGTGATCATCGAGAATCAACGCGCCGTCGGCGTCGAAATCGAAGCTCACAAACAGATTCAGGTCGTTAAGGCGCGACGTGAGGTGATCGTCGCCGCCTCCTCGATCAATTCGCCCAAGATCCTGATGCTGTCGGGTATCGGCCCGGCCGAACATCTGCGGGAAAACGGCATCGCCGTGGTGGCCGACCGGCCCGGCGTCGGCCGCAATCTGCAGGACCATATGGAGCTTTATATCCAGCAGGAATCGACCAAGCCTATCACGCTGAATTCAGTGCTGAACCCGTTCTCCAAGGCACTCATCGGGGCGCAGTGGCTGTTCTTCAAATCGGGCCTCGGCGCCACCAACCATTTCGAGGCGGCGGCCTTCGTGCGCTCGCGCGCCGGCGTCGACTATCCCGACATCCAGTACCATTTCATTCCGGCGGCTGTGCGCTATGACGGCAAGGCGGCGGCGAAGTCGCACGGCTTCCAGGCGCATGTCGGACCGATGCGGTCGAAGTCGCGCGGCTCGGTGACGCTGCGTTCGCCGGACCCGAAAGCGAAACCGGTGATCCGCTTCAACTACATGTCGCATCCGGACGACTGGACGGAGTTCCGTCACTGCATCCGGCTGACCCGCGAGATCTTCGGGCAATCGGCGTTCGATGCCTATCGCGGTCAGGAAATCTCGCCAGGCAGCCATGTGCAATCCGACGACGATCTCGATGTCTTCATCCGCGACCATGCCGAGAGCGCCTACCACCCCTGCGGCACCTGCAAGATGGGCCGGGCCGACGATGTGACGAGCGTCGTCGATCCGGAATGCCGGGTGATCGGCATCGACGGGCTGCGGGTCGCCGATTCCTCGATCTTCCCGCGCGTTACCAACGGCAATCTCAACGCGCCGTCGATCATGACCGGCGAGAAGGCGTCCGATCACATCCTTGGCCGCACGCCGCTGGCGCCGTCCAACCAGGAACCCTGGATCAATCCGCGCTGGCAGACCTCGGACAGATAGCGCATGATCCACACGACAAATCGAGCTGCCCGATAGATTGAGCCGCCCATTTGGGCGTCGGACCACTTGGAGACTCCCATGCGCGCCCAGCCCACGGCATCGCACTATGTCAACGGACGCTACATAGAGGACGAAGGCGGTGCGCCGCTGCCGGTGATCTATCCGGCAACCGGCGAGGTCATCGCCACCCTGCGCTCGGCGACGCCGAACGTGCTGGAACTCGCCATCGAGGCCGCACGCGCCGCGCAGCCGGCCTGGGCGCGGCTGAAACCTGTCGAGCGCGGCCGCATCCTGCGCCGCGCCGCCGACATCCTGCGCGCCCGCAATGCCGACCTCGCCCGCATCGAGACGCTCGACACCGGCAAGGCGATCCAGGAGACGTTGGTGGCCGACGCGCCTTCCGCCGCGGACTGCCTCGAATATTTCGGCGGCGCGGTCGCCGCCTACAATGGCGAGGCCGTCGACCTCGGCGGGCCCTTTGCCTATACGCGGCGTGAGGCGCTCGGCGTCTGTGTCGGCATCGGCGCCTGGAACTACCCGATCCAGATCGCCGGCTGGAAATCGGCACCGGCGCTCGCCATGGGCAATGCCATGGTGTTCAAGCCGTCGGAAAACACGCCGCTTTCAGCGCTGGCGCTGGCCGAGATCTACAGCGAGGCCGGCCTGCCCGACGGGTTGTTCAACGTCGTGCAGGGCTATGGCGATGTTGGCGCGGGCCTCGTTGACCACGACGTCGTGGCAAAAGTTTCGGTGACCGGCTCTGTGCCGACCGGCCGCAAGGTGCTGTCGCTTGCCGGCTCGAAGGTGAAGCACGCGACGATGGAGCTCGGCGGCAAGTCGCCGCTGATCGTCTTCGACGATGCCGACATCGAGAACGCCATCGGCGGCGCCATGCTCGGCAATTTCTACTCCACCGGCCAGATCTGCTCCAACGGCACACGGGTCTTCGTGCAGAGCGGCATTCACGACCGCTTCGTCGAGCGGCTGGTCGAGCGGACGAAAAAAATCCGCATCGGCGATCCGCTCGATCCCGAGACGCAGATGGGGCCGCTGGTGTCGAAGGCACAGCATGAGAAAGTGGTCGGCTATATCGAGATCGGCAAGCAGGATGGTGCCACACTGGCCTGTGGCGGCAACGTGCCTTCGCTGCAGGGTTTTGCCGGCGGCTTCTTCGTCGAGCCGACGGTCTTCACCGGTGTCACCGACACGATGCGCATCGCCCGCGAGGAGATTTTCGGACCGGTCATGAGCGTGCTGAAATTCGATGGCGAGGACGAGGTGATCGACCGCGCCAACGACACTGAATTCGGCCTCGCCGCCGGTGTCTTCACCCGCGACCTGCCGCGCGCCCACCGCGTCATCGCCGAGCTGCAGGCCGGCACCTGCTGGATCAATGCCTACAATCTGACGCCGGTGGAAATCCCGTTCGGCGGCTTCAAGCAGTCAGGCATCGGGCGCGAGAATTCGCTGGCGGCACTGGCGCTCTATTCGCAGCTGAAGTCGGTCTATGTCGAGACCGGGGACGTGGCGAGCCCGTATTGAGCCGAGCTTAAGCCGCCTCCCCCGCCGTTCCGTCCAGATACTGGGTCAACGCACAGACCAGGTGATAGAAGATGCTGGCCGGAACATCCGACGCCAGTGAGCGGCCGCGCTCATCGATGCGGTCGATCCACAGGCCGAGCGGCGCCGGGTCGATGTGCCAGCGGAACAGCCGGCCGACGCGTTCCTCGATCTCCGGCTTGAGATCGGGTCCACCCGAACCGTCAAGCGCAATCGCCGCCTTGACCGCTTCGGCCTGTGGCCAGCTGCGCGAGATCAGGTCCATCGGCAGGCCCTGCCGGGAGACGGCGCCATAGGCAAGGCCGGTGGCGCGGTTGAGGCCATTGGCGATGGCCGAGGCATAGAGTTTCCTGGCGAAGCCACTCAACTCGGCCTGGCCGCTGCGTCCGGCGAAATCGACCAGCAGCGAGGCCCATTCGAAGTGATGGCCGGGCTCGGTCCAGGCGCCCTTGTCGCCGGCTGACGGCTTCCATTCGTCATCGAAATATTCGCCCAACGTCCAGCTGTCCCGATCGAAGAAATGGCTGCGGAAGAGATCGATGATGCGCGCCGCGCGGCGCAGATGGGCACGCTCGCCGGTCGCCTGATGCCAGGCCAGGAAGGCTTCGAGCAGATGCATATGCGGGTTGGAGCGCCGCTCGCCCTCCCCGTCCGACGTTTCGAGGAAGCCGGTCATGCGATGATCCTCGAGATGGGCATCGAGGAAGGCGAAGGTTTCCTCGCCGAGCCTCAACGCGTCCGGATTGCCCGACATATGCGCATGCGCAAGCGCGAGCAGCACGCAGGAATGATCGTAGGCATCCTCGGTGGCGTCGGCGACGGAGCCGTCGACATGCAGCGTGCGCACCCAGCCGCCTTTGTCGGTACGGCCATTTCTGACCATGAACTCGATACCGTGGCTGATCAGCCGGTCGGCCGGACCGTCCCAGCCGCGCGCGCTGGCGACCGCGAAGGCATAGACCTGCCTGGCCATCGTGCGCATGCGCTTGGGTTTCATCAGCGGCGCGCGATCAAAGCCGAGCGCTTCATGGAAACCGCCATGGCGTTCGTCGACGCCCGATGTCGACCACAGCGGCAAGGTCTCCTGGAACAGCCAGTGATGGACGCGCCGTCGCCAGGCGCCGCTTTCGATGACGCGGTCATGCGCCGGCGTGAACCGGGTTTCAAGCCGGCCGGATTTTTCGAGCTGCTCGACGATCTTCTTGACGTGCTGGCTGTGGCTGACCGGCGCGACGAAAGTGGCATCGGCGGTCGAAACGATGGCGACATCCCTCATGCCGATCGCCGACAGCAGGCGGCCGTCGCTGCGGATGTAGGAGTTCTCGCAATCGATGGCGACGACATCGCCGATGACGACATTGCCCTTGTCGTCGGCTGGGCCGACATCGAGCAGCGATTGCCAGGAACCGAGATCGTTCCAGCGGAAGTCGGCCGGCACCATGGCAATGCCTTGCGCCCGTTCCATGATGGCATAGTCGATCGAGATCGAGGGGATGGCCTCATAGAGCTCGAGCGGCATATAGAGGCCGGAAAGGTCCGATGTCGCCGCCTTGTAGGCGGCTTCGGTGGTCCGCCAGATATCGGGCTCGAAAGCGGCGAACGCGTCACGCATGGCGGCGGCGCGAAACAGGAAAATGCCGGTGTTCCAGTAGAAGCTTTCCGCTCTGAGATAACTCTGCGCCGTCGCAAGGTCCGGTTTCTCGACGAAGCGCGTGACGTCGAAGATGCCGCCCTGCGCGCGCGCCACCTCGATATAGCCATAGCCGGTTTCGGGCTGCGTCGGCTTGATGCCGAACACCACGAGCCGGCCAGCTTGCGCCGCCTCGGCGCCTGCCTCGACGCTCTGCCAGAATTGCCCTGGGGTTGATATTTCGTGGTCCGACGGCACGACCAGCACCAGGCTGTCGCCAAATTCAGACAAAGTGCGCAGCGTTGCCAGTGCGATCGCGGCGGCGGTGTTGCGCCCCGTGGGTTCGAACAATGGGCCCCCGCCGGCGAGATCGAGCCCGGCCAGGTCGGCATGGACACGATCGGCATGGCGCTCGGAGGCAATCAGGAAGATCGGCGTTTGGCCGGCCGGCCTTGCCGTCAACCGGCGCAAGGTCTTGGCCAGCATCGAGCCGTCGCCCGAAAAATCGTGAAACTGCTTGGGATTGTCCTCGCGTGACAGCGGCCAGAGCCGCGAGCCGACGCCGCCGCTCATGACAAAACTGACGATGCGCTGGCTCATTCGGGTCTCGCTTGGAAGTTGGCCTGACGTAGCAGACATGCCTTAAGCCGCGTTTGCCCGATTGGAAATCCGCTCGACCGCCAGATCGATGAAGGCCTTAACCAGGGGTGAAAGGTGCCGGCTGCTGGGATAGAGAACGTGCAGGCCGCCGACCGGCGTCGTGTAGCCGTCGAGAACGCGCCGCAGCCGTCCCTCGTTGATCAGCCCGTCGGCCATCAGCTGGGGCAATTGGGCGATGCCGAATCCCGCGATTGCGGCCGCCACCACCGCCTGCATCTCATTGGCGGCGAAGCGCCCGGCGACCACGACGGTTTCCTGGCCTTGTGGTCCGTCCAGCACCCAGTGAGCGCCTGAAGCCGACGGGCCAGCGATGACGCATCGATGGCGGGCGAGATCGGCCGGGCTTTCCGGCATGCCATACCGTGCCAGATAGTCGGGGCTGGCACAGAGCAACCTGTGCGTGGAACCGATCTTGCGGGCAATCAGCGTCGAATCCTCAAGTCTCCCGGTGCGGAAAGCGAGGTCGATGCCGTCCTCGACCAGGTTGAGCTTGTCGTCGGTGAGACGGAGTTCGACATTGGTCTTCGGGTACAGCGCCAGAAACTCGACCACGGCGCGAATGAGGAAGTGGCCGCCAAAACCGACCGGCGCCGAAATGCGGATCGTCCCCGAAGGCTCCGCCCTCGCCTCGGCGAGGCGCAGGTTGGCCTCCTCGATCGTCCGCAGGCCCTGGCTGCTTTGCTCATAGTAGAGGCGCCCGGCATCCGTCAGGTTGAGGCTGCGCGTGGTGCGCTGCAGCAGGCGCACACCGACCTCACGTTCGAGCGCGGCAACACGCCGGCTGACGGTCGTCTTTGGCATGGCGAGCAGGCGCGCTGCAGCGGTGAAGCTGCCGGCTTCGACGACGCGGGCAAACACGATGACATCGTTGAGATCGATCATTGTGCTCACGATTGGGACAAAGTTTTCCAATTATAGGCAATTATGCATCAATGCGACAGAGCCTAATTTTGCTCCAGACAAAACAAGACGGAGCAATGAGATGACCAGCAAACGAAGCATTCTTGTGGCCGGCGCCACGGGTCAGCAAGGCGGCGCTGTTGCGCGTGCCCTGTTGTCCAGGGGCCATCGCGTCAAGGCGCTGACGCGCAAGCCGGACAGCGAAGCCGCACGGCAGCTGGCGGCGGCGGGCGCCGAGGTCGTTGCCGGCGATCTCGCCGATGCGGCCTCCGTGGTGAAGGCCGCGAAAGACGTCGACACCATGTTCCTGATGGGCAACAGCTACGAGGCCGGCCTTGAGGAGGAAACCCGCCAGGGAATCCTTGCCGCCGATGCGGCGAAGGCGGCCGGCATCGGACACCTGATCTATTCATCCGTCGCCGATGCAGACAAGAAGACCGGCATTCCACATTTCGAAAGCAAATACCTGGTCGAGCAGCATGTCAGGCAGCTCGGCATCCCCTACACGATCAGCGCGCCGGTCGCCTTCATGGAGAATGCCGTCGCCCCGTGGTCGATTGGCGCGCTCAGCCAGGGCACTCATGCCTTCGCCATGCCGCCGAAGCGCGTCCTCCAACTGGTTTCGCTGGCGGATATCGGCGCCTTCGTCGCCGCCCTCGCGGAACGGCGGGAGCAGGTGTTCGGAAAGCGTTTCGATTTTGCCGGGGATGAATTGTCCGGCGAGGAGCAAGCAAGAATACTGTCCGAGGCCATCGGCCGCCCGATCCGCTATCAGGAGATCCCGATTGCTGCTGCCCGCCAGCAGAGCGAGGACGCGGCGCTGATGTTCGAATGGTTCGACCGAGTCGGCTACGACGTCGACATCGCCGCCTTGCACAGCCAATTCCCTGAAGTCCGCTGGCACAGTTTTGCCGACTGGGCGCGCGCATTTAACTGGGGCGTCAGCGGCCTGCGCGGCGAAAGCTGATGAAATGCGACAGAAGTGCTGCCATTGCCGCTTGCAGGAATGAAGTGTGGCGGCTATAAGCCCGCCGACTGGTCACGGAGTGTAGCGCAGCCTGGTAGCGCACCTCGTTCGGGACGAGGGGGTCGCAGGTTCAAATCCTGCCACTCCGACCAGAAAAACAACGTGTTAGCGCATCCCGACTTTGGCGCTTAAACTGATATCACACTTGAAAATATGGCGAGATGAGCGGCCGTCTTGGCGCAGCCCTTCCCTTTGTCGCCAACGCACTGCAAAGTGGGCTGTTGAAAACGCAGACGACGTAACCGGCTGCAGTTTATCAGTCATTGCACATGAATTTTCATCCGTCGCGCGGCGTTCAACAACGCCGCGCCATCCGTATCGATCCTGTCGACAAGTTCGCTGGCCTGGTCGACGCTGATGCCTGTTTCATTGGACAGGAACCAGACGCGGAAGCTCCTGTCTTCAGGTGGAAAAGGGGCGACGAACTCCCTGCCATCGTTTCGGCCTTCGGCTGATAGCCTGCGGCGCTTTCGCAGTGTCCGCTTGGGCTGGTCATCTTCCGATGAGGGGTCCATAGGCATATCGGACGTCGAGCTTATCGCAGGCCGAAGAAGCTCAATATCACTAGTACGATGACCACCGCTCCAACGAGCCAAATTATATTGTTCATGATCCTTCTCCTGTTGCCTGGAAAAGCTCGCGCCTCTGGTGAGAAAAGCGAGCCGATCAGCGTTTGCCCGGCTGATCTTCTGCCGATGGCGTCGGCTGTGAGGACAGAACAATTAGACTCACCTAATGTTCCATCGCATGAGCAAGATCGAGCAAAGGGCCTGTTGAATTGCCTTTATATTAGCGATGGCGCATGCTCTCTCCTGAGGGACTGCCGGTGATGGCTGGAGCCGCCATGGAAAAACTGGTTCTCACAGCAGCATTTGCGCTTGCCTGCCATTGCGCTCCCTCCCACGCGGACAACGAGCGGTCATGCGAAATCGTGGCGGCGTCAGCCCAGCTGTCCGGAAAGACCAACTGTAGAGACGGCGATGTCGCCACTATCTCCGGCATGAGCGCCAAAGAGGTGCCGGAAACGATAGCCCGATATTGCGATTTTTGGGCACAGATCGTCGTGTTCCCCGATGCGGGCACGACCGATGCATCGAGCCACTTCGTTCTTTGCAAGTACCGTCAGCGAGAGGCTGCCCCTTCTCAGCCTTAGCGAAGCCATAGCCCGTCCTTCGACTTTCCGGAGGCCTCCGAGACTGTCCTGGGACAGTCCGGAACCAAAGGGGCCAGCGGCAGTTATCCAGCGAAGGGCAAATCAAGATAGTGGAGAAATTGCAATGAAATCAATGATCATATGCGCTTTGGCGCTTTCCGTCGGATTGCCGGCTATCGCTTCGGCGGCCCAGACCGACGTCATCATCAAGACCCACCATCGTCACCACAGCAACGTCAAGATCATCAACGAGGACGGCCAGCGTCTGCATCATCGTCACCACGGCACCGTCGCGTTCTACGATCACGGCCGCCGGCACCATCGGCCGGATACCGTCATCGTCACGGGCGCCGTCTCCAGGCACCATCACCATCGCTCCGTGGTGATCGAAAACAACGGCTATTGATCGACGCCGAAGGCTCGGCTCTTTGTAGCCGGGCCTGCCTGCAAGATTTTTGGAGTGGGCCCGCACTCACACGTCAACGACCCATTGATATTTAGGGTTCGCTCGCCACACGGGCGCGGCGAGCGAACCCTATCAGCGCAGGAAGGGACGTAGCTGCGCCGATCTGCAAAACATTCGTGCTCGATCTTTCCGATGGTCAGCCATGGGTCATTCCAATCGCCATGAAAGTGATGGCCACAGCGAAGATCAGTGCGAGCAACCAGCGCGCCTGGCCAACACTCTTGTCCATCAACTTCCTCCTGACGTGCGGTGGACAACGGCTACGAACAGTGGCCGTTCCGAACAGCACCATAGGTAAGACCATTGCATTTTGCGGCCAGACTAAAGTCTGGGATCCACCAGACCGAAGCCCAGCCCGGGAACGTTTGTGCTGCGGCCCTGTTCGGTTGCTGGACCCGAAGATAATTACATGAGCGGAAGTGGATGAACGTCACCATGTCTAACATTGAGGCCATAAGATCCGATGCCTTGGGAACGCGCGTAGCGGACCTTAGGACCAGAATGCAGCATGCCAGAATTACCATGAGCGAAATGAAGACCTTCCAAAGGGTCGCGGCCATGATGGAGGACGGACGGGGCAGCATTGACCATGACGATTTAATCGCCGCGTCCTTCGTTACCAACACGTTGCTCGACAAGAAAACGCCCTGAGACCATGCGGACAATCAGCAAGCTTTTTGATTCCCATGCTGAAGCAGCCCGGGTTGCTGGAGAGTTGGTGGCGGTCGGTGTTCCTCGCGTTCAGATTGCCTTTATCGGGCCCTACCGGGACGAAGTCACAGTTCTGAGGTCCCCGAGTGTCGTCCTTGGTACGGTCGGTGCGGCATTGGCCTGCCTGAGCGCCATGGCCGTTTGCGGCGTCAGTCCTATTCCCGCAGGACTACCGGCAACAGCACTGGTTTGTGCGGTCTGTGCCGGCGGGTTTCTCGGCGCATTCATCACCACTCCGGCAACGCCAGATGATCGGAGCGTTGCCGACGGGATCGTCTTGGTGACGGCGCATGTTGATGAAAATGCAACCGACATCGTCCAAGCAGTACTCGGCGGTTGCACTCCCACCGCATTCATCGCCGAAGCAGCATGAGAATTCGAGACTGGATAAAAGGCGCGGGACGAGGCAGGTTGCCACAACCAATTTAAGCCGCCGAAAGTGCGTCCCTAGGTGACGAAAAGCCGCCCCGGCATCAACCGAGACGACTCTCTCCGTTTCCAGTGATTGCATTTAGACACTCGACGGATACCAACTTCGAGTGGCCGAGAACGTTCCCATATAGGCTGGAAACCTTGTGTTCAGGCGGCCACAGGTTCCGTCGCGAGCGCATCGTTGACGAAATAATCGTCGGCTCCAGATGGTTCGGTGGATATGATGAAGCCGGTGAAACTGGCGAGCCGGATGTGGACATGAATTTAATTTCAACGACAGCCTCGGCACCCGCTCTTGTCATAGCGCTGTTTCTGGTTACCGGCTGCTCGTCGATCGGCAGGACGGCCGATCCGGCGAAGTACGACAGCATGAGCTGTACCGAGCTCAACAGCGCGCTGGGTCAAAACGCCGGCGAAATCTCGCAAACCGCGATCACGCGCGGCAAGGTCGCCAACACCAGTGTTCCGCGGTGGCTGCTTGGTGGCTCGCGTGTGAAAACCGCGGTGGCCAACCGCGAAACAGCCAGGATCGAGCGGCTGAAACAGCAGCAGGATGCCATTGCGGCTGCGCGAGCGCGCAAGTGCCCGAGGTCAGCGGGCTAAGCGAACAGTCACGATGATTGCCTTACCTGATATGACGTCTCAGGCGCTCAGCCGGAACCGCGTCACATCGATCGCTGCGGCCATCAGCGTCTGCGTGTAAACGTGCTGCGGATTGCTGAAGATCGCCTCGGTCGGCCCCTGTTCGACGATCTTGCCCTGCTTCATGACGATGATGTAGTCGGCCATGGCGCGCACGACCGACAGGTCGTGACTGATGAAGAGGTAGGACAGTTCATGGTCGGCCTGCAGCTTGCGCAGCAGTTCGACGATCTGTTTCTGCACCGAACGGTCGAGCGCCGAGGTCGGCTCGTCCAGCACCACCATTTTGGGCTTCAGGATCATGGCGCGGGCAATGGCGATGCGTTGCCGCTGGCCACCGGAGAATTCATGCGGGTAACGGTTGCGGGCATTGGGATCGAGGCCGACCTCAAGCAAGGCCTCGACCGCGCGCTGATCGCGCTGCTTGTGCGACAGGTTCGGCTCATGCACCAGGAGACCTTCGGTGATGACCTGACCGACCGTCATGCGTGGCGACAACGAGCCGAACGGATCCTGGAAGACAAGTTGCATCTGGCGCCGCAGCGGCCGCATCTGCTGCCGGTCGGCGGTGGAAATGTCGCGATCGCCGAAACGGATCAAGCCATCGCTGGGCAGCAGCCGCAGCAGAGCACGGCCGAGCGTGGATTTGCCCGAGCCGGATTCGCCGACAATGCCGATGGTCTGGTTGCGCTGCAGCCGGATCGAAATGTCATCGACAGCATGCAGCATCAGCGGCTCGCCGGCAAGGAAGCCACCGCCAATCTTGAATGTAACTTCGACATTCCTGCCTTCGAGCACCACGGGCGCATTGGCCGGCGGCGGCGCCTTGGTGCCTGTCGGCTCGGCCGCCAGCAGCATCTTGGTGTAGGCGTGCTGCGGGTTGACGAAGATGGCTTCCGCGTCGCCCTCCTCGACGACCTCGCCCTGGCGCATGACATAGACGCGGTCGGCGAAGCGCCGGACTATGCCGAGATCATGGGTGATGAAAACAATCGCCATGCCGAGCTTGCGCTGCAGTTCGGCCAGCAGCATCAGGATCTGCGCCTGGATGGTGACGTCGAGTGCCGTCGTCGGTTCGTCGGCGATCAGTATGTCGGGATCGTTGGCGAGCGCCATGGCGATCATCACGCGCTGGCGCTGGCCACCCGACATTTCGTGTGGATAGGATTTCATCCGCCGCTCAGGATCGGGAATATGCACGAGCCGCAAGAGCTTGAGCGCCTCCTCGCGTGCCTCGGCGGCATTCAGGCCGCGATGCCGGCGGATCGGTTCGATCAGCTGGTTGCCGATCGAATAGAGCGGATCGAGCGAGGTCATCGGCTCCTGGAAGATCATGCTGATCTTGGCGCCGCGGACCTTGTTCAGGTCGGATTTGCTCAGCGTCAGAAGGTTGCGGCCGCGATAGTCGACATGGCCCGTCGCCTCACCGTTCGAGGCCAGCAGGCTCATCGCCGCCATCATCGTCTGGCTCTTGCCGGAGCCGGACTCGCCGACCACGGCAACGGTCTCGCCCGCATTGACGTGGATGTTGATGCCCTTCACCGCTTCCACGGCGCCGTCGAGCGTGCGGAAGCGGACGCGCAGGTCCTTGACGCTGAGGATCGTTTCGGGAGTGGCCATGTCAGCGATCCCCATCTTTATCGATCCCTTGGGTCAAGTGCGTCGCGCAGGCCGTCGCCGACGAAATTGAGCGCGAACAGCGTCGAGACGAGGAAGAAGGCGGGGAACAGAAGCAGCCAGTTGGCGGTGCCGATGTTCTTGGCGCCGACCGAAATCAGCACGCCCCAGCTGGTCATCGGCTCCTGCACGCCGAGGCCAAGGAATGACAGGAAACTCTCCAGGATGATGACCTGCGGTACCAGCAGCGTCATGTAGATCACCACCGGGCCGAGCAGATTGGGGATGACGTGGCGCAGCAGGATGCCGCGCTGGCCGACGCCCATGGCCTCCGCCGCCTGGACATATTCCTGGCGGCGGATCGACAGCGCCTGCCCGCGCACGATGCGCGCCATGTCGAGCCACAGCACCGCACCCACGGCCAGGAACATCAGCACGAAGTTGCGGCCGAAGAACACCACCAGCATGATGACGAAGAAGATGAACGGCAAGGAATAGAGCACATCGACGATGCGCATCATCACCTCGTCGATCTTGCCGCCGGAAAAGCCGGCGGCAGCACCATAGATCACGCCAATCACCACCGCCACGACGCCGGCAAGCAAGCCGATGGCCAGCGAGATGCGCCCGGCCATGAGCGTGCGTGAGAGAAGATCGCGGCCGGTGTTGTCGGTGCCGAACAGGAAATATTGCTGCTTGACCGACGCGCTCATCGTCACTTCCAGACCGTCGGGCGATTTGTTCTCGATCTTGGTGTCGTCAAAGGCATCGGACCGGTCGAGGTAGCGGATGTTGCGGTCATCGATCGGCTTGGTCGACTTGACGGTGACGAAGACCTGACTGCCCTCCTGATGCCACTCCTTGATGTCGACCCGCATGCGCTTGATCGCTTCGGTGAGCGCCGTTTCGATCATGTCGGGCTTGGGATAGGCCGACAGGCTTGGCGGCATGCGCACATAGTCGGCATAGATGGTCGTGTACTGGTGCGGCACGAACCAGGGCCCGAACACGCTGATGACTGATATAAAGGCGAGGTAGTAGAGGCTCAACATGGCGGCGCGGTTGGCCTTGAGGCGCGCCCAAGCATCGCCCCAGAGCGAACGACCAACGATGGCGGGAGCCGTGGCTGCGATGTCAGTCATAGCGCACCCTCGGGTCGACGACCGCGTACATGACGTCGACGATCAGGTTGAAGACGATGGTGAAGATGGCGATCACCACCACAGTCCCCATCACCAGCGTATAATCGCGGTTGAGCGCGGCATCGACGAAATACCGGCCGACGCCGGGAATGGAGAAGATCGTCTCGACGATGACCGACCCGGTCAAAAGCGCCGCCGCCGCCGGGCCGGTGAACGAGACGATCGGCAGGATAGCGCCACGCAACGCATGCTTGACCACCACCGACCAGTCGGAAAGGCCGAGCGCGCGCGCCGTGCGGATGTGATGGGAGCGCAGCGATTCGATCATCGACCCCCGCATCAGGCGGGCAACGATGGCGATCTGCGGTAGGGCGAGCGTCAGCACCGGTCCGACCTTGTTGATGAAGGCGCCGTCGCCCCAGCCGCCGATCGGCAGGAGCTTCCAGGTCAGTCCGAACAGCAGCTGGATCACCGGCGCGATGACGAAGGTCGGGATGGTGCTGCCGGCGGTGGCCAACGCGATCACCGTATAGTCGCCAAGCTTGTTCTGGTTGAGCGCGGCAATGGTGCCGAGCACGGAACCCAGCAGCAGCGCCAGGATCAGCGCCGAGGCACCGAGCTGGACGGAAATGGGCAGGCCCTTGGCGAACAGTTCGGTGACGGTGAAGTCCGGCATGTTGTAGCTCGGGCCGAAATTGCCGCGCAACAGATTGCCGAGATAGTGGACATATTGCAGCCAGAGCGGATCGTTGAGGCCGAACTGGGCTTCAAGGTTGGCCTTGATCTCGGGGCTCAGCCCTCGCTCCTGGTTGAAGGGGCCGCCTGGCGCGACGCGCATCAGGAAGAACGCCATCGTCACGATGACGAACAGCGTCGGTATGGCGGTCAAAAGCCGCCGGAATACATATCGCAGCATCGGTGCCCCGCTTGATCCGGAACACGCCCATCCAGTTGGATGATTATGCTCCAGCCTTCAAATCTTCGCACCGGATTTTCCGAAAAACGATTCCGCGTCCCGGGCCGATGCGATGGCAAACCAGCACCGCCGCGCCTCTCAGGGCGCGGCGGCTTGGCCAGGGATCAGTCCTTGCTGACGAAGCGCGACGGATGGACATCCATCACATTGTCGACGAAGCCATGCAGCTTCGAGGACACGATATCGTGGTAGCTGTAATAGAGAAGCGGGATCTGGCCGACATCGTCGATGAGAATGCGCTCGGCCTCGGAGAGCTCTTTCATGCGCTCTTCGGGCTTGCCGCCGGCGGCCGCCGCCTTGTCCATGGCCGCTTCATAGGCCGGGCTGTTGTAGTTCGAGTAGTTGTTGCCGCTCGCCTTGCGCGAGATGCCGAGGAAGGTTTCCGGGTCCTTGTAGTCGGCGATCCAAGCGGCACGCGCCACGTCATAGTCGCCCTTCTGCTCGAGGAAGGAATAGTGGGTCTTGGTGTCGGTGTTGAGCAGCGTGACGTCGACGCCGAGCGGCTTCAGCTGTTCCTGGATGGCCACCGCGGTGTTCTTGTGGTTCTCCGAGGTGTTGTAGCGGATTTCCATCTTCAGCGGATGCTCGGGTGTATAGCCGAGTTTCTCGAGGATCTTCTTGGCCGCGTCCTCGCGGTCGATCTGCGGCATGTCGGCGTATTTGGCCATTGCCGGCGTGTAGCCCTCGATGCCGGGAGGCACCATCGAATAGCCGGGCAGCATCGAGTTCTGCCAGACCTTTTCGGCAATGAAGTCGCGGTCGATGGCCATCGAGATGGCGGTGCGCAGTTCGGGATTGTTCCACGGCGCTTTGTCGGTCTTGATCGCGTAGTAGTAGGTGCCGAGGTACGGGCCGACATGGATCTGGGCGCCGAACTTGGTCTTGAGGTCGGCGAGCTGTTCGGTCGGCAGATCGTCATAGCTGTCGAGTTCGCCAGCCTCGAAGCGCTTCATCGCCGAGGAGCGGTCTTCGGTCGGGATGTAGTTGACCACGTCGAACTTGACGGTGGCAGCGTCCCAGAATTTCGGGTTCTTGACCAGTTTCATGTGGTCGTTGGGAACCCATTCGGCCAGCGTATAGGCGCCGTTCGAGACGAGATTGCCGGGCTTGATCCAGTCGGCGCCGAGCTTTTCGATCGAGGCCTTGCTGACCGGGTAGGTCGCCTGATGGGTCAGCATCTCCAGGAAGTAAGGCGTCGGCGCCTTGAGCGTCACTTCCAGGGTGTTGGCGTCGATCGCCTTGACACCCATGTCCTCGGGCTTGCCCTTCTTGGTGTTGAAATCCTCCGCACCCTTCACCGGATACAGCATCGAGGCGTATTCGGCGCCGGTCGCCGGGTCTTCCAGCCGGTGGAAGGCGTAGACGAAGTCGTCCGCCGTCACCGGGCTGCCGTCCGACCACATGCCGTCCTTGCGCAGCTTGAAGGTGTAGACGGTGCCGTCATCCGATACCGTCCAGCTTTCGGCGGCGCCCGGAATGAGGTTGGCCTTCTCGTCCTGCATGACCAGGCCCTGGAACAGGTCGCGCAGCACATTGGCTTCATAGACCGTCGAGGTCTTGTGCGGGTCGACCGATTCCGATTCGGCGGCGGTGCCCCTGTTGTAGACGCTCTCGGCGAAAGCCGGCGTGTAGAATGCGCCGGCGGCTACCGCCATGGTGGTGGCGAATACCGTCGCCTTCAGCATGTTTTTCAGCATGAAGTTCTCCCTGTCGGCGCTGCCGTTGGCGCGCCTTTTCGTGTTGACGCCCCGGAACCGATGCCTGGTTCCTTTGAGCGCGCCGCCGGTTCCCTCCGGCAGCTGGTGGCAGGAGACTAGACAGGAGGTAAGCTCTTTTCAACCGAGTACTGATTGACCCTAAGTCAATCCTCAGAATCGAAGAAGCAACGGCTAAATTAGAGCATCATTTTCAATCGCACACATCCCCCGGTTGTGCCCGGAGTTTTCGCTTTCTGCATGCGAAATTTGGCATGCTGGCAGCATGGTTCAGAACCTCATTTCCAGGGTCCGAAGGCGCGCGTTCCGAACAGATAATTCGGGAACTTCGGCGGTCGAATTCGCTCTGCTATCGCCACTTTTTATCCTTCTTCTACTCGGAATGGTTGCGTACGGCATTTATTTTGGCGCTGCCAACTCGATCCAGCAGATCGCGGCGGATGCCGCGCGGACGGCCATCGCCGGGTTGAACCAGACCGAGCGGCAGACGCTGGTGGCCAGCTACCTTACCAACAATGCCGGTGGCTACCCGTTCGTGGACGCCAGCAAACTGACCTACCAGGCCAATGACAGCGTGGCCGATGGCAGCCAGTTCGTGGTGTCGATCTCGTACGATGCGCGCAACCTGCCGATCTGGAATCTGTTCCCGGGCATAGCCATGCCGGGGACCACGATCACGCGCCAGTCGACGATCAGGGTCGGAGGTATCTGAATGTTGCTGCGCGCGCGCACCAAGATCGGCCGGATCGCCCAGCGTCTGCTGGTCGACAAGAAGGCGAACTTCGCCGTCATGACCGCCCTGAGCGCGCCGGTCGCGCTGGCGTTGGCCGCGGTGGCCATCGATGAGGCCTCAATCTACACCGAGCGCCGGCAAGCCCAGGCGATGGTCGATCTGGCAGCGATTACCGCCGCCTCGAACATCAACAATGTCAACACGGCGGTCGTCACCACGCTCACCGACAACGGCATGCCGGGCGTCGTCGTTCAGGCTTCGGGCCAGACCATTGCCCCGGCTGTCGGGAAGACGGTGGTAACGGTGACGAAAGGCCGATACGCCTCGTCGACCACCAATGTCACCCAGCGCTTCCAGGCGGGCGTAACACCGTACAATGCAGTGCGTGTCACGCTGACGAAAATCCCAGCCCGCTATTTCGCGAGCTCGCTCATCCCCACTCCGGTCATCGGCACCCAAGCCACGGCCAGCATGACGCCGCAGGCGACTTTCTCGGTCGGATCGAGACTGCTCAGCGTCAATGGCGGCATCCTCAACGCTTTGCTGAGCGGACTTCTCGGCGGCAACATCTCGCTCAGCGTCATGGACTATAACGGGCTGATCTCCGCCGATGTCAGCGTGCTTTCCTTCGTCAGTGCGCTCGCCACACAGCTGAACATCACGGCCGGCACCTATTCGGACGTGCTGGCCTCGAAGGCGACAGTCGGCCAGATCGCCACGGCCATGGCCAATGTTCCCGGCCTCGGCAATACGGCCAAGGTCGCCCTGCAGACCATCGCCTCCAAGTCGACCAGCACGGTCAAGATCCCGCTCAGCAGCCTTATCGACCTCGGGTCCGTCGGCAGCGTGGGCCTCGGTCAACAGCCGTCCGGCCTCGGTGTCGACGCAAGCGCCATGGGGATGCTGACCGCCGCCGCCGTGCTGGCGAACGGCACCAACCAGGCCGCGGTCAATCTCGGCGCCACCATCCCGGGGCTGGTCAACACCCAGCTCAACATCGCCATTGGCGAGCCGGCGCAATCCTCACCCTGGCTGGCGATCGATGGCATAGGCACTACCGTGCGGACAGCCCAGACGCGCATCAAACTAACGGCCTCCGTCGGTGTCGGCACACCAGGTCTCGGCGGCGGCATCAGCCTGCTGGCCGTCAATCTGCCGCTCAATGTGGAAGTCGCCTACGCCGAGGCCAAGCTGACCGACATCTCCTGTCCGACCGGCCCCTCCAGCATCAGCGTTTCCATCGCCGCACACCCCGGCATTGCCCAGTTGAACCTGGCCAACAGCAACAATCCCTCCGGCTTCGCCGATTTCAGCCAGCCGCAGACCTTCACCGACGCCGAGATCGCCGATGTGAGCCTCCATCTGCTGCTGATCAACATTCCCTTGATCCAGGTGATGGGCTCCGCCGCGACCGCGATCACCAACAACAGCCCGCAAACCCTGACCTTCAATGCGACTGACATCGCCAACAAGACGGTGAAGACCGTTTCGACGCGCAACATCTCGCAGTCGCTGACCACGTCGCTGGTCAACAACCTGTCGCTTTCGGCCAATGTGCTTGGTCTCGGCATCGATCTCACCGCCCTGCTCGGAACGGTCAAGCCGGCGGTGGTGACGCTGCTCAACGGTGTAACGGCGCCCGTCGACGACTTGCTCTACAATGTGCTGTCGGCCCTGGGTGTCGGTGTTGGCCAGGCCGATGTGCGTGTCACCGGGGCGACCTGCGGACGGGCGGTGCTTGTACAGTAGGCATTTGTGGCCAGGCGGATCGCCTGGCCGATCCGCCATCAGTCGAGCCGACCAAGGAAGCAACCGAGAGCCGGCAGCAAAAGCGCTTCATCCCCAACAGCAGCGGTGCCATCCAAAGGTGCGACAGCGCCGATGTCCAGCGGCAAGGGCCAATCCGCCGGCTCCCCAGCGAAATTGAAGACACAGAGCAGCCTCTGCCCGTCGCCTTCGCGGATGAAGGCGAGCACGTCGCCCTCGGCGTCGAGAAAGCGGATCGAACCGCCGACCAGCGCTGGATGGCGCCTGCGCAAGGCGAGCGTGGAGCGGTAGGCGGACAGCACCGATTGCTCGTTGTCGTTCTGCACATCGGCGGCGCGGGCGCGATGGCTGGCCGGGACCGGCAGCCAGGGCTTGCCCGTTGAGAAACCCGCATTGTCGGCGCCGGCCTCCCAGACCATCGGCGTGCGGCAGCCATCCCTGCCCTTCACCCCTGGCCAGAAGCGGATGCCGACGGGGTCGCGCAGATCCTCATAGGCAAGCTCCGCCTCCTCCAGGCCAAGCTCCTCGCCCTGATAGAGGCAGATCGAGCCGCGCAGGCAGGCGAGCAACATGATCGAGAATCTGGCCACCGCGTCGGCATCGCCGTCAGGCCCTGTCCAGCGGCTGACATGGCGCACCACGTCGTGATTGGAAAACGCCCAGCAGACCCAGCCGTCGGCGACCGCATGCTCGAAGGCTTCGACGCAGCCGCGCACATGCGCCGCCGAAAACTGCGCGCCGAGCAGATCGAAGGTGTAGCACATCTGCAGCTTGTCGCCGCCGGAGGTGTAGGCGGCCAGCGTCTGCAGCGAGCGCCCCTCATCACCAATTTCACCGACGGCGGCGCGGTCCTGATACTCGTCGAGCAGCGCGCGAAAGCGCCTGAGGAAGGCCAGGTTTTCCGGCTGCGTCTTGTCGAACAGATGCTCCTGGTAGAGGTAGGTGTTGGTCTCGCCATTGGTGCCGGCGACGCTCGATGCCAGAGGCGGATTGCTACGCAGCCAGCGGTCGTGGACATAGTAGTTGACCGTGTCGAGCCGGAAACCGTCGACGCCACGCTCAAGCCAGAAGCGCACCGTGTCCAGCAGCGCATCCTGGACTTCCGGATTGTGAAAATTCAGGTCGGGCTGCGAGGCGAGGAAATTGTGCATGTAATATTGCCGGCGGGTCGAATCCCACTCCCAGGCCGGCCCACCGAAGACGGACAGCCAGTTGTTGGGCGCGTTGCCGTCGGGCTTGGTATCGGCCCAGACGTACCAGTCAGCCTTGGGATTGTCGCGGCTGGCACGGCTTTCGATGAACCATTCGTGCTTGTCGGATGAGTGCGACAAGACCTGGTCGATGACGACCTTCAGTCCGAGCCGGTGCGCTTCGGCGACCAGAGCGTCGAAATCCTCCAGCAAACCGAACATCGGATCGACGTCGCGATAGTCCGAGACGTCATAGCCCATATCGGCCATCGGCGACTTGAAGAAGGGCGACAGCCAGACGGCATCGACGCCAAGCGAGGCGATATGGGCAAGCCGCGTGGTGATACCCCTGAGATCGCCGCTGCCGTCGCCGGTCGTGTCCTGGAAGGAACGGGGATAGACCTGATAAATGACGCAGCCGCGCCACCATTCGGCCCCCTGCCCCGGATTGTCGTCGGCCATCACGAACTCTTCCTGGCGCAGCCTTTTGCGGCCTGGCGCGAACTATTTTTTCGCATCGGATTGCCCGAAAACCAGGGGCCACTTTTCGATCCGATGCTCTGCCATGAAATGGACGCTGCGACCCGGCAGCGGCCGCGCAAGATCGATCGGCTGCGTTTCGATCGCCGGCTGCCATCGGAAGCCTTCCCGCTCCGGCAAGGTGAAGACGCATTGGCGACGATCGCCGTTGATGATGACGGCAAGGCGGCCGCCGCCAGCATCGCCCAATAGCATGACGAGGCGATGTCGGGCGGGGTCGTTCCAGTCCGCCTCGACAAGCGGCATGCCGGTCTCGGTCAACCAGGCAACGTCGGGGATGCCATCGGCCGGTTCTCCCGTGAGGAAATGCGTGTCGGCCAAGGCCGGAATCGTGCGGCGAAGCATGCCGAGCGCCGATGCGTAGCGCTCCAGCGCCTGGTCTCGTCCGGCCCAGTCCAGCCAAGTGATGGCATTGTCCTGCGCGTAGGCGTTGTTGTTGCCCTTCTGGCTGCGGCCGAATTCGTCGCCGGCGGTCAGCATGATGGTGCCGCGCGAGGCAAATAGCGTGGCGAGCAGCGCACACTGATCGCCGAAGCGGGCATCGGCGATCGCCGCGTCGCCAGTCTCGCCCTCGGCGCCATTGTTCCAGGACAGATTGTCGTTGTGGCCGTCGCGGTTCTGCTCGCCATTGGCCGCGTTGTGCTTGCGCTCATAGGCGACGATGTCGGCCAGCGTCATGCCGTCATGGGCGGCGATGAAATTGACCGTGCGGCTGGCCGGTTCGCTGGCCTTGCCAAACACGTCGGACGACCCTGCGAGCCGCGTGGCGAGCGAACCGATCGAGCCGGCATCGCCACGCCAGAAGCGCCTGACATCGTCACGGTAGCGATCGTTCCACTCCAGATAGGGCGGACGGAAATTACCGAGCTGGTAGCCGTTCGAGCCAATGTCCCACGGCTCAGCGATCAGCGCCCGATCGGCAAGCACGGGATCGCCGGCGATCGCCGCGAGCAAGGGCGCCGCCGGATCGAAGACGCCGTCGACGCGGCCCAGCACCGGCGCAAGGTCAAAGCGAAAACCGTCGACGCCGGCATGGCGGACGAAGTGGCGCAGTGTGTCGAGCACCATGTCGCGCACCACCGGATGATCGCAGGCGACGGTGTTGCCGGTGCCGGTGTCGTTGGCCAACCGACCGTCGGGCTGGTGCCGATAGTAGGCCTGATTGTCGAGCCCGCGCAGCGACAGCGTCGGCCCCAGCCGGTCGCTTTCGCCCGTGTGGTTGAAGACGAGATCGAGGATGGTGCCGATGCCGGCCTGCCGCAGTGCAGCGACGGTGTCGCGCAATTCCGCCAGCCCGCCCGGTGAAAGCCGGGGGTCGAGCGCCATGAAGGTGACGGGGTTGTAGCCCCAGGCGTTGCTCAGGCCGAGCGGCGGCAGATGCCGTTCGTCGATTGACGCAGTGATCGGCATCAGTTCGACGGCCGACACGCCGAGGCGCTTCAAATGCTCGATGATGGCGGGATGGGCAAGTGCCGCAATCGTGCCGCGCTGCGCTTCCGGCACATCCGGGTGCATCCTGGTGAAGGATCGGACGTTGAGCTCATAGATCAGGCCGCCGGGCTTAAAGACGGGTGGCAGTGGCGTGACCGGTTCCGGCATTGCGACCACGATCGATTTCGGCATGATCGGCGCGGTGTCGGCGCCTTCGTTGCGTTTGGCGGCCAGTCGCCAGTGGTATTGATATGGCCGGTCGATTTCGATCGCGTATGGATCGATGAGCAGTTTGGCGGGATCGAACCACAGGCCTTTGTCGGGGTCGTAAGGACCGTCGACGCGAAACCCGTAGCGGGTACCAGCTTTGAGATTCGGCACGAACGCGGCAAAAACAGTCAAATCTCGGGCAGGCTTCAGCGGTGTTTGGGCAAGCTCTATTCGTTGCGTTTCTACCGACCCGGTCGAGTCAAACAAGGAAACCCAGCCACGAGACGCGTTGTTGGACGCGAAGGCGAAGAACACGCCCTTGCCTAACAAGTTGGCGTGAGGATAGGCGCCCATTCCGGATTGATTTGAGGCAGCCATAGGTTGCGTTATGTCAAGTAATCACGCTCGGCTTGTTGCGCCCAGTGTGGCTCTTGATGCCGGCAATGTCATCCGCCGCCGCGATCAGATCGGCGAGCGCCGTCTGCGTGTCGAGATCGTGCCTCGCCTTGTCCGGCTCGTAGCGCTCGATATAGACGCGCAGCGTCGCTCCGGAAGTGCCTGTGCCGGAGAGCCGGAAGACGACGCGTGAGCCGCCTTCGAACAGGATCCTGATGCCCTGGTGCTCGCTGGTCGAACCGTCGACCGGATCGTGATAGGCGAAGTCGTCGGCCTTGGCGATCTTCAGGCCACGTACGCTGGTGCCGGGCAGCGAGCCGAGCTTGGCCCTGAGTTCGTCGACCAGCGCATTGGCGCGGTCGCTCTCGACCTCTTCATAGTCGTGGCGCGAATAGTAGTTGCGCCCATAAGCGGCCCAATGCTCGGTGACGACCTGCTTACAGCTTTCGCCGCGTGCGGCGAGGATGTTGAGCCACAACAGCACCGCCCACAGGCCGTCCTTCTCGCGGACATGGTTGGAGCCGGTGCCGGCGCTCTCCTCGCCGCAGATCGTCGCCATGCCGGCATCGAGCAGATTGCCGAAGAACTTCCAGCCGGTCGGCGTTTCATAGATGCCGATGCCGAGTTTGTCGGCGACGCGGTCGGCGGCACCACTGGTCGGCATCGACCGGGCGATGCCCTTCAGCCCGTCCTTGTAGCCGGGCGCCAGGCGGGCATTGGCGGCGAGCATCGCCACCGAATCCGACGGGGTGACGAAGATGCCCTTGCCGATGATCAAATTGCGGTCGCCATCGCCATCGGAAGCGGCACCAAAATCCGGCGCGTCCGGTCCCATCATCTCGTCATAGAGATGCTTGGCGTGGACCAGGTTCGGATCCGGGTGGTGGCCGCCGAAATCCGGCAGCGGCTTGAAGTTGCGGCAGGTGCCGTTGGGTGCGCCGAGCCGGTTTTCAAGGATCTCTTTGGCGTAGGGACCGGTTACCGCGTGCATGGCGTCGAAGCGCATGCGGAAGCCTGACTTGAACAGTTTGCGCAGCGCGTCGAAATCGAACAGGCTTTCCATCAGCTCGGCATAGTCGGCGACCGGATCGATGATCTCGACCGTCATGCCGGCGGCCTTGACGGTGCCGATCGTGTCGATGTCGATCGGTTCGATGTCTGATGTCTTGAAGCTCGAAATCGCCTTGGTCTTGGCGAAGATCGCGTCGGTCAGTTTTTCCGGCGCCGGACCGCCATTGCCGGCATTGTACTTGATGCCGAAATCCTCATGCGGGCCGCCGGGATTGTGGCTGGCCGACAGGATGATGCCGCCGAAGGTCTTGTATTTGCGGATGACATGCGAGGCGGCCGGCGTCGACAATATGCCGCCCTGCCCGACCATGACCTTGCCGAAGCCGTTGGCGGCCGCCATGGCGATCGCCTTCTGGATGACCTCGCGGTTGTAGAAGCGGCCGTCGCCGCCGATCACCAGCGTCTTGCCCTGGAAGCCCTCGAGCGCGTCGAAGATCGACTGGATGAAGTTCTCGGCATAGTGCTCCTGCTGGAACACAGGCACCTTCTTGCGCAGGCCCGACGTGCCGGGCTTCTGATCGGCATAGGGTTTGGTGGGGACGGTCCGTATCATGCTTCAGGCAACCCTTTTCGAAAGCAGCAGGCGATAGAGTTCGACGTATTTTTCCGCGCTTCGGTCCCACGACACGTCGGACTTCATGCCCTGGCACTGGATGGTCTCGAAGGCCGCGGGATTGGCATAGGCGTCGGCAAGGCGGCGGATGGCGTGCAGCATCGCGCCGCCATTGTTGGGAGCGAACTGGAACCCTGTCGCCACGCCGGCCGCCATCGCCGCCTCGTTGGCGTCGATGATGGTGTCGGCGAGGCCGCCGGTGCGGGCGACAACCGGCACGCAGCCGTAGCGCAGGCCGTAAAGCTGCGTCAGTCCGCAGGGTTCGAAGCGTGACGGGATGATGATGGCGTCGCAGCCGCCCTGCATTGTGTGCGACAGCCCTTCGTCATAGCCGATGACCACGCCGATACGGCCACGGTGGCGTGCGGCAGCGGCAAGCAGCGCGCCTTCAAGACCCGCGTCACCGGAGCCAAGTATGGCCAGCCGCGCGCCCGTCGCGACGACGCCGTCGATCACCGTCGCCAATATGTCCATGCCTTTCTGCCAGGTCAGCCGGCTGATGACACAGACAATCGGGCTGTCGTCGCGATCGAGGCCGAAGCGTTCCTCCACGGCGGCCCTGTTCGGCGCCCGCGCCTTGAGCGTCGCGGCCGTATAGTTCGACACCAGATGCTTGTCCGTCTCCGGATCCCAGATGGCGGTGTCGATGCCGTTGACGATGCCATAGAGATCGCTGGAGCGCATGTTGATCAGGCCGTCCAGGCCCATGCCGAATTCTGGCGAGCGTATTTCCTGCGCATAGGTGGGGCTGACCGTGGTGATCGCCCAGGCGGCCTGCAGGCCGGCCTTGAGGAAGCCGACGCCGCCGTAATATTCGACGCCCTCAAGCGCCATCGCCACCGCCGGCAGGCCAAGCTCGCCAAAGATGCCGGCGCCGAACTGGCCCTGGAAGGCGAGATTGTGGACGGTCATCATCGATGGGACGCCGACCGCCTTGCCGTAGCGCATATAGGCCAGCGTCATCGCCGACTGCCAGTCATGGGCGTGGACGATGTCAGGTTGATAGCCCGATATGGCACCACCGGCGATATCGCCACCAACCTGGCTCAGCGCCGCGAAGCGCCGCCAATTGTCCGGCCAGTCCGCGCCAGACGCATTGCCGTAGGGGCCGCCCGGGCGGTCGAACAGATGCGGCGCGTCGAGCACGAAGAGATCGAGCCCGGCAAGCTGGACGGCATGGACGGAAGCCTTGCCACCCTGCAGCAGCGGATATTGATAAACGGCCTTCTTTTTCTTGAAGGCGTCCATCACCACGGGAAAGCCCGGAATGAGCGTGCGCATGGTCACGCCCTTGGCAGCAAGCGCGATGGGCAGCGCGCCGGTTACGTCGGCAAGCCCGCCGGTTTTGATCAGCGGAAAGATCTCGGGCGTGACCGACAGAACCTGCATGCGTCTATCCCGTCCTAGAGTCCGAGTTTGTTGATCATGTCCTGTGTGATCAGGCAGATGCCTTTCTCCGAAACGCGGAAGCGCTTGGCGTCGAGCGCGGGATCCTCGCCGACCACCAGGCCCTCCGGTATCCTTACACCGTGGTCGATGACGACGCGCTTCAACTTTGCGTTCCGGCCGACATGAACGTCCGGCAGCATGACGACTTCTTCCAGCGTAGAATAGGAATTGATGCGGGCGCCGGTGAAGATCAGGCTCTTCTTCAGCGAAGCGCCGGAGACGATGCAGTCGCCCGAGACCAGGGAAGAAACGGCCGAGCCGCGCCGGCCATCCTCATCATGGACGAACTTTGCCGGCGGCTTCAACTCGGCATAGGTCCAGATCGGCCAGTCGCGGTCGTAGAGGTCGAGCTCGGGCGTAATATCAGTCAGGTCGATATTGGCTTCCCAATAGGCGTCGACCGTTCCGACATCGCGCCAGTAGGCCTCATTCTCGGCGGTTGAGCGCACGCAGGACTTGGTGAAGCGGTGAGCGATCGCCTTACCGTGCTGGACGATATAGGGGATGATGTCCTTGCCGAAGTCGCGGCTGGAGCCCGGCTCGGCGGCGTCGCGGCGCAACTGCTCCATCAGGAACTTGGTCTTGAAGACGTAGATACCCATCGAGGCCAAGGCGAAGTCCGGGTTGCCCGGAATGCCAGGCGGATCGGCGGGCTTTTCGACGAAGGCGATGATGTTGTCCTTGGCATCGACATGCATGACACCGAAGCCTGTCGCTTCCATGCGGGGCACTTCGAGACAGCCGACCGTGACATCGGCGCCGGCATCGACGTGCTGGCGCAACATCAGCTCGTAATCCATCTTGTAGATGTGGTCCCCAGCCAGGATGACCATGTATTCCGGGCCATAGGCCTCGATGATGTCGATGTTCTGGTAGACGGCGTCGGCCGTGCCTTCATACCATTGCGTTTCCGAGACGCGCTGGCTGGCCGGCAAGATGTCGAAACTCTCGTTTCGTTCCGGCCGCAGGAAGTTCCAGCCGCGCTGCAGATGGCGGATCAGCGAATGCGCCTTGTACTGCGTGGCGACGCCAAGGCGGCGGATACCCGAGTTCAGCGCGTTGGAGAGCGCGAAATCGATGATGCGCGTCTTGCCGCCGAAATAGACCGCCGGCTTGGCGCGACGGTCCGTCAGTTCCTTGAGGCGGCTGCCACGGCCGCCGGCCAGTACATAGGCCATGGCATCGCGCGCCAGCGGCTGGGTCCGTTTCAAGTCTGCCATTTCTACCCTCCCAAGTTACTCAAGTCTCGCCCTGTTACCTCGGCCTTGACGGGCTCAGTCGACAACGAGTTCAAGCATGATTGTCGACAGCGGCGGCAGAAGCATCGTCGCCGAGATGCTCTTGCCTTCCGCCCTTGCCTCGACCATGCCGCCATTGCCCATGCCGGAGCCGCCATATTCGGATGCGTCGGTGTTGATGATCTCGCGCCACTTGCCGGCCTTCGGCAGCGGCACGCGGTAATTGTCGCGCGGCACCGGCGTGAAGTTGGAGATGACGGCCACCGGACTGCCGCCCGGCGCGTTGCGCACCCAGGCGAAAACCGAATTCTGGCTGTCGTCGACGATCAGCCAGGAAAACCCTTCCGGCTCGCAGTCACGACCGTGCAGCGCGGGGCGCGAGCGATAGAGATAGTTGAGATCGCGCACCGTCTGCCAGACGCCGCGATGCGGGCGGAAATCGAGCAGGTTCCAGTCGAGCGCGCGCGCCTCGCTCCATTCGCGGCGCTGCGCGAATTCCTGTCCCATGAACAAGAGCTTCTTGCCGGGATAGCCCCACATGAAGCCGTAATAGGCGCGCAGCGTCGCGAATTTCTGCCAGTCGTCGCCGGCCATCTTGCCCAGCAGCGTGCCTTTGCCGTGCACCACCTCGTCATGCGAGAGCGGCAGCACGAAATTCTCCGAGAAGGCGTAGGTCAGGCCGAAGGTCAGGTCGTTGTGGTGGTGCTTGCGGAAGATCGGCTCCTTGGCAAAATACTCCAGCGTGTCGTGCATGAAGCCCATGTTCCACTTGAAGCCAAAGCCCAGCCCGCCTTCATGCACCGGTGCCGAGACCTTCGGCCACGAGGTCGATTCCTCGGCGATGGTCATGACGCCGGGATGGTGGCCGTAGACCTCCTTGTTCATTTTCTGCAGGAAAGAGACCGCCTCGAGGTTCTCGCGGCCACCCTTCTCATTGGGGATCCACTCGCCGGCCTTGCGCGAATAGTCGAGGTAGAGCATCGAGGCGACCGCATCGACGCGCAAACCGTCGACATGATATTTTTCGGCCCAAAACAGCGCGTTGTTGACCAGGAACGACACCACTTCGCGGCGGCCGAAATTGTAGATCGCGGTGTTCCAGTCGGGATGAAAACCCTTGCGCGGATCGGCATGCTCATAGAGCGCGGTGCCGTCGAAATGGGCCAGGCCATGCGCGTCGACCGGAAAATGCGCCGGCACCCAGTCGAGGATGACGCCGACGCCGGCGCGATGCGCGCCATCGACGAACCGGGCAAAGCCGTCGGGATCGCCAAAGCGGGCCGACGGCGCGTATAGCCCGGTTGTCTGATAACCCCAGGACGGGTCATAGGGATGTTCGGAGATCGGCATGAATTCGATGTGGGTGAAACCGGTCTCGACTGCATAGGGGATCAGCCGGTCGGCCAGTTCGTCCCATGACAGGAACGTGCCGTCGTCGCGAAGCTGCCAGGATCCGGCATGGACCTCGTAGATGGAGATCGCTTCGCGCCGGTGATCGGCATTGCGCCAGAAATTGCGGTGCGCCTCATCGCCCCATTCATGCGCCGGCGGCACGGCAACGACAGAAGCCGTGGCCGGACGCAGTTCGGATTTGAACGCAAACGGGTCAGCCTTCAGCGGCAGCCTGACGCCGTCGGGGCCGATGATCTCGTATTTGTAGGGCCGCCCGGCGCCGATGTCGGGGATGAATACCTCCCATATGCCGGTGTCGCGGCGGTCGCGCATCGTGTGGCGGCGGCCATCCCAGTCGTTGAAATCGCCGACCACCGAGACGCGTTTTGCATTGGGAGCCCAGACGGCGAAATGCACGCCGGTGGCGCCTTCATGCTCGATGACATGCGCGCCAAGCTTGTCGAACAGCCTGAGATGCGATCCCTCGGCGATATAGTAGTCATCCAGAGGCCCGAGCACCGGGCCGAACGAATAGGGATCGGTCAGCCACCAGTCACCGCCGGCATTGCGCGCATGGTAGCGCAGCGGCTGCCGCTTCTTGATCGTCAACTGCCCTTCGAAGAAGCCGGCATCGTCTCGCCTCGACAATTCACCAGCCTCGATGCCCGTCAGCGTATAGGCGGTGACGGTTTCGGCATGCGGAACGAAGCAACGGGCAAACAGGCTTTTGCCGACCTCATGGACACCGAGGACCGCAAACGAATCTCCATGCGTGCCGGCGACAATCGCCGCAACATCGCTGGCTGGCGCCAGTCCGTCCGGCCCGCTTGTCGCAGCGGTCGCGCGCGGCTTCCTCATCAGGCAGTGTCCCTCCCAGGGCACCAGGTGTTTGTTCTGGCGATGCGGGTTGGCATTCAACCCACGTCACCGGGACCACATTGTTCGTGGCCTCATGCAATCACATCAGGCAGGCACGTTCCAGATTTCTTTCGCGTATTGGCGGATGGTGCGATCGGACGAGAACCAGCCGACGCGCGCGACATTGCGGATTGCCCTGGCATACCAATCCGGGCTGTTGCGCCAGACGGCGTCGACATCACGCTGGGCGGCGGCGTAGGCGTCGAAGTCGGCGGCGACCATGAACCAGTCGCTGTCGTAGAGGCCGTTGATCAGCTCGCGGTAGCGATTGGGATCATCGGGCGAGAAGACGCCGGACGAAACAGCGGCCACAGCCTGCGCCAGTTCGGACGAACCCTCGATCACGGCGCGCGGGTTGTAGCCATTGTTGCGCCGCTCGGCCACTTCAGCTGTCGTCAGGCCGAAGATGAAGATGTTGTCGTCGCCGACGCATTCCTTGATCTCGACATTGGCGCCGTCGAGCGTGCCGATGGTCAGCGCGCCGTTCAGCGCGAACTTCATGTTGCCGGTACCCGACGCTTCCATGCCCGCGGTCGAAATCTGCTCGGACAGGTCGGCGGCCGGCATCATGATTTCGGCCAGGCTGACATTGTAGTTCGGCACGAACACCACTTTCAGCAAGCCACGCACCGCCGGATCACGGTTGATGACCTTGGCGACATCGTTGGCGAGTTTGATGATCAGCTTGGCATTGTGATAGCTGGGCGCCGCCTTGCCGCCGAAGAATTTCACGCGCGGCATCCAGTCGCGTTCGGGATGCGAACGGATCTGGTCGTAGAGCGCGATCGCCTCGAGGATGTTCAGGAGCTGGCGCTTGTATTCATGGATGCGCTTGACCTGGATGTCGAACAGCGCCGAAGGGTCGACCTTGATGCCGAGCCGGTCGGCGACGAGATTGGCCAGCCGCACCTTGTTCTGCCGCTTGACGCCCGCGAATTTTTCCCGGAACGCGCTGTCATCGGCAAAGCCCTCGAGCCCTTTGATGGCGTCGATGTCGTCGAGAAAGCGGTCACCGATCGCCTCACGGGCGAGCGAGGTCAGCCCAGGATTGCACTGGATCAGCCAGCGCCGCGGCGTGATGCCGTTGGTCTTGTTGTTGATGCGATCGGGATAGAGCTTGTGCAGGTCGGCGAACACCGTTTCCTTCATCAGTTCTGTATGCAGCGCCGAGACACCATTGATCGAGTGCGAGCCGACAAAGGCAAGGTTGCCCATGCGCACGCGGCGATCGCCATTCTCCTGGATCAGCGAGATGCGGCTGATCTGCTCGTCCGAGAACTGGTCGGTGGCGCGCGCCTCCAGAAGCACCTGCGCATTTATGGCGTATACGATCTGCATATGGCGCGGCAAAAGCCGCTCGAACAGCGGCACCGGCCAGCTTTCCAGCGCCTCCGGAAGAAGCGTGTGGTTGGTGTAGCCGAAGGTGCGCTTGGTGATGTCCCAGGCGAGATCGAAGTCCATGCCGTGGACATCCATCAAGAGCCGCATCAGCTCCGGCACGGCGATCGCCGGATGGGTGTCGTTGAGGTGGATCGCCGCCTTGTCGGGCAGCGACTTCAGGTCGCCATACTGGCTGAGATGGCGCTGCACGATGTCCTGTAGCGAGGCGGTCGAGAAGAAATACTCCTGCCGCAGCCTGAGCTCCTGCCCGGCCATATGGGAATCGGCGGGGTAAAGCACGCGCGACAGCGCGTCAGCCTTGTTGCTTTCGGCGAGCGCGCCGATGTGGTCGCCGGCATTGAACTTGTCGAGCAGGATCGGATCGACCGGCATGCCCGACCACAGCCGCAGCGTGTTGACGCGGTTGCCCCGCCAGCCGACGACAGGCGTGTCGTAGGCGACAGCCAGGACATGCTCGGTCGGCTTCCAGACGTGACGCTCGAGCCGGCCGTCCTTCGAGGTGATGGACTCCACCGAACCGCCGAAACCGACTTCGAAGGAGCGTTCGCGCCGTTCGAATTCCCAAGGGTTGCCGTGGTCGAGCCATGTCTCGGGCAGTTCGACCTGCCAGCCGCCTTGAATCTCCTGGCGGAACATGCCGTTGGCGTAGCGGATGCCGTAGCCGTGTGCCGGAATGTCGACGGTCGCCATGCTTTCCATGAAGCAGGCGGCGAGCCGGCCAAGGCCACCATTGCCGAGCGCGGCATCGGGCTCAAGCGCCGCGATGAGATCGAGGTCCACGCCGAGCGACGACAGCGCCTCGCGCATATTGGCCATCAAACCGAGATTGGAGAAGGCGTCGCGCATCAAGCGGCCGATGAGGAACTCCAGCGACAAATAGTAGACGCGCTTTTCCTGCTGGTCGTAGGCCTCTTTCGTTGCCTGCATCCAGCGATCGACGATGCGGTCGCGCACGACCTTGATCGAGGCCGTCAGCCAGTCGTACTGGGTCGCGACGGTGGTATCCTTGCCGACCCGGTATTTGAGGGCCACCAAGACTTCCCTTGCGAGCGTCTTCGGATCAGGATTTTCGAGCAGTGGAGGAAGGGTCTCGGATGTCATCGCGCGCGTCATGCTGCCTCTCGTGCGGTTGCAATGATCATACCGGCTTTCACCATTCATCCCAGCCCATGTTACTGCATTGCAACATATATTCAATCGATTTAGATGAGCATGCGCCGGCTTACCCTGCGGCAATTTGACAATCAGGCCGCGAGCGCAGCCTCCGGAGGTGCCTTCGCGCCGGTCATGAAGGCGACGGCATCGGACATCGTATATTGCTTGGGATCGATGACGCACAGGCGACGACCCAGGCGGTGGATGTGGATACGGTCGGCCACCTCGAAGACATGCGGCATGTTGTGCGAGATCAGCACGATCGGCAGGCCGCGCTTCTTGACGTCGAGGATCAGTTCGAGCACGCGGCGGCTTTCCTTGACGCCAAGGGCGGCCGTTGGTTCGTCCATGATTACCACGCGGCTGCCGAAGGCAGCGGCGCGCGCCACCGCCACGCCCTGGCGCTGGCCGCCCGACAGCGTCTCCACCGCCTGGCTGATGTTCTGGATGGTCATCAAGCCAAGTTCGGTGAGCTTGTCGCGGGCGCGCTTTTCCATCGCCGGGCGATCGAGCATGCGCAGCCACTGGCCGAGGAAGCCGGGTTTGCGGATCTCCCGGCCGAGGAACATGTTGTCGGCGATCGACAGTGCCGGCGACAAAGCGAGGTTCTGGTAAACCGTCTCGATACCGGCTTCGCGGGCCTCCATCGGCGATTTGAAGGAAACGGCTTTGCCTTCAAGCCGGATTTCACCTTCGTCGGGCACGGCCGCGCCGGAAATCGCCTTGATGAGCGACGACTTGCCGGCGCCGTTGTCGCCGATGACGGCAAGGATTTCGCCGGGATAAAGGTCGAAGTCGGCATTGTCGAGGGCGGTGACGCGACCGTAGCGCTTGACCAGGCCACGCGCGGTGAGGATGGGTTCCTGGGTCATGACTATGCCGAAACCTTTCTGATCCATTGGTCGATTGCCACGGCGCCGATGATCAGCACACCGGTGAGCAGCACTTTCCATTGCGGATCGGCGCCCAGCATGTTGAGACCCATGGAGACGACGCCGACGATCATCGCGCCGAACAGCGTGCCCAGGATAGAGCCGCGCCCGCCGAACAGAGAAATACCGCCGATCACGGTCGCGGTGATGGCCTGCAGATTGTAATCGGTGACGGCGGCGGACGGTGAGATCGAGCCGTTGCGGCCGACAGAAACCCAGGCAGCGAAAGCGGCGATCAGCCCGGCAAGGGTATAGACCGTCACCAGCACCTTCTTGGTCTGGATGCCCGACAGCTTCGCCGCCTCCTGGTCATCGCCGACGGCGTAGACATGGCGACCCCATGCGGTGTGGTTGAGCACGTACCAGAGGATCAGCACGAGCACGACCGTGGCAATGACGCCGAGCGTCAGCACCGCCGTGCCGATCTTGAAGCTCAGGGCGAACAGATGCAGCAACGGCGCCTGGGTGTCGACGTCGGTGTCGCGGATCGTCTCATTGGCCGAATAGATGAAGTTCGTGGCCATGACGATGTTCCAGGTGCCAAGCGTCACGATGAAGGGCGGCAGTTTCATATAGGCGACCAGCAACCCGTTGAGCAGCCCGCAGGCCGCACCCGCGGCAAGCCCGATCGCCACGGCGAGAATGGCCGGCATACCGTAGCTGACCGCGCAATTGCCCATGATCACGGCTGAAATCACCATAATCACGCCAATCGACAGGTCGATGCCGGCGGTCAGGATGACCAGTGTCTGCGCGGCGCCCAGAATGCCGACGATGGCGATCTGCTGCAGGATCAGCGTCAGCGTATAGGACGAAAAGAAACGTCCGCCGATGGCGATGCCGAAAATGATGATTGACAGGACCAGCACGATCAGCGGCACTGCCGCCGGCGTCGAATGCAGGAAATGCTGGATGCGCTTGACGGCCGATTTGTGCTCGTCAAAAGCGGCGACGCTGGTGTCGCTGCCCGAGAGAACCTTCTCGAATTCCTGAGCTTGAGCCATGTTTCCTCCCCGTGAGGTGTCAGCCTAGCGCCAACGCCCGTCCACGCCTTTCCGGTCTGTTGCCGGGATTGTTCGCGGTCACGCGACCCATCGTCCACCCGAAGCGGTCGGGGATCAAGCCCCAACCGCTCGAGTTCGGTAATTGCCGGTCAGACCAGCATCAGCCCCAGCACTTGGCGAGGCCTTCCTTGGTGTCGATGGACTTGACGCCGTTGGCCGGCTTGTCGGTCACCAAATTGACGCCGGTGTCGAAGAAGTTCTTGCCTTCGGTCGGCTTCGGCTTGGTTCCATCCTTGGCGAAGGCGGCGATCGCCTCGATGCCGAGCGCTGCCATCTGCAGCGGGTATTGCTGCGACGTCGCACCGATGACACCCTCTGTCACCGACTTCACGCCGGGGCAGCCGCCGTCGACGGAAACGATCAGCACCTGCTTTTCAAGACCGACGGCCTTGAGCGCCTGGTAGGCGCCGACAGCGGCCGGCTCGTTGATGGTGTGGATGACGTTGATGGTGTTGTCCTTCTGCAGAAGGTTCTCCATCGCCTTGCGGCCGCCCTCCTCATTGCCGTTGGTGACGTCGTGGCCGACGATGCGCGGATCGGTTTCGTCGCCGATCTTGTTGGGATCCTTCACGTCGATGCCATAGCCCATCATGAAGCCCTGGTCGCGCAGCACGTCGACCGTCGGCTGCGAAGGCGTCAGGTCGAGGAAGCCGATCTTGGCGTCCTTGGCCTTGTCGCCGAGCGTCGCGGCGGCCCAGGCGCCGATCAGCTTGCCGGCCTCGAGATTGTCGGTGGCGAAGGTCGCATCGGCCGCGTCGATCGGATCGAGCGGCGTGTCGAGCGCGATCACCAGCAGGCCGGCGTCACGCGCCTTCTTGACGGTCGGCACGATGCCCTTGGTATCGGATGCGGTGATCAGGATACCCTTGGCACCGTCGGCAATGCAGCTTTCGATCGCCGCCACCTGGCTCTCGCTGTCGCCGTCGATCTTGCCGGCGTAGGTCTTGAGGTCGACGCCGAGCTCCTTGGCCTTTGCGGTCGCGCCTTCCTTCATCTTGACGAAGAAGGGATTGGTGTCGGTCTTGGTGATCAGGCAAGCGCCGACACCGGCCGCGGATGCAGACGACGCAAACGCCATCAGACCCAGGGCAGCGGCGGCAAAAACGGTCGATTTCAACAGTTTTGTATTGGTCACGATCTTCCTCCCAGTGGAACCATTCCGGATGCCGGCCAATCGGCATCTACGGCGCATCCATCGAATTTCTCCCAGCGTGGACGCCGCCCCAACAGACACCAGACCGCAGGCGCTGTCAATAATTAAATCACTCTTATTTATTATTGACAGCCTTGCGCCGTTCACCCATTCTGGCCCAAAAGCATTCGGGGGAAACGACGGGAGGAACAGGGTGGAGACCGCCACTGCGAGGCACGGTTCGCCCGAAGCGAATGACAGCCTGATTCACCGCGGCACCAACCAGAGCGGCATGCGCGACCACAACGAGCGGTTGGTGCTGTCGCTGGTGCGCCAGCATGGCAGCCTGGCGAAATCCGACATCGCCCGCATGACCGGACTTTCGGCGCAGACGGTTTCGGTCATCATGCGCGAACTGGAAGAAGAAGGCCTGCTCGTCCGCCAGGCGCCGCTGCGCGGCAAGATCGGCCAGCCGTCAATTCCAATGGCGCTCAATCCGGAAGGCGCCTTCTTCATCGGCCTTAAGATCGGCCGCCGCAGCGCCGAACTGGTGCTGATCGATTTTCTTGGGCATGTGCGCTCGATGCTGCAGCACTCCTATCGCTATCCGGCTCCGCGCGAAACGGTGGAGTTCGTCACCGAAGGCATGAAAAAGATGCGCGGCGAACTGACGCCGGCGCAGGACAAGCGTATCGCCGGGCTCGGCATCGCCATGCCATTCGAACTGTGGAACTGGGCCGACACCGCCGGCGCGCCGCGCGACGTCATGGACGAGTGGCGCCACCGCGACATCAGGGCCGACATCCAGGCGCAATGCGAGTTTCCGGTCTATCTGCAAAACGATGCCACCTCGGCCTGCGGCGCCGAACTCGTGTTCGGCCAGGCGGGTGGCGCACGTGACTTCGTCTATTTCTATATCGGCGCCTTCGCTGGCGGCGGCATCGTGCTCAACGGCCGGCTGTTCGGCGGCCCGACCGGCAATGCCGGCGCGCTCGGCTCTATGCCGGTGCCCGGCCCGGACGGCAAGCCGACCCAGCTGATCGATGTGGCGTCGATCGCCATGCTGGAAAAAGCGCTCAATGCGCGCGGCGTCGAGGCCTCGCATCTGTGGACCTCGCCCGAGGATTGGGGCGACATCGGCTCCGAACTCGACGATTGGATCGCCAGCGCCTCGCAGGCGCTCGCCTATGCCATCGTCGCGGCGTCCTCGGTTATCGATTTCGAGGCGGCGGTGGTCGACGGCTGGATGCCACAGGCAGTGCGCCGCCGGCTGGTCGATGCCATTGTCGCCGCCATCGCCACAATCGACGGCGAGGGCCTGAAACTCCCCGCCGTTCGCGAAGGAACCGTCGGCATCCACGCCCGGGCGCTCGGCGGCGCCAGCCTGCCGCTTTCCGAACGCTTTCTGATCGGCTCGACGACGATTTCCAGGAGTGCCTGAATGCTGATCGGAATCCCGGCGCTCCTTGGACCGGACCTTCTGGCGACACTGCGCGCCATGGGCCATGGCGACGAGATCGCCCTTGTCGACGCAAACTATCCGGCAGAGGAGCAGGCAAGGCGCCTGGTCCGGGCCGACGGTCATCATCTCATCCCGGTGCTCGATGCGATCCTGAGCGTGCTGCCGGTCGACGACGCCGTTCCGGAAGCCCTGTTTCGCGCCTCGGTCAAAGGCAATCCCTCGATTGCCGATCCAGTCCATCACGAGATCGAGGCGGTCTGCGCCAGGCACGCACCGGGTCGCAAGGTGGTTGCACTGGCCGGCGCCGACTTCTATGCACGGGTCAAATCGGCGCATGCCATCGTCGCGACAAGCGAGCCAAGGCTTTACGCCAACATCATCATCCGCAAGGGCGTGATCTATCCGCCGGAGACCAGAAAACCATGATCCTTTGCTGCGGCGAAGCCCTGATCGACATGCTGCCGCGCACCACGACGCAAGGTGAGCCGGCTTTTGCCCCCTATGTCGGCGGCGCGGTGTTCAACACGGCGATCGCGCTTGGACGGCTCGGCGCGCCGGCCGGCTTCTTTTCCGGCCTGTCGTCTGACCTTTTCGGTGGCCAGTTCAGGGATGCGCTCGGCGCGAGCAAGGTCAGCTCTACCTATGCCCACACCTCGCCCAGGCCGACCACGCTCGCCTTCGTGCGGCTCACCAACGGTCAGGCGACCTACACATTCTATGACGAGAACACCGCCGGACGCATGCTGACGATCGATGACCTGCCGGCGCTCGGCGGCGAGATCGAAGCCATGCTGTTCGGCGCCATCAGCCTGATTTCGGAGCCCGCCGGCAGCGCCTATGAAGAGTTCATGCTGCGCGAACACGCGAGCCGCGTCATGATGCTCGACCCCAACATCCGGCCGAACTTCATCCCGGACAAGGCAAAGCACCTCAAGCGCATTCGCGCCATGATGGCGATGGCCGACATCGTGAAACTGTCGGACGAAGACCTGAACTGGTTCGGCGAAGCCGGCTCGCATGAGGATGTCGTGCGAAACTGGCTTGAGCGCGGGCCGAAGCTGATCGTCGTCACGCATGGCAGTGAAGGCGCTGTCGGTTACACCAAGGACCATGCCGTCACCGTGATGCCGGAAAAGGTCGAGGTGGTCGACACCGTCGGCGCCGGCGACACGTTCAACGCCGGCATCCTCGCCTCGCTGCATGAACAGGGCCTGCTGACCAAGGCGGCCATCGGCACCCTTACGCAAGACGCCATCCGCAAGGCCTTGGCGCTCGGCGCAAAGGCGGCGGCGGTGACCGTGTCGCGCGCTGGCGCCAATCCGCCGTGGCGGCACGAAATCGCCTGATCTGGCCGTCAGTGGGCTGCAAGCCGCGCCAAAGGCTGATCACTTTATGTTTCCGCGAGCCGGAAAGACGCGATAAACTTGCCAGTCTATGCCTGGCGAAGCCCGGATTTCCGGCATCTTTGGCGCTACCGGGGAAGGCCTGAAGTAACAGGCTGCGACACCTGGGCAACCTGCGCTGCAGCCGGGCCGGCTTTCTCGACCGGCCCAAGTCTGGTACCAGCGGGCCAGTTAAGTTGTTGTTTCTGTACGTATCGCAAACCCCGGTTCGGGCGAGAACGTACTCCACCGTTTAGAGGCCGATATGCAGTTCATCGATCTTGGCGCACAGCGCGAACGTATCCGCGACCGGCTGAAGGCCGCGATCGACCATGTCGTCGAAGACGGTCGCTACATCCTGGGGCCCCAGGTGGCGGAGTTCGAGAAGAAGCTCGCCGCCTATGTCGGCACCAAGCATGTCGTGGCCTGCGCCAACGGCACCGATGCGCTGCTGCTGCCGCTGTTTGCCGCCGGCATCGGCCCGGGCGACGCCGTGTTCGTGCCGAGCTTCACCTTCGCCGCCACCGCCGAAGTGGTGGCGCTGGCCAAGGCGGAACCCGTCTTCGTCGATGTCGATCCGGTGACCTACAATATCGACATCGCCAGCCTCGAAGCGGCCATCGCCATGATCAAGAAGGAAGGAAGGCTGAAGCCGAAGGCGATCATCCCGGTCGACCTGTTCGGCCTTGCAGCCGATTACGATGCGATCATGGCGATCGCCAACCGCGAAGGACTGCTGGTGATCGAGGACGCCGCCCAGTCGATGGGCGGGTCGCTCGACGGTAAGATGTGCGGCGCCTTCGGCCATGTCGGCTCGACCAGCTTCTATCCGGCCAAGCCGCTTGGCTGCTATGGCGACGGCGGCGCGATGTTCACCAACGACGACGAGATGGCCGACAAGCTGCGTTCCTTCGCCTTCCACGGCAAGGGCGAGACGCAATATGACAACGTCCGCGTCGGCATCAATTCGCGGCTCGACACGCTGCAGGCGGCGATCCTCATCGAAAAGCTCGCCATTCTCGAAGACGAGATGGCCGCACGCCAGGTGGTGGCAAACCGCTATGCCGAAGGGCTTGGCGATGTCGTGGCTGCCGCCCGCAACCTCGACGGCAGCCGTTCGGCCTGGGCGCAATACGCTATCGAGACGCCCAAGCGCGACGGCCTGAAGGCGCATCTGGGCGAAAAGGGCATTCCGTCCGTCATCTACTACGTCAAGCCGCTGCACGCCCAGGTCGCCTATCGCGACTATCCGCGCACCCCGACAGGCCTTGCTGTCTCGGAGGACCTGCCGAAGCGCATCCTGTGCCTGCCGATGCACCCCTATCTCAGCGAGGCCGACCAAGACCGGATCATCGAGACGATCCGCAACTATATCGGCTCGAACTCGGCGCAGGCCGCGGCCGAGTAGTCGGCAGCCGATCTCAGACGGGGTTCGCCCCTGCCCTGCCGCTGGCGATGAAATGCGGGTTGGCGAAATCCTCGTCGTCGGCCTGGTCTCGTTTACCGTAGGCCAAGAGCTTGCCGTCCAGCGTGCGTGTCGTGCCGCCCGCCGCGCGCAGCACCGCGTCGCCCGCCGCGGTGTCCCATTCCATGGTGCGTCCGAAGCGCGGATAGACATCCGCCTCGGCGCTGGCGAGAAGACAGAATTTCAAGGACGAACCGACCGAGACGATCTCGGCGGCACCGAGGTCGCGAATATAGGCTTCGGTTTCCGGCGTGTTGTGGGAGCGGCTGGCGACCACGGCCAGCGGCGCTGCTGCCGTTCTCACCGAAATCGGCCGGCGGCCGACGATCTGGTAATCGCCATCGATCTCCAGGGATTCCGCCCTGTCCGGCCGTCCCGAAAAGAAGCGGCCAGTGCAAGGTGCGAAGACGACGCCGACTTCCGGCACACCATGGCGCACGAGCGCGATGTTGACGGTGAAGTCGGTGCGGCGATTGACGAATTCCTTGGTGCCGTCGAGCGGGTCGATGAGGAAGAAGGCCTCGCCAAGATCGGTCGGCATGATTCCGGCCGCCGCTTCCTCCTCTGCCACGCAAGGAATGTCGGGAAATGCGGCGCGCAGGCCGGCGAGGATGATCTTCTCGCTCTCGCGATCCGCCTCAGTTACCGGCGAGGCGTCCGATTTGCGGTCGACCGCACAGCCGGCGTCGAACACGCGCATGACCTCGCGTCCGGCCGCCAGCGCCAGCCGCTCGAAGACGTCCAGCATCGACCTGTCGTCAGATACCGCCGCCGCTGTCATATTGGTCTTCGGCAATGTCACGCTCGTTCAGCCAGTGTTCCAGGGCATCTACCATCTCTTCCGCCGATCTGCCGAGCGTCTTCAGATGGATTTCCGGTTTTTCCGGCGCTTCGTATGGGGAATCGACACCGGTGAAGTTCTTGATCTCGCCGTTCAGCGCGCGGGCATAGAGGCCTTTCGGATCACGCCTGGCACACTCCTCGAAGGGCGTGTCGACAAAGACCTCGATGAACTCGCCGTCGGCCATTAATTCCCTGGCCATCCGCCGTTCGGCGCTGAACGGCGAAATGAACGAAACAATGACGATCAACCCGGCATCGGCCATCAGCTTGGCCACTTCGGCCACCCGGCGGATGTTCTCGACGCGGTCGGCGTCGGTGAAGCCGAGATCGCGGTTCAGACCGTGACGGACATTGTCGCCATCCAGGATATAGGTGTGCCGGCCGGTGGCGAACAGCTTCTTCTCGAACAGGTTGGCGATGGTCGACTTGCCGGAGCCCGAAAGCCCGGTGAACCAGAACACGGCGGGCCGCTGGTTCTTTATGTCGGCGCGCACACGCTTGCCGACATCGAGCGATTGCCAATGGATGTTCTCGGCACGGCGCAGCGAGTGCACTATCATGCCGGCGCCGACGGTGGCGTTCGAGATGCGATCGATCAGGATGAAGGCGCCGGTGGTGCGGTTCTCGGCGAAGGGATCGAAAGCGATCGGCGCCCGCGTCGAGATGTTGCAGATGCCGACTTCATTCATTTCAAGTGACTTGGCCGCCTCATGGGCGAAGTCATTGACGTTGATGCGGTATTTCAGATCGGTTACGGTGGCGCTGGTCTGGTCGGTTTCGGTGCGCAGGATGTAGGAACGGCCCGGCAGCAACGCATGCTCGTCAAACCAGACGATGTTGGCGGCGAACTGATCGGCCACCTGTGGCCGAGCAGCTGGCGATACCAGCATGTTGCCTCTGGAGACCTCGACCTCGTCGTCGAGGACGAGTGTGATGGCCTGGCCAGCCACCGCCTGTTTGAGATCGCCGCCATAAGCGACAATGCGTTTGACATGCGAGGACTTGCCGGATTTGGCGACGACGACCTCGTCGCCTTGCGCGATGGCGCCGGACGCGATCGTGCCGGCAAAACCACGGAAGTCGAGATTGGGGCGGTTGACGTACTGCACCGGAAAACGGAACGGCTGTTCGACGGCAGCCTCTTCGACCGAAACGGTCTCGAGGTGCTCGATCAGCGTCGGACCGGAATACCATTGCATGTTCTGCGACCGGCTGCTGACATTGTCACCATAGCGGGCCGACATCGGGATCGGCACGATGGTCTGGAAGCCGAGATCACGCGAGAATTGGCCATAGTCTTCGACGATCCGGTCGAAAACCGCCTGGTCGAAATCGACGAGATCGATCTTGTTGACGGCCAGCACGATGTGATGGATGCCGAGCAGCGAGGCTATGATCGAATGGCGCCTTGTCTGGCGCAACACCCCCTGCCTTGCATCGATCAGCACGATCGCCAGATCGGCTGTCGAGGCACCTGTCGCCATGTTGCGGGTGTACTGCTCGTGGCCGGGCGTGTCGGCGACGATGAACTTGCGCTTGGGCGTCGCAAAGAAGCGGTAGGCGACGTCGATGGTGATGCCTTGCTCGCGCTCGGCCTCGAGGCCGTCGACCAGCAGCGCGAAATCAATGTCGTCACCGGTGGTGCCATGCTTGCGCGAATCGCGTTCGAGCGCGGCAAGCTGGTCTTCGAAGATCTGCTTGGTGTCGGACAGCAGACGCCCGATGAGCGTCGACTTGCCGTCATCGACGGAACCGCAGGTCAGGAAGCGCAGCAGCGACTTCTTCTCCTGCGCCGCCAGATAGTCGCGGACGCCATCGGTGGGGGCGAGGCTTTTTGCCATGATGTGACGCATGGTCAGAAATACCCCTCGCGCTTCTTCTTTTCCATGGAGCCAGCTTCATCACGGTCGATCAGGCGGCCCTGCCGCTCGGAGGTGCGGGCGGTCAGCATCTCGCCGACGATGGCTTCGAGCGTGTCGGCATCCGATTCGATAGCGCCGGTGAGCGGATAGCAGCCCAAAGTGCGGAACCGGACCAGCCGGTTCTCGACCGTTTCGCCGGGGCGCAGTTTCATGCGATCGTCGTCCTTGAGGATCAGCATGCCGTCGCGCTCCACCACCGGCCGTTCCTTGGCGAAGTAGAGCGGCACGATCGGGATGTTCTCCTGCAGGATGTACTGCCAGATATCGAGTTCGGTCCAGTTCGACAGCGGGAAGACGCGGATCGATTCGCCCGATGCGATGCGGGTGTTGAATATCTTCCACATTTCGGGGCGCTGGTTCTTCGGATCCCAGACATGCTGGACATTGCGGAAAGAGAATATGCGCTCCTTGGCGCGCGACTTCTCCTCGTCGCGACGGGCGCCGCCAAAGGCGGCATCGAAACCGTATTTGTCGAGCGCCTGGCGTAACGCCACGGTCTTCATCACATGGGTGTGGGTGTTCGAGCCATGGTCGAACGGGTTGATCTTGTCGCGCACGCCGTCTTCGTTGACATGCACCAAAAGGTCGAAGCCGAGTTTTTGCGCCATCTGATCGCGAAAAGCGATCATTTCGCGGAATTTCCAGGTGGTATCGACGTGAAGGAACGGGAACGGCGGCTTGGCGGGATAGAACGCCTTCATTGCCAGATGCATCAGCACGGATGAATCCTTGCCGACCGAATACAGCATGACCGGCTTGGAGAAGGCGGCCGCGACCTCGCGGAAAATGTGGATGGACTCGGCTTCAAGCCGCTGCAGATGCGTAAGTGCTATGGTCATAGACTGTGAGCGTTCTCTCGTGCCTTGCGACAGAAGACCTTGCGTCAAATCATCGAGCCTTTTGCGCCCGGTTCAAGCTTCGCTTCTGGACAAAGTGTTTTCGTGCGGGCGTTCTAGCAGATCGGCGCACGGCAGAACAATGCAAGACCAGCCCGGCAGCGGTCGGTTCGGGAATGAATTTTCCACGCTTTCGCCATAACCCGAAAATTTCTGTTCGCAAGGCCGCCAGCCGGGAAAAGGCAGGAAAAATATTACTCGGGAGACCATGACGACAAACACCCCTGGCGCCCTTTGCCAATCGACGGGCGCCGGGCCGCCGATTTTCCGTGACAACAAGCCCCGGCGCACTATCGAAAAGACCGTCCAGCCGTTATACAACCTGCGGAAGCGGGCAAGATGCGTCATCAGGCATGGGCAATTCGAGGCGAGCATATTCGGTTCCGCTGAACGGGATGTGCCGCATTAAGCTACTCGAGAACAGCGAGCCCGAAACTTGAACCGGCTTTCGTCCATCAGACCGCAACTTACGCCGTCGCGGATCAATATCTACTTCTCCATTCTTTGCTTCTTTTTTCCACCGGTCCTGGGATCGCTGGTCAGCTTCGTGTTCAATGGCGGCGGCCTGTGGTCCGTCCTGTTGATAGCCTTGAAGAAGAGGCGCTTCAACATCGACAGGGCGATGATGGCGCTGACGATCGCGATCTATGCCTACTGCACGGCCAATATCGTGGCGTCCATTGTCAACAATGCGATCGTCCGGGATGCACCACGCCTTATTCCGCTCGTGACCTTCCTGCTTTTCCCGATCTCCTATTCAACCTGGAGCATCACGCAGAAAACCACGCTCGTCCGCATCATCGTGCTCAGCAGCCTGGCCGCCTGTTTCGTCGCGCTGCTGCTGGCCGTTATCCAGCAATATTGGCTGGGGATGAGGGCCAAGGGCGGGGCCGGCAATGCGATAGTGTTCGCAGAGGTGCTTTGCCTTGCCGTAATGGTCTGTGTGGCTGGTGCCTTGTCGGGTATCGAGAGACACAGGAACGCCCTCATCTGCGCAGCCCTTGGCGGAACGATCGCCATCATCTACTCCGGTACGCGCATTATCTGGCTGTCGCTGCTCATCGCCGGCATCGCCGTCCTGCTGATCAACCAACAGAGGCTGAAAGGAAGGAATGCCATTCGCCTGCTGGTGCTGCTGGTGGCGGTCGGCGCCGTGATCGCGGCCGTCGGTTTCCAGACGATATCCGGGCGTGTCGACTTTCTGCGCTCCGACCTGGACGCGCTCGCCACCCATGGTGACTACACGACGCCCATCGGATTGCGATTCGCCGTGTGGGATATCGGTCTGAAGGCGTTTCGTGAGATGCCCCTGTTCGGACATGGAGTGGGTGCCACCCAGACCTTGATAAAACAGGGCTTCCGCGATCAGTTCGGAATGGATGCAGGCTTCAGCCATTTCCACAACGGCTTCCTGACCGCCTTGGTGCAGGCGGGAATCCTGGGCGCGGTGACGCTGGCGGCAATCTTTGTCGTTGCCGCCAGGAATGCCGCCTTGGTCCTGCGAAACAGCACCGATGCGATCGAGCGGTTCGGCGCCACCATGATTGTCATCGTGGTGATCACCTATCTCACGGCCGGAATGACAGGCATCCTGGTCGGCCACGACATTCTGGACTCGATGCTGATGGTCTTCCTGGTGTCGGGAACGTATCTCGCCTCCGGACGTCAGGCTCCATTGCCGCAAGACCAGGCACTTGCGCCGATGACGGACGAACGAGAGCTGGCGCCGGTGGCGGAAGACCCAATCCTTTCGCCGACGATGGAAGAGCAGATGCGTCCATCCGTCACCCAATAGGCGTTCAGGGCAAAGGCGATGAAAGTCCTGGTCACAGGCGCGACGGGCTTTATCGGCCGTCAGGTGGTCAGCCAGCTTCGAAAGGCCGGCGCCGAGCTCCGCCTCGCGTCCCGCCACCCGGAGAGGCTTGGTCCCGGACATGACGCCGTGCAGATGCCCGGTTTCGATGCGCCGACGGCTGCCTTCCTGGCGCTTACCAGGGACGTTACGGATGTCGTCCATTGCGCGGGTCTGAACAATGATGAAGGCAATGCCACCGACGCCGATTTTCGGCAGGCCAATGCGGAATTGAGCGCACGGTTGGCGCAAGCGGCGGCCGAACAGGCAAGCGGACGGTTTATCCAGCTCTCCTCGATCCGGGCCGTGATCGGCGCGCGCGTCAGCGCAACGATCGACGCGGACACGATACCCGATCCGCAATGCGCCTATGGGCGCTCGAAGCGCGAAGCAGAGATCAGAGTGCTGGACACCTATGCGTCGCATGGCCGTTCCGACGCCGCCGTGCTGCGGCTGCCTCCGGTCTACGGGAGCGGCATGAAAGGAAACCTGGCGACACTGATGCGCCTGGCCGACACGGCTCTGCCGTTGCCGGCAGGCGCGCTGACGGGAACCCGCTCGCTGTTGTCGTCGCAATCGGCGGCAGGCGCGGTGTGGCATCTGCTCAGCCATTCGGGGCCGCTGTGCCCGATCTATGTTGCCGGCGATGTGCCGCCGGTTTCGATCGCTGACATCGTCGGCGCCTTTCGCAGCGGTTTCGGACGGCCGACGCGCCTGGTAGCCGTGCCGGCCGGGCCGTTGCGGGCAGCCGCGATCCTGTTGGGCAAGCGGACGTCCTGGGACAGCTTGACCGCGACACAGATATGCGACCCTTCCCTGCTCGTATCGGAAGGCTGGCTGCCGGAAACCGGCACGCTGGAGCGGCTGGCCGAGATAGCGCGGCTCGAAAACGCTCAATCGCCGCCGTTGCGATAGAGCGTTCCAAACAGGATGCGAAGGTCGAGCCAGAACGATGCCGCCTTGAGATAGGCGGCATCCGTTTCGGCCAGAAGCTGTGGGTTCGACATGTCGATGCCCCTGATCTGGGCCATGCCGGTAATGCCCGGACGTACTGCCAAAACCCCCAGCCGCCTGCGACGCTCGATCAGTTCCGTCTGTGTCGGCAGACAAGGGCGCGGCCCGACCAGGCTCATCTCGCCCTTGAGAACATTCCAGAATTGCGGCAGCTCATCGAGCTTGAACTTCCGCAAGGTCTTTCCGACCGCGGTCACGGCATTCGCCGGCGCTTCGTGCGAGGGCAAGGACGGCGTTCCCTGGACCATCGTCCGCAACTTGTGGCAGCGAAACAACACACCATCGCGGCCGACCCGCGTTTGCGAAAAGATCACCGGACCGGGCGACGATGCCCGCACCGCAAGCGCGCAGAGCAATAGAACAGGCGACGTCACCAGCAACAGCAGGGCTGTCGCGACGAGATCGAAGGCTCGCTTCAGTCGCTTCACAGCCTTCCCCGGATCATTAAAACCGCCAGCGCGGGATCGATATCCCAGGAAGATCTCGCCGTTCAACCGTCAGCTGCAACGTCTCTAACCTGCTTGCCCGACTGTTCTCGAGCCAGTTTCCTGCCGCGTGTCTGGCGCTGATGTCTCCGGCCGATGGAGCTCCGCCAACACGGCAAGGGCGGAAGCCTTGTCCTGGTTCTTCATTGCCGCCTGCAGCGCAGCCAGTGCGGCCTGAATCGCCGGCCACGCCACGACATCGGTCCTGAGACCGAAGATCTTGGCGATGTCGAGCGTGACGATCTCTTCATTGGCGCCCTGCAGCGTCTCATGCAGCTTCTCGCCGGGCCTGATGCCGGTGAAGCGGATCGGGATATCCGCATAGGGCGTCTTGCCGGCCATGCGGATCATGGTTTCCGCGACTTCGAGAATCGGCACGGGTTTGCCCATGTCCAGCATGTAGATGGCATAATCGTCCTTGCCGTTACGCGACTGTGCGTCAGCGGCGGCCATGATGACGAGGTCGACAGCTTCCGCCACCGTCATGAAATAGCGGGTCATGCGTCGATCGGTAATCGTGACCGGGCCGCCAGCCTCGATCTGTGCCTGGAAGATGGTCGCCACCGAACCATTGGAGCCAAACACATTGCCGAACCGCACGGCTATGAACTTGGTGCCGGAACGGCGCCCATCTGCCACGATTGCATGGCTTTCGTGCAGGGAGCTGACGAGCTGCTCGGCCGCTCTCTTGGTGATGCCAAGCACCGAGGTCGGATCCACGGCCTTGTCGCTCGAGATGAGCAGGAACTGCGGAACGCCGCATTTGGCGGCAACCTCAGCGCAGACAAGCGTGCCGAAAACATTGGTCTGGATGGCCGATTCCCAGTTTTCCTCGAGCAGCGGAACGTGCTTGAGCGCAGCGGCATGGAAGATGATGTCCGGTTTGAATTCCGTGACGACACGCGTCATCTGGCGCCGGTCCGCGACATCGACAATGCGGACCTTCAGGCGTTCATGGTCCTTCTCGTCGACATACTGGCTCAACTGGAAGATGCCGAACTCGGAATTGTCGGCGACCAGCACCGCCCCTGCCCCCAGCTCCAGCGACCGCTTGACCAGTGTGCGGCCGATAGACCCTGCGCCTCCGGTCACCAGGACGCGCTTGCCGCCGACGAAAGCGCCAATGCGTTCGATGTCGGACGGCACCGTCGGACGGCGCAGGATCGTTTCCATCTCGACTTCGTCGAGAACGATCTTTCCCTCCTGCCCCAGTTGCGAAAGCCTCGAGAACTGTACGACGGCTATGCCGCCATGGCGGGCGACACGCACAAGCTCGGAATATTCCTCGATCTCATGCTCGACGCCGCTGCCGAAAATAAGCAGGTCGATGCTCTTGGTGCCGGCGGCGAAGTCCTCCAGCACATCGATCAGGCGCGGTCGGGACGCCACCACGGGAACACCTTGAATCCGTGTGCCCAACGGAGCGCCGCGCTCGGTCGCCATGATGCCGGCGATGGAATAGTCGGCCGGCTCTGCCGTGCGTGTGAAGCGAATGATCAGGTCGGCCTCGCCAAGCCGACCGACGAACAGCGCCCGCTTGGCCTGCGTTTTATTGGCCTTCTGGGTGAGGATGCCCCAGCTCGCGCCGTCGCGAAGAAATCGGTAGAACAGCCGAGGCGCCGATATAATGGTGAAGGAAACGAGGAAGAAGACGATGAATTGGCGCTCGTTGAGGCCAGCCACGGGCTGGAGGAAACGAGACATCAGCGAAACGGTATAAAGCACAACCGTCAGAATCGCGCAGCTCTTCAGAATGTTGAAAAAGTCCGGGGTCGAGGCAAAGCGCCAGATCGTGGTGTAGAGACCACAATATCTGAACAGCAGGTGGCTGATGAGAACGACCCCTGCCCAGGTGACAAAGCCTTCGTAGGAGAATGCATCGAACGAAAGGTCTGACCTGGAGAGGACGAGACTAAGCGCCACCGCGACCAGGACCATAGCCATATCCTGGACCATGATGAAGGCGCGCCGCATCTTCGGCCGACTTCCGGATACGGCTTTTACATAGGAAGTCATTGGCCAGTACTATACTCCAGGCAAGGATTCGAACATTACAGCCTCGCGCGATCGAATGACATCCCTCACCGATCGCCCGTTTCGAAGTTCTAATCCTCAGCCCCCGCTGCAATCATCGCATAGCGTGGAGTTGCAGCCATCGCCAGAGCTTTTTTTGATTTCCGGTTGGGCAGAGCGTCAGGGGCCGGGCTATGCTCCCCGCTTTATCGCGCCACCGGCTTCGAGAGACCGAACCGCCTATCCTTGCGAGCACAAAGCTGCGGCCAGTCGGGTGGAATTGTGGACGAACCGGCCGATTCGATCGGTGGATGAGCCGAGATTCCTGCCATCGATGCCGATTCTCAAGCCTATCTCCGGAAGCAGGTAGGACATTTCAGCGGCAACCGGACCGGGGGAATTATTGGCGGCTGCCGCCTATACTGACAATCTCAGACCTCAGCTCTAGCGCCTAGCATCATCGCCAATGAGCGTTGCCCTATCCGTTCCCAACTGTTCTCTTCCACCCACTCCAATCGACGCTTGGCGATATTCTCGAGATTGGACCCTCTGGGATCGTCATAGAATTCACGTAAGGCGGTTGCAATATTCGAGGGGGCGAAGCCGTTCAACCCGATCGTTATCCCGCGAACCTCATCGAACAGGTGTGCAGGAGATGTGGCTACAAACGCGCAGGCAGCCAAAGCGGTCCTGACAGCGGCGCTGGAAGATTCTGGATTATCCAAGTAGGGAAGTACGACCAAGTCACACTCCGAAAGCATTTCCTCAACCTTCGCTTCTTCAAGGTAATCCGGGTACAGCTCTACTTGATCTTCAAGACCCATGGTTCTTATCATTTTCTTGCAATTTTCAAGCTCCTCCTTCGAATTGGAATCCGTGCGAACAGCATTCAGCAGACACAGCCTGAATTGTTCGCCATCGTGTCGGGCCGCGATAAATTTCGCAAACCCCTCGATTAATGCCCTCACATTCTTGTGTTGGTACAAGAAGCCAAAGGATCCGATCCGCTTGGTCAATCTCTCTGCAGGGCGGGTGTTGCCGCGATATGGAATGCCCTGCGGCATAACTGTCACGTTGTGACCCAGCCCGCATTGACCCAAATTGTTGAGGTCAGTCACTGTATGCACGATGACTCGATCAAACAGCTTCAGGGTTTCTACAACAGTGCTCCGTCGCGCCGAATCAAATTGTAGAATTGGCCGCGAAGTATGTAGCGTGATGAAAACGACCTTCCCTAAGGCTTTAAGCTCCTTGACAGTTAACAGTAGCTCTCTATCAATCTCGTAAAAGGCAAAATGATGTTGAAACCAAACAACTTCTTTCCATAATCTAATATCCGCGCTGGCAAATCCCGATGTTGGGGCGTTCTTTAACCATTCTCTTGTTACCCTCACATCCTCACTTGATGTAGAGGCATGAGTTTCCCTAACTTTATTTTTTGGACCGACAATTGAAACATCTTTAAGATGTAAAGCGCCGATCAAACGATCCGAGTAATCTGCAATCCCGCATGGCTCACGCCAAGTCGATACCACCGTCAAACCAAGCGGTCGCTTAAAACCCTCCTCTATCTGCTCAATTCTGTTAATTGCGCCTAAAAAATGCTTGGCCGCATCGTCCGAAGCATAAAGCTGACTCACCCGGTCGAACAGCAGTCGCGCCCGTCGCTGCGAGCGGCTTCCTCCCGCGCCAAAATCGCTGATCAGGTCGTCGAGTATAGAGGCTAATGCCTTTTGGTCAGGCTCAACCCAAAATGATGCACCGCTGGATAAGTGCGACGAGGAAGGAACGAAGTGAAAGGGAATTCGCCAGCTGTTCTCATCGGAGAGAAAATCCGCTTGTCCACCGAAACCGGTTGCAACCACAGGAAGATAACGAAGTCCCGCTTCGATGGCCGGCAAATTCAAACCTTCGCCCCTAGATGGCAGGACTATCGCATCTGATTGATCGTAAAGTTCCTGCATTTGCAGAGTCGTATAGTCATCAAAAATGACGCGAATATTATTTCGAAATTCGGGAGCCACGATGTCTAAAATGAGCTGATCGACATTATTGTGTTCGTTTGGAAATGTTTTTATAGTCAAGCGAATGTCATTATTTCTCGAAACGATGTCGAACGCTGACAGAAGAAGATCGACACCTTTCCTAGGAAAGCAGGAAGAGATGTGCAGAAGATTGATTACCCCTGACACCCGGGGGGATTTCGGTTCCGCGGCCGGAATATCCACGACGGGCGGCGGCGCCAAAACGATTGGCCTACGACAGCCGTTGTCCTGCAGCGTTTTCATTACGAAACGAGACGGAGCGACAACGGCGTCGTAGCCATTCAGCTTTTCGATTGTTCCGAACGGGATTGACGATTCCTCCCAGAAAAACATGATATAGGCGCGCTTGTCGTCATCCGAGCGATCCAGCACCGGAAAATGGTGAACAAGGGTAATATAGGATTCGTCGGCAAACCCATCCCGCATCATGCGCGTGAGAACCGCCGTCGATGTATCGTTTGGGGCCGAAATAGCGTCCTCACGTCGTCCATGAAATGGGACGATATTGATCCGTCCCAGCCCAAGCGAATACATCTTCTCAGCCAAATTGCGGTTGATATAGGCGAGGCTGTATGTTCCGCTGAAATGGCCAATGAATTTTATGGATCGTTCAGTGAAATTTTCGAACCCTTTGGCCGTCACATCGGGAAAGTCAATCAGGAAGCCTTTTTCCAAAAGTGTTGGATATGCTTCGGTCAAAGGAGGGTAGGACGATACGCGCGCCAGATAGCGGTGGAGGGTCGGAAAACACCTAATTGACCTGTCAAGATGACGCCACAAGCGCGGGTAAGTTCTTAATATATTTTTACTCTTATAAAAAATTCTCTTTGCCGATGATCGAGATTGACGTTGCACTCTTTGGAGTGCCTCCGTGACCATCCAGGAGAGGTTAATATTTGACACCCTGCTCTTTATTTCCTGCAAGTGCGAATGTATCACATAATTCATTTCCATCTGTTCAATTATAAATTTCTCCACCGCGATGTTTTTTGACGCATGTTCACGCCTGTTCTCCTCTAGTGCATATTCAACACCTTTAAGACGAGCATGAACCGCATCGGCTTCTTCCGCCAATTGCATGAGACGTCGCATGTCAGCGGGTCCTTGCTGCGGAACAGATGCGCAATACGATTCAAATTTCAATTTTCTGGCTGTATCTAGGCCCGACTGTTTCAACGCGACCAGCGCATAATCGGGTCCCAAGCTAAACAGTGTGTTTATCAACGATTGGATAGGGCCAAAATCCTCGGCGGCTGGTTTGCCGTTGAGTCTAAGAATCCTGTTCGCCCTGAAGCCAGCAAGCTCAGCGTAGTAGACCATTAACGGTGGCGGTATCGGCCTAACATGGGTCGGATCCATGTGGAACGCCCAAGTTGCGACAGCGAGATTCTCTGGGTTTGGCGTCTCAACAATGATAATCCCACCGGGCTTCAGTATTCTATAAATCTGCTCCAGCAACTCTATGGCATATTCGCTTTGGAGATGCTCAACCAGATGAAAAGCTGTAACGACATCGTAGCTCGCATTCTTCGTGTTTCTGACAAATTCGAGAGCATCCGCGTTGACCGATACAAAGTTTTTGCTTTCAGCCTCCGCGATCATCGTGGGATTGTTCTCGACCCCAGTGCACAGCCATCCCCTACCTTTCAAAAGACTGCACCATTCTCCTCTTCCGGAGCCGAGATCAAGCGCAGTTGGATCGGCATCGCTCTCGGAATGAATGACGTCCAAGAGCGGCAGATACACGGAAAATGTGTGTAGGATGGATTCCCGGTCTCCTCTGAATCGCTCCTCAAAATTGCGGTACTGGTTCATGATGCTGGCTGCCATCAAAGTTCTCCAGAAAAGGGCGGCGACCACCCTTTAATAGTCACTACAAACCAACTGAATTTGGCTAATCGCGCAGCCTGATAGGCCAGAATGAATGGGCGGTCTTGTCTGACGACACCGGCGGAAGCTCGACGCTCAGATTCACACGGCCACTCGCGACCGCGACTATGACGCGTTCGAGTTTGTCCATGCAATATTTCCTCGGATGACGAACCGCGCGTGTCGGCTTGCGCAGCATGCGCCGCCGCCTGTCCCGCTCGCTCTTCCGCCTGCCCGGCTCGCGTCTCGGCACCGACGATCCTGTTGAGGTGCTCTGCGCCGGTTGCGCGAACAAAGTCGTCAAATAGGTTCGGTGGCGCCGCGGATGCCGGCGCCAATTCGTCCCAGAATTCTGCGGCAATGTAGAAGCGGTTCAAACCGTCGAACCACACCAACCGGTTGTTCGCAGCGAGAAGTAGCGGTTCCCACTTCAGGTGGTTTTGCTCCTGCGGATTCGGCTTCGTCGCCTCAAGCAGGACGATCCAAGGTCGATGGCTCGTCCAAACAGCTCTGGCCAGAACATCACGTTCTGTCCCTTCAACGTCGATTTTCAGGAAATGGATATCTGCTGGAGCATAGTCGGCGCAGATGGAAGCCAATATCCGCGACGGAACCTCGTGTTCCCGGATCTCGTATCCTGCCACGCGATGCTGTTCGGCGATGACCCGGTCCATGGTCGACATGCCAGTGCCAACCACCTCAAAGAAAGGCACGCTCCCCGCACTGGCGCCGGCTGCGACACCCAAAGTTACATCGCGTGGGCGCGCGCCCGCGATGCGCGCCACATAGGGTGGATTGGCCTCGATGTTGATCCCACACCAGCCATGATCGCTAAAGGCCCGCGTAACAGAGTATTCGTCCGGGTCCGCGGTGCCCACATCAATCCAGAATCCTTGCGGAATATGCTTGAGCGCCCGCCAAAGCATAACATCTTCAAAATTCTGGGCGTATGAAATGAAGGTCAAAGGAAGTACCGTTGTGTCCAAATCTCGATTGGGGCCGAGTTCGGCCTATTGTCACGCGCCGTCTCTCGGATCTCTAAGCAGGTAGCGCGAAGAGCGGGTTCGACGGATCGAATCGGATTTTCTTCTTTATCACACTGTCTCATCCGTTCGCGCCCTAGCCGGGCATCAGCCTGGACAAACATACGAGGTTGCGATTGGCATCGTCTACAACCTGTTTGCATTTATTCTTGTTTCAGACGATGAACTCAACCGAAATAGGCTGGCAGAACCTCATTTGTAGGGCCATCCATGCGCACACGGCCATGCTCCATCCACAGGATGCGGTTGCAATTCTTTTGCAGCAGATCGCGCGAGTGGCTGGCAAGGACAAGGATCTTGGTCGTCTCGACGATCTCGCGCAGCCGCCTGTCGGCCTTGTGCTTGAAGTCCTCGTCGCCGGTCGAAAGCCATTCGTCCATGACCAGGATTTCCGGCCGGATCGCCGTCGATGTCGAGAACGCCAGGCGTAGCTGCATGCCCGACGAATAGGTCCGGAACGGCATGTCCAGAAAATCGCCCAGTCCGGTGAACTCGGCGATGCCATCGAATTGCTCGCGCAATTCGTTCGGCCGCATGCCCATCATCGCCGCCCGCAGCCTGATGTTCTCGCGCCCTGTCGCTTCCGGGTCGATGCCCAGCGAGATGTTGATCAGCGACACGCATTCGCCGTGGATTTCCGCCGAGCCGCTCGTCGGCCTGTAGATGCCCGACAGCACGCGCAGCAGCGTCGTCTTGCCGGAACCGTTGTGGCCGACGAGGCCGATCCGGTCCCCCTCGTTCACCGAAAAACTCACATCCTCCAGTCCGCGCACGATGACATGGCCATCGACCCGACGGTCGATCGCGCCGCCCGTGGCGACGCTCAGCACCCTGTTCTTGAGCGAGCGGCTTGCCGCGTTGAAGACCGGAAATTCGACCGAGACGCCGGCCAATATGATGGAAGCCATAGCAGGGATCATAACCAATAGGGGATGCGGTGACGATAACGGCCGAACAGCAACAGGGCGACCGTCCAGCCAACGATCGCAAACACGATGCAGGCGATCCAGCTCGTCGCGGACGGGAGCTCGCCCAGCAGCGGGTCGCGCACGACACTGAGGAGATGGTAGAAGGGATTGAGTTCCAGCAACAACCTTGAAATGCCCTCGGGCAGCGTTCGCGTCATCCACATCACCGGGGTCAGGTACATGATGACCTGCAGAAGGTTCTGCATCACCTGCGTCATGTCGCGGTAGCGTGCGCACAGCACACCCAGGATCAGCATGATCCAGAGCAGGTTGAGCGACAAGATGACAAAGCCGGGCAGCGCCAGGAAGACGTGCCATGTCGGCATGCGCGCGACGGCCAGCAGGACGAGCGGGTAGATGAGAATGTTGTGGCCCAGAATGATGGCGTTGCGGTAGAGCACGCGCAACACATGGGTGAACAGCGGCATGCGCACCTGAAGGATGATGCCCTCGGCCCCGATAAAGGCCATGCATCCCTCGTTGATCGACGACGAAATGTAACCCCAGAAGATCAAGCTGACGCAAATGTAGGGGAGAAACTCCTGCATCGGCGTGCGAAAGAGGGTGCCAAAGACGAAGCCGAGCGCGCCGATCAGCACGCCCATGTTGATGGTCAGCCAAAACGCTCCGACCCGCGAGCGCCGGTAGCGCTGGGCCACGTCCTGCCAGCTGAACGTCGTCGCCAGATGGTGTTTCTTCAGCGCGGCTCTTATGTCGGCGAACGCCTCTGCGAGGACGCCTGTCTTAGTCGGCAGCATATGTCGAGATGTCCCGATCGTGTGTTCTGCCCAGGCCCGGCTGTGTGCGAAAGGTTCGATACATTATTGCCCTGGCGACATCAAGTTGACGACTGTCTCAGGCAAACCGATTGAGCAAGCGCCTTTCGCCACGAAATCACACGACGCCTTCAACCCAAGGCCGCTCACTTCGGGAAGAGACTACAAGATCGCCGCATCGTCTCATCACCATGCCCGCAGCGTACAAAATCCGCGCTCCTCGCAGGCCATGTTGCAATGGAGTTCGACTCTGCTATGCGGAGGAGGTGCCGGCGCCAGGTATGAAAAGCCGGGATCGACGCGGAAACCTGATATCACGGCTGAAGGGCTCGCTAACCCGCACCGCACGCAGTTCATTGTACCCAGATCGTAAATGAAAATCGGAATCGACGCACGCAACCTTGTGCCTGGCCTCACGGGTATCGGAAGATACGTCGTCGAGATGACGCGGGCGCTCGTCGCAGCCGGACACCGACCAATTCTCTATCTGCCCGAGTCGCCGGCCAATGGGCTTGATGAGCTCGTTGGGGCCGACATGCGCGTGGCGGCTTTCCCGGGCGCTGCCGCTCGCATGATCTGGTCGCAAACGGCGCTGCCACGCGCAGCAACCAACGACGCGGTCGATGTATTTTGGGGGCCGGCGCACCGGCTTCCCTTCCGTCTGCCGGCGCCGATGCCGCGGGTGGTCACAATTCATGACCTGGTTTGGGCCTATGCGCCCGAAACCATGCGTTGGCAGACATGGGGCGCGGAGCGCGCCTTTGTGGGCGCCGCGGTGCGCCGGGCTGACGCTATCGTCGTGGACTCGAATTCAACGGAGGGGGCGCTCCGGGAGAGATACCCCGGTCTGGAAGCTCCCGTGACAACGATCTATCCCGGCTATACCCGCCTCGTGCCGGGCAACATTGCCGCCGTGCACACGCGTTTTGGAATCGACCGGCCCTATCTGCTGTTTGTAGGGACCCTCGAGCCGCGCAAGAATCTCGTTCGCCTCTTGGAGGCCTGGGCCGGCCTCGACCCGCAGGTCCGTTCCGGACATCTGCTGGTCATCGCTGGTGGACAGGGTTGGCACCTCGGCGATCTCCGGTCTCGCCTGGTGGATCTTGGTGTTTCCGACCAGTTGCGGCTCACGGGGTACCTGGATGACACCGATCTGGCATCGCTCTATGCTGGAGCCCGGGCTCTTACGATGCCATCACTCTATGAAGGGTTCGGCTTGCCCATTCTGGAGGCAAACGGTTTTGGGGTACCGGTTCTGACCTCCAACGTCTCTTCAATGCCCGAAGTTGCCGGCGCAGGCGCCTTGCTGGTCGATCCGCTGTCAGTCAGCGACCTCACCGCAAAGCTGCATCAACTGCTTACCGACGATCGCGATCTTGCACGACGAGCCGCGATCGCCAAGGCCAATGCGGCGCGTTTCGACTGGCATCTCAGCGCAAAGCGTTTGATCGAGGTTTTCGACCAGGCCATTGCCAAGCGGAAAAGCCGCTGACATGCGCGTCCTCCACTTTTTCAAGACGTATTGGCCTGACACGTTCGGCGGCATGGAACGAGCAATCCATGCAATCGCCTGCGGAACGTCGAAACTGGGCGTTGAGCCGACGGTGCTTTCACTCAGCCGCAAGCCGGAGGAGAACAGCGTCTTCTTCGACGGGCATTGGGCCTACAAGGCACGCCTCGATCTGGAGGTCGCCTCGACGGGTTTTTCGCTCGGCGCCTTCAAGCGCTTCGGCGAACTGGCGGCGCAAGCCGATGTCATTCACTATCACTTCCCCTGGCCCTTCATGGACCTGGCTCATTTCGGCATGCGGGTGCGAAAGCCAACCGTGGTCACCTATCAGTCTGACATAGTCAAGCAGAGCACGCTGCTGCAGGTCTATCGTCCGCTGATGCATATCTTCCTCAACAGCGTTGACCGCATCGTCGTGGCCTCGCCCAATTATCTGGAAACGAGCGCTGTCCTGCGAGGACGGCGTGCCAAGACAATCGTCATTCCGAACGGCCTGGACGTGAAGGATTATCCGGCCCCCTCCGAAGCACGGCTGCAACAATGGCGCGCGCGGTTTCCCGGCAAATTTTTCCTGTTCACCGGCGTACTGCGTTACTACAAGGGCGTGCATGTCCTGATCGAGGCAGCGCGCCTGAGTGGCTATCCGGTCGTTATCGTCGGCTCGGGTCCGATGGAGCAGGCCCTGCACGGGCAAGCTGAAGCAAACGGGCTGTCGAATGTGCATTTTGTCGGCGCGCTGGAAGAAGAGGACAAGATCGCGCTTCTGACCCTGTGCAGCGGGGTCGTCTTCCCGTCTCATCTGCGCTCGGAAGCTTTTGGGTTGTCTCTTGTCGAGGCAGCGATGTTCGGCAAAGCCATGATCTCTTGCGAGATCGGCACTGGCACAAGTTTCATCAACCTGGACAAGGTGACGGGATTGGTCGTCCCACCCGCCGATGCGCCGGCCTTGGCTGCAGCCATGGCTCAGATCTGGGAGGACCCGGACATGGCGAAACGCTTCGGGGAAAACGCAGTAGAGCGCTACGAGAACCTGTTCACGTCCGAAAAAATGGCAATCTCCTATACCAAGCTCTACCAGGATCTCGTTCGGAATATCTAATATTTCCTCGGCGACAACAAATAAATCGGATGTCACCGCGCCTTTTACGTCACGCGATTGTAGCGATAATCAAGATGCCTGTCGGCTCTTATATTAATCAAAACTAAATATCGAATCGATTTCCGTGCGGCCTCACCCCATACGCGCGATATCCCAGACCCTTTTCGCTTGTCAATTTCCGTTTGCAGCGAGTAGGTAGTGGGCTACGATTGCGCTGGGTTGCGGCATGGACGACTGCGAAATTGTATTCGATTTGAGATGCCTGCAAGACCCTTCCTACAAGGATCGCGGCGTCGGCAAGCTGTCAGCGAATCTGGTCAGGGCCGTCGGCCACCTTCGCGAAAGGGTTGGGGTGTCGACTCTCGGGCTGGTCGATCCCGCCTTGCCGCCGCTCGAGGATCGTTTCCTTCATCTCGTCGATCGGGTTCGCAGCAACGCCTATCTGGGTGTCAAAGGATGTTCGACAGTGTTCTTCGAACTGTCCCCCATGACCCATGATCCATTCTTCCTGGGTCGCATCGTGAACGACCCCGATATTCTCAAGCTCGCGATTGTCTATGACTTCATCCCGCTCATGAAGCCGGAACGTTACCTGCCAACGGCTTCCAATCGCCTCGACTATCACACCCAGCTCATTTGGCTTTCCCGCTACGATCATTTCTTCCCGATCTCGCAGCATACATCAGGCGAGCTCCAGCGCCTTCTCGGCGTAGACCCGTTGCGCATTACCAAGACCGGGGCACCGATAGACAGCGCGTTCGAGCACGCCGACACATCCGGGCGGCGGGAGAGATTTTCCGAGCGCTATGTTCTTGCCTGCGGCGGAGCCGAGCCTCGAAAGAATGTCGAGTGCCCTATCCTCGCTCATGCCGGAAGCGCCGTGATGCAAGACGCCGGCATTCGGCTCGTGGTCACGGGGAACTACCCGCCGGTTTGGCAGGCAATCCTGCGCGATCTGCATACGGGAAATGGCGGCAGGCCCGAGCTTCTTGTCTTCCCTGGTTTTGTCGACGAAGATGAGCTCGTTTCGATCTACCGCGGCGCGCTTTGTACGGTCGTTGCTACGCACATGGAGGGGTTCTCGATTCCGGTCGTCGAGGCGATGGCGGCGGGATCGCCGGTGATCGCGTCTTCCATCCCCGCTCACAAGGAACTGATCGGGCGCGACGATTTGATGTTTTCTCCAGACAACGCGGAGGAACTCAGAAAGAAGCTCGAAGCGATTGCCGTCGATCAGGCGGGGCGCACCGAGATCGTCCAGGATCAGTCAACACGCTGGCAGCGGTTTCGGGCCGACAAGATCGCCGGTGAATTCTGGTCGACGGTGGGCGATTTGGTCACGCGTCGTCAGCCGAAGCCCACCGGCGTCCTCAGAGGCGCACGACCACAAATTGCGTTCCTCAGTCCGATGCCGCCGGACCAGTCCGGGGTTGCGGACTATTCCGCCGCAACAATCAGGGAACTCGGCAAACTGGCCGATGTCCACGTATTCTCAAAACATGCGCCTGTGGCCACACCTGAGGGAGCAGCGTCGGCGCAGCTGATCACCGCCCTTCCCTGCCTGTCTTCTGGCTTTGATCGAGTGGTCGGGGTGATGGGGAACTCCCATTTTCATCTGGAGGTGTTCCAGATGCTTGAACGCTATGGCGGGGCTTGTATCGAGCACGACAATCGCCTGCTCGGTTTCTACGCAGCCCTCCTGGGGTCGTCGCGCGCCCGGGCGGTTGCGGAGCGTGAGCTCGGGCGACCTGTGACCGACGAGGAGATCGGTTCCTGGCTGCAAGACGAATCGAGGCTGCGAGCAACATTTCTCGGTGAAATCGCAGAATGGGCTTCGCCCATGTTCGTCCATTCGCGCGTGACGGCTCGGATCGTTCAAGAACGCTTTTCCAAGACAGCGACCTACTTGCCTTTTTCGATCTATCGGCAATGGGAGAATGATCCGACCGATGAAAAGTTGAAATCGGCAGCCAGACAGAGCCTCGGAATCGCCGCAAAAGAATTCGCAGTCGTCTCTCTTGGTTTTGTTCACTCCACGAAAGCGGTCGAAGAGTGCATTTGGGCTGTTGACGTTCTGCAAAGCTGGAACATTCCGGTAAAACTATATTTTGTTGGCGAGCTTTCTGGAAATGATGGACCTTTCAAGGATATGGTCTCCCAACTCGGCTTGACAGATCATGTAGTGTTTTCATCGAGCTTTATCCATGAGACGCAATATCGAGACTATTTGCTCGCGGCTGATGCAGCGGTTCAGTTGAGAACCCATCGCTTCGGAGGCTTGTCCGGCGCGCTGCTCGACTGTATCGCCGTTGGGCTGCCCACCGTTGCAAACGAGGACCTGGCGCTGGCAATGGAGGGGCCGACCTATGTCTCTACCGTGCCGGATCATCCAAGCCCGGTTCTCATCGCGGAAGCGCTGGCCAAGATCAGCCAGAAAAGCGCCAATCGGTCTCAATTTGACGAGGCGCGGCGACATTACTGCGAAGTTCATAGTTTCAAAAACTACGCGCAGCAGCTGTGCGAGGGGCTTGGATTCTGAGACTGTCGCCAATCGCCGAGGACCGTAAGAGAAGAGCATTGCCACCAGCCCCAATCTTTGCCGATCTGACCGAGTTGACGAGCAATCCGTTGCGCACGGGAATCCAGCGGGTGGAACGCGAGATCTTGCGACGCTGGAGCGGGCCTCGGCCGCTCGTCCCGTGTCGGTTCGACGCGGAGAAATTGGCTTTCTGCGCGCTCCCGGACGCGGTGGTGGAAATACTCACCGGCGACGGCAAGCACTCCGTAGAGGATGAGACAGAACGACTTCTGCCACATCTCCAGAAGGGTACGCCGATTTCCACCACCGACCTCAAAGCCGGCTTGCACAACCCCGAGGTGTTTTTCGACCAGCAACGCGCCGAGGCATACCGGGCCTTGTGCCATGAGGGCACCGCCTCGGTCAGTTGGCTGGTGTACGATTTCCTGCCCTATCTTCATCCGCAGGACTGGGAGCCGCGTACGACAGGGCGACTGATGCATTATGTGCGTGCGCTTCGCGAAGTACCGCGCGCAGCGTTTATCAGCGAACAGACCCGCCGCGAGTACGTGCATCGCGTGATCCGAAAGGCTGGCCGCGCAGGTCCCGCGATCCCGCTCGGAGGCGATGGCGTTGCGATATCCCGGCAAATGTTCGACGCCAAAAAGCGGATGTTCACATATGTCGGGACGATCGAGCCCAGGAAAAACGTTGCCGATATTCTCGAGGCCTTCGAGCTGCTTTGGCAGCAGGATGTCGACGTCGAATTGACCATCATTGGTCGGATAGAAAGCCGATCGACACGCGAGCCTGCGATCCTGGAACGCCTCAAGGCCGAACCGCGGTTCAGATATCTGGGTCACGCAAGCGATGATGCGATCAGGCAAACTCTGCAGAAAACCAGAGCAACCCTGTTCGTCAGTTCACTGGAAGGCTTTGGCATCCCGCCCTATGAAAGCCTGGCAAGCGGCATCCCGGTCATTGCATCCGCGAACCTGCCAAGCCTCGACGTGCTGCCACAAGGCGGCCGTGTCATCCTCGACGAGATAAGCCCAGAGGCGATTGCGGGCGCGGTGCGTCAACTGCTTGATGATCCGTTCGCGGAAAGGCTTTGGGGTGAGGTGACGAGACTGCGAATACCGACTTGGGACGGGTTTGTGCAGACACTCGCATCGTGGCTGCACGGCACAGGCTAACGTCCTCGCGGCGGGTTTGACGCGATCGTCAGGGCGAGCGCTTCCAGACTCCTCACCAGTTGAGCCTGCTCCTGCCGCAACGCCTGGATGTCATCCGAGCGTGCATGATTATCCAAGCTCCTCGCAAGTTGAGCCAGCTCCTGTCGCAACGCCTGAATCTCATTCGAGCGCGCGTGATGAAGGGCCTCTTGTGAGCGATCGAGGCGTTCGTAGACGGGCTGCAACAGAAATGTCCTGACCCGCCACATGACCGGACGCACGAATGGCCTGAAAAGGACCTTGTAGACACCGAGAGCGCCCTTCTTCGCGGTTGAGCGCAGGCGACCTGGAGCAGGGCTGGAGGGCGGCTCATAGCTGGCAGGTGAACCCATGGAACTCTCCGCAGGAGTGATATCAGTCGCGTTATTACGACCGACAGCATGATGAAACCGGCGCAAAAGCCGCGCCAATGGCAGAACGCTCCCCAGAGCGCGCGGGCCCCCCTCATCGCGAAGCTCAAGGACGATACGATCGTAACGCGCGGCAAGAGACGTCGCGGAAGCGAGCGAATGATGTTCCTGCTCCAGCTGTCTGGACAGGGCGGCAATATGGGCCGCCAGGCGCCTGCCGTCCTCCTCCGCCCGCTCGCGTTCTTGCTCCAGCTGCTTGGACAGGGCTGCCGCGTGGGCCGTCAGGCGCTTGCGTTCGGCCTCCGCCTGCTTTTGTTCCCGCGCCAGGCGTTTGGACAGAGCCGCTGCGTGGACTGTCAGACGCTGGCTTTCAGCCTCCGCCCGCTCAACTGCCGCCGTGAGCTCAGCCGATTGTTCTTGAATGTCCGCGCTCTTTTGGCGCTGAGCTTCGCATTCCGCGGAAAATTGATCTCGCTGCGCAATGATCTCACTGCGTTCGGCCGTCAGTTGCTTCACCGCCACGCCTGAATGCCATTGTTCGAATGTCAAATGGCCGTCGAGAACGTTTACCGGCACTTGGAAGTGGCGGAGCAGCTCTTTGCTCTCGGCCCTCACATAAAAGACATTGATGCCGTCGAAATACGCACGCAAGAACCCGTTTGCGAGCAGGACAGGCTCCCAATTCTGATTGACGAGTTCGTTCGACCACGGGGCAGTCGCTTCAATCACCAGCACCAGCGGTCGAATCAAGCTCCAGTCTGTCGCTCGAATGATGGCAGCTTCCGATCCTTCCGCATCGATCTTGAGAAAGTTGATCTCCTGTCCGATGGCATGCTGGGCGACGAGACTGTCCAGCGTCACAGCGCGGACGCGAAGCATCTCCCCTTCACCGTCCGCCATGATCGGCCCGTCGGCCACTTTGGACATGCCAGGATCGGATTGATTCTCGAAGAAATCAACGTCGCCCTCCTGATCCGTGACCACGGCCCTTACATTTATGTCGCGCGGCCGTTCCCGCGCCAGCTCGTCGAAAACCGTTCCCGGTTCGACGTTTATGCCGGACCAGCCTCGATCGTAGAAGGTTTTGGTGACGGATCCTATGGTCGGGTGATAGGCGCCGATGTCGATGTAGAAACCGGTCGCGGCATCCTTGAAAACGCGCTCGAGCAAAACGTCTTCACAATTTTGGGCGTAGCTGATCATAGCGGGCGCTGCCGGTGGGGGCGTTGCGTTGGCGCCCATGGTTTTTCCTTAGATCTCATTCGAATCGAAAAAGCTCCATTGGTCCCGCAACTTCGCTGTCTAACTTAGCTGAGGCTGTTTGACATTAGTGGGAAACTCTCAACCGAGGTAGGTCGGCAGCCACCTTGGACCGCCCATCGGCACGCCACGGCTGCGATGGACTGCAGTGACTCCGCATAGCTCCAACACGGCTCTTGGTCGGATCAATCTGGCCAGATTTTTCATCTCAATTCACCTCTTGGGATTGCATCGTCGATGCTACCCCTTTGACGATCCGTGCGGTCGGCTCCGCCTGCGTTTTGCTGGTCGCATGCTGCCGTGTCTGAAAATTGTCGAACGGCTTGCTGAAAACGGGACATCGGCTAAAACCCCGCCAATGGATCAGGACATTTCTCCCTTGCGCGGTTTCGCGATCTGCACGGCGCCACGGTCGGGCAGCAATTTCCTGTCGTAGCGCTGATAAGTTATAGAGTTGGCGCCGTGCGCCATGGACTGGCTGAGCGGACAGTTCGTCGTAAGGAGCCTGCCCGATCCATGACCTTCGAACAGCCGCTGACGGTCCTGATTGCCAACATCTATCTGACGGGCCGTTCGGGAACCGAGATCGTCACCCGGGAGGTCGCCTTCGCCCTCATGCGCGCCGGGCACAGACCGATCGTCTATGCACCCGGGTTGGGGCCGATCGCGGAAGAGATCCAGGCACGCGGCATACCCGTCACCGACGACATCTCGACCATCGCCGCAGACATCGACATCATCCACGGCAACCACACCCAGGTTACCGCGATCGCTGCGGCGCGCTTCCCGAACGCCCCGGCACTCTACTTCGCCCACGATTTCGTCGCTTGGCACAGCGCCCCACCGCTGCTCGCCAACGTCTGCAGATACGTGGCCGTCGACGACACGGTTGCCGAACGGCTGCAGTTTGAAGCTGGCATTCCGGCCGACCGTATCGTCACGCTGCTCAATGCCGTCGACACCGACCGTTTCGTGCCCGGGCCGCCGCTGCCGGAGCGCCCGCGCCGAGCCCTGGCTTTCGCCAAGAACACGCAGCATTTGCAAGCGGTGCGCGCCGCCTGCGCGGAGCGCGGCATCGAGCTGGACGTGATAGGAGCCTCGATCGACAGCATCGTAAGCGAACCCGAAACCCTGCTGCCGCAATACGACCTCGTCTTCGCGTCGGCGCTAAGCGCCCTTGAAGCGATGGCATGCGGTCGCGCTGTCATCGTTTGCGACGGCCGCGGCCTTGCCGGAATGGCTCGTTCCGAAACTTGGGATCATTGGCGGCGGCGCAACTTCGGATTGCGGGTGCTGCAACAGCGCCTGTCGGCCGAGGCAATCGCAGCCGAGATCGACCGCTACGATGTGGTCGACGCAGCGGAAATCTCGAAGAGAACCCGCCAAGAGGCAAGCATGTCAAAATGGTTGAACGCTTGCCTGTCGCTCTATGGCGAAGCAATCAGCCAACACCGCGCCGCACCTGCGGACAAGGACGCGTTGAACCTTTCACTGGCGCGTCATATGCAGACCTGGCTGCCTAAGCCTGGACCGATATGGCCGTGGATGACGGAGCGTGAGGATCTGCTGGGGCAACTGGCTCGCGCGCAGGCCGAGTTGGAACAGGCAGAGTTGGAACTGGCCAAACTGGTGCAGGCCGAGCCGGAGCAGGTCGGGCTGGAACCGGTCGAGGCGAACAAAGTGGTATCATGCGCCCAGGCCAACAATCCCGAAAGGTTCGTGCGCCTGACAGGATTCTCCGCGGCAGAACACTGGGGAGTCTGGACTGACGGCGACCTCGCGACAGTCGAATTCAAAATCTTCTCCGCAGCCGCGCCAGCCTCGCTGAGACTGGGTTTGGTGCCCTTTCTTCATGAGAACCACCCGAAACTCGTCGCTGAGCTTTTCATCAACGGAATATGGATCGAACGACGGGTGTTTGGACCGATCGATCCTGGTGCGCCGCTTTTCCTTCAGCAAGACTGGGAGGTGGCGTTGCCGCCCGAAGCCGCGCTGGCCCGGAGTCTCACTGTTGGCCTGCGGATCGAGAATCCGGCAAGTCCACTGCAGGTAGGCTTGTCGGACGATCGGCGGCGGCTTGGACTGGGGCTGTGCCAGATCGAACTTGGCGAATGAGGTCCTGACCTTCGGCCAAGATGCTCATCCGGGATTCAAGCCGCCAGTTGCCTGGCCAGCGGCTCGACGTGTTCCTTGAAGCGAAGCACCGTCTTGTAGTAGCCGCTTTTCACACGCTCCGTGCCCCAACGCTCATAGGCTGGTGGCTGCTCGGAACATTCTGAAATGTCCAGATGGTAGTCGACCGGTGTGAGGCGTTCCAGACTGAAACTGGTAAGGCCGTACGCCGCGCGCAGGCGGTCGGCCTCCTCGGTCAATTCCGGATAATTGTCGACGGCCCTGAGCTTGCGGTCGAATGCCCCGGCGTCGAGATGAAGCTCTATTCCCTCTTGTGTGGCGGTTTGGCGCCTCAGTGCCACCGCCTCGAGCGGAAATTCGAGATTGGGCAGATCGCGACCACCTCGGTCGTGCAGCCGCGCCAGCGCCGCATTGACGAGCAGCCGGCAAAGGTCATGCCCCGGATTGAACCCCTCGACCGCGTCGGCGGCGACATAGTCGATCGCCTCGCCGGCGAGAATCGTGGCTATTTCGTCAACCAGCGCCCTGAATGTCTCCGCTTCGCCGGCCAGAATGGCCCGATAGAGATCGCGGTCCGCCATCCTGCCGAAGAACGTTGCAGCGGGACGCGCGCCGGCGCCAGCCAGGACTTCGGCCGTGCGGTCGAGCCGGCCGGCATGGAGATGACCCGAGCCGTCTGTCAGCACCAAGACCAGCGGCTTGCTCGTTTCCATCCAGTGATGGACCCGCAATTCATGCCCCGGATGGGCAACGATCAATGCAGCTTTCCTGCCGTGCCACCAGCCCTGCTCGTTGCTAACCACGAGTGCGCCCCGAGGCTATGGGATGCATCATCGCAAGGCCTGGATGCGGACTGACGCAGGTTTCCCGCGCTAGGCTCGAGGCGGCTGTAACGGCGGATGCATCACGTGCGGGCATTGCCTCGATTTTCATTATTTCTCCGTACATTTCATCAGAATCGTAGGAGTTCCAATGACCTCATGACTATTGATTGTTATTGTCTGCCCTAATGGAGATCGTTCTACCTCCATTCGAAAAACTATCAACCGAAATAGGCTGGCAGAACCTCATTTGTAGGGCCATCCATGCGCACACGGCCATGCTCCATCCACAGGATGCGGTTGCAATTCTTTTGCAGCAGCTCGCGCGAGTGGCTGGCAAGGACAAGGATCTTCGTCGTCTCCACGATCTCGCGCAGCCGCTTGTCGGCCTTGTGCTTGAAGTCCTCGTCGCCGGTCGAAAGCCATTCGTCCATGACCAGGATTTCCGGCCGGATCGCCGTCGAGGTCGAGAACGCCAGGCGTAGCTGCATGCCCGACGAATAGGTCCGGAACGGCATGTCAAGAAAATCGCCCAGTCCGGTGAACTCGGCGATGCCATCGAATTGCTCGCGCAATTCGTTTGGCCGCATGCCCATCATCGCCGCCCGCAGCCTGATGTTCTCGCGGCCCGTCGCTTCCGGGTCGATGCCCAGCGAGATGTTGATGAGCGACACGCATTCGCCGTGGATTTCCGCCGACCCGCTCGTCGGCCTGTAGATGCCCGACAGCACGCGCAGCAGTGTCGTCTTGCCGGAACCGTTGTGGCCGACGAGGCCGATCCGGTCCCCCTCGTTCACCGAAAAACTCACATCCTCCAGTCCGCGCACGATGACATGGCCATCGACCCGACGGTCGATCGCGCCGCCCGTGGCCACGCTCAGCACCCTGTTCTTGAGAGAGCGGCTTGCCGCGTTGAAGACCGGAAATTCGACCGAGACGCCGGCCAATATGATGGAAGCCATAGCAGGGATCATAACCAATAGGGGATGCGGTGACGATAACGGCCGAACAGCAACAGGGCGGCCGTCCAGCCAACGATCGCAAACACGATGCAGGCCATCCAGCTCGTCGCGGACGGGAGCTCGCCCAGCAGCGGGTCGCGCACGACACTGAGGAGATGGTAGAAGGGATTGAGTTCCAGCAACAACCTTGAAATGCCCTCGGGCAGCGTTCGCGTCATCCACATCACCGGGGTCAGGTACATGATGACCTGCAGGAGGTTCTGCATCACCTGCGTCATGTCGCGGTAGCGTGCGCACAGCACACCCAGGATCAGCATGATCCAGAGCAGGTTGAGCGACAAGATGACAAAGCCGGGCAGCGCCAGGAAGACGTGCCATGTCGGCATGCGCGCGACGGCCAGCAGGACGAGCGGGTAGATGAGAATGTTGTGGCCCAGAATGATGGCGTTGCGGTAGAGCACGCGCAACACATGGGTGAACAGCGGCATGCGCACCTGAAGGATGATGCCCTCGGCCCCGATAAAGGCCATGCATCCCTCGTTGATCGACGACGAAATGTAACCCCAGAAGATCAAGCTGACGCAAATGTAGGGGAGAAACTCCTGCATCGGCGTGCGAAAGAGGGTGCCAAAGACGAAGCCGAGCGCGCCGATCAGCACGCCCATGTTGATGGTCAGCCAAAACGCTCCGACCCGCGAGCGCCGGTAGCGCTGGGCCACGTCCTGCCAGCTGAACGTCGTCGCCAGATGGTGTTTCTTCAGCGCGGCTCTTATGTCGGCGAACGCCTCTGCGAGGACGCCTGTCTTAGTCGGCAGCATATGTCGAGATGTCCCGATCGTGTGTTCTGCCCAGGCCCGGCTGTGTGCGAAAGGTTCGATACATTATTGCCCTGGGCACATCAAGTTACGGTCTAATCGTATGAGATCGCCGTTCTTGTCTAACCAGGGGGCTAACCGCTTGCGGATATCCGCCAAAACATCAGGCTTCGTATTGAACTGGTTGCGGTCTGAGATATGTCGACGGTGGAAAAAAGTCTCTTCGTCATAGTAAGTCCACCCGCCATCGACGACCTGGCGCTTCCTGCTCTCGATTTCCTTCAGGAGGTGCGAAACACGGCGTTTGCTCAAATTGTGGCAATCCTTGGCCCATTCCAACAGGCTGTAGTCCGGACAAACATAACGGCCGACTTTCCATGTTGAGAGAAGCCTTCGATTCTCAATCTCGTCCATACTGAGGATGAGCGAGTACGCCGCTATGCGTTCATAGAGGCGCATCCACGGCAGCATCACCGTATCGACCACGTGCGCAGGTTCTCCTCCGAACGTGTTTAGCCACGAGAGAACCGCGCTTTCGGGTTTTCGAATGGTACAGATCGATTTTACCGCGCCGCTCCGCAACAAGGAGAGCAACTCATCGTCAGCATCATGCGCCTTGTAGATCGCATGGGCAGTCTCGTTTGACGTAAACTGTGCGCGTCTGTCGGAAGTGACCGAAGCAACACTACCTCTCCGTGACAGGGCCCGCCTGACAACGTTGAAGGAGTAGGTGGATCCGCTACGCGGCATTCCCGCAATGAAAATCAGCATCCTTGTCACGCAGTTTGATGGCCAACCAAGTCGACCGATCCTAGAAACCACAAGAAATAATGATTTCAGCCTTCTGTCGTATTTCCACCTTCCCGAAACCGGCGATATCCTTGAAAACCCTCTCTATATTATCTCGATCTCGGGGAACGGAAAAATAAACCTCCCGCCATCAGCGAGGTATTCGCGTTCGCGACGCAGGATACCGTCCTTGAAATGCCAAGGCAGGACCAGAAAATAGTCCGGCTCCATCGCGCGCGCCTCGGCTTCAGAAATGATCGGTATGTGCGTCCCAGGGGTCATGCGGCCAAACTTTTCCGGATTGACTTCGGCGATGGCCGGGATCTCGGCTTGTGTGAAGCTGCAGAATTGCAGGACGACATTGCCCTTGGTCGAAGCGCCGTAACCCAGCACTTTCTTGCCGTCGGCCACGAGTGTCCTGATAAGACGTGACAGATCGTCCTTGTGCCGGAACACGCGCTCCTCGAAGTCGCGAAAGGGCCGCGGCGTGGCAAGGCCCATGCGGTCTTCCTGTTCCAGCAGCCAATCGATGACCGGCTGATCGGGTCTGAGGCTTGTGTTGCCCTTGTGCGTGGCCGTGACCGCGAAACTGCCGCCGTTGATGTTGTTCATGACGACGTTGACGACCTTGAGACCAGCCGCCTCCAAAATCTTGGCCACAACGCCGAGGGAATAATACTCGATGTGCTCATGGCAAATCGTGTCATAGGAGTTGAGGCGAAGCATGGATGGCATGTAGCTTTGCTCGAAATGCCAGATGCCGTCTTCGGCAAGGACCTCGGCCACCTGACGCGCGAAGGCGATGGGATCCTCAAGATCGTAGAACATCGCAATGGATGTCACGATCTTGGCCCGCTTTTGTGAAATGCTCCGATAGGCTTCGGCAGAGAAAAAGTCGGGCACCAGTTTCACGTCGTCCGGATAATACTGCGCAAACTTCCGGCCCGTCGGATCGATGCCGATTCGAGTCAAACCCGCCGTCGAATAGGCCATGAGGGTCGTGCAATCGTTGCTCCCGATGTCGAGAACGACGTCACCGCCGCGTGGCGAAGCAAGCCTCTCCAGGAAACGAACCTTGTTCGTCAAATGATCGACCATCGACTGGTTGAGACCCGAGCGATAGCCGTAATTGTCGCCGTACATTTCGCTCGGCTCATAGGAATGTTTCAGCTGCAGAAGACCGCTGGAGGCAGACCAGACCAGCTCGAGCGGCCCTCGGGTCACGGGTTCGGACGCCGATTTGGGAAACACTCCGGTGAGCGCCTGCTCGCCGAGATTGAGCACTGTGACGAGATCCTTGTCCTTGCCGACACGGCAGGTCTCGATGGCGTGATACCTTACCTCGTTCATGAATTCTGACTCTTCTCCCAATTTGTTGGTGAAAGGGTATTGATTCAAAGTGCATCGACTGCAGTTCTCTACGCTTGGGCCACCCGTGCGCGGCAATCCTTCAGAACCGCGGCAAGGGCCTCCTCGAAGGGATGCTCCGGCACCCAGCCAAGACGCGTTCGGGCGCGGGTCGCATCCCCCACAAGGGAGGGCAGATCACTCGGTCGCAGCCGCAGCGGATCTTGTTCGGTGACGATCTTGACACTGCTTCGCGCCAAGAGCTGGTCCAAAATATCCCCCATCCGCCAAGAGATGCCAGATGCGACATTGAAGATGGTGTTTGGCTGGAGACCGTCGCTGTTCAAGGCGACACGCGCATAAGCACTGGCGACGTCCCGCGCGTCCAGGAAATCCCGCTCCGCGTCTAGATTGCCGACGCGAATGACCGGGGGCGCCAAGCCTGCTTCAATCCGCGCGACCTGCATGGCGAAGGCAGGTACGGCAAATGCCTCGGTTTGCCCTGGACCGGTGTGGTTGAAGGGGCGCATTCGAATGCATTTAAGGCCGTGACGGGAAAGCGCACCCAAGGCGAGATCGGCCGCGGCCTTGGTCACGGCATAGTCGTCCATCGGTGCAAGCAGTGCATTTTCGTCAACCGGCCGGCCAGCTTTTGCGGTCTCGCCATAAACCAGACCCGACCCGACATAGATCAACCAACATTCCGGCGCCTCGTCGAGAATGGCATGGGCCACGTTGAGCGCGCCCTGGACGTGGATGCGCCAAGTGTTTTCAGGGTCAGCCTGGGCGGCGCCAAGGGCGGCGACGGCGGCCAGATGGACAAGGTGCGTCGGCTTGTGACGAGCAACAGCCTCACGAACAGCAGCCCTGTCCGTCACGTCGAGCGCTCCGATTTGACCAAATACGGGATGCGGTCCTCCGTCCTTGGAGGTCGCAACAACCGTCATGTCGCGACCGCAGATGCGGCGCAACGCGTCATGGACATAGGGACCGACAAAGCCCCGCGCGCCCGTGATCAAAACCCGCATGCCGACCTCGCTAACCGCGCCTCAAAGGTGTCGGTCACGTCTTACACGCTCAAGGTCGGCTTCGACCATCTCAATCACGAGTTCCTTGAGGCTCGTCTTTGCCTCCCAGCCCAACTTCTCTTTGGCCTTGGTCGGATTGCCATGCAGAACTTCGACTTCCGCAGGCCGCAGGAAGCGCTCGTCGATAGAAACGTGATCCTCCATATTGAGACCGGCATGTTCGAAGGCGAGCTTGCAGAAGTCCCGAACCGACACGGTCTTGCCCGTGGCGACCACATAGTCGCTTGCTGTGTCTTGCTGCACCATCAGCCACATGGCTTCGACATAGTCGCGTGCGTGGCCCCAGTCGCGCTTGGCGTCCAAATTGCCGAGCGCCAGCTTTTCCTGCAGTCCAAGCTTAATGCGGGCGACAGCGTCGGTAATCTTGCGGGTGACGAATTCGATGCCGCGCAGGGGCGATTCATGATTGAAGAGAATGCCGCTCGACGCGTGCAGCCCAAAGCTCTCGCGATAGTTGACCGTCATCCAATGTGCATAGAGCTTGGCCGCAGCATAGGGAGAGCGCGGATAAAACGGGGTCTTTTCCGACTGGATCGGTTCCTGGATCAGCCCGAACATTTCCGAAGAGGATGCCTGGTAGAAACGGGTTTCGGGACACGTTATCCGCACCGCTTCCAGCACGTTGGCTGCGCCGATGCCCGTCACGTTGCCAGTCAAAAGCGGCTGTTGCCAAGACGATTTGACGAAGGACTGGGCGGCAAGATTGTAGACTTCGGCCGGGCGAACGTCCTGGAGTACCCGGATGAGGCCGGAGAGATCCGTCAGATTGCCGTCGTGAAGCACGATCTTGTCGGCAATGCCAAGCCATTTCAGCCGTGAACCGACCACATCGGCCGAGGCGCTACGCCGCAAAAGGCCGTGGACCTCGTATCCCTTCTCAAGCAGGAACTTCGAGAGATAGGCTCCATCCTGCCCGGTCACGCCGGTGATAAACGCTGTTTTGGAATTCATGGTGAACCTGTCCCTACCTTCTTGATCGCTATTTCAGGAAATGCAAACCGTCTGCCCAAAAACGCAAAACGTACCCAATTCGCAGATGTGCCCGATGGGTTGTCTTCGGATCACGCGCGGCCATAGACATCATCGAACCGCACGATATCGTCTTCGCCAAGATATTCCCCGCTCTGCACTTCGATCATGACGAGCGGAAGAATGCCGGGATTTTCGAGGCGGTGCTTGTGGCCGCAGGGGATATAGGTGGACTGGTTTGTCGCCAGCAGGATTTCACTCTGGCCGTTGACGACCTTCGCAGTCCCGCTCACCACCACCCAGTGCTCGGAGCGGTGATGATGCGCCTGAAGGCTGAGCCGCGCGTTCGGCTTTACCTCGATGCGCTTGATCTTGAAGCGCGGACCTTCCTCCAGGACGGTATAGGTACCCCATGGACGATGCACGGTGCGGTGCACGGTTGCCGCCTCATGCCCCTCCGTCTTGAGGCGATTGTAGAGATCCTTGACCTCCTGCGCCTTATCCTTGTGGGCGATAAGAAGCGCATCCGGCGTGTCGACGATCAACAGATCCGAGACGCCGACAAGCCCCACAAGCCGGTCTTCGCTGTGCACGTAACAGTTCGTCACGCCATGGAGCATTGTCTCCCCGGTCGTGCGGTTGCCGCTGTCGTCGGCTGGAACAAGCTTCGAAAGAACGTTCCATGAGCCGATATCGGACCAATCGAAACTGCAGGGCACGAAACCTACGTTCTTCGCTTTCTCCATGACCGCATAGTCGATGGAAACAGCAGGAACGGCGGCGAACCCATCCCTGTCTATCTCAACAGTGGTGCGGTCCGCGGCATCGCTTGTCCTGGCTTTATCGAGCGCCGTGCGCGCATTGGACAACACATCCGGACACAGTTCCTGCATCGCGGCGATCATCGAGCGGGCCGCAAAACAGAACATGCCCGAATTCCAGAAGAAACGACCGCTGGCGATAAATTGGGCCGCTCGTTCCGCATTCGGCTTTTCCACGAACCGAAGGACCGTATCTCCCTCGGCCTCGATATAGCCAAACCCGGTTTCAGGGCTTTCGGCCTTCATGCCAAACGTCACGATCCGTCCCGTGGCCGCGATCGCCGCCGCCTTCGCCACGGCCGCGCCAAAGCCGGCTTCGTCCAGGATCAGGTGATCGGCAGGCAGCACAACCAGAACCGCGTCTGGATTGTCGCGCGCGACCTGCAACGCGGCGAGCGCGACCGCGGCCGCCGTGTCACGACCGAAAGGCTCCAGCAGGAACGTGTTCTTTACACTTGGCGCCGCCACCTCCGCATACTCGTCCGCCGTCAGGAACAGCAGATCGCGGTTGGTGACCGTCACAATTTGATCGACGCCTGCAAGTCCGGCCGCGCGGGCGTAGGTCCTGCGAATGAGGGTTCCCCCTCCCGGCAAGGGAATAAAGGGTTTTGGGTGCAACGCACGAGAAATAGGCCAGAGGCGGGAACCGACACCGCCACTTATGATGACAGGAACGATATTGGTCAAACTTCAGCTTTCCAGGATTTGAGTTCGGCCGAGGTCAAGACCCCAACCGAGCAATTCGTCTGCGCGGGATTCTGTCTTTGCCTCGATGTAGCATCGCAATTCGGGCGCGTTGCCGGACGCACGGAAGTGAACAACCTCTCCGTTGCGGGCGGTGATACGCACGCCGTCGCGATTGTCAATATAAGCGACGCCCCCGAGAACCTCGAAAAGAGTTCCGGTATAGACGGCATCCGTCGCCAGTCTTTTGAGGAAAGACGCGCTGTCTTCCGCCGAGACGCCTTCAAGCCGGCCGCTCGTCGCGGCGAGGAATCCGAAACCGGCCGCGATCTCGGCGAGCGGGCGACCTGTCGCCGCAATCGTTGACAGCGCACAGAGAATTGGCAGCAGCGAATCCCGGGTCAGCAAGGCTGCGAGCGTGCGGCCATCCTTCTCGACGGATGAACCCAGAAGAACGCCGCCATTGGCTTCGAAGCCCACGACGCATTTCGCCCCTTGAGCGAGGGCCGTGCCGATGCCTTCGATGACATAGGGCGAGCCTATGCGTGTGCGCAGCACCGTCGCGAAATGCCCGCAGCGCTCCAGGGCAGAATTGGAACTGACCGGCGTGACGATGCAGTCGGCATCCAGAAAACGCGCCGTGATCGCGCCGATCAGGTCGCCGCGCACGAAACTGCCATGTGCATCCGCCACAAGCGGCCGGTCGCCATCGCCGTCAGCGGACACGATGGCATCGAACGGCTCCGTCGCCGCCCAGCCTTTGAGAAGCGATAGATCCTCTTGCCTGAGCGCTTCGGTATCCACCGGAATGAAATGGGCGGACCTGCCCAGGGGAACCGCCTCCGCCCCCAACGCACAAAGCATATCGACAATAATGTCCCTTGCCACGGACGAATGCTGGTAGACGCCGACGCGGAGACCAGACAGGCTATCCGGCTGGAAGAAGCCAAGAAAATGAGCCCTGTAGCCTGCGGACGGTTCGGAGCCCAGCTGGATGGGTTCAACTGACGGCTCTGGTCGATTGGCGGCCTGCAAGCCTGCGTGGATTGCTACAATCTCAAGCTCATCGCGCTTGTCGATCTCGCCGTCCGCCCGGTAGAATTTGAGCCCATTCCTGTCGTCGGGAATGTGGCTGCCGGTCACCATGATCGCCGGGGCACTTTTGCCGGTGGCATAAAGTGCGAGTGCCGGCGTGGGCAAGGTGCCGCAATCGACCGGCACCAAACCGGCTTCGGCGATCGCAGCATGGACAATCCCCGCAATCTCGGGACTCGACGAGCGAAGGTCACGTCCAACGAGGATCTTGTCGCCCTCGCTCAAGGCACCACGCCCCAAAAGCATGCGTGCGAACGCAATTGTATAGGTGCGCGCCGGAGGTCCCCTGAGCTCGCTGACGAGACCGCGCAGCCCGCTGGTGCCGAACTTTAGAGTCACGGATAGCTACCTTTTTCCAGGAATGCCGCCCCGGCGCGAATTGCGACAAGGCCCCTCACCTGTCGAAGCCTACGACAGCATGAAGGCTGGAGAGCGACACCATCGGACATCGCGCTACTATAGATCAAAGCCAGCGACCTGATCTTCATATACCGGCAGTTTTTGCTTAGAGACCGCTAATATTACTGGGTACAGCCGGTTCTCATTGCCTCGAGCAAGGAGCATTCCTTTCAAGAAGCTCTCCGTGAATTGCCAAGCCCCCACCTGACACCCAAGTTGCCCGTGCTTAGGTTTCGCGCAATGGCTTGTCAATGTCGGACACGGGACCGAGTTCGATTTCAACACGCTGCAGGGGATTCAGGCTACAGCGACCCTGAGGGCTACGGACCAAGCCTGGCGAGTGGGCAAATCAAGCGTCGATTGAAAACTGCGAGCTGTTCACGGACGATCCAGGATGCGGCGCACGACCCGCTCGGTGGATTCTCGCCATTCCGGCGCGCTCCATCCGAATACGGCGGCGAATTTCGCGCTCGACAGCCGCGAATTGGCGGGGCGCCGCGCCTTGGTCGGATAGTCCTTGGTGGCGATATCGCGCACATCAGCCCAGGATCCACCAGACGCCTGGCTTGTATCCAGGATGTGACGGGCAAAGCCGCTCCAGTTGGTCTCGCCCGTGCCAGCCAGATGATAGGTACCGAACGCGCTGACGCTCTTGTCGCCATGCAGCATCGCCGCCGCATGCAGGATGGCGTCGGCGATATCGAGCGCCGAGGTGGGGTTTCCCCACTGATCGGCCACCACCGAAATCTCGTCGCGGTCGGCAGCCAGCCGCAGCATGGTTTTGGCGAAATTCTTGCCGAACGGGCTGTAGACCCAGGCGGTACGGAGGATCAGGTGGCGCGGGCCGGCGGCGGCCACCGCCTGTTCACCGGCGAGCTTGGAGGCGCCGTAAACGCCGAGCGGTGCCGTCGCGTCGGTCTCGAGATAGGGACGAGAAGCGCTGCCGTCGAAGACGTAATCGGTCGAAAGATGGATGATCGGAACACCGAGCCGCGCTGCCGCTTCAGCCACTTTGCCGGCGCCGGTCGCGTTGACCGCAAAGGCCAGGTCGGGCTCGTCTTCTGCCAGATCCACCGCCGTGTAAGCGGCGGCCGACACGACGATATCCGGCTTGGCAAGCGCGATGGCGTCGACGATGGTCTCGGGTCTTGCCAGATCGAGCTCCGGACGGCCGATGGCGACGACCTCCACACCGGCGTGCGCCTGGCCGGCCTCCAGCAGGCTTGCCGCGACCTGGCCGTCGCGTCCGGTGACGACGAGCCTCACGCGCCACCCTTGCGCGCTTCACCCAGCCTCTCACCGGCGTAGCGCTGCTCGCGGATCGGCCCCCACCACCATTTGTTGTCGAGGAACCAGTCCACGGTTCTGGCCAGGCCGCTGTCGAAATTCTCCCTGGGTGCCCAGCCGAGTTCGCGGCCGATCTTGGAGGCATCGATGGCATAGCGGCGGTCGTGGCCGGGACGGTCGGTGACGAAGGAGATCAGCTCGCGATAGCGCTTGCCGCCGCTGCGGGGACGCCTGATGTCGAGCAGGTCGCAGATCGTCTCGACGACGGTGAGGTTCGTCCGTTCCGAATTGCCGCCGACATTGTAGCTCTCGCCCGGCGTCCCCTTGGTGGCCACCAGTTCCAGGGCCCGCGCGTGATCCTCGACGAACAGCCAATCGCGCACATTGGCGCCGGCGCCGTAGACCGGCAGCGGTTTTTCGTCGAGCGCGTTGAGGATAACGAGCGGGATCAGTTTTTCGGGGAAATGATAGGGGCCGTAATTGTTCGAACAGTTGGAGAGCACGACCGGCAGGCCGTAGGTCTCGTGCCACGCCCGCACCAGATGGTCCGAGGCTGCCTTCGAGGCGGAATAGGGCGAGGACGGTGCGTAAGGCGTCTCCTCGACGAACATGCCGCCATCGAAAGGCAGATCGCCGAACACCTCGTCGGTGGAGACATGATGGAAGCGGAAGCGGCTTTTCCGGTCGTCGGCAAGGCCACGCCAATATTCGAGCGCCGCATTGAGGATGCGGTAGGTGCCGACGATGTTGGTCTCGATGAAGGCACCGGGCCCGTCGATCGAACGGTCGACATGGCTCTCGGCGGCGAGGTTCATGACGATGTCGATATCGTCACGGCGCAGTATGTCCAGCACCGCCCGCTCGTCGCAGATATCGGCATGGGCGAAGCGATAATTATGCGCGTTCTCGATCTGGCGCAGCGAGGCCAGGTTGCCGGCATAGGTGAGCTTGTCGAGATTGGTCACCCGGTAGGCCGGATTGGCGCACAGATGCCGGCACACCGCCGAACCGATGAAGCCAGCCCCGCCTGTCACCAGGAAATTCATGCCGCTATCCTCATCAGGCAAACACTTCGGCGTCGGCAAGTAACGGCGCCTTGAGGTCCTTGTCCGAAAGCTGAAACCCGCCAGCCAGCGAAGGCCATTCGATACCGATGGCGGGATCGTCGAAACGGATCGAGCGTTCATGCTCGGGCGAATAGGTGTCGGTGACCTTGTAGAGCACCTCGGTGTCGGGCACGAGCGTCACAAAGCCATGTGCGAAGCCCCTTGGCACCAGAATCTGGTTGCCCTTTTCGGCCGAGATCTCGTGAGCCATCCATTTCCCAAAGCTTTTCGAACCGTGGCGAATGTCGACACAAACGTCCAGGATTCGACCGCGGATCACACGCAGCAACTTGTCCTGGGTGCGGGGCGCAAGCTGATAATGGAGCCCGCGCAAGACGCCTGCCGCCGCGGAATAGGAATGGTTGTCCTGGACGAAATGCAATTTTATCCCAGCCTGCGCGAAGCGCTCGGCACTATAGGTTTCCATGAAGAAACCACGTGCGTCGCCATGCCGCTTTGGAACAATTTCCAGTACGCCTTCGAGGCCGAGGGACCTGATCTCCAAGGTTCAGCCCTCCGACAGATCGGCAACGCGCCGGCGCAGATAGGCGGCATATTCGTTTTTTCCCAACCGGGTTGCGCGTTGCAGCACTTGCTCTGCCGTCAGCCAGCCCTGCTCGAAGGCGATCTCCTCAGGACAAGCGACCTTGATGCCTTGCCGATGTTCGATCGTGCGCACGAAGGAAGACGCGTCGTTCAGACTGTCATGGGTCCCTGTGTCGAGCCAGGCATAGCCGCGCCCCAGCCGGTGCACATGCAGCAGGCCGCGATCAAGATAGGCGTTGTTGACCGCCGTGATCTCGAGCTCGCCGCGGGCGGAAGGTTGAATGGACGAAGCGATGTCGACGACGGTGTTGTCGTAGAAATACAGCCCTGTGACGGCCCAGTTGGATCTCGGCTTTTGCGGCTTTTCCTCGATGGTGAGCGCGGTTCCGGTGGCCTTGTCGAAGGATACGACACCATACCGTTCAGGATCATCGACGCGGTAAGCGAACACCGAAGCGCCGGTGTCGCGCGCAGCGGCGGTGCGGCAAAGCTGCGACAGCCCGTCGCCAAAATAGATGTTGTCGCCCAGGATCATCGACACACTGTCCTTGGCGATAAAGTCGCGGCCGATGATGAAAGCTTCGGCAAGCCCATTGGGGTGCGGCTGCTCCGCATAGGAGATATCCAGCCCAAAATCCGATCCGTCGCCGAGCAATTCACGGAAAACGGGCAGATCCCGCGGCGTCGAAATAACCAGGATCTCGCGAATTTCCGCGAGCATCAGTACGCTCAGCGGATAGTAGATCATCGGCTTGTCGTATACCGGGAGAATTTGCTTGGAGACTGCTAGCGTCAGCGGATAAAGGCGTGTTCCACTACCTCCCGCAAGGATAATTCCTTTCAAGAAGCTCTCCCTGACATGCCCAAATCCCCTCGGCAGCAGTGGTAGCCATACTACACCTGGAAAAAGCTGCTGCCAGCCCCGGCTTATATCCTAGAGTCGTTACCAAAATACGCCTGGTACCACTCGACGAACCGCCCTACCCCTTCGGACACGGACGTGCCGGGGCGATAGCCGACGGCGTCTTGCAGAGCCGAGGTGTCGGCGAAGGTGTCCGGCACGTCGCCGGCCTGCAGCGGCAAGAGCTCGATGATGGCCTTGCGGCCGAGCGCGTCTTCCAGCGCCTCGACATAGGCGGTCAGCTTCACCGGATTGTTGTTGCCGATGTTGAAGATGCGCCAAGGCGCGATGCTCGTTGCCGGGTCCGGATGGCCGGAATCCCAGGCAGGGTTGCCGGCGGCAGGACTGTCGCTGGCTCGGATCACGCCTTCGGCGATGTCATCGATATAGGTGAAGTCGCGCGTGTGGTTGCCGTTGTTGAACAGCTTGATCGGCTCGCCGGCCAGGATGCTCCTGGTGAACAGGAACAGCGCCATGTCGGGACGCCCCCAGGGGCCGTACACCGTGAAGAAACGCAGCCCCGTGGTCGGCAGCCCGAACAAATGGCTGTAGCTGTGTGCCATCAGCTCGTTGGCGCGCTTGGTCGCGGCGTAGAACTGCAGTGGATGATCGGCCGGACGATGCTCGGAAAACGGCATGTCGGTGTTGGCGCCGTAGACGCTCGAGGTGCTGGCATAGGTCAGGTGCGCAATGCCGCCATTGCGGCAGGCCTCCAGCATGTTGGTGAAAGCGACGATGTTGCTTTCGACATAGGCGCGCGGGTTTTCCAAGCTGTAGCGCACCCCGGCCTGGGCGGCGAGGTGGATCACGCGGTCGAAGGCGTGGTCGGCAAAGCAGCCGTCCACGATGCCCCTGTCAGCAAGATTGCCGTGGATGAAATGATAGCCGGAATTGGTGCTTCGGCTTGTCTCGGCAAGCAGCCGCAGCCGCGCCTGCTTGAGCGCCGGATCATAGTAATCGTTGACGCTGTCGATGCCGACAACCTGGTCGCCACGCTGCAGAAGCCGCCTGGCGACATGATAGCCTATGAAGCCGGCGGCGCCGGTGACCAGAACCTTCATCGGAAGCGTCCGCTTTCGGAAATGGACCCCTGACGTCTACGGTACGCCAAGCTTGCTGCAGATCTCAGGAGCGCTTCAGCAGCGACCACACGGCCGGCACAAGGCTGGCCGCCAGCGCAACCTTGATCAGGTCGCCGACGATGAACGGCACGACGCCGAACTGCCAGGACTTTTCCGGGCCGATGAGCAGCGCCAGCCAGGCAAAGCCCATCGCCATCATCACCACTTCGGCAACCAGCATCACGTTGAAAAGCTTGATCGGGTGGCGATCCCAGCCGCGATCGGCGGCCCAGCCGACAATCGCTGCCATGACCACGAAGCCCGCGAGATAGCCACCCGTCGGGCCGACCATGTAGGCAAGGCCAATGCCCTTCTCAGGCGTGCCCTGGAAGACCGGGAAGCCCATCGCACCTTCCGCCATGTAGAGCAGCAGAGTGGCGACGCCGAGGCGCATGCCGAAGGCGGCGGCGATCAAGAGGACGGCGAGCGTCTGCATCGAGATATCAACGGGCCCCAGTACAACCTTGGTCTTGGCCGACAGGGTCAAAAGCAGCGTTCCGGCGATCGCCAGGAAAAGCTGCGTTGCCAGTCGCGCCGCGCCTTCTTGCGGCAAAGCCAGAGAAACAAGTGGGCGCATCGTCGTTGCAGTTGCCATGGTCTTCCCCAATCCGGTCTGTCGCGATCCGATAATCGCGGTCTCAGCGTTTTCCTATATTGGCTTGCGTGCTATGCGGCAATCGGTTTTGCCGTTGCGGGAACAATGTGCCGATATGGCTCTCAAATTCGATACCAGCTTCGATCCGCACTACGGCCAGGGCGTGAACGTGGCGCCGGACGTGCAGCGCGTCACGGTCCGGAATCCCAGCCCCTTCACCTTTCACGGCACCAACAGCTATGTCGTAGGGCGCGACACGCTGGCGGTGATCGATCCCGGGCCGGAAGACGAGGCACATCTTCAGACCTTGCTCGACGTGATCGCCGGCAGGCCGGTCAGCCATATCTTCGTCAGCCACACGCATCGCGACCATTCCCCGCTGGCGGCCCGGCTGAAGGAGCGCACCGGGGCTTTGGTGATGGCGGAGGGGCCGCACCGGCCGGCAAGGCCGCTGCATATTGGTGAGACCAATGCGCTCGACGCCAGCGCCGATACCGCTTTCATTCCCGACATCGCGCTGCCTGACGGTTCGTTGGTCGCCGGCGACGGCTGGACGATCCGCGCGGTTCTCACCCCCGGCCACACCGCCAATCATGCGGTGTTCGCGCTGGAAGGAACCGGGATCCTGTTTTCGGCAGATCATGTGATGGCGTGGGCGACATCCATCGTCGCGCCGCCGGACGGGGCAATGGCCGACTACATGGCATCGCTGGACAGGCTGATCGCGCGAGACGACAGCCTGCTGCTGCCTGGCCATGGCGGGCCGGTGACGAAGCCGCGCGCTTTCATGCGCGGACTGAAGACGCATCGCAAGATGCGCGAGCGGGCTATATTGGAGCGGGTCAGGGCCGGCGACCGGACGATTCCCGACATGGTCAAGGCAATCTATCGCGACACCGACCCCCGGCTGCATGGCGCCGCCGGACTGTCGGTGCTTGCCCATCTCGAGGATCTGGTGGCGCGCGGCATGGTGTCGACGGACGCCGCTCCCGCCATCGACGGCATTTTCACGCCGGCTCGATAGGCCGAGACCCCGCCACGACCTTGCACTGCCCTTCCCTCAGAACCGGCTGGACCGCTCTTCCGGTTGAGGCGACTTCAAACCCTGACAAGAGCATTCCGGATTGGCCGGAAGTCGTGCGGCGGTCTCCAGCGCGACCCGCGAGGCCGTCATGGACAGGTTCGGCAAAATGTCCTCCTGCAGCAATTGCTGACGATTGCGGTCCATATAGTCGTTGAAGCCTGCCGTCACGAACGCGCAAGGCACGAAACACGCGCCGATCTCTCGCGACAAGGTGGCCTCGGGGGCGATCGAATGGTTGAGCACATCCGCCCCCATGCTGCGGAACGCCAGGGCCTCGGCCGGGCTCGTCAGCCGCGGCCCGTAACAGTGGGCGGCCACCAATTGCTGTTCGATGCCATGAATACGGCATTCGGCTGGCCAATGACGGCGGGCGGTCTCGACCAGAACCGCCGCGCATCTTGGGCATACGATCTGCTTGCCCGAGCAGTCGAAGCTCTGGCGGCCAGGAAGCAGCGAAAACGGGGTCTGCGTCAGTTCGATGATATCGGCGTTCACCACCATGTCGCCGGGCTTGATCGCCTTGTTGACGGCGCCAATGGTCGAGCAGGACAGGACTTGCCGTACGCCCGCTTGCATCAACACCCAGAATGCGCGGCGATGGCAGGAATGGTCGATATGGTCGCGGGGATTGCCGTGCGAATACATGCACAAGGCGCGTTTCGTTTTGCCCTCGGCGGTAATCGACGCATCGAATTCGAGCAGCTTCCAGTTGTCGGTGCGGCCGAAAGGCGTTTCAAAACTCATGTCGCGCTGCAAGGTGCGCACGCCATCGACCTGGATATCCTCCGGGAAGGCAAGCCCCCAGTTTGCCGACCCGGTGATGATCGCCAACCCCACCTGGGGTATGTCAGTCGGTTGATCCATCAGTTCGGCGGTTGCGTGATGATTGGCAGGCATATTTCCAGTCCCGGTCAGGATTTTTGGCGAAGGGTCACGATCAGGACAGCGACCACGACGATGGCGGTCCACAAGGTCGAGATTGCAGCGATGGTCGGATCGATCTGATCACGCAGCGACAGGAACATCAGCTTCGGCAGGGTGCTGTTGTGACCACTGGCGACGAAGATCGAAATAACGGACTCGTCGAGCGACGTCAGGAAGGCCATCAGTGTCGCCGACAACAGGCTGATTTGAAGTTGCGGAACGATTATTCCGCCGATGGCCCTCGCCCAGTCCGCGCCAAGGCTGCGCGCCGCCTGGACCTGGTTCCAGTCAAAGCGGGCCACGGCGGGCAACAGCACAATGCACGCCACCGGAATGGCCAGCACCACATGTCCGACCAGCACGCCGAACAGCGTTCCGACCAGGCCTTGCGCCGCCAGCACGAAGAAGAGGCCGATCGCAAGCAGGATTCCCGGGACGACGGAGGGGGCGAGCAGAACGCTTTGAATGGCTGAGGCGGTCTTTCCGCCAAGCCGGTTCATCGAGATGCAGGCCAGCAGCCCTAGGGGGACCGCGATCATCGCCGTCAAACTCCCAAGGATCAGGCTCGTCCTGAGTCCGGCCATCCATGTCGCCGATCCGAAGAAATTCTCGTACCAGCGCAGCGAGTATGCGCGCGGCGGAAATTCCAGAAGATCCGACGCCGAAAAGGAGAGCGGCACGACCACCAGCGTCGGCAACATCAAGAACGCCATCGCGAGCGCGGAAAAGCCCCACAGGAGGATGCGGGCCAGCCTGTTGTCCGGATAGGCTTCAAGCATGGACCGCACCGACTTTGTTGCGCGCCACCAGTCGCCGCGCCGCCAGGAACATCACACCGATCAGCGCCATGAGAACGAGCAGCAGAATGCCCAGGACGCTCGCCGAACCCCAATCCTGAAAGGTCGACAGCGTCCGCTCGATCCGGATGGAGAGAGGATTTACCTTGCCGCCGCCCAGCACCGCCGGCGTGATGAAGAAACCTATGGTGTAGATGAACACGATCATCGAACCCGAGAAGATGCCGCCGGCCGAAAGGGGCAGGATGACGGTGCGGATCACCTGCCCGAGCGTGGCTCCCATGCTCGCCGACGCGCGAACAAGGTTGGCGTCGATATCGCGCATCGCGGCATAAACGGGCAGCAGGAAGAGCGGCAGCATGTAATGGACCATGCCGATCAGCGTTCCCGTGAAGTTGTAGACCAGCGGCAATGGTTCCGCTGTCAGGCCCGAGCCCGTCAGAGCCGCGTTGATCAGGCCATCGCGCCGCAACAGCACCAGCCAGCCATAGGTGCGCACCAGAATGGAGGTCCACAACGGCAGCATGACGAAGGCCATCAGCAAATTGGCCACCCTTGGCCTGGCGCTGGCCAGAGCGAGCGCCAGAGGGGTGCCGAGAAGGATGCAGAACGCCAGCGTCCCCAAGGACAGCTCGACGGTCGTTATGAGGGCCGACCATGTCAACCCACTCGAAAGCACCTTCTCATAATTGCCGACAGTGTACTCGCCCCCCGTGGTCAGGAAGGATTGCCGGATTATCCAGAGGATGGGCAGTATCGCCGCCAGTCCGACGATGAGAAGCGCCGGTAGCGAAAGCGCAAGGAAGAACCGACGCTCGCTTCGCGCATCGGCGGCGAGCGCGGGATCGGCGGCGATGGTCACGCTATCGCTCCCGGTATGGCGTGAACTTTCGCTGCCGATGCATACACGGTCACCCGCTGACCGGGGGCAAGCTCGGCGCAGCCGCCGGCAAGTGCCGACGGGATGCAGACAAGAACCTCCTGCCCACCCTCAGGTGCCAGCGTCAAAAGCCAGTTCTCGCCGCGAAACGCCTTGGCGTGCAGCATTCCTTCGAGCGCCACTGCGTCTGGCCCGGCGAGCTTCGCGTCCAGATGGAAGCTTTCCGCGCGGATCATCAGGGTCTCGTGTGATGCATCGCCGCCGCCGATTGTGCGCACTGAGCCCGGGGCCAGAATATTGGCCTCGCCCATGAACTGCGCGACAAAGCGGGTCGATGGACAATCATAAATTCGCTGCGGCGTATCGATCTGCTGGATGCGGCCGGAATTCATCACCGCAACCCGATCGGACATGGTCAGCGCCTCGCGCTGGTCATGCGTCACATAGATGGTGGTGATCCCCAGATCATCGTGCAGACGCCTGATCTCGTACTGCATGGTTTCGCGCAGATTCCTGTCGAGCGCCGACAGCGGCTCGTCCATCAACATCACGCGTGGTTCGAAGACGATGGCCCGCGCCAGCGCCACCCGCTGGCGCTGGCCGCCGGACAACGCGGCAATGTTACGCTCCGCCAGGCCTTCCAGCTTCACGCGGGCCAAGGTGTCCAGCGCCCGCTGGCGGGCCTCCGCTTTCGGCGTCTTGCGCAGCGCCAACGGATATTCGACATTCGCCAGGACGTTCATGTGGGGAAACAGGGCATAGTTCTGGAACACGATGCCGATGTCGCGCTTGTTGGGGGCCAGGCGGGTGATGTCCCGATCCCCCAACAGGAGCTTGCCGGAATCGGGCCGGACAAACCCGGCCAGAGCCATGAGCAAAGTGGTCTTGCCCGACCCGGACGGCCCCAGCAAAGTGAGGAATTCGCCAGCCTGGACATCGAGCGAGACATCGTCCAGCGCGACGTAGGCCCCATAGGCCTTGCGCACGCTATCGATTGTGATCGGGAGCGACTTCATGATGGGCTCGAACGTCTAGGGCTGATGCACCATAGACTCAGCGGCTCGTCATTTCATCGAAAGCCTTTTGAGCGGCCTCGCCGTTCTTGACCCACCAGTCGGCGTTCGAAAACACCGAAGTGCCGGCGTTTTCAGGCGCCGTCGCCAAGGTCTTCAGACGGTCCTTGGGGATGAGGCCTCCCTCGTAGCCGGCAGGATTGACCGGACCATAGGCGATGAAGTCGGTCAGCTTCGCAACCCGCGCGGGTTGCGTCATCGCCGCGATGAGCTTCATGGCCGCTTCCTTGTTCGGCGCTCCCTTCGGCACCCCAAGGCAATCCGTCCCGATGACGGACCCTTTGAATGTGTAGTCGACCGCGCCGCCATCCGCCTTCACCGTCTGGGCTCGCCCATTCCAGGTAACGACCAGATCCGCCTCGCCGTCCTTCAGCAACTGCGCCGACTGCGCTCCGGAGGTCCACCACACCGAGACATTCGGTTTGATCGCTTCAAGCCTCTTGATGGCGCGCGCCAGGCCCTCGGGCGTGCTGAGCGTGGGATAGACGTCCGCCGGCGCCACGCCGTCGGAGAGAAGCGCGATTTCGATCAAGTCCTGCGCATTGGCGCGCAGCGCGCGACGGCCCGGGAATTTGGCAACGTCCCAGAACTCCGCCCAGGTCTTAGGCGGGCTCTCGCCATAAGTCTTGGTGCTCCACGACATCACGGTGCCGTAGGAGTCGAACGGATAGCAGTAATCGGACTTTGCGCCGGCCGGCACGGAGTTGGGATCGATGATCTTGTAATCAAGCGGCTCCAGCAGCGACTGTGCGGCCGCCTGCGCGCCTTCCGGTGAGCCGAGGTGGATGATGTCGGTGGTGACCGCGCCCGCGGTGACCTGCATCTTCAGGGCAGCCAGGCCATCGCTCTGCGTCTCCTCGCGGACATCATAGCCAAGTTCCTTTGCGGCAGGGCCCCACATCGCCTCCTTCATGGCCTTGCCGTAGTCGCCGCCCGCGGTCGTGATGGTGACTGATTGGGCATAGACGGGCACGGCAGCCGAGACTGCGATAGCTGTCAGCAAAATGCGTAGTAGCCGGGACATGTGTTCTCCTCCAGGATTCGTCGAATATCGCCTTAAGTCGGCCTTTTTTCATAATCGTAACGTTACGATTACCGCGAAACACCTCAGAGTCAAGCGGCTTTCAGGCAGGTCCATTAAATTTCATGGCGCCTGGATTTGACCCTCGGGTCGAATCCGGTAACGTTACGATGCCAAGCAAATCAGCCGGCGCTTTCGCGAATGAAGTCGGGCGACATGGCCAATCTAAAACAGATCGCGGCGGAACTTTCCCTTTCGGTGACAACCGTATCGCGTGCTCTGAAGGACGGGCCGGAGGTGCATCCCTCGACCGTGGCGCGCGTCAAGGAAGTGGCGAAGCGGGTCGGCTATGTTCCGAACCATCACGGCCGCGCGCTCAAGACCGGACAGACCCTGACGCTGACGGCGGTGCTGCCGATGGAAACACGCGACTACCTGTCGGATCTGGCGAAGCTTCCCTTGATCGAAGGCATGACGCTGGCGGCGCGGCAAGCGGGTTATAGTCTGTCCATCTATTCCACCACGCCCGACGACGATCCCGTCGAAAGCGTGCAGCGCCTGCTTCAGGCGCGCAGCGCGGACGGCCTGATCATCACGCGCATGGTCTCGGGCGATCCGCGCGTCAAGCTGCTACTGGATCAGGGGATACCGTTCGTCGCGTTTGGAAGGACCGACCTGGACGTTGCCTATCCCTATGTCGACATCGACAACGAGCAGATCGCCTATGAGGCGACCCGGCGGCTCATGGACAAGGGCTGTCGACGCATTGCCCTACAACTTCTCGTACAGAAGGATCAGGCGAGCGCCACGCGTCTCGCCGGCTATAGAAGGGCGATGGCCGAGGCCGGTCTCCCGATCGACCAATCGCTGATCGGTGACGGCACGTTCACAATGGAATCGAGCGCGGCCTGGTTCGATCGCCTGCTGGCGTCGTCAGATCCGCCGACGGGCTTGGCATGCGCCAACGAACTGGGCCTTCTGGGTGCGCTGCACGCTCTCGGCAGACGGGGTCTGGTGCCGGGCCGTGACATCCACATCGTCACCCGTGACAACACACATCTGGCGCGCTTCCTGCCGGCGAACATCGACGTTCATTCCGTCGACATGGCGGATGTCGGGCACAAACTTATCGAGGTCCTCGAGAGCCGGATCGCCAATCCGCTTGGACCGGTCGCGACGATCTTGCTGCAAGGCAGGTTCGAGCCGGCCGAATAGTCGGCTCTGAGACTGAAGCCGCATTTGTGCGGCACTGCGCAAATCCGCCTGGTTTCAAGATGTTCTGGACTTCACTCGGCCGGCGCCGCTCCGACTTGGCCGGCGACTTCCTGATCCAGTTCCGCCAGGAAGTCGGTGATGCGCTGGGCATTGTCGCCAAGGTCGTAGCGGCCGTAACGCGAGGCAGAGCGCATGTCGACGATGACCGTATCGCCATCGTCCATCACGCGGATCGCCACATCGGCCGGAAGGCCGAGCACGAAGCCCTTGGCGACAGCGGTGATGGTCACGTCGCTTTGCCCGGTAAGGTCGGGATAGGGCTCGGAAAGCTCCCAACTGCGCCGGTCGAGCACGGTTTCGACGGCATTGACGATGGTCTCGAATGGCAGGTCGTAGCTGCGCGCGGTGACCAGCGGATAGCTGTCGGCCTGCAGCCGCTGTTCGCCCGGCGTCGACGGAACAAGCACATTCATGTCCTTCGTCCGGTCGCTGACGTCGAGCGCGGGCGGATCATCGAAATCGGTCGTGATGTCCCGGAGCGGCGGATAGATCGTCGCCCAGTAGGCGGCAACGCCATAGGGGACCAGCACCAGCAGTGCCAGCAAGGCGCCGACGGTCAGATCGCGGCCACCGCGGTCACCGAATTTCCATAGCCTCGAAAAGGCAAAGGCGGCAAACAGCAACGACAGCGCCGCCAGCAGCGCGACAATGCCCAGCACCCACAGGAACACCGGCGTTTCGACGAGATCGAAGCGGTGCCCGACGAAGTCGGTCAGCAAAAGCACCGCTGAAAATGCGCCGGTGCGCCGCGACCAGCCGGCAGCCTTCGACGTTCGCCGTTCGGGAATGCTAACCATTGTTCTCTGCGTTGCCCCAACCCGGACGGAGGTTTAGTGAATTTTCGCGGCGGCTTGAAGCCGAAACACGCAACATCCCGTCAATCCGTCGGCAACCGATAATCCCTGAACTGCTGGCGCAAGGTTGTTTTCTGGATCTTGCCGGTGGCGGTATGCGGTATTTCGCCGACGAAAGCGACATCGTCGGGCATCCACCATTTGGCCACCTTGCCATCCATGAAGCCCAAAATCTCCGCCTTGGTCGGTTCCTTGCCTGGCTTGGCAACGACGACCAACAAGGGCCGCTCGCCCCATTTCGAGTGATGGACGCCAATGGCCGCCGCTTCCGCCACGTCCGGATGGCCGACGGCCAGATTCTCAAGGTCGATGGTCGAAATCCATTCACCGCCGGACTTGATGACGTCCTTGGCCCGATCGGTGATCTGCATGTAGCCGCTGGCATCGATGTGAGCGACATCTCCGGTGTCGAACCAGCCGTCCTCGTCGAACTGCTCCGCGCCGACGCCACCGTAATAGGCGCGGGCGACGGCCGGGCCGCGCACCTTCAGGCGGCCAAAGGTCTTGCCATCCCAGGGTTGCGCATTGTTCTCGTCATCGGTCACCTTCATTTCGACACCGAAGGGCGGGTAGCCCTGCTTCTGCTTGACATCGAGCCGGGCCTCGCCCTGGAGATTCTCATATTCGGGCTTCAAGGTGCACAGCGTGCCGAGCGGCGACATCTCGGTCATGCCCCAGGCATGGATGACCTGGACGTCGTAATTGTCCTGGAACTTCGTCATGATCGCGCGCGGGCAGGACGAGCCGCCGATGACGACCTTGTTCAGATAGGGAAGCTTCTTGCCGGTCTCCTCCAGATATTGCAGCAGCATCATCCACACGGTCGGCACGGCGGCGCTGAAGGTTACCTTCTCGGTGTCGAGCAACTCGTAGATCGAGGCGCCGTCCATCTTGCAGCCGGGCATGACCAGCTTGGCGCCGATCATCGGGCCGCTCTGGGCAAGACCCCAGGCATTGGCGTGGAACATCGGCACCACCGGCAGGATCGTGTCGCGCGACGACAGGCCCATCGCGTCGGGCATGGCCGCGATCATGGCGTGCAGCACGTTCGAGCGGTGGCTGTAGACGACGCCTTTGGGGTCGCCCGTCGTGCCCGATGTGTAGCACATGCCGGCAGCGGTGCCTTCGTCGAAGGTCTTCCAGGCGAAATCGCCATCGACCTCATCAAGCCAGGCCTCATAGGCGACGGCGTTGGGCAAGGTCGTTTGCGGCATGTGCGCCTTGTCGGTCAGCACAATCACCTTTTTCAGCGATTTGACGGCTCCGGCGATCTTCTCCAGCAACGGTACGAAAGTGAGGTCGACGAAGACGGCCTTGTCCTCGGCATGGTTCATGATCCAGACGATCTGCTCGGGAAACAGGCGCGGATTGAGCGTATGATAGATCGCGCCGACGCCCATGATGCCGTACCAGGCCTCGATATGGCGTGCCGTGTTCCAGGCCAGCGTGGCGATGCGGTCGCCCAACCCGTAGCCGTCCCGCTCCAGCCTCTGGGCGACCTTGAGGGAACGACGATGAATGTTGGCATAGGTGGTGCGCACGATCGGTCCCTCGATCGAGCGCGACACGATCTCGCGCACCCCATGCTGCCGTTCAGCGTTGTCGATAAGCTTGTGGCACAGCAGCGGCCATTCCTGCATCAGCCCCAGCATCCCGTTCCTCCTCCCTCGCGCATTTTGCGTCATGGCTTTTGGCGCATTGTGAAGCGAACCGGCGGATTGTCCAGTCACCCGCTTGCGCGCGACACGAATTTCAGAGCCCGTGCCGCGACGGCAAGCGGTTGAATTCCGGCATGTTTTGGATTTCAGGCCGCTGATCCCTCGTGCCACCGAGATGGCAGGAGGGTCAAACCACCATTGTGGCGGCATTGTCTTGCGAAATGACCGGGAAATCCGCCACAATCCGGCCATCGTCCGCGTTAAGTTTCGTTAACGGGCAAAGGGGTGCGATTGGCGACTGAAAGAGGTTCGCATGGACACGCAGCTCGACGACAAAGTGCTTGAGAGCACACTTGCCGAAAGCCTGGCCGATCTGGGGCCGGACGAAAAGACTGTTTCCGAAGACGAATTTGTTGAAGTTGTCGGCGGCGCGCTCGAAGCGGTCGGCGGCACGCTGCTTTTTAAGATGTGCGTCCAGAACGCAGGGGAAGGCCAGCACGTCGCTGCCGCATCCGTCGGCGCTGGCGGCAATCGCCAATTCCTTCTGCTGACATTGCCGACCGGCGGCGGCTCGCTGAAAGTCGAGACCGTTTCGAGGAGCAGCAACCCGGTGGCGGGCATCGCGGCCGCCTATGCCGGACTGATGGACGCATTCAAGACCGCCGCCTGAGCCTCGGTGGACGCCCGAAAGCGCTGTAGCGCCACGCCTCGGTGATTGGTGCGCCTGTTTTCGTGATGTGAACGGACCTTGCGCAACAGCCCTACCCGCCACACCTTAGGGGGCGAGGTAAGGAGAAACCAGCATGGACAAGATCGCCAACCCGGCACCCGGCTTCCAGCGCAATCCCGACAAGATCATCACCATCGAGCCCTATATCGGCACCGTCACCGTGCGCGCCGGCGACACGGTCATCGCGTCATCCACCAAGGCCAAGGTGCTGACGGAGGCTCCCTATTCCCCGGCCTTCTACATTCCGTTCGCCGACATCGATTTCGACAAGCTCAGCAGCACGCAGCACTCGACCCATTGCCCCTATAAGGGCGACGCCAGTTATTGGAGCGTGCTGCCTGCCGGCGAAACCGGTCAGAATGCGATGTGGGCCTACGAGCGGCCTTTCGACGAAATGACCGAAATCCGCGATCACGGCGCGTTCTACGCCAGCAAGGTCAGCATCGAAGCCAAGCCGGCCTGAGCAGGCGTCAGTTCCAGCACATCTCTGCGAGATCAGTCGGTGGTGCCGTGATTGCCTGTGCCATCGGCATCGTCGAGGCGCACGAAAGTCATGCCCTTGTCCTTGAGCGCCAGCAGGCCCTGAACCACACCCTCGCCGGCAGCGTGTGTCGGCTGGTTGATGTGGGCGATGATGACGTCACCGTCCTTGGCCGCGGCGATACGCCTGGTGGTTTCCTTGGCGCCCAGCAGCGAGCCACCGTCGCCATTGATCGAGAAGCCCGCGATCTTGAAACCGAGCTTGCGGATCATCGCGATCGCCGAAGGGCTGTATTCGGCGGTCGCGCCACGGAACCATTTCGGTGCCGGCTCACCGGTTCTGGCAAGCGCCGCGGCCCCCGACTCGACCTCGGCCAGCACGGCCTCCGGGCTGCCGGCGCTCTTTATGCCATAGATCTTCTGCGGTGTGTCGACCGCCGGAATATGGCGCCCGCCGTGATTTTCCAATTCGAAAAGGTCGGGATGCGCCCGCATGATCTCGACGGCCGCGGCGTTCCGCTTCAGCCAGATGCCGGTGACGAAAATGGTGGCGGGGATCTTGTTTTCCACCAGCGCCGAGAGAATGCGTGTGTCGGTCTGTCCGCCGCAGGCATCGAGCGTGAGTGCAACGCGGCCGGCCCCACTTGCCGCGGGCTTGATGTGCAGCGTGGGTTCGACCAGCGGCGCGGCCTGGGCGCTGGCTACCATCGCCGCCGACATGGCGATCATGCAGAGATGTCTTTGCAGCAGACGCATCAAACCGAATTCCTGACTGGGGCAGCTCACCGTTTCACGGCGACCTGCTCCAACTCTTTGTGTTGGAGCAGCGATTTCAAGCCGTCATTCCAAGACCTGCATGAAGGCGGAAATCGGGACGATGGATAGCAGAAAAATGCCTGGCGCGGCAATTTGACCGTCCGCCTGATGCACGCGCCATTCGACAGCCCCCAACGATCGATCGCCTTTCAGACAGCGCGTTCCCGCTTCATCTCGGTGCGCGCCAGCAGCTCGCGCGCCGCTTTGACGACAGGTTTCACCTCCAGGCGCCACACGCAGCACGCCTTGCTGGGATCCTTCGGGCGGCAAAAGCCCCTGGCCACGCAGTCGCACGGCATGGGCGGCCGCAGCGCGATGCTGGGCACGCCGACAGGTCCCCAGCGCAACGGATGCGTCAGGCCGAAAAGCCCGACAACCGGCGTGCCCGTGGCAGCGGCCATATGCATCGGGCCGCTCTCATTGCCAAGAAACAGCCGCGCCTGTTTCAGGACAGCCAGCAAGGTCTCGAGCGACAGCGACCCGACGAGGTCGACGACCGGCGCCGCCGTCCTGGCGATGATCTGCGCGGCGGCCTCGCGTTCGTCCGGCCCTCCCACCAGGGCAATGCCCAATCCGCTGTCGGCTACAATCTCGTCGATGGCCTCGGCAAACCGTTCCGGCTGCCATTGCCGGCCCTTGAAGCTCGCGCCCGCATGCACGGCGATGAAGCCGTCTGGGTTGAGATGGTGCTTGGCCAGAAGCGCCAGCGCTTTCAAGGTCTCTGATGGCAGCGGCTGAATGCTCGGCACCGTCACGCGCAGATCGAGGCCGAGCGCCTCAAGGGGCGAAAGATAGCGATAGACAAAATGCTGGCCACCAAACCCCTGTGGTTTTGCAAACAGATTGGCGGGTTGCCGCTCCAGCAGCTTCAGGGGCCTTTCGGGAGGATTGTAGCCGACGCGCGTCTTTGCGTTGACGAGCCCGCTGACGAGGCGCGAGGTCTTGGAATCGGTCAGGTCGATTGTCAGATCGAAACGGAAACCGCGCAACTCCCGCACCATGGCATAGAGCTCTTTAGCGCGCTCCAGTGGGGTGCCGCGCATGCGGGACCGGCTGAACGTGACCACTTCGGAGGCGATGCCATGCGCGACCACAAAGCTTTTGAAACGCACTTCGCAAAGGAAGACGATCCTGGCACCGGGAAATTCGAGCTGCAGGTTCCTGGCGAGCGCCGAGGCGAGAACAATATCGCCGACGAACTTCGTTTGAATGATCAGGATCGAGCGGAACGGCGCGGGTGATATCTGCAACATGTGCTTCCGGGGACAATTTGCGGGACCTCCGCAAATTGGGCAGGAACAATGTCGAGATTACGCAATGCCTTCAGCACGTTCGCGTGAGTTTTCATACAAAACGGTAAATTTTGGCGAGGACTAAGATCCTAACCTTTGCCTGCCTTCGCGACCAGCACCGCGGCTTGCGCGGCCGCCAGCCTGGCGATCGGCACGCGATAGGGCGAGCACGACACATAGTCGAGACCGACCTCCTCGCAGAAACGGATCGATGCGGGGTCGCCGCCATGTTCGCCGCAGATGCCGAGCTTGATGTCGGGCCGGGTCGCCCTGCCCTTTTGCGCCGCCATGCGCACCAGTTCGCCGACGCCGTCTATGTCGAGTGAGACGAATGGATCCTGCTCGATGATGCCCTTCTTGCGGTAGGTTTCCAGGAACGAGGCCGCATCGTCGCGTGAGATGCCGAAAGTGGTCTGGGTAAGATCGTTGGTGCCGAAGGAGAAGAACTCGGCGGTAGCGGCGATGACATGGGCGCGGATCGCCGCGCGCGGCAGTTCGATCATGGTGCCCGTGAGGTACTCGATCTTGACGCCGCTCTCCTCCATGACGCTCTTGGCGACCGCATCGATGCGCGCTTTGACGTAATCCAATTCCTTCACCAGGCCGACCAGCGGCACCATGATCTCGGGAACCACCAGAGCGCCCGCCTTCTTGCCGGCCTCGACGGCGGCCTCGAAAATGGCGCGTGCCTGCATCTCGGCGATCTCGGGATAGGAGACGGCCAGCCGGCAGCCGCGATGGCCGAGCATTGGGTTGAATTCGTGCAGCGCCTCGGTGCGCTGCCTGAGCTTGTCGGGCGACACGTTCATGGCGGCCGCGACCTCGGCGATCTCGGCCTCGGTCTTGGGCAGGAATTCGTGCAGCGGCGGATCGAGCAGGCGGATCGTCACCGGCAGGCCGGCCATGATCTCGAACAGTTCGAGGAAGTCAGAGCGCTGCATGGGCAGAAGCTTGGCAAGGGCGGCGCGCCGGTCCTTCTCGGTGTCGGCCAGGATCATCTCGCGCATGGCGACGATGCGGGCGCCGTCGAAGAACATGTGTTCGGTGCGGCAAAGCCCGATGCCTTCGGCGCCGAAGGAGCGCGCCATGCGGGCATCGAGTGGGGTTTCGGCGTTGGTGCGCACCTTCATGCGGCGCACGGCGTCCGCCCATTCCATGATGGCGGCGAAATCGCCCGACAGTTCCGGCTGCAGCATGGCCACGGCGCCCTTCAGCACCTGGCCGTTGCCGCCGTCGATGGTGATGATGTCGCCCTTGCGGAAGGTCTGCCCCATCGAGAGCAGCGTGCCGGCCTTGTAGTCGACGCGCAGTGAGCCGGCGCCCGAGACGCAAGGCTTGCCCATGCCGCGCGCGACGACGGCGGCGTGGCTGGTCATGCCGCCGCGCGTGGTCAGGATGCCTTCCGCCGCATGCATGCCATGGATGTCCTCGGGGCTGGTCTCGATGCGCACCAGGATCGCCTTGCGGCCTTGTGCCTTGAGGTCCTCGGCATCGCCGGAGGAGAAGACGATCTCGCCGGTGGCGGCGCCGGGCGACGCCGGCAAGCCGACGCCGATGACGTCACGCGCGGCCTTCGGATCGATGGTCGGGTGCAGCAACTGGTCAAGTGAGGCCGGATCGATGCGGGCGACGGCTTCTTCTTTCGTGATCAGGCCGTCCCTGGCCATTTCGACGGCAATCTTCAGCGCCGCCTTGGCGGTGCGTTTGCCTGACCGGGTCTGCAGCATCCACAACTTGCCGCGCTCGATGGTGAATTCGAGGTCCTGCATGTCGCGGTAGTGCTTTTCCAGACTGTCGGAGATGGTGACGAAAGACTGGAAGGCGTCCGGCATCAACTTCTGCAGCGACGGCTTGTCGGAGCCGGCGGCGATGCGGGCCGCCTCGGTGATGTTCTGCGGCGTGCGGATGCCGGCGACGACATCCTCGCCCTGCGCGTTGACCAGGAACTCGCCATAAAGCTGCTTTTCGCCGGTCGACGGGTTGCGGGTAAAGGCAACGCCGGTGGCTGAAGTCTCGCCCATATTGCCGAACACCATGGCCTGGACGTTGACCGCCGTGCCCCAGCTTTCGGGAATATCGTGCAGACGCCGGTAGGTGATGGCACGGTTGTTCATCCAACTCGAGAACACGGCGCCGATGGCGCCCCAGAGCTGCTCTTGCGGATCCTGCGGGAACGGCCTGCCGAGTTCTTCCTCGACCTTGGCCTTGTAGAGCGCGATCACGCCTTGCCATTCGATGGCCGTCAGTTCGGTGTCGAGCTCATGGCCGAGGCTGGCCTTCTGGTCCTCGAGTATCTCCTCGAACACCTCGTGATCGAGACCCATGACCACGTCGGAATACATCTGGATGAAGCGGCGGTAGCTGTCATAGGCAAAGCGCGCATCGCCGGAATCGCTGGCCAGGGCCTCAACGGTCTCGTCGTTAAGGCCGAGATTGAGCACGGTGTCCATCATGCCGGGCATCGAGGCGCGGGCTCCGGAGCGTACCGACACCAGCAGCAGCTTAGACGGATCGCCGAACCGGCGGCCGGTCAGCCGGCCGATGTGATCGAGCGCCACCGCCACGTCGGCTTCCAACCCCGCTGGATAGGCGCGGCCATTGGCATAATAGGCATTGCAGACCTCGGTGGTGATGGTGAAACCCGGCGGCACCGGCAGGCCCAGGCTGCACATCTCGGCCAGGTTGGCGCCCTTGCCGCCCAGCAGATTCTTGTCGCCGGCACGGCCTTCCGCCGCACCATCGCCAAAGGTGAAAACCCATTTGGTCATGCTTTGCTCTCCGGTTGCAGGAGATTGGAAAGATTGGCGAAACGGAAAGTTCCGCCCTGCTCCGACTTTGGAGCGATATGATGCTGCAGTGCGAAAGGCAAGCGCCGGCAAAGCCGTCCGGCCGCTACAATCGATTAAGAAAAAGCCTCGCCCGGACATGCGGCAAAAAGACTTGCCACCTCAGGATCCACCGACTAGAACATAAAGGGAACAAAGAGGTGCCCCATGAAACTGACAGGAAAACTCGACTATCTGGAAATGCCGGCGACCGGCGGCACGCTGGACCGGTTGAAGGCTTTTTACAGTTCTGCCTTTGCCTGGTCGTTCACAGACTACGGGCCGACCTATTCAGCCTTTGCCGAGGGCCTGGATGGCGGTTTTCAGGCCGACGCCGCGGAAGTATCGGCCAAGCCGCTGCCTGTGCTCTATAGCGACAACCTCGAGGAAACGCTGAGCGCCGTCGAAAGTGCAGGCGGTACGGTCATCAAGCCGATCTTCGCGTTTCCCGGTGGCCGGCGCTTCCACTTCGTCGATCCGGCCGGCAATGAGCTGGCTGTCTGGGGTGACTAGCCCGCTCGGGCAGGATCTGGTGGCTTTTGTGGATTGCTCGATTTGAGCGTTCTTGCCATCGCTCATAAGGATTGTGCTTTTCGGCTGCTCTGCTAATAACGCGCCGCACAAGCGACTCTGACGGCTATTGGGGCGTCGCCAAGTGGTAAGGCATCGGTTTTTGGTACCGACATTCCCAGGTTCGAATCCTGGCGCCCCAGCCAATCAATGATTGTGTACTAAAACCTTACTGAACCATTCGATCGGAGCGCTGGAATCAGGCCCGCTTGGCAACGAACCTCATGAACTGAGGCGACTGCTTTCCGCAATTGAACAGCAGATCGAGGATCGACACCTGGTGTATGAATCCGGTCCAGAGCTGGGGATAGACAGGATAGCCCTCATAGTCGAACCATTCGAGATCGATCCCCTTGAGATCGAAGACCTCGGGCACGATGTAGTCCTTCGCGGACGGCCCCGAAACGTAGACCGTCCCTCCCGCCTGGGCGCAAATGTCGGCCAACCGCTCGGTTTTGGCACCGTTGAGCTGGTACGCGCTGGACGACGTGATGGCCGTGGTGATCCCCAAATACCCGCATATTGCCGCGATAAAGCAGCGGTTCAGCTCCGATATGTGCGTGTAGTGGCGGCTATAGAGCGGCTCCAGCCATTCGGCTATTTCCGAAAAGCAGCTTGCCCGACGGTAGTTCAGCTGTAGCTGCCGCCAGTGCGACTGAGCCCAGTCGGCGCCGTCTATCTCGGTCTCGAGAATCTTCTGAAGGTATCTTCCCTTGGTCACGACAGGCACGGTCAGCCATTGGGCGCCGGCAGGCGTCTTGATCTTGTTGCGATTGCGCCAGTCGCGACGGGTATATTGCATGTCGTCGTAGAGGATGAACTCGTCGACCGAAGCGATAAGGTCGAAATATCCCTTCCAGGGGATATAGTTGGACTGGAGAATGGCCACCCGCTTCGTCATCTGCTCACAGCTTCACGCACCAAGAATCCCGGGGGGCAGCTCAACGTCCTTGCGGTTTGTTCAGCGGTGAACGGCGCTCAGCACCGCGGCCACGCCCTCCTGGGCAGCGAGACTGAGGCCAAACCACAGCGGCAGTCTGATCAGGCGTGCGGCGGCATCGGTAGTGACGCGCAGTTCGCCGTGGGTCCGGCAATAGCGCCTGCCTGCCGGCGATTCGTGCAGCGGAACATAGTGGAAAATGGCGTCGATGCCATTTTCCCGAAGACGGGCCAGCACGCCACGCCTGTCGACTCCTCCGGGCAGCAGCACGTAGTAGAGATGCGCATTGTGTTCGCACTCGGCCGGGACAATTGGCCGACGAAGCTGCCCGGCCTGCTCCAGTGGCGCCAGCAGCTCGTGATAGCGGTTCCAAATCCGCAAGCGCTCCGCGGTGATCGATTCCGCATCCTCGAGCTGGGCGAGGAGGAATGCCGCCAGCAAATCACTGGGCAGATAGGAGGAGCCGATATCCTGCCAAGTGTATTTGTCGACCTCGCCGCGGAAGAACCGGCCGCGGTCTGTTCCCTTTTCGCGGATGATCTCGGCCCGTTGGCTGAGCGCGGGGTCATTGATCAGCAGCGCCCCGCCCTCACCGGAAATCAGGTTCTTGGTCTCATGGAAGCTTAGCGTCCCCAAATCGCCAATGCTGCCGAGCGGCCGCCCCTTGTAGCGCGCCATCGCGCCCTGGGCTGCATCTTCGACGACCTTTAAGCCGTGCCGGTGCGCGATATCAAGTATGGCGTCCATCTCGCAGCCCACACCTGCGTAGTGCACCACAACGATCGCCCGTGTCCTTGGGGTTATCGCGGCCTCTATCAGACGCTCGTCGAGATTGAGTGTATCCTCTCTTATGTCGACGAATACGGGCACGCCACCCCGCAGCACAAACGCGTTTGCCGTCGATGTGAAGGTGTAGGACGGCATGATGATTTCGTCGCCGGGTACGATATCCAGCAGGAGAGCCGACATCTCCAGCGCCGCCGTGCATGAATGGGTCAGAAGCGCCTTTGCGCAGCCGACGTGCTCCTCGAGCCAGGCATGGCAGCGTTTGGTGAAAGCCCCGTCACCGGACATGTGCTGGGCTACCCGCGCCTCCGCGATGTAGAGCATCTCCCGTCCGGTCAAATGCAATCGATTGAATGCAACAGGCAGCGACCCGGCCGTCCGCAAAGGCTTGTTCAAAGAATCGGACACTGTCATCCCCCGGTCAGACGGCGGTACTGGCATCGCCGAAAGAAAGTACCTCCTGTACTTCAACCGGGACAGTTCCATTAATTGGCGGCTTGAGCAAGCCAACTTGGGAAATTGGGCACGAGAACATCCGATTTTCGCACCAAGGGGGTAGAATGAAGGAAGCCAGGTTGACGGTGTTGCTTTTCCTGGGGCAACGATAGCGGAAATGAGACGTTGGGCGGAAGTGCCTGGCGCAGCAACGGGCCTGTTCCCCTCATGAAGCTTTCCGTCGTCAGCACGCTCTACAAGTCAGAGCCCCATATCGCCGAGTTTTGCGACCGAGTCTCTGCCGCCGCGCGCCGCCTGGTCGGGGATGACTTCGAGATCGTCCTCGTCAATGACGGCTCTCCCGATGGCAGCCTGGATCTGGCCGTCGCGCGCAGCGCGATTGACCGGCACGTGACCGTTATCGACCTGTCACGCAACTTCGGCCACCACAAGGCGATCATGACCGGGCTGGCCCATGCCAAGGGCGATCGGGTGTTCCTCATCGACAGCGATCTCGAGGAAGAGCCCGAGTGGCTGCTGTCCTTTGCCGACCAGATGTCGGAACACAAGCTCGATGTGGTCTATGGGGTGCAGGAATCTCGCCGTGGCGGCACTTTTGAACGATGGACCGGTGCGATATTCTTCTCGATCAATGACTGGCTGAGCGACTTCCACCTGCCGCGCAATCTGGTGATCGCGCGGCTCATGACCCGCGCCTATGTCGCCGCGCTCGTCAGCCATCAGGATCATGAGTTTATCATCGCTCATCTGTTTCAACTGACCGGGTTCCGGCAGGATTCACAACTCGTCGTCAAGCACGCTTTGTCGCCCACGACCTATTCGATCAACCGCCGCATTCAAATGGCGGTTCGCTATCTGATGACGACATCGACCAAAATTCTTTACCTGATACTGTATTTTGGTCTCACAATTTCGATGTTGTCGGTACTGACGATGGCGTTTTATCTCACAAGATATGTTGTCTACGGTGTTGGCGTTAGCGGGTTCACCTCCATAATAATTTCCATATGGTTCTTTGGCGGCATGACGATGCTCGTCCTTGGTCTTCTCAGTGTCTACATTGCCAACATACTGTCCGAAACCAAACGTCGTCCCTACACGATAATTCGAGCTATTCATCGTGGTGCTGCGGCAGGCATCGAGGGGCAGAACGATGGCGATGCTAAAGATCGGTCATCCCTTGGGTCGGAGAGAGTTCGCGACTAGCTGGTCGTCGGCGCCATCACACGGGGCATTCTGCACGGCTCTGCCAAGCGTTTTTTCCAGCCAGGCGACCACGGATATCCCCTCGACCGCCGCCGCATCCAGCACCTGGTCGCGCAATTCGGGCGAAACGCCCTCCAGTTTGCCGAAATAGCGGGTTCGGTGCGATCCGCCCCGTCGCCCGGGGAATGTGACGTCGAGATCGAGCGGCGGCTCTCCCTGGCCCTTCACGAAGCTGATCAGATAAAAGGACCCGCCGAGAACCCACCGGCAGGTGACCTGTCGCGCAGCGACAGGAATACAGTCCAGCGGCGCGCGATGGCGAAACAGGGGATTGGAGTTTTCCAGTATCCTGGCGAATTCGCTGTTCGCCAGCCAGGGCGCGATTCCCTCGTCGCCGACCACGACCCGCCCGTTCGGCCTCACGACACGGGTGATTTCCGCCAAAGCTTGCCTGTGGTCTGGGAACAGGTTGAAGCCGCCGAAATGAAAGGCAGCATCGAAAAACCCGTCCGCGAAAGGCAAATGCATCACATCGGCGCAGAACAACTGCAGGCGTGAGGTGTCCTTCCCCGCGCGGCGCAGGCGATGCTGCCCCGTCAGCAGCATTTCAAGGGACAGGTCCCCGGCAAATACGTCGATGGGCATATCGAGCAGATGGATGGTGTCGCGGCAGGTTCCGCAACCGATCTCCAGCAATCTGCTGTCCGGCCGAAGCTCGAGTTGGGCAAACATGTCCCTGCGCGTTTGCTCCTCGTCCGCAAGCAGGGTGGCGAACATTGCCGCGATGCCGCGATCATATTCGCTTGCCCGGTCGCGGTAATAGGCCTGGCTCTCGGAGGAGGCCTGCACCTGGCCGGAGCGGATGAGCAGTTGCGGAATGCCGTCGATCAGGGGATAGCGCTCATCTGGCCCGCCCAGCAACGCGGAGCCGTCCGCCGCCTTTGTCAGGGGCTGACGAGTCCACGGGGAAACAAAACTCAATTCCGGTATCATTCGCGGAACCGCCCATTTAGACTTGGATACACGATTCTGTGAGCGAAAACCCACCGATGGTTATGCCCATGACGTCTATTGGCGCCCCGGCAACGGACAAAAGCGGGGCAATGCTGCTTGAAGTCGCCCGCTACTATGGCGACAAGGTGCAGGCGCACGGCCCCAGCCCCAAAGGTGTGGACTGGAATACGGAAGAAGGCCAGATCCTTCGCTTCAGACAATTGGCGTTGCTGATCGACCTGCGGGGCGACTTCACGGTCAACGATCTGGGGTGCGGCTACGGTGCCTTGCTGCCGTTCCTCGCAGATCGCTTTCCCAGTGTACGATACTATGGCTGCGATGTGGCTGCAGAGATGATCGAAGCAGCGGCCACACTTTTTGGTGATCGTTCGCAAGCGCAGTTTGCCGTCGGATCAGTGCCGGCGCAGATTGCCGATTTCGGCTTCGCGAGCGGTATCTTCAACGTCAGGCTGACACGTCCGGACGATGAATGGGCGGCTTATCTGGAGGCAACGCTGGATGTCCTCCATGCCACCAGCCGGCGCGGCTTCGCCTTCAATTGCCTCACCTCCTATTCGGATCTGGACAAGAGAAGAGCCGATCTTTTCTATGCCGATCCAACGAAGCTTTTCGACATCTGCAAGAAAAAATATTCGCAGCGCGTGGCACTGCTGCACGACTACGGTCTCTATGAATTCACCGTCCTGGTCAGGAAGTCATGAAGCGGCCCATCGTCATATTCGGAGCAGGCGATATCGCTGAACTCGCCCACTATTATTTTACGCGCGATTCCTCTTACGATGTCGTCGCCTTCACCGTGGACAGTGCATTCCTGACCCAGGATCGGCTGGCCGGCCTTCCTGTCGTGCCCTTCGAGGCGATGACCCGGGACTATCCGCCGGGCAGCCATAGTGCGTTCGTGGCGCTCAGCTACAGCAAGCTGAATGAGCTTCGCCGCGAAAAATATCTGGCGCTCAAAGCGCTGGGCTACGATTTCGTGAGCTATATCAGCTCCCAGGCCACCATCCTCAACGACGGCAAGATCGGCGAAAACTGCTTCATTCTCGAGAATAACGTCGTCCAACCTTTCGCATCGATCGGCAACAATGTGACGCTGTGGAGCGGCAATCACATCGGGCACCACTCGCACATTGCCGATCATTGCTTTCTCGCCTCGCATATCGTGGTCTCGGGCGGGGTCGATATCGGCGAGGCCTGCTTCCTGGGCGTCAACGCGACACTGCGCGACCATATCCGTGTGGGCGAGCGGTGCGTGATCGGCGCAGGAGCACTAATTCTGGCGGATGCAGCGCCCGACGGCGTCTATCTCGGCAACGCGACGGAGCGGTCGAAGGTGCCGAGTTCGCGGCTGAGAAAGATATGACGCGATCACGTTTCAAGCGCGCCGGATTGGTATGCCGGCCGGGCGGCTCGCCCTGGGAGCGGTCGCATTGCCAGAACCCCTTTGCCCAGGGGCTGGGCAACGAGAAATACCGCATTCATTTTGCAAGCCGAGATGACAGCAACCGCTCACGAGGCGGCTGGGCCGAAGTCACCGCGACCGCTGACGGATTGACCCAGACCGCCCGCTCGGAGCGCCCATCGCTGGATATTGGCCAGCCGGGGACATTCGATGATTCCGGTGCCATGCCAGGCTGCCTCGTCGATCACGAAGGCCGCTTGTTGCTCTACTATACCGGCTGGTCACTCACCCGCACGGTGCCCTTCACCTTCGCCATCGGGATCGCGGAATCACGTGACGGAGGCCGGCATTTCGATCGCCTCTCCGAAGCGCCTGTGCTCGGCAGAAACCACTACGATCCCCTGCTTGCCGGCGCGCCCTGGGTGCTCGTTGAAGATGGCAATTTCCGCATGTGGTATGTGTCGGGACTGCGATGGGAGATCGACCCGGAAGGGAAGAATGCTCCGATCCACTATTACACCGTCAAGCACGCGACGAGCCGCGACGGCATGAATTGGACGACCAACGAGCATGTCTGCCTGCCTTTTCATGAGGGAGAGCACGCGATCGCCCGACCGGTCGTCCAGAGGACGGATGCCGGCTACGAAATGCTCTATTGCGCAAGGCGTCTGGGCGAAACGTACCGCGTGTACCGCGCCTCATCCGTTGACGGGATTCACTGGGAGCGCGACAGGGTGCCACTGCTCGACACCAGCGCCAGCGGATGGGATTGCGAGATGGTCTGCTATGCCAGCCTGCTGCATACTGCCGGGGCCAGCTTCCTGCTTTACAACGGCAATGGTTATGGCAGGGATGGGGTGGGCGCCGCCATCCTGGAACCATGACGGAGCGGTCGGCAGCGCCGAGTTCGCGGCTCAGAGGGATATGACCGGTGCGATGGGAGAAGCTCGGCCGGCTGTTTTGTCCGACCGGTGATATCGAGTGGATGCGCTCGCACGCCACCATGCCGATCGCCGAGCACGTATCGGGCGATCTGTTCAAAATCTATTTCGGCTCTCGGGATGCATCGCAACGCTCACATACCGGCTATGTCATCGTTGACCTGTCGTCGCCGGCGCGCATCCTCGAGGTCGCCCGGTCGCCCGTTCTGGTGCCGGGAAGTCTCGGCGAATTCGATGACAGCGGCGCCCTGGCGAGTTGGCTCACGGTCGCGGGTCCGACGCGGTATCTCTACTATGTCGGCTGGAATCTGGGCGTGACCGTTCCCTTCCGCAACGCCATCGGCCTCGCCACGGCGCCGGCCGACGGTTCGTTTTCACGTTTCGCCGCGGGTCCGCTGCTTGATCGCTCGATGACAGAGCCGCATTTTGTCGGCAGTTGCTGCGTGCTGCATGAGGCCGGGCTCTGGCATATGTGGTACACATCCTGCGTCGATTGGAGCTCATCGGTGAACGGCCCGATCCACCGCTACCACATCAAATATGCGCGTTCCGACGATGGCATCCATTGGCGCCGTGACGGACGGGTCGCCATCGATTTCGCGAGCGAACAGGAATATGCGATATCTCGCCCCGCGGTTAAGCGAGACGGCGAGCTGTGGCGTATGTGGTATGCTTATCGCGGCGAGAGCTATCGCGTCGGCTATGCCGAGTCCGCCGACGGCCTGAACTGGACCCGGCTCGACCACGCTGTGGGCATCGTGTGCTCGGAGTCAGGCTGGGATTCGGAAATGATCGAGTACCCGTTTGTGTTCGATCATGGAGGACAGCGCTACATGCTTTACAACGGCAATGGCTACGGGAAGAGCGGCTTCGGCCTGGCCGTGCTCGTCTAGCAAGGCTTGAGCCGACATGATCGTTTGCCCGCGCTGCAGTCTGCACCATGCGTCCCTTGACGCAGGCTGTCCGGCCTGCAGCTTCGTTCCGGCGAGCCGGAACGGCTTCCCCGCATGGGCACCCGAAATGGCAAACGAAGGTGGGGGATTCCACGAGACCTTCTTTGCCGAACTCGCTAGGCTCGAGGCCGGAAATTTCTGGTTCGAGGCCCGCAATGCCATCATCGTTCGCACGCTGCGGCGGTTCTTTCCGAAATTGCGGTCGTTCCTAGAGATCGGCTGCGGCACGGGCTTTGTGCTGCGCGGCATCGCCCGCGCCTTTCCCGAGGTCCGGCTTGTCGGGACCGAAATCTTCATTGCAGGGCTGCCCTTTGCCGCCGCCCGCGTGCCGTCGGCAAGCTTTGCGCAGATGGACGCAAGACGGTTGCCCTATGCCGCGGAATTCGACGTGGCGGGGGCGTTCGACGTGATCGAGCACATCGAGGAAGATGTCGACGTGCTGGAGAATCTGAAACGCGCGGTGAAGCCTGGAGGGGGCGTGATCATTTCCGTGCCGCAGCACAAATGGCTTTGGAGCGACATCGACAGACAGTCGTTTCATTTCCGGCGCTATGAAAAACGGGAGCTGCATCAAAGGATCGAAGGCGTGGGGCTCGAGATCGTCTACAGCACGTCCTTCGTGTCGCTTCTGTTGCCGCTGATGTTCCTGTCACGGCGGCGCAAGAGCAAGAGCCCGGAGTTGGACGCCGGCAGGGAATTGCGCCTCGGACGGGCCACAAATGCCTCTTTGCGGGCCGTGATGGGGATCGAAAGCCTTATCCTGGCAACGGGCCTCACCCTTCCTGTCGGCGGATCACGGCTGGTGGTGGCGAGACGTCCGTAACGGGTTGCGCTCACCGCGAAAGCAGCCTTGCGAGCGCGCAGCCTAAGACCGGGTCGCCGCCAGCACCACACCGAGGACAATCAAGCCATTGCCCGCAAGGGACTGCCAGCTGAACCGTTCGTGCAGGAACACGATCGAGCCGGCGAAAATCAGGGGATAGGACAGGGCCGCAAACGGGAAGGCCACCGATAGCGGAATTCTCGATATCCCCGCGTACCAGAAAAGACTGGAAGCCACGAGGCCAAGGCCTCCTATCCAAACCTGCCAGTCGGCGAGCAAACCAAGCAGATAGGGCCAGCCCGCATCGAAGCTGAACGGCACCGTCCCATGCTCGGTCAGGCGGGACTTGATGATGATTTGGGCCATGGTGAGCAAAGATACGGCCGCAACAATGAGGGCAATGCCGGTGGCACGGTTATCCAGTTTGCTTCTCCATTTTGCTCGAATCGGCCGGCGCTTTGGCATTGGACTGTAGCATGCCAGCTGTCCATTTTAGGCTGTGTTGCGGCTGCAGGCGCGGGTCACCCGCCCGGCAGCCTCTCCGTCCAGCAAGAACCGTTGATACCGGCTTGGATTGTCTCGTGCAGGTTGACAAAGGCAAAGCCAAACGGTCCATCTAGGCCAGTTGTCGTGCCTAGCCTTGGTTTCGAGCGGCGTGCACGGCTTCGAGCAATTCCAGGAAAAGCGTGTAACGGCTTTCCCATAGGAGTTGCGTCAAAACAAAGAGTTGGAGCGGCTCGCCGTTTTCGTGAAACGGTGAACTGCTCTAGGGGGAGCCCAACCGAACCATGGCAATCCAGGAGCAGTCCCGGACAATCCCGGCTGAGCAGAATCTGCCGGCAGAGGGATTGCCCAAAGCCAGGTCTTATTGGCTTCCTGCCGCAGTATTAATTCTGGCGATCAATTTCTGCTTCCTCGTATTCTACGTTTTTGTGGAATACAAAAAACTGTTTCACGCCGACAGCGCAATGAAGGTCTTGCTGGCGCGAGAAATTGTGAGCAGCCACAATTTCTTCCCCTCGGATTGGTATTATGGAAACAATGACATTGTCGTTGTATTCGGCCATCTCTTTATTATACCGGCCCTGGCTTTTCTTCCCGCCGGCTTTACAGTTCATGCGATCTCGGGCCTCGTCACATCCATACTCGTGCTGCACAGCGTCTGGCTGGCTGCCGGCCTGGCGCCGATCGGCAAGACGCGGCGGACGCTGATAACCGCTTCAGTAGCGGCGGGAATGTCCGGAGTGCTGGCGGAAAATCTCTACGGACAGGCGTCATACGGCACAATTCTCTACATGTCGCTGTACTCGATCTACTGCCTCGTCAGGTTGATGAGAGAGAAGTCGACGAAGGACGTCGTCCTATGGAGCGTTTTGCTCTGCCTGCTGATTACAGCCGAGTTCTGGGGCAATCCTCAGCGCGCGATCGTTACCATAGGGATGCCGCTCGTCGCCGCCGCTCTGTGGTCGATCCACGGGCTGGGAGTGCATAACGCAGGTGTGGGAAGAGCATCCTTGGTGGGCGCGACCGCTTCGATCTGCGCAGCGATAGGTGGCGGGACCATCCTCTATGGAGTGACCTTCGCGCATGTAAACAATGCCGCGCGCGACGCGTCCTCCGTCCAATGGCTGCCATACGAGGCGATCGTCGGCAACCTTCTGGTCCTGGGCAAGGAGGTTCTGGCGGTTTTCGGCGGATCTCCACCGGGAGGCAGCGGACTTCTGACCGTGATCGGTCTCTACGGCGCGCTGCGATTGATTGTGGCAATCATATTGGTGGCGTTGATCGTGCGGTCGGTGGCAACATCGGTAAGGCCGGGCGACGCGGTCAGACCGCTCGCCATCTATGGATCGGTGGCGCTTCTGTCGGTTTGCCTTCTGCAAGTGGCAACGACCATTCCAAACCTTGCCGATCCGATCGGAAGTTCCCGTTACCTGGTACCGGCGCTGGTCACGATGGCCATAGTGGCGTTGGCCACGCCTCTCGACATGCGCCTGAGACCCATCGAGTTCCTCAGCGTAGCAGTGGTCCTTGCCGGATTGCTGACAAGTGCCTACCCGACATTTGTCAGGTCGGATACGCTGTCGCATCTGGCCTTGGTGCAACGGAAACCCCGTGCCATCGATTTGTCGGACTTGGCTCGCTACCTCCAGGCCAATGGGCTGACCTATGGCTACGCCACCTACTGGAACGCCGGCTCGGTCAGCGTGTTGTCCGATGAGCATGTCCTGGTTCGGCAGATCACCCTGGACCACGCCCTGCCGATGCCCATGCGTTTCCTGTCCGCGGACCGCTGGTACAATGCCGATACGTGGAAGGGCGAGACGTTTCTTCTGCTGACGCAGGAAGACGCAAACAAGATCGACTGGAAGCGGTTGGCAGCGCTCGGACTGCCCGTTTCGCGGAAACTTCAATTCGGCGATCTCAGCATCTTTGTCTTCGCAGAGAACATTGCAGCGAAGCTGCCGGGTTGGGATGTTCGGTTCATGCAGCCGGTAACATTTCATGCCGACGCCCAGGCGCTTACGCAAGTGGGCTCCTTGCAACAGCGCGGCGACGGGAAGGCGCTGGTGGCGCCGCCGGAGGCGAACGGCGCGCTGTACTATGGTCCCTATGTGACGGTCGCCCCGGGAAGGTATCGCCTTACCTTTGACGTCGAAGCGAGCAGCAGTCCTGCCGCCACGCTGCGCCTTGACGCAGCTGCGTCGCCGGGCGGGATAGTTTTGGTTCAGAAGGATCTGACGGAAAGTCACGGCCCCCAACAGCTGCTTTTCTCGCTCGACCACACATCGGCTATGGAGTTTCGAGTCTGGGCTCTGGGAAACGGCGCGGTGGCGTTCAAATCAGTCACCATCGAGCGCGCAAGCCCGTAGCGGCGGAAGCAGGGCGTGCACGGTGACGCCTTTGCAGGATTTACTTTTTCGCCCGCGCGCCTAACCACGCGTCCACCGAGCGATACTCGTCCAGACCAAATCCGAGAATTTTCTTCTGATCCGCGCTCAATCCCGGAAACTCGGACAGGACCGACGGGAGATGAAGCTGCTGCCGCAGCATCGGGATAGTAAAGACGTGGTTCACACCGCGCCGGTTGCTGTCTGTGTGATTGGTCGACCCGGCGTGGTAGAGCATGCAGTCCATTATGATGAATGTCCCTCGCGGCACGGTTACCTGGATCTGACGCCGCCGCACCGTCTCGTCGGAGGGAAAATCCTCACGATGATGGCTGGCGGGTATGACCCGGGTGGCGCCATTTTCAGCCGTGAAATCGTCAAGCGCAAACAGGGCACTTATTGCAAGCGGCCGCGAACTGACGAAGTGCTGGTAGGGAAGGTCGCGATGGTAGGACGCCTGTGCGTATTTGCTCTTGTTGGCGCGGTTGATCAGCCCATTGACCTGATTGAGGATGTAGTAGCCGCCGAGCATCCTTGAGAGCAACTGCGCCAGCCGCACATTGAAGGCTATGGTCATGAACGCCGGAGCGAATTTGGGAAGCACGCGGATCGTGTCCCGCTCGCCGAGCGCCGAAAGGTCGTATCCCGCAGTTGCGGCTTGCTCGGCATATTCCACTTCGGCGGCGTCAAAGTCACGGGACAGCGTATCCAGTTGTTCGCCCGTCAGCCCTGCCTCGAGCGTCGTATAGCCGGTGAGCCGGAGATCCTCGATCAGGACATCGATCTCGTCGCGTGCGACCGCGCTTTCCTTGACCCCGTAGCGATCTATCCCGGTCACAGCTGTTCCTTGAGGCGGCTGGAGAAGAGGTAGGGATGGACGATGTGCACGCCGCTGTTCCGAAACCTTCCGGCCACCGCCGGCCAGCTTCGCGGATTGACGGCGGCCACCATGATAGTCCGGGGATGCGCGGAAGCATACTCGCCGGCTCTCAGCCATGGCCGGTCGTCAAGAGTGGCCGCGAGCGGCTCGTCCGTCAGGAATGCTTCGGCTCCCTTGACCAGCCGGGGGGCATAAGTCCGCAGCAGGTTTCGGAATTCCCCGGCTCCAAACATCGCGTAGGGCCTGTCGTCCAGCCACTCCGACGCTCCATCATCAATTTCCGACCAGCCCTTCAGGAAATCCGATCGCGCCTGCGCCAGCGACAGGGACTGGAGATCCGTGGGAGCCTGCGGCGCGGTCGCATCGGGGCTCAGGAGGGTCAGTCGAAAGCCCTTTTGCTGTCCACGCAGCGCAACGCTTCCAATGACATGCAATCCCGCTGCCGCAGCAACCATCCTCAGGGACAGCTGGGAGAAACTCGAGACGTGATCGAGGAACAACAGCTCCGTGTCGGCAACATCGCCGTCCGGGCAGATCACCACCACAAGGCCTCCGTCCGAGAGGGCACGCCTGGACACGGAAAGGAACGCCTCCGGACTGAGGGCGTGCTCAAGGACGTTTACCGAGAGGCAGAGGTCGTACCGTCCGGCAATTTCACCGAGAGCTTCTTCGGCATAGCCCTGGCGGATCGTCGCTTGTGCTTGATCCCGCTGCCCGGCCGACGCGACCAGTTGAGACGCCGCTTCGAAACCCAGCGCTTCCCTCAATTGCCATCGCCGCGCAAGGTCTTCGAGCAATGCACCGGTCCCTGCCCCGAACTCAACGACGCTTCCGGGGCGAAGCGGGCGTCCGAGAAGCGTGACCGCGGATTCGTCCATGCAATCGGCATAGCCTTGTGCCCGAGCGGCATCGGCGGCCGGATCGACCAGGCCGAGATCGTATCCGTCGCTGTACATGGCGTCCCGGTCTTCAGGTCTCAGTGGCGTGACATGAAAGCCATGTCCGCATCTCAGACAGGAGGCCTTCTCAAGGCGGCGGTTGAGAACTGCGCCATCGCTCCTCATGGAAAGCGATGGATGGGGTAGCGCCAGCCTCATCGGTGCGCCGGCCCCGCAAGCAGGACAAACGGATTCACTCAAACTGTCGCCCCCTCCGCCACTTCCATATTCGGCCAATGGCCATCCGGCGTAAATCCCCCAACGCGCCTTGAGGTCTCGCCCTGCCCGCACCGGCCAAGGTTCGTTGCTTTTGTGACCATCCGATGCAATCGTGGCACTCTGCGCTGCGGTTGCTTCGTGCATCGGAACCACCGGCAGGCTTCGACCTTTGGCGGTCGAAATCATTGTTGGACCACAATGACATCCTGTTCAGCCGTCTTATGGACCGCCTTTGTCGTCACGCTCGTTGCGGTTCTGGTCCTCGCCCTTTTGCCAGTGCCTGAGCTTCAGGAATTCGGGCTCGACATCGGTTTCGAAAACGACAAGGTCAATCACGCCAGCGCATTCGCCACCCTGGCTGTTCTTGGAGGTCTTGGCTGGCCCCGGCGCAAGGTCAGGCTGGTCATTTTCCTGGCCCTGGTCGGGGCGGCGATCGAGGTCCTTCAGGACACCCCACTGATTGACCGCGACCTCGACGTGTTCGACTGGGTTGCCGATTGCATCGGCATAGCGGGCGGGCTCGTGGTGGCGATGTGTTTGAATCGGGTCATGCACCGCAAAGACTGATGGCCAATCGCACTTGGTCCAACGGGCCGGAGTGCTGTCAGCCCGGACGTATCAGCTTGCCTCGCGCATCGCCTCGGCCGCCTGCAGATCGACCGACACAAGCTGGCTGACGCCCTGCTCGGCCATGGTCACGCCGAACAGCCGGTCCATGCGCGCCATGGTGATCGGGTTGTGGGTGATGATGACGAAGCGCGTTTCGGTGGTCTTGGCCATCTCGTCCATGAGATTGCAGAAGCGTTCGACATTGTGATCGTCGAGTGGCGCGTCGACTTCGTCGAGCACGCAGATCGGCGCGGGATTGGTCAGGAACACGGCGAAGATCAGCGACATCGCCGTCAGCGCCTGCTCGCCGCCCGAGAGCAGCGTCATGGTCTGTGGCTTCTTGCCGGGCGGGCGGGCCAGGATTTCCAACCCCGCCTCGAGCGGATCCTCGGATTCGATCAGCTGCAATTCCGCCGTGCCGCCGCCGAACAGATGCGAGAACAGCCGCTGGAAGTGGCTATTGACCACGTCGAAGGCGGCCAGCAGCCGCTCGCGGCCTTCACGGTTAAGGCTCTGGATCGCCTGCCTGAGCTTGCGGATCGCCTCGATAATGTCCTCTCGCTCGGAGACGATGGCCTCCAGCCGGTCGGACAGCTCCTTCTGCTCTTCCTCGGCGCGCAGATTGACGGCGCCGAGCCGTTCGCGCTCGATCTTCAGCCGGTCGAGCTGGCGTTCGATCTCGGCCATCTCGGGCATCGGATCGTCGGCTTCCAGGCCGGTGTGGCGGATGACCAGATGCGGCGGCGTGTTCAGCGTTTCCTGGATGCGTGCCTCGACCTCCAGCCGGCGCTCGTCGGCCGCCGTCAGCCGCTCCTCGGCACGCACGCGAGTTTCGCGCGCCTCGGCCAGCGACTGGATGGCGGATGTGGCCGCCTTGTCGAATTCGGCTTGCCTGTTCTCCGCTTCCTGCAGCCGATCGGAGGCTGCCTTGCGCAAGGTCTCGGCCTCGGTCAGCTGCGACAGCAGTGCGCGCCGCTTGGCGTCGATCTCATCAGGCGCATCGGCCAGCCGCTCGCGCTCGGCCTCGGCCTCGGCCTTGCGTTCACCGAGCGAGGCGATTTGCGTCGAGGCGTTTTCGGCGCGGACCAGCCAGTTGCTGCGCTCGGTTCCAATGGCATCCAGCCGGCGCGTGCGCGCCTCCGCCTCACGCCGCAGTCCCTCGTGAACGGCCCGCGCATCGGCCAGCGTGGCCCGGTCGCGGGAGACATTGGCCGAGGATTGTTCGAGCTGCAATTGCAGGTCGCCGAGATCGGGCGCGTCCTGCAGCAGCATTTCGGCCTCGACGAATGCCGCCGAGGTTTCCTCATGACTGTCGACGATGCGCGCGCGCGCCTCATCCAGTGCCGCGCGCCGGCTCGCCAACTCGCCGCCGGCTTTTTCGGCTTCGGCCAGCGCATTGCGGGCAGCATCCAGCCGATGCTGGGCGTCGCGTCCGGCCTGGCGCGTGTTGCGCTCGGCCTCGCTCGCCTGGCGAAGCGCCTGCTCAGCCTGCGCCAGCGCTTCCTCGGCGTGGCGCAGCACGAGCGTCGCCTGCACCGCTTCGGCATCGAGTTCGGCAAGTCGGTTCTTCTGCGCCAGCCTCTGTGCCGCGGCCGTCGGTGCATCGGCGCTGGCAGTCAGACCGTCCCAGCGCCAAAGCGCGCCTTCACGGCTGACCAGGCGCTGTCCGGGCGCAAGCAGCGCCTGCAGCCGGCGGCCGTCAGCGGCCTCGACAATGCCGATCTGCGCCAGGCGGCGGGCAAGCTGCGCCGGCGCGCGAACCACGCTGGCGAGGCTCTTGATGCCTTCCGGCAGAGCCGCGTCGCCAGGCTGGATCTGGCTTTCGCCCCAATGCGCGGGCGCGCTGCGGTCGAGCGGAACGTCGAGGTCTTCGCCAAGGGCTGCGCCGAGTGCGGTCTCGAAGCCGCGCTCGACGCTGATCTGCTCGAGCACCGAAGGGAAGAGATCGCCACTGGCGGCATTGAGGATCTTGGCCAGCGTGCGCGCTTCCGTTTCGATCCGCGCCAGTTCGGCCCTGGCGTCCTGAAGCGGCGGGCGGGCGGCACTTTCGGTGGCGCGGGCATCGATGACCGACTGTTCGGCCTGCGCCACGGCTGCCTCGGATTCTTCGAGCTGCGCGATGGCCTGTTCTACCAGTTCGCGCTTTTCGGCCGGATCCGGCAAGCCGGCGACCTTGGAGAGAATGTCCGACAATTCGCGGTCGACCTCGGCGAGCTGGCGGGCGAAGCGGTCGCGGCGCTCGGCGGTTTCGCGCAGCGTGCGTTCGATCTGATGGCGCGAGGCGGCGGCCTCGGCTCGTTCGGCGGTCAGCGCGGCGAGCCTGGCTTCGCTTTGCGCAAGCGTCGATGCCGCCTGTTCGAACGCCGCGCGGGTGGTGGCCTCGCGCTCGGCCGCGCCGGCGTTTTCTGAATTCAGCGCGGCTTCTTCGGTGCGCAGGCGTTCGAGAACATCGGCATTGTCGCGCACCATCCGCTCCTCGCGGGCGATGTCGCCGTCGAGCTGCTGCAAGCGGCGCTCGATTTCGGCCTGGCGGTTGCGGATGCGGCCGGCCTCCTCCTCGATCTGCGACTTGGCGATCGACAGACGCTGGAATGCAGCGGCAGCCGCGGCTTCCGCGTCGCGCAAATCAGGCAAGCGGTGGGCGCCGATGCCTTGCTCCCTGGCGGCGGCCATCTGCGCGGCGGCGCGGTCGCCGACAAGGGCGGTGGCGACCGCCAGCGCCGAGCGCGCCTCGCCTTCCTGCGTCTTGGCCAGCGTCCAGCGCAGATGCAGCAATGTCGCTTCTGCCTTGCGGATATCGGCCGACAGGTTCTTGAAGCGGGACGCCTGGCGCGCCTGGCGCTTGAGGCTTTCGATCTGGCTTTCCAGTTCGCCGACGACGTCGTCCAGCCGTTCGAGGTTCTGTTCGGCCGCTTTCAGCCGCAGTTCGGCCTCGTGGCGGCGGGTGTGCAGGCCGGAAATGCCGGCGGCCTCTTCAAGCAGCGCGCGGCGCGCCTGCGGCTTGGCCTGGATAAGCTCGCCGATACGGCCCTGCCCGACCATGGACGGCGAGCGCGCGCCGGTCGACTGGTCGGCGAACAGAAGCTGCACATCCTTGGCGCGCGCTTCCTTGCCGTTGATGCGATAGAGCGAGCCGGCCTCGCGCTCGATGCGGCGCGACACCTGCAATTCATCGGCGTCATTGAAGGCAGCCGGTGCCGAGCGGTCGCTGTTGTCGAGGAAAAGCGTGACTTCGGCGGTGTTGCGCGCAGGCCGCGTGCCCGAGCCGGAAAAGATGACGTCGTCCATGCCGGACGCGCGCATGTTCTTGTAGGAGCTTTCGCCCATCACCCAGCGCAGCGCCTCGACAAGGTTCGACTTGCCGCAGCCATTCGGCCCGACAATACCCGTCAGGCCGCGTTCGATGACGAACTCGCCGGGCTCGACGAAGGACTTGAAACCAAGGAGGCGGAGGCGCGAAAACTTCATTCACGCGCCCCATAAAGGCGAGCGCCGAAACGCTGCCGCTTCAGCGCTGACCTGATGTCAGAGCAGAGGGTCGATGATGGCCGACATTTCCTCAATCGACATCGCCCCTTTGTAGGTCTTACCGTTGATGAAGAAGGTCGGTGTCGAGTCGACCTTGAATTCATTGGCGCCGCGCTTCTGGACCGATCTCACATCGTCCAGAAGTTTCTGGTCCGTCAAGCAGGCCTCGAAGGACTCCTGTGTAAAACCGGCGAGCTTCGAGATTTGCAGCAGCGCATCCTTCGTGTTCGACACGCCAACCCAGTTCGCCTGCTGCGCAAACAGCACGTCCACCATCGGGAAATAGTTATCCTTGGCGCAGCGTGCCAGCATGAAACCGGCTTCCGCGCTCGGATCGAACGGGAATTCGCGCAGGATATAGCGCGCCTTGCCGGTGTCGATATACTTCTTCTTCAGGTCCGGGAAGGTGGTTGCGGCGAAATGCGCGCAGTGCGGACAGGTCATCGAGGCGTATTCGACGATGGTGACCTTGGCGTCATCCTTGCCGAGCTGCTTGTCAGGCAGCGCGCCCGGCTTCAGCAGTTCCGCCATGTCCACGTTGCCCTGGGACTCGGGAACCTGGACGGCAGCCGGCGTGGCCGGCTTTGCGGGAGCCGCCGGGTCGGCGGGCTTCACATCCGCTGCCTTGGCCTGTTCGCCGGAGTCGCTGCAGGCGGCGAGCAGGGCCACCGCCGGAATGGCGGCCAGCGAAGACAGGACGTTTCTGCGAGACAGACTTTTGCCGAACAAAGGACGGTTCATACGAATCACCTGACAAGGGTTGAATTTTGCAATGCAAAGGCACGAAAAGGCGAGAGTTGGCGCGAATTAAGGCATCTCCATCCCCAATCCAATCGTGAAACCTGACGGAGGCGATCACGAATGCGAGATGTTGACGACAAATCCATGACTGTCTTCAAGGGGTTTTTGACTTCCTTTCACCCAAAATGGTTGCGCCAAGCCTTTCCAGCGAGGCGCGCAGCCCATCATCCTCGATCAGTTCGACAGTGCTGGACAACTTCGTCTGCTCCGCCGCCGTCAAAGGCCTGAAGGTCGGTTTAGGCCGTCCTTTGTCCGCGGTCACCGGTTTTTGCACGATCCTGATGCGGCCTATTGCCGTAAAGCCGAGGAACGCGTTCACCCGGTTGATGATCTCACCGGTTTCGTGCTGCAGGTGAAGTGCGGCCATGCCCTCGCAGGCGATAACCAGCACCGCCGGCTCGAATGGATCGTCCTCATGCAGGCGGCGCGGCCACTGGATCTTTTCGGGCCGCGAGCGGCTGGCAAGGCGCGGTCCCGCAATCTCTTCCCAGGACTGGACGAGACCAATCGAGATGCCTGCCCGCTTGCGCAGCACCGGATCGAGGATTTTGGTCGCAAGATCGCTCACCGGGACGGGATTGCCGTAGGGCGTTCTCCCTGCCATGTACGTTCTCCAGCCACGACCCCAGCTATACCGGCCAGGCCAATACACGATCAATGGCACCAGCAGACCAGACCCGCAAGGCCCAGACACGCAAGGCAATCCCGGACGATACCGCGTCGCGCCTGCTTGCCTGGTACGACGTGCATCATCGCGAACTGCCGTGGCGCGTGAGCCCGCCCGACCATGCACGCGGCGTGCGACCGAATCCCTACCGCATCTGGCTGTCCGAAGTCATGCTGCAGCAGACCACCGTCGAGGCGGTGAAATCCTATTTTCGCGCCTTTGTCGAGAAATGGCCCGATGTCGAAGCGCTGGCCGCGGCGCCGACCGAGGACGTGATGAAGGCATGGGCGGGGCTGGGTTACTACTCCCGCGCCCGCAACCTCAAGGCCTGCGCCGATCTGGTGGCGGCGCGTGGTGGCCGGTTTCCCGATACCGAGGCCGGTTTGAGAGACCTGCCCGGCATCGGCGCCTATACGTCGGCGGCCATTACCGCGATTGCCTTCGACCGTCCCGCCGCCGTTGTCGACGGCAATGTCGAACGCGTCATATCGAGGCTGTTCTCGATCACGACGCCACTCATCGAAGCCAAGCCCGAGATACGTGCCCATGTCGAGGCCATGGTGCCGGCGGCAAGGCCAGGTGACTTCGCCCAGGCGATGATGGATCTCGGCGCCACAATCTGCACGCCGCGCCGACCGCGCTGCATGCTGTGTCCGCTGCGCGAGGACTGCAGCGCCGTCGTCTCAGGTGATCCGGAAAATTTCCCGGTGCGGCTGCCAAAAGCCGACAAGCCGCAGCGGCGCGGTGCCGCTTTCGTCGCCGTGCGGGAGGACGGCGCCATTCTTCTGCGCAAACGGCCCGAGAAAGGTTTGCTCGGCGGCATGACCGAGGTGCCGACAACGGCCTGGACGGCGCGGGCGGACGGAGCCACCACGCAGGCGGCGGCGCCCTTTCCCGGCGACTGGCGGCGTGCCGGGACAATCACGCATGTCTTCACCCATTTCGCACTCGAGCTCGAAGTCTTTCGCGCCCACATCAAAGGCGATGCGCCGGCAGGGCATTTCTGGTCACCCGCCCGGGAGATTTCCGGGGAGGCCCTGCCGACTGTCATGAAAAAGGCAATCGAGGCTGCGATACCCGGCGCGACGAAAAAGCAACGCCCGCATTGAAGAGGCTTCATGACCGAGATCCGCCACATCGTTTTCGACATCGGCAAGGTGCTGATCCATTACGATCCCAACATCCCATTCAGCCGCCTCATTCCGGATGCCGAAGAGAGAAAGTGGTTTTTCGACAATGTCTGTACGCATGACTGGAATATCGAGCAGGACCGCGGCCGGACATGGGAAGAGGCCGAGGCACTGCTGATCGCCGCCCATCCCGATCACGCGGAAAACATCCGCAATTTCCGCCGCCACTGGCACGAAATGGTACCGCACGCCTATGATGACAGCGTCGCTATCATGCTCGGCCTGATCGAGAGCGGCCATGATGTGACCATGCTGACCAACTTCGCCGCCGACACTTTGGCGGAAGCCCGCAAACGCTTCGATTTCCTCAATCGTCCACGCGGCGTGACCATCTCCGGCGAGATCGGCAAGATCAAGCCGGACCGTGACATTTACGATCATCACGTGGCTGCGTTCGGGCTCGAACCATCGGCGACGCTGTTCATCGACGACAGCCAGAAGAATGTCGACGGCGCTAAGGTGGCCGGCTGGCAAGCCGTGTTGTTCACCGATGCCAAGACGCTTCAAGCAGATCTTGAGCGCTTTGGAATTAAGGCGCGATCCGAATCGCTTGCGGCGATCCCCTGAGATTTCGATTTAACGTGATACGCGATAATCCGGCAGGGGGTCAGCCCCCTGCCCGCTCCATGCCAAGCCGGGCAATGCGGCGCAGTTCGTCGATTGGGGTCAGCCCGCCGCTGCGCTCATAGTGCCAGAAGGTCCAGCCGTTGCAGGCGTCCAGTCCCTGCACTTCGGCGCCGATCTTGTGGATCGAACCGGCGCTTTCGCCGATCGCCACAGTGCCGTCGGCGCGCACCTTGGCGGCCCAGCGCTTCTTGGCGTCGTAAAGCGTGGCGCCCGGCGTCACCAGCCCGGTGTCGATCAGGCTGACGAAGGCGACGCGCGGCTCGGCGCGCTTGCCGGTCAATACCGTCAAATCGGCATCTTCCAGCGGCCGCACCGCATCGATGCGCTCGTTGGCGGCGTCGATATAGGCCTGCTCACGCTCAATGCCGACGAAATGGCGGCCGAGGCGTTTGGCGACCGCACCTGTCGTGCCGGAGCCGAAGAAGGGATCGAGCACGATGTCACCGGGCTTGGTCGATGCCATCATGATGCGGGCGAGCAGCGCTTCCGGCTTCTGTGTCGGGTGCAGCTTGTCGCCATTGTCGTTCTTCAGCCGCTCGCCACCGGTGCAGATCGGGAACAGCCAGTCGGAGCGCATCTGGATGTCATCGTTCGACGCCTTCAGCGCTTCATAATTGAAGGTGTAGCCCTTGCCCTTCTGGTCTCGGGAAGCCCAGATCATCGTCTCATGCGCGTTCTGGAAGCGGCGGCCGCGAAAATTCGGCATCGGATTGGTCTTGCGCCAGACCACGTCGTTGAGGATCCAGAAGCCCAGGTCCTGCATCTTGGCGCCGACGCGGAAGATGTTGTGATAGGAGCCGATGACCCAGATGGTGCCGTTGGGCTTCAGCACACGCCGCGCCGCCAAAAGCCAGGCGCGGGTGAAGGCGTCGTATGCCTCAAAATTTTCGAACTGGTCCCAGTGATCGTCGACCGCGTCGACCTTGGACTGGTCGGGGCGGTGCAGATCGCCGTCGAGCTGCAGATTGTAGGGCGGATCGGCGAAGATGACGTCGACCGATTTTTCCGGCAGGCGGTCGAGCGCCGCGACGCAGTCGCCCTTGAGGATCGTGTCCAGCCATTCGGATTGCTGGGGAGCATGGGAAAGGTCGTCGAGAAGACGCACGGCAGACATTTTTACACCCAGGGCACGCGTTACTGTTTACTCCCCGTTATGGTTACCGATCAGCGTAAATATTCGGTGAAGGTCGAAGGAATCGCTCGCTCCGTTTGCGAAGGCGGGACCGTTGGTGTATGCCGCCCCCGCCTGATCCCATAGAGGTCAGCCCCCATCCTCCTTGTCCCGGATCCCCATGCCCCAGCCAGACCTTGTCATCTTCGATTGCGACGGCGTGCTCGTCGATTCCGAAATCATCGCCGCGCGGGTCGAGGCTGAGCTGATAACGCTGGCCGGATATGAAATCTCCGCCGAGGAGGTCGCCGAGACCTATGCGGGCCTGACGTTCAAGGACATCCTGCTGCGGATCGAGGAGAAGTCCAAAATTCCGTTCCAGGCGTCGCTGATCGACCGCGCCGAAGAGCTCGTCGACCGGAAACTGCGCAGCGATGTGCGTGCCATAGAGGGTGTGCGCGAAGCGGTCGCCTCGGTCACGGCGCAACGCTGCGTCTGCTCCAACTCACGCTCGGAGCGGATAGAATTCATGCTGGAGAAAGTGCATCTGCTGCCGTTTTTCGCCGGCCGCATCTTCTCGGCGCTGGAAATACCAAGCAAAAAGACCAAGCCTGCCCCCGACGTCTTCCTGCTCGCGGCGGAAAAACTCGGCGCGAACCCGGCCAACACCTTCGTCATCGAGGATTCCGTGCACGGCGTCACCGGCGCCAGGGCAGCCGGCATGCGTGTGATCGGCTTCACCGGCGCCAGCCACAGCTATCCCGGCCATGCCGACGCGCTGACCGAAGCCGGTGCCGAGACGGTGATCCGCCGCTGGGCCGAGCTGAAAAGCGTGATCGCGGCGCTGTCGGAATGGTCGGCCGACGCCTGAGACGCGCGCGCCCGGCCGGACGCACGCTCTTTCGATGACCGCTCAGTTTGTCGCGGCGGCCCTTTTTCTATGGGTCTTCTTCGGCTTGTCGGTCGTCGCCTTCGGCGCCGTTTCGTCATAGCCGGCATAGGCCTGATAGTCCTGCGCCGTCGGTGCCGGCACGACGACATTGGAATCGGTGAAGACGAACTGGGTGGCGACCGAGGGATCGGTGACCTGAACCTGATACTGGTGAATCTGCGAATACAGCACATCGGTGCCGTGCATCACCGCCGTGCGGATCGGCATGGTGATGGTGCCGGGTGTGAACTTCGGTCCTGGAACGATCTTGCCGGCGACCGCGATCTTCATCGTCAGCTGGCCGTCGGCGCGGCTGCAATCGCGGGTCACGTCGGCAATCGAGGCCTGGTAAATGATCCTCGCCGAATCGTCGGGCGGAGTGGCAGCGGCGGCGTCAGCCGCGGCCTGGGCAGCCGCATCCGCCTCGGCGTCGCCGGTCTTCTTGAGCTTCGGCTTGGGCTTCTTGACCTCGTTGACATAGGTATTGAAGAAGGCCGTACCGTCGCGCACCGTCACCCTCGGGCAATAGGCGTTCAGCTGGCTGGCCAGAATCTTGGGATCCTGCGGCGGCGGTGGCGCCGTTGGGTCTTTCTTGCCGAAACCGAGGTTAAGGATGCCATTGTCGCCCGATTGGCAGCCGGCGGCGGCGAGCATAAAGCCGGTGAGCGCAAGACCCGCCAAAAAGCGACCACTTGATGTACGAAACGCCATGAAACTCCCACTTCCCTCTCGTAAAGCTGGTGACGTATATCAACGGCGCGGCAAAAATGCGACTGGAGCCGGCACAGAAATTAACCACCTTGTGGTGAACGGAAAAGCCAAGCGGCAACGGGACTGAGACATGCAATATGTGAGTACGCGCGGGGAAGCACCCGCGCTTGGATTTTCCGACGCCGTGCTGGCGGGGCTGGCGCGCGATGGCGGGCTTTACGTGCCGCGCGAGTGGCCGCAGTTTTCGCCATCCGAGATCCGCGCCATGCGTGGCCTTGCCTATCCCGATCTCGCGATCCGCGTGCTGACGCCGTTCCTTGGCGGTGAAATCGCGGCGCCGGTCTTCGAACGCCTGGTGCGCGAAGCCTATGCCACCTTCCGCCACGAAGCCGTCTGCCCGCTGGTCCAGACCGGCCCCAACACTTTCGTCCTCGAACTCTTCCACGGGCCGACGCTGGCGTTCAAGGATGTGGCGATGCAGTTGCTCGCCCGGCTGATGGACCATGTGCTTGCCGAACGCGATCAGCACGCCACCATCGTCGGCGCCACGTCAGGCGACACTGGTGGCGCGGCCATCGACGCCTTTGCCGGACGCAGCCGCACCGACATCTTCATCCTGTTCCCGCATGGCCGCGTTTCGCCGGTGCAGCAGCGGCAGATGACGACGTCGAAGGCCGAGAACGTCCATGCGCTGGCGATCGAGGGCAATTTCGACGACTGCCAGGGCCTGCTCAAGGACATGTTCAACGACCACGCCTTCCGCGACCGGGTGGCGCTGTCGGGGGTCAATTCGATCAACTGGGCGCGCATCATGGCCCAGATCGTCTACTATTTCTCCTCGGCGCTGTCGCTCGGCGCGCCTGACCGGGCGGTGTCGTTCACCGTGCCGACCGGCAATTTCGGCGATATCTTCGCCGGCTACGCCGCCAAGAAGATGGGCCTGCCGATCGAACGGCTGGTCATCGCCACCAACGACAACGACATATTGGCCCGCACCTTCGCGACCGGCGAATACCGCACCAAGGGCGTCTTTGCGACCACCTCGCCGTCGATGGATATCCAGGTATCATCGAATTTCGAACGCCTTCTGTTCGAGGCCTCGAACCGCGACGCAGCGACCGTGCGACGCTACATGGACGGCCTGAAGCAGTCCGGCGCCTTCACCATAGAATCCCGCGAGATCAATGGGATGCGGTCCGAATTCGACGCCGGCCGTGCCACCATGGACGAGGTCGCCGCCACCATCCGCTCGACGCTCGCGGCCAGCAACTACCTGCTCGATCCGCACACGGCGGCAGCTATGCATGTCGCGGCGGGCAAGGCGGCAGGCGCGGTGCCGATGGTGGTGCTGGGCACCGCCCATCCGGCAAAGTTCCCGGCCGCCGTCGAGGCCGCCAGCGGGGTCTCGCCGGCCCTGCCCGCATGGCTAGGGGGATTGATGACATTTGAGGAAAAATACACGGTACTTCCATCCGACCTGAAAATGGTGGAAGATTACGTCGGCCGCCGCGCGCGGGCGGCGCGTTAGGGAGTACGAGCCATATGGGTGTTGAGGTAAGCCGTCTGTCGAACGGCCTGACAGTCGCCACCGAAACCCTTCCAAGTATCGAATCGGTTGCCTTGGGGGCCTGGGTCAAGTCCGGCGCCCGCAATGAACGTGACGAAGAGCATGGCATGGCCCATCTGCTCGAGCACATGGCGTTCAAGGGTACGAAGCGGCGGAGTGCCTTCGAAATCGCCTCGGAAATCGAGGATGTCGGCGGCGAGATCAACGCGGCCACCAGCGTCGAGACCACCTCCTACTATGCCAGGGTGCTCAGCGATGACGTACCGCTGGCAGTGGATATTCTCGCCGACATCCTGCAGGAGTCCGAATTCGACCCGCAGGAACTCGAGCGCGAGCAGCATGTGATCCTGCAGGAGATCGGCGCCGCGCACGACACGCCAGACGACATCGTCTTCGACCGTTTCACCGAGACGGCCTTTCGCCACCAGACCATCGGCCGCTCGATCCTGGGCACGCCGGAAACCGTCAAATCCTTCACCTCGAAGCAATTGCACGATTTCATCGAACGCCAATATGGCGCCGAGCGGATGGTGATCGTCGCTGCCGGCGACATCAAGCACGACAATTTCGTGCGCGAGGTCGAGAAGCAGCTTGGCGGCTTCCGCAGCAAGGCCGACAGCACCATCCCGCAATATGCGCAATATGTCGGCGGCGATTTCCGCGAGGACCGCGACCTGATGGACGCGCAGATCGTGCTTGGCTTCGAAGGCCGCGCCTACCATGTGCGCGACTTCTACGCCTCGCAGGTGCTGTCGATGATCCTTGGCGGCGGCATGTCATCGCGCCTGTTCCAGGAAGTCCGCGAGAAGCGCGGCCTGTGTTACTCGGTCTATGCGTTCCATTGGGGCTTTTCCGACACCGGCATCTTCGGCGTCCATGCCGCGACCGGGCAGAGCGACATCGCCGAACTGGTGCCTGTCATCATCGACGAATTGCAAAAGGCCGGCGAGAACATCCTGCAGGAAGAACTTGACCGCGCGCGCGCCCAGTACCGCGCCGGGCTGATCATGTCCGCCGAAAGCCCGGCCAGCCGCGCCTCGCAGATTGCAAGGCAACTGCTTTTGTTCGGCAGGCCCATCGCCAAGGAGGAATTGATGGAGCGCCTGTCGGCGCTGACGGTGGAGCGGCTGACCGACCTGTCGTCGCGGATGTTCTCGACCAAGCCGACGCTTACCGCTGTCGGGCCCGTGGGTACGCTGGCACCATATGAGGCGATCCTCGATTCGCTTCCGGGCACGCAGACCACGGCCCGCAGGCTCGCCGTCTAAGTCCCCCAAGCGTCGTGTTCGCGCTCCCTTTCTTTCGCCGTGACCTGCCGGCGCTGAAGGGCAACCTCGTCACGTTGCGTGTGCCATTCACCAATGACTTCCGGGAATGGTCGATATTGCGTGGCGAAAGCCGCGCCTTCCTGGAACCGTGGGAGCCGCGCTGGACTCCCGATGAACTCGACCGCGCGGCATGGCGCCTGCGCATCAGCCGCTACCGCGAAGACTATGCGCAGGGAACGGCGATCGCCTTCTTCATCTTCGAGAAATCGAGCGGCAAGCTGGCCGGCGGCATCACGCTCGGCAACATACGCCATGGCGTCTCGCAAAGCGGCCATGTCGGCTACTGGATCGGCGAGCGCTTCGGCGGCCGCGGCCTGATGACCGACGCGGTCAAGGTCGTGGCCCGCTTCGCCTTCGATACGCTGAGGTTGCACCGGATCGAGGCGGCCTGTATTCCCGACAATATCAGGTCGATCCGTGTGCTTGAAAAAGCCGGATTCCGGCGCGAAGGACTGTTAAGATCCTATCTGAGGATCAACGGCATCTGGCAGGACCACTACCTCTACGCCCGGATCGCGGACGATCCGCCGGCCGCAGGAACGAAGGACTGATTTTGACGAATTTCCTGCGAAACGGGCCGCTGTTCGCCTTTGTCCTCGCGGCAATGCTGACGCTGTGCGCGGCTTCGTCGGCCTTTGCCGTCGAACCGATCAAGATTGCCCGCGACGATGTCGCGCTCGATCTGTCACGCGCCTTCGAGATCTACCGCAACCAGGGCGAAAACTTCCAGGTGTCGACCGCGCCCGGGCCGGACGGCATCGTGCGGCGTATCGAGGTCGAAGCCAATGACGCGCGCTCGACCGGCGACTGGGCGGTGTTCGCGCTCGCCAACACCACCGACCAGCAGCTCGACAGGCTGATCGTCGCGCCGCATTTCCGGCTGGTCAATTCCGGCATCTTCTGGCCCGATCTCGGCGCCACCCGCATTGCCGCGATCACGCCCAGCGAGGGCTTCGCGCTCGACCGCCAGACCAGCCCTGACGCCGACGTGTTCCGGGTGACGCTGAACCCGGGAACGGTGATCACCTTCATCGCCGAACTCGCCTCGCCCAAGCTGCCGCAGGTCTATCTGTGGGAGCCGGAAGCCTATAAGGACTCGGTCAACTCCTACACACTGTTCCGCGGCATTGTCATCGGCATCGCAGGCCTTTTGGCGCTGTTCCTGACCATCCTCTTCGTGGTCAAGGGGACCTCGATGTTCCCGGCGACCGCAGCCCTTGCCTGGGCGGTGCTTGCCTATATCTGCGTCGATTTCGGCTTCCTCAACAAGGTCATCGAGATCTCCCCCGGCAATGAGCAGATGTGGCGGGCGGGAACGGAGGTGGCGCTTGCGGCGACCTTCGTGGTCTTCCTGTTCGCCTATCTCAACCTCAACCGATGGCACGGCCATTTCAGCTATGGCGCCCTGGTCTGGATCCTCGGGCTGGTGCTGATTGCCGGCGTCGCCATCGTCGATCCGGCGGTCGCCGCAGGCATCGCCCGCATCTCCTTTGCGGCAACCGCACTGACCGGGCTCGGCCTGATCATCTTCCTCGGGATTCGTGGTTATGACCGCGCCATCATGCTGGTGCCCAGTTGGGTCATGGTGCTGTTGTGGCTATGCGGGTCATGGATGGCGATCACCGGCATGCTCGACAACGACATCGCCCAGCCGGCGCTCGGCGGCGGGCTGATCCTGATCATCCTGTTGATCGGCTTCACCGTCATGCAGCACGCCTTTGCCGGCGGCGCGCTGCATCAGGGGCTGTTCTCCGACCTCGAACGCCAGGCGCTGGCGGTTGCCGGGTCGGGAGACACGGTGTGGGATTGGGACGTGCTGCGCGACCGCGTCGTCACCAAGCCCGATGTCAGCATCCAGCTCGGCCTCGCACCCAACAGCCTTGGGGGTGCGGCGCGCAACTGGCTGCCGGTGCTGCACGCCGACGACCGCGACACGTTCCGCACGACGCTCGACGTGGTGCTGGAGCACCGGCGCGGCCGGGTGGCGCAGAATTTCCGCCTGCGCGGCGCCGACGGGCACTACCACTGGTTCGCCTTGCGGGCGCGGCCGGTCATCGGATCGGATGGCGAGGTCATCCGTTGCGTCGGCACCATGGTCGATGTCACCGAGCAGAAGAAGTCCGAGGAGCGGCTGCTGCACGACGCCGTGCACGACAATCTGACCGGCCTGCCGAACCGCGAACTGTTCATGAACCGGCTGGAAGCGATCATCTCGATCGCCCGCACCGAGGAGAAGGTGCGCCCGACCGTCTTCGTCATCGACATCGACCGCTTCAAGCAGGTCAATGACGGGCTCGGCATCTCGGCCGGCGACACCATCCTGCTGACCATAGCGCGCCGCCTGCACCGGCTGTTGAAGCCGAAGGATTCGCTGTCGCGCTTCGCCGGCGACCAGTTCGCGCTGATGCTTTTGTCCGAACAGGACCCTGCCCGCATCGCCGGCGTGGCGGATGCCATCAAGCATGCGATCAACAATCCGATCACCTTCGCCAAGCGCGAGATCGTGCTGACCGCCTCGATCGGCCTGATCACCTGGACCTCGGCGCAGACTTCGGCCGAGGATATGGTCAAGGACGCCGAGCTTGCCATGCACCAGGCCAAGCGTTTTGGCGGCGACCGGATCGAGCCGTTCCGGCCGGCTTTCCGCACCGTCGGCACCGACCGGCTGCAGTTCGAATCCGACCTGCGGCGCGCCATCGAGCGGCGCGAATTCACGCTTGCCTACCAGCCGATCGTGCGGCTGGAAGACGGCAGCGTCGCCGGCTTCGAGGCCTTGCTGCGCTGGGACCATCCGCGCCGCGGCATGATCCCGCCGGCCGACTTCATCCCGGTTGCCGAAAGCTGCGGGCTGATCGTGCAGCTTGGGCTGTTTGCCATGCAGCAAGCAGCCGAAGACCTTGCCGGATGGCAGAAGCAGATCGGCGACGCACCGCTGTCCGTCTCGGTCAATTTGTCCAGCCGCCAGCTCATCCGCCGCGACCTGGTCAGCGATGTCCGCTCGGTCATCGCGCGGGCCAATCTGAAGCCGCGCTGTTTCCGTCTTGAACTCACCGAGTCGTTGGTGATGGACAATCCGGAACAGACCGCTCATGTGCTGACCAAGCTCAAGCAGCTCGGCATCGGCCTGTCGCTGGACGATTTCGGCACCGGCTATTCATCGCTCGCCTATCTGACGCGTTTCCCGTTCGACACGATCAAGATCGACAAGAGTTTTGTCGACGACAACTCGCCAAAGCGCGCCGTGCTGCTCAAATCCATGGTCAACATGGCGCATGAGCTCGGCCTGTCGGTGGTCGCCGAGGGCATTTCGGACGAACGCGATGCGCTGGAACTGCGCCAGATGGGCTGCGAATATGTGCAGAGCTTCATGTTCGGCGCGCCGATGCCCGGCGACCAGGTGCTGAAGACGCTGAAGGAGCAGTATCCGCTGACACAGGCTTAGAGGCCTCTGCGTCGGCCTGATGGGTCAGGCGTGCCCGGCCGCCAGGCTCAAATGCGCCAGATCGATGCCGATCGAGGCGAGGATGCGATCGTATTTGCGCTCGATGTCGGCGTCGAACAGAAGCTCGGGACTGGCCGGACAGGTCAGCCAGCCATTTTCGGCGATCTCGGTTTCCAGCTGACCGGCGCCCCAGCCGGAATAGCCGAGCGCCATCAGCGCATGACGCGGGCCGCGACCCGACGATATGGCGCGCAATATATCGACCGTCGCGGTCAGGCAGATATCGTCGGAAACGGTCAGCGACGATTCCACGCGATAGTCGCCCGAATGCAGGACGAAGCCGCGGCTGCGATCGACGGGCCCACCATTGCGCACGACGAAATCGCGCGCCTGCGCCGGCAGGCGGATCGCCTCCTGCTCGTTCATGATGCCGAGCTGCACAAGAAGGTCCGGAAACAGCATCTGCTGTGTCTGATTGATGATCAGGCCCATCGCGCCTTCATCGCTGTGCGCGCAGATGTAGATGACCGAGCGCGTGAAACGGTCGTCCTTCATGCCGGGCATGGCAATCAGGAACTGATCGTCGAGAAAGCCGCGTCCAGCGACCGTCTTTTTGTGGCGCAACAAATCCATTCAACGAAGGTACCGTGTTTCCCGGGCGCCGAAAAGATGCGCCGCGCCGGATTCGACCAAAGCCCATGGTGCCAGGCCGCGATGGCTTGCCCGCGAAGGTCACGCAAATATGATATCAACAAAGCCGTGAGAACATTGCGAAGCCACGAACGGACGATCAAATCACCGCCATGCAAAGCTTGAAAATCCTGCTGCTCGGCACCGCCATAGGATCGGCGGCCGTTCTGCCTGCCTCCGCCTCATCGTCCGCCTGGTACACCAGCGAAGGCGGCAAGGTGCGGCTGGTGACATCAGGCAAGCCCGACGAGGCCGGCCGCATCCAGGGCGTTCTCGACATCGAGCTCAAGCCCGGCTGGAAGACCTATTGGCGCGATCCGGGCGACGCCGGCGTGCCGCCGCAGCTCGATGTTTCGGCCAGCACCAACATCGCCGATGCCATTCTCTCGTTTCCGGCACCGCAACGCCACGACGATGGTTATGGCAAATGGGCAGGCTACAACTATCCGATTTCGCTGCCTGTGACCTTTACGCTGGCAACACCGAACCAGCCGGCTGTCATCGATGCCGATATCTTTCTCGGCATTTGCGAGACGATCTGCATTCCCGTGCAGACACGGCTGACCGTCGACCCCACTTCCGACCCTGACAATGCCGACGACGCAGCCCTGGTGAAGGCGAGCTTCACGGCTTTGCCGGCGCCGGCAAAGCCTGATTTCGGCATCAACGTGCTACCGGGCGATCACGAGACGCTGGTTGTCGAGGCGAGCTTTCCCGGTGACCCGGAGGCAGCGGATTTTTTTGTCGCCGGCGAGCGGGACTACATGTTCGGCACCCCTTCCCGCAGCGAAAAGGACGGCAAGCTGATCTTCACCGTGCCGATCCTCGACCGCCCTTCAGCAACGCCAACGGATGGCGGGCTTCACTACACGCTGACGAGTTCGGCGGGCGCCGTCGAAGGGCTGCTGCCTTTCCCTTGATCCAGCTTGCCCGAACGGTTGCAGGACGCCGCTGAGTTCGCTACGCAAGCATGCATCCTTCCTTCCCATTCCCAAGCGAGGAACTCATGACCATTTCCGTTGGCGACACGCTGCCCGAGGTAACCTTCAAGACGATGACCGATGACGGCGCCAAGGCGATCACGTCGGCCGAGATTTTCCCGGGCAAGAAGGTGGTCCTGTTCGGCGTTCCCGGCGCCTTCACGCCGACCTGCAGCAACAACCATCTGCCCGGCTATCTCGAAAACCATGACGCCATCCTGGCGCGCGGCGTCGACACCATCGCCGTCGTTTCGGTCAACGACGCCCATGTCATGGGCGCCTGGGCGCGCTTCACCGGCGGCGAGGGCAAGATCCTGTTCCTCGCTGACGGCAGCGGCGATTTTGCCAAGGCGGTCGGCCTCGATAACGACCTTTCCGCCGCCGGCATGGGCCTGCGCTCGAAGCGGTTTTCGATGATCATCGACGACGGCAAGGTCATCGCGCTCAATGTCGAAACCAAGCCCGGCGTCGACGAGTCCGGCGCGGCTCATATTCTCGGACAGCTCTGAGCTTCAACGGCCGCGTCGGCGAGGCCGCAACAGCGACCTCGCCCACAACGCTAGCGCTCCAGAACTGCCGGCTTTCGGGGGATCCAACGATGTTTGACCTCATCTGGCGCGCTATCGCGATCGGCATCGGCGCCACCGTACTGATGGATCTCTGGGCCCTCTTTTTGCATAAGGCCTTCGGCCAGCCACGGCCGAACTGGGGACCTGTCGGCCGCTGGGTCTGGCATCTCGGCGACAAGGTCTTTCACGACGATATCGGCGCCGCGGCGCCTTACGCGCATGAAGTGGCGCTCGGCTGGGCGTTTCACTATTTCGTCGGCATCGTCTACGGCATCATCCTAGTCGTGCTTGCCGGAACCGGCTGGCTTTCCGCGCCGACCTTCCTGCCGGCCTTCATTCTCGGCATCGTCACCGTCGGCGCCGGCTGGTTCCTGCTAGCGCCGGGCATGGGGGCCGGATGGGCCGCCTCGAAGCGGCCCAATCCGATGCAGATCCGGGCGCTCAACCTAGTCTCGCACACGGTCTTCGCGCTCGGACTCTGGGGCACGGCACTGCTGATACGCTGAAGGTTTAGACCTAGGCCGGCCTGTCGATCGGCCGCCATCCATGGATGACGCGGCGGGCGCCGATATCATAGGCAAAATAGTTGCCACCGCCCGCCGGCTGATCCGCGTCGCGGCTGATTTCCCGTCCGCTGAGAGACAGCAGCAGGAGTGTTCCAACGCCTCCATGGCCAACGACAGCGATGTCGCCGGCCTCATCGCCGCCGATCACGGCTGCGACCTCGCTCACAATACGTTGCTGCGCATCGATCGCCCGCTCCCACCCGCGAACGCTTTTATGCGGATTGGCGAAGAACTGATCGGCGACCGCTTCGAACTCCGGCGGCGGCAGAAAGCCGGTCGCGGACCGGTCATTCTCGTGCATCCGCTCCCTGACCTCGACCGCAAGGCGGAGATGGCGTGCCAGGATTTCGCCCGTTTCTATTGCCTTGCGCTCGCCCGACGAAACGATGCGCCGGATAGATCCGACCCATGGCTGATCGAGCATGGCGACAGCCCTCGCCCGTCCGATATCGGACAGTCCCCATTCCGGAACGGGAACGGCAGCGTCGATCTGAACCTGGGGATGCGTGACATAGTACAGGATCGGCACGATCGAGGTTACCCTGCCTGGAAGCGGACCGGCTGCTGGAACTCAGTAGCTCTGGGTCGAACGACGGGCCTTCGTGGCTGCCGGCTGCTTCGGCTGGACATCCGGCTTCGGTGCTGAAACCGCTGGCTTGAAAGAGCCCTTCTTGAACGGCGCCATGCCTTCCCGTGCGAGTTCGTCGGCGCGCTCGTTCTCGGTATGGCCGGCATGGCCTTTGACCCAGTTCCAGGTGACCTTGTGACGCCTATTGGCCTCATCCAGCGCCTGCCAGAGTTCGCCATTCTTGACCGGCTTCTTGTCGGCGGTCTTCCAGCCGTTCTTCTTCCAGCCATGGATCCATTTGGAAATGCCGTCCATGACGTATTTGCTGTCGGTGTGAAGCTCGACCGTGCAAGGCTCCTTCAGCGCATTCAGCGCCGAGATGGCGGCCAGCAGTTCCATGCGGTTGTTGGTCGTTTCCGCTTCGCCGCCGGAAAGTTCCTTGGTGGTGCCGTTGAAGCGCAGAATGGCGCCCCAGCCGCCAGGGCCGGGATTGCCCGAACAGGCGCCGTCGGTGAAGATTTCAACCTGTTTACTCATGACACCCCGTATTCGGCCAATCCATATTCCGAAGCCGATTTGATCGCCCGATGGAACCGCATCCGCCTGATATATTCGGTCGGATCGCGCTTCATCACCAGCCCGCCATCGGGAACGGTCAGCCAGTCGTAGAGCCGGGTCAGCATGAAACGCAGCGCCGAACCGCGCGACAGCATCGGCAATGCCGCCTTTTCTTCTCCGCTCAGCGGACGCACGCTCTGATAGCCGGCAAGCAGTGCCTTGCCCTTGGTAAGGTTGAAGGAGAAGTCCTTCTCGAAACACCAGGCGTTGAGGCAGGTCGCGACATCGTAGGCATAGAGATCGTCACAGGCGAAATAGAAGTCGATCAGGCCGGACAGTTTTTCGCCGAGGAAGAAGACGTTGTCCGGAAAAAGATCGGCGTGGATGATGCCTGCAGGAAGGTCCTTCGGCCAGTTGCGCTCGAAATCGGCGAAGTCGGCATCGACCTCGGCCGCGAGGCCCGGCTCGACCTCGTCGGCGCGGTCGCGGGCCGCATTCCAAAGTTTGCGCCAGCCGCCGATGGCAAGCGCGTTGGGACGGGTCATCGGAAAATCGGCGCCGGCCAGGTGCAGGGCTGCCAGCGCCTTGCCGACCTCGGCGCAATGCGTTGCCGTCGGGCGCCGCAGCGAAAGTCCTTCGAGGAAGGTGATGATGACCGCTGGCCGGCCGGCCAGCGTGCCGATGACGCTGCCGTCATGCGCGGTCACCGGCAGCGGGCAGGACACACCCTTGTTGGCGAGATGGCCCATCAGCCCGAGGAAAAACGGCAGATCCGCCTTCTCGACCCGCTTCTCATAGAGCGTCAGAATGTAGGAGCCGCTGGAAGTGTGCAGGAGGAAGTTGGAGTTTTCCGTGCCCTCGGCGATGCCCTTGTAGGACAGGAGATCGCCGACCGGGTAGTGCTTCAGGAAAGCGCCGAGTTCGCCCTCCGCAACGTCGGTATAGACAGCCATCTGGCTTACGCGGCCCCATTGACGAAGGCCATGTCGGCCGGCGTCAGTTCGACATCGCGCAGTACCCGCATGACCGGAAAATCCTCTGTTTCGGTGGCCGTGATGGCGAGGTCGATGGTGACATCGAAGCGCTGGCGGAACGCGTCGATGATCTCGTCGACGATGATCTCCGGCGCCGATGCCCCTGCTGACAGGCCGAGCGTCGAAATGTTGCCGATGTCATTCCACGGAATCTCGGCGGCGCGCTGCACGAGAAGCGACATCGTGGCGCCGGCACGCTCCGCCACTTCGACAAGGCGGCGCGAATTGGAGGAATTGGGAGCGCCTACGATCAGATAGAGATCAGCACCCGGGGCGGTGTCCTTGACTGCTTCCTGGCGGTTGGTGGTGGCGTAGCAGATCGATTCCGCCGCCGGCGCCTGCAGGTCGGGAAAGCGCTCTTTCAGCGCGCGGATGATGCCGGCGGTGTCCTCGACCGATAGTGTGGTCTGGGTGACGAAGCCAAGCGCCTTCGGGTCGGCCGGCACAAGCTTCGCGGCATCGGCCTCGGTCTCGATCAGCGTGACCGCGCCTTCCGGCAATTGCCCCATCGTGCCGATCACCTCGGGGTGGCCGGCATGGCCGATCAACAGCACATGGCGGCCAAGCCGCTGATGGCGCATGGCCTGCTTGTGGACCTTCGACACCAGCGGACAGGTGGCGTCGAGATAGAACAAGTTGCGCGCTTGCGCATCCGCCGGCACCGATTTCGGCACGCCATGCGCCGAGAAGACGACCGGCGACTGCCGGTGTTCAGCTGGGATTTCGGAAAGCTCCTCGATGAAGACCGCGCCAAGGCTTTGCAGCCCCTCGACGACGTAGCGGTTGTGCACGATCTCGTGGCGGACATAGACCGGCGCGCCGTATTTCTTCAGCGCCAGCACGACGATCTGGATGGCACGGTCGACGCCGGCGCAAAAGCCGCGCGGCTGGCAGAGCCGGATCGTGAGAGGAGGCTTGGCGATTGTCTGAAGCATTGAATCCTGGCCGGTTCGTCAGCGCCGAAATGAGGTGCCTACCCCTGTTCTGTCAAGAGCAGGCCCTGTCAAGGGTGTCGGTAGAAAGGGGAGCGCTGCTTGCGTTCATTCCTCTTTCGCGGGACGGCGAAGCCGCAGGATCAGCACAGCGGCGAGTGCTGCGGCAAGCCCATACCAGGTGACGGCATATTGCAGATGGCTGTTCGGCAGGTCGATGATGGTGACGCCGCCGATCGGAAGACCGCCAGGATTCGGCGTCTTGTCGGCATCGATGAAGATCGGCACCAGCGTGAACCCGGCCGGCAGGCCGGCGCTCGCCGCCATCACGTCGCGGTCCTTCCAGTAGAAGATGTTCTTCGCCACGTCATTGTCTGGCAGCATCATCGACGGTTTTGCCGTCAGCGGATTGCGGGCAAGCCCGGTAATGGTCACTTTGCCGGTGATCTGCCCCTTGGCGCGCTTGGCGGGGTCTTTCAGATCATAGGGTATGAAGCCGCGATTGATCAGGACGAAGCGGCCGTCGTCGAGGGCGAGCGGCGTATAGACGTTGAAGCCGGCGTCACCCTCCCAGGTCGCATAAAAATGCCGCTCGCCCGAATGCAGGAACGTGCCGGAGACCGTGACCGGCGTGTAGTCGACGTCGCCGGTCGCTGCGAATTGCTTCTCGACCTCGGCCAGCGGCAGCGGCGCCGAATGGGTGCGCTGGTCGATGGTCTGCAGGAGACCTTCCTTCCAGTGCAGGCGCTGGACCTGCCAGGTGCCGAGCGCCAGCAGGATCGAGAGCAGCACCAGGCCAAGGCCGAGCAGCAATGCCGAGCGTGGCCGCGAACGGCCGCCACTCCTGATGGATGCTTCGCTCATTCGCCGGGGTCCAGCCTGCCTTCGGCCGCCTTGTTGGCATATTGCAGGGTGAGCAGCACGCCCTTGATCAGCCGCAGCGCGGTCAGGCACAGCACCAGGGCCAACGGGATCCAGATCAGCAGATGCAGCCACAGCGGCGGGCTTAGCGTCACTTCGACCCAGAGCGCCAGGCCGACGATGATGAAGCCGATAATCAGGATGACGAAGACCGCTGGCCCGTCGCCGGCATCGGCGAAGGAATAGTCGAGGCCGCAATTGACGCAGCGTTTGCCGACGGTGAGGAAGCCGGAAAACAGCCGCCCTTCGCCGCAGCGCGGGCAACGGCCGTGCAGGCCGGCCGATATCGGATCGATCGGAGGCCAGATCGCCTTATCTTCACTCATCGCTATTGCTCGATCTCTATCGGTGTCCCATCGGCCACCATTGCCCAGATTTCGTCCATGTCGGAGTTCGTAACGGCAATGCAGCCGTCGGTCCAGTCGACCAATTGAAGCAGCCAGCCCCACCAGCCGAAACCATTCGCCTGGCCGTGGATCATGATCATGCTGCCGGCATCGACATTGCGCGCCTTCGCCGCCGCCAGATCGTCGGCATTGGGATAGGAGATGTGAATCGATCTGTGCGCGATGCTGTCGGGGTTGCGCCAGTCGAGGATGTAGCGCCCCTCGGGCGTGCGCTGATCGCCCTCCTGGTGCTTGTGGCCGACGGGATCCCCGCCAAGCGCAATGCTGTAGCTGCGCAGCACCTTGCCGTCACCGATAAGTTCCAGCCGCCGTTCCGCCTTATGGGCACGCACCAGATCGACCTTCTCAGCCGCAAGGGCCGGGATGCCAGGAAGATGAATGCGCAAATCGTCCAGGGAATTGTCAGCCGCATCGGCAATCGATCGGCGATCATTGCGCCGAAAAGGAGAAGGCGGCCGCGTCGCCGCGGCCGCCTTCCCGAAATCGAAATCCTAGACTCTTTGTTTCGACGCAATTCCGAACGGAGAACCGTTCACACTTTTCCTGGAATTGCTCCAAAGACTGGATCAGTGGCCTTCGATCACCGCGCCAGCCGATCCCCAGACATAGATCGCCGAGAACAGGAACAGCCAGACCACGTCGACGAAGTGCCAGTACCAGGCGGCCGCCTCAAAGCCGAAATGCTGCTTGGGGGTGAAATCGCCCTTCATTGCCCTGACCAGGCAGACCAGCAGGAAGATGGTGCCGATGATGACATGGAAACCGTGGAAGCCGGTCGCCATGAAGAAGGTGGCGCCGTAGATGGAATCCTTGAAGCCGAACGGAGCGTGCATGTACTCATAGGCCTGCACCATGGTGAACAGCATGCCGAGGCCGACGGTCAGCACCAGGCCGTTGATCAGGCCCTTGCGATCGCCATGGATGAGTGAGTGGTGCGCCCAGGTGACCGTCGTGCCCGACAGGAGCAGGATGATGGTGTTGTAGAGCGGCAGGTGGAAGGGATCGAGAACCTCCATGCCTTTCGGCGGCCAGACACCACCGGTAAAGGTGTGGCGCGCGTAGTTCTGCACCTCACCGGCAAAAAGGCTGGCGTCGAAATAGGCCCAGAACCAGGCGACGAAGAACATCACCTCCGAGGCGATGAACATGATCATGCCATAGCGCAGATGCAGCGACACGACTCGCGTGTGATGGCCCTCATGCGCTTCCTTGATCGTGTCCGACCACCAGGCGAACATGGTGTAGAGGACGATCACGATGCCGATGAAGAACAGCCACGGATTGGCGATGTTGAAGCCGAAGATCGGGAAGGAGCCGCCCTTCAAATACTCCATCAGGCAGACGCCGCCAAAGGCGGTGACAAGCGCCCCGACCGATCCCAGGAAAGGCCACGGGCTCGGGTCGACGAGATGATAGTCATGCTGTGGTTTTGCGTGCGCGTCTGCCATGTCAACCCCCGAGATTTGCTTCGGTATTGGAAATTGTCTTGCTGGTGCCCTGGACCGGCTCCGAGGAGGCGACCGGCTTGTTCTTCTCGACCGGGAACATCGTATAGGACAGCGTGATCGTCTTCACGTCCTTCAGCTCCGGCACATTCACGATATCGGGATCCACATAAAAGAGGACCGGCATGTCCAGCGTCTCGCCTGGCTTCAGCGACGTATCGGTGAAGCAGAAGCACTCGACCTTGTTGAAGTAGGGGCCTGCCAGTTCCGGCTGCACGTTGAAGGTGGCGCGGCCGGTAACGGGGCGATCGAATTTGTTGGTCGCCTGATAATGCGCCTGCACGGTCTCGCCGATCTTCATGGTCATCGAGCGCTGGACCGGCTGGAATTCCCACGGCACGCCGGCAATATTGGCGTCGAAGCGCACGGTGATCTCACGGTCAAGCACGCGGCCGGCATACTGCTTCTCGACGCGTTGCGTCTTACCGCCATAGCCGGTCGCCTGGCAGAACATCTTGTAGAGCGGCACGGCCGCATAGGCCATGCCGATCATGCCGGTGAAGAAGGCGAGGCAGACCGCCGCGACGATGGCGTTGCTGTTCTTGCCGGCCGGCTTCTTGGAGATCTCGACGCTCATCACATCGTGCCCAGATTGTGGCCGAACTTGATGATCGTGGCGATGTAGAAAATCACGACCAGCACCGCCAGCGCCACGCCGATGGCAACCGAACGGCTGCGCTGGGCCTTCTTCTGACGATCGGTCAGCGTGACCGTTTCGAGTTTTTCCTCGACCATGATCATGCCCCACCCATGGCAAGCGCGCGTTCGACAACGCTGTCGGCCAGATAGGCAGCGAAGATGGCGAAGAGATAAAGCAGCGAATAGGCAAACAGCGCCTTGGCCGGCTTCATGGTCCGGTCGTCGTCGGCCATGCCGAGCACTTTCCACGCATACCAGACAAAGCCGACGCCAAGCAGCACGGCGGCCACGCCATAGAAAGGCGTGGTGTAGCCGAGCAGCCACGGCAGCACGCCGACCGGGGCCAGCACCAGCGCATAGGCGAAGATCTGACGGCGGGTCGAAGCCTGGCCGGCGACATTGGGCATCATCGGGATGCCGGCGCGCTCATAGTCTTCGGACTTGAACAGCGCGAGTGCCCAGAAGTGCGGCGGCGTCCACAGGAAGATGATCAGGAACAGGACGATGCTTTCGAGGCTGACCGACCCGGTCACCGCGGCCCAGCCGATGACCGGCGGGATCGCACCGGCAGCGCCGCCGATGACGATGTTCTGCGGCGTCCAGCGCTTCAGCCACATCGTGTAGACGACGGCATAGAAGAAGATGGTGAAGGCCAGCAGCGTCGCCGACAGCCAGTTGACCAGCACGCCGAGCGTCATCACCGACAGCACCGACAGCACCAGGCCGAAGCTGAGCGCCTCGTGCGGCTGGATGCGGCCGGACGGCACCGGGCGGCTTGCGGTCCTGGTCATCACGGCGTCGATGTCGGCGTCGTACCACATGTTGAGCGCGCCCGAGGCACCGGCGCCGATGGCGATCGACAGGATGGCGATCACCGCCAGCAGCGGGTTGATGGTCACCGGTGCGGCGACCAGCCCGACAAAGGCGGTGAACACGACCAGCGACATGACGCGCGGCTTCAGCAGGGCGAAGAAATCGCCCGCCGTCGCTTCCGACATGCGGAAGCCCGCTTCGTCAATGCTGGTTTCGTCGACTAGGGCCATGCGTACTTAAGTCCATCATTCCGTTGGCCAAAACCGCCGGCGGGCCGGCGGTTTTGTATTCGGGCGGGAGCCGCCTTACTTGATCTTCGGCAGCTGCTCCCACTGGTGGAACGGCGGCGGCGAAGGCAGCTGCCATTCGAGCGTGGTGGCACCCTCACCCCATGGGTTGGCACCGGCGATCCGCTTCTTCTGGAAGGCTTCGAACACGCCGTAGAGGAAGATCGCCACACCGACGGCCGAGATATAGGAGCCGATCGACGACACATAGTTCCAGCCGGCAAACGCGTCCGGATAGTCGATGGTGCGGCGCGGCATGCCGGCGAGGCCGAGGAAATGCTGCGGGAAGAAGATCAGGTTGACGCCGACGAAGGTGACCCAGAAGTGGGTGTTGGCGATGACAGGCGAGTACATGTAGCCGGTCATCTTGGGGAACCAGTAGTACCAGCCGGCAAAGATGGCGAACACCGCGCCCAGCGACAGCACGTAGTGGAAGTGGGCGATGACGAAATAGGTGTCATGCAGCGAGCGGTCGAGACCGGCATTGGCCAGTTGGACGCCGGTGACGCCACCGATGGTGAACAGGAAGATGAAGCCCAGCGCCCACAGCATCGGCGTCTTGAACGAGATCGACCCGCCCCACATCGTCGCGATCCAGGAGAAGATCTTCACGCCCGTCGGCACCGCGATGACCATGGTGGCGAAGACGAAGTAGCGCTGCGTGTCGAGCGACAGGCCGGTCGTGTACATGTGGTGCGCCCAGACGATGAAGCCGACGGCACCGATGGCGACCATCGCGTAGGCCATGCCGAGATAGCCGAACACCGGCTTCTTCGAGAAGGTCGAGACGATGTGGCTGATGATGCCGAAGCCCGGCAGGATCAGGATGTAGACTTCCGGATGGCCGAAGAACCAGAACAGATGCTGGAAGAGGAGCGGATCGCCACCATTGTCCGGCGCGAAGAAGGCCGTGCCGAAATTGCGGTCAGTGAGCAGCATGGTGATGCCGCCGGCCAGGACCGGCAGGGACAACAGCAGCAGGAAGGCGGTGACCAGCACCGACCAGGCGAACAGCGGCATCTTGTGCAGCGTCATGCCCGGAGCACGCATGTTGAAGATGGTGGTGATGAAGTTGATGGCGCCGAGGATCGACGAGGCACCGGCGATGTGGATCGACAGGATCGCCAGATCCATGGCCGGTCCGGGCTGACCCGAGGTCGACAGCGGCGGATAAAGCGTCCAGCCACCGCCGACACCGTAGGCGCCCGGTGCGCTCGGTACGAACATCGAGGTCAGCAGCAGGATGAAGGCCGGCGGCAGCAACCAGAAGGAGATGTTGTTCATGCGCGGGAACGCCATGTCGGGAGCACCGATCATGATCGGCACCATCCAGTTGGCGAAGCCGCCGATCAGCGCCGGCATGACCATGAAGAAGATCATGATCAGCGCATGCGCGGTGGCGAAGGCATTGTACATGCTCTTGCCGCCGTCGACCGCGGCGTCACCGTTCATGCCGTAGACCATCTGCGCAAGACCGCTGAAGATCTGGATGCCAGGCTCCTGCAGTTCCATGCGGATGGCGACCGACAGCGCGCCGCCGATGATGCCGGCCATGATCGCGAAGATCAGGTAGAGCGTGCCGATATCCTTGTGGTTGGTCGAATAAACCCAGCGCACCCAGCCATGATAAGGCTTGTGGTCGTGGCCGTCGTGAGCTGCAGCGTCTGCCATGTTCCGCTCCGTTCCCTAAATCTTGCTAACCCGCGGCATCAATTGCCGGCGGCCGCTACCTTGTTCTGGCCATCGACCTCGGCCATCAGCGTCTTGTTGGCGCCGGGCAGGTCGGTCTTGGCCGCAGCCAGCCAGGTCTTGAACTGCGCGTCGGAGACGACACGGATGGCGATCGGCATGAAGGCATGGTCCTTGCCGCAGAGCTGCGAGCACTGACCATAATAAAGACCTTCCTTCTCCGCCTTGAACCAGGTCTCGTTGGTACGTCCCGGAATGGCGTCGATCTTGATGCCGAAGGACGGCATGGCGAAGGAGTGGATCACGTCGGTCGCGGTGACAAGCACGCGCGTCATCGTGTTGACCGGCACCACCAACTCATTGTCGACCGCAAGCAGGCGCGGGTAGACCTTGCGATCCTCCTTGCCGGCCTTGGCGCGATCGCCGTCCTGGAGGATGGCGGAATTGAAGGAGAGCGTGTTGTCGGTCTGGTATTCGTAGTCCCAGTTCCACTGGTTGCCGGTCGCCTTGACGGTCAGCTTGGCTTCTTCCGGCGGGGTGTACTGCGCGGTCAGGAGCTGGAACGAGGGAATGGCGAGGCAGAGCAGGATCACGACCGGGCCGACGGTCCAGATCACCTCGATCAGCGTGTTGTGGCTGGTCTTGGAGGGAACCGGGTTTGCGCTCGCGCGGAACCTGACGATGCAGTAGGCAAGCAGAAGCAGCACCAGGATGGTGATCGGGACGATGAACCACATCGTGTAGTTTCCGAACCACTCGATCTGCCGCATCATGTCGGTCGCCGGCGCCTGGAAGGTTGTCTCCCAAGCCACGGGCTGATCGGCATGGGCGGACGTGCCGGCGAAAAACGCGGTGGCAGCCCCAGCACTGGCTAGAAACTTGGCGTCTGCTAGGAAATTTCTCATCGCCCTCTTCGTCTCCCAGTCCCTCGCGGCTGCGCCAACGAGAATAACGAACAATGCCGGGACGGGAATCCCGACAGTCTCAAGGTGGTTCAAACCATACTCTTTTTCCCTCCGCAAGAAAGGAGCGGAGGAAACTGTGCGGCATTTTTGCGCGCAAGCTGACACGGCTCTTCCGGGGCAGCGGCCATGACGGCGAATCGCGTATGTTCGGCAGGTTGCCAGCCTCATGCCGGCCGGGTTCGCGAAGCGTCGTAATTCAGGCGAATTTGGCAGGGAAAAGCGCTGTATTGCCTGTTTCGGGACAGTTCGGCCGTGGTCTCGTCCTTTACTTGGCATTGGCGCGGCTTAAAGTGCCGTGATTCGCAATGGAGCCGTCATGAACTCTTGGCTTTCGAGACTGAGGCATACGAGACTGGGACTTTCGATCACCTTGGCGAAAGCCATTTTTGTCGTTGCCCTGTCCACGGCCGGTCTGCTGGTCGCCAGTCAGGCCAATGCCGCGCAACCCAGCGGTACTGTGCGCTCGACGCACGGCGCCTGGTCGATCATCTGCGACACGCCGGCCGGTGCCACCTCTGAACAATGCGTGATGATGCAGAACGTCGTCGCCGAGGATCGTCCGGAGATGGGGCTGTCGGTCGTCGTGCTGCGCACCGCCGACAACAAGGCCGAGATCCTGCGCGTGCTGGCGCCGCTCGGCGTGCTTTTGCCGAACGGGCTCGGCCTCAATGTCGACGGCAAGGATATCGGCCGCGCCTATTTCGTGCGCTGCTTCCAGGACGGTTGCTATGCCGAGGTCATCCTCGAAAAGCCGCTGCTCGACACGCTGAAGACCGGCACGTCGGCGACGTTCATCGTCTTCCAGACGCCGGAAGAAGGCATCGGCATCCCGGTCGACCTCAAAGGGTTTGCCGACGGCTTTGCCGCCCTGCCCTAATCCCGAGCTTGGCGCAGAACCGGGTTCTGACGCAGAATTCCTGAATGCCGCATCAGCCGGCCGTTGCCATTCGCTGACGTCGATCCTCATTGCTGATTGTCTCGGCGCGGCTTCGCGCCTACATCGGGGGAAACAAGCTCTCTTCCCACGAACGGATGCGCCATGAACAGCCTGATCGGCCAATTCGACATTTCCGACGATCGCATCAAGCAGATCGTCGCCGACACCATCAACGGCGCCGATGACGGTGAACTGTTTCTCGAATACAGCGAGAGCGAGGCGCTGATGTTCGACAATGGCCGGCTGAAGACCGCCAATTTCAACACCGACCAGGGCTTTGGCCTGCGCGCGGTCGCCGGTGAAGCCAGCGGCTACGCCCATTCGAGCGACCTGTCCGAGGCTTCGCTGCTGCGCGCGGCCGCTGCCGTCTCGACCGTCAAGGGTGGCTATTCCGGCACGCTTGCCGCCGCACCCGCTCGCACCAACCGCCATCTCTACGGCGACGAGAACCCGATCCCCTCGCCCACCTTCGAGGCCAAGGCAAAGCTGCTGCAGGAAGTCGACGCCTGGCTGCGCGCCGAGGATCCGCGCGTGCGCCAGGTGACGGCCTCGCTCGCCGCGTCCTGGCAGCATGTCGAGATCGTGCGCGCCGACGGCCAGGTGGTGCGCGATATAAGGCCGCTGGTTCGCATCAACGTCTCGGTCGTCGTCGGCGACGGCGACCGCCAGGAAAGCGGCTCCTACGGCATGGGCGGACGCAAGGCCTTTGGCGACTTCCTGATCGAAGACAGCTGGAAGCACGCAGCCAAAGAGGCGCTCAGGCAGGCGCTGGTCAACCTCGAGGCGATCCCCGCCCCGGCCGGCACATTCGACATCGTGCTGTCCAGCGGCTGGCCGGGCGTCATGCTGCACGAGGCTGTCGGGCACGGGCTGGAAGGCGACTTCAACCGCAAGAAGACATCGGCCTTCGCCGGCCTGCTGGGCCAACAGGTCGCCGCCAAGGGCGTCACCGTCGTCGATGACGGCACCATCCCCGAGCGGCGCGGCTCGCTCACCGTCGACGATGAAGGCACGCCGTCGGCACGCAACGTACTGATCGAGGACGGCAAACTGGTCGGCTACATGCAGGATCGCCAGAACGCCCGGCTGATGGGCATGAAAGCCACCGGCAACGGAAGGCGCGAAGGCTACGCGCACCAGCCGATGCCGCGCATGACCAACACCTATATGACGTCTGGTGACATGGAGCCGGATGAGATCATTGCTTCGGTCAAGAACGGCATCTACGCCGTCTCCTTCGGCGGCGGCCAGGTCGACATCACGTCAGGCAAATTCGTCTTCGGCTGCACCGAGGCCTACATGATCGAGAACGGCAAGGTGACGCAGCCGATCAAGGGCGCGATGCTGATCGGCAACGGGCCTGACGCCATGCACCGCGTCTCGATGGTCGGCAACGACATGAAGCTCGACAATGGCATCGGCATGTGCGGCAAGGCCGGACAGGGCGTGCCGGTCGGCGTCGGCCAGCCGCATTTGCGCATGAACCAGATGACGGTGGGCGGCACAAGGGTTTGAGGCTCGCGGCCGTTCCGGTAACGTCGCTCGCCAAAGTGATGTTTCCAAATTCGGGCGGCCCGGCCATGTCCAGATCCAAGATCGTCATCCTGACCGGTGCCGGCATTTCGGCGGAATCGGGCGTCGCGACCTTTCGCGATCCCGATGGCGTCTGGGCGAAATTCAGTCTCGAAGACGTTGCGACGCCCGAAGGCTTTGCCCGCGATCCCGCCAAGGTGCAGGATTTCTACAATATGCGCCGGCGGCAGATGAACAGCGTCGCGCCGAACGCCGCCCATGCGGCACTGGCCAGGCTCGAGCGCGAAGTCCAGGGCGACGTCCTCCTCGTCACCCAGAACATCGACGATCTGCATGAGCGTGCCGGCTCGCGGAAACTGATCCATATGCATGGCGAACTCGGCCGCGCACTTTGCCAGGACTGTGGCGCAAGCAGCGCCTGGGCCGGCGACATCACCGTTCAATCCGAATGCCCGGCCTGTGGCGCCAAAGGCAAGTTGCGGCCCGACGTGGTCTGGTTCGGCGAGATGCCCTACCGCATGGAAGAGATCGGCGAAGCGCTGACGCGTTGCGACCTGTTCCTGGCGATCGGAACGAGCGGCAGCGTGTACCCGGCGGCCGGTTTCGTCGAGGAGGCCCGCGCCGCCGGTGCCTTGACGATCGAACTCAATTTGAAATGCGCCGGCTCGGCCTCCCGCTTCGACGAGCAGATGGAAGGACCGGCGACGCAGATCGTGCCTGCCTTCGTCGAGCGCATCCTTTCCGGAACAGGCTGACGCTGCCGCGCATCAGGCATCCCGCTTTTCCAGTTGACGCCGTGGCGCAGCGCCTTGTGCCGGCGTCACGACGTGTTTGCAGACCGCGAACACGAACATGTTAACGCCTTCTTAAATGTTTAATTGATCGTGCGCCGTCACCACATTACCGTTGATCGGTGCTCTCGTACGGTGGTGTTGCCAGTGCTGCGTTCCCTCGGCGTCCTGACTTCCTCGTTCCTGCTTGGCTGTGTTTCGCTGGTTGGGCTAACTTCGTTGGATGTCAGTTCGGCTTCAGCGCAATCCACGTTACTCAAGCAGTCGACATTGCTCGAGAAGACGCAGCCATCCGCGGATGCCTTGCGCTTCGCTTCGGTTGGAGGACGTACCAGCGTTCCTTACGGCTGGCTCGATTTCTGCCATCGCCGGCCAAAAGAGTGCAAGGTCCCCGCTCTGCCGGCCACGAACGTCAAGCTGACCGCGCAGAACCTGCGCATCCTCAAGCGCATAAACCTCAAGGCAAACAACTACATCAAGCCCGTCAGCAACTTCGAGCACTGGGGCACGATGGCGGACCACTGGGATTACCCGGTCGACGGCAAGGGCGACTGCAAGATCTACGCACTCTACAAGCGCAAGCTTCTTCAGGAGGCTGGGTTCCCTCGGCAGGCGCTGCTGATGACCGTGGTCCACGATCTTGACAATGAAGGCCACACCATCCTGACGGTGAAAACCGACAAGGGCGATCTGGTCCTCGACAATCTGGTCAACGAAATCAGGCCGTGGAACGCGACCGGCTACTACTTCGTGAAACGCCAGTCGCAGCAGAACCCGAATATCTGGGTGTCGATCAACAAGCGGGGTGGCACGCCGAAGGCGAATGCTGCCAAGCTCGTCGACTGAGGAGCCTGGCAGGACCGCAGCAGTCCAGGCGCTGCGGACGTTCGGCGAGTTTTCAGCGGTCGGGACGGGAGGCTCGGCGACCGTCTTATGCGCCCTGATCGAGCCCAAGGGGGACCGGCCTCAGGCAGAAACCCGACTCGTATTTTCCGGAACTGCCGCCATCCTCCCCGGCCGGGCAGGCTGGCAACAATAGCCGTGAATAGCAGCTGATCAGGTGGGTTTGCCGCCGTTCTTCTTGCAGTCGGCCCGGAACTTCTCGCGTGCCTTGCCGTGCAGCTTCTGGGCATCGGCAAGTGCCGAACATTGCTTTGAAATCGCGGTTTTCTGAGGCGTCGTAGCAGTCGCCGCCGCCTTCTTCATGGGGGTGGCCGTGGTGGTGGCCGGCGCAGTCGTGGTCGCTGCCGTCGTCGCTGCCGCGGCGGCTCCCGTCGCAATGAAACCGGCCACGGCGATAGATGTCAGAACGCTTGCAATCCTCATTATGGTTACTCCCTTGAGCGCCCCACCCAATGCCGACTGGTAACAGTGAGCCAAAGCAGCGCGCAATCATGACCGCGGCCAACCACGAAGTTGTGATGGCATCGTGTGTCGCGCGGCACGGTCATGTTCGCGGTCCGACACACTACTTCTTGCAGGCAGGTTCATTGGGATGTCCGCAAGGTGGCTTCTTGCCAGCTTCCCGCTGCGGTTTTTGCTGTACCGGCGGCTGCCGACGCATCTGGGCGGCGTGGAATTCAGGCTTTTGCGGTTTCGAGAGCACCTGTGCCTGCAGCTTGACCTGACGGTGCGGATTGCCGCTCGAGACCTTGTCGCCCGCCGACCCGCCATCGACCGGCGGCTTGTGGAACTTGGGGCCTTTGCCCTGTCCGTTGACGGCCCCATTCGTCGTATCCGGGCCGCCCCCAGCTTGACCGTGAAGCTTCTTGAGTTTGCCGTTAGCCGCGATCTGGCCATTGAGCGCTGTGGGATTGTTGGTCTTCAGTTTCTGCTGGGCGTCCTGCCCGTTGCCAACGGGTGTGGCACCCCCGGCAGGGAGCTTGCGGAACTTGCCGCCCTTGCCCTGCCCATTCGCAACCGGTGTCCCGCTATTGGCGGTCGCGGCGGCGTTTCCAGCTGCAACGCCCTGCTTGCGCTTCCCATACCGGTCATCCGGCGGGTTCTGGCCATTGAGCACAGGCTTGCCATTGACCAGCGGCAGTGTCTTGCCGTCGGCGCCGGGCAGAGCGTGGCCGGCCAGCCTGTCCGTTTTCGCAGGCGGCGCGACGCCGTTCTGCTGGCCCGTCCGCACAAGCTTCGACGGCAGGCCACCGGGATTGATCTTTGCGAGCGTCGCTTCCTTCTTCTGCAGGAAGGCCGGCAGCGCCACCTTGGTCGCCAAAGCTGCCGCACCGAGGCCCACCGCGCCCGCGGTCAGCTTCTGGCCGGTGGTGAGGCCGCCGCCCTGGTTCTCGTTGATGGTCGTGTTGTTGACGATGGTGGTGTTGTGGATGTTGTTGAAGATGACATCGTTCGGCGGCGGGAAGATGTCATGCGGAGGGTTCACCCAGGCCGGCACCGGCACAAAGACGGGTGTCGGCAGGAGGAAGATTCCGATTGGCGGCGGCGGTGGCGGCAGTTCGATGAAGTCGCGCGGCCGCGGCGGCAGGAAGATCACCGCAACCGGCGGCGGCGGTGCGAAGTCGAATTCCGGATCGTCGAAATAGAGCACGGGCCGGTCGACATAGACGATCTCTTCGGGCGGCGGAGGCGGCACGTCATAGTCATAGACAGCAAAACTCTGCGGCGGCTCCAGGGCGGCGTCGAAATGCTCGAGCCTGCGGCGGGCGTCCCAGGCATGCGGGCCATGCGGATAGCGATCGAGATAGGACCAATAGGCTTCGGGCGTATCCCTGACCCAGGTCTGGCGCCAAGTGATCGCCTCGCGCCGCGCTGCCAGGATGGCGCGCACGCGCCTGGCCATCGGATCGTGGGGATAGGCGACCAAAAAGTCTTCGTAGCCGCGCATCGTGTCGCGATCGAGGGCCGCGATATAGGCGTCATGCGCGTCGAAGTCTCGGATCTCCCTGGTCCGGTTTGTCCGCACCTCGGCGGCGGAAACCTGCGGCGCCGGAGCATCCGGGCCGCGGTCGAAGAAGACGAAGGAATCTCTGATCTTGGAGGCGTCCCAAGGCACCTCCGCTCCATCGGTCACTTCGTTGACCCGCAGCCGCGTGCGATCGAACACATCGCCCAGTTGCAAACCGCCATCCCTGATCATCTCGGCCAGCGCCTGTGCGTAGGCGCCGTAAGGCCCCTTGCCTTCCGGCGCGACCGTGCCCGGGGCGGCGTTGAAGGCGATCAGCATGTTCGGGTCGGGATCGACCAACGCGAGGCCGCCGGCCAGCGGTTGGTTCGACCTGGCGAAGGAATTTGGCCGCGCCGCGTCAAGCACAACGATGTTGACCTTCGTCGGCAATGCGGCAAGCGGCTTGGTGAGGTCGGAAACCCGCACAGCCGCCATCGGCACATCCGCGGCATTCGCTATCTGGGCGTCGATGGGGGCAAAATAGTTCTCGCCCTCGAACTGCAGTCCCTGCCCGGCCAGATAGACAAACACCACCGCATCTGGGCCGGCCGCCGTCACCTTGGCGAGGAAATCGCGATAGGCGCCACGCAGCGATTCCTGGTCGACATCGCGCGCGCCGACCACGTCGAAGCCTGCAGCCTGCAATGTCTGGGCGATGAGGCCGGCGTCGTTGGCGGGCGTCGCCAGCGCGCCCGAGGGGTAGGCGGCGTTACCGATGACGAAGGCAAGGCGCTTCTGGCCTTGCGCCAGCGCCAGGGCTGTCGACCCGAAGGCGAAAATGGAGAGGGCAAGAAGGAAAGCGAGGAGTTTCGAGACCGTCCGCATTACGATCATCCGTCAGGTGAGAGTGCCGCCCCATAGGCCCAAACTAGGCCGGTGCAAAAAGGCGGCTTTGCGGCGTCAATCCGGCGGATTGCCCGGTCTCAACCAAACGTGATCATTGCCCGGCTCAGCCGCGCCTTCTCCTCGGCTTCTCCAGCAGAGCGACCGCCTCGACATGGGGCGACCACAGGAACTGGTCGATCGGCGTCACGCTTTTCAGTTGATAGCCGCCGTCGGTGAGGATGCGCAGGTCGCGAGCCAGCGTCACCGGATTGCAGGACACCGCGGCAACGAAGGGAACATCCGAGCGGGCGATCTGCTTCGACTGGTCCTCGGCGCCGGCGCGCGGCGGATCGAAGACAAGGCCGTCGAAGGCGCTCAATTCCTTGAACGTCAGCGGCCGGCGAAACAGGTCCCGGCGTTCGCCCGTCACCCGCTTCAGGCCGGCGGCGAAACGTGCCCCCCGGTCGAGCGCTGAAAGGGCCGCCGCATCGCCCTCCACCGCATGGACTTCCGACTTTGCCGCCAACCGCAAGGCAAAGCTGCCGCAGCCGGCGAAAAGATCGGCGACCTTCTTGGCGCGCTTAAGATGTGTGCCAACGATCTCGGCCATGGTCTGTTCAGCTGCCTCGGTCGCCTGCAGGAAGGCGCCCGGCGGCACGGCGACGGCAACGCTGCCGAACATCACCACGGGCTTCCTTGGTTCGATGATGATCTCGTCATCGATGGACAGTCTGGCAAAGCCTTGCGCCAGGACAAAATTGGAAGCGATGCGGCGCTGGTGTTCGCCGAGCTTGCCGGACTCATGCACCGCGACGTCGAGGCCGGAACCGGTCACGGTGACCGCCATCCGGAACGATTTGGTGGTGGCGCATATCAAATCGGCAAGCGCCCGCAACCGGTCGAGCGCGGCGAGAATTTCGGGCAGCGAGATCGGGCATTCGGATATGGAAATGATTTCCGGCGACAGATGGCGGTTGAAGCCGAGCAGCATGCCGGCATCGCTGCGCCGGGCGGCAAGCACGACACGGCGGCGCGTGTGCGGCGCGCAGGCGACCAGCGCGTCGATCTCGCAATCAAAGCCCTTCAGGGCGTGCACCACCTTCTCGCGTTTCCACTGGCGATAGGCCTCGGCCTCGAAATGCTGGAGAGCACAGCCGCCGCATTCGGTGAAATGGCGGCAGGCGGGTCCGATGCGCAGCGGCGCGGCTTCCAGCACGGCCATCAGCGCGGCGCGATCTCTTTCGCGCGCGGCGGTGACAACCTCGCCAGGAAGCGTGAAGGGAATGAACAGATCGCCGCTTTCGGTTTCGGCTATGCCGTCGCCCTGGGCGCCAAGCTTTTTGATGGTGAAGCGCGCGCTCATCGATCCTTGATCCCACCGAGCAGGAATTCGCGATTGCCGTCGCCGCCTTCGATCGGCGACAGATGCAGGCCGAGCGAGCGCCAGCCGGGAACGGCATCCAGCCAATCCTGCAGCATGCCGGCGACACGGGCGGCATCGAAGGGGTCTTTCAGCAGGCCGCCCTTGCCGATCGCCTCGCGGCCCGCCTCGAATTGCGGTTTGACCAGAAAGACTGCGGCGGCGCCAGGCTCGGCAATCGCGAGCGCGGGCGGCAGCGCCAGTTTGAGTGAAATGAAGCTGACGTCGGAGACAATGAAACCCGGAACACGGCCGGCAAGATCATCGATGGTGAGATCGCGGGCATTGAGCCCCTCGATGACCGTCACGCGCGGGTGCTTGCCGACATCGGGATGCATCTGGCCGTGCCCGACATCGATTGCCGTGACATGGGAGGCACCGCGTTCCAGAAGCACCTGGGTGAAACCGCCGGTCGAGGCACCGATGTCGAGCGCTTCGCGGCCGGCCGGATCGAGGCTGAAGTGGTCGAGCCCGCCGATGAGCTTCAGCGCAGCGCGCGAGACATAGCCCTGCGCCGGATCGTCAATGGCAACAAGGCATTGCGGCGAAACGTTCTGACCGGGCTTGCGGGCAAGGACGCCGTCAACCGTCACCGTGCCGCGTTCGACCGCGTCGCGGGCACGCGAGCGGCTGGCAAACAGGCCGCGCTGGACGAGCAAGTCGTCGAGCCGCTGGCGGGTGCTGGCTGGCAGAGGCGAGTTCATCGGCCTTCATGGCGAAAGCCGGCAGCGAAGGCAAGGAGATTGGGCGCAACAAGGAAAGAAGCGGCGAACGCATCGAGCCGCGCCACCGCTTGCGTGCATCGTATCGGGTCCGGCAGAATGGCAATCGAGGAGACGAGCCGCTCTATCGTCAAAACCCTCGGGGAGAACGAATGCTGACGGGAACCTGCCACTGTGGCGCAACCCACTGGACCCTGGAAGGCGATCCCGGGCCGGTGACGGCTTGCAACTGCACGCTTTGCCGACGCTATGGCACGCTCTGGGCCTATGACTATGCCGATGAACGCATCCGCGTTTCCGGACCGATGGGCAGCTATACGCGCGCCGGAAAGGACACGCCGTCGCTCGAAATCCTGTTCTGCCCGACCTGCGCTTGCGTTCTGGCGTGGCGCGGCTTGCATACCGGCGCCTCCGGTCGAACACGCATTGCGGTCAATGTGCGGCTGGCGCCGCCCGAGGCCGTCGCCGATCTGCCGATCGACCATTTCGACGGCCTCGACACATATGACGACCTGCCCCGCGACGGGCGTTGCGTGCGCGATATGTGGTTCTAGAAGACGGTCCGCGACACATGGCGCTCGACGGCTGGAGACAAACCGTCGTCTCGCTCCCCAGAAGCTTGCTCACGTGGATGCTCAGCCGCAGCCGGAGACGCAGGCGCAGGGTCCGGCACGATCACGAGTTGCGGCACCTGCTTGTAGGAAAAGCCGCCCCTGATATTGCCCATCTTGCCGGCGACGATGCCCAGCGCCGCTTTTTCGAGATTGCGGTCATAGCGCGTCTCGGCGGCGGCCGGCGCGATTATGATGGCCGATAGAGCCACGCCGCACAGAAGCGTCTTCATTCCAATCGTCTCCCTGCCTGACAACGATCTAGCAGGGCGCCGTTGAAAAACGGCCAAGGGACACGGTAAGCAAAACGCCAAACGGCAGTGTTAACAATGCGTTACGAAATCAAGCCGGCAAACTGATTCAAGCGCTTGAGGTCTTGAGCCAGGCGCGCTGGGGCGGGATTTTAATTCAGGCGCGCTGGGCGCGGGCCGTATGCCCAAGCGCCGTGAATACGGTGCGCACAATGCCAGCGGCATCGAGGCCGGCATCGGCATACATTTTTTCCGGCTTGGCGTGATCGGCGAACACATCGGGCAGCACCAGCGGGCGCACCTTCAGGCCGCTTTCCAGCAATCCTTCATGGGCAAGGAACTGCAGCACATGGCTGGCGAAGCCGCCGATGGCGCCCTCCTCCACCGTCACCAGAACCTCGTGCGAGCGGGCCAGCCGCCGGATCAGATCCTCGTCGAGCGGCTTGGCGAAGCGGGCATCGGCAACGGTGGTCGAAAGCCCGGCTGCGCCAAGCTCCTCGGCAGCGATCAGGCAATCCTGCAAGCGCGTGCCGAAGGACAGCAACGCCACCTTGGTGCCTTCCCTGACGATGCGGCCCTTGCCGAGTTCGAGAACCGAGCCGCGCTCCGGCATGTCGACGCCGACGCCATTGCCGCGCGGATAGCGGAAGGCGATCGGGCCGCCATCATAGGCTGCCGCGGTGCGCACCATGTGGCGCAGCTCCGCCTCGTCGGCGGCCGCCATGACTACAAAGCCCGGCAGGCTTGCCAGGAAGGTGGTGTCGAACGCGCCGCAATGGGTGGCGCCGTCGGCGCCGACGAAGCCGGCGCGATCGATGGGAAAGCGCACCGGCAGTTTCTGGATTGCGACGTCATGCACGACCTGGTCATAGGCGCGCTGCAGGAAGGTCGAATAAATCGCCGCGAACGGCTTGTAGCCTTCCGTCGCGAGACCGGCGGCGAAGGTCACCGCATGTTGCTCGGCGATGCCGACATCGAAGGTCCTTGACGGGAACACTTCGCCGAACAGGTCCAGCCCCGTGCCGCTCGGCATGGCGGCGGTGACGGCGACAATACGGTCGTCCTCACGAGCCTCCTGGATCAGGCTTTCGGCGAAAACCTTGGTGTAGGCCGGTGCGTTGGCGGGCGCCTTGGCCTGCGCTCCGGTGATGACGTCGAATTTGTTGACACCGTGATACTTGTCGGCGGCGGCTTCCGCCGGCGCGTAGCCCTTGCCCTTCTGGGTGACGACATGGATCAGCACCGGGCCTTCGCCATTGTCGCGGACGTTTTTCAGAACCGGGATCAGATGCTCGAGATTGTGACCGTCGATCGGGCCGATGTGATAGAAGCCGAGCTCCTCGAACAGCGTGCCGCCGGTGACATAACCGCGTGCATGCTCGACCGCCCTTGTGATCGCACGATCGGCGCGCTTGCCGAGGTAGGAGGTCAGCTTCTTGCCGAAGTCACGCAGGCCGGCATAGGCCTTGCCCGAGGCGAGCCGCGCCAGATAGGCGCTCATAGCGCCCGTCGGCGGCGCGATCGACATGTCGTTGTCGTTGAGGATGACGATGAGCCGGGCATCGAGCGCGCCGGCATTGTTCATCGCCTCATAGGCCATGCCCGCCGACATGGCGCCATCGCCGATGACGGCGATGACATTGTTGCGGCCGCCGGAGAGGTCGCGGGCGGCGGCCATGCCGAGGCCGGCCGATATCGATGTCGAGGAGTGGGCGGCGCCGAAGGGATCGTACTCGCTCTCGGCACGGCGGGTGAAGCCGGACAGGCCGCCTTCCTGGCGCAGCGTGCGGATGCGGTCTCGCCGCCCGGTCAGGATCTTGTGCGGATAGGCCTGATGGCCGACATCCCAGATCAGCCGGTCCTCCGGCGTGTTGAAGACGTAATGCAGCGCCACCGTCAGTTCGACCACGCCGAGGCCGGCGCCGAGATGACCGCCGGTGCGCGACACCGCGTCGACCAATTCGAGGCGAAGCTCGGATGCCAGTTGCGGCAGCTCGCTCTCGTCAAGCGCGCGCAAATCCGCCGGAATGCGAACCTTGTCGAGAAGCGGCGTATGTGGCGTTGCGTTCACGGGTGCTCAGGCTTTCTATTCAACGGCGGGATAGGCCGCCGGCCTGCGAAAGTAAATGCGTGTCAGTGACGCGGGCCTGCTCCCAAAAGGACAGCGAGTCGAAACAGTCTATGCCCGCGCTTTCAAGTCCTTGTTTTCATGCATATCGTGGCCCCGAAACCGGGCCGCTTTTGGGCGATATTCCTTAGTTTTCCGGCAGCGGGATGAACTCTTCCTCATCTCCAGGAACGATATCGAAGCGGCCCGTCTTCCATTCCTGCTTGGCCTGTTCGATGCGCTCCTTGGACGAGGAAACGAAATTCCACCAGATGTAGCGCTGCGAGCCGAGCGAGGCTCCGCCGAACAGCATGAAATGCGCACCGGTCTGCGACGATACGACGATCTCGTCGCCGGGCCGGAACACCAGCAGCCGTTCGGCCGGAAAGACGTCGCCCGAAATCGCGACCTCGCCTTGCAGCGTGTAGATGGCGCGCTCCTCCGCATCGGCCGGGATCTTCACGCTGGCGCCGGGCGCCAGTCTGAGGTCGGCGTAGAGCGTCTCGGTGTCGGCCCGCACCGGGGAGCGCAGCCCCTGGAAATCACCAATGACGACACGGCCACTGACGCCTTCGGCATCGATATCGGGCAGCCGCAAGGCAGCGGTGTTCTCGAACACCGGCGCTACCTCCTCCTTGCCATCCGGTAAGGCCAGCCATGTCTGCAGGCCGGAGATCGACATTGGTGTGCCGCGCAGCTCCTCCGGTGTGCGCTCGGAATGCACGATGCCGCGGCCGGCGGTCATCAGGTTCACGTCGCCGGGCTGGATGACCATTTCGGTGCCGAGAGAGTCGCGATGACGGATCTTGCCGTCGAACAGATAGGTCACTGTCGACAGGCCGATATGCGGATGCGGACGAACATCCATCGCCTGGCCGCCGCGCAGGATCGCTGGCCCCATGCGGTCGAAGAAGATGAACGGCCCAACCAGCCGCCGCTTGGCGGTCGGCAGAGCGCGACGGACCTCGAAGCCGCCAATGTCCTTGGCGTTCGGGATGACCATCAACTCGATCTGGTCGCTGGCGAAGGCGTCGCCGGCTTCAGGGTCTTTCCCCGGAAAGAAGCTCATGGACTCTCCTTTTCAGCGGTCATGGACCGCTTTGGCAGCATCAGGCAAAGCGGATCGCCGCCTTTGCCCGCAGTTTGGCCGCCACCTCTTCGCGATTGCGCGGATGCTGATGGGTTTCCAGCGAATCGAGTAGTTCACGCGCCGATGCCGCGATGGCCTCGACCGCATGGTCGAACGCATGCTGGTTCTGTTTCGACGGCCGTGTCGTTCCGCTCAGCTTGCGGACAAATTGAAGGGCTGCGTCGCGCACTTCGTCATTGGTTGCCGGCGGATCAAAGTTGAACAGGGTCTTGATGTTTCTGCACATCGCTTCCGTATCTCCTCTTGTCCAGGGCGCCATCTCAACGGCGACGAACTCTATCCTCAATCACGACGATGTCCAAAACTCGGTTGACGGCTTGCGCCTCATTCCGCGTCGAGCGGCTCGGTTCCGACCGGCTTGCCGTCGCGCGACAGCCGGATCTTTTCGACCTTGTCCTCGGCCGCCTTCAGCAGCCGGTCGCAATGCGCCTTCAGCGCCTCGCCACGCTCATAGATGCGGATCGACTGGTCGAGCGGCACGTCGCCACGCTCCAGATCATCGACGATCTTCTCCAGCGCGTCGAGTGCCTGTTCGAAGCTCATCGCCTTGACGTCTTCGTTGGTCTCAGCAGCCATCACTCATCCTTTCATCAGTCGCCCGACATGGGCGGCGACCGAAAATGCCAGTCCTTGCAGATCGTAGCCGCCCTCGAGCAGGCTGACGAGCCGGTTGCCGCTGTGGCGGGCAGCGCGCTGCATCAGCTGGCCAGTCGCCCAGTCGAAATCGTCCTCGGTCAGGTTGATCTCGGCCAGCGGGTCGCGGTGATGCGCGTCGAAGCCGGCCGAAATGATGATCAGATCGGGCGCGAAATTGTCGAGCGCCGGCAGCACCCGCGACAGGAAGGCATCGCGAAACACCTCGCCGCCGGTCTGTGGCGCCAAGGGCGCGTTGACGATGTTGCCGGCGCCAGTCTCGCTCTTCGCGCCGGTGCCGGGATAAAGCGGCATCTGATGCGTCGAGCAATAGAGCACCGAGGGATCGTCCCAGAAGATATCCTGCGTGCCGTTGCCGTGATGCACGTCCCAGTCGACGACAGCGACGCGCTCGGCGCCATGCTTCTTCTGCGCATAGCGCGCCGCAATCGCCGCCGTGTTGAAGAAACAGAAGCCCATCGCGGTGGTCTTCTCGGCATGATGGCCGGGCGGCCTTGCGGCGACGAAGACATTGTCGGCACGGCCGGCAAAGACGTCGTCGACAGCGGCGTTGGCGGCGCCGATCGCGGTGATCACCGCTTGCCAGCTCTTCGGGCTGGCGGTGGTGTCGGCATCGATGCGGGCAAGGCCCTCCTCGGGAATGGCGGCACGCACGCGGGCGACGAAATCGGCGGGATGGGCGTACAGGATGGTCGCTTCATCGCCCTCCGGCGCCTTGACGCGATCGAGCCCAGCGAAGGCCTCGTCATCCAGCACCCGTTCTATGGCGCGTAAACGGTCCGGCCGCTCGGGATGGCCGGGCGGCGTGATGTGTTCGAGGAAGATCGGATGGGTATAGAGACGAGTGGCCATGCTCCCTATCTAGTGCCCCGGCAACGCGATGGCCATGCGTTGCCGCTTGATGACTGGGGAAAATCACGCATGCGTCCATTGGCGTCGCTGCGGGGATTGGCGCCGCCGAGGCTTCGGCGTAAGGTCGCAGCCACTGCCTGGTGCCCGCCGCAAGCGGGAGAATCGGGAACACGGTTGAACTCCGTGGCGTGCCCAACGCTGTGAGGGGGACCGCGCCGGTAAATGCCACTGTCGATGACGGGAAGGCACCGGACGCGGGTTGATCCCAAGCCAGAAGACCGGCCTGGCAGGCATCGTCATCCGCATGGTCAGGCGGCTGGCATCAATAGCAATCGCAAGGGGACAAGCGATGCCGGAACACATGACCGCTCCTATGGGCGACGGATTTGACCAGATGGCGCGTGACGCGGTCTACCGTGCCATGTTCACGCGGCGCGACGTGCGCAGCCATTTCCTGCCCGACGCGCTCGACGACGGGGTGCTGGCGCGGCTTCTGCTTGCCGCCCATTACGCGCCATCGGTCGGCTTCATGCAGCCCTGGAACTTCATCGTCATTCGCGACGCCAAACGGCGGGAAAAGGTGCGCGACCTGTTCCTGGCTGCGCGCGAACAGGAATTGCCTGAAATCGAGGCGGAACGTCAGGCGCTCTACCGCAAGCTCAAGCTCGAAGGCATCTGCGAAAGCGCCCTCAACATCTGCATCACCTGCGACCGCCAGCGCTCGCAGGGTTCGCCTCTGGGCCGCTGGCACAATCCGGAAATGGATCTCTACAGCACGGTCTGCGCGGTGCAGAATTTCTGGCTGGCGGCGCGCGCCGAAGGCGTAGGCGTCGGCTGGGTCAGCATCATCGAGCCGCAAGCGTTGAAGAGCCTGCTATCCATTCCCGAGCACGTGACGCCGATCGCTTATCTCTGCGTCGGCCGGGTTTCCGAGTTCGCGCCCAAACCGGACCTCGAAACGCATGGCTGGGGCCGGCGGCTGCCGCTGCCCGAATTGATCATGAGCGAGACTTTCTGCGGGCAAGGCGAGGCACCACTCAAGTCAGCTGTGGTGCACCTCAACGCAGTCGCCTGCGCGCCCGCCGATCAGCGGGTTGCGCCTGCGGTGCCCCAGCGCGAGCCGCCAAAGGAGGCCAGCGCCTTGTCCCTCAGCTCCCTGAACTTCGACGACGCCTCGGCCAGCCGGGCATCCCAGGCCGGATCGGGCACCTGGCCGGCTATGGTCTTGAAATAGACCTGCATCAGGCAAGCAATGGCAAATGGCTCGATGAAGGCGGCCTTGAAGGCCCAGGCGAAGACGATTGCCAGCACGAAAGCCCAGCCGGCGAGTTGCCCCGGCATGATGAACAGAATGGCGGCGGCCGGGGCCAGCATCAGCAGGAAAATGACGAAGGACACGCCCCACATGATGACCGCTAGCCAGACGGCGTTCTTGACCATGGTCTTGCCGTTCTGGGCGTAGAGCACGACGCCTTGCCGCGCCGTCTCGAAGGGCGAGGACGAATTGATGCGGATGTTGTAGCCGAGGATGATCTCGTCGACATAGGTGAGCGACAGGCGGATCACCGTGTTGATGAAGGAGACCAGGCCGCTCAGGCCCGGGATCGGCAAGAAGGCGGCGATGCCGCCGAGCAGGCCGGTGATGGCGCGGATGGCGCCCTTGACCAGCTGGTCGACGACAAAAAGGATGTTGGCCTCGGCGAAACGCTCGGTCACGACCTGCCTGGCATAGGCGATCTGGTTCTGGCCGTCGGGGACATCCCGGCCATCGATCAGATGGACCATGACGGCGATATGGCCGGCCTTGACGACGTAGAGGATGTATTCGCGGATCCAGTAGACGGCGATCGAGACGACGCCAAAACCGACCACGCCACCCCACAGGGCAAAGGACATTGGCCCGTCGGGATCGGTGGAGATATGGCCGACGCCATAACCGACTGAAGCACCCGTGCCGGTCGCCATGATGTAGGCCAGCGTGATGCCGAAATAGACGATCATGCGAAAGACAATGAAGGGCCAGGTCCGCATCATGATGGACACCGACCTGCCGATCTCGAAATCCCACATGCTCCGAATCTCCCCTCAGAGATGGGCGAGAAGGATGCGCTCTGCCTGAAGATTGTCAATCGGGGGCGGTGGCCAGCGAGGCGCCCAACGGGGATTTGGGTCTGTTATGAGCCTGGTTTTCTGAGCAGGCCTTCGAGCAGTTGCTTGAACGCCGCCACCACCATCTTCGACGTCGCTTCGGGGTCGTTCGAATTGGCGATCCGCTGCGCTGCCTGGCTGCTCGCCCCGTTGATCAGCCGTGCCGCGGTCTCGGGGTCGACGCCCGGGACGACCACCCCTTCCCCCTGCAGCGCGGTCAGATGATCGGTCATTGAACCGACGCAGGCGCTGGCATTCGGCCAAAGTGCTGGATCGCCCAGCACGGCCGGACCGTCCCGGAACATGATGCGCTGGATTTCCGGCTCCAGCGCCATTTCGATATAAGTTGTGCATTCGTCGACGAAATGCTGCCAGCGGGTCGGCGCTCTCGAGGCGACCTCATTCACCCGGGCAGCCATCTCCGCGTCGATTTCGGCGATAACCGCCTGCAGCAGCCCCTTCTTGTCGCCGAAGTGATGATAGAGCGCGCCGCGCGTCAACCCGGCCGATGCGGTGAAATCATCCATCGAGGCTTCCGCATAGCCTGTCGTGCCGAAAGCCTGGCGGGCCGCGGCGATCAGCTTGGCGCGCGTCTCGGCGATCATTTCCTTGCGGGGTCTGTGCATTTCCGTCTGGCCCTATCCACATACGCCTCGTATGCCAATTGACATACGCCACGTATGATCTATCTATTTCTCATACGCTTCGTATGTAATTGTCAGATCGCCCTTTGTCGAGGAACTGCCATGCAAAACCCCTATTCGGAAATCTTCCGCGCCCCTGGAGCCAAGGGCTTTGCAGCGGCCGGCTTCATGGCACGCCTGCCGATCGCCATGGCACCGATCGGCATTGTGGCGATGCTGTCGCAAACGCGCGGCGAATACTGGCTGGCGGGTGCGGTCTCGGCGACATTCGCGCTGGCCAACGCCTTCCTGGCGCCGCAAATATCAAGGCTGGTCGACCGCCTCGGCCAGACGCGGATCGTCGTGCCCACGACAATCATCTCCGTGCTCGCCTTCATCACGCTGGTTGCGGCCGCCAATCAGGACTGGCCGGTTTGGACGCTGTTCGTGTCGGCGCTGCTGGCCGCGGCCATGCCCAGCATGCCCGCCATGGTGCGCGCGCGCTGGACCGAGCTTTTCCGGGGCCGCCCCGAGATGAACACCGCCTTCGCCTTCGAATCGGCGGCGGACGAGCTGGTCTATATCGCCGGCGCATCGCTGTCGGTCGGCCTGAGTGCTGCCCTGTTCCCGGAAGCGGGCATGCTGGCGAGCACGCTGTTCCTTGCCTTGGGCTCGACGGCGTTCATCCTGCAGCGATCGACCGAGCCGCAAGTGCGCCCGATGGACCAGGGCTTGAGCAGCTCGGCGATCCGTCTGCGCCCGGTGCAGATCATCACCTTTGCCCTGATCTTCATCGGCGCGACCTTCGCGACGACGGAAGTGAGCACCGTGGCGATCACAAAGGAGCTCGGTCAGCCCGGCGCCGCCAGCCTCGTCATCGGCGTCTACGCGCTGGGGTCGTTCGTGCTCGGCATCATTGTCGGCGCGCTCAACCTGAAAGCGCCGCTGCAGCGCCAACTTGCCATCGCGGTCGCTCTGGTCGCGCTTGGCACGCTGCTGCCGCTCACCGCCAGCAGCGTGCCGCTTCTGGCGCTGACCGTCTTCATCAGCGGCGTGGCGATCTCGCCGACCTTCATCACGGCCTTCGGCCTGATCGAGCGGCATGTGCCGGAAGCGATGCTGACCGAGGGCATCACCTGGGTGACCACCGGGATCGGCATCGGCATGGCGCTGGGCTCCTTCGCCGCCGGCGCGGTGGTGGATGCGTTCGGCGCCCAGAACGGGTTCTGGGTCTCGGTGGCATCAGGTACGATTGCACTCGCCACCGTGCTGCTCGGCCAACGCAGCCTGGCCACCCACAGGTGCGAGCTGGATGGATGCGAAGCCGCCGCGGTTCCCGCCGAGTGACGGCCAGGATATGTTGAGATTCAGGTCAGGCCGCGCCGAAAATGATGGATTTCGAGAACCGGAGCGCAGCGGACTTTCCGGTCCGTGAGCACCGGAAGCGCAGAAAGCCGTCATTTGCAGGCCGGCCTCACCTGAATATCGACATATCCTAGATAATCTCGGTCTTGGCGATGTGGATGCCAAAGCCTTCGAGGCCGACATAATGGCGCTCGCGCGAGGCGATCAGGTTGATCGAAGAAATGCCGAGGTCCTTCAGGATCTGCGCGCCGAGGCCGATCTCGCGCCATTCATTCTCGCGCCGGCGCGCCTCCTCATGATCCTCGCGGTCGCCGCTTAGCGGGCGCTTGCGCTCCTGGTGGGCGACGCCCACCGAACCTTCTCTGAGATAGACGATGACGCCGCGCTTGCGTTCGCCCATCGCCTTCATGATGCCGTCCAGCCTATGGGAGGTGCCGAAAACGTCGGTCACCACATCCTCGGAATGCAGCCGCACCGGCACGTCCTCGCCGTCGCGGATGTCGCCGAAGACGACGGCGACGTGATGCATCGTGTCCCAGGGCAGCGTGTAGGTGAAGACCTGCGCCTTGCCGCCGAGCGTGTCGATATCGGAGCATGCGACGCGCTCGACCAGCGTTTCCTTGCGCTGACGGTAGGCGATGAGGTCGGCGACCGAAACCTGCTTCAGACCATGTTCCTCGGCAAAAGCCTGCACTTGCGGGCCTCGCTTGACGGTGCCGTCGTCGTTGACCAACTCGGAGATGACGCCGATCGGCGGCAGGCCGGCGAGCTTGCAAAGGTCGACCGCCGCTTCCGTATGGCCCGAACGCATCAGCACGCCGCCTTCGCGCGCGATCAGCGGGAAGATGTGGCCGGGGCGGACGAAATCCGAGGCGCCGACATTGCCGTTGGCGAGGTTGCGCACGGTCAGCGTGCGGTCGTCGGCCGAAATGCCTGTCGTCGTGCCATGCTTGAAATCGACGCTGACGGTGAAAGCGGTGGTGTGGGCGGAATCATTGTCGGCGACCATTGGCTGCAGGTTGAGCCGCTTGGCTTCCTCGCGCGGCATCGGCGTGCAGACGATGCCCGAGGTGTTGCGCACGATGAAGGCCATCTTTTCCGGCGTGCAGTGGACGGCGGCGACAATCAGGTCGCCCTCATTCTCGCGCCCGTCATCGTCCATGACGACGACGATCTCGCCGCGTTCGAAAGCGCGGATGGCTTCGACAATCTTTTTCTGGTCGTAAGGCATGGGATGCTCGCTTCGCTCGCAGGGCAGTAGGGGAATAGGGCAGTAAGGCAGTAGGGGAAAGCAAAAATTTGGCTGTCTGGGCGCGGGGCGTAGCATATCGCCCTACTGCCCTACTGCTCTGCGCCCTTCCCCGTCTGTCCCCTGTGCCGCAGATAATGATCGGCAATCGCGCAGGCAACCATCGCTTCGCCGATCGGCACCGCGCGGATGCCGACGCAGGGGTCGTGCCGGCCCTTCGTCATCACCTCGACGTCGTGGCCATCCTTGTCGATCGACTTTCGCGGCGTCAGGATCGACGAGGTCGGCTTGACGGCGAAACGCGCAATGATCGCCTGGCCGGTCGAGATGCCGCCGAGGATGCCGCCGGCATTGTTGGACAGGAACACCGGCTTGCCGTCATTGCCGATGCGCATCTCGTCGGCATTCTGTTCGCCGGTGATGCGCGCGGCCTCGAAACCGTTGCCGATCTCGACGCCCTTGACGGCGTTGATCGACATCAGGCCCGACGCAATGTCCTGGTCGAGCTTGGCGTAGATCGGCGCGCCGAGCCCCGGTGGTACGCCGTCGGCGACGATCTCGATCACCGCGCCGACCGAGGAACCGGCCTTGCGGATGCCGTCGAGATACTGCGTGAAAACCGGAACCGAAGCCGGATCGGGGGTGAAGAACGGGTTTTCCGCGTCGCCTATGAAATTCCAGTTCCAGTTGGCGCGGTTGATCGACTTTTCGCCCATCGACACCAGCGCGCCGCGCACCACCATGCCCGGCACCACCTTGCGGGCAAGCGCTCCGGCTGCGACCCGCGCGGCCGTCTCGCGGGCCGAGGAGCGGCCGCCGCCACGATAGTCGCGTATACCGTATTTGACGTCATAGGTGTAGTCGGCATGGCCCGGCCGGTACTGGCGGGCGATCTCGCCATAGTCCTTCGAACGCTGATCGACATTCTCGATCAGCATCGAAACTGGCGTGCCGGTGGTGATCATCGTCTCCCCATCCTCGTCAAGCACGAAGCCCGACAGCACCTTCACTTCGTCCGGCTCGCGGCGCTGGGTGACGAAACGCGACTGGCCCGGCCGGCGCTTGTCGAGTTCGGCCTGGATTTCGTCGCGCGTGAAGCGGATGCCGGGCGGGCAACCGTCGACGACGCAGCCGAGCGCTGCCCCATGGCTTTCGCCCCAGGTGGTGACGCGGAAAAGGTGGCCGAACGTGTTGTGAGACATGGAAAATTGCCCTGCCCGGCAGCGGAGCCGGTTGAAGCCTGCCTTCTATTGGCGTTTTTTGCGGTGGTCAAACTGTCATCCCCGCCGTTTAAGTTTTGACACATTCGGCTGGTTTCTGCTTTCTTCCATCCGCCGTTGAGGATCCGCCGCCACCGTGCCGGCGCAATGACCAAAGAGGACGATTATGCGTACCCTGATTGGCGCTGTTGCCGCCACGCTGCTCTATTCCACCGCTGCTTTCGCCGGCCAGACCGAAGGCCTGATCAAGAAGATCGACAAGGACGCGCTGACGCTGACCCTGGATGACGGCAAATCCTACAAGCTGAATGCCGAAACCGATCTCGACTCCTTGAAGCCGGGCATGGATATCGTCATCGCCTATGACGTGACCAATGGCGAGAACGTCGTCACCGACATGGAACTGCCGGACACCGAATAAGAAGCTCTCCGCCTCCGCACAGCCAGATCCATTCCGACAAGGCCGAAATCGGCTCCATCTTCTTGTTCGGACCCTACCGGAACCGAAAGTTCAGGATCTGCGCCTGGATGTCGTTTCCAACCAGCTTGGGCGCGCTGGGCGAAGGCTGGCCCTTGCCAATGCCGTTTGTTGGTAGCAGTCTCGGCTAGCAGATTCAGCCGTCGGGTGGATCTGCGGCGGAGCCGGACAATGTGCATCGACTGCAAGGGCGAAGGGGTCGGCCGCAGGGATTTCCTCAAGGTCGGTGCGGGGCTCGTCGCGATCGGTTTTGGCGCAGCTTCCTGGTCGGCGCGCGCGGCCGAAGGTGTTGCGACGACGCTGCTCCCCGATGAAGCGCTCGCCGCATTGAAGTCCGGCAACGAACGTTATGTCAGCCACCCTGAACTCTGCTCGATTGACCTTGCCGCGCAGCGGAGCGCTGTCGCCGCACACCAGGCGCCCTGGGCTACGGTCATCAGTTGCGCCGACAGTCGCGTTCCGCCGGAATTGATCTTCGGTGGCCACGGCGTTGGAGAACTATTCGTCGCCCGGAATGCTGGCAACCTCGTCGACACCGCGACGCTCGGCACGGTCGAATACGGTGCGGCGGTGCTCGGCTCGCCGTTGATCGTCGTCCTGGCGCACACAAGTTGCGGTGCCGTCAAGGCGGCTTGCGACGTGGTCGCCAAGAACGCCACCTATCCGGGCGCGATCGGCCCGATGATCGAACCGATCCTGCCCGCGGCGATCGCGGTGCGGAGCGAGGCGGGCGATTTCGTCGACAACACCGCCAAGGAGAGCGCGCGGAGGACCGCGAGGCGCCTGGCCGTTTCAAGCAAGCTCCTGGCCAGCCTCATCGGGACCGGCAAGCTGAAGATCGTCGCGGCGATCTATGACCTTGGCACGGGTGTGGTGACCTACATCGACTGATGCGTTAATCCAGGACGACTAGCTACAGCCACTCCAGGCTCTTGCCTTCGAGTTTGAGCACGTGATCCTGCGGTATTTCCAGGTTCGCGGCCTCGTCCTCTGCCATATCGAGCACGAAGCGAAACAGGGTGCGCATGACGCCGCCATGCGTCACACAGATCGTCCTGCGGTCGATCCCGTCGAAGTAGGGTTTCACCCGTTCGAGCAGCATCTGGTAGCTCTCCGCACCGTCGCCGGGCGGCTGGAAGTTCCATTTGTCCCGTGCGCGCGACCGCTTTGCTCCGGGAGACTGCGTCTCCAACTCGGCAAAGGTGAAGCTCTGCCAGTCACCGAAATTGACTTCAATCAGTCTGGGATCGGTTCGATAGGCGAGCGGATCGAGCTTCATCGCGGCACGGATGCGTTCCATCGTTTCGCGCGTCCGCCGCATCGGGCTGGCGACGAAATCGAAATCCCTGACATCACCGACAAGCTCGGCCAGCCGAAGCCCGTTTCCGGTCGCCTGCTCGCGGCCAAGACCATTGAGGTCGGTGTCGGCCTGACCCTGAAGCCGGGCCTCGGCGTTCCACGCGGTCTGGCCGTGGCGCACGATAAAAACCAGCGGGTACATCAGTTTTCCGGAGGTCGGGCCTGGGCCTGGCGGACGATAGGCGAAGGGAATTAATCCTTGACCGTCGAAATGTCGGGCGCGTCGACCGCCTTCATGCCGACCACGTGATAGCCGGAATCGACATGATGCACTTCGCCGGTAACGCCACGCGACAGGTCGGACAGGAAATAGACGCCGGAATCGCCGACCTCTTCCTGCGTGACCGTCTGTTTCAGCGGCGAATTGTATTCGTTCCACTTCAGGATGTAGCGGAAGTCGCCGATGCCGGAGGCGGCCAGCGTCTTGATCGGGCCGGCGGAGATCGCGTTGACGCGGATCTTCTTGGCGCCGAGATCGACAGCGAGGTAACGCACGCTGGCCTCGAGCGCGGCCTTGGCGACGCCCATGACGTTGTAGTGCGGCATCACCTTCTCGGCGCCGTAATAAGTCAGCGTCAGCAGCGAACCGCCATCGGTCATCAGTGCCTCGGCGCGCTTGGCGATGGTGGTGAAGGAAAACACCGAAATGTCCATGGTGCGCAGGAAATTGTCGCGCGTCGTCTCGACATAGCGGCCAGTCAGCTCGTCCTTGTCGGAGAAAGCGATGGCATGGACGAGGAAGTCGAGCTTGCCGCCCCAATGCTTGGCGACATTGGCGAAAACCTCGTCGAGGCTCGCCGGATCGGTGACGTCGCAATGGCCGGCGACATAGGCGCCCAGTTCCGCCGCCAGCGGCTCGACACGCTTCTTGAACGCCTCGCCCTGATAGGTCAGCGCGATTTCGGCGCCATGATCGACGCATGCCTTGGCGATGCCGTAGGCAATCGATCTGTTGTTCGCGACGCCAAGAATCAGGCCGCGCTTGCCGGCCATCAAGCCCTGTCCACCCGCCATGTCTGCGCTCTCCGCACGGTTTCTGCTTTGTGGAGTGCCTATCGCACAGGCACAGAGACCCTTCAAGCGCTCAAACCGGACAGTTCGGGGGACAAAAGCGCTGGATCAGCCTTTTTGGCCACGCAGCAACGCTTCGAGCGCGCTGTCGCCGCCTTCCGGAAGCATGATGCGGACATGGGCATAGAGGTCGCCGTGGCCGCCGGCCTTTTCCGGCAGGCCCCTGCCTTTCAGACGGAGCACCTTGTCCGAACTCGACCAGGCGGGAACGTTGACCGCCAGCCTGCCGGTCGGTGTCTCGACCGGCACCTTGGCGCCGAGCACCGCATCCGCCAGCGACACCGGCAGATCGGCATGCAGGTCGCGGCCCTCGATGCGGTAGCGCGGATGACGGCGGATATGGATCTTGACCAGCGCGTCGCCAGGCTGGCCCGGTCCCTGCTCGCCCTGCCCTTTCAGCCGGATGGTCTGGCCATCCTCGACAAAGGCCGGCAGCTTGACCGCCACCTTGCGGCCATCCGGGAACATCGCGGTCACCTTTTCGGCGGTCGCGGCTTCCTCGATGGTGACATCGAGCGTGACGTTCAGATCGGCCGCCGTCGCCGGCTGGCGGCGGTCGCCAGCGCCGCGCGCGCCCGAAAAGGCGTCGCCGAAAATCTGGCTGAATATATCGCTGTTGCCGTCGAACGGATCACCGCCCGGGCGCCCCGAACGGAATTCGAATCGCGAACCACCGGCACCTTGCTGGCGGCGAAACCCACCGAAGGGGTCGCCACCGGCGGCACCTTCAAATCCCTGGAAGCGCGGCTTGCCGTCGGCGTCGATCTCGCCGCGATCGAAAGCCGCACGGTTCTTCTCATCGCCGACGATCTCATAGGCCTGGTTGGCCTGGGCAAAACGGTCCTTCGCCTTGGGATCATTCGGATTCTGGTCCGGATGATGTTTCTTGGCGAGTTTCCGGTATGCCGATTTTATGTCCTTGGCCGATGCGTTCTTTGCAACGCCCAGGACCTCATACGGGTCGCGCATGCTTCCTGCCCTGGAAATGAGTTGAGTCCATACTTGCCTCCTATATGCGCTCGCATAGGAAGAAATTCCAGTAGCGGAGCATCATATCAAGGGCGGAAAATCAGATCAGGCTCAGAGCGCCTTGAAGTCCTGCATGCGCCAGCCGCCGGCGCTGGCCAGGCAGAGTTCCCCCTCGAACATGGCAACGCCATCAAAGCTCTCGCGCGAAGCCTTGAAGCGGCGGCATGTCTGGCCCCTGTCCTTCAATTCAGCCAGTTCAGTGATGGAGCCGCGCGACCCGGTGCCGGCATTGGCCCACGGCACGGCCTGGCCGCCGAGCTGCTCGATATCGGCGGAGGACACCGCATTGCCGATCGTCGTCTGGTCGGAATCGCGATCCGAATCGGCAGGTGCCGCTGAAGTCTGCGTGCTGCTGGTCAGGATCGAGCGGTCGACTTCGGCCTTTTCCAGGCTGAAGCCACCCGCGCCGCAGGCGGCAAGCGGCAAGGCGGCCGCCACGATCGCCGCTTTCGCGCTGGCCGAAGCGATAACGCTCCATTGCCTGCTGTCAAAAGCTTGCGCGATACGCGACAATCGGCAACCTCCCTGATTTCGTGACAATTTGAGAAAAACTATGAGTGACACAGAGTTAACAACCAGTGACTTTACCGAAGCGGCCGAGCCGTTTCGCCTCTTCGCCGCATGGCTTGATGACGCCACCAAGAGCGAAATCAATGACGCCAATGGCGTGGCACTGGCGACCGTCGATGCCGAAGGCATGCCGGATGTGCGGATGGTGCTGCTCAAGGGGTTCGATGAAGGCGGCTTTGTTTTCTACACGAATTTCGAAAGCGCGAAGGGCCAGGAGATTCTTGGCAGCATGAAGGCGGCGATGTGTTTCCATTGGAAATCGCTGCGTCGCCAGGTGCGCATCCGCGGTCCGGTGGAGATCGTAAGCGAGGCCGAAGCCGACGCCTATTATGCGACACGGCCGCGCGGCAGCCGTATCGGCGCCTGGGCCTCAAAACAGTCACGGCCGCTGGAAAGCCGCTTCGCGCTGGAGAAAGCAGTCGCCGAATACACGGCGCGCTACGCCATCGGTGAGATTCCGCGGCCGAAGCACTGGTCGGGCTTCCGCATCGTGCCGAAGACGATCGAGTTCTGGCACGACCGTCCGTTCCGGCTGCACGACCGGGTGGTCTTTTCCCGTAACGCCAAAGGCGGCTGGGACAAGACGCGGCTTTATCCCTGAAGGCTCAGCTCTTCTTTCTGGTCATGAATGCGGTGAGCGCCGCGCGCGCCTCGTCCGACTTCAGCCGCTCGCGGAAATGTTCGCTCTCCTCGCCGATGCGGGCGATGAGGTCGTCGCGCGAGCCACGCATGAGATCTCGCGCGATCTTCAGCGCCTGCGGCGGCTTGGCGGCGATCTGGCCGGCGGCCGCCAGGACCGAGGCTTCCAGCGCGTCTTCCTCGACCACTTCGTAGATCAGGCCAACGGCCTTGGCGCGCTCGGCGGAAAAGCCTTCGCCGAGGCCGAGCAGCGCGAACGCGCCCTGCTGCCCCAGCATGCGCGGCGCCAGCAGGCTCGATCCCGCCTCGGGCACAAGGCCGAGATCTACGAAAGGCGTCCTGAACACGGTGCGCGGCGTGGCGAAGGTCAGGTCGCAATGCAAATTGATCGTGGTGCCGATGCCAACCGCGATGCCGTCTACGCCGGAGACGATGGGTTTTTCGACCCTGGCCAGCGCCATCAGGAAATCCCAGACCTCCGTGCCGCCATCGCCACCGGTGGCGACGACCATGAAATCGGCAAGATCGTTGCCGGAGGAGAAGGCGCCGGGCACGCCGAGGAAAACATGGACGCGGACCGCCGGATCGGCGTCACCCTGGGCCAAGGTTTGGGACATTTTCGCGTACATGGCGCGCGTCAGTGCGTTCTTCTTTTCCGGGCGGTTCATGCGGATGATCTGGATGGCGCCCTGGCGCTCGACGAGGATATGGTCTGTCACGGTCTTTTTCCCTGGTGAGCGCTGTGAGAATTCAAGCTGATATCAGCGACTTGCCGGCGGCAGCGAGGCTCTCCGCGCCGTCGATGACGCGTTCCTTCAATGTACGTGCCTCGCCCAGCAGATTCTCGGCGAAGAAGCGGCAAAGGGCGATGCGGCCCTGATCGGCAAGACCGCCCCGCGCCAGATAAGCGCCGCCAGCGGCTAGCGAGATCAACCGCAGATACGGCGTCGCCCCTGCCAGCACCTCCTCCACCCGACCGTCGGCCGACAATCTCTGCAGGAAACGGGTCGCCAGTGTCAGATCGTTGAGTGCAGCATCGAGCGCATCGGCGGTGCGGCCGAAACCCTGCAGATTGGAGATGCGCACGGCGTTGGCGACCGTAGCCAATTCGCCGATGAAGCCGTGCACATGCTCGCCGTCGCCGAGCGGCAGCTTGCGCATCACCAGATCGATCGCCTGGATGCCGTTGGTGCCCTCGTAGATCGGCGCAATGCGGGCATCGCGATAGAGCGCTGCCGCCCCCGTCTCCTCGATGAAGCCCATGCCGCCATGCACCTGCACGCCGAACGAGGCCACTTCGACACCGACATCGGTCGAAAATGCCTTGGCCAGCGGTGTCAAGAGATTGGCGCGGTCGCGCCAATGCACAGCCTCGTCACCGTCCGAGACCCGTGCCATGTCGATGGCGTGGGCACAGGAATAGCTGATCGCTCGCGCCGTCTGCGTCAGCGCCTTCATGGTGAGGAGATTGCGCTGCACGTCGGGGTGATGGACGATCGGCGCCATGCCGGCCCCGGCGTAATCCGCCGCCTTGCCCTGGCGCCGCTCATTGGCGTAGGCGATTGCCTTCTGGGTGGCGGCTTCCGCGACCGCGACACCCTGCATACCGACGCACAGCCGCGCATTGTTCATCATGGTGAACATGCAGGCCAGGCCCTTGTTCTCCTCGCCGATCAGCCAGCCAATGGCGCCGGGCTTGGCACCCTGGAAACCGTCGCCATAGATCATGGTGCAAGTGGGCGAGGCATGAATGCCAAGCTTGTGCTCGAGGCCAGAACAGAAGACGTCGTTGCGGGCGCCGAGCGAACCATCGTCGTTGACGAAAAACTTCGGCACCAGGAACAGCGAGATGCCGCGCGTGCCGGCCGGTGCGTCCGGCAGCCGCGCCAGCACCAGATGGATGATGTTGTCGGTGAAATCGTGCTCGCCATAGGTGATGAAGATCTTCTGACCGAAGATGCGGTAGGTGCCGTCGCCAGCAGGCTCGGCGCGGGCGCGCAAGGCAGCGAGGTCCGAGCCCGCCTGGGGCTCGGTCAGGTTCATCGTGCCCATCCATTCGCCCGATACGAGCTTTGCAAGATACTTGGCCTTGAGCGCTTCGGAGGCATGCTGGTCGAGTGCTTCGACAGCGCCCATGGTCAGCGTCGGGCCGATGCCGAAGGCCATGGCGGCGGAGTTCCACATTTCGAGCGCCGCGACGCCCAGCATGGTCGGCAGCGCCTGGCCGCCATAGTCTTCAGGGCCGGACAGCGCGTTCCAGCCGCCATCGATCCAGCGGCGATAGAGGTCCTTCCAGCCGGGCGGCGTGGTGACGGCGGCGTCTTTCAGCACCGCACCGTGTTCGTCACCGATCTTGTAGAGTGGCGCCACCTCCTCGGTGGCGAAACGACCGGCCTCGCCAAGGACGGCATCGACCAGGTCCTCGCCGAGATCGCCGAAGGTGCCGGCATCGAGGGCCGATTTCATGCCCGCCACGTGCTTCAAGGTGAAAGCGATATCCTCGATCGGTGCCCGATACATGCCGCTCGATCCTCCTGATGCATCGGCCTCGCCAACCCTAGAGCCGGCGCGGCCGCAAAACCATCCGCCTTTGGGCGGTCTCCCGGTTTCTTTTTACGTAAACGTCAAATTTTGTCACGCGGATTTTGCAATCGGGCCGGCCTGTATTAAATTCGATCCACGCCGCATCAAATCGACCGGCGACGACCAGAACTAGCCGACCGGAACCAGCCCATGCTCGCCAGACCAGACGCCTATCGCTGCATCGAATGCGGCTTGCCCTATCGCGCAACGGGATTCTGGCATCATGGCGGCCAGCTGGAACACGGTGCAGCCTATTGGTCAGATCGCGGCATATTGTGCTCGCCGCAATGTTCGCTTGCCCACCACCGCAAGCGCGCCGCCGAAGGCACGCTACGGCAGGAGCCCGCGCCCGACCCGTTCGAATTTCAGCCGTTCAGCCGGCGCTAGGTTCCCACGGCCTCTGCATCGAGAAGTATTCCTTAACCATACCGGTTCACCATCGGTGTTTGATCAACGGGGACCCCCTGTTTGAAAACGCCGGCGCATCTTCTTCGCCGCTCAGCGATCGCTCTTGCGGCGATGATGGCGCTGATATCCGCGGCAAAGGCTTCGGACTTTTCCGAGCCGTGGAAGAGTGCCGACCGCGCGCTGGTCGTCGACGCCTACGAGTACAATTCCATCGACTGGGCGCAGCTTGCCACCGACAAGCGTATCGTCGCCTTCATCAACAAGGCCTCCGACGGCATGCCGCCGCCCTATTTCTGTTTAGGCAGCGACACCGATGTGAAGCTCTGCAAGGCGCTGTGGAAGCGCCATGCGGTGACGCGCGAACTGTTCCAGACGCGCCGGGTCGTCGCCAAGGCGCTCGGCCTGAAATGGGGCGCCTATCACCTCGCCCGTCCCGGCAATCCGGTCGAGCAGGCCAACAATTTTCTCGACTTCGCCGACCCCGCGTCGGACGATCTCATGGTTCTCGATATCGAGGGCATCGATCCCTTGCAATGGATGTCGCTCGACGACGCCGAGGAGTTCGTGCGCCAGGTGCATCGGCGCGTCGGCCGCTTCCCGGTGCTCTACACCAACGGCAAGACCGCCCAGTACATCGCCGACAACCGCTACAAATACCGGCTCCTGTCGCGGCTGCCGCTTTGGTACGCGCGCTACAAGCCCGACATCGACGTGCATTTTCCGATGGGAAACTGGCGGAGCTACGCACTTTGGCAATTCTCGGCGCAGGCCAATTGCGGCCGTTTCCGTTGCCCCTACAGGGTTGCCGGCACGCCTAACGATATCGACGTCAACGTCGCGCCGACGGATGCCGCCACACTGCGCCAGCAATGGCCCTTTGGCGGGCTGATCGACGTGCCATCCGACTATCTCGCCAGCGTGCCGGTGCCGCTCTCGCGCGAAGCAGCGCTCGCCGGCAAGGCCACACTCATCTATGCCGATGTGGCAACGCCGCCGACCTTCGAGGAAATGGTCTCGGTGCTCGGCTCGCGCTGGTCGAAATTCCGCGACGGGTTCCGCATGCCGGTCGTGAAGACGGTGCCGCGCCGGCCAGGCTTCGGCATCGTCCAATACGTCGCCTGGAAGCGGACCGAGCAACGCTCACCCGAGCAGCTGGACGCCGCCTTTGCCGCGGCCGACCCCGTCAGCACCGGCTCGACCGAAGTCGATCGCGGTCGGCCGTAAGCCGCCGCTGCGAAATCTCAGCTCGCCCGCTCGCGCGCCACGGCCTGCCAGCCGATGTCGCGGCGGCAGAACCCGTCAGGCCAGTCGATCCGGTCGAGCGCGGCATAGGCCAGCGCCTGCGCCGCGCCGACCGTGGCACCGGTCGCCGTGACATTGAGGACGCGGCCGCCATTGGCGACCAGCGCGCCGCCATTGATGGCGGTACCGGCATGGAAGATCTGGACGCCGTCGCTCGCGGCCTGCTCGACGCCGCGGATAACCGAGCCTTTTTCCGGCGTGCCGGGATAGCCCCGCGCCGCCATCACCACGGTGAGCGCCGCCTCGTCGCGCCAGCGTATGGACGTGTGCGCCAGCTGGGCGTCGACGGCGGCATTGAGCAGCACCAAGAGGTCGTCCTTCAGCCGCATCATCAGCACCTGGCATTCCGGATCGCCGAAACGGGTGTTGTATTCGATCAGCTTCGGCCCCTTGTCCGTGATCATCAGCCCGGCGAAGAGAATGCCGGCGAAGGGCGCGCCAAGCTCGGCCATGCCGCGCATGGTCGGTTCGATGATCTCGCGCATGGTGCGCTCGATCATCTCAGGCGACATCACCGGCGCCGGCGAATAGGCGCCCATGCCGCCGGTGTTGGGGCCAGTGTCGCCATCGCCGACGCGTTTGTGGTCCTGCGCGGTGCCGAAGGGAAGTGCCGTGGTGCCGTCGCAGAGGCAGAAGAAGCTCGCCTCCTCGCCGGTCATGAATTCCTCGACCACCACCTCCGCGCCGGCAGCGCCGAAGGAGCCCTCGAAACAGGCATCGAGGGCCGCCCTCGCCTCGTCCAGCGTCATGGCGACGGTGACACCCTTGCCGGCGGCGAGCCCATCGGCCTTGATGACGATCGGAGCACCCGTCTTTTCGACATAGGCTTTGGCCGAGGCCAGATCGTTGAAACGACCATAGGCGGCAGTGGGGATGTTGTACCGAGCGCAGAGATCCTTGGTGAAACCCTTAGAGCCTTCCAACCGCGCGGCGGCCTTGGAAGGGCCGAAGACGCGGATGTTTTCGGCGCGCAGATCGTCGGCAATGCCGGCGACCAGCGGCCCTTCCGGACCCACGACGACGAGGTCGATTTTCTTCTCCCGGCAGAAGGTGACCACAGCGGCGTGCTCGGTGATGTCAAGTTTCACCAGCTCAGCCTCGGCGCCAATGCCTGGATTGCCGGGGGCCGCGTAGAGCTTGGTCAGCAACGGCGAGGCGGCGATCTTCCAGGCAAGCGCATGTTCGCGGCCGCCGGAGCCCAGCAGAAGAACGTTCATGGCCACCTCTTGATGCAAACCCTGGAGAGCACCCGCTATTGCTCTCGGGGCGACGGGTCAAGGCATCAGGACGTTTTGATCCGAATTGCGCACGGGAACGTTATCCCAGCCGAATATGGGCGCCGAATACCGGCGCCCATATTCTGGCCCGCTTCAGCCGGGAAAGACCACGGGGAACCAGTCCTCGCGCAATTTCTGGCCCGGCTGCATGCCGTGCCCGTGATAGGGCGGCGAGGTGCGGCCCGGCCGCTCGACATAATGGGCATCGTCGCCGACCCAGCGCAGCGACAGCGCCCGGCGCCGTGCCGAGGTCAGATTGCCGCGCGCGCCATGCGCGGTGCGGAAATCGAACAGGATGGCGTCGCCCGGCTCCATCTCCCATTCGAGCACCTTCATCGACGGGTCGTTGTCGGGATCGGGCACCGGCAAATAGTCGCCCTCGCCGGCATAAAAATTGCTGTCGTCGAGCCAGCGCACCGGCAGGATCATCTTGTCCCATTTGTGCGAGCCGGCGATCAGCCGCAGCGTCGCCTCCTTCACCGGGTCGATGGGGATCCAGAAGCTGACTGTCTGCTGGCCGTCGACGAAATAATAGGGGATGTCCTGATGCCAGGGGGTCGGCTTCTGCGTGCCGGGCTCCTTGACCAGCACGTGATCGTGAAAAAACTGCGCGGTGCGCGACTGCATCACCGCCGCCGCGATTTGCGCGGCCGGCGACTTCCGCACCACCTCGACGAATTCGGGAATGCGCTCCCAATTGCAGTAATCGTCGAAGAAACTGCCGCGGCCATTGGCGATGTCGGACGCGGTGGCGCTGCGGTTCTGCATGTTGCGCTCGATGCCGGCGGCAATCGTATCGACCCAGCCCTTGAAGGCGCCGCGGATGCAAACCGCACCGTCACGCTGGTAGTCGGCAATCGTCTCCGCATCGATCAGGCTGGTGTCGATGGCGCGGGCAGCAGTCTGGGAAACCATAGTGTCCTCCTTTCAGGATCGGGACGACTATCGCAACCCGCATTCATTCAGTAAAATAATAACTTCTCATCTGACACATAGAACGAAACTATGAGCCTGACTCTCACGCAGTTGCGTTATCTGGTTGCGGTCGCCCGCCACGGCAGCGTCACCGGCGCGGCCAGGACACTGAACATCTCCCAGCCCTCGATTTCGGTGGCGATCGACGCTATCGAAAAGGATTTCGGCCAGAAACTGTTCGTGCGCCAGCGCGGGAGCGGCGTTTCGCTGACCTCCTTCGGCCGGGTCGTCGTGGCAAAGGCAAAACAGGTTCTTGCCGAGACCGACGAACTGATGAGCCTGGGTTCAGGCAATTCAGCCGTCGGCGGCGAGCTGGTGCTTGGATGTTTCGAGGATCTGGCCCCCTATTTCGCGCCGGGTCTCATCCGCGCCTTTTCCGAGCGCCATCCAGACGTCGCCGTGATCGTTCGCGACGAGACATTCGAGACGCTCGGGCGGCGTCTGGCGGACGCCGCCATCGATCTTGGCCTCAGCTACGATCTCGGCCTGCCATCGCATTTCGCCCGCATCCTGCTGCACGAGCTGCGGCCGCATGCGCTGTTGCCGGCTGGCCATGCGCTGGCGGACCGTGCCGAGGTCGGTCTGGCCGATCTGGCCGCCTATCCGCTGATCACGACGGACCAGCCGCAGAGCTGGCAGCACATGCTCGACCTGTTCCGCAGCCGTGGCCTTTCGCCGGTGGCCGACAGGGCGACCAGTTCGTTCGAACTCCAGCGCAGCATGGTGGCGAACGGTTTTGGTGTCGCCGTCAGCTACACAAGGCCGCATGGCGACCGCAGCTATGACGGGCTGCCGCTGATCTGCAGGCCGCTGTCGGATCCGCTGCCGATGCAGCGCATCATCCTCACCTATGACACGCAGCAGCGCGTGTCGAATGCGGCGCTTGCCTTCGTCGAGACGGCGAAAGACTGGTTTTCCACGCGCGACATCTTCACCTCTTGAGGGGTCGGCGACAGCCCGCATCCGCTTGCCGCTTGACGGTTTCCGCGGCTGCTGCCACTCCATGGACATGGAACCTATCCAGTCGAAAGCGGCCCAGGGCCGTGTCGCCGATGCACCGAACGGCCATTGGGTCTATCGCGTGCTGCCGCGCGCGGTTTGGCCCTATGCGCAGCTAGCGCGGTGGGACAGGCCGATCGGCTGGCAATTGCTTCTGTGGCCGTGCTGGTGGTCGGCGGCGCTCGCCGCGAGCGCCTATCCGCGCCCCGGCGACCCTCTGCTCTCGCTGCTGCCCGCGCCATTGTATCTCGTGCTGTTCCTGGTCGGCGCCATCGCCATGCGCGGCGCCGGCTGCACCTACAACGATATTGTCGACGAGAACATCGACAACCAGGTCGAACGCACCCGCTCGCGCCCGCTGCCGTCGGGCCAGACGACGCGCCGGCGGGCCTGGCTGTTTCTTGTCCTGCAGGCCCTGGTCGGCCTTGTGGTGGTGATACAGTTCAACAGTTTCGCCATCCTGCTCGGCATCTGCTCGCTGGCGATCGTCGCCATCTATCCATTCATGAAGCGGATAACCAACTGGCCGCAATTGTTTCTCGGCCTTGCCTTTTCCTGGGGTGCGCTGATGGGATGGGCGGTCGAGTTCGGCGATCTCGATGGCCCCGCCATCATGCTCTATATCGGCTCGATCCTGTGGGTGATCGGCTACGACACGATCTACGCGCATCAGGACAAGGAAGACGACGCCATTGTCGGTGTGCGCTCGACGGCACGGCTGTTCGGCGACAACACCAAGTCGTGGCTGGTCGGGCTTTACGGCGGCACGCTGATCTGCTTCGCCATCGCCTTCGCCTCCGCGCAGGCGCCGGTGGTGGCTCTGGCAGGATTGATCGCCGCCGGGGCCCATATGACGCGGCAGATCGCGGTTCTGGATATCAACGATCCGGACCAATGCCTGCGGCTGTTCCGGTCGAACAACCAGGTCGGCTGGCTGATCTTCCTCGGCCTGATCGGCGGCGCATTGTGGGTGGCGCTGAAGCCGCTGGTGTAGCGGCTTTTTTCCACGCCCTGGCCCTTCGCAGGCTCAGGGCGTTCGAAGCTCGAAAAGCCAAGCAATTGGCTTTTCGTTCGCTACGCGAACCGCTTCTCACTCCCTCGAAATGATCTCCTGGCCGTCGATGACCAGCCTGAGACCGAGGTTGCCGGCCCTGCGGCGGGCGAGGAAGCGCGGGCGGCGCGTGTGCGAAATGCGGCCCTTGCGGCGATCCTGCGGCGGCAGCGTCTTGATGGCGGCGCCGAGCGATTCTTCCAGGGTGCGGGCGACGCCGTCCGATTCGATCAACAGCATCGGCAGGCGATAGGCATCGGCCCAGGCGCGCCAGTCGGCGGCGACATCGTCGAGATCGTCGGCCACCAAAAGCGGCACCGACAGCATTGGATCATTGTGCAGGAGTTCGAGCGTCACCGTGACATTGCCTTCCGGATCCTCCATGGCGCGGGCGGCGACGCCGCGGAACGCATTGGCCGGAAGGGCGATGATCGCCGGCACGCCGCTCATCTCGAGCATGCGGCGGATCACGGCGCCACGGTGGTCGATGGTGAACGTCACGTCGCCGTAGTCGTCGCGCGTGGCGTAGCTGACCATCTGGGGCAGTCGGAATGGGTCGAGGCGCATGTTGCGTCCCGCCCAGACTGGCTTCAGTCCGGTGTTCATAGAGTGCCTTCCTGTCTGTCTCCTGAGAGCCGGTGTCCGGTTCTCTCCGGGCCAGTTTTCCCGGCCTCGTTATGGGGAAACAGTAGCGCGGGCTCCTTACCGCCGCGCTTAAGAAAGTCGGTTAAATTTTGCTGATCTCAGGGATGGTTATCGGAATGCCACCGACCACAAGATGTTGAAAGGATCAGATAACCTTACCGGGATTCATGATGCCGGCCGGATCGAAAGCGGCTTTCACCCTGCGCATCAGATCGATGGCCATCGGCGGCGCGGTGGCGATCAGTTCGTCGCGCTTCAACTGGCCGATGCCGTGCTCGGCAGAGATCGATCCATGAAAGGAGCGCACGACATCGTGCACGGCGTGGTTCATGGGATGGTAAAGGTCGAGGAACGCCTCATCCTGCCAGTCCACGGGGCGCGAGATGTTGTAATGCAGATTGCCGTCACCCATGTGGCCGAAGCAGACCACGCGTGCGCCGGGGCAGACCCCTTCCACCACGCCGGCCGCCTTGTCGATGAACTCCGGGATCGCGGCTGTCGGCACCGAGATGTCGTGCTTGATCGAAGCGCCCTCGGGCTTCTGGCACTCTGGCAGCGTCTCGCGGAAATTCCAGAAGGCATCGCCCTGGGCAAGGCTTGCCGAGACCACTGCGTCGCCGATGATGCCTTGCTCGAGGGCTTTGGCCAGGATCTCCTCGATCAGCGCCCTGCCGTCTTCCTCGGAACGTCCTGAAGAGACCTGCATCAGCACATACCAGGGCCAATCATCGGCAAGCGGCCGCGTGATGCCTTGGCCATGCTTCAGCGTGAAGTCGTAAGGCCTTTTGCCGATCAGCTCGAAAGCGGTGAGCGAGGCGCCGGCCCGGTCCATCGCCAAGGTAAAGAGCGACAGCGCCGCTTTGGGCGACGACATGCCGGCAAAGGCGACCTCCCTGCCTTTCGGCTTCGGGAAGAGCTTCAAGACAGCGGCGGTGATGATGCCGAGCGTGCCTTCGGCGCCGACGAACAGGTTCTTCAAATCGTAGCCGGTGTTGTCCTTTTTCAGCTTGCGCAGATCGTCGAACACCTCGCCCGTCGGCAGCACCACTTCGACGCCGAGACACAGTTCGCGGGCGTTGCCATAGGCAAGCACGCCGGTACCGCCGGCATTGGAAGAAAGGTTGCCGCCGATCTGGCAGGAGCCTTGCGCAGCGAGCGACAGCGGAAACAGCCGGTCGGCGGCGTCGGCCGCCTCCTGCAGCGTCTGCAGGATGACGCCAGCCTCGACAGTCACTGTGTTCGACAGGACGTCGATCTCGCGGATACGGTTCAGCCGCGACAGCGACAGGATGATTTCGCGGCCGGATCTGTCCGGCACCTGGGCGCCGACCAGACCGGTGTTGCCGCTTTGCGGCACGATCGGCGTTCCCGTCTCGGTCGCCAGACGCATGATCCGGCTGACTTCGTCGACGCTGCCCGGCCGCAGCACCAGCGATGTCACGCCATGCCAGAGCCCGCGCCGCTCGATGAGGTAGGGCGCGATGTCCTGCTCGTCGCGCAGCGCGTATTTGTCACCGACAATCGCCGCGAAGCGATCGATGACAGCGGGGTCAAGGTTTTGCGGAATTTCGGTCATGCGGGAAACTACGGTGTGGGCTGAGTGTTGTCACGAGGGGCGGCCGCGCGAGAGAGCCGGTCGTTGATGGCCTCGCCGAGCCCGTCGAAGGGAATCGTCTCGACAGCGATGGTGTGTGCGCCGCTGCGATCGAGATCCTGCATATAGGCGAAAAGATTGCTCGCCGCTTCGCGCAGATCGCCTGATGCGGACAAATTGAGGAAGGCGGCTGCATGCCGCCATCCTTCGGCCCGCTGACCGCCGAAGGCAAGCAGCGCCTCGCCCTCACCAACCGTATCAGCATTGAGCCGCATCGCCGCGCCCGGCGCATAGTGTGAGGCAAGCATGCCCGGCGCCTCGACGCCGGCGGTGCCGCCGCGCAACAGCGTCATGCCGATGGCCGCCTCGATCTCTTCGGCGGCGATGCCGCCGGGACGAAGCAGGCGCAATCCTGCCCCTTCGGCCTTGACGATGGTCGATTCCAGTCCGACCGGCGTCGCGCCGCCATCGACCACCAGCTTGATGCGTGCGCCGAGATCGGCTGCCACCGCTTGCGCCGTCGTCGCGCTGATCCTGCCCGATGAATTGGCGCTGGGTGCGGCAAGCGGCCGGCCGAGTTTTGCGATGAGATCGCCGCCAAAGCCCCTCGGCATGCGCAGAGCGATCGTGTCGAGCCCGGCCGTGACCAGCGGGTGGATGCCGTTGCCGGGCCGCTGCGGCAGCACCAGCGTCAGCGGACCCGGCCAGAACGCCTGTGCCAGTCTCTTCGACAATGGATCGAACACCGCGATGCGCTCGGCCATCGCCATGTCAGCGACATGGGCGATCAAGGGATTGAACCGCGGCCGACCCTTGGCCTCGAAAATGCGCGCCACGCCAATGCCGTTGGTGGCGTCGCCGGCAAGCCCGTAGACGGTCTCCGTCGGGATGGCGACGACATCGCCGCCTTCGAGCAGCGCCAGTGCCCGCTCCAACGCCTCGCCGGCGGCAAGTATCTCAGCCACTCTCGTCACCTCGCAGATGCCGGCTGCGTAGTACGATGGCGGCTGTTGGGCAAGCCGGCTGTTCGGCAAGAGAGCGTCTTGGCGATTTATCAATCCCTAAAATGCTACGTTTCCGCGAAAGCCGGCATCAATTCCGGTCGACTACCATTCGGGCTTGGGCGAAGGGGAGTGGTCATCGTGTCTGTGCGTATCCTGCTGGGTATCATCACCCTGGCGTTGATCGGCGAAGCTCAGGCCTCGTCCCTGGTCTTTCCCGGCGCGCCGGCCACAACGCCCTCCGTCCTGACCCTGAAGGCGGATGACACGAAGGCAAGCGATGTGATGTCCGTCGTTGCGCTCGGCGAGCCTGACGTCACCTATGAGAAGGTGGCGGCGATCCCCAACGCGCCCGAGGCACGGCACGGTTTCATGCCAGGCCCGATGATCATTCGCGGCGGCGTCGTCGGCGGCGACTTCTCGACACCGGTGCAAGGCAAGGCACCAGCCGCGGCCACCACCCCTGCCCCCACTCCAGCCAAGGCGACCGCCTCGGCCGCTCCGGCATCGAACACGCAGAAGAAACCGGCCGCATCGACCATGCCCGCTTCCGGCGTCGGCAAGGTCAAGTAGCGGCCGGCAAACGGCCGGACTGGCCAGATCGTTGACAGCTTGACGGCACTCCGGCGCTCGGCGCACCATTGCCGCGCGAGCTCGTGCGGCACATCTCGCTGGACGCCGCCGCCTGAATTTAGCCAAGTGCTTAAGGCAAAGGGGCGGCTCTGACAGACGGGCTTCGTCGTTTAAAAGGGGGTTGATCATGAGACTATCCAAGACCGTTACCGTGGCCGGGCTTCTGCTGGCGTCGCTGCTGGGCGCCAGTGCGGCGCAAGCCGATGACATGCTGGGATCCTATGTCGCGCGCATTTCCGACAGGGATCATCAGGCGAGCGATGGCTATGCGCTGGACAACGCCGCGCAGATGGTGCGCCAGGATCGCGCCAACTGGCACAAATTCCATCGCCGCGACAGAGACGACCAGGGCGATGAGTGGTTCACGACCAACGACGCGCGCGCCGACCTGCAGCGCATGCTGGAGCGCCCCGGCGCGATGAGTTCGTCGACCAAGCGCGCCATCGTCAATGGCGAACCGCTGATCCAGGTCGACGTCTATGAAAACAGCGTGCGCGTCAGCATCCTGGAGGACTGACAAGTCAGCGTTCCCCCTTTTCTCGACAGAGCCGGATTGAAATCTCAGGCCGCTTCTTCCTTGTCGTCGTCTTCTTCGGACTCGCCGTCTTCGGATTCTTCTTCAGCGTCGTCGCCTTCGGCTTTCACGGCGTCATCAGCGTCGTCTTCGTCTTCATCTTCGTCGTCTTCACCCGAGGCCGTGGCCGCTTCGTCAGACTCTTCGCCGTCTTCGTCGTCGCCGTCTTCTTCGTCGCCATCCTCGTCGTCAGAGTGAGCGGCGGCTTCGACGGCGGCAGCGGCGTCGTGATCGGTTTCGGAAGCGGATTCAAGCGCCTCGGCGGCGGCCGAGGTTTCTTCAGTCACTTCGATTTCGTGATCGGAATTCATGGAAGCCTCCGTTGGGTTGGGGAACATGTCCCTTTTGCCACGGAGAGATCATCGTCATATGACTGTAAGCCGGCTCGAACGGCCGGCTGAGAGATATTTTTCCTGGGCGCTCAGCCGGCGATTTTCGAGAAATCCGCGACCTGACCCGTCGCCGCGCGGATGCGGGTGAGGAGCGCCAGACGGTTGGCTCGCACCGCCAGGTCTTCATCATTCACGAGAACACCTTCAAAGAATGAATCAACGGGCTCGCGCAACGCGCTAAGCGCCAGCATGGCGGCCGAAAAGTCTTCGTTTTGAATCGCTTCGCCGGCTTGCTTCTCTGCCTGATTCACCGCCGCAAACAGCGATTTCTCGGCATTCTCCTGGAACAGAGCCGGCTCAACGGCTTCGGCAATCGCCGTTTTCTTCTTCTCCTCGGCAGCCAGGATGTTGGCCGCACGCTTGGTGCCGGCGAGCAGGTTCTTGCCGTCCTCGGTATCAAGGAAGGAGCCGAGCGCTTCGACGCGGCGGACGATCTGCAAGAGGTCGTCGGACTGCGGCGTGATGACGGCGTCGATGAGATCGTGGCGAGCGCCCTGGTCGCGAAGGTAGACTTTGAGGCGATCGTGGAAGAAGGCGAGGAGGTCGAGGACGCTGGAATCAACCTGCCTCCCTCTGAATTGTTGCATTCCTTGGCCGATAGCGAAGGTTCCACCTTGCCTAAGGAGAGCCTCCTTTATCGATTGATGAGCTCGCGGAACATGAGCTTCCATCGTTTCAACGACGTTCAGCCGTACGCTGTTCTCCACCAATATTCTGACCACGCCCAGCGCTGCCCTTCGCAAGGCATAGGGGTCTTTTGACCCAGTAGGTTTTTCGTCGATCAGCCAGAAGCCGACCAGCGTGTCGAGTTTGTCGGCAAGCGCTACCGCAGCCGACACCGGATCGCTCGGTACACGATCAGATGGACCTTGCGGCTTGTAGTGCTCCTCGATGGCCGCGGCCACGGACGGGTGCTCGCCCTGGAGCAACGCGTATTTGCGGCCCATGGCGCCCTGCAGTTCGGGGAACTCGCCGACGATTTCGGTGGTGAGATCGGCCTTGGCGAGAACCGCGGCGCGAGCGGCGAGCGCCGGGTCAGCACCGACGGTCGGCGCCAGTTCTTCGGCGAGCCGGCTGATCCGCTCCACTCGCTCGCCTTGCGTGCCGAGCTTGGCGTGGAAGGTAACGCCGAGGTGGTCGAGGCGGGCCATGCGCTGGTCGAGCGGCTTTTTCAGATCGAGCCCGAACTTTTCAGCCGATGCTTCGAGCTGGCCGAGATCGGGCAGATCGCCCTGGTCGGTCGTCCAGAAATAGAGCGCGTCGGACAGACGGGCGCGCACCACCTTGCCGTTGCCGTGGGCGATCTCCTTGCCGCCGTCCCTGGCTTCGATGTTGGCGGTGAGGATGAAGCGGTTGGAGAGCGCCTCGCCCTCGCCTTGCGGGCGCGTGACAAAGCACTTCTGGTTGGCGCGGATGGTCAGCCGTATCACCTCGGCCGGAATGGCGAGGAAATCCTGCTCGAACTCGCCCATCAGCACGACGGGCCATTCGACCAGACCGGACACTTCCTCCAGCAAGCCTTCGTCCTCGACCAGGTCGAGCCCGTTGGCAAAGGCGAGGTTGCGGGCGTCGGCAAGAATGATCTCCTTGCGACGGTCGGCGTCGAGCACGACCTTTGCCGCTTCCAGCTTGCTCACATAATCGTCGAAGCGGCGCACGGTGATTTCGCCCGGCGCCAGGAAACGATGGCCAAAGGTGACGTTGCCGGAGCGAATGCCGTCGATCTCGAAGTCGACCACGACAGGTTCCTCGGTCTCAGGGCCGAAGGTGCACAGGATCGATTGCAGCGGCCGCACCCAGCGCAGCGAGCCCGGCTTGGCCGAGGCCGGCCCCCAGCGCATCGACTTCGGCCAGGGGAAATTGCGGATAATGCCCGGCACCAGCTCGGCGATGATCTCTTCGGCCGCCCTGCCCGGCTTCGAAATGTGGGCGACGAAGAAGTCGCCCTTCTTCGGGTCGGAATGGACATGCGCCTCGGCGACCGAAGACAGCCCGGCCTTGCGCAGGAACCCCTGGACCGCCTGCTCGGGGGCTGATGTCGACGGCCCCTTGATCTCTTCGCTTATATCCTTCGAGCGTGCGGTCAGCCCCCTGATGTCGAGAGTCAGGCGCCGCGGCGTCCAGTACTCGCGCGCCGCCTCATAGGTCAGACCCGCCTCGACCAGACCGTCGGTCAGCATCTTCTTGAGATCACCCGCCGCCTTGCGCTGCATGCGCGCGGGGATTTCCTCGGAGCGAAGTTCTAGAAGCAGGTCAGGCATGGTTAGCTCCTCACCCTCCCCTTGATGGGGAGGGTCGGCGCGTTAGCGCCGGGGTGGGGTGGCGGCGTCTCGGTCTCAAGCGCCTTCGGCGTCTCGCGGGCCAAGGTGGGATTTTCGTTCTTCCATCGCCGCATAAATCGTATCGAGCACGGAATCCAGTTCGTTTTTGATTTCATGGTTCCAGAAGCGGACGACGCGATAACCCTGGCTCTCGAACCATTTTGTTCGACGCTCGTCATGGCGCTGCTGGTCATCGAAGCTGTGATGGGCTCCGTCCACCTCGATGATCAGCTTCAGTCGGTGTGAGATGAAATCCGGGAAGTAGATGCCGACCGACGCCTGCCTGCGGAAATGAGTGCCTTCGACCGGAATGCGCCACAGATGCCGCCACAAAATGCGTTCTTCGTCGGTCATTGCCGCACGAAGCCGTTGCGCGGACTGCAGCTTGAACCGATCGAGTTTCGGCATGGAAAGTCGCGCCAGCACCCCCACCCGCCGCTTCGCGGCGACCTCCCCCATCCAGGGGGAGGTAAAGGGGGCATAGCAACTCGGCTGGCCGCTGTCACCCTTTCCAGAAATTTTGACCGCCCTGTCGGGCCGCAGCGATCCGGCCCGTCCTTGGATCAAAGATTTCCATGAACCGAACGCAGCGCTGGAGCGACCCACGCTCAGGCAGGGAACCATTGGCTGAACGACCATGAAAACGGCATCCAGACTTCTGCAGATCCTCGCACTTAGCGCCTGCTTCACCGCGCAGGTCCACGGCGCCTTCTCGATGCCGGGCGTGCGGCAAGCGTTGAGGACGATCGACGGTGCCGCCGGTCAGAACGTTCCGCCGATCAGCGCGTCCGCCGCCCTCTCGAAAGCAGCTGGCTAAGCCGCCAATCCGCCGGCCTGCGTCTTCAGAAACGCCTCGCCGCAGGCTTTCGCCAGGTTGCGCACCCGCAGGATGTAGCTCTGCCGCTCGGTGACCGAGATCACGCCGCGTGCGTCGAGCAGGTTGAAGACATGGCTGGCCTTGATGCACTGGTCGTAGGCCGGGAAGACCATCTTGTGCATCGGCAGATTATCGTTCGAGGCCGGCGCGCCGGCCTCAAGCAGCGCCTTGCACTCGGCTTCGGCGTCTTCGAAATGCCTGAGCAGCATCGCCGTGTTGGCGTATTCGAAATTGTGGCGCGAATATTCCTGCTCAGCCTGCAGGAAGACATCGCCATAGGTGACCTTGTCGGCGCCCTCGCGGCCGTTGAAGTTGAGGTCGTAGACATTGTCGACGCCTTGCACATACATGGCCAGCCGCTCCAGCCCGTAGGTCAGCTCGCCCGCCACCGGCGCGCATTCGATGCCGCAGACCTGCTGGAAATAGGTGAACTGCGAGACTTCCATGCCGTCGCACCAGCATTCCCAACCAAGCCCCCAGGCGCCCAGCGTCGGGCTTTCCCAGTCGTCCTCGACAAAACGAATATCGTGCAGCAGCGGGTCGACGCCGATCGCCTGGAGCGAACCGAGATAAAGCTCCTGCAGGTTCGGCGGGTTCGGCTTCAGGATCACCTGGTACTGGTAATAATGCTGCAGCCGGTTCGGGTTCTCGCCATAGCGGCCATCCTTGGGGCGGCGCGAGGGCTGGACATAGGCGGCGTTCCAGCGACGCGGCCCGAGCGCGCGCAGCGTCGTTGCCGGATGAAACGTGCCGGCACCGACCTCCATGTCGTAGGGCTGGAGGATGACGCAACCATAGGCAGCCCAGTAATTGTGCAAGGTCAGGATCAGCCCCTGGAACGAGCGGCTGGGGTGCATATGGGCAGGGATTTCAATCGTCACGGGTGGCCTCGACAGCAAAGGCTAGAGCCTGTCCATTGAGCATGATCTTCTCCGAAAACTGATACCCACTTTTCGGGATCATGCTCTTTCCGGCACGTCCTAGAGACACGGCGGCGAAGCGTCAAGCAAGGCGCGCCGGATGCGGACACGCCGGAGATACCCAAACGCTGTTGAAAGCTTTGCGGAAGGCTGGCCCATTGCCCACCTAAGATGCCTGCGGTCTGTTCGATCTCCACATCAACGACGACAGGTCCAGCCATGCCCAGCTCCATCATCGTCCGCCCGGTCACGCGGCAGGATTTCGACCGATGGCTGCCGCTGTGGGATGGCTACAACGCATTCTATGGCCGCTCCGGCGAGACGGCGCTGGCGAACGAGATCACCGCGATGACATGGTCGCGTTTCTTCGATTCCTATGAACCGGTGCATGCGCTGGTGGCTGAAAGCGACGGCCAACTGCTCGGCCTCGTGCACTATCTGTTTCACCGCAGCACGACGGCGATCGCGCCGAGCTGCTATTTGCAGGACCTTTTCACCACGGAGACCTCGCGTGGACAAGGCATCGGCCGGGCGCTGATCGAAGGCGTCTACGAGCGCGCCCAGGCCGCCGGCTCCGGCCGGGTGTATTGGCTGACGCGCGAAACCAACCAAACCGCCATGAGGCTCTATGACAAGATCGGCGAGCGCTCCGGCTTCGTCGTCTATCGCAAACTATTCTGAGGACGCCCCTCCAAACGAAAACGAGGCCCTGAAAAGAGCCCCGTTCGCATTCACATAGCAAATCTCACCCCTTCGGGGCGGGCACCGGCTCGGGCTTGACCTTGGGGGTCTCCTGCGCCGTGTTGGACTCGATCGGCGGCAGGCCTTTCATCAGCTTCTGCTGCAAGGTGGCCAGCACATCGGGATCGGGCTTCAGGTCGCGGGCCTGGTTCCACTGGAAGGTGGCTTCCAGCTTGCGGCCGACGCGCCAGTAGGCATCGCCGAGATGGTCGTTGAGAACCGGATCTTCCGGCTTCAGCGATACAGCGCGTTCCATCTCGCGCACCGCGTCGTCGAACCTGCCAAGGCGGAAATAGGCCCAACCCAGCGAATCGACGATGTAACCGTCGCTCGGCCTGAGATCGACGGCCTTCTGGATCATCGCCAAGCCTTCCTTCAGGTTGGTGTTCATGTCGACCCAGGAATAGCCGAGATAGTTCAGCACCTGCGGCTGGTCGGGCTGCAGTTCCAGCGCCCTGCGGAAATTCGGCTCGGCCTTCGGCCATTCCTTCAGCCGCTCATAAGCGATGCCGCGCTGGTAGAAGATGTTCCAATTGGCCGCGGTCGGCGTCTTCAGCACCTCCACGGCCTTGTCATAGAGATTGGCGGCCGAGCGGAAATCATCCTTCGAGGAATAGACCCCGCCAAGCGCCAGATAGGCGCGCATGTCGTTGGGATGCGCGTCGACGAAGGCCTTCAGATGGGTGATCGCCTCGTCGTGGCGGTCGAGATCGGCAAGGTTGAGGCCGAGCTGCAGGTCCGACAGCTCCTTCAGCGGCGAAGAATCAGGGATCCGCCGATAGAGCGCGATGGCGCCCTCGCCGTCCTTCAGCTGTTCGGCGACGGCGGCGAGCTGCACGAGAGCCGCGTCGCTGTCAGGCCTCAGGGCGAGCGCGTATTGCAGATAAAGGCGGACGAACGGTTCGCCGCCGCCACGGTTGAGCGCGGTGGCCAGATCGAGCAGGATTTCGGAAGCGCCGTCGGACGGACCTGAGACGAAGGGCGGGATCTTGTCGCCCTTGGCGATCCTGTCGCGCAGGGCGACGATTTCCAGCTTGCCCGGCGAAAACGCCTCGGCCTGGTCGAGCACCGAGATCGCCTTGGCCTTGTCGCCCTTGCGGGCCAGGAACGAGGCATAGGCCTGCGCATTGCGCATCCAGGTTTCGGGCGCCGCGCCGCCGGCGGTCGTGTCCTGCAGCGTTGCGGCGTAGATCGCCTCGGCCTTCTCAGGCATGCCGGATGCATCGGCGATCAGGGCGCGGTGGAAGGCTTTGAACAGACCGAACCAGTCAGGGCCCTGCAGCTTGTCGATGGAAGCCATCGCATCCGTGGCTTCACCAGCGCCTTGCTGCGCCCAGCCGGACATGACGCCGGAGATCAGCCGGTCGAGATCGGATTCCAGCGACAGCTTGAGCCAGTACTGTGCCTTGGTGAAATCCTTCTTGTGGAAGGAATCGACGGCCAGTGCCAGGCGCGAGAAGCGCTCGACATCGGGCACTTCCTTGAGCTTGTCGGCATAGACCAGGGATTCGTCGAAGCGGCCTTGCGCGATCAGCGACAGCATCAGGCTCTGCTGCAGGCCGGTGTCGCTCGGATCGAAGGCCAGGGCCTGCTTGTAGTAGGCGATGGCGCTGTCGAGATCATTGTCGCCTTCGGCGATCCGGGCGGCCAGATAGGCGCCAGAGAACGACGAGATCTTGACCGGTTCGGTGGATTGCTTGGCGTAGGCCGGCAGAGCCGAGATCGCCATGCCCGTCACAATTGCCAGCCTTGTCAGCCAGCGCGCACGTCCTTGCTGCATCGTATCCCTTTCAGCCAGGCGCCATCTCCGCATCAGCGGGATCGACGTAGACTCGATCTTTCCGGGCAAAGCATGGCCTTTTTGGGGTCACGCTTCAATCCGCCTGAAATTCACAATCGGGTCAGCCGATTAACAAACCATGGCTGAAGGCGACTTTCGACCGCGGAAAAGCCCGCGTCAAGGTCCACGCTCTCCCGGCGCGACGGATCGCAGCACCTTCGTATCGGCAAAGCCGTCGGCCGCGATCGCGCTGCACAGTTCGTTCCATTCGCAGCCGTCGCAAGCCTTGCGCACGCCACCGACAGAAAAAGCCTGTCGCAGCCGCGCCAGGGTTGCCGCGTCGAGATCGACGCGGACGCCGGCCTGGATTGGCCGGGCCAGCAGATCCCCGACATCGCGTGCGGCAAGCCGGTCCCGCTCGATGACGCTCTCGTTGAGGCAATGCGGTTCCGGCTCATCGAGCAAAGGCGCGCAGATGTCGTCCGGACCGGAAACAAGGAGGATATCCTCGCCCCGGCTCAGGCGCTCCGCGGCCGCGTCGTAATTGGCGGTGAAACCGGGGCTGTATCCCTTGCCCACATAGGTGAGCAGGCAAAGGAGGTGGTGGGCGCGCAGCCTGATCACGAATTGGCCGGCTTGGCCTTGCCGCCGCGAAGCGCCATGAGCGTCGCAGCACCAAGCGCCGACTTCAGCAATCCGCCGACGATGAATGGCAGGAAGCCGAAGGTGATGGCCTTCTCAGTGCCGATCATGACGGCAAGCCATGCCGTTCCGAGCACCAGACAGGCAAGATTGCCGAGCAGCATGGCGGCGAAGGCAAGCACCACCCGGTTGCCGTTCCAGCCGCGTTCGGCCAGCCAGCCGACCAGCGCGCCGGTGACCGGGAAGGCGAAGAGATAGCCGCCGGTCGGGCCGACGAAATGCGCTACGCCGGCAGCGCCGCCAGCCAGCACCGGAAAGCCGGCGGCACCCTCGACAAGCCACGCCGCGATGGTGACCGCGCCAAGCCGCCAGCCATAGAGGGCGCCAATGAGCGTCACCGCGAAGGTCTGCATGGTCACTGGAACCGGCACCATCGGCACTTCGATGTAGGACGACAGCGCCAGGAACAGCGTGCCGAGCACGACGGCTCCGACCTGCCAGGTGAGCGAGCGATCCTGGAGCCGGAGCGGGCTGAAAGACGGCTTGCTGGACGTGAATGCGATGTCTGTCATGAGGATTCCTTCGCTCGATTTGAAATTATAGATAATTTCTGTTTTCGATCTATTATCGAATCCACATTTTCGCTGGGATAGCAAGCCTTCCCACGACAAAGACCGTCTGACCTGCGTCGTGACGCGCTTCAGATCATTACTTCAGGCATGTCGTGTTCCCAAAATCGGGGCCACTTTGGGCGACGTGCGTCAACCCACGATCGCGAAGGCTTCACGCGTCGCGCCGGAGGCCGTCCGGACCGGCTTGCGGCCAATCCATTGAACATGCCGGCCCAGCGTCGCGGCGGCCGATTCGGTGTTTCCTTGCCGCAAGGCGGTCAGGATCGCACGATGGTCCTGGTCGGTGCGCGTCTCCCACTCCGAACGCCATGCCGCGAACAGGAAGCGGGCGCTGGCCGCATGCAGATCGTCGATGGTGGCGAGCAGGCGGGGCATGGCGCATGGCGCCAGGATCAGCCGGTGAAAGGCGCGGTTGGCTTCTTCCCATGACCGGACATCGCGGGATTTGTCGCCGGCCTTGGTGGCTTCCTCGGCAAGATCGAGAATGGCTGACGTCAGATGTGGCGCGGCATGGCGCAGCGCCAGCACTTCGAGGGCTGCCCGCATTTCAGCCACTTCCTTGACCTCGCCGAGATCGAAGGCAGCGACGCGCACGCCGCGGCGCGGCTCGCTGACGGCAAGGCCTTGCGCTTCCAGCCGGCGGAACGCCTCGCGCACCGGAACATGGCTGGTGTGGAACTCCTCGGCGACATGATCCTGGCGCAACCGGGCGCCAGGCTCGATCGCGCCCGAGATGATGCGGTCCGCCAGCACCTTGCTGATGCGCACCGCGATGGTGTCGTCCGTGCCCTTTGCCATGTTTTATAGATAATTTGCGGAAGGGCCGCTTGTCGAGACAGCGAGACCGGCTTCCACAACTGCTGGCGAAACGGTACCGGCATTCAGGGGCGCCCTGCCAACCTTGCGTCCAACGCCTGCATGGCGACAGTGACGAGATCCTGCAGGCGCTTGTTTGGTACGCCGTCACGCGCCTGTACCGAAAGCCCGTGCATGAGCGTGGCGTAGTAATCGCCCAGCGCCTCGGCATCCGTACTCGGTTTCAGTTCGCCGTCCCGAACAGCCTCGTTCAGCCGCTCGACGATCGATACCGTGCGCGCGCGGCGGTGCTGTGCCAGCCACTCCTGCACACGGTCATTCTCGACGGCGCAGTTGGTGGCGGCCGATACCACCATGCAGCCCTGCGGCCGCCCCGGCTTTGTGTAGGTTTCGACGGCCTCGCGCAGCATCCGCTCGATGGCGCGCCGGGCGGTCGGCTCTTCCGCCAGGGCTCGCGTGGCAAAACCGCCTTCATTGGCCTCATAGAGGCCGACCGCTTCCCGAAACAAATCCTCCTTGGAACCAAAGGCCGCGTAGATGCGCGCCGAGGCAATGCCGAGCACCGAGACGAGATCGGCCATCGAGGTGCCTTCGTAGCCGCGCGTCCAGAAGGCATCCTGCGCCTTCTCAAGCGCCCGATCACGATCGAACTCCCTTGGCCTGCCCGCCATCGCCAACTCCATTTTTTATCGATCAACAAATAATCCGCTTGACTCCGGATTGCAAATTCCAATTCTTTGTCAATCGATAAAGAATCGCAAACCGGAGACTGACATGAGTTCACTCAATCAAGACGCGGCGCTCGATATCGCGCCAACTCAAGCGGCGGCCGGCAGCGGGCGCGGCGCCACGCTGGCGCTGCTCGCCTTCGCCCAGCTCATCATCGCGCTCGACCTCAACATCGTCTTCGTGGCGCTGCCGGAGATCGGCTCGGGCCTCGGCTTTTCCGGCCAGACATTGCAATGGGTGGTGAGCGCCTACACGGTCTTCACCGGCGGCTTCCTGCTGTTTGGCGGCCGCGCCGCAGACCTGGTCGGCCAACGCCGCGTCTTCATCTTCGCGCTCTGGCTCTATGCGCTCTCCTCGCTGCTTGGCGGCCTCGCCTGGTCGCCCGGGGTCATCATCGCGGCGCGCGCCGTGCAAGGCATCGGCGCTGCCTTCCTGTTTCCGGCGACATTGTCGCTGGTCAACCGCCTGTTCACCGAGGGACCGGAGCGCAACAGGGCACTCGCTGTCTGGGGCGGCGCCGGGGCAAGCGGCCTGACCCTCGGCTCCCTGGCGGGAGGGTTTTTGACGGGCGCCTTCGGCTGGCCGGCCGTGTTTTATGTCAATGTGGTGCTGGCCGGGATCGCCATCGCCGCCGCCTTTGCCATCATCCCGCGTGATCCGAAGCGGCAGGCGCATCGCAATTTCGACCTGCCCGGCGCGCTCACCGTCACCGCAGGCGCCACGCTGCTGGTCTTCACGCTGGTTCAGGGACCGGACTATGGCTGGACGTCACCGACAATCCTCACCAGCGCCCTGTTGGCGGCATTCTTCCTGGTAGTCTTCGCCGTGATCGAGGCACGGAGCGCCGACCCGCTTATGCCGCTGCGCCTGTTCCGCAACCGCAGCCTGGTCGCTGGCATGACGATCACCTTCCTCTACATGGGAACGTTCGGGGCCTTGCCCTATTTCCTCACCGTGTTGCTGCAGACCGTACATGGCTTCACCGCGCTGGAGACCGGCCTCGCCTTCCTGGTGCCATCGATCGCTATCGCCACCGGCACGCAGCTCGGCGAGCGGCTGGCGACGCGCTTTTCGACACGCTCGACCCTGGTTGGCGGCATGGTTATCGGGGCGGCCGGCACAGCCTTGATGGTCCTTGGCGCGTCGGCCGAGAGCAGCTATGCCGCCCTCGTTCCGGGCCTGATCATCTCCGGCGTCGGCCAAGGCATCGTCTGGACCGCGATGTGGATCGCGGCCGCTTCAGGCGTCGCGCATGACGAACAGGGCGTTGCCTCAGGCATGGCCTGCACGACGCTCAACATTGGCAACGCCATCGGCATGGCGACGCTGATCGCCGTCGCCAACAGCCACATTGCCGGATTGACGGGCGATGCACTGAAGATCGCCATCGCCGACGGCATAGAGCTTGCCTTCTGGCTGGCGGCGGCAGGCATCGTGATCAGCCTGCTCGCCGCGATGGTCCTGCCGGGGAAAGCGAAGTGGCCGACGCCCAAGTGACGCCGTTCAGTTTACCCGGCTGATGCAGAAATCGATGACGTCGATCAGCGCCGATTTCTGCGGCGTTTCTTCCAGCGGCGCCAGCGCGTCGCGGGCGATCTCGCCGAAATGCCGGGCGCGGCCGATCGTGTCGGCAATGGCGCCGTGACGGGTCATCAGGCCGATCGCCTTTTCCAGGCCGGCGTCGTCGACGACATTGTCCTCGATGGCGCGCTTCCAGAAGGTGCGCTCGGCCTTGGTGCCGCGCCGGTAGGCGAGGATGACCGGCAAGGTCACCTTGCCCTCGCGGAAATCGTCGCCGACATTCTTGCCGAGATCCTTGCTGGTGCCGCCATAGTCCAGCGCATCGTCGATGAGCTGGAAGGCAAGGCCGAGATTCATGCCGTAGGAGCGAAGTGCGGCGCGATCATTGCGGGTTGCCTGGGCGATGACCGGTCCAACTTCGGCGGCGGCCGAAAACAGCGCCGCGGTCTTGGCCTTGATGACGGCGAAGTGCTCATCCTCGGTGGTTTCGAGGTTCTTGGCGGCGGCAAGCTGCATCACCTCGCCCTCGGCGATGATCGAGGCCGCACTCGACAGGATGTCGAGCGCTTCGAGCGAACCGACATCGACCATCATGCGGAAGGCCTGGCCGAGCAGGAAGTCGCCGACCAGCACGCTCGCCTGATTGCCCCAGATCATGCGGGCGGTCTTCTTGCCGCGCCGCATGCCGCTCTCGTCGACGACGTCGTCGTGGAGAAGCGTCGCCGTGTGCATGAACTCGACCGAGGTGGCGAGCTTGACGTGGCCCTCGCCGGCATAGCCGAACATCTGCGCGGCAGCGAGCGTCAGCATCGGCCTGAGCCGCTTGCCGCCGGACGAGATCAGATGGTTGGCAACCTCCGGGATCATCTCGACGTCGGAGCCGGCCTTGGACAGGATCAATTCGTTGACGCGGCCCATATCGGCAGCCGTCAGATCGATGAGATCCTTGATGGAGGCGGGTTCCCGCTTCCCGTTTTCGATGTTGAGAACGACACCCACGACAATCACTCCCGCCTTGGTATAACGCGTGCGACGGCACCCTTAGTCCCGATACGGACTCTAGGGCGGCGGACACGGCCACGGCAAGTGGCGAATTGGCGCGGCGCCGGTGACAGCTTGTTAACGATCCGGCAGGAAGCGAGGCTCTGCCGCGGAATCCCCTGCCCGTTTACATCAATAGCGCAAACTGCGAGTTTCATACGATGATAGAGCTTGTCCGCACCAACGATGCCGTCATCATCTCCTTTGTCGAATCGCTGATGCGCGACGCCGGCATTGCCTGCTTCGTCGCCGATCAGAATATGAGCATTCTCGAAGGGTCGATCGGTCTTTTGCAGAAGCGCGTCATGGTCGACGCTGACCAGGCCGATGCAGCACGTCGCATCCTCACGGACGCTGGCATCGCCAACGAGATCCGCACAAAATAATGTCGGCCGCGCCAGCCGCCCCTGCCCTTGACCCCCTTGGCCCGGACACGCCGGCCCATACGGTCGATGCCTTCCATCGCGGCCGGTTCTGGCTCGTGCAGCCCAAGCATGGCGGCCACCGCGCCGGCATGGATGCGATGATGCTGGCGGCATCCGTGCCATCCTCGTTCGATGGACGCCTCGCCGATTTCGGCGCCGGCGCCGGCGCTGCCGGCCTTGCCGTGCTGTCGCGCTGTCCGGCTGCCCAGGCCGTGCTGGTCGAACGTGCGTCGGAAATGGCGGCCTTTGCCGCGGCCACCCTTGCTCATCCCGGCAATGCCCATCTCAGCGATCGTGCGTCCGTGCTTATCGCCGATGTCACGGTATCCGGCCGGGCGCGAGCGGCAGCCGGCCTCGCTGATAATGATTTCGACTACGTCATCATGAACCCGCCCTTCAACGCCGCCCGGGACCGCGCCACGCCTGACCGGCTGCGGAAGGAAGCCCATGTCATGGAGGACGGCCTGTTCGAAAGCTGGATCCGCAGTGCGGCGGCGGTGGTCAGGCCGCGCGGCGGACTTGCCGTCATTGCGCGGCCCGAACAGCTCGGCGCCATCCTCGACGCGATGTCAGGCCGTTTCGGCGATGCAGAGATGCTTGCCGTCCACCCTCGCCCCGACGCAGCCGCGATCCGCATCATCGTGCGGGCAGCACTCGGCGCGCGCGGAAAGCTCGCAATCCGCCCACCCCTTATGCTTCACGCGCAATCGGGCAACGGCCCCGACGAGCGCAGCGAAATGATCGCCAACGGTCTCGCCTCGTTGTTTGGAGATTGAGCTATTCCTGGCCTCCGCATTGCCGTTGGCCGGGAAATCCCTACATGCCTGCAACCCATCGACCGGAGACCATGCCCTCGTGAAACGCCTTTTCAACCGACTGCTGCCGAAATCCTGGCGCTCCACCGTCGTCACCATTCCGGTCATCCGGCTGCACGGCACCATCATGGCCGGCGGCCAGTTCCGGCAGAATCTGTCGCTGGCCTCCACCGCCGGCCTCATCGAGAAGGCGTTTTCCTTCGACGCGCCGGCAGTCGCCATCTCGATCAATTCGCCCGGCGGCTCGCCGGTGCAATCGCGGCTGATCTTCAAGCGCATCCGCGACATGGCGGTTGAAAAGAACAGACAAGTTCTGGTCTTCGTCGAGGACGTCGCGGCCTCGGGCGGCTACATGATCGCGGTCGCCGGCGACGAGATTTTTGCCGATCCGTCCTCCATCGTCGGCTCCATCGGCGTGGTCTCGGCCTCGTTCGGCTTTCCCGAACTGATGAAGAAGATCGGCGTCGAGCGCCGTGTCCACACGGCTGGCCAGAACAAGGCGGTGCTTGATCCGTTCAAACCCGAGAAGAAGGAAGACGTCGAACGGCTGAAGGCGTTGCAGCTCGAGGTCCACGACACCTTCATCGATCTGGTCAAGGAGCGGCGCGGCAGCAAGCTGAAGGACGATCCAGACCTGTTCACCGGCCTGTTCTGGACCGGAAAAAGGGGGCTGGAGCTAGGCCTCGTCGATGCGCTCGGCGACATGCGCACGGTGCTGAAGACCCGGTTCGGGGCGAAGACCCAGCTGAGATTGGTCACGGCGCCACGCGGTTTCCTCAGCCGTTTCGGCCTGTTCGGCTCGAGCAAGGGCTTTTCGGCGCCCGATATCGCCGCCGCTGCCGCCAGCGGCGTCATCGATGCGGCGGAAGAGCGCGCATTGTGGGCTCGCTTCGGGCTTTGAAAAACCGGTAAAACCGTCTAGCATGAAAGCTTGAAGTCCTATGCATGTCGTTTTCCCAAAACAGAACACAGTTTTGGGCGACATGCATTAACCGACCCAACCGGCCGCCTTCGCCGGCCCAGCGTGGGAGGAGTTTTGGCATGCCGCAGATCATTTTCTTCACCGTCGTTGGCGTCGCCGCCTATTTCGGCTACCGCACCTTCGTGCGCGAGGCCGAGCGCGTGACGGCCAAGGTGCGGCGCACCGAAAAGCAGGCGGCCAATGGCGCGATGGGAACGCTGGTCAAGGATCCGAAGACCGGCGAATACCGGCTGGCCAAGGACTGAGCATCATCCCCCATACGACTGACGCCGTGGACACCGAGATCTGTTCGCGCATCTGGCACGCGCACGCCAAGATCAATCTGGCGCTGCATGTCACCGGCAGGCGGCCTGACGGCTATCATCTGATCGACAGCCTTGCGGTGTTCACGCGTTTTGGCGACCGGGTCGAGATCGCGCTCGCCGACAGCGACGATTTTACTGTGTCCGGCCGCTATGCGCCGGCGGTTCCGCTCGACGCCGGCAATCTTGTGCTCAAGGCGCGCGATGCCTTGCGACGGGAGGCCGGCCCCGAGCGCACCCCATCTGTCGCCATAAAGCTGGAAAAGAACCTGCCGGTCGCCTCCGGCGTCGGCGGCGGGTCGAGCGACGCGGCCGCCGTGCTGCGCGGACTGGCGCAGACATGGGGCCTGGACATGGGCGGCGCCGAACTGGCGCGGATCGGTCTCTCGCTCGGCGCCGATGTGCCGATGTGCCTGGCGGCAAAGCCGCTGGTGGCGCGCGGCATTGGTGAAGAGCTGTCGATCGTGCCGGATTTCTCGGCGCTGGGACTGGTGCTGGTCAATCCCGGCACGCCGGTCTCCACGGCCGACGTGTTCGCGGCCCTTTCCCACCGCGACAACGAGCCCCTGCCGCCGCTGCCGCGCCGCATCGACTTTCACAGCCTGCGCAACTGGCTGGAGGTCACCCGCAACGATCTCGAACCGGCTGCGCTTGCGCTGCAGCCCGCCATCGGCCGGGCGCTTTCGTGGCTTGACAAGGCCGGATCTGGCTTTTCCCGCATGTCCGGATCGGGCGCGACCTGCTTTGGCCTGTTCGAAACCGGCAATGTCGCCAAGCGCGCGGCGGCCGAAATCCGCAGCCGCCAGCCCGACTGGTTCGTCGCGGCGACGCGCAGCATGTCATCGGAGGCTGAGTGAAATGGCTGGGATCAACGAGAGCCGTTCGTTCATGCCCGTGCGCATCGCGGTGCTGACGGTTTCCGACACGCGAAGCCTTGCCGACGACAAATCCGGCCAGACGCTGGCCGACCGCATCACCGAGGCCGGCCACATCCTGGCCGCCCGCGACATCGTCACCGATGACCGCGACAAGATCCGCGACACGGTGCTGGCGTGGTCGCGCGACAAGGCCATCGATGTCGTCATCACCACCGGCGGCACCGGCTTCACTGGGCGCGACGTGACGCCGGAGGCGCTGGAGCCGATCTTCGAAAAGCGAATGGACGGCTTTTCGGAAGTGTTCCACCGCATTTCCTACGACAAGATCGGCACGTCGACGATCCAGAGCCGGGCTACCGGCGGCGTCGTCAACGCCACTTTCGTCTTCGTTCTGCCGGGCTCGCCCGGCGCCTGCAAGGACGCCTGGGACGGTATCCTCAAGGCGCAGCTCGACTACCGGCACATGCCCTGCAACTTCGTCGAGATCATGCCGCGCCTGGACGAACATCTGCGGCGCGGCAAGTCGGCTCCGTAAAAGCCGAGGGCAAGTCCCGGTTTCACGCCGTGTTTGCCAGGCGAAACGGCGTTCGTGCCTTCGAAACGCCATTCCAAACCGGATACCGGAGAAAGTACCTTTTCGTGGAAGGGCCATAGCCGATCACGACAAGGACGATGCGATGAGCGAGCATATCGGCGGATGCCATTGCGGCAACATACGCCTTCGATTTTCAACCAAGCTCGATCCTTCACAAATCGAAATCCGCGCCTGCCAATGCGCGTTCTGCATCAAGCATGGCTCGCGCGCCCTCGCCGATCCGGACGGACGATTGACCGTCTCGGTCGAGGACGAAGCCCGATTGCACAGATACCGGTTCGGTCTGCGTACAGCCGAGTATTTGATCTGCCAGGGCTGCGGTGTCTACGTCGCGGCGGTCACCACCGATGACAGGGATCCAAGGGCGATTGCCATCGTCAATGCCCTGGACGACCGGTTGCAGTTCAGCCGCGAACCGGTCGCCGTGGACTATGATGCCGAGAGCAGGGCAAGCCGCATTGCCCGGCGACAGGCGCGCTGGATGCCGGTGGAGATCCGGTCCGCCTTTACCGGATGACCGGCTCGCCGTGAAAGCGCCGGCGCGAGGGGCGCGAAACGCCGAAGCCGACTTCCATCATCAGCCGCGGCGTGCGCGCCGGCACGGTGCCCATGTGGAACCCGAACGGATCTTCGACAAAGCCGAGGCCAGCCTCTCCGGTCAGCGTCACCGGGCTTTGCTCACCATAGACGTCCAGCACCTCCTGGGCGGGATGGCCGACCAGCAGGGTCAGTTGATGCTTGATGGCGCGGCGCCTATGGCTGCCCCGGACATAGACATGCGGACCGGTGTCGGCATCGACAGGCTTGAGGTAGAAGAAGAATTTCAGCATGCGCCAGTCATCGAGGTCGAAATGATATTTGCCGAGCGAGGCAAGGTTCTTGTCGGCGTCCGAAGCCTCGCCGGTCGGAAAGCTCCACCAGACGCGCGTCGTGATCAGTTTCGCCTGAGCGCCGAGATAGTGCGCGGCGATGTCGAGAAGCAGCGGATCGCGCTGGATGGCGAGAGCGGCTGGGCAATCAAGGATGCGCTCGAAATAGTGTCCGCTGAGCAGTGAGCGGCCCAGGCGTTTCTCGGCCTGCGCATGCTCGCCCGGCATGAATTCGAGACGACGGTCGAAATTGCCGAAGCACGGCGTGCGCCCCGCGAAATCCGCGATCTCTTCGTGGATTTCCGGCGGCAGGACCAGGCCTGAAAACAGGCCGTCGGAACGCAGCGCATCGACCACCGCTGCACGCTCGACACCGGAAAACATCGTATTCCCAATAGTGTCGGCGGGACGGGCGCGCTTTGCCCCCAGCCAATGCATCCGGCGGCCGGGCATGGTGCGCGCCAGCATGAACATCGGCAGCCAGGCAGGGTTTTCGCGCAGGTCCGTGAGATAGGTCGGAATGCGTACGGCGATGCGCCGCAGCAGGCTGCCATTGCGCGCAATGGCCTCGAGGCTGGCGGCGCCGGATTTGTCAGGGGTTGAAAGGTTCATCGGGTCCTCTTCTATGAGGGCGACACCCGATGCCGCATCGGTGCTCACCACTCGCATGACCCAAACCCAATTCATCCACCTCGGGGAAAGGCTAACCCCGCGTCAGGTTTTGTGCAATGCACAATGGACAGAGCAGATGCAAAAAATCACTTCGGGGCGCGGTGCTGCTGCTTCGGCGGCGCCACCCAGATCTCGGCGTCGAGCCTCTTTGTCGCCAGGCCGCGTGCCAGAGCCTCGGCGCTGCCGGCGCTCTTCGACAAGGACGCGGCCTGCCGCTTGCTGATCACCAGCCCTTCGGCGAGCGCACGGTTTCCTGAAAAGACGCGAGCCAGGAACGGTGTGCGGCTGCCGCGTGCGCGAGAAAATCGCGCCGCCATGGTTTGCTTCGCCGTGTGGACGACGACCGCTTCGATCCAGCCCTCCACCAGCCGCGCGCCCGGCTCCAGCAGCAGCAACCAGTCACCCTTGGCCTGCCGGATGCCGGATGCGATACCGCCACTCGCCACATAATGGCAGCCGGCATGCTCGGCGACATGATGCGTCTGGTCGGTGGAGCCGGTGTCGCAGACGATGACGTCGCGCACCACGCCCTCGACCGCGCCGCCAATCAGCGAGGCGAGCGTGCGGGCGAGAGCCTCCTCGTCATTGCGCGTTTCGATGAGAACACTGAGCATATTTAGCCGAATAGCGGAAAGCCGCGCACAGCGCCAGTTTTTGCGGCGCAGCATAAAAAGTTCTTGCTTTGTTCTCATGAGCAAAATAGGAATAATTTCATGAACAGAGCGATTCGAAACAACATGGACAGTCCCTGGGAGCGGGCCAAGATGGAACCGATCGTGCGTGCCGACATTGCAGCCTTCGGGGCAGGACGCGCCGAGATGGCCAATGCGATGATCGAGCAAAGTGGCATGCGCATCCGTCCGGACCGCAACCGTGGCCGCTCGGCGGGCATCAATCCGTCCGGCCGCTTCGAACCGGTCAGCCGGCATGTCTTCGACGATGGCTGGAGCTCGCTGGAGGAACTGCCGCCGTTCAAGACAGAGGTGCAGGTGGAAAAGCCGCGCACCATCATCACCCGCAACGAATCGCCCGACATTTCCTTCGACCGGTCGATCAACCCCTATCGCGGCTGCGAACATGGCTGCGTCTATTGTTTCGCACGGCCGACGCACGCCTTCATGGGCCTGTCGCCGGGGCTGGATTTCGAATCAAAACTGTTCGCCAAGCCGGATGCGGCGCGGTTGCTCGACAAGGAACTGTCGAAGGACGGCTACCAGCCGCGCACCATTGCCATTGGCACCAACACCGATCCCTACCAGCCGATCGAGAAACAGTATCGGATCATGCGCGAGATCCTGGAAGTGCTGGAAGCGCGTGGCCATCCGGTCGGCATCGTCACCAAATCCGCTCTGGTGACGCGCGACATCGACATCTTGTCGCGCATGGCCGAACGCGGACTGGCCAAAGTGGCGCTGTCGGTGACGACGATGGACCGCATGCTGGCCAGGACGATGGAGCCCCGCGCATCGACGCCGACCAAGCGGCTCGAAGCGATCCGGCAGCTGTCAGATGCCGGCATTCCGACTTCGGTCATGGTGGCGCCGATCATCCCCGGCCTCACCGACCAGGAGATGGAGCGGATCCTCGATTCGGCACGAGCCGCCGGCGCGCGCGAGGCAGGTTATGTCGTGCTGCGCCTGCCGCTGGAAGTCAGCCCGATCTTCAAGGACTGGCTGCTGCGCCACTATCCCGACCGCTACCGCCACGTGATGTCGCTGATCCGCTCGATGCGCGACGGCAAGGACTACGATTCGGAATGGGGCAAGCGCATGAAGGGCGCCGGACCCTATGCCTGGCAGATCGGCCGCCGTTTCGAGATCACCGCCAAGCGGCTCGGCATCAATGCCGAGCGGCGCACGCTGCGCACCGACCAGTTCGTCGCCGCCGGAAAGGACCAGGAGCAGCTGATGCTGCTCTGAGAACGCAATTCGCCGCGGCGGTTTGACCTGCCACGGCGTACAAAATCCCGTCCGGCCCGCCCCGGCCTGCAGACGGTGCCCTCCCGGTCCGGCGCCCCACCCGACCCGGAGGGACTTGCGGAGAATCGGAGCCGATGCGAACCTCGCCGCAACATGGCTCGCGCGCGTTCCGATTCTCCGCTTCTCTTCGAAATCGTCGAGAAACCCGATTTCTCCTTCGAGACGAAGGCGATGGCTGACGGGCTATGGCCGGTCGCGGGGATGGACGAGGCCGGCCGCGGTCCGCTGGCCGGGCCTGTGGTCGCCGCGGCTGTCGTGCTCGACCCCGCCAACATCCCCGAAGGCCTCGACGATTCAAAACGGCTCAGCCATTTGCAGCGCGAGGCGCTGTTCCTGCGCATTCTTGGTTCGGCGCAGGCGGTTTCGATGGCCTCGATCAGCGCCGAAGGCATTGACGGCAGCAATATCCTGAAGGCCAGCCTCGAGGCGATGCGCCGCGCCCTGGTCGGGCTGTCGGTTCGGCCGAAGCTCGCGTTGGCCGACGGCCGCGACGTGCCGCCGGGGTTGCCTTGCGACGGCCGTGCGCTGATCAAGGGCGACCAGCGCTCGCAATCGATCGCCGCCGCCTCGATCGTCGCCAAGGTGATGCGCGACCGCATGATGTGCGGCTGCGGCAGCCACCACGACCGCTACGGCTTCGAGGTTCATATGGGCTACGCCACCGCACGCCACCGCACGGCCATCGAGGCGCATGGCCCGGTCGCGCGCCTGCACCGCGTGTCGTTCGCGCCGTTCCGGCTGGGCGGAGCCGAGGTGGCTGAGGAAGAGAGCCTGGCCGGACTGGATTGAGCCGGACGGCGATATAGCTGATCTCCCCCCTTGTGGGGGAGATTAGCCGCTTTGACGCATCGCCAACAAAAAAGCCGCCAGGTTGCCCGGGCGGCTTTTTGATTTTCAAATCTTGTCGGCTCAGTTCAGCTTGGCCTTTACATCCGCGAGCGAAGCCTTGAACAGGTCGGCTCCGGCCTTGACGTCGACCTTGGCTGCGAGCAGCGCGCGGGCGGCCTCGACTGCAATGTCGACGGCGCTGGCGCGCACCTCGGCCACCGCATCGCGTTCCGCCTGACCGATCTTCTGCTCGGCAAGTGCGGTGCGCCGGGCAACGTAATCCTCGGTCTTCTTGTGCGCCTCGGCGGCGAGCATTTCGGCTTCGCGCTTGGCGGCAGCGACGATGTCGGCAGCCTCCTGCTCAGCTTCCTTGCGCTTCTTCTTGTACTGGCCAAGCAATTGCTGGGCTTCGTCGCGCAGCTTGCGGGCCTCGTCGAGCTCGCTGCTGATTCTGGCGGCGCGGGCATCAAGCGCCTTGGCGATCAGGCCGGGCACCTTGATGTAGATAGCGATGCCAAGGAAGATGATCAGGGCAATCGTGGCCCAGAGCGTTGCGAGAGATGTAGCGTCCATGATGCGCTCCTCACCGGGCCACGGATTTGACCGCGGCCGCGATCTCGGCCTTGCTGGCCTTGCCGCCGACCAGGGCTTCGACGATCGCCGAAGCGGTGTCTTCGGCGATGCTGCCGACTTCCTTCATGGCGTTGGCCTTGATGGAAGAGATGCGCGCCTCGGCCTCGCCAAGCTTCTCGTCGAGAGCGGACTCGATCTTCTTGCGCGCGGTTTCGGCTTCCGCCTTGGCCGCATCGGCGGCCTGCTGGCCGATCGAGCTGGCGTTCTTCTTGGCCTCCGCCAGTTCCTGCTCGTAAGCAGCAACGGCGGCATCGGCCTCGCCCTTCAACTTCGACGCCTGATCAAGATCCTGGCTGATGCGATCGTTGCGGACATCGATGATGCCGCCAACGCGCGGCATCGCTACCTTCTTCAAGAAGAGGTAGAACAGCCCGAAAGTGATCGCCAGCCACAGAAGCTGTGACGGAAACGTCGCCGGATCGAATGGCGGGAACGTGCCGTGCGCTTCGGCAGGCACGCCGGTGCCGGAATGCGTGTCGCCTTCCGTCACGGCGGGCGCGGTCTCTTCCGCAAAGGCAGATGTCACGAACATCTCATTCCCCTGTCCATAAGGTAAGGTCGCACCATGCGCCCCCCTTCGTCAGCCTGTGTTTCTTACTTGAACACCAGGAGGAGCGCGATCAGGAGCGAGAAGATGCCCAGAGCTTCGGTCACGGCAAAGCCGAAAATCAGGCGGCCGAACTGGCCATCGGCAGCCGACGGATTGCGCAGCGCGCCCGAGAGATAGCTGCCGAAGATGTTGCCCAGGCCGATGCCCGCGCCACCCATGCCCAGGCAAGCGATGCCGGCGCCGATTGCAGCTGCTGCATTTACTTCCATGTCAAACTCCTTGTGGTTCCGTTGTCGTTGCAGATTGTAATTGGCGTCACGCGCCGGTGAAATTTAGTGGCTGGGGTGCAGGGCGTCGTTGAGGTACATGCAGGTCAACACCGCAAAGACGTAAGCCTGCAGGAAGGCGACCAGCAGTTCCAGCGCCGTCAGCGCCACCGCCATGGCCAGCGGCAGGATCGAGCCCGCCACGCCGACCGCGCCGAGCGCGGAGAGGCTGACGACGAAGCCCGAAAACACCTTCAGCGTGATATGGCCGGCCAACATGTTGGCGAACAGACGAACCGAGAGGCTGATCGGGCGCGAGACGAAGGAAATCACCTCGATCGGAACGACAAGCACCATCATCACGAGGGGCACGCCTTTCGGCACGAACAGCTTGAGGAAGCCCAGACCGTGCTTCATGAAGCCGTAGACGATGACGGTGCCAATCACCAGGATGGCGAGGCCGAAGGTGACGATGATGTGGCTGGTGATGGTGAAGAAATAGGGGAACAGGCCGAGCAGATTGGCGACCAGCACGAACATGAACAGCGAAAACACAAGCGGGAAGAACTTCATGCCCTGCGTGCCGGCGGCATCGCGCAACATGTTGCCGACGAATTCGTAGGCCATTTCCGAGATCGACTGAAGCCGACCGGGAACCAGGCTGCGGCTGGATGTGGTGAGATAGAGGAAGGCGGCCGCGACGATCACGGTCGCGACCATGAACAATGCCGAATTTGTGAAGGACAGGTCGTAGCCGCCGATGTTAATCGGAATCAGCTTGATGATATGGAACTGGTGGATCGGATCGACCTTGTCAGCTGCCACGTTCTAACCCCGTCAATGCCGCGTACGGCCAAATTATCATTGCCGCACCAGGGCGGCTATTTGCTGTCGTCCCGGCCAGAGCGCGATTTATCGCCCTGTCCGAATTCTGCCACAACGCCCGCGGAACGCATGACATTGAGTATACCGGCGCCAAAACCAAGCAGCAGGAAAACGATCAGACCCCACGGCGATGTCCCCGCCATACGGTCGATGATCCAGCCGATGCCGGCGCCCACCACCACGCCAGCGATAAATTCGCTGGAGAGCTTGACCGCCTGGCCATAACCGGCCGCACTGCCCGCTTTCGCGTCGTCTTTCCCCTCGAGCCGGTTCGGCAGCCTTGTCGCAAGCGATGCTTCAAGTTCACGCCGACGTCGCTCAAGATCCTCGTCGCGGATGCCGGTTTCATGCTGATTGCCGCGGCCGGTTTCTCCGGTTCCGTCTGGCCCATTCTTGTCGGCCATCGCAACCCCCCTGCCCGGTCAGACCGTCACTGTCCGTCCGCTTCTAAAGTCGCCGGCAACATAGTTAGAGGGTTTGCGCCCGTCAAGCCACGGGCGGAAGATCATTGCCATGTATTTTAGGCAATAAAATCAATTAATTAAGGAGGTGCGACATCGTGCCCGCCGCGATGATGGGGATGCGTTGCACGAATCCCCCCGGCAATGGCTGCCCGATTGAGCCTGTGGCCGGTCGGAAAGACCAGCAGCCGGGGCCCCTCAACTCCAGCCGCCGCCATAGGTGCGGTAGAAGATATGCAGGCCGATCTTGGTCATCTTCTGCATCGTGCGCGCCCAGCCCGGATGGACATATTGGGCATAGTAGTGGGTCGACGATCCGACCTCGGGGATGAAGATCTTGCCGGCGGTGACGGCCATGGCGATGTCCTGCGCGGTCTTGTAGGCGGCGGGATCGTCGATGCGCTTCTTCCTGCCGTCACAAGCGAAGGAGAACTGGCACCGGTTGAACCAGCTGTCGTTCTGGTAGACGACACCGCAGATCGAATTCGGATAGGCCGGATTGCGCACGCGGTTGAGAATAACCTGGGCAACGGCAGCCTGGCCGCGCACGGATTCGCTCCTTGCCTCGAAATAGATGCCATTGGCCAGGCATTTTTGCTCGGGCTTGGAGAAGACGCTGGCCGGCAGCGGGTTCTGGATCCACCAATGGTCGCCCTTGGCCATCGGCGGAATGAAGCGGCCGCTGTTGGGCTGCTCGTCCTGCAGCAGGGCTTCGAAGGGCGAGGCCTTGGCATAGTCCGGCTCGGATTGCGCATAGGCCGTCGCCAGGACGTCGGGATGGTCGTTGTTGACCAAAGCGGCAAGCATGGCCGGCACGCCGGGATCAGGCTTCTTGTCCTCACGCGCATGGAATTCCGCGGCGATCTGGATTTCCTTGCCTTTGATCTGCGGCTTGGCAAAGGCCATTTTCAGGCCGCCGTCCATGCTCGGCCGCATCAGGGAAGAGGTCCGCTGGAAAATCGAACCAGCGTTGAAGTTCTTCGGCGGCGCGACGGGAGACACCTGGACGATGCGGCCCTTCTTGTCGGCGCGCACGACGCGATCCTCGTCGGGGGAGCCGCTGACCTTGCCGCCCTTGCCACGAAACGACACGTTGCCGACGCCAGCCAGGTGAATACCCGATCCAGAGATCGAGCCGGTGACGTCGGAATCGATGAACGGCATCTCGGCGGCATGGGTCGAGCCCGCGACGGATCTCTCGACATAGGAATTCCAGCGCGCGGTCGGCGATTCGAGGCCGGAAACCAGGCTGGTCATGTCCTGGTAGGCGGCGACGGTCGGGAAGCCGATCCAGATGCCGAGGCCGATGATGAAAGGAGACACAAGATTGCGTTTCTTCTCACCGGCGGCGGCAACAAGCCGCTTCAAGACGCGTCGATGCACGGAACTCTCTCCAGGAACGCTACTGACCCCACTGGAGAGCAAAATGATGCATTAACCTTGATGGGACGTTAACGGGTTCGATCGGGTTTTCTCAGTCGGCTCAAGGTCGTGGTTTCGAAGTCGGGCGGTTTTGCGGCCAACTGTCGCGCGGCGCGCCGCTTCGAACGACCCGACGCTGGCAGGCGAGCCGGTAAGTCTGCCGGTCCAGAGGATGGGCTTAACGGGATATCCATATTCGAACCGCCATATGGCAGTTGGTTCCAAACAGCGGTTCAGCACAGCGGACGGATGACAGCGGTCGCGGGAAATATTGCCGTGGATGACGCCCAATCGGCGAAAGCAACGGCACGCCCGACGCTTCTCAATCTGACGGCGCTGCGCGCCTTCGCGGCTCTGTCGATCTTCATCTACCATCTGACGGAATTGGGGATCGATGCATCCCGATCCATTCGGGACATGTATCTCGGCTGTGCCGTTTCGTTCTTCTTTGTCCTGTCAGGGTTCGTGCTGGCGTACAGTTTCTCGGGGCGTTTCCTTGGCTGGCGCGACATAAGAAACTTCATCTTGCAGAGATTCTTCCGGCTGTGGCCCGTCCACATGCTATGTTTCTTCCTTGCCCTTGTGGCGCGTCATCCTCCGACCAGTCTCTTCACCGCATACCTGGCAACCACACTGCAGAGTTCCTGGTTTCCAACCTACGGTACGGCCTACGCATATAACGGCGTTTCGTGGTCGATATCGGTCGAACTGTTTTTCTATCTCGCCTTACCGTTCATTCTGATCTTGCGGCCAAATCAGATTATGCTGGTGGTCTGTGGCTGGACAGTTGCCGTCCTTGGTCTGATCGCTCTCACAGCGACTTTACCCGGGCCTGTATTTCCGCCCCCCTCCGAAAAGCCCTGGCTGGACCTCTACGTCACGGATGCGTCGCTGGTTCACCTCTTCCCGCCCGTGCGTATGGTGGAATTCTTGTCCGGGATAGCCGTCTATCAGCTGTTCAGGAGCCGGCGCATTTCCGATGACTGGGTGACGTTCTGCCAGGTTGCCGCGGTGGTGTGCCTGGTGCTTTGGGCATGCCTACATGCCGAGATCACGCAATTTTTCGCCGATCATGCATCGCTGATGGCGTCCGTCGCCTATCGCGAATTTGGGCTGTATCCACTCTTCGCCGCCATCGTCTACGTCTTCGCACATCAGTCAGGCTCTTTGATGCGCGTCCTGTCTTGCCGTGTGCTGGTTTTCTGTGGAGAGATCAGCTTCGCATTCTACATGATCCATCAGGTTGTCATCCACGTCCTGGCTTACAACTTCGAGATCAGGCAGTACTGTGGTCCGACAGTCGCCGCGATCTCGGCAGGCGTACTAAGCCTCGGTTTTTCAATCGTTCTCCATCGAACGGTGGAAACACCCGGTATGGACTGGGCCAGGAAAAAATTCCCGATGACCAGGCGGGCACCCTTATCCGCGCCTGTTATTGTCGGCGCCGTCGCCTGACCTTGCACCCGCCGGCCGCAGGAAGATCGGCCAGGCGAGCAGGGCGCAGATGGCGGCCGACAGCCAGGCGCCGGACCAGGACCAGAGGTGCAGCAGCCCGGGAATGGCCACCGGCACCAGGAAGAAGCCAACGAAAACGAAGGTGTTGGCCAGGCTGAGCGCGGTTCCGACATGGCCGGCGCCGGCAAGCGTGGCAAGCTCGGTATAGGCGACGCCGTGCCAGGCTGAGACCGAGATGCCTGCAACAATCAGCACCAAGGGCAGGACGGCAACCAGGAAAGACTGGCCGCCCGGCATTGCGGGGCTGGCCAGGACCATCAGCCAAAGCACCGCGAAGGCGAACGCGCTGAGCGCACTCAACAGGCGCAGAAACTGGCGCCGGTTGCCATGGCGGTCGGTGAAGCGGCCGCTCCAGACGCGCATGACCATGGCGCCGACCTGCACGGCGGCGAGGCTCGCGCTGATCGCCGCCGTTCCCAGCCCGGCGAAGTCGTGCAGGAACACCGATGCGAAGGTGAGAACCGCCACCTGCGGAAAGCAGAGCAGGCCGATGGCGGTCGCGATGCGCCAGACCTCAATGTTGCGCAGCGGCGCCGGTCCGGCCACGGCTGACGCGGCGACGTGGCCCGCCGCCGGCGGCTCGTGTAGCCAACGCCAGGCGAACAGAGCGGACAGAGCGGATGTGCCCGCCAGCAGCCCGAAGACTGCGGAAAAGCCGAAAGCGAGTGCAAGTGACGGCAGGACAAGCGCGCCGAGGCCGCCGCCGAGCGGCACCGCCGTCTGCCTTATGCTCATGGCGAAGCCGCGTTCGTTTTCCCGGAACCAGCCCATGATGGCGCGGCCGCTCGAGCCGTTGACACTGCCACCGAGCAATCCGGTGAGGAGCAGGCTTGCCGACAGCAGCATGACATCGGGAACGCCTGACCTTGTCGGCACGACAAGCATGGCCATGGCAAGGAGCCATGCCGCCGTCGCGCCAAGCCCGATCAGCAGCACGCGGCGGTCGCCCCAGCGATCGGTGAGCAGGCCCCAGGGCAATTCGCTGAGCGCAACGCCCAGGCCGAGAAGGCCGAGCGCCAAGCCAAGTTCGGCATTGCTTAAGTGATAGCCCTGACGAAGCACGACCGCCGTTGCCGGTATGCCGGAGAAGGTGGCCGAGAAACTGGCGTTCGCGGCGACGCCGATGCCCAGGACCTTCCAGCGATGGCCGGGGCTGAACACCCTTGCGGCGGGGCCTGCAGCGCTGTCTTTCAGGATTTGTCTTGGCTGTTGGTCGGTGCAGTGGACAATGGCGGACATGGTTTCATTCCCGTGGTGGCCCAGTCGCCTGGACCTTGACGGCATCTCTGTAGCGCCATAATTTCGTCCTTAAAATCAGGAAGTTTTTGACTGTTAATCCTGAAAAACAGGACATTTCTATGCAACATGCGACTTTCGACCTCGACGTTCTCCGCAGTTTCGTCACCGGCATGGAGTTGGGCAGCTTTGCCAAGGCCGCCGACCGGCTCGGCCGGTCGACCTCGGCGGTCAGCGCGCAATTGAAGAAACTGGAAGAGCAGGCGGCGACGCCGATCTTCCGTAAATCGGGGCGCGGCCTCGCTTTGACGGAGGCCGGCGAGACCATGCTCGGCTATGCCCGCCGGCTGCTCGAGCTGAATGACGAGGCGGCCGCGGCGATCCATGACGTCGAACTGGAAGGCTGGGTGCGGCTCGGCCTGCAGGAGGATTTCGGCGAGGCGGTGCTGCCGGACGTGCTCGGCCGCTTCGCCCGCGCCCACCCCAAGGTCAAGATCGAGGCCAGGATCGCGCGCAGCCACGATCTTGCCGAAAGGGTGGTGTCGGGCAGCCTCGACATCGCGCTCGCCTGGCACAGCGGCCAGACGCTGCCCTACAGCGAGCATGTCGCCGATGTTCCCATGCGCTGGATCGGCCCGGTAAAGCGCATCGAGACCAGCCTGCGCGACGGCGAGCCACTGCCGCTGGTGGCGCTCGAGGCGCCATGCCTGCTGCGCACGGTGGCGACGGAAACGCTCGACCGCGCCGGGCTGCCCTGGCGCATGGCCTTCTCCAGCCCGAGCCTTGGCGGCATCTGGGCGGCCGTGGCGGCTGGGCTGGGACTGACGATCCGCACCGACATCGGCCTGCCGGCCAGCGTCAGCGCGATGACGCCGGAGATTGCCGGGCTGCCGGCGCTGCCCAAGATGGCGCTGTTCCTGCATCGACGGGATGCCGAGCCCGAGCCGGTGGCGGCCCGCCTCGGAGACATATTGCTGGAGGCGGCGCGGCAGGCCTTGCCGGGCAATGCGCGGGGTGCCGGCTTGCGTGCCGTGGCCTGATCAGACGAGCGCTGGAGCTCAGTTACGCTTCTTGGCCCGGCCGGCGAACGGATTGTCCGAGGTGCGCAGCGCGATGCGGATCGGCACGCCCGGCATGTCGAAGGCTTCGCGCAGGCTGTTGGAGAGATAACGCACATAGGATTGCGGCATCGCATCCGGACGCGAGCACTGAACAACAAAACCCGGCGGCCGCGTCTTGGCCTGGGTGACATATTTGACCTTGAGGCGGCGCCCGGCTACGGCGGGCGGCGGGTGGTGCGCCAGTATGGCTTCGAGCCAGCGGTTGAGCTTGCCGGTCGAGACGCGGCTGTTCCAGACCTTGTGCGTCCTGAGCACCGCGTCCATCAGCTTGTCGAGGCCGCGCCCGGTCTCGGCCGAGACCGGCACGGCCTGGATGCCGCGCACCTGCGGCAGCAGCCGCTCGGTCTTCTCGCGCAGTTCCGCCAGCAGCTCCTGCGGATGATCGATCAGGTCCCATTTGTTGAAGGCGATCACCGGCGCCCTACCCTCACGGATGATCAGGTCGGCGATCTGCAGGTCCTGCTTCTCGAAGGGAATGGTGGCGTCGAGCACGATGACGACGATCTCGGCGAAGCGGATGGCGCGCAAGCCATCCTGCACCGACATCGCTTCCAGCTTTTCGTGGATCCTGGCCTTGCGGCGCATGCCCGCGGTATCGAACAGTTTCAGCCGACGGCCATGCCAGTCCCAGTCGACCGAGATCGAATCCCGGGTGATGCCGGCTTCCGGTCCTGTCAGCAGCCGTTCCTCGCCAATCAGCGCATTGATCAGAGTCGACTTGCCGGCGTTCGGGCGGCCGACGACGGCGATGCGCATCGGCTTGGTGTCGTCGTAGGTGTGCGCATCCTCGGCATCAGGGTCGGCAATGTCCTCGCCGATCAGTACCTCGGTGGCGGCGATCTCGTCGTCTTCGCCCTCTTCCTCCTCGCCGAAGGCGCGCGCCTCGCCGAGCGCGCCAATGACCGCATCGCGCAGATCGGGCATGCCCTGGCCATGTTCGGCCGAAACCGGGATCGGCTCGCCAAGACCCAGTTCCCAGGCCTCCAGCATGCCGCCCTGCGCGCCCTTGGCTTCGGCCTTGTTGGCGACCAGGACGACCGGCTTGCCGGACTTGCGCACGATCTCGGCGAAGGTCCTGTCGTCCGGCAGCAAGCCGGACTTGGCGTCGATGGTGAAGAATATCAGGTCGGCTTCGCGGATGGCGATCTCGGTCTGCGCCCGCATGCGGCCGGGCAAGGTCGAGGCACCCGCGTCCTCGAAACCGGCGGTGTCGATGACGTCGAAATGCAGGTCGTAGAGCTTGGCGGCATGGACGCGACGGTCGCGGGTGACGCCCGGCGTGTCGTCGACAAGCGCCAGCTTCCTTCCCACCAGCCGATTGAAAAGGGTCGATTTGCCGACGTTAGGTCTGCCGATAATGGCGACTTTGAAGGTCATACAGTCCTACAATCATGCATGTCGTTGTCCCAAAACCGCTGCACACTTTTGGGCGACATGCATTTACGAGGCATTGCCAGAGCCGCGGATCAGCTCGGACATCAGCGTTGCCCGCTCGCGGGTGTTGCGCGGGGCGCCGTCATCGGCGGCGATCTGGTCGAACAGCTTTAGCGCGTCCTGGGTCTTGCCTTCCTTCCAGGCGGCAAGGCCGAGCGCCTCACGCGCGGTGTGGCGCAGCGTGTTGGTGTCCGATGTCAGCGCCTCGACGCGGCTGGACACGTCGGCGAAGGAGCCGTGATCGACGAGCAGGAGCGCCGCCCTGAGCCGCGCCATGTCGCGAATGCCCTGGGGGATGGCGGTGTCGGCGGCGACCTCGTCGAAATCCTTCACTGCGGCATCGGTGTCGCCCTTGCTCGCCTTGACGGTGGCGGCGCGCATGCGGGCGAGCAGCGGATAGGCACCGTAGCCATCTTTCTCCAGCTGGTCGAGCGCGGCCAGCGCATCGTCGTTCTTGCCGTCATTGGCTAGCTTCAGCGCCTGCGAGAAGGCATCGCCGGAGCGGTTGGCGCGGGTCTCGTCCCAATAGCGATAACCGACGAAGGCGGCGGTGCCGAGCACCACGAGAATCGCAATGACAAGCAAGGCCGGACCGAAACGGTCCCACAGCTTCTGCGCCTGTTCGCGACGCATCTCGTCGTTGACTTCACGGATAAAACTGTCGTCGGACATCAATCAAAACCACTTTTGCCCCGGGCCGGGGCGGTTCATGAGCCCGCGTTTTAGCGAAATTTTGTCGGCATGGAAGGGGTTCGGCCGGAAAATCGGCTATTCCCCCGGGGCAAACGGATGTTTGCCGGGGGCAAGCCGATGTTTGCCCCGGGGCAAACCGGCAAAAAGCCCAATCGCACCCACGCCACATTTCGGGGATAGCCGGCTTGCTGACCGCCAGGAGCCTGTAAGTTTGCCGATGCCTAGTCTGTCTCGCGTTGCCGCGTTCGCGCTTGCCTCCATCGCCACTGCCGGCGCGGCTCAGGCCGATCCGCCCGCGCCACCAATGCCGGCGAAGCCCAAGCAGGTGGTCATCATCTCCTTCGACAGCGCCCGCGACATCTCGCAGTGGAAGCGCAGCCGGGCGCTGGCGCAGCGCACCGGCGCGCATTTCACCTATTTTCTCTCCTGCGTCTTCCTCCTGTCGCCAGACACGCGCAAGGAATACACCGCGCCCGGCAAAACGGCTGGCAAATCCAATATCGGCTTTGCCGCCTCGAAACAGGAAGTGGCCGAGCGGCTGGAGCAGATCGGCCTTGCCGCGCATGAAGGCCATGACATCGCCAGCCACGCCTGCGGCCATTTCGACGGCAAGGACTGGAATAAGGCCGACTGGCTGAAGGAGTTCGCCTCGTTCAAGCACATTCTTGAGAACGCCTATGCGATCAACGGCATTGTGCCCGAACCCGGTGGCTGGCGCGAATTCGCCCGGCATGGCGTGGTCGGTTTCCGCGCGCCCTATCTGTCGGCAAGCAAGGCGCTCTACGAGGCCTTACCCGCCGCCGGCTACCAGTTCGACGCCAGCGGCGTCTCGCAAGGCCCCGCCCAGCCGCCGACCGTCGGCGGCATCACCCGCTTTTCACTGCCGCAGATCCCGGAAGGTCCGAATTCCAGGCCGGTGATCGCCATGGATTACAATCTCTATGTCAGACACTCCGGCGGCTTCGAGCGGCCGAGCAAGGCGGGCGAGTTCGCCGACCGGAGCTATCAGGCTTTCCGCGCCGCCTTCGACGCGCAGTATCAGGGCAAGCGCATTCCGCTGGAGCTCGGCTTCCACTTCACGCTGATGAATGACGGCGCCTACTGGTACGCGCTGGAGCGTTTCGCCGGCGAGGTCTGCGTCAAATCAGATGTCGAATGCATCAGTTTTCGCGATTATGTTTCGCGGCAGGATGGCGACCAGAAGCAGGCCGCGGTTGGCGGCTGAGCCGCCAACCCGTTTTACATCAAACCTTACTATGCCGGATCTTCGGCGCCCTGCCTTGCCAGATAGCGCTGGTCGATTTCGGGCAGCGGCTCGCCCAGCAGCGTCGCCTCGAAGGCGCGCAGGCGCTTGTGGACCGATTGCAGTTCGACAATGGTCGACCACGAGGTCAGCAGGAACTGCAGCGAACCCGTCACCTTGCCGAAGGCATTCGAGATCTGGTTCAGCGCGCCGAACGTTATCTTGTGCGCGACCAGCGACGGACCCAGGATCAGCAGCGAGAAGATGTTGTCGGCCTGAAGGTAGGTGTACCGGACGACGTTGAAATAGATGTAGTGGAAATAGAGCCTGAAATAATTGTGCCGGACATTGGCGAACAGCTCGGCAGTGGTCGCGGGTTGCGCCCTGTCCGCATGGTCTTCGCCGTAAACCAGCTCCTTGCGATAAGCGGCTTCGACGCGCTGGTTGCGGAACTGCAGCCCCGGAAGCTTCAGGCCGGCAATCATCACCGAGATCGTTCCGAACAGACACCAAGCGAGTGCCGCGACCACCAGGGGCTGCGGGATCGCACCGATGATCGGCAATTCGCTGATATGAGCCTGCAGTTGGATCATCACCGGCAGGAAGGCGATCAAGGTCATGATCGACTGGACGAAGCTGGAGCCGAGATCCTCCATGATCTGCGAGAACCGCATCGTGTCTTCCTGGATTCGCTGCGAAGCACCCTCGATATGGCGCAGCCTGCCCCAATTCTCGATGAAGTAGTTGTTCATCGCCGTGCGCCAGCGGAAAATCCAGTGGCTGACGATGAAGGCATTGACCACCTGGACATTCATGCCAACCAGCGCCAGCCATGAGAAGTCAGCCAGTCCGGTGTAGAATTCACCGTTGGTCGATTTCCCGGTCCCTGACATCAGGCCTTGCACATAGTCGAAGAAGGGTCCGTACCAGGCGTTGACGGCTACGCTGACCTGCACATTGAAATAGATGAAGAACAGGATGACCGCCGTCATCAGGATGGACCAACGCTGCCACGGATGCGGGGAATACCAGCTCCAGAACGCGTAGAAGATGGCCACGCAGGCCACGAAGTAGATGTAGAACCAGAGGAACGGCTTCGACACCAGCACGGCGATGCCGATGATGGGCGGCGCGTCAGCGGCGGCCGCTGGCAGGCCGAAAACGGAGCCCAGTTGCTCCCCCCCGAAAAACCAGAACAGGATTGCCGCAAGGCTCCAGATGGCGGCCGAAGAGAAAAAGAGCTTCGGCTGCGGGAAGAAGGATACGAACACTGTGGCGAATTCCTTGCTCGATGGGCAAATCAGCTGACTTCGGCGGGCATAAAGTCACACATTAGGGGGAAAGAAAATGCCTGCCCGACACCCGGCGCAGAGCAAGACCACAAATCATGGCGATTTTGGCGCGGCCGACCAGGTGATGGCGCCGGAGACCACCAGCATGGCCGCAGCGACGATCGAAGCCAGGAAGAAATCGCCTGACATCTGCGCCAAAAGGCCGGCGGCAATCGGGCCTATGATCTGGCCGAGACCGAACGAGGCCGTCATCAACGCAAAGATGCGCCGGGGTGCCTTCGGCGCCTGCTGGCGGGCGGCCTGCAGACCAAGTGCGGTGATGGCAATGAAGGTGCCGCCAAGCAGCAGCCCGCCAAGCAGTGGCCCCGAATATCCGCCAAGCGCCACGCTGGCGGTGACGCCGATCACTTCGATGAAGCATGCCAACGCATAGGCGGCGTAGAGCCCGATCCGTCCAGCGATCTTCTGCCACAGCCAGGTCGAGGGAAAACCGGCAAGGCCGGCGACCAGCCAGACCATGGCCTCGAAGACGCGGCTGCCGCCACCTTGCCGGACGATGGCGACCAGGAATGTCGCCGTCACCACATAGCCGAAGCCGAACAGGCCGTAGGCGACGATGATCTTCGTCAGCGACCGGTCTTTCGGGAGCGCGGGCTCACGGACGGCTTCACCGTTGGCGAGCGGGCCTTCGTTGGCCAGCAGCGCCACGACCACGAAGCCGCATGCCGAAATTACCGCCGACCACAACCAACCCGCCGCCCAGCCGGCATGTTCCGTGACCAACACCGCCATCATCGCCGCCGAGATGGCGATGCCGAGGCCGACACCGCCGAAATGCCAGGCCTGCAGGTCGCCACGACCGGCAGCATTGATATGGCTGAAAACGATGCTGGCCATGAACACCATGACGAAGGCGCTGGCCAGACCGGCCAGAAAGCGGATGAGGAGAAAGGCGACCATGGCGTCGGTCAACCCCATCAGCGCGGCCAGGACGGTGCTGGCGCCAAGCCCAGTCAGCATCAGCAGACGCTCGCGCCCGTGCGCCCAGCCGCCCGCCGCCACAAACGCGCCGACGAGGTAGCCGAGATAATTGGCGGACGCGATCCATCCGGCATTGGCCGGTGACAGATGCAGCTCTTCCATCATGCCGGGCAGGATCGGCGTGTAGACGAAGCGGCCGATGCCCATGGCCACCGCCATCGCAATCATACCGGCGAGGGTGAAGCGCAGCGCTGTCGAGGTGGCCGATCTCATTGCAGCGCACAATAAATGCAGCGATCGCCGAAACAATCAGCCATCTGTTGGGCCAGTGGAGCGCAGAGACCCGCGAGCGGTTCGACTTATAATGAAGCTGAAAGCGCGTGCTCGACTCAGCGGCGCCCACCGAAACCAGCATGCGATGAAGCGGTCTCGTACACCGTCCGCCGCGCCGTCAGCCTGAACGGCACGTCACCAAGTTCGCGCTCCGACATGGTATTCAGGAACGGGGTGCGAAAGCGGATCGGTGAGCCATGTCTGCGTATCGCCCTGCGAGCGCGGCTCATAGGGCGTGCCCACGGCGAATAGAACCTTCAGCGACGACAACAGCCTTAACATTTTTCGGCTCCTCGGATCTGGCTCCCATCGACAAAATCTGCCGTTTCTGCGTGTCTTTCAATTGAGATTTCAGCCGGAGCAGTTTAGAAAATCTCAAATGGCCATGCTCAACCGCGTCCATCTCAACGGCCTTCGCGCCGTCGAAACTGTTGCCCGTCTCGGTTCGCTTGCCGCGGCCGCCGGCGAGCTCAACGTTTCCGTCAGCGCCGTCAGCCAGCAGATAAGCCGCACCGAAAAGCAACTTGGCCAGGCGCTGTTCGAGCGCACCGCGAGCAGTCTGGTGCTGACCGAATTCGGCGGCGTCTTCGCGGCCCGCCTCGGTGCTGGATTTCGCGAGCTTGCCCAGGCCGTGGCACTGGCCGACGAGGCGACGCAATGCACACTGGTCGTCTCGGCGGCACCGGCCTTCGCTTCGAAATGGCTGCTGCCCAGACTGTCGCGTCACTTCGACCGGCATCCCAATGTGCTGCTGCGCATCGATGCGTCGGTGCGGCTGGCCGATCTCGATCATTCCGACATCGACATCGCCATCCGGCTTGGCGACGGCAAATGGCTGGGCGGGCAAGCGGAACTGCTTCTGGCGCAGGAGGTCTTCCCGGTCTGCGCGCCTGTGATCGCCAGGAAACTGCAATCAATCGAGGACCTTGCCCAGACCTGCGCCATCACCGACGAGCGGGCGATGATCAACTGGGAAAGCTGGTTCGCCGCGGCCGGTGTTGCGCCCGTCACCTTCCAGAAGGGCGCGCGCTTCACCGATCCGATGCTGTGCCTGGAATCGGCGATTGCCGGCCATGGGGTGATGCTGGGCTGGCAGTTGCTGACGGCGGATGCACTGGCCGACGGGCGGCTGGTGGCCCCATTTGGAATTCGCGCCCAGAGCGGGCTCGGCTATTGGCTGGTGACCTCGTCGGCCAAGACGGAGAGCCGCAAGGTCCGGGACTTCAAAGTCTGGATCAAGGAGGAGATCGCGGCAACGATGGCGCAGTTCGGATCGCTCGAAAGCGCGGCCTAGAGCCTGTTCCATCCCGATGGAATCGGGATGGGGTTCGGTCTCTTTTGGTTGACCATGATCTTTTCCGAACACCGGTTCCCACTTTTCGGGATCATGGCCTGAACTGGCCCAGCGCAATCGCGGTGGAAAGGATGCCGGCCGCGGTCTATGTAAGACCAGATCAAACATCACGGCAGGCAGGATCATGACCACACATTCGCGCGGCGTTTCCGCAACGATCGACCCGGTAAAGCTCGACAGGCTGGCGGAGGTCGCCATCAAGGTCGGGCTGCAATTGCAGCCCGGACAGGATCTGGTGCTGACCTCGTCAATCGCAGCATTGCCGTTGACCAGGCGCATCGTCGAACATGCCTACAAGGCCGGCGCGGGGCTGGTGACGCCGATCTTCAACGATGACGAGATGACGCTGGCGCGCTACCGCTTCGGGGCGGACGCCGGTTTCGACCACGCCGCCGGCTGGCTCTATGAAGGCATGGCGAAGGCTTTTTCCAAAAATGCGGCCAGGCTTGCCGTGCGCGGCGAGGATCCATCGCTGTTGTCGGCGCAGGACCCGGCGAAAGTGGCGCGCGCCAACAAGGCCAATTCGATGGCCTACCAGCCGGCGCTGGAAAAGATCACCGGCTTCGACATCAACTGGAACATCGTCGCCTATCCGGACCTCGCCTGGGCCAAGCAGGTTTTCCCTGGCGATGCCGACGATGTCGCCGTGGCCAAGCTCGCCGATGCCATCTTCGCGGCATCACGGGTCGACGTGGAAGACCCGATCGGCAGCTGGACGGCGCACAATGCCGCGCTGCGCGGCCGGACCGAATGGCTCAACGGCCATAATTTCCACGCCCTGCATTTCACCGGACGGGGCACCGACCTGACGGTCGGACTGGCTGACGGCCATGAGTGGATGGGCGGTGCCTCGACCGCCAAGAACGGCATCACCTGCAACCCCAACATCCCGACCGAAGAGGTGTTCACCACGCCGCATGCCAGGCGGGTCGAGGGCCATGTCTCCTCGACCAAGCCGCTGTCCTACCAGGGCACGCTGATCGACGAGATCTCGGTGCGGTTCGAGGAAGGCCGGATCGTCGAGGCCAAGGCTTCGAAGGGCGAGGATGTGCTGAAAAAGGTGCTCGACACCGACGACGGATCGCGGCGTCTGGGCGAAGTGGCGCTGGTGCCGCATTCGTCGCCGATCTCGGCCAGCGGCCTGCTGTTCTTCAACACGCTGTTCGACGAGAACGCCGCCTGCCACATCGCGCTCGGGCAGTGCTATTCGAAGTGCTTCGTCGACGGCGCCTCGCTCAGCCAGGACGAGATCGCCGCGCGCGGCGGCAACAAGAGTTTTATCCACATCGACTGGATGATCGGCTCGGACAAGATCGACATTGACGGCGTCCACAAGGACGGCAGCCGCGTGCCTGTGATGCGCAAGGGCGAGTGGGTCTGAAGGTTCCAACCAGCGAGGGTGTGATGGCCTTCGACCTGACGGTGAAGCGGATTTACGAGCCACCGGCACCTGGTGACGGGCAGCGGGTCCTCGTCGATCGCATCTGGCCACGCGGCGTCAGCAAAGAGCATGCCGCGCTGGCGCTGTGGCTGAAGGAGGTTGCGCCGAGCGATGAATTGCGAAAGTGGTTCGGGCATGAACCGGCGCGCTGGGCAGAGTTTCAGGAGCGGTATCGTGTTGAGCTGGATGGGAATGGCGAGGCGGTGACGCAATTGCGCCACCTGCTTCGCGAGGGCAAGGTAACGCTGCTCTACGGCGCCCATGACGAAGCGCACAACAATGCCGTGGCGCTGGCGGGGTATATGCGCGGGATCGGCTGAGGCGGCCGGAACTTCTGAGGCCGGCGGGACAGCGCCCCCCTCTGTCCTGCCGGACATCTCCCCCACGAGGGGGGAGATCGGCAGCTTCAACGGCTTCGCTACCTACCTCACCGCCTGCTCATAAGCCTCCGGCTTGAAGCCAACGAGAACCCGGTCACCCACCTCCAGCACCGGCCGCTTGACCATCGTTGGCTTGGCCAGCATCAGGGCCTTGGCCTTCTTTTCATCGAGGCCCTGCTTGTCCTTGTCCGCCAGCTCGCGGAACGTGGTGCTGCTCTTGTTGAGCAGCTTTTCCCAGCCGACCTTGCCGACCCAGCCATCGAGCCGCTTCGCATCGAGCCCCTCCGCGCGAAAATCGTGGAAACGGTAGGGCACATCATGGCTCTCCAGCCAGACGCGCGCCTTCTTGACCGTGTCGCAGGTGGTGATGCCATAGATCGTAATCGTCAAAGCGTGCTTCCCTTGGGCTGACAGTCAAATCCGTCCCACAGCCTAAAACCGCCCTTCCCGCTTTGCCAGCGCCCAGGCTCGCAACCGCGGAATTTTCGGGCTTGCCGATACTAGAGGATGGGTTTCTTCGATGGCTGGGGCACGGTGGCCGACCAGCTTGCCAAGTATCTGAAGACGATTTGGACCTCTCGCATGATGGCCAAGACACCGTCCTGGCCACCATGCTTGTACTCGATCCTGTAGCGAAGAGCAGACTCCGAAGTCGGAGTTTCCTGCCTCAGTAGTAAAAGCGCTCTTCGGCGATCTTGCCGTTCTTGACCGTGTACAGGCCGACCTCATCCATGGTGACGCGCTGGCCGGTGGCCTTGGGCGTTATGTCGAAGGTGAAGCGCACCGCGAACTGGTCGCCATTGACATAGGGGCCTTCGACCGAGCCGCCATGGACTTCGTGGTTTTCCTGCCACCACTGGCTCTTCTGCCTGAGGGCCTCCTTGCCATGGCTGACGGCCATCGGCCCTTCCATGGCTTCGTAGCTGGCGATGTCGTCGGCATTGTATTTTTCGGCGGCACCGTTGTGGTCTCCCTGCTTGAGGAGCTCGGTGAAATCCTTGGCAATTTCTGCGATGGTCATTTTGTGTTCCTCCTGTTCAGACGCACTCGAAGTAGGGGATCGCTTGCCGGCCCGCCACCTTTGCCCGCACGACAGCTGACAAGGCGTGTCAGGACGATAGATATAGCGCGACTGTGTGGCGACGATTTCTCACATGCCGGCCATGGAATCGTCCTGGCCGGTCAATTGGCGGCAACCTTGCGAAGGTGGATCAGACTAGCCCGGCAGCATAGGGCAGTTGGCGCCACGGCGCAGGCTGATATGCGCCACGTCGCCGACGCTGAATTGAAACCCCTCGGCCTGGCGCGGCGCATCGATCACCACCGGCAACCCCTGCCCCAGCTCGGCGTGCAGCCGCAAGGTACGGCCGTGGAAGACGATGCTGTTCACCCGCGCCGGCGCGGTTCCTTCGGCCGCCTCGGTGGCCGCCAGCAAATCCTCCGGACGCACGCCGATGGTGCGCATTTCGCCTTCGCCGGGTGACTGGCCGGTTTCAGAAACGGCCTCCAGTGGCAAGGTGCCGGCGGTAAAACGCAGGCGATCGCCATCGCGGCCGACAAAGTGTGACTGCAGCAGGTTCATGGTGCCGATGAAGCTCGCCACGAACTTCGTGGCGGGCCGGTCATAGAGCGTCGCCGGCGGCGCAATCTGCTCGATGCGGCCCTTGTTCATGACGACGATGCGGTCGGAGATCGACAAAGCCTCGGTCTGGTCGTGGGTGACCATGACGAAGGTGGTGCCAAGCCGCGATTGCAGCCGCTTCAGTTCCACCTGCATCTGTTCGCGCAGATGCGCGTCGAGCGCCGACAGCGGCTCGTCGAGTAAAAGCACGCGCGGCTCGCAGACGATGGCGCGGGCAAGTGCCACGCGCTGACGCTGGCCGCCCGAGAGTTCGGAGACGCGGGCGCGGAGCTTGTCGGCGAGACCGACCATGTCGAGCGCCTCGCCGACGCGCTTGGCCTGCTCGGCGCCGGACAGTTTGCGCAGGGACAGGCCGAAGCCGACATTCTCGGCGACGTCCATATGCGGAAACAGCGCGTAATCCTGGAACACGGTGTTGACGGGCCGGTCGAAGGGCCGAAGCGCGGTGATGTCGCGGCCGTCGAGCAAGACCTTGCCGCTCGAGGGGCTTTCGAAACCGGCAATGACGCGCAGGCTGGTGGTCTTGCCGCAGCCCGATGGCCCAAGCAGCGTGATGAACTCGCCGCTGATAATGTCGAGGTCGACGGCATCGAGCCCAACGATGCCGCCGGGAAAAACCTTCGAGACCGCCTGCAACCGGACAAGTGGATCAGGCGCCATCGCGAACCTCGGAGGGTTTTGTCGTGTTGACCCAGAGGATCTGGCATTGCTCGGCGCCTGGATTGCGGAAGGCATGCAAAAGCGTGCTCCTGAAGGCAAAGCTGTCGCCGGTCTTCAACCCGTATTTGGTCGAATCCACCACCAGTTCGACCTCGCCCGAAAGGACATAGCCGAATTCATGGCCGGCATGGGCATAGGCTTCCGCCGTGCCGCCATCGGCCTCGACCGTCACCAGCATGCCGGTGAGCGTCGCGCCCGGCGGCGACAGCAGCGCCTTGGCGATGCCTTCCGACTTGACCGGGATCTGCCGCCTTTTGTCGGCGCGCACGCAATAGAGATCGTTGACGGCATCATTGCCGTCGGCAATCAGCGCCGACGGCTCAATGTCCAGCGCAGCGGCGAGCGGCCAGATCACCTTGACGCGCAACGAGGACATGCCGCGCTCGATCTGGCTCAGCGCACCGATCGACACGCCGGCTTTTGCCGCCAGTTCGGCCAGCGACAGGCGGCGCTCGAGCCGCAGCGCCCGCACGCGCCGGCCAACGCGAACGTCGGCATCGTCCTTGGGTTTCGCTTCGTCAAGAACATCCATGCATTCGTCCTCGTTGCATCACTTCACTGGCGCAGTGCTTCGCGGTTTTGCCTTCTCCCCTTGTGGGAGAAGGTGGATCGGCGCGCAGCGCCGAGACGGATGAGGGGTGGGTGACGGATCGCCGTCGGCGCCAAGCTGGAGCACCCCTCACCCGTCGCCTTCGGCGACACCTTCTCCCACAAGGGGAGAAGGGAAGATCAGCCTCACCCGCCAGCCTTCACCTTCTCGAACATCTTTGCCACATCGTCATTCTGCTTCATCGGCCCGGTGAAGATCGTGCTCTTCAGCATCACTTCCGGATCGGACGGCAGCTGCAGTTTCTCCAGCTCGTCCTTCGCCACGCCGGCGAAAGCGGTGCTCAGCGAACTGCCATAGCCGTAGGACTGAATGAGAAACTTACCCGAGTCGGCGTCGAGCCGGCTGTTGATGAAATCATAGGCGAGATCGACATTCTTGGCGTCCTTGAGCATGACGAAGCCGCAGGCCCAGGTCAGCATGCCTTCCTTCGGCTTCATGAACTCGACCGGCACGCCCTGCTTCTTCAGCGAGGTGGCCGACGCGTTCCAGGTCATGGCGGCGACCAGCTGGCCGCTGGCCAGCGCCTGCTCGACCGAGGTCATGTCGGTGGTGTAGCTCGACAGCAGCGGGCGCTGTTCGCGCAGCTTTGCCGCGACCTTGTCCATTTGCTCAGGTGTCATGTCGAAGGGGTTCACGCCGGCGAGAAGTGCGGCGACGATGGGCGTATCGTGGACGGCGTCGATGGTCGCCATGCGGCCGGCATATTGCTTGTCCCAGAGCAGGTTCCAGCTCGCCTCGGGATTCTTCACCAGATCGGTGCGGTAGAGGATCGAGGTGTTGCCCCAGTCCCACGGCACCATCCAGACCTTGCCGTCGCCGGCTTGCAGGTCGGGCAGGTTCTTGAACACCGGGAAGATCGAATCCCAGTTCTTGATGCGCTTGGTGTCGATCGGCTGCAGCAGGCCTTCCTTGTTCCAGCGCGCCACCTTGTCGTAGCAGGGATGCGCGATGTCAGGACGGAAGCCAGCCTTGACCTTGGTGAAGGCATCGTCGTCGTCCCCGAAGATCGAGGCCTCGACGCCATCGGGGTGCGCAGCGAGGAAGCTCTTGTTGAAGTCGGGCAGCTCGTAGCCCGACCAGGTGAAATATTGCAGCTTTTCGGCGGCCAGCGCCACGGTCGACGACAGTGCGAGCGCCAGTGCGGCAAGGCCGGCGCGAGCTTTGTGTCCGGTTATCGATTTCAGGTGGAAGGTCATTTTCGTTCTCCTCTTCTTTGTTATGGTCAGGCTGGATTGCGGCGCGCGGCGCCGAGCCCGCGATGGCGCAGGATCTCGGCGGTGCCGGCGATGATGAAGGATACGGCCAGGATCACCGTCCCCAGCGCCATGACGGTCGGCAGCGAGCGGGGGAAGCGCAGCTGGCTCCAGATGTAGAGCGGCAGCGTCGGCTCAGTTCCGGCGAGAAAGAAGACGACGATGAATTCGTCGAAGGAAATCAGGAAGGCAAGCATGAAGGCCGACAGCACGGCCGGCAGGCTGAGCGGCAGCATGACGCGCCGGAACGTCGTCCAGTCGGAGGCGCCGAGGTCGAGCGCGGCCTCGCGAACCGTCCTGGGAATGGCGGCGAAACGGCTGCGCATGACGACCACCGTCGTCGGCAGCGCCACCAGTATGTGGCCAAGCACGATGGCGACGCGCGATGGTCCAAGGCCAATGAGGTTGACCAGAATCAAGAGGGATATGCCGACGATGACACCGGGAATGAGGATCGGCAGCCGGGCGATGGCGCTGATCGTGGCGGCCAGAGGCGAGCGGCCATAGAGGTCCATATAGGAAACGGTGATGCCGCATAGCGTGGCGCCGGATGCGGCGATGACGGCGATGACGAGACTGTTCAAAAGCGCGCCCGACAGCGCCGGATTGCCGTAGAGCGTCTGATACCATTGCAACGTAAGACCCTGCAGCGGAAACGCAGCCTGGATGGAATCGTTGAAGGAAAACAGCGGGATCAGCAGCACCGGCAGGTAGAGAAACACCAGATAGGCAAGCACGTAGAGGCCGAGCCAGCTGCCATCCCGTTTCGTGTCGGCTTGTTCCGCCTTCATGTGCGGCTGCCAAATCTGCGGTCGGCGCCGCGCGCGACCAGCACGACGACGAGGATGACCAGCATGACGCAGACCGAGAGGGCCGCACCGAACGGCCAGTCATTGGCCTTGCCGAACTGTGACTGGATCAGCGTGCCGATCATGGTGCTGGCCGGACCGCCGACCATGGCCGGCGTGACATAGTCGCCAACGGTCGGTACGAAAACGACCAGCGCGGCGGCCAATACGCCCGGCATGGAGTTCGGCAGCACGACGCGGCGGAACGCGGTGAACGGCCGCGCGCCGAGGTCGGAGGCGGCCTCGAGCAACGATTTCGGAATGGTGTCCAGCGCCACATAGATCGGCAGGATGGCGAAGGGCGCGTAGGCATGAGCGAGCGTGACGACCACCGCGGCCGGCGTGTTGAGAAAGGCCAATGTCGGCTCCGACCAAATGCCGCTTTCAATCAGCGCCGAGTTCAGGACGCCGTTATAGGCGAGCACGATCTTCCAGGCGAAGACGCGCAGGAGATAGCTGGTCCAGAACGGCAGCGTCACCAGGAAAAGCAGCAGGCCGCGCCGCCGCCCGGCGTGGAAGGCGAGATAGTAGGCGACGGGATAGGCGGTGACGACGGTCGCCAGCGTCACCAGGCCGGCAATGACCAGCGAGCGCAGCGTCACCGTCCAGTAGAGCGGATCGGTGGCCACGGTGACGAAGTTCCCGACGGTCAGCCCGACGCCGAGCAGCGACCCGTCATTGCCACGGAAGGCGAGGAACAGCACCAGCCCAAGCGCGAACAGGATCAGCAGGAAGGTGACCAGCGCGCCGGGCAGCAGCATGGCGAGCCGGAAGCCCGATGAAGACCGGCCCCCTGGCGCTTGTGCTGCAACGAAGGCCGACATCGACCTGCCCACTGAGATTTTGAAATTGGCTAAGACTTTTTCATATTCATGAAACTGTCAAGCGGAATCCGGCTTTCCTGAATTGGCCACCATCAACGCTCCAGCGACTGCCGGAACGCTTGGGCTTTGCACGGAATGGTCGAAAAGGCCGTGGCCGACCTGGTAGGGCCTGGCGTTCTCGGCCACTTCAGTCGGGTCGTCTCATCCGAACCGTTTGGTCGGTGTGCCTCGAACGCCTGCGCGCACCGCGAACAGTCCGCCCTCCTGCGGGTTTGCCCGCAAATGTCTCTCGCTCATGGTAAACCGCGCCGAGGTGACGAAGAGGATGTCGAAACTCTCGCCGCCGAAAGCACAGCTCGTCGGCCAGTTGCAGGGCAGTTCCACCACCTTGTCCAGAACCCCGTCAGGTGAGATACGGACCAGGCAGCCGCCCCCCGCAACGCGACAGTTCCAGACATAGCCCTCCGCATCCATGCACGACCCGTCCGGCAGGCCGCGAGGAAAACCCGAAAAGAAAGGACGCCTGTCGGTTATTCGCGACCGCCACCTGTCCCAGTGGTAGCGAAAGATCTGGTTCTTCGTCGTGTCCGCCGTGATGAAGGTATCATCCGCCGTCCAGACCATCGTGTTGGTGATGCCGAAGCGATCGGCACTGAGCGCCTCGACAGAGCCGGCTGTGTCGACACGATAGATCCGCCCCGCATCTCGCGAAATGTCGCGCGCAAGATCGTCGGGGCCGATGTTGTTTTCCATGGTGCCGACCCAGAAAGAGCCGTCCGGGGCGACCACGCCCTCATTCAACCGTGTGTCGGGGCTGTCCGCTTCGATCGTCGCGATCGTCCTGAAGCTCTCTCCGAAATCCCACAGTGCCACATCCTTCCGTAGCCCGACGATCGCGCCACCGTCCCGGCGCAGGCCAATCGAGGTTGCGAAGTCCGGTGTCTGCCAGCTCTTGTGATCGAGCGTGACGGGATCGAGCAGGTGAATGCGCCGCCCGATGATATCTACCCAGATCAGTGCCTTCCTGTTCTCGTCCCAGAGCAGGCTCTCACCGACGATATCCCTGGCATCGAACACGAAGCCTGGCTGTTTTTCTTCGCTATCCACTGCCCTTCCCCTCCCAACTGTCGCGCGGTCAACTGCTATTGACAGACAAGATTTCATAAAGCTATAGGCATTTCAACAAAACATGTCATACAGGTTTGAGGCAAATGGTAAGCGATCGCAGCATAGAGCCTGACGAGACAAGTCCCGGCCTGGTGAGTGCCGCCATTCAGGCCATCACCCAACACATCCGCGTGGAAGGCCTTGGCCCCGGCGACCTCTTGCCCAGTGAAGCCGACATGACCCGCAAGCTCAGCGTCTCGCGAACGGTGGTGCGGGAGGCGTTTCGGTCGTTGTCGGCGATGCGCCTCATCGACATGAGCGCCGGCCGGCGCGCCAGCGTAGCCAAGCTCGACATTGGTGCCATGTCGATGGTGATCGAGCACGGCGTCACCACCGAACAGATCAGCATCCAGCAGGTTTATGATGTGCGGCGCACCATCGAAATGCGCACAGTGGCGCTCGCCGCACTCCGGCGGACCGACGCGGAGGCGGCTGAAATACAGAAATGCGCGCAGCTGATGCGCGAGAACTACCGTGCGCCCGAGACCGTCATGGAACACGACATCGCATTCCATGAGGCGATCGCGCGGGCCTCCCACAACCCGGTGTTTTCGTTGATCATCAACGCCTTCAGCGGTGTCACGCGACGCACCTGGGTGATCGGCTGGCGTACGCGTGCCACCGAGGAAGAGCAGATCAAGATGATCGAGGGGCATGCGGATATTGCTCGGGCGATCATCGCGGGGAACCCGCAACTCGCCGCCGAACATATGGCCGCGCATTTCGACAAAAGCGTCAAGGCCTTGATCGACGCGGGGATCGCATGAAAATCCGCTCGATCGAGACCATCCGCATCGAAGAGCGGCCCAATCTGCTCTGGATCGAGGTGCATACCGACGAGGGCATCACCGGCCTTGGCGAGACCTTTTTCCTGGCCCGCACGGTCGAGGAATATGTCCATGAATATGTCGCGCCACGCGTCATCGGCCGCGATCCACTGCAGATCGATCTGCTTTCAGCGGATCTGGTTGGCTATCTCGGTTTCCGCTCAAGCGGGGTCGAAGTCCGCGGCAATTCCGCCTTCGACATCGCGCTCTGGGACATTTTCGGCAAGGCGATGAACCAGCCGATCGCGCAGCTGCTGGGAGGCTTTTCGCGGCAGTCCATCCGTACCTACAACACCTGCGCCGGCACCGAATACATCAAGGACGGCAAGGGACAGACCACCGCGAATTATGGTCTCGGCACAAGGCAAGGATACGACGACCTGAACGGGTTTCTCCACCGCGCCGACGAATTGGCGGCGGAGCTGCTCGAGGACGGTATCACGGCCATGAAGATCTGGCCTTTCGACCATGCCGCCGAGAAAAGCCGGGGGCAAGACATCACCGCCACCGACCTCAAAGCCGCGCTGCAACCCTTCGAGAAGATCCGCAAAGCTGTCGGCGACAAGATCGACATTATGGTCGAGTTCCACTCCATGTGGCAGCTCCTGCCGGCGATCAAGATCGCCAAGGCGCTCGGACCTTATGGCACGTACTGGCATGAGGATCCGATCCGCATGGACAGCCTCGCCGACCTCAAGCGCTATGAGGCCGCGAGCCCGGCGCCGATCTCGGCGTCGGAAACCTTGGGCAGTCGCTGGGCATTCCGCGACCTTCTGGAGACGGGCGCCGCGGGCATCGTCATGCTGGACATTTCCTGGTGCGGCGGGCTTTCCGAAGCACGCAAGATCGCGGCGATGGCGGAGGCCTGGCATTTGCCGGTCGCCCCGCATGACTGCACCGGGCCAGTGGTCCTGGCGGCGTCCACGCATTTGTCCCTCAACGCGCCCAACGCCCTCGTCCAGGAGAGCGTGCGGGCATTCTACCGGACCTGGTACCGCGACCTCGTGACCGCGCTGCCGGAAGTCAAGGACGGCATGATCACCGTGCCGCCCGGCCCGGGCCTCGGGCTGGAACTCAATCCCGACCTCGGTCGGGCCTACACCGTCCATCGCCGCGTCTCCGACAAGGCGGACATCTGAAGAACACTCAACGGGAGGAATAGAAATGAAACGACTGACTGCAACGCTTTTGCTCGCCACGACGCTGCTTGCCGGGCCTTCCGTCGCCAGTGCCGACGGGCTCAACATCGTCTTTACGCACCATTCGTCGGCCTCGAACACCTTCTGGCAGGCGGTGAAGAAGGGCTTTGACGATGCCTGCGGCAAGGTCGAGGCCAAGTGCAACATGATTTTCACCCAGACCGAAGGCTCGGTCGAGCAGCAACTCGCCAACATGCGCGCCGCGCTTGCCGCCAAGCCGGATGCCCTGCTGACCTCGATTGTCGACAACAAGGCGTTCGACGACGTCATCAAGGAGGCGCGGGATGCCGGTGTGTTGGTGATTGCCGTCAATGTCGACGACACCGAAGGCGCCAAGGGCAATGCGCGGCAGGCCTTCATCGGGCAAGGTTTCAAGCCGGCGGGCTATTCGCTCGGCAAGGCGATTTCCGAGAGCTTCCCGAAAGAGGGGCCAATCAAGGTTCTGGTCGGCATTTCCGCACCCGGCCAGAACTGGTCCGAAAGCCGCGGCGCAGGCGTGATGCAGTTCCTGGAAGAGTACAAGGCGGCCCATCCCGACCGTCAGGTCTCATGGGAGCGGATCGACAGCGGAACGGACCTTGCGATCACGTCCGATCGTGTCGGCGCCTATCTCAATGCGCATCCCGACACCACAGCCTATTTCGACACCGGCTTCTGGTGCGCGGGCGTTGCGCGCTCGCTGCAGGACCGCGGCGTCGCGCCGAGCAAGGTCCTGCTTGGCGGTTTCGATCTGGTGCCGGAAGTTCTGCAGCAGATGCAGAAGGGCTACGTACAGGCTTTGGTGGACCAACAGCCCTACATGCAGGGTTTCATGCCCGTCATGGAGGCCTACCTGAACAAGAAGATAGGTCTGGCACCCTCCGACATCGATACGGGTCAAGGCATCGTTCGCCCGGATCAGGCCGACGCGATAATGACGCTTTCCTCGCAAGGTCTGCGTTAAGCACACGCCTGCCATGTGTTCACCCGGCGGTCCTCGCACTGCCGGGTGGTCCCTTGCCTCGAATTCCTGGAGCCTACCTTGAAACGCCTCTTCAAGACCTATCTGGAAAAGCCGGAACTGGCGGGACTGATCCTGCTGGTGCTTCTGGTGGTGATTTTCGAGATCCGCTCGAATGGCGTGTTCCTCAACCAGGACAACCTGCGCGGCATACTCGGCATTCTGCCGGAAACGGGCCTCGTCGCCATCGGCGTGACGATCTTGATGATCAGCGGCGAGTTCGACCTGTCGGTTGGGTCGGTGTTCGCGCTGATGCCGATGTGCATGGCGGTGCTCATGGTCCAAGGGGTGCCTTTCCCGCTTGCCTTGCTGGCCGGGCTTGTCGTTTGCGCGGTGATCGGATTTATCAACGGCTATGTGACGATCCGGTTCGAGATCCCGAGCTTCATCACCACGCTCGGCATGCTTTTCATCGCCCGGTCCCTGACGATCGTCGTCTCGGGCGGGTTTCCACCCTTGCTTCCCGCCGATCTGCCGAACTGGCTGTTCACCTCGTTCGTCGGCCCCGGCAACATGTTCCGCATGTCGTTCCTGTGGTTCGCGGGAATTGCCCTGCTGACGTCGCTGATGCTTTCCAGAACCAATTTCGGCAACTGGATAAAGGCCACCGGCGGCTTTCACCCTGCTGCCGCCTCGATGGGCATCCCGACCGCGAGGGTAAAACTCGCATGCTTCATGCTTTGCTCGATGCTGTCGGGTTTCGCCGGGATGCTGCAAGTGCTGAGGCTGGGCTCCCCTTTGCCTTCCATCGGCGAAGGTCTGGAACTCCAGGCGGTCGCCTCGGCGGTTATCGGCGGTGCTTCGCTCGCAGGCGGTATCGGTACGGTCGCCGGCGGCGTCATCGGCACAATCCTCATCCGTATCATCGACAATGGGCTGGTGCTCTCCAATGTCGACGCGAACTGGTTCAAATTCGCGATCGGCTTCCTGACCATTTTCGCCGTCGTCGCCAATGCCTGGATGCGCAAGCGCGCCAAGGCGATCAAGATGGAGGGCTGAGCCATGGAAGACGCAATCATCTCCGTCCGCAATCTTCACAAATGGTATTCCGGCGTCCATGCGTTGAAGGGGGTGAGCCTCGACCTGAAGCGGGGCGAGGCGCTCGGGCTGGTCGGCGACAACGGTGCCGGCAAATCGACGCTCATCAACATCCTGTCCGGCGTCCATACCGCCGATGAGGGCGAGATCCTGGTCGAAGGCAAACCGGTGCGGATAGCCAAGCCGCGCGACGCGATGAACCTCGGTATCGAGACCATCTACCAGTACAATTCGATGGTTCCCACCATGTCGATCGCCAGGAACCTGTTTATCGGCCGCGAACCGACGCTGTTTTCCGTATTCGGCGTCGGCATCCTGGATCAAAAGAAGATGGGCAGCGAAAGCATCAAGGCGATCGCCAATGTCGACCTGCATCTGCGCTCGCCCGACGCACTGGTCGGTGAACTGTCAGGCGGCCAGCGGCAAGGCGTCGCTATCGCGCGAGCCATGCATTTCAAGTCGAAGGTGATGATCCTCGACGAGCCGACCAATCACCTTTCGGTCAAGGAGACCAGCAAGGTCATCGGCTTTGTGCGTGGATTGAAGGCACAAGGGGTGACCGGCGTTTTCATCAGCCACAACATGCATCACGTGTTTGATTGCTGTGACCGCGTGGTCGCGATGGCGCGCGGCGAGGTCGTGCTCGACAAACGCATCGAGGAAACCTCCATCGATGAAGTCCACAACGTGCTTTGAGGAGCGGGAACGGTGGTGACGAACCTTTCCGGTAAAGTTGTGCTCCTGACGGGTGGTCTCGGTTCGCTCGGCCGCGCCCAGGCTGCCGCGCTTGCCGGCGCTGGCGCGCGCGTGCTTTTGCTTGACCGACCGGAGAATGCCGAAGGACCCGGAATCGCAGCGGAATTGGCGGCGGCAAACAAGGGCACGATCGTCTATGTCGGTTGCGACTTGAACCAGCTGGCCAAAGCCGAGGCAGCGGTCAAGGCGCTCGCCGACGAAGAAGGCACGATCGACATTCTGATCAACAATGCCGCACTCATCATCAACCGTCCGTTCGAGGAATTCTCGCTTGGTGAGTACGAGGACCAGATCCGTGTGAATTCATCGGCCGCCTTCGCGCTGGCGCGCGCCTGCGCCCCTGGCATGAAGAAGAAGGGCTGGGGCAGGATCGTCAATTTCTGCTCGGTGACGCTGAATGGCCGCTGGGACGGTTACGTGCCCTATGTGGCCTCGAAAGGCGCCATGCTGGGACTCACCAAGTCGCTGGCGCGGGAATTGGGACCACACGGCATCACCGTGAACGCGGTGTCGCCCGGCGCCGTCGTTTCCGAGGCAGAGAAGCGCGTCTTCGGAGAACGGCTCGAGGAATACAATGACTGGATCCTCACCAACCAAAGCCTGAAGCGGCGCATCGAGCCGCAGCATATTGCCGATTTGGTGCTGTTCCTCGCCTCCCCGGCCTCGGACATGATCAGCGGTCAAAACATCAACATCGATGGCGGATGGTAGCCATGGCTCCCTTTCGATGATCAATGGCGACGAGATCGAACTTGCCGATGGGCGGGCAAGCCTTGTGGTGCGCCCCCGCGAGGGCGCTGCCATCCTGCGCTACGACGCGCTCCGCCCCGGCCGAGCACCGACGCCTGTGCTTGAGCCGTCGAGGGGCCCGCTGAAGTTCGGGTCGCAACTGCTGATCCCCTGGTCAAACCGCATTTCCGGTGGAGGCTTCGAGTTTGACGGGCGCTTCCATGCGATAGAGCCCAATGTCGAAGGCGAGCCGTTCCCACTCCACGGCGACGCATTTCAAAAGCCGTGGCGGTTGACGAGGCGAACCGGCACTGAAATGGAGCTGGCTCTGGAGGATGGGGCGATCGGGCCTTACCGCTACCGTGCGAGCGTCCGCTATGCATTGGAGGATGGCGCGCTGTCCGCAGCGCTGACTGTCGAGAACCGAGCCACTATCCGCCTGCCCTACGGGCTCGGTTTCCACCCCTGGTTTCCGCGCCGCCCGCGCACTTTGCTGCAAGCATCGGCGCACAGTGTCTGGTTGGAGGACGAACGACACCTGCCGACGGGGATGGTGCCGCTGGCCTCCCGGCCGGACTGGGATTTTTCGCAAGCCGCGCCGCTTCCCGACGCCTGGGTCAACAATGCCTTCGAAGGCTGGAACGGGCACGCCACGATCATCCAGCCGGATGACGCTATCGCCGTCACGGTCGAGGCATCACCCTCGCTGAATGTCTTCGTCCTCTATTCGCCGGCACGAGACGCTGATTTCTTCTGCTTCGAACCCGTTTCACATGTGGTGGACGCCCATCCCGGCAGCGGTCTGACCACGCTGGAAAAAGCCGGATCGACAAGCGCGCATTTGCGGTTACGTTGGGATGAACTGTAGCGCCGCGAAGCAGTACAGCGACATGGTGGCAAGGGCCTTTTCCGTTGATCGCCTGTCGCTTGGCACATGCTGCTTCAGGGCGTGTCGGCTTGAAGGGGCCATGCGCACGTCATAACATCGAACTATCCTGCGCAATGACGAGAGTGCAATGACAAACATGACGTTTCTGCCTGACGATGGCGTCTTTCTCGGCCGCGCTCGATCACCGGATGTGCCCCATCCCCTGATCGTCACGGTGCGAGACGGCACCGTCTTCGACATCACCTCGAGCGCGGCGCCGACCGTACGGGATATCTGCGAGATGACCGATCCGGCAGGGCATGTGCGTTCGGCCAAGGGCAAGCCGATCGGCTCGCTCGATGACATAGCGGCCAACAGTTTCGAGGCAGCGCGCGATCCGGCAAAACCCTATCTGCTTTCCCCGGTCGACCTGCAGGCGGTCAAGGCGTCCGGCGTGACCTTCGTCGTCAGCCTGCTCGAGCGGGTGATCGAGGAACAGGCGCGTGGCTCGGCGGAGAAGGCCGACGCCATCCGCGCCGACATTGCCGGGCTGATCGGCCATGATTTGTCGAAGCTGAAGCCCGGTTCGCCGGAAGCGATGGAGATCAAGGCCAAGCTGATCGCGCGCGGCGCCTGGTCGCAATATCTGGAAGTCGGCATCGGCCCCGATGCCGAGATCTTCACCAAGTGCCAGCCGATGGCCTCGGTCGGCTTCGGCGCCGATGTCGGCCTGCACCCCGTCTCGACCTGGAACAATCCGGAGCCGGAGATCGCCATGATCGCCGCCTCAAGCGGCAGGATCGTCGGCGCTACCATCGGCAACGACGTCAATCTGCGCGACGTCGAAGGGCGCTCCGCGCTGCTGCTCGGCAAGGCCAAGGACAACAATGCCTCGGCCTCGCTTGGCCCCTTCATCCGCCTGTTCGACGACACGTTCTCGATCGACGACGTGAAGCGCGCCGTGGTGCGCCTCAAGGTCGAGGGCGAGGATGGCTTCTCGCTGGAGGGCGCAAGCTCGATGGCCGAGATCAGCCGTTCGCCGGAAGAGCTGGTTGCCGCCGCCATGGGCCCGCACCACCAATATCCCGACGGGCTGGCGCTCTATCTCGGCACCATGTTCGTGCCATCGAAGGACCGCGGCGAAAAGGGCAAGGGGTTTACCCACAAGGTCGGCGACATCGTCACCATCTCGTCCGAAAAATTCGGTGCGCTGGTCAACCGGGTGCGGCTGTCGCCCGATTGCCCGCACTGGACCTACGGCGCCAGCCATCTCATGCGCGACCTGGCGAAGGCCGATTTTGTCTAGAATCTGTCCAAAACGGCCGCAATCAACACAATTTTATGCGAACCCGGATGACGGCGGACGCAAAGCGCTTCAAGATCGCGGTGCGGTCGGGGGGCCGTTCCGATGTCCGATTCGCCGATTCTGTTCGTGCGCACCATCGCCAGGCGCTTTGGCGGCACGGTCGTGCTCGATGACATGAATCTTGTGATCGAGCGCGGCTCGATCCACGCGCTGGTCGGTGAAAGCGGCGCCGGCAAGTCGACACTGACAAAGGTGCTGGCGGGTATTGTCCGGCCCGACCGTGGCACAATCGAATTCGACGGCAAGACCGCGACGATCGACAGCCCCAACGCGGCGCGCAAGCTCGGCATTGGCGTGGTCCTGCAACAGCCGGGGCTGTTTCCGGAGCGCCCGGTCCTGGCCAATCTGTTCGTCAACCGCGAGCCGCTCCACAACGGGCTGATCTCGCGGCGCGAAATGGAGGCACGCAGCCGCGAACTGCTTCGCCAGCTTGGTCTCGACGTCGACGTCCATGCGCCGCTCGGCGATCTCGGACCCGGTGAACAGCAGCTGGTCGCGATCGCCCGCGCGCTGCTGGAAAACCCGAGGCTTCTCCTCCTCGACGACCCGAACTCAGCGCTCGACCAGTGTCAGAGCGAGCGGCTGTTCGTCGTGCTGCGGGGGCTGAAAGCCAGGGGCATGAGCATGCTCTACGCGTCGAACCGGCTGGGGGACGCACTTGCCATCGCCGACCAACTGACGGTGATCCGCAACGGCCGCGACGTGCTGTCAAAGGCGCGGCAGGAGCTGACGGCGTCCGAGGAAGCGATGATCGGCCAGTTGCGCCAGTCACTGTTCCCGCTGCCGCTCAGGACCCTGCCGACGCTGGCCGGCACGCTGCGGCCGCAGATAACGATCGAAGGGCTCAGCGGCGGCATTCTTTCCGGGGTCAGCCTAACGGCCAACGCCGGCGAGATACTCGGGCTTGCCGGTTCCGGAGCACGGGAGTCGCTTGCCCTGTTGTTCGGGCTGCGCAAGCCGCGCCAGGGCAAGGTGCGTTTTCCCGACGGCGACGGCTTACCGAGGACGCAGACGGAAGCGGCGCGCCGCAGCATCTGCATGATTTCGGGCGAGCGCGGCAATGGGCTGATGCCCGACAAGTCGATCGCCTTCAACATGGCGAACGTCGTCGTCGGTGCACGCAGTTGGGGATCGCGCTGGTATTCGCCCGACGCGGCGCTCGGCCGCGCCGCACGGCAGATCGAGGCGCTGCGCATCCGGAGCGCGCCGGAGATGCCGGCGGGCTCGCTTTCGGCCGGTGGCCAGCAGAAGGTGATCATCGCCAAATGGCTGGAGATCGGCCCGCAGGTGGTGCTGCTCGACGAGCCTGCCCGCGGCATCGACATCGGCAGCAAGCAGGAGATCTACGCGCTGATCCGCCAGATGGCGGCCAGTGGCTGCATCGTGCTCCTGCATTCCAACGAACTGTCCGAACTGACAGGGCTCTGCGATCGCATCCTGGCTTTCCATCAGGGCAGGCTGGCCGGCGAAATCGCCGGCGACGATATGGACGTGGCAAGGCTTCTGACGCTGATCACCTCGGGCAAGCCTGTGGACGAAATCCGTCAGAGCAATCGGGAGAGTAGTGCGGCATGACCAGGACCGAGACCGCGCCGCCGCTTGCCGGCTCAGCGATCCACCAAACCAGACGCAGCATCCGGCTGCCGGCCGAAACCGGTGGTGCCGTTGTGCTTGCCGCCCTGGTTGCACTGCTTGGCTGGCTGACCCCCTCCTTCCTCGAGCCGGCCAATCTGCTCTCGGTGCTGGGCCAGGCTGCCCTGCCCGGCCTGCTGGCGATCGGCATGGTGTTCGTGCTCGCAACGCGCGAGATCGATCTGTCGGCCGGTGCGGTGTTCCATCTTGCGGCGACCTTCACCGCCTTGCTGATGGTTGCCGGAGTGGACCCCTGGCTTGCCGCGCTGGCGGGTGTCGCGGCTGGCGCCGGCCTTGGCCTGATCAACGGTCTGTTGGTGATCGCGCTGCGCCTGCCGGCTCTGCTCGTGACGCTCGGCACATGGTGGATGATCCAGGGCCTGTCGCTGGTCGCCGGCAAGGGACAGACAATCGCCCCGACAGGCGCGGGCAGCGGCCTCTTCACCGCTCTTTCCGGCAAGGCGTTCATGATAGTGCCGGCGGCAGGCATCATCTTCATCGTGCTGGCGCTCGCGATGCATGTCGTGCTCCACCGCACACGCTTCGGCTACCGGGTCCAGGCCGTGGGCAGCAATCCGCAAGCTGCTGCCTATGCAGGCATTCCAACAAGCAAGGTCAGGGTGCTGACGCTGGTGCTGATGGGTGCGATGGCCGGGCTGGCCGGCGTGATCCATATCGGCGCCGAGGGCGCCATTGCCCCCGGTGACGGCGGCACGTTCGCACTGCTGGCTTTCGCGGCGGCCATCATCGGCGGCACATCGCTTTCGGGCGGCCATGGCAGCGTCATCGGTGCCGCGATCGGCATATTGGTCCTCCAGGTAATCCTCAGCGCCATGAGCATGCTTGGCGTCGATGCCGCGTGGAGCACTTTCGCCACCGGCGCCCTGGTCGTGTTTGCCCTCGCGGTCGACCGGTCGGTCCGGCTGTGGCGCAACCGGCGTGCCGGACGCGGTCAGGACGACCCGCTCGGCTGAGCCTCGCCACCAATCATCCGGCTGCCCTGAAAAATCACCGCAACTGATGCAATCTGATGGGTCCGGTGATGGCGCCGTGTCAGGCGCCAACTACATCTGCAGATGGAGGCTTGCCATCCGCCGAAAAAGGGAATGCTCTGAGGCATCCGAGCGGCGCTGGCAAAAGACGCAATCCGGCTGGAGCCGGAACAAGGGACGGATCATCTTCAACCGGGAGGAAATCAAATGCTGACAAGACTGAGACTTGTGCTCTACGGCCTGCTGGTCGCGCTGACGGTTATTCCGGCAGCAGCGCAGGCCAAGACCTTCTACTGGATTTCGCATGGCGGCCCGGCCGATCCGGTCTGGACCTACTTCCTGGCCGGCGCCAAGCAATGGGCCAAGGACACCGGCAACACCGTCAACACCTCGTTCCACAATGGCGACGTCGCCTCGCAGCAGGAAGCGGTCCGCGCCGCCCTCTCCGCCAAGGCCGACGGTATCGTCACCACCAGCCCCGATCCGGGCAGCCTTGTCGAGATCGTCAAGGAAGCCCGCGCCGCCAACATCCCGATCATCAACTTCAACACGCCCGATCCCAAGGCCAATTTCAATGCCTATGTCGGCGGCGACAACGTCACCTTCGGCAAGCATTGGGCGCAATATCTGGTCGACAAGGGCCTGGTGAAGAAGGGCGACTTCGTCTGGATGCCGGTCGAGATCCCCGGCGCCACCTATGGCGTCCAGGAAGAGGAAGGTATCAAGAGCGTCTTCGGACCGCTCGGCATCACCTATGAAGTGACCGAGGCGACGCTCGACCAGGCCGAGGTGATCAACCGCATGGTCGACTACCTCACCGCCCACAAGGGCAAGGTCAACGCCATCATCGGCCTGGGCGACCTCGTCACCGGCTCGATCAAGCGGGTGTTCGACCAGGTTGGCGTCAAGCCGGGCGAAATCCCGGTCGTCGGCTGGGGCAACTCGCTCGACACCACCCAGGAAGTGCTGAACGGCTACGTCAACGCCGGCCAGTGGCAGGACCCGCAGGCGACCAGCTATGTCGCGCTCTCGCTCGCCAACATGGCCGCGTCGGGCATCCCTCCGGGCTTCAACGTCATCACCGGCGCGCTCTATGAGAAGGACACCGCCGGCGTCTACGACAAGATCCTGTCCGGCAAATAACCGCGATCCTGGCGCCGCGCCCATCTGGCACGCGGCGCCAGAATCTTCTTGCGCCGCGACCTGTCCATCCGAGGCGGGGAGATCGCGGCCCGTTCCAACCATGTCGCGGGTTCCCTGTGGAAAATCATTCGCTTGTCCAACGCCTGATTGCGCGGCCGGAATTCGGTCCCTTCGTGCTGCTCGTCGTCGAGATCGGCGTTTTCTGGGGCTTCAACCACGATTTCCTGTCGCCGCAGAACATCTCCAACACGCTGGCCTTCACGGTCGAACTCGGCCTGATCGCGCTCGCCATGACCTTGCTGATGACATCGGGCGAATTCGACCTGTCGGTCGGCTCCCTGTTCGGCTTTTCGCCGGTGCTGATGTGGACGCTGTTCAACAGCGGCGTCACCTCGCTGGAAATGGGCTTCGTCGCCGCGCTGCTGGTTGCGGCCCTGATCGGCCTGGTCAATGGCTGGTTCGTCACCCAGCTCAAGATCCCGTCCTTCCTGGTGACGCTCGGCATGCTTCTGGTGGTGCGCGGCAGCGCGCTTTTCATCACCGACGGTTTTCCGCAGCGCACCTGGAGTGCCGAGGGCAGCTGGCTGGCGGAGGCGCTGGTCGGCGACTTCTTCATCGGGCCGTTTCGCATCTACATGTCGCTGTTCTGGTTTATCGCCGCGGCGATCGCGCTCGGCTATGTGCTGACGCAAAGCCGGACAGGCAACTGGATCCAGGCGGCGGGCGGCAATCCCAACGCGGCACGCGCCCGCGGCGTCAATGTCAATCGCGTCAAGATCGGCCTGTTCGTGCTGTCGTCGCTCATGGCCTCGCTGGCCGGCGTCATCTCCTCGCTGCGCACATCCGCCGCCAACCCCAACAGCGGCACCGGCTACGAGCTGGAAGTCATCGCCATGGTGGTGATCGGCGGCACGGCGCTGACCGGCGGACGCGGCACCATCATCGGCACCGTGCTCGGCATCCTGATCCTGCGCGTGATGCGCAACGGCATCGTGCTGATCGGCGTGCCCGGTCTTGCCTACAACATCTTCATCGGCGCGATCATTCTTGGCATGATGGCGCTCCACTCATGGCTGGAACGCCGGCATCAGGCAGGGACGTGAGACCATGGCCGAGCCATTGATCCGCATGCAGAACATCCGCAAGTCCTACGGCCGCGTGCAGGCACTGGAGGATGCCAATTTCCATGTCAACGAGCGCGAGATCGTCGGCCTGCTCGGCGACAACGGCGCCGGAAAGTCGACGCTGATCAAGGTTTTGTCGGGCGCCGTGCCGCTGACCAGCGGCGACATCTTCATCCGCGGCAAGAAGGTGAGCTTGCGCAGTACCAGCGACGCCATCGCGCAGGGCATCGAGACCATCTACCAGGATTCCGCGCTGGTCACGCAACTGTCGATCGCCCGCAATCTTTTCCTCGGGCGCGAGCCGATCAAGCCGCCGCGCTTTCTCAACCGCATGGACCAGGAGGCGATGAACACTGTCGCCCGCGACCTGCTCAAACAGGTCGGCATCTCGAAGAACATTCCGCCGACGACGCCGATCGGCTCGCTCTCCGGCGGCGAGCGCCAGGCCGTGGCGATCGCGCGCGCCATGCATTTCGACAGCGACCTCATCATCCTCGACGAGCCGACCAACAATCTTGGCGTCGCCGAAACGCAAGGCGTGCTGAGCTTCGTGCGCAACGCCCGCGATTCCGGCCACTCCTGCATCTTCATCGCGCACAACATCCACCATGTCTTCCAGGTGGTCGACCGCATCGTCGTCATGCGCCGGGGCAAGGTGGTCGCCGATGACATCGACCCGAAGAAGACGACCGTGACGGAAGTCGAGCGGATCATCACCGGCATGTCGGACAAAGAAATCCGCGACGCCATCGCCGACGGCAAGCCGCCCCACTGAGGATGGCTGAAGTCATCTTGTCGAAACAGGCGAATGCGCATGGCGGTGATGGGTGTCGATCAGACGTCCTTCAGATCACATCGCCTGACACATCACCCGTCTGGCGCGCCATCGCATCGGCGCATAGGGTTGCGGCATGAAGGCCACCGTCTCCGACATCGCCAGGAATTGCGGGCTCTCGACCGCGACGGTCGACAGGGTGCTCAACAACCGGCCCGGCGCCAGCGCCGCCAACCGGCAGCGCGTCATGGAGGCCGCCAAGCAGCTTGGCTATCTGCCGGTCGCCGACCAGGTGACGCTTCCCTCGAAGCCCGCCAACCTCGAATTCTTCCTGCCGATCGGCAGCAACGCCTTCATGCAGGATCTGGCAAGGCACATCGAGGACTATGCATCGCGCCTGCCGCTGGTCGCTTCCTGCCGGATCCACAACCTCGCCGGCATCTCGCCGAACGCACTGCAGACAGCGGTCGAGAACCTGTCGCTGAGGGCCAATGGCGTCGGTGTCATTGCCGTCGACCATCCGCGAACCCGCAACATCCTGCGCGACATTGTCGAGGCCGGCATCCGCCTGGTGACGCTGGTGTCCGACATTCCGGCCGCTCCCCGCTCGGCCTATGTCGGCATCGACAACCGGGTGGCGGGGCGGACGGCGGCACTTCTGATGGGGCGTTTCCTCGGCGGCCGCGAGGGCCATCTGGCGATGGTCGTCGGCTCGCGCTCCTATCGCGGCCATGAGGAGCGTGAAATGGGCTTTCGCTCGGTGCTCGGCGAGGAGTTTCCCAACCTCACCGTGACCAGTGCTGTCGAGATCAATGACGAGCCGGATGCCAGCTACGCCGAAACCATGAAGGCGCTGCACAATGAACCGGAACTGCTCGGCATCTATTGCGTCGGAGCCGGACGCTCCGGCGTTGCGAAAGCCATCCGGGAAGCCAGGCCCAACCGCAAGCCGGTGTTTATCTGCCACGATCTGACGAGGGAAACGCGCGGTTACCTCGTTGACGATCTCGCCGACGTCGTCATCGACCAGAACGCCAGGCTGATTGCCGAACAGTCGGTCATCCGCCTGCTCGGCTCAATCGCCTCATCGGCGCCCTATCTCACACGGAAATTCATCGAGCCACGCCTGATTTTTCGGGAAAACGTGCCGGTCCAGTAAGGTGGGGCGGCTTAGAGTTTTAACGCAATTCCCAAAGGGAAAGCGCTATGCGCTTTCCCGGGAAAATTGCTTCACACTTTTCCTGGAATTGCTCTGGGCAAAGCCGGTTTCCCGCATTTGTAGGATAATTGACACGGCAAATCTGCACAGCTGCTATGCACAATTCATTGTTGCCGAATCATTGGGCAATTCGTAGGTTCTGGTTGTCGGCCATCTACTCCTCCCAGATGCGATGCCGACGCTGAGTGGGGTGCACCTCCTCCCGCGCCACACTCGAAATCGAGCCCGCTGCCACCTCCTCCCGGCAGCGGGCTTTTTTCGTTCAGCCGTCGAAAATTCGTGCGCCACCCGCACCAAAGGGCCCGCGCTGTCGCGGTCATACGACCGGTAAATCGCCAGCAGTGGCGGACTTCAACCGGCGGCAGTACCTCGGAAGGAAACGATCAGCCCTTCAGCCATGCGCACGAACTGCGTGCTAGGCCCTTCGGTGCCCACCGTTTGCACGCTGACACGCGCGCCTTCGAACAGCAGCGACAACGTATCGGCGAGCAGTTCGGCCTGGCCGATGCCCGCGTCCCGGCACAGCGTCACAAGGCGCTCGCGCTGGGCTTCCTTGAGTTCCTTGATCACCAGCCTCGCCGGATGGTCCGGCTCGGCCAGTTCAGCGGCAGCATTGGCCATGTCGCAGCCACGGCCGTCGGCATTGAGCATGGCAGCCGCCTTGCGAACCCAGGCATGCAGTTGTGCGAGCTTGTCGCCGGGAAATTCGGCCTCGAACGTGTCCCACATGGCGCCGGCCTTGGCCGCATTGGCGCGCAGGCACTCGACGATCAAATCATCCTTGGATTCGAAGTGACGATAGAGCGTCATCTTGTTTGTGCCGGCAGCTTCGGTGATGGCGTCGACGCCGACGCCCTTGATGCCGTGCTTGTGGAACATGTCGCGTGCCGTCTCCAGGATCCGATCCCGGGGACGCGAGCGCTCCACGACGCTGTCTGTCATCATGATCTCCTTTCGTTTCCTAAAAACCACGGCCACCTCTTGACTAGGGTGTTACCGGTCTGTAACTATGTAGATGTTACTTACTGGTAACACCTATGTCGTCCGTCGTCAATAACAAGGCCGTGAACTGGTCCTGCCAGATGAGAGGGACGAGAAACTGCCAATCATGCGGCTTCGGCCGGTGAGGAAATGAAAAACGGTTCGCGAGCATGGGCTGCGAATCGACAGACAAGGAGCCGGCCAATGCCACAGCGCCGCGATCTTACCATAGATGAGGCCGTCCGGGATCCGATGATCCGGCTGGTCATGAAGGCAGATGGGGTCGATCCCCGTGCCTTCGAGAAGATGCTTCGCACGCTTGCCGATGGGCAGCGTCGCGAGGTGCCGTTGCTGCGTTCACGGGAAGCCTCCCGTGACGGGCACGGCCAGTTGTCCAGGGTTGCCAGTGCCTTCGGGCGGGCAAGAGCAGCCGGCGAGGCATGTGTGTCGTGGTAAACTTCTTCATTCACCGTCCGATCTTCGCCTCGGCGATCGCCATCATCATGGTGCTCGCCGGCACGATTTGTTATTTCCTGCTGCCGGTCTCGCAGTTTCCCGATATCACGCCGCCCCAGGTCGTGGTCAGCGCCCATTATCCGGGCGCCAGCGCGCAAGTCGTGGCCGATACGGTAACGACGCCGCTGGAACAGCAGATCAACGGCGTGCAAGGCATGACCTACATGTCGTCGACGAGTTCCAATGACGGCTCCTCGACCATCACCATCACCTTCGATGTCGGCTATTCCCTGAGCACCGCCGCGGTCGACGTCCAGAACCGCGTCTCGCAGGCGGCGTCGTCGCTGCCGGCGATCGTCAACCAGGGCGGCGTGACGATCAAGAAGCAGAACCCGAACTTCGTGCTGATCGTCAACCTCACCTCGCCCGACAGTTCCGTCGATCCGGTGGCGCTCTCGAACCTTGCGTATCTGCAGGTCGTCGATCCGCTGAAGCGTCTGCAAGGCGTCGGCGACGTGCAGATCTTCGGCGAGCGGCGCTATTCGATGCGTGTCTGGCTCGACCCGGACAAGCTCGCCAATCTCGGCATCACCGCCGTCGACGTGCAGAATGCCATCGCCGAGCAGAACGTCCAGGTGGCGGCCGGCAAGATCGGCCAGTCGCCGGCGCCCGCCGGCACCGCCTTCGAAATGCAGGTCAATGCCGTCGGCCGCCTGAGCGACCCGAAGGAGTTCGGCGACATCGTCGTGCGCGCCAACACCGACACCGGTTCGCTGGTGCGGCTGCGCGATGTCGCCCGCATCGAACTCGGCGCCCTGCAATATTCGTCCTCGGCCTTCTTCGGCAAGGAACCGACGGTGGTGCTCGCCGTCTACCAGATGCCCGGTTCCAACGCGCTCGACCTTCAGCAGCGCGTCAAGGACAAGATGCAGGAACTGTCGGCCCGTTTCCCGAAGGGCGTGTCCTACGCCATGCATTACGACACGACACGCTTCGTCTCGGCGTCGATGCATGACGTGCTGATCACGCTCGGCGAAGCCCTGGTGCTCGTCGTTGCCGTGGTGTTCGTCTTCCTGCAGAGCTGGCGCACAACCATCATCCCGACCATTGCCATTCCGGTGTCGCTGGTGGCAACGCTGGTCGTCATGGAGATGCTGGGCTTCTCACTCAACATGCTCTCCTTGCTCGGCATGGTGCTGGCGATCGGCCTTGTCGTCGACGACGCCATCGTGGTGGTCGAGAACGTCGAAAGACAGCTCGAGGCCGGGCTGAAACCACTGGCGGCAACCAAGGCCGCGATGGCCGAAGTCACCGGTCCGATCATCGCCACCACCGCCGTGCTGATGGCGGTGTTCGTGCCGGTCGCCTTCATTCCCGGCGTCTCCGGCAAGCTTTACAACCAGTTCGCGCTGACCGTGGCGATTTCGGTCGGCATTTCGGCTTTCAATTCCCTGACGCTCAGCCCCGCGCTCAGCGCCGCCTTCCTGCGCCATCGCGGCGAGACGCAGTTCGTGCTGTTCCGCTGGTTCAATACGGGCTTCGACAAACTGTCGCATGCCTACGCCCATGGCGTGCGTATTCTCATCCGCTTGCGCTGGATCATGCTCGGCCTGTTCGCGGCCGGGCTGGTCGCCACTTACTTCGTCTGGCAGCGCCTGCCGTCGACCTTCCTTCCGGTCGAGGACCAGGGCTATTTCTTCGTCGTCATCCAGCTGCCCGACGGCGCCTCACTCGAGCGCACCGACGCGGTGGCCCAGAAGGCGCGCGACATCCTGCAGGCAACCCCCGGCGTCGACATTGTCGGCTCGATCAGCGGCCTGAACTTCCTGACCAGTGCCGCACAGTCGAATTCGGCGGTCGAGTTTGCCATTTTGAAGCCCTGGGAGGAGCGTACTCCCGACCAGAGCGCATCAAAGCTCGTTGCCGATGTGCGCGGCAAGCTGTTGCAGATACCGGAAGCCTTCGCGCTCTCCTTCGATCCGCCTTCGATACCGGGTATCGGCACCACGGGCGGCTTCGAATTCGTCGTCGAGGATCTCACCGGTCGCGGCAGCACGGCTCTCAACGACGCGACGCAAGCCGTGATCGCCGAGGCGCGCAAGCAGCCGGAAATCAATCCGCAGCAGCTGTTCTCACCGTTCTCGACCTCGACGCCGCAGTTCAACTACGACCTCGATCGCAGCAAGGCGAAGCTGCTCGGGCTCAATTTGCCTGATGTCTTCAACACGCTGCAGATCTATCTCGGCTCGCTCTACGTGAATGACTTCAACCTGTTTGGCCGCACCTTCCGGGTGACCATCCAGGCCGACAAGGATGCACGTGCGGGCGCCGCCGACATTTCGCGGCTCTACGTGCGCAATGCCTCCGGCGGCATGGTGCCGCTCAGCACGCTGGGCAAACTCGTGCCGTTCGTCGGTCCGGAGACCGTGCCGCACTACAACAACAATGCCTCCGCCTCGATCAATGGCGGTGCCGCACCGGGCTTCTCCTCGGGCCAGGCGGTTGCCGCCATGGAACGGGCGGCTGCCACCGCACTGCCCAGGGATTTCGGTTTCGAATGGACCGGCATCACCTTCCAGGAGCTCAAGGCAGGATCGATCGCGTCCGTCGTCTTCGGCCTCGCCATCGTCTTCGTCTTTCTGATCCTGGCGGCGCAGTATGAGAGCTGGGCGATGCCGTTCATGGTGCTGCTGGCCGTGCCGCTCGCACTGTTCGGCGCGTTTGCCGCACTGTGGGTGCGCGGCATGCAGATCGACGTCTACTCGCAGATCGGCTTCGTCATGCTGATCGGCCTGGCGGCGAAGAACGCCATCCTGATCGTCGAGTTCGCCAGACGGCGGCGCGAGGAAGGCCTCAGCATCGTCGAGGCGGCGATGGAAGCCGCACGGCTCAGGCTGCGCCCCATCCTGATGACGGCCTTCGCCTTCATCCTCGGCGTGCTGCCGCTGATGTTCGCGACAGGCGCCGGCGCGGCAAGCCGCCAGTCGATCGGCACCACGGTGTTTGGCGGCATGGTCGCCGCGACCATCCTGTCGCTGGTGTTCGTGCCGGTCTTCTACGCGGTCATCGAACAGTTGCGGGAGCGCCGCGAAAGCGGCGAGCCCGCCTCCAAGCATACTGAACCAACTGCCGAACCCGCCTTCCCTCCCCTGGCGGAAGCGGCCGAATAAGATTGGAGAAATATTATGCGTAAATGGAAAATTGCGTTGGGAACGGCGGTCGCGCTGGGCGCGATCTCGGTGGCGAGCGTCCACCTGCTCGACATGGGCAACCTCAGGCTGAGTAGCGGCACGGCCGGTGCAGCGACGCCGGCTCCGGCGGCATTCGTGATGCCGGTGCCGGTGGCGAGCGTGGTCAAGAAAACGATCCCGATCTATCTCGACTATGCCGCCCGCATCGAGCCGATCCGCAGCATCACGCTGCAGGCGCGCGTGCCCGGCTATTTGCAGGAACAGACGGCACAGGACGGCGCCGATGTCCGGCAAGGCGACATTCTCTACAAGATCTCGCCTGACGACTTCCAGGCCGCGCTCGACCAGGCAAAAGCCCAGGTCCAGCGCGATACGGCGACGCTCGACTATGCGCGGTCCAATCTCGGCCGCGGCACCGAGCTCGCCAAAAGCGGCTATCTGGACAAGGACAGCTTCGACCAGCGCACCAGCACCTTGCGCGAAGCGCAGGCGTCGCTGGCGCTCAACCAGGCGGCCGTGCGCACGGCGGAGCTCAATCTGAGCTACGCCGAGATCCATGCTCCGTTCACCGGGCGCCTGGGCCGCAATCAGGCTTCGGTCGGCACGCTGGTCAGCGTCGCCGGCACGGTGCTCAACACGCTGGTGCAGCTCGACCCGATCTATGTCACCTTCAATCCGAGCGAGACGGATCTGGCCGAGATCGAGCAGGCCCGCGCGGCCGGCCCGATCGATGTCGAGGTTCTGCTTCCGGGTGAGACCGAGTCGACCCAGAAGGGGGAACTCACCTTCATCGACAACACAGTCGACCACTCGACCGGCACTATCACCGCACTCGCCACAATCGGCAACGCCAAGTTCATGCTGATGCCGGGCCAGTATGTTCGCGTGCGGCTGCATATCAGGCAACAGCCCGATGCGCTGATGGTGCCGCAGACGGCGCTGGGTTCGAGCCAGCTCGGCAAATACCTCTACGTCGTCGGGAAGGGCAACACGGTCGACCAGCGGCTGGTCTCCCTTGGCCCGACCAGCGGCGATCTGGTGGCCATCCTGAGCGGCGTTTCCGAAGGCGACCAGGTGATCACAGGCAATCTGCAGAAGATCGGACCTGGAATGCCGATCTCGCCCCTGCCACAGAAACCGGCTACCTGAATCCCCCGCAGGCCCGGTTTTTGCGCGGCGCCCCGGCCTTCCCACAGGTCGGGGCGCCATTTTTTTCAAGTCGTGGGCGCCGCCTTCACGAGCAGGCCGACAAGAGCGGCGACGTCGGCACGGTTGGCCTTGGCCGGCGGCATGAAGGCGCAATAGGGATGACCGAGGCGCACCGAGACGGACGAGAGTGCGATGAGCCGCCCTGCCTCCAGATCGGCCTGCGCCATCACACGCTGGCCAAGCGCAATGCCCAGACCCAGCCTCGCTGAGGCGATCGCCAGACTGGACAAACCCACGCGCCGTCCATGCGACGGATCGGGTGAGCGGCTGCTGCCGCCTGCCGCGAACCAGTCCGTCCAGGTCGGGTGCGAGGCATAGTTCGGCCCCCAATTTGTGTGAATGAACAGGCTCTCATGCAGATCCGTGAGCCCCGGATCGCCATTGCCGTGCCGGCGCCAGAATTCCGGCGCGCAGACCGGCAGCACATCGTCATGGACAAGGCGGACCATCCGCAGGCTGGGATAGTGATAGTCGCCATAGGAGATGCGCAGGTCGACATTTTGGCGCATCAGGTCGATCGGATCGTCTTCCGCCCGCACGTCGATCGCCATATGTGGAAAGGCATCGAGAAGTGCCGCCAGCCTTGGCGCCAGCCACAGCTCGGCCAGCGAGAACGGCACGCTGACCACAAGTCGTGTCCTCAAACCACCTTCCAGCATGCGCTGGCCGATGGCGGCGATGTCGCCCAACGCGCGCGCGGTCTGCGGATAGATGGCGTGGCCGGCGTCCGTCAGCGTGATGCGGTTGCCGGTGCGCACGAACAACTGCTTGCCGAACCAGGTTTCGAGATTGCGGATCTGCTGGCTGACCGCCGCAGAGGACACGCCAAGTTCGCTCGCGGCCATGGTAAAGCTGCCGGCACGGGCCGCGACCTCAAAGGCCTTGATCGCGTTCAGCGGCGGCAGCTTCTCCATGCCAGGCTCCACAAGTTTTTCTTGGTCATTCGTAATAATTTTCCGCGTTGAGAGAAAGAATTTTTTGCCGTCTTCTGTGTCCAACCCTTGGAGCACGCGACATGAAAGACATTCTCAATCTCGACCGCTATCCGCTCGACCGCGAAGGCAGCACCGAATGGAACCGCCTCGTCGAACAGTCGATCGAAGCCCTCAGAGCCGACGGCATGTTCAACCTCGAAGGTTTTCTGCGGCCTGGCGTCGCCGAACGGGCGGTGCGGGAAATCAAGCCGGTGATGGACACGCAGTCCCATGTCCACAAGCGCATGCACAACATCTACTTCAAGCCCGATATCCCCGAACTCGCACCCGAGCATCCCGCGCTGCGCAAGGTCGAAACAACAAGCCATACCGTCTGTGCGGACCAGATTCCCGGCAGCACCGTGCTTGCCATCTACGAGTATGAACCGCTGGTGCGGTTCCTGGCGGCGACGATGGGCAAGGCAAAACTGCATGTCATGCAGGATCCGTTGGCTCGCACCAATGTCATGGCCTATCGCGCTGGCGAGGCGTTGAACTGGCATTTCGACCGCTCGGAATTCACCACGACGCTGCTGCTGCAGCAGGCGGAGCGCGGCGGCGATTTGGAATACCGCACCGATCTGAGGTCGGATGACAACCCGAATTATGAGGGTGTGGCCCGGCTGCTCGAAGGGCGTGATCCCGACGCAAGAATCCTGCGCATGAAGCCCGGTACGCTCAATGTCTTCCGCGGCAAGAACACCGCGCACCGTGTCACCACGGTCGAAGGCGAGCGCGAACGCATGATCGCGGTGTTCTCCTACTATGAGAAGCCGGGGGTGATGTTCAGCGCCGAGGAGCGGGTCGGCTTCTATGGCCGGGCGGCCTGAGCCGCCCAACTCATCGACAGGGTTGCCGGGTGAAAAATCCGAAAATGCTATCTTGTTAGATTGTCGACAATCTGATTGTCTTGCCTTCTGTTCTCGCTGGAGTGGGCCGGATGGTGAAGACGGATTTCAGCCCGATTGCCGACACGACGCGCCGCGCCGAAATCGTAGCGCTGCTGCGGCGCGCGATCCTGACCGGTCAGCTGGAACCCGGCCAAAAGCTGAACGAGCTCCGGATTTCCGAGCAGATGCGGGTCAGCCGCGCGCCCTTGCGCGAGGCGATGCGCGAGCTGGTGCAGGAAGGTCTCCTGACCAGCATTCCCTATGCCGGCACCTTCGTCATCGATGTCACGGCCAAGGACATTGACGATGCCTATTCGCTCAACCAGGTGCTGGACGAGTTCGCCATCGAGCGGACATGGTCACAGCGCGACCAGCGTTTCTTCGATGAACTTGACCGCCGCCACGAAGCGGTGAAGCAGGCGACACGCAACCTCGACACCACAAGGCAGATCGAAACGGCGCTGCAACTGCATGGGCTGATCTACGAATGGGCCGACAATTCCGTGCTGCTGGAAACCTGGCAGCGGCTGACCAGTCGGCTGCAGATGTATTTCGCGCTGCACCAGCATGCGCGCAATGAGCCGGTGCCGGCTGAAGACGTCCATGAGACTTACGTGCGGCTGATGAAGGGCACCGACATGCGTGCTGCCCAGAGCCATGCCCGCGAGCATATCCACCTCGATTTCGAACAGCTGCTTTCTTACGCACGCGGCCTCGAACAGCGCCCATCGAGGGGCGCCTGATCAATTCCCCAGACATTGTAGCCAGCGGACAGACAGAGTGCAGATCAAATCCATCAAAGCCTACCATGTGGTGCAGCCCTTCGTGGACGGGCCCTACCGGATGTCCAAGGGGCGCGAGGCCGACGCCTTCGACGCGGTCATCGTCGCCATCACCGCCGACAGCGGCCTGACCGGCTGGGGCGAGATGGCGCCGCTCGGCAATTTCTACTCGGCCGCCTTCCCGGCCGGCGCCCGCGCGGGCGTACCGGAAATCGCGCCGCATCTCATCGGCCACGATCCACGTGGGCTGGCCAGCATCGGCCGGCTGATGGACACGGTGTTCAAGGGCCACCCCTACATCAAATCGGCACTCGACATGGCGTGCTGGGATCTCGCCGCGCGCGCCGCCGACGTGCCGCTGGTGACCATGCTCGGCGGCCGCGAAAGCGATATGGCGGAGACCTACCGGGTCGTCACCCACGGCACGCTCGATCAGATGGCGGCACTGGCAAAAAGGATCATCGCAGAGGGCTGTCGCCGTCTGCAGGTCAAGGTCGGCGGCAATGTGCATGACGACATCGAGCGGGTAACGACAGTCGCCTCGGCCGTGCCGAAGGGTACGGTGATTTTCTGCGACGCCAATGCCGGCTGGACACCCTATCAGGCACGGCAGTTCGCCGATGCCACGCGTGGCATCGACTACACGTTCGAGCAGCCCTGCACGACGATCGAGGAGAACATGTCGGTGCGCCGCATGCTCGACAAACCGATGGTGCTCGACGAATCCGTCATCTCGCTCGAGGCGATGCTGGAAATCCATCGCCTGGGCGCGGCCGACGGGTTGACGCTGAAGATCTCGCGGCTGGGCGGCGTGACGAAAACGCGCCAGATCCGCGACGTCGCCGTCGACCTCGGCTTCATGATCACGGTCGAGGACACTGGCGGCGCCGAGATCGACACGGCGGCGATGGCGCATCTGTCGCTGTCCACGCCACAAGCGCGGCGGTTGCATGCCATTGCCTTCCATGAATGGGTGACGGTGCGCACGGCCTTCAACGCCCCGCCGGTCACCGGCAGCCATATGGGCATTCCAGACGGACCCGGTCTCGGCATCGACGTCGACCCGAGCCTGCTCGGCAAGCCGTTCTTTGAAATCGGCGGCTGAGATGAAAATCCGCAGCATCAAGGCCACGCCGATCAATCTGCGCCTCGAAGCACCCTATGGCTGGGTGTTCGGCGAGCTCGACGGGTTTTCGCAGACCATTGTCGAGGTCGAGACGGAGGATGGGCTGATCGGCCTCGGCGAGGCGCCGACGCCGGCGGCGGCCGCGATCATCAGCGATGTGTTGGCCGAGCGCGTGGTTGGTCGCGATGCTTTCGACATCGCCGGTGCCGAGCATGTCTGCCTGCCCTACTGGACCGGCGTGCAGTCGATCAACGACCGCGCCCGCATCATGGCCTTCGGCGCGATCGAGATGGCGCTGTGGGACCTGCGCGGCAAGGCGTGGAAGCAGCCGCTCTATCAGTTGCTTGGCGGCGCGGTGCGCAAGGACATCCCGTTCACCGACTATTTCTCGCTGCGCGGCGACGGCCCGAAGGTGAAAGGCGAGACGACGCCGGAAGAAGTCGCCGACTATTGCGTCGGACTGCACGAGACGCATGGCACGACCTTCTTCGAAGGCAAATTCTCGACCGAGGACCCGAAAGTCTCGCTGAGAATGGTCGAGCTGATCCGCGAAAAACTCGGCGACGAGGCGATCATCCGCATCGATTCCAACCAGGCCTATTCGCTGGCGACGGCGCGGCGGCTGGCGCGGCCGTTCGAAGACCTTGGCGTGCGCAACTGGGAGGATCCGGTGGCGACCATCGAGGAGATGCGGCAGTTGCGGCAGCATTGCTCGATCCCGTTTTCGACCCACAACATCGACATTGCGCGCGCCATGGACCTCAAGGTTCCGGACGCCTTTGTCGGCAACCCGACGGCGCATGGCGGCATTGGCCGCATGCTGCGCTTCGTCGGCGCCTGCGAACACGCCGGCATCGATTTCTGGTGCTACAGCGGCGACAGCGGCATCGGCAGCGCGGCCTATCTGCATCTGTGCGCAGCACTCGGCTGGATCCGGGAGCCGAACCAGTCGCTGTTTCGCATGCAGCCCATGGATATCACCGAGGAAGGTCCGTTTTCGCCGAGGAACAATGTCGTGCGTGTACCGGAAGGTCCCGGTCTCGGCGTCACGCTGTCACGGAAAAACCTCGCGGCCTGCCATCGCGATTTCGTCGAGAACGGCCCGTGCAACAAATATCACGACCCGGCAAAGCCCGGCACATATCGCCGCCTGCCGCTGAACTAGGACCGAGAAGGAAAGGAGACCAGCCAACAACAACGGTCCGCCGCAGCGATTTGGATCGCCACGGCAGGACCTGACGGGTGGAAGCATTGCCTCAAGATAATCTGACCCCCTGCGCCGCAAGGATCGGATGGACCAGAAAAGACAGCATGCTACAGTCCCGGTCGACCGACTTCGTTGATGGCCGGGACAGGAGAACTCCTCGGAATTACGTCAACCGGAAGTGCATCTTCAGCCACAAGAAACAGGGGAAAGGGTTAAACCCATGAGCAAGAACTATCGCATTCTCGACCTGATCCGGCGCAATCGCTCGCCGCTCGAAAACCATCTCATCGACGGTCTCGTCGACGGCCGTGTCAGCCGCCGCGACTTCATTCGCCACGGCAGCCTGCTCGGCCTGTCGCTGCCGCTTCTGGGCGGCATCACCACGGCTGCCGGGTTTGGCGGCATGCCGTCGCTGGCGCGCGCCGCGGGCGCAGCCGGCGCCACCATCCGCGTCGCCAGCAGCGTGCCAGCGGCAGCCATCGACCCGGTTACCATTGCCGATGCCGGCGGCCTCGTCGTGCTGCAGCAGGTTGCCGAATTCCTCTGCATCGACGGCCCAGACCTCGTGCTCAAGCCGGCACTGGCCGAGAGCTGGAAGCCGAACGACAACGGCACGGTGTGGACCTTCAAGCTGCGCAAGGGTGTGAAATTCCACTCAGGCGGCGAGATGAAGGCCGACGATGTCGTGGCCAGCATCGACCGCCTTGCCGACCCGGCGAACTCGTCCAATGCGCTGTCGGTGTTCACCGGCATCCTGCAGAAGGGCGCCACCAAGAAGGTCGACGACTATACGGTGGAATTCCATCTCGACGCGCCGAACGGCAACTTCCCCTACATGGTGTCGTCGGACAATTACAACGCCGTCATCATCCCGGCGAGCTACAAGGGCGACTACGAGAAGAGCTTCGACGGCACCGGGCCGTTCAAGATCGAAAAATACACCGCCAAGGTCGGCGCCTCCTTCGTCCGCAACGACGACTATTGGGGCGAGAAGGCGCTGCCCGACCGCACCGAGTTCACTTTCTTCGCCGACACGCAGCCGATGATCCTGGCGCTGCAGGGCGGACAGGTCGACATCATCAACCAGATGCCGGTTCTGGCCGGCGTCGCACTGCTCAGCGATCCGAGCATCGACATCATCAGCCTGAAGTCTGTCGCCCACCAGCAACTGCATCTGCGCTGCGATTCCGATCCGTTCAAGGACCCGCGCGTGCGCCGAGCCATCGCGCTCAGCCTCGATCGCGACAAGCTGGTCGCCGGCCTGATGAAAGGCCGGGCTTCGCCGGGCAATGACAGCCCGTTCGCGCCTGCCTATCCGTCGACCGATACGAGTGTGCCGCAGCGCAAGCAGGACATCGCGCAGGCCAAGCAGCTGATGGAAGCAGCCGGCGCCGGCAAGGGCTTCAAGGTGACGCTGACCACCGAGCGTTATCTGGAAATCCCCGAATACGCCCAGCTCATCCAGAACTGGGTCAAGGAGATCGGTATCGAGCTCGAGCTCAACATCCTCGACCAGGGCGCGTATTACGGCGACGCCGTGTTCGGCAAATCGAACTGGCTGGATTCGGTAATGGGCATCACCGACTATGGTCACCGTGGCGTGCCGAACGTCTTCCTTGCGGCACCGCTGAAGAGCGACGGCACCTGGAATGCAGCGCACTTCAAGAACAAGGACTACGACACGCTGGCGACCAGCTACATCGCCGCGCTCGACCTTGAGGCGCAGAAGGCCGACGCCGGCAAGATCCAGAAACTGCTGCTCGAGGAAACGCCGGTCATCTTCGGCTATTTCTACGACTACCTGACGGCGACGGCCAAAGGTGTGGCCGGCGTGCAGCCGACCGCCATGTCGCAGCTGTTCCTCGAAAAGGCATCGAAGGCCTAAGCGGAGGCAGACAAGCCCATCCCGCAACTACCAGCCCCCTCCGGGGCTGGTGCTTTCGCTGTCAGGCCGAGGCAAGGCGCTGCGCGCCGGCCTGACGCGGAACCTCGCGTTGCGGGACGATCGATCATTGCCCATGGAGTCCGAGACCCTGCTCACCACCATGCATTGGGGGACCTACGAAGTCCGTGCCGAGAACGGCAGGCTCGTCGGCGTGGAGCCATGGAGCGGCGACCCCGATCCATCGCCGATCGGCAAGTCCATGCTCGGCACGGTGCAGGGCGACCTGCGCGTGTCCCGTCCCGCCATCAGGCGCGGCTGGCTTGAGGGAGAGAGGTCCAGCGGCAAGGGCGGGCGTGGCGGCGAGGCTTTCGTCGAAGTTCCCTGGGAGACGGCACTGGACATCGTCGCGGCCGAATTGGACCGTGTCCGCGTCGCGCATGGCAACAGCGCGATCTATGCGGGATCCTATGGCTGGGCGAGCGCGGGGCGGTTCCACCATGCGCAGAGCCAGGTCCACCGCTTCCTCAACACGATTGGCGGCTATACGAGTTCGGTGCTCAGCTATTCCTACGGCGCGGCCGAGATCATCCTGCCGCATGTGCTTGGCGGAACCGACGGCCTGACAGGCAATCATTCCACCTGGGACGGGATCGAACGGCACAGCGAACTGATCATCGCCTTTGGCGGCCTGCCCTGGCGCAACGCGCAGATACAGGGCGGCGGCGCGGCCCGGCACGAGGCGGCGGCGGCCCTGCAAAAGGCCGTCGGCAACGGCGCCCGGCTGATCAACGTCTCGCCCGTGCGCGATGACGCGCCGCGCGGCGTCGAGACCGAATGGCTGCCGCTGCGGCCGAACAGCGACACCGCCTTGATGCTGGCCCTGTGCCATGTCCTCCTCAGCGAGAGTCGTCATGACGAGGCCTTCCTGGCGCGCTACTGCACTGGCTTCGAGGCCGTGCGGGCTTACGTCCTGGGAGAAACCGACGGCCAGCCGAAGAGCCCGGCATGGGCTGCCGCCCTGAGCGGCGTGGTTGAGGACAGGATCGTCGCACTGGCCAGGGAAATGACCGCCAAGCGCACGATGGTGATGGTCAGTTGGTCGCTGCAGCGCGCCGACCATGGTGAGCAGCCATACTGGGCGGCGATCACGCTGGCCGCGCTGCTCGGCCAGATCGGATTGCCGGGCGGCGGCCTTGGCTTCGGCTATTCATCGACCAACGGCGCTGGAAGGCCGGAGATGGGTTTCCGCTGGCCGTCCGTGCCGCAAGGCAAGAACCAGGTACCGGACTTCATCCCGGTCGCGCGGATGGCCGACATGCTGCTCAATCCGGGCAGCTCGTTCGACTTCAATGGCGCCGCGCTGGTCTACCCCGATATCAGGCTGGTCTACTGGGCCGGTGGCAATCCGTTCCACCACCACCAGGACCTGAACCGGCTGATCGAGGCTTGGCGGCGGCCTGAAACGATAATCGTCAACGAGCCCTTCTGGACGGCGTCCGCACGCCATGCCGACATCGTCCTGCCGGTCACCACACCGCTGGAGCGAAACGACCTCGCCTTTTCGAATCGGGAAAACCTCGTCGTCGCCATGAAGCAAGCGATCGATCCGGTTGGGGAGGCCCGCGACGATTATCGGATCTTTGCGGAGCTGTCGGCCCGGCTCGGCACAGGCGAAGCCTTCACCGAAGGGCGTGGAGCCGGCGAATGGATCCGGTTGCTTTACGAGCAGGCCAGGAACAGCGCGGACGCGGCCGGCGTCGAGATGCCGACCTTCGACCGTTTCTGGCATGACGGCCACGCCGACCTCGCCCGGCAGGTGACGTCGCAGACTTTGCTCGGCGCCTTCCGGGCCGATCCGGAGCGGCATCGGCTGGCGACACCGTCGGGCCGCATAGAACTGTTCTCGCCGACGGTCGATTCCTTCGGCTATGACGACTGTCCCGGCCACGCCGTCTGGCTTGAGCCGCAGGAATGGCTGGGCAGCGAACTTGCCAGCCGGTTCCCGCTGCATCTTCTGTCGCCGCAGCCCGGCGACAAGCTGCACAGCCAGTACGATCACGGCTCGGTCAGCCGGGCGGGCAAGGTGTCGGGCCGGGCGCCGCTGTGGATCAACCCTGCGGATGCCGCCGCGCGCGGCATCCTGGACGGAGCGGTCGTGCGCGTCTTCAACGATCGCGGAGCGTGCCTGGCGGGCGCGGTGCTGACGGACGGCCTGATCCCGGGCGTCGTCCAGCTGCCCACCGGTGCATGGTTCGACCCCTCCTCGCCCGGACAGCCGAACAGTCTGGAAAAGCATGGCAATCCGAATGTGCTGACGCCTGATCGGGGAACGTCGCGCCTTGCCCAATCGCCGACCTGCAATTCGACGCTTGTTCAGGTATCGCGATTTGACGGAGCCGTTCCCCCGGTGACAGCGTTCGATCCGCCTGCCACAGTGCATTTAGCCGACGTGCCCGGCCTGGCCGGACCGCGGCCCCATCACAAGGAGGCTTAGCCATTCTCTCCTTCTTTGCCCGGCGTGTTTCCCTGTCGCTCGTGACGCTGTTCCTGCTCAGCATCATGGTGTTCCTGGGCGGCCAGGTGCTGCCCGGCAATGTCGGGCGCGCGATCCTGGGGCCGTTCGCCGACCAGCGCGCGGTCGACGCGCTCAATCATACGCTGGGCGTCGATCGCCCCTTGCTCACCCAGTATGCCACCTGGATCTGGAATTTCATCCGCGGCGACATGGGCACATCCTACATCTTCCGCTCGCCGGTGGCGCCGTTCGTCATCGACTCACTTGGCAATTCGATGAAGCTGGCCGCCGTCGCCTTCGTGCTGGTGGTGCCGATCGGCATTCTCGGCGGGGTGATAGCGGCGCTCAACCTCAACCGCCCGCTCGACCGCATCATCAGCCTTGGCGGCCTGTCGGTGACGGTGCTGCCGGAATTCGTCACCGGCATCATCCTGATCCTGATCTTCGGCGTGTGGCTGCGCTGGCTGCCGATCTCGGCGGCATGGCCCAAGGATGCCGGCTTCTTCACCCAGCTCTATTATCTGATCCTGCCGTCGCTGCCGCTGTTCCTGGTGCTGTTCGGCTATATCGCGCGCATGGCGCGCTCCGGCATGATCGAGGCGCTCGATTCCGACTATACGCGAACCGCCGTGCTCAAGGGCCTGCCCTGGCGCACCGTGATCTGGCGCCACGTGCTGCGCAATGCGCTGCTGCCGACCATCACCGTCATCGCCACCCAGACCGGCTATCTCATCGGCGGCCTGGTGGTGATCGAGACGTTGTTCCGCTACCAGGGCATCGGTTCGCTGATCTTCACCGCCGCGCGCGGCAAGGACTTTCCGATGCTGGAATCCGGCATCCTCACTATCGGCATCGTCTATGCCGTGGCGACATTGATCGCCGACTTCCTCTATTCCGTGCTCAATCCGCGCATCCGCCTGGGGTCAGACCAATGAGCGCCGTCCAGACAACCTCTCCCCCGCAAGACGACACGCGCCGGCGCAGTCCGCTCGCGGAAGTCTTCTTCTCGCTCATGCGCTCGCGGACCTTCCTTGTCGGTCTCTTCATCGTGCTGTTCTGGGTCGCCTGTGCGCTGTTCGGCGAGCACTTCGCACCCTATGACCCGCTCGCCGACGACATCATCAACGCGCTGGCGCCGCCTTCGTCCGAGCACTGGTTCGGCACCGACCAGATCGGCCGCGACGTCTTCTCGCGCGTCATCGTCGGCTCGCGCGACATCCTCACCGTCGCCCCGCTGGCGACCTTGTTGGCGACGGTCGCCGGCACGGCCCTCGGCCTGCTCACCGGCTATTTCCGCGGCATCGTCGACGATGTCGTCAGCCGCATCCTCGAAGCCTTCATGGCCATCCCCGTGGTCATCGTGGCACTGCTCGCCATCGTCGCGCTCGGCACCTCCAAGACCACAGTCATCGTCGTCATTGGCTTGAGCTTTGCGCCGATCATCGCCCGCACCGTGCGCTCGGCGGTGCTGGCCGAGCGCGAACTCGATTATGTCGCCGCCGCGCAGCTCAGGCACGAGAGCGCCTTCCATACGATGTTCGTCGAGATCCTGCCCAACGTCATCCCGCCGATCCTGGTCGAGACCACCGTGCGGCTTGGCTATGCCATCTTCGCGGTCGCCACGCTGTCCTTCATGGGTTTCGGCATCCAGCCGCCCTCGCCCGACTGGGGGCTGTCGATCTCCTCGAATTACGGCATGATCGGCGGCGGCTTCTGGTGGACGGTGCTGTTCGACGCGCTCGCCATCGCCTCGCTGGTGATCGGCGTCAACCTGGCGGCCGATGGCGTCCATGGAGCGCTCAATGACTAATTCCGCCCCGACTAAGCCCACAAAGGCCGAAAACGCCCTCGAACTCAGCGATCTGTCGGTCGCCTATCGGGTGGCCGGGCGCAACCGCGCCGTGCTGCGCAATCTCAGCCTCAACATCAGGCAAGGCGAGGCCTATGGTCTGGTCGGCGAATCCGGCTGCGGCAAATCTACCGTGGCGCTCACCGTCGTGCGCTATTTGCCAAGGAACGGGTCGATCACCGGTGGCGCGATCTCACTCGACGGCCAGGACGTGATGAAGCTGGACGGCGAGGCCTTGCGGCGCGCCCGCGCCGAAAGCGTATCGATGGTCTATCAGGATCCCGGCAAGGCGCTGAACCCGTCGATCCGTATCGGCCGGCAATTGACCGAAATCTTCGAGCTTGGAGGCATAACGGGCCAGGCGGCCAGCGATCGGGCGATTGCCATGCTCAACCGCGTCCGCATCTCCGATCCGCCAAGCGTCATGCAGCGCTATCCGCACCAGCTCTCCGGCGGCATGCAGCAGCGCGTGGCAATCGCCATGGCGCTGGCCAACGATCCGTCGATGCTGATCCTCGACGAGCCGACCACCGGCCTCGATGCGACGGTGGAAGCCGAGGTGCTCGACCTCATCGCACAGCTCAGACAGGAACTCTCGGCCTCAATCCTGTTCATCAGCCACAACCTCGCTGTCGTCTCCAACATGTGCGACCGGGTCGGCGTGCTCTATGCCGGCATGCTGGTCGAGGAAGGGCCGACGGAAGTCGTCTTCAACGACCCGCGCCATCCCTATACCGTGGCTCTCCTGCGCTGCCTGCCACGCGGCGGCCAGCGCAAGGACCAAGGCCGACTCGACACCATTCCCGGCTTCCTGCCCGGCATTGGCGCCGACATCAAGGGTTGTGCCTTTGCCGACCGCTGTGCGCTCGCCGACGAGCGCTGCCGCACCGAATTGCCGCCGCTCTATGATTTGAGCGACGAGCGCGGCAAGCGTCTGTCGCGCTGCTTCCATCACGACAAGGCGCAAGCCCTGCCGCGCGCCACGCCGAGCGATGTGGCGACGGCGCCCAAGCCGGCAACCGCACCGGTGCTGCGTGTCGCCGGGCTGAACAAGACCTATGCCAGCCATGGCCAGCCCCTGCGCGCCGTCAAGGATGTCTCGCTTGATCTCAGGCCTGGCGAGACGCTGGGGCTGGTCGGCGAATCCGGCAGCGGCAAGACCACCTTCGCCAGGCTGCTGCTCGGCCTTGTGCCGCCCGATGACGGCGGCACCATCGAGCTCGAAGGCAAGGCGCTGGCGCCGAAGCTGGAGAACCGCCGCGACGACCAGGTCAAGGCGATGCAGATCGTCTTCCAGAATCCGGACTCCGCGCTCAACCGCTCACATTCGATCCGCCACATCCTCGGCCGCGCCTTGAAGCGGCTGGCCGGCCTTTCCGGCAAGGCGCAGGAAGCGCGCCTCGACGATCTCGTCCGCTCGGTGCGCCTGACCGACCGGCATCTGGCCGTCAAGCCGCGCCAGCTCTCGGGCGGCCTGAAGCAGCGCGTCGCCATTGCACGCGCCTTCGCCGGCGATCCGCGCATCGTCGTCTGCGACGAGCCGACCTCGGCGCTCGACGTCTCGGTCCAGGCGGCGATCCTCAACCTGCTCGCCGACCTGCAATCCAAGGAAGACGTCAGCTACATCTTCATCTCGCACGATCTTGGCGTGGTGCGGTACCTCTCCGACAAGATCGCCGTGCTTTATCTCGGCCGCATCATGGAGATCGGGCCATCGGAGGAAGTCTTCTCCGGGCCGCATCATCCCTATACCGAAGCGCTGCTTTCGGCGGTGCCCAAGCTCGACCAGACCGAGACGGCACGCATTCGGCTCGACGGCGAGATCCCCAGCGCCACCAACCCACCGCCGGGCTGCGTATTCAACACACGCTGCCCGCGCAAGATCGGCCCGATCTGCGAGCAGCAGGAGCCGCCGCTGGCCGAGGCGCAGCCCGGCCATTCGATCCGCTGCCACATCCCCTACCCGGAACTGGCCAGGCTGCAGAAGGCGGCCGTGACCGAGCCGGCATAGCAGAGCATCGCCGGCCGGCTACCTCAGGCCGGCCATGCCTAGAGCAATTCCAGGAAAAGTGTGAACGGTCTTCCGTCCGGAATTGCGTCAAAACAACGACTTAGAGCAGTTCACCGTTTCCGTGAAACGGTGACCTGCTCTAAGGAGCGGTCGCCTTCCGAAAAACCCTGTTCGCTGCTCCAGTCCCTGGCCAGCGAGCGCAAGCCAGTCAGCGCGACATCGAGCACGTCGGACGAGACGGGGTTCGAGGGATAGGCGAGATAGATCGGCCGCTGGAACACCGGCGCGTTGTCGATGCGCCGCATCTCGCCGCGCTCGATATGGCCGCTGACGGCGCTGAGCGGCAGATAGGCAGCCGCTTGCCGTGACAGCACATGCTGCAGGCCGATGAAAACCAGGCCTGCTGAAATGGCCGGCTTGACCATGCCGGCAAAGGCGCGGTCGTGCTCGATGCGGAATTCGAGCCCCCAGTCCATCAGTATGTAGTTTTCGGTCCACGGCCTTGTCTGCGCCGCGTGCTGGACGAGCACCACCTGATCGACGGCCAGCGTCTCATAGACGATGCCGGGATGCGGGCGCGGCAGATAGAGGATGCAGATGTCGAGCAGGCCTTCCGCCAGCTGGTCGATCGCCAGATCCGGAAAACTGCCCTCGAGCCGCAGCGCCACGTTCGGCCGCCTGGCGCGCATCCACTCGACCCATGGCGAGGTGATGCGCTCCCACAGATAGGCGGGAGCGGTCAGCCGCAGCAGGCTCTCATAGCCATCGGGAACGGCGATGTCTTGCCTGGATTGCTCCCAGGTGCGGGTGATGGAGGAGGCGTGCGGCAGGAACTGCCGGCCGGCCGGCGTCAGCGTGACGCCGTCGCGGTCGCGTACGAAAAGCCGGCGGCCCAATTGCTCCTCCAGCCCTCTGATCCGCGCGCTGACTGTCGACTGCGCAAGGTTGAGCCGGCTGGCCGCGACGGTGAAGCTACCATGTTCGGCAACCTCCAGGAAACTGCGCAGGTTCTCGGTATCCATGGCTTGCACCCTGCATCGAAAATTTCGATGGCCCCTATCAAAAAATATCGCTTTCAGGTCGCGGTCAACAATGACCTAAATGGCCGATCCCCCAAGGGCAAGCGAGGAATGCAGCCATGCCAAGGTCTTTCATGACGATCGACGCCGCTCGCAAAAACCTGACGGCAATCGAAAATTCCGCTGTCGACGAATTGCTGGCCGGCAGGCTCGACCGCCGCGATTTCCTACGCCATGGCAGCGTGCTCGGCCTTTCCCTGCCGTTCCTGGGCAGCCTTGCCGCGGCCGCCGGCCTCGGCACGCAAAAGGCCCGCGCCGAAGGCAAGCCGGGCGGCACGGTGCGCGCGGGCGTGGCGACGCCGGGCGGCGCCATCGATCCCGTCACCTACTATGACAGCGGCAGCTACCAGCTGGTTTTCCAGACCGCCGAATTCCTCTGCATCACGCAGCCGGATCTCACCTTGAAGCCGGTGCTGGCGGAAAGCTGGTCGCCCAACGCGGACGGCAGTGTCTGGACCTTCAAGCTGCGCAAGGGCGTGAAATTCCACAATGGCGAGGACTTCAAGGCTGACGACGTGGTGGCGACCTTCGATCGCCTCGCCGACCCGAACGGAGCCTCGAATGCGCTTTCGGTGTTCAAGGGCCTGCTGTCGAAGGGCGGCACGCAGAAGGTCGACGACCACACCGTCGCCTTCCATCTCGATACGCCGAACGGCAGCTTTCCCTATTCTGTGTCGATCGACAACTACAACGCTGTCATCCTGCCGGCGAGCTACAAGGGCGACTACGAAAAGACCTTCGAGGGCACCGGACCATTCCGGCTGGAGAGCTACACGCCGAAGGTCGGCGCAACCTTCGTGCGCAATCCCGATTATTGGGGCGAAAAGGCGCTGCCCGACCGGCTCGAGTTCAAATTCTATGGCGACGTGCAGCCGCGCATCCTGGCGCTGCAGGCCGGCGAGGTCGACGTCCTCGATGCCGTGCCGCTCGATGTCAGCCAGGTGGTGCTGAACAGCCCCGACATCACCGTGCTGCGCGTCGCCTCGACCGCGCACCGCCAGCTGCACATGCGCTGCGACACCGGTCCGTTCACCGACAAGCGCGTGCGCCAGGCGCTTGCGCTCAGCATCGACCGCTCCAAGCTGGTCGACGGCCTGTGTCGCGGCATGGCGGCGACGGGCAATGACAGCCCGTTCGCACCAGCCTTTCCTGCCACCGACAAGTCGGTGCCGCAGCGCGTCCAGGATATCCCCAAGGCCAAGCAACTGCTCGAGGCGGCCGGCCTCGCCGGCGGCTTCGACATGACGCTGACGACGCTGCGCTATTCCGACATTCCAGGCTACGCGCAGCTGTTCCAGAATTTCGCCAAGGAAATCGGTGCCCGCATTTCGCTCAACATCGAGGACCAGGACAAATATTATGGCAAGGCGGTGTTCGGCCAGTCGGATTGGCTGGACAGCCCGTTGGGGATCACCGACTACGCCCACCGCAGCGTGCCGAACGTCTTCCTGAAAAGCCCGCTGGTCAGCGACGGCCCGTGGAACGCGGCACATTTTAAGAACCCTGCCTATGACGGCATGGTCACCTCCTATCTCAAGGCACTCGATATCGGCGCGCAGCGTGCGGCCGCCTCCGACATCCAGAAGCTGCTGCTCGACGAGACGCCGGTCATCTTCAGCTACTTCCCGGACCTGCTGGTGCCGGTGCGCAAGAATGTCAGCGGCCTGCCGCCGATCGCCGCCGGTCTGCTGCTCGATCGCGTGTCGCTGGGATAGAGGCTGGATTGGACAATTCCGCTTTTCGGGCGGTGGGGCTATCCGCTGGCAGGGCTGCGAAGGGCGATGGGGGGCCATCGTTCGAGCCGCTCGATGCAAGGGGAACCCGCCGCCCGGAAACCCTCTCCGGCACCATGGTTCAATCCAGGTTTATCTCGCTGTGCGCCAACGCTCGATGACAAAACAAAAGAAACGGGAGACTACCATTCGCAAGCCCCATTTGCGCGGTCGCGGACCGCATTTCCCCCTGCTCGACACCATCGTGCAATACGAGTTCGAGCCGGGCTATGTCGCCTTCACCATGCCGATGCAGAAGCGGCTGCGCGTGCAGGTGGGATCGATGATCGTCGCCGACACGACCAGGGCGCTGGTGCTCTACGAGAGCGACCATCTGCCGGTCTATTACTTCCCGATCAGCGATGTGCGCGAGGAATTCCTGCTGCCCAGCACGACGACGACCGAAAGCCCGTTCAAGGGCGTCGCCACGCACTATTCGCTGAACACCGGCATCACGCTGGTCGAGGATGCCGCATGGCGCTATGTCGATCCAGTCAAGGGATCGCCTGACCTGTCGGACTACATGTCCTTCTATTGGCCCAAGATGACGCACTGGTATGAGGAGGACGAAGAGATTTTCGTTCACGCCCGCGACCCGTTCCGCCGGGTCGACTGCCTGCCCTCCTCGCGGCGGGTGCAGGTCATCCTCGACGGCGAGCAGGTCGCCGATTCACGCCGTGGCGTCTTCCTGTTCGAGACCGGCCATCCGGTGCGCCACTATCTGCCGATCTCGGACACACGGCTCGATATGTTCGCACCCAGCCGATACATTTCGCGCTGCCCCTACAAGGGCATCTCCAACTACTATCACGTGACCACGCCCAAGAAGCGGCACGAGAACCTCGTCTGGTACTATCCCGAACCGGTGCACGAGGCCGAGCGCATCAAGGGCCTGGTCTGCTTCCATCACGAACTGGTCGACAAGATCCTGGTCGATGGCGTTGAAATCCCGAAGGAATTCACGGCCGCCTCGAGCGGTTACTTCTGAGCATCGCCGCTCCCTTGGTCGGCTCGCGCGCTGGGCGCTTGATCGAACCATAGCGTAGCGCATACCCTCCCTGCTTCAGGGAGGGCTATCGATGGATCTTTTCAAGCTGGACGGCGATGTCGCGCTGGTTACCGGCGCCGGCAGCGGCATTGGCCAGGCAATCGCGATCGGACTGGCTGAGGCAGGGGCCGATGTCGCCTGTTTCGGTCATGCATCGAAAGGTGGACTGGAAGAAACCGCGCACCGGATTACGGCACTTGGCCGCAAGGCTTTGGTGCTGACCGGCACGGTCACCTCGGACAGCGATCTGGCGGCGGCAATCGATCGCGTCGAGACCGAACTCGGAGCGTTGACCGTCGCCGTCAACAATGCCGGCATCGCCGGTTCGGAACCGGCCGAAACCCTGTCGCTGGAGACATGGCAGAAGGTGCACGAGGTCAACGTCGCCGGCGTCTTCCTGTCCTGCCAGGCTGAAGCCCGCAAGATGCTGGCGCGTCGCAAAGGCTCGATCATCAACATCGCCTCGATGTCTGGCACCATCGTCAACCGCGGGCTGACGCAGGCACACTACAACTCCTCGAAAGCCGCCGTCATCCACATGTCGAAGAGCCTCGCCATGGAATGGGCGGACCGGGGCTTGCGCGTCAATGTCGTCAGCCCGGGCTACACGCTGACGCCGATGAACAAGCGGCCCGAAGTGGCGGAGGAGATCAAGATCTTCAAGCGCGACACGCCGATGGGACGCATGGCGGCGCCGGAGGAAATGGTCGGGCCGACGGTCTTCCTGGCCAGCCGTGCATCGAGCTTCGTCACCGGCCTCGACCTGATCGTCGATGGCGGCTACGTCTGCTGGTAGGACCGCATCTCGCAGAACTTCGCCTGCTGTCTGAATTTGTGCGGCCGCGAGGCGTTAGTCGTTGCGCGAGATGAACGTTGGTATATATAATTTCATCCTATGAAACGGCTTGGCGAGATGGGGCTTGCCAGGCCAACAGCCGAGATCATGGGACCTTGATGGCTCGCACCTTGCAGGGCGCCGCAAGACTGGCAATTGATCCGCAGACGATCGCTCCCGCAGCGATGCATCGGCAGTCATGAGGCTGACCCTCCCGGCATACTCCATCATCACCGAAATTCAGCATCATTTCGCCTGCGCCGGCTTTAGCCGCGACGTGGTGGCAACGGCCTTGCGCAACGACCAGTCTTTCCAACACAATGAGAAAAAGACGCAAGAAGGGAACGAACAATAACCGTCACAGCTTGAAGGAGAACAAGCATGTCATTCCGCAGTCGAGTTTCGAAACTATCGATGGGCGCCGTCGCGCTCGCAACGCTGAGCCTGCTGACACCTTTCGCCCAAGCCGCCGCACCAGAGTCCAACGACCCTATCAAGATCGCGCTGTTCGACTGGACCAGCGTCAACCTCAACGCCAAGATCCTCGGCGGAATCCTGGAAAAGCTCGGCTATACCGTCGAATACCCGACCGCCGACTACCTCTCCAGCCTGACTACCGGTCTCACCAATGGTGACCTCGATGTCGGCCTGGAGTTCTGGGACACCACGGCCGGCGAAGCGATGAAGGCCTCGGACGCCACCGGCCAGACCGAACGGCTGGGCAAGCTCGGACCCAAGGCCAAGGAGGAATGGTGGTTTCCCGAATACATGAAGGAGAAATGCCCGACCTTGCCGGACTGGCATGCCTTGCTTGACGCCACATGCGCCGCTTCGTTCTCGACGGCGGAGACGGCGCCGAAGGGACGCTATCTCGGCGGCCCGGTGACCTGGGAAGGCTTTGACGACGAGCGCGTCGCGGCGCTGAAGCTGCCCTTCACCGTGATCCACGCCGGCACCGATGCAGCGATGTTCGCCGAACTCGATTCCGCCTATCAGCGCAAGGCGCCGATCATGCTGTGGATCTATTCGCCGCACTGGGCGCCAGCCAAGTACAAGGGCGAATGGGTGCAATTCCCCGAATACACGCCCGAGTGCTACAACGACCCGAAATGGGGCGTGAACCCCGACGCCAAATATGACTGCGGCAAGCCGCATGGCGAGATCTGGAAATATGCCTGGAACGGCATGAAGGACAAATGGCCGGTCGCCTACAAGGTGGCCAAGGCCTACACGATCGACACCGACGAGCTTAACAAGATGAGCGGCGAGATCGATCTCGACGGCAAGACGCCGGAAGACGTCGCCGCCGCCTGGATCGCCGCCCACGAGGCCGACTGGAAAGCCTGGGCGGAGTGATCGTTCCGACTGGAAACGCGAGACCCGGCCGTTGAACGGCCGGGTCTCAAGTCTTGATGTTCCAGAAGGACGATTGGATGACGACTGAACAGGGATCGACGCAACCGGGCACGGATAGCCGTCCGGTAAAACTTGCCTGTCGCAATGTCTGGAAGCTGTTCGGGGCGAATGCGGCCAGTTTCATCCGCGAGCGCGACGGCAAGGCCAGCATGGCCGATGTCACTGCTGCCGGGCTGGTCGGTGCCGTGCGCGCCGTCGACCTCGAAATCCGCCAAGGCGAGATCTTCATCATCATGGGCCTGTCGGGCTCCGGCAAATCGACGCTGGTGCGCTGCATGTCGCGGCTGGTCGAGCCGAGCCACGGCAAGGTCGAGTTCGAAGGCAAGGACCTGCTCAAGATTTCCGATGCGGCACTGATCGAACTCAGGCGCCATCGCATGGGCATGGTGTTCCAGAATTTCGCGCTGCTGCCGCATCTCAATGTGCTCGACAACATCGCCTTTCCCTTAAGCATCCAGGGGCAGGACCGGGCAACGCGCGAGGCGCGCGCCCGCGAGGTCATCGAGCTGGTCGGCTTGCGCGGCCGCGAGCATTTCTATCCGCGCGAATTGTCCGGCGGCCAGCAGCAGCGGGTCGGCATCGCCCGGAGTCTCGCGACAAAACCGGAAATCTGGTTCCTCGACGAGCCGTTCTCGGCGCTCGATCCGCTGATCCGCCGCGAGATGCAGGATGAGTTGATGCGGCTGCAGACCATGCTGCACAAGACCATCGTCTTCATCACCCATGATTTCGACGAGGCGATAAGGCTCGCCGACCGCATCGCCATCATGAAGGATGGCGAGGTCATCCAGATCGGTACGCCGGAGGAACTGGTGATCAACCCGGCGACCGACTATGTCGCCGAATTCACCCGCGACGTCGACCGCGCCAAGGTGATTTCCGCGCGCAGCCTGATGCGCGCCTGCGATGGGTCGGAGCATGGCGGCACGGTTTCACCGGATGCCAAGATCGCCAGTTTCTCGGCCAGCATCGTTTCCGCCGGCAAGCCGTTCGCGGTGGTCAACGGTACCGGCAAGCCGATCGGCGAAGTCACGCCGCAAGCGGTCATCGACCTGCTGGCCGGCATCGACCGTTCCGGAGCCCGCGCATGACGGTGACGGCAAGCGCCAGCGAAGCAAGGCCACCGCTTCAGCGCTGGCTGCTTGTCTGGGCGCTCGCCCTTGCCGCCGTGCTCGTGGTCTTCCTGCTGCAAGACAGCGTCCCTTGGGCTGTCGACTATCCGGCCAGTGCCGTCGTGCCCGTCGCCGACTGGGTCAGCACGCTGATGGGCTGGATCAAGTCGAACCTGTCCTGGCTGACGCGCTCGATCACCGCGGTGCTCGGCGTGCCGCTCGACTTCGCGCTCAATCTGCTCGCCAAGAACTTCAAGATCGGCCACGGCGCCGACGCCTATGTCCTGCCGCGCTTGTCCTGGGTCGGGGTGTGCGCTGTCGCCTTCCTCGCCGGACACGCTGTCGGCGGCCGGAAACTCAGCCTGCTGGTCGGCGGCTGCTTCCTCTACATCGCTTTGTTCGGCCAATGGACCAGCGCCATGCTGACTCTGGCGCTGATCTCCATCGCCGTTCCGTTCTGCATCATCACCGGCCTGTTCGCCGGCATCTGGGCGTGGCGCAAGCCATGGGCGGAAAGACTGATCGTCTCCCCTGCCCTCGACCTGATGCAGACGATCCCGACCTTCGCCTATCTCATCCCGATGCTGCTCCTGTTCGGCAATAGTCCGGTGTCGGCGATGATCGCCACCGCCATTTTCGCCACCCCGCCGATGGTGCGAGCGACGATGCTCGGGCTGTCGCGCGTGCCGCTGGAGATCGGCGAATTCAGCGACATGGCCGGCTGCACGGCGCGGCAGAAACTGTGGCGGGTGCTGCTGCCCTCGGCGCGGCCAACGCTGATGGTCGGCGTCAACCAGGTGATCATGCTGGCGCTGAACATGGTCATCATCGCCTCGATGATCGGCGCCGGCGGCCTCGGCTACGACGTGCTTCTGGCACTGCGCGCGCTGAAGGTCGGCGAAGCCATGGAAGCCGGTCTCGCCATCGTGGCGCTGGCGATCGCGCTCGACCGGCTGAGCCAGGCCATCGCGCACAAGCAGGCGAAGGGCCATGTCCATCAGGAATCGACCCCGACTCTTTGGCGGCGCTACCCCAATTTGACGCTGACCATCGCCATCCTTGCCGTCACGACGCTGCTTGGCCTGTTCGTGCCGGCTTTCGCGGCGGTGCCGAAGGCGATCACCTTCACCACCGCGCCCCTTTGGAAGGCGGCGGTGAACTGGGTGACGATCAACTTCTTCGATGCGATCGAAGCCTTTCGCGTGGCGCTGATCCTCAATGTGCTGAACCCGGTGCGCGCCTTCTGCGAAGGCTTTCCGTGGCTGGGCGCGGTGTTCCTGCTCGGCCTTGCCGGCTATCAGCTCTCGGGCCTTCGCCTCGCGGCCCTGGTCGCGGCACTGACCGCCTTCTGCGCCATCACCGGTCTGTGGGAAAAGACCATGGCCACGGTCTATCTCTGCGGTATATCGGCCTTCATCGCCTGCCTGATCGGCATCCCGATCGGGCTGATGGCGGCGCGCAGCGACCGCTTCGAGAAGATTGTCACGCCGATCATCGACACGCTGCAGGTGCTGCCGTCCTTCTGCTTCATCATCCCGGTGGTGATGCTGTTCCGCGTCGGCGACGTGACCGCCATGATCGCAACGATCGCCTTCGCCGTGGTGCCGGCGATCCGCTACACCAATCACGGCATCCGCCAGGTGCCGCCGGCGCTGATCGAGGCGGCCAAAGTGTCAGGCTGCACGCCGCGCCAGACCTTCTTTCGCGTGCAATTGCCGCTGGCGCTTCCCGAAATCATGCTCGGCGTCAACCAGACCATCCTGATGGCGCTGGCGATGATCATCATCTGCGCCATGGTCGGTACGCGCGACCTGGGCCAAGAGGTGTTCATCGCTTTGTCCAAGGCCGATTCCGGCCGCGGCATCGTCGCCGGCCTCGCAATAGCCTTCATCGGCATCGTCGCCGACCGGCTTTTCAACGCCTGGACGGCGAAGGCGCGGGCAAGGCTGGGATAGGCAGGACGATGCGCCGCGGCTATTCCGCCGCGACGCCCTTCACCTCGAGATAGCTCTCCATTGAATCGTCCAGCGCCTGCAGCCAGGGCGTATGGTGCAGCGGCGCCATGGTGCCGGTCATCAGCGAGCGGTAAGCGTGATCGCGAAAGCTCATAATGTCTTCCGCCTTGTGGTGTTCCCATTCCATGAAGGTCTGGTTGACCGCCTCGACGTCGAAACCGGGATAGTCTGTCTGGTCCATCAGTTCCTTGGTGTAGTCGCCCTGGAACCAGATCATCTGTTCGGCGTCTTCCAGCGTTTCCTCGCGGGCGCGCCATTTGGCGCTGTGCTCGGCCATCGCCTTGGCTGAGGGCAGCTTGATGCGGCCCATGATGACGTCGCGGGCAAACCAAGCCTGCGCGTCGAACATGTTGAAAGTGTAGAACTGGTCCTGCATGCCGATATAGGACAGTTTTGGGTTCTTCTCCCAGACGACGCCTTCATAGAGGTCGAGCGGCCACATGCGGTTGGCGGTCTTGAGCTTGAGGTCGTCGGTGAGGAAGGGGAAGGAATGGAGATAGCCTGTGCACAGGATGATGGCGTCGACATCCTTGGTGGTGCCGTCCTTGAAGTGCGCGGTCTTGCCGACGACCTTCTGCAAGAGCGGCACCTCTTTCCAATTCTCCGGCCATTTGAAGCCCATCGGCTTCGAACGGTAGCTGGAGGTGATGGATTTGGCGCCGTATTTGTAGCACTGCGAACCGATGTCCTCGGCTGAATAGGAGCGGCCGATGATCAGGATGTCCTTGCCCTTGAATTCCATCGCGTCGCGGAAATCATGGCTGTGCAGGATGCGGCCGTTGAAGGTCGAAAACCCTTCGAAATAGGGAACGTTGGGCACCGAAAAATGCCCGGAAGCGACGACGACATTGTCGAATTCTTCGGAATAGGTGACGTCGTTGGTCCGGTCATGCGCGGTGACTGTGAATTTCTTCGTTTCGTCCGAGAACGTCACCATGCGCACCGGGCTGTTGAAACGCACCCATTTGCGCAGGCCCGATTTTTCGACGCGGCCCTTGATGTAATCCCACAGCACGGCGCGCGGCGGATAAGAGCCGATCGGCCGGCCGAAATGCTCCTCGAAAGTGTAGTCGGCGAATTCCAGGCATTCCTTCGGGCCGTTCGACCAGAGGTAGCGATACATCGAGCCGTGCACGGGATCGCCATGCTCGTCCAGGCCGGTGCGCCAGGTGTAGTTCCACAGGCCGCCCCAGTCCGACTGCTTTTCGAAGCAGACGATCTCGGGAATGTCGGCGCCCTTGTCGGCAGCCGACTTGAAGGCCCTGAGCTGTGCCAGGCCGGACGGTCCGGCGCCGATGACGGCAACACGAGTTTTCATTTGCAGGGCCTCCTCATTTTTGATTTCCCCAGCGAAACAAATTTCACTGACAGTGACACTAATTGGCCCTTCGGTGCTGTCAACAGACATCTGCGGGAACGGCGTTTGCCCGCAAAGGATTCCTGGCGAAAAACCTTCGCCGACAGAATTCATGGGATCGTCGGATGGGACTTAAGACGCTTGCCGACACCGCCGCGCTGCTGTATCGCCACCTCTGATGTTCACCTTGAGTGAAATAAATCCGCGAAGTCCGGGGGCGACATGGCGAAAGACAGTTCCAAGGCCGGGCTTGCCGGCGCCAAGCCGAAGCCCCAGCCAAAGGTCTCGGCGGACGGCAAGACCATCCGCGCACCGCTGACGCAGAACCCGCACGCCATCCGTGATACACGCGAGAAGGTGCTGGAGGTGGCGATCGGCCGCGAGGTGCGGGCGTTCCGCAAGAAGCTCGGCATCACCGTCGCCGATCTCGCCGTCGCCACCGACATTTCGCTGGGCATGCTGTCTAAGATCGAGAACGGCATCACCTCGCCATCGCTGACCACGCTGCAGGCGCTGTCGCGGGCCCTCGGCGTTCCCGTCACCGCCTTCTTCCGCCGCTTCGAGGAGGAGCGAAGTGCTGTCTTCGTCAAGGCCGGCGAAGGTCTCGACGTCGAGCGCCGCGGCACGCGCGCCGGTCACCAGTACAATCTGCTCGGCCATATCGGTTCCAACACCAGCGGCGTCGTCGTCGAACCCTATCTGATCACGCTGACCGAGGATTCGGACGTGTTCCCGACCTTCCAGCATGAGGGCATGGAGTTCCTCTACATGCTCGAGGGCGAAGTCGTTTACCGGCACGGCAGCAATCTCTACCCGATGAAGCCCGGCGACAGCCTGTTCTTCGACGCCGACGCGCCGCACGGACCGGAGCAACTGACGAAACTGCCGATGCGGTATCTGTCGATCATCTGCTATCCGCAGAACAGCGCGGGTTAGCTAATCTCCCCCTCGTGGGGGAGATGTCCGGCAGGACAGAGGGGGGCGCTGTCCCGCCGACACTTCGTCATCCTCGGGCTTGACCCGAGGATCCATGCCGCGACCCTTGCCGAAGGGTGCAGCGGAGCAGAATTCTCAACCGTTGCAACGCTTTAGCGTCACGGCATGGATCCTAGGGTCTGCGCCGCGTCGCTTCGCTCCTTGCTTCGCCCTAGGATGACGACCTCAATGGTTTGCGTTCCTTGGCGCCCCCTCTGCCCTGCCGGGCATCTCCCCCACGAGGGGGGAGATTGGCAGCTTCGGCGGCAGCTCTAATCCGGCCCAAACCCCGGGCTGGTCGCACTGCCATCATCCAGCTTCGACAGCCACTCCACCAAGGTCGGCCGGTACCGTGTCAGGCCCTTGTAGGTGGCGAGTTCCTCCGGCAGGTCGCGGATGACGCGATGCAGACGCCTTGCCCATTTCGGCTGGGTGACCAGTTCGTCCATCTTGATCAGGTAGCAGCGGATCGGGAAGACGATGCCGTTCGAGCGCGGCAGCCGCCAGAAGCTCTGCAACTCGACGCGCAGATGCACCTTGTCGCCGACATTCTCCGGCGTCACCGTGGTGCGGTCCGGTCCCCATTTGTGGTAATTTTCCGGGCTGGTATCGAGGCGCGGATTGATGGTCATCGTCCAGTTGAGGCGCCTCGCCGGCTTGCCTTGCTGGATGTTGGTGAGGAATTTCAGCGCCCTGGTAAAAATGCCCTTCTCATGCGCCAGCGGCACCGGCGCGTGCCACTCGAAAAAGTTCATGCCGATATCGAAATCGAGCGACCAGTCGGCCTGGGTGGTGACCATGCCGGCATCCATCCACAGATTGCCGTCGCGCTGGTCGAGGATGCAGAAATCGCCCTGGCTCTGGCGGGTGATGTATTCCATGGGGCCGTAAGGCAGCGTTGAGGTGTCGCCGAAGGTGAAGGTGTCATCGATGCCCAGCGGCCGATTGATCCAGCGCCAGCGGTCGCCGTCACGCGCCAGCGTGAAATGCTCGGGATAGCCCAGCGCCTGCTGCTCCATCAAAAGCTCGAGCAGGTCCCAACCGGCAAGCGTCATATGCGGCAGCGACTGGCAGCGCAGCGGATCCTCGGCCAGCACCAAAGCACGGTCCTGCATCTCGGCGACATAGTGCTCGTCGACGTCGATCAGGTTTTCCAGCACGCTGCCCTTGGGCCCAACGACATGCGGCTCGATGTTGACCGCATACATGTAGCTGTCTTCATGGAACGGGAACGGGAACCGCCTGATGTGCTCAGGGCTGTTCTTGAAGGTGAAATCGTCGCGGAACGTTTCCTTGCGAAAGGTGATGCCCAAGCTCGCCTCCTATCTTTCCAAGACCAATGACTTGCCCTCGAAGCGCGAGACGCACGGCATGATCTTGCAGCCGGAGCGATGGTCTTCCTCGCTCAGCCAGTGGTCGTTGTGGATGAACTTGCCATCGTAAGAGATGACGTTGGTCTCGCACTGTCCGCAGACGCCGCCGCGGCAGAGATAGGGCGGATCGACGCCGGCCGCCTCGATGGCTTCCAGCAGGCTCTGCTGCTCGTCGACGCGAATGGTCTTGCCGCTGACGGCCAGCGTCACATCGAAGGGCAGGCCGGGCTGGGGTGCGGCGAAATGCTCGAAATGCACGGCTTCCGAGGGCCAGCCCAAGTCGGCCGCGCGGTCGCGCACCCAGTTGATCATGCCGGCCGGACCGCAGACATAGAGATGCGTGCCGAGCGGCTGTGTCGACAGCAGCCGGTCGAGATCGATGCGCTCGTCCAGGTCGTCATGATAGAGCCTGATGCGCCTGTCGTAACGCTCCCGCAGCACGTCGGCATAGGTGCCCAGCGAAGCGGTGCGGCAGGTGTAGTGCAGTTCGAAATTGCCGCCCTCCCCCGCCAGCTGCGCGGTCTGCGCCATGAACGGCGTGATGCCGATGCCGCCGGCCAGCATCAAATGTTTCTTGGCGCGCAGGTCGAGCGAGAACAGATTGACGGGATAGCTGATCACCATCTCCAGGCCCGGCTTGACGGACCGATGCATGAACAGCGAGCCGCCGCGGCCGACATCGTCGCGGCGCACCGAGATCGTGTATTCGCGCGTGTCGAGCGGCGACCCCATCAGCGAATAGGGATTGAGCCTTGTGCGCTCGCCGTCGCGCATCTCCACCACGACATGGGCGCCGCCGGAAAAGGTCGGCAACAGCTCGCCGTCGCGCCGGCGGAAATGGAAGCGGGTGACCAGTTCGTTGACCGGGACGACATCGCTGACGACGACATCGAGTCTTGTGGTGCCGGTGCTCATGGGAAGGCCTCCTCGATCGGAGGAATTTCCGAGCGGTCCTCGGCGTTGATGCAGACGCCCTGGAAAGCCGCCAGCCGCCGCGAATAGTGATCGCGCACCAGAAGCAGCAGGCCGCAATGCGAGCAGGTCGCGGGCTGTGTCGTGACGTTTTCGGTAATGCCCTTGCAGTGCACGCACTGCATGCGCCGTGCCAGCGAGCCGCGATGCTCCGTCTGCATCGAGGTGTGGTCGATGCCGGCTTCGAGCGCCACCTGCATGGCCTGGCCGATCAGGCCTTCGGTGCCGGCGAGGTAGAGGCGCAAGCCCATATGGGCGTTGCTCAGTGTCTGCTTCAGCCTTGGCAACAGGCTGGCGAAGGACGGCGCCTGATGGAATTGCGCCGGCTTCAGCGCCTCGAGGGCGGCGACATGCTTGCCGTCGGGGCCTGGGATGAAGACGATTTCGGCGCCGTCAAAAAAACCCGGCGGAGCCTTGCCGGCCATGCCTAAAATAGCGAGCGCACCTTCGGCATCGGCGATGAAAAGATGGTGTTTGCCGGGCTGCGGAGAGAGCGTTCCGTAGACCGGCCGACTGATGATGCTTTTGGCTGCCATTTAAGTCTTCGTGCCTCGAACCCCTCGCTGTTGATTATGCCTCAACCTTTCGCCGTGCGCTTGGTCTTCTTGGGATCGTCGAACGGCAATGGCTGCGCCGTCGCCTTGATCGCTCCGCCCTTGTTGCGGATTTCGAGCTTGGTGTCCCTGACCGCGCAGTCGACGTCGAGGCGGGCGATGCCCATCGATTTCTTCACCAGCGGCGAATACATGGCGCAGGTCACCACGCCGACCTTTTTGCCGTCGCGATAGACCGGCGCGCCTTCGTCGGCGGGCTCCTTGCCGTCGAGCAGCACGCCAAAAATCTTGAAGCGCTCCTTGCCCTTCAGCCGATAGTGCTCTTCGGCGCCACGGAAGCCGGTCTTGCCGGGGCTGACGGTGAAGTCGAGGCCGAGCTCCCACAGCGTGTCGCCGGGGCCTTCATTGTCGAACGGATATTTTTGCGAATTGTCGTAGGGATAGAACAGCAGATAGCTCTCGACACGCAGCATATCGAGCGTGGTGAAGCGACACGGAATGATGCCGGCGCCCTTGCCTTCGTCGAGGATCCTGTCCCAGATCGTGCCGGCATCCTGGCCACGGCAGAAGATCTCGTAGCCGCGCTCGCCGGTATAGCCGGTGCGCGAGATCATGACGGGGAACCCGAAGAGCTGGGTCTGCATGTGATGGAAATAGTTCAGGTCGCGGATCCCCGGCACATGCTTGGCGAGATAGTCGACTGACGTCGGGCCCTGCAGCGACAGATCATGCAGATTGTCGTCGAAGCGCAGCGAGACATCGCGGCCCATCGCGGCGCGCTGCAATTCCTCATGGCCGGTGCCCGAGCCATGCACGACCATCCAGCTGTTCGGGCCGGTACGGTAGAGGATGCAGTCGTCGGTGAATTTCCCCGCCTCGTTCAGCATGCAGGCATAGGCTGATTTGCCGGGATAAATCTTTTCCACGTCGCGCGTGGTGGCGAGATCGATGAGATGCGAGGCATGCGGCCCTGTGATGTGGACCTTCTTCAGGCCCGACACATCCATCAGCCCGGCCTTGGTGCGGATGGCGATGTATTCTTCGTCGGCGTCCTTGTCGTAGGTCCAGGCGGTGCCCATGCCGCTCCAGTCTTCGAGCTTCGAACCCAGCGCGCGGTGGCGATCCGCCAGGGTCGAAAATCTCCAGGATGCCGTCATCCGCTCGTCCTCCGTTCAAAAATCCACTGTTCCCTGCTCCTTGACGCGAGGCCGGAGCTTTGGCCCGAATATTGATCGCAAACGCGGGGTAGCCGCAATCCCCTGAAAGCAAATAATTTCATTGTCAGGCAAAATTGACCGCCTCAAGCAAACGGTTAACTCAGCGTAAATTCGTCTTGACAATTGCCGGAAACGGTCTGAATTTATGAAAAAAATTTCACTCTCTTGAAAGAGAGCGGCGCGCGGTGGATTCGGAACCGGACGCCGGAAAAAAGGGGAAAAACCGATGTCAGACCTGCAGCAGCGCATCGAGGCGCTGTATCGCTCCGACTTGCGCGGATCCGCGTTGCTGATCGTCTGCCTGTGGGCGACGATCCTCTTCGTCCTCTTCATGACATGGCCGTACATTCCCGACAGCGGCATCAAGGCCGTCGTCGCGATTGCCGCCGCCGCCGTGCTGATCTTCAACACGGCCGCGATCCTGGCGATGGTCAAGCACTACAAGGAAGACAAGGACTTCATCTACGGCCTCGATATCAAGAACGCCGACGCATCCCGCAACCGCAACTCCTGAAGGGTACAAGAGATGTCGCGCTATACGCCGCCGGAGCAGAGCAAGGCCGGCCAGGTTTTCGATATCGTCGTCGTCGTGGTCGCCATTTTCGTGGCACTGTGGCTGCCGCTGAAGCTCGGACTTGCTGGAGCCGCCAAATCCATCGACGCGCTCGACGCCAAGACCTGGGAAGCGCTTGGCCAGAACCCGACCATGGCCGCGATCTGGGAGAAGCTCGGCTACACGCCCGAGACCGCGCATGACGTCATCCAGAACCGCTTTCACTATGTCATCGACTGGCCGACGCTGATCATCATGGCGGCGGTGCTGATCGGTTATTTCGTCTTCTTGTTTCGCGCCTCCGACCGCGAATACCGCGACGTCATCAACGAAAAATTCGACGACAAGTAAGAGTTTCGACGGGGAACACGATCATGTGGATTTCACTCTCTTACGCATGCTGGGGCATCTCGGTCATGCTCGCTTTGTGGATGCTCTACGACTGGTTCAAGGTCGATACGACCTATTCCGAGGACGTTCTGACCTCGTCGCGCGAAGGCGAGCTTGAAGCCGTTTCCGAAAAACACCGGATCTGAGTGGGGACTGACATGACGGCTGCGGTTGAAACGGCACAAACGACGACAATCCACGGCGACAGGGTCTCGCTGCTGCGGGTGCTCGGCCCCGCCCATGTCTGGGCGCTCGGCGTCGGCATCGTTCTGGTCGGCGAATTCACCGGCTGGAATTTCTCCGCCGACAAGGGCGGCGCGCTGGCCGCGCTGATCGTCTGCTGGATCGTCGGGCTGCTCTATACCTCGGTCGCCATGATCGATTCCGAGGTGACGTCGACGGTCGCCGCCGCCGGTGGACAATACGCCCAGGCCAAGCACATTGTCGGGCCGCTGATGGCCTTCAATGTCGCGCTGTTCCTGGTCTTCGCCTACACGATGCTCGAAGTGTCCGACGCCATCCTGCTCGGCGACACCATCGTCGCCAAGGCCGGCGTCGAAGGGCTCACCCACAATTCCTTCATCGCCGCCACCATCGTCGTGCTGGCCTGGCTCAACTATCGCGGCGTGCTGATGACGCTCAACGTCAACTTCGTCATCACCGCGATCGCCTATATCTCGATCGTCATCCTGTTCTTCTCGGTCAGCCCGTGGACTCAAGGCGCGGTGCTGAAGCTCAACGAACTGGTCACCCCCGGCAATGCCCTGCCCTATGGCTGGATCGGCGTCATCGCGGCCTTCCAGTTTGGCATCTGGTATTATCTCGGCATCGAGGGCACCACGCAGGCCGCCGAGGAAGTGCGCTCGCCGGCGCGTTCCCTCCCCTATGGCACGATGGCCGGCATGATCACGCTTTTGATCGCCGCCGCCATGACCTGGTATGTCTGTGCCTCGCTGATGCCGTGGGAATATCTCGGCATCACCTATTATCCGCTGTGGGACGCCGGCAAATTGACCGGCAGCCCGTTGCTCGAAAACCTGCTCTTCATCGCGACGCTGCTGGCGGCACTGGCCTCGGCCAATGGCTGCATCAATGATGCTGCCCGCGCGTGGTTCTCGCTTGGCCGCGACCGCTATCTGCCGAGCTGGTTCTCGGCGGTGCACCCGACGTACCGCACGCCTTACCGCTCGATCCTGTTCCTGCTGCCGATTGCGCTCGCCTTCGCCTTCATCGCCGACCTCAACCAGGCGATCACCTTCTCGATCCTGTCGGGCGTGCTGCAATACACCTTCATGAGCATCAACATCATGATGTTCCGCAAGAAATGGCCGCTCGGCACCATCCGCCGCGGCTACACGCACCCGTTCCATCCGCTGCCGGCAATCGTGCTGTTCTGCCTGTGCGTGGTGACCTTCTTCGCCATCTTCCTCGGCTTCGGCTCACAGTTGATCGCGATGACCATCTTCTATTTCCTGATCTCGCTGTGGTTCCATTTCTACCGTTACAAATTCGTGCGGCGCGGCGACCAGTTCACCATGCCGTGGCCGAAACCGCAGGGCTATTGATGGGAGACGGCCCGCCCCGATCCTTGGCGGGCCGGACATGACAAAATGTCCGAAGTGACATCAGCATTGCTCGCCGGGGCCATTGTCCTGGCTCTCGCCCTTCACTTCACGTGGCTGGCGCGCCACAACCGCAACAGGGTTTTGGCGGCGCTCGCCGCCGACGAGGCTGGCATTCGAGCCGTCATCGCCGACGCCGCCAATGTTTCGGACGGCACCGCCGGTGTCATCACCTGGGAAGGCTCGTGGAACGGCCAGCGCGTTCAGCTGCGCACCATCGTCGATACGCTGGCGACGCGAAAACTGCCGGCGCGCTGGTTCAGCGTTTCGATCACCGAAAAGGTCGCCGTGCCGGCGACGTTCGACATGATGATGCGGCCGGGCTCGCCGACGACCTTCTCCAATTTCGACCATCTCCAGCATACGCTGCCAAAGGCTCCGGGATTTCCGCTCGAAGCGGTGCTGCGGACCGACCGCCGCGGCACGCGTTTCCCGCAAGGCGTCATCGCCGAGCATCTGGAGCCCTTTTCGGAAGGCCGCGCCAAGGAGCTGCTGATCACGCCAAACGGGGTACGCATCGTCTGGCTGCTGGCCGAGGCCGAGCGGGCGCGCTACGGCGTTTTCCGGCAAGCCGCCTTCGGTGACACGCAGATCGATCCGGCGCTGATCGAGCGGCTGCTCACCTCCCTCTCGGCGCTGCGCGACGCCATCAACAAAAGCGAACGGCAAGCCGCATGACCAGTTCGAACACGCAGCGTGCGCCGGCGAGCCCTTATCTCGTCCTGGGCGCGGCAATCGTGCTGCCTGCAAGCGGCCACGTCATTCTGGGCGTGCCGGTGCGCGGGCTGCAGTTTCTTTTCTTCATGGTGATCCTGGCCTGGGTGACCGCCAAGATCGCGCCGCCCGACGCCAGCTTCATTGGCCGCCATGCCGGTGGCTTCCTGATCTACGCGCTATCTGTTCTGGACGCCTACAAGCTGGCCCGCATCCGCCATGCGCTATGGGTTCACAATGCCGCGCAGGGCAGTGATAATTCGCAGGGCGGCATCACGCCGCATACGTAACTACAGGAAAATTTTTTTCATACGATTGAATTCGAGCACCGCATTCGGTACATCATCTCTTAGCTACAAACGCCGGGAGGCTGACATGTGTGGAATTGTCGGACTGTTTTTGAAGGACAAGTCGCTGGAGCCCAAGCTCGGCGCAATGCTGTCGGAGATGCTGATCTCGCTCAGCGATCGCGGCCCCGACAGCGCAGGCATCGCCATCTATGGCGCGCCTTCCAAGAATGAAGCCAAGATCACCATTCAGTCGGCGAAACCCGCGCGCGATTTTCGCGACCTCGATATCGAGCTTGCTAAGGCCATCGGCGCGCCTGTGAGCATTGCGGTGAAGTCGACCCATGCCGTCGTCAGGACCGCGCCTGCCAAGATCGACGAAGCCCGCGAAGCTATCCAGGCGCTGCGTCCCGATATCCGCATCATGGGCGCCGGCGACGTCGTCGAGATCTACAAGGAAGTCGGCCTGCCCGAGGCGGTGGTCGATCGCTTCGACGTCCGTAAGATGACTGGCACGCACGGCATCGGCCACACCCGCATGGCGACGGAATCGGCGGTGACGACGATGGGCGCGCATCCGTTCTCGACCGGCGCCGACCAGTGCCTGGTGCACAATGGCTCACTGTCGAACCACAACAATGTCCGCCGCGAGCTGATCCGCGAAGGCATGAAATTCGAGACCGAGAACGACACCGAAGTGGCGGCCGCCTATCTCTCCTCGCAGATGGCGCATGGCAAGAATCTCGGCGAGGCGCTGGAAGGCACGCTCTCCGACCTCGACGGCTTCTTCACCTTCGTCGTCGGCACCAAGAACGGTTTTGGCGTTGTCCGCGACCCGATCGCCTGCAAGCCCGCCGTCATGGCCGAGACCGACCAGTATGTCGCCTTCGGCTCGGAATATCGCGCGCTGACCAAACTGCCCGGCATAGACAATGCGAGGGTCTGGGAACCGGAGCCCGCAACCGTCTATTTCTGGGAGCATTGAGTTCATGCCGGCAACCAAACTTTCAAAGGCGGCGGCACACGACCCGGCGTCTCGGATCTTCGATCTCGATGTGTCGTCGTTGCGCGAGCTCAACCAGGCGCTGCACAATCTGACGCCCGGCTCGAATGAAACGGCATGGGAAGTGCTGCACCCGAAGGGCAGCCATTCGGTCGCCGTCGGCGTCGACCAGCCGGTCAGCATCGATGTGCGCGGCAGCGTCGGCTACTACTGCGGCGGCATGAATTCCGGCAGCACCATCACCGTGCACGGTTCGGCCGGCCCCGGCGTCGGCGAAAACATGATGTCGGGTTCGATCATCGTGAAAGGCGACGCCAGCCAGTATGCCGGCGCCACCGGCAAGGGTGGCCTGCTGGTCATCGAGGGCAATGCCTCGTCGCGCTGCGGCATTTCGATGAAGGGCATCGACATCGTCGTGCACGGCAATATCGGCCACATGTCGGCCTTCATGGCGCAGTCCGGCAATCTGGTGGTGCTGGGCGATGCCGGCGATGCGCTGGGCGATTCCATCTACGAGGCTCGGCTCTTCGTGCGCGGCAAGGTCGACAGCCTGGGCGCCGACTGCATCGCCAAGGAGATGCGGCCCGAACATCTGGAACTGCTGCAGGGCCTGCTCGACCGCGCCGGCGTCACCGGCGTCAAGCCATCGGAGTTCAAGCGCTACGGTTCCGCGCGCACGCTTTACAATTTCAATATCGACAACGCCGACGCGTATTGAGGCAGCATGACCTACAAGAATCCGCCGACGACGCCGCGCAAATCCGCGACCTTCGACGACTACACGCTTTCCGAAATCCGCCGCGCCGCGGCAACCGGCATCTATGACATCCGGGGCGGTGGCGCCAAACGCAAGCTACCGCATTTCGACGACCTCCTGTTCCTCGGCGCCTCGATCTCGCGCTATCCGCTCGAAGGCTATCGCGAGCGCTGCGACACCAGTGTCGTGCTGGGCTCCCGCCATGCCAAGAAGCCGATCGAACTGAAGATCCCGATCACCATAGCCGGCATGAGCTTTGGATCGTTGTCCGGCCCGGCGAAAGAAGCCCTCGGCCGAGGCGCGACGCTGGCCGGCACCTCGACCACCACGGGCGATGGCGGCATGACCGAGGAAGAGCGTGGCCATTCCAAGCAACTGGTCTACCAATATCTGCCGTCTCGCTATGGCATGAATTTGCGCGACCTGCGCCGCGCCGATGCCATCGAAGTTGTCGTCGGCCAGGGCGCCAAGCCGGGCGGCGGCGGCATGCTGCTCGGCCAGAAGATCTCCGACCGCGTCGCCGAGATGCGCACGCTGCCAAAGGGTATCGACCAGCGCTCGGCCTCGCGTCACCCCGACTGGACGGGGCCTGACGATCTCGAGATCAAGATCCTCGAACTTCGCGAAATCACCGACTGGGAGAAGCCGATCTACGTCAAGGTCGGCGGCGCCCGCCCCTATTATGATACCGCGCTTGCGGTGAAGGCCGGCGCCGATGTCGTCGTCGTCGACGGCATGCAGGGTGGCACCGCAGCCACGCAGGAAGTGTTCATCGAGAATGTCGGCCAGCCTACGCTTGCCTGTATCCGCCCGGCGGTGCAGGCGCTGCAAGATCTCGGCATGCACCGCAAGGTGCAGCTGATCGTCTCCGGCGGCATCCGCAACGGCGCCGATGTCGCCAAGGCGCTGGCGCTCGGTGTCGACGCGGTCTCGATCGGCACGGCAGCTCTCGTCGCTCTCGGCGACAACGATCCCCGCTGGGAGGCGGAGTACAACGAACTCGGCACGACGGCCGGCGCCTATGACGACTGGCATGAGGGTCGCGACCCCGCGGGCATCACCACGCAGGACCCGGAGCTGATGAAGCGGGTCGATCCGGTGGCCGCCGGACGCCGTCTGGCAAACTACCTCAAGGTGATGACGCTGGAGGCGCAGACGATTGCCCGCGCCTGCGGCAAGAACAGCCTGCACAATCTCGAACCCGAGGACCTCGTCGCCTTGACGATCGAAGCCGCCGCCATGGCCGGCGTGCCGCTGGCCGGCACCAACTGGATACCGGGGAAGAACGGCTTCTAAGACAGCATCCAAAGATATAAGCGAGGAATTATAATGGGGAACGATCTCGCCGCATTCGCCAAAGAGAACGGCGTCAAATACTTCATGATTTCCTATACCGACTTGTTTGGCGGACAACGTGCCAAGCTGGTGCCGGCGCAGGCCATCACTGACATGCAGAAGGACGGTGCCGGCTTTGCCGGCTTCGCCACCTGGCTGGACCTCACGCCGGCCCATCCCGACATGCTGGCGGTGCCGGATCCGGACTCCGTCATCCAGTTGCCATGGAAAAAGGAGGTGGCCTGGGTCGCCGCCAACTGCATCATGGACGACAAGGAGGTCGACCAGACGCCGCGCAACACGCTGAGGCGGCTGATCGCGGAGGCCGCCGGCGATGGCATGCATGTCAAGACCGGTGTCGAGGCCGAATTCTTCCTGATCTCGCCGGACGGCAGCGTCATCTCTGACCAATACGATACGGCTTCAAAGCCCTGCTACGACCAGCAGGCGGTGATGCGCCGCTACGATGTCATCGCCGAGATCTGCGATCACATGCTGGCGCTCGGCTGGGGGCCCTACCAGAACGACCACGAAGATGCCAACGGCCAGTTCGAGATGAACTGGGCCTTCGACGACGTGCTCGCCACCGCCGACAAGCACTCCTTCTTCAAGTTCATGGTCAAGTCGGTGGCCGAGAAGCACGGCCTGCGCGCCACCTTCATGCCAAAACCCTTCCAGGGCCTGACCGGCAATGGCTGCCATGCCCATATCTCGGTGTGGGACAAGGCGGGCAAGACCAACGTCTTCGCCGACAATTCGATGGAACTCGGCCTGTCGGCCAAGGGCAAGAACTTCCTCGGCGGCATCATGAAGCATGCCTCCGCACTTGCCGCCATCACCAACCCGACGGTCAATTCCTACAAGCGCATCAACGCGCCGCGCACGATTTCGGGCGCGACCTGGGCGCCGAACACCGTGACCTGGACCGGCAACAACCGCACCCACATGGTGCGCGTTCCCGGCCCCGGCCGCTTCGAACTGCGCCTGCCCGACGGTGCCGCCAACCCCTATCTCTTGCAGGCCGTGATCATCGCCGCCGGCCTCGACGGCATCCGCTCCAAGGCCGATCCCGGCAAGCGCTACGACATCGACATGTACCAGCACGGGCACACGGTGAAGGGCGCGCCAAAACTGCCGCTCAACCTGCTCGACGCGCTGCGCGAGTTCGACAAGGACAAATCGCTCAAGGCGGCGCTGGGTGAGGAATTCTCGTCGGCCTACCTAAAGCTGAAGCACCAGGAATGGAATTCCTATGCTTCGCACTTCACGCAATGGGAGCGCGACCACACGCTGGACATCTGATGTCCGACGTGAGGCGAGCGACCTCGGAATGAACGTATGAAATACTCGATCTTCTCGCTCGCCCGTGCCGCCCTTTCCGGCCACAAGAACTGGCAGCGCACCTGGCGCGACGCCACGCCGAAGGATCGCTACGACGTGGTGATCATCGGTGGCGGCGGCCATGGCCTGGCCACCGCCTGGTTCCTCGCCAGCGAATACGGCATCAGGAATGTCGCCGTGCTGGAAAAAGGCTGGATCGGCTCCGGCAATGCCGGCCGAAACACCACCATCATCCGCTCCAATTACGGCCTGCCCGGCAATACCGGCTTCTACGAATTGTCGATGAAGCTGTGGGAGCGGATGGAGCAGGACCTCAACTACAATGCGATGGTCAGCCAGCGCGGCGTCATCAACCTCTACCATTCCGATGCGCAGCGCGACGCCTATGCGCGGCGCGGCAACACCATGCGCATCAACGGCATCGATGCCGAGCTGCTCGACCTCGCCGCGGTCAAGAAGATGATGCCGTTCCTGAACTTCGACAATGCGCGCTTTCCCGTGCAAGGCGGGCTGCTGCAGCGGCGCGGCGGCACGGCGCGGCACGACGCCGTGGTCTGGGGCTATGCCCATGCGGCGAGCGGGCTCGGCGTCGACATCATCCAGAATTGCGAGGTGACCGGTTTTGTCAGGGACACCAACGGCAAGGTGACCGGGGTCGAAACCTCGCGCGGCAGGATCGGCGCCGGCAAGGTCGGCATGGCGGTCGCCGGCTCTTCGTCGCGCGTCGCTGATATGGCGGGCCTGCGCCTGCCGATCGAAAGTCACGTGCTGCAGGCCTTTGTCTCCGAGGCGATCAAGCCGCTTATCCCCGGCGTCATGACCTTCGGCGCCGGCCATTTCTATGTCAGCCAGTCCGACAAGGGCGGCCTTGTCTTCGGCGGCGACATTGACGGCTACAATTCTTACGCCCAGCGCGGCAACATGCCTGTGATGGAGGATGTCTGCGAGGGCGGCATGGCGCTGATGCCGATGATCGGCCGCGTGCGGCTTTTGCGCCAGTGGGGCGGCATCATGGACATGTCGATGGACGGCTCACCGATCATCGACAAGACACCGGTGGACGGGCTCTATCTCAATGCCGGCTGGTGCTATGGCGGCTTCAAGGCGACGCCGGGTTCCGGCTTCGTCTTTGCCCATCTTCTGGCCCGCGACACGCCACATGAGGAGGCTGCGCGGTTCCGCCTCGACCGCTTCCGGACCGGCGCCATGATCGACGAAAAGGGCCAGGGCGCCCAACCGAACCTGCACTGAAGGCCCGAGTATGCGCATCACCTGTCCCTTCTGCGGCGAACGCGAACTCGGCGAGTTCACCTATCTCGGCGACGCCAAACCGGTGCGGCCGGCGGCGGATGCCGGTGAGGATGTCGTCTACGACTATGTCTATCTGCGCGACAACATCGCCGGCGTGATGAGCGAGAACTGGTATCATGGCGGCGGCTGCCGGGCGTGGCTGAAGGTCACCCGCAACACGCTGACGCATGAGATTTCCGCTGTCGAAGCAGCAGCGGGCGCTGGTGCAAGGCAGGCTTCGAAATGACCCTTCCTGTCAAGATCGGGGCCGTCTTGAAGAGCGCCAGCCTTCTACCTCCCCCTTGTGGGGAGGTCGGACCGCAGGTCCGGGTGGGGGTCGGCGCCGCACCCCCACCCCGCTGCTTCGCAGCGACCCTCCCCACAAGGGGGAGGGTGAGGGGCGGCGCAGTGCTCTTATATGAGGGCCAGGCATCGTGAGTTCCAGCCAATCCAATCGTCTCACCTCCGGCGGCCTCATCGACCGCACGGCGCCGCTGAACTTCCGCTTCGACGGCAAGAGCTTTTCCGGCTTCCAGGGCGACACGCTGGCGTCGGCGCTGATCGCCAATGGCGTCAAGCTGGTCGGCCGCTCGTTCAAGTATCATCGCCCGCGCGGCATCCTGACCGCTGGCTCGGAAGAGCCCAACGCACTGGTCGAACTGCGCACCGGCGCCCGGCGCGAGCCGAACACCAAGGCGACGACGGCGGAGCTCTATGAAGGGCTCGAGGCCGCCAGCCAGAACCGCTGGCCGTCGCTGCGTCACGATGTGATGTCGGTCAACCAGTTGTTCGCGCCGATCTTCGTCGCGGGCTTCTACTACAAGACCTTCATGTGGCCAGCGAAATTCTGGGAAGCGATCTACGAGCCGGCGATCCGCCGCGCTGCCGGTCTTGGCCGTGCCGCAGGCGTCGCCGATCCCGACCACTACGACAAGGCCTGGGCGCATTGCGATGTGCTGATCGCCGGCTCCGGTCCGGCCGGTCTGGCGGCAGCATTGGCGGCTGGCCGCAGCGGCGCCCGCGTCATTGTCTGCGAGGAAGATTTCACGCCTGGCGGCCGCCTGCTCTCGGATGGCGGCACAATCGATGGCCTGCCGGCCGCCGAATGGCTGTCGCGGACGCAGGCTGAGCTGGCGGCAATGCCCGATGTCCGCATCATGACCCGCACGACGCTGTTCGGCGTCTACGACGGCGGCACCTATGGCGCGCTGGAGCGGGTCAGCGACCACCTGCCCTCGCCGCCCGAACATCAGGTGCGCCAGCGGCTGTGGCGGATCGTGGCCAAGCGCTGCGTCGTTGCCGCCGGCGCCCTCGAACGTCCCATCGTCTTTGCCGGCAATGACACGCCCGGCGTGATGATGGCGTCGGCGATGCGAACCTATCTCGCGCGCTATGCCGCCGCTCCGGCAAAGCGGGTCGCGCTGTTCACCAACAATGAGGATGGCTGGCGCACGGTCGAGGCGGCGCTTGAAGCAGGGCTGCAGATCGCGGCGGTGATCGATGCACGGCCTGATGTATCGCCAGCGCATCGTTCGCTCGCTTCCAAGAACGGCTTCACTGTGCTGCATGGCTCCGTCAGCGGCGTCGACGGCGGCAAGGACGGTGTTCGCAAAATCGCGGTGTCGCTCACCGGCGGCGCGCGCGCCGAAGTCGAGGCCGACGGGCTCGCGGTTTCCGGTGGCTGGAACCCTGCGGTTGGCCTGACCTCCTATCATCGCGGCCGGCCGAAATGGCGCGACGACATTGCTGCCTTCGTGCCCGACGGCGCGCCTCCCGGCATGGTCGCGGCGGGTGCGGCGAATGGAGCCTTCGGCCTCGGCGCCTGCCTGGCCGAGGGCTTCGCAGCCGGTGCGGCAGCCGCGCGGGATGTCGGGCGCAACGACACGGCAGGTTCGGTGCCCGTCGCCGATGACGAGGCTTTCTCGCTTAGCCCGCTCTGGCATGTCGCCGGCAAGGGCAAGGCCTTCGTCGACTACCAGCACGACGTCACCGCCTCCGACATCGAACTGGCGCAGCGCGAAGGTTTTGAATCGGTCGAGCATCTGAAGCGTTACACCACGCTCGGCATGGCGACCGACCAGGGCAAGACGTCCAATGTCGCCGGCCTCGCCATCATGGCGGCTGTGAGCGGCCGCTCCATTCCCGAGACAGGCACGACGATCTACCGGCCTCCTTACGTGCCGGTCGCCATCGGCGCCTTCGCCGGCCATCATCGCGACGAGACCTTTCATGCGACAAGGCTGACGCCTTCGCATCATTGGGCAGCCGAACAGGGTGCCGTCTTCGTCGACACCGGCCTGTGGAAACGCGCGCAATGGTATCCGCGCGCCGGCGAGAAGGACTGGCTGGAATCCGTCACGCGCGAAGTCAAGGCCGTGCGAAGCGGTGTCGGCTTCTGCGATGTCTCGACGCTCGGCAAGATCGACGTGCATGGCCCGGATGCCGGCGCCTTCCTCGACCGCGTCTACATCAACACCTTCTCCAACCTTGCCGTCGGCAAGGCCCGCTACGGGCTGATGCTGCGCGAGGACGGCATCGTCTATGATGACGGCACGACGTCGCGGCTGGCCGAGGACCACTATTTCCTGACCACCACCACGGCCAAGGCCGGGCTGGTGATGCAGCATCTCGAATTCTGCCGGCAGGTGTTGTTTCCCGAACTCGACGTGCAGCTGACCTCGGTCTCCGACCAGTGGGCGCAGTTCTCCATCGCCGGCCCCAAGACCCGCGATTTGCTGAAGGAGATCGTCGATCCGGCGGAGGACCTTTCCAACGAAGGTTTTCCGTTCATGGGGGCGCGGGAAGTCGCTTTGCGCGGCGGCATCAAGGCGCGGCTGTTCCGCATCTCCTTCTCCGGCGAAATGGCGTTCGAGATTTCCGTTCCGGCGCGCTACGGCGAGGCGATGGCGCGCAATCTGATGCTGGCGGGAAAGCCGTTCGGCGTCACGCCTTACGGCACCGAGGCGCTCGGCGTGATGCGCGTCGAAAAGGGCCACATCGCCGGACCGGAACTGAGCGGCACGACGACCGCCGCCGATCTCGGCCTCGGCAGGATGATGTCGACCAAAAAGGATTTCATCGGCCGCGTCATGGCCGGCCGCGAGGCACTGGTCGCGCCGGACCGGCAGGTCGTCGTCGGCGTCAGGCCGACGGACAGAGCGCGCCGGCTGCGATCGGGTGCGCACATCATCCCGAAAGGGCAGACACCCGGGCCGGGCAACGACCAGGGCTACGTCACCTCGGTCTGCTTCTCGCCGACATCGGACCAGTGGATCGGACTGGCACTGGTCGAGCGCGGCCGCGAACGCATCGGCGAGATCGTCCATGCGCATGACCCGATACGCGGCGAAGACTATGACGTCGAACTCTGCAATCCCGTCTTCTACGATCCCGATGGAGGGCGCCAGCGTGGCTGAGTTTTCCTGGGACATCCGCAGCCCGCTCGACCGCGCGCTTGTTGCCGGACCTTATGGTGCGCGGGGCGATGCCGGCGTGGCGCTGACCGAGATCCGCAACTTCGACCTGGTGCAAGTGATGGCGCGGCGTGGCAAGGCGGCAGAGCTGGCCAAGGCCGCCAAGGATCGCTTCAGCGTTGCGGCTCCGGAAATGCCGAAGGCGGTCGGCACGGCCGACGCCACTCTAATCTGGTCGGGACCGGACCAGTTTTTCGTACTGTCGAAGGGTGGCAAGCATTCGATTGGGGCGCTTGCCCCTCCCTTTGCCGGTTCGGCTTCGCTCTCCGACCAATCGCATGCGCGGGTGCTGATCAGCGTCTCCGGCGCCAAGGCGCGGGCGATGCTGGCCAAGCTGTCGTCGATCGATCTGCATGCCGATGCGTTCGCGATTGGCGCGGCTGCCGCGACCTCGATGGATCACACCAGCGTCACGCTGTGGCGGGGTAATGATCGAGATGGATTGGCCGTGTTCAACGTTCTGGTGTTCGCGACTTTTGCCGAGAGCCTTTGGCATACGATGCTGGATTCGGCTGCGGAGTACGGGGTGGCGATCAATCATTCCGAGGAGTTGGCGTAGCGTTCGCGCGCGCCCTTCCTTCTCCCCTTGTGGGAGAAGGTGGATCGGCGTGCAGCGACGAGACGGATGAGCAACCGTGTTTCAGACGCAAGCCGGGTTCCAAGGTTTGTCGTCCCGGATCATGGCGTTGAGGGTTGTGATCAGCTTGCGCATGACGGCAACGATGGCGACCTTTGCCACCTTGCCTTTCGCTCGCAGGCGCTGGCGGAAAGCGGCGAAGACGGGATTATGCACTCCGGCGCTGAGCGCGGCCATATAGAGGACGTTGCGGACCGGCTCGCGGCCACCCCAGATACATCGCTTGCCTTTGAGCTTGCCGCTGTCGTGGTCGTAGGGGGCGAGCCCGACAAGGGCGGCAATCCGCCGGTTGGACAAGCGGCCCAGTTCAGGCAGCTGTGCGATCAGTGTGGCACTCAGGACCGGGCCGACACTGGGAGTTGAACGCAGCAGGCGGTCGCGCCGTGCCAGGGCATGGTCGGCCGCGATGGCTTGGGCGATGCGTTTGTCGAGCAACAGGATGTCGGCACTGAGCCGGGTCGCTCGCCGCTTGGCCAGGCGCTTGAGAGCGGCATCGCGCACGTGTTCGAGCTGGTTGTTGACACGGCTGAGCTCGGCTTGGAGCTGGCGCCGCGCGGTGACCAGTTCGATCACCAACTCCAGACTTGGATCAAACTCCACCGGATGCACCGGCAACGTCGCAAGGAAACGGGCGATCACACGTGCATCGAGGCGATCGTTCTTGGCGTTGACGCCGGCCGCCCGTGCGAATTGGCGCAGCCTGTGCGGATTGATGCGACGCACCGGCAGGCCTTTCTGCCACAGCGCCTTGAGCACAGCCCGCTCATAGCCGCCGCTCGCCTCAAGGCCGACGGCGGCGATCGCCCGACCCGACAGACGCTCGACCAATGCCGCATAACCGGCTTCGTCATTGTCGACTGCGAACAACTCCCCTGTTTCCCGAATGGCCACGTCCAGTCGCTCCTTGGCCACATCGATGCCGACATGCAGTGCAATTTGTGTCATCTTCTGATCCCTTCCTTGCTGGTGCGGGGTCGAACCCTAGCAACCGTTCGGGCTGTGGAAGATGCGGTCGGAGTTCCTTGCTCATCCACGGGCTTATGCCAAGGGGTGTACGGGCTTCCGCCGCAACGGGTGATCCGGTCATGACCCGGGTCACCCGTCAGCCCGATCCTGCATGATTCGAGAGACACAAGGGGTGTTCCAGCGGAGTGAGACGTTGGCGTTCCCTGGAACACCCCTCATCCGTCGCCTTCGGCGACACCTTCTCCCACAAGGGGAGAAGGGGGAGCTTACATCACCTTCGCCTTGCCAAACGCGATCCCCCTGCTATTCTTGCTGCTAAAATAATTTTACACACAGGCAAACTTGTTTCTCGAACCGCAAGGCTGAAATGAGCCAGTCGCCCTACCCCGCAGTCACTGCCGGACCGCCGCGCCCGAGCCTCATCCTGAGGCCCGGCCAGATCGCGCTGCCGCCGGGGATGGAGCGCTATACGATCCAGGGCAATGGCGCGGTGCTGATCGAGGTCGAGGCCGGCGACACGATCACGGTGCGCAATGTCGAGGGTGGCCAGGCCTGCGAACTGCTGGCCTGGGACAAGTCAGGCGTCACCGACCCCGGCATCTTCGGTGAAAAATCCAACAGTAATGCCGCCGGCATCAAGGCACTGCTCACCGAGGGCGACGACAGTATCGGCGCGTTGCGGCGCGGCATTGCACGCCGGCAGGTGCAGCTTGACCAGGCCAAGGCGGTGCGCGTGTTCGGCGCCACCACGCCGGCCGGCACCGAACAGAGTTTCACCGTCGCGCGCGACGGCTCGATGATAATCGCCGCGCCCGGCGGGCCGATGCTGGTCGATGGCCATGATACGGCAACGCCGCTCACCGCCATCGTGCGCCGCGCCACGATCCGCCTGAAAACGAAATCGCAGCTTGCCGATCCCCTCGCCGATCCGGTGCTCGACCTGCGCGTCCATTCGGCGACGGCCGAATCCTATTTCGTCAAGGCCGGCGACTATCTGCAGATCATCGATGTCGACGGGCGCCAGTGCACCGACTTCCAGTGCTTTTCCGCGCGTAAACTCGACAAGGGCCTCGACCATCCGCTCGACGTGACGACGACGCGCACGCTGATGGGGTCGAGCTATCCGATGCCCGGCCTGCATTCGAAATATTACGACCAGGACATGGAGCCGCTGGTCGAAGTGGTGCAGGACACATGCGGCCGGCACGATGCCTTCGCGCTCGCCTGTGCTGCCAAATATTACGACGACATCGGCTATCCCGGCCACACCAACTGTTCGGAGAATTTCAACGGCGCGCTGGCCGGCAAGGGCGTCAACCCCCGCGCCGGCTGGATGGCGATCAACTTCTTCTTCAACACGGCGATCGACGCGCATGGCGTCATGGTCTCCGACGAGCCGTGGTCACGCGCCGGCGACTATGTCCTGCTGCGCGCATTGACCGACATCGTCTGTGTCTCCTCCGCCTGCCCCGACGACACGACGCCGGCCAATGGCTGGGACCTGACCGACATCCATGTGCGGACCTATTCCGGTCAGCACAAATTCTCGCGAGCGATCGCCAGACGCATGACGCCCGATTCGGAACCGAAAATGACCCGCGAGACCTCCTTCCATTCGTCCTTCGCCAAGCACACCCGCAACTTCTCGGAGTACAGGGGCTATTGGCTGGCCAATTCCTTCGCCAAGGACGGCCCCATCGCCGAATACTGGGCCTGCCGGCAAGACGCCGTGATCATGGACCTGTCGCCGCTCAGAAAATTCGAGGTCACCGGCCCGGATTCCGAAGCGCTGCTGCAATACACGCTGACCCGCGACGTGAAGAAGCTCGGCGTCGGCCAGGTCGTCTATTCCGCCATGTGCTACGAGCATGGCGGCATGATCGACGACGGCACGCTGCTGCGTCTCGGCAAGGACAATTTCCGCTGGGTCGGCGGCGACGATCTTTCGGGCGAATGGCTGCGCGAGACGGCCAAGAAGCTTGGGCTCAACGTGCTGGTGCGGTCGTCGACCGACCAGATGCACAATGTCGCGGTGCAAGGACCGAAAAGCCGCGACATCCTGAGAGAAGTGATCTGGACCTCGCCGCTGCAGCCGTCGATCGATGAACTCGAATGGTTCCGCTTCGCGGTCGCGCGCATCGGCGGCGGCAACGGCATTCCGGTTGTCGTCTCGCGCACCGGCTATACCGGCGAACTCGGCTATGAAATCTGGTGTCATCCGCGCGACGCCGAAAAGGTGTTCGACGCGATCTGGGAGGCCGGCCAGCCGCATGGGCTGAAGCCGATGGGCCTGCAGGCGCTCGACATGGTGCGCATCGAGGCCGGGCTGATCTTCGCAGGCTATGAATTTTCCGACCAGACCGACCCGTTCGAGGCCGGCATCGGCTTCACCGTGCCGCTGAAAACCAAGACCGACGATTTCATCGGCCGCGAGGCGCTGATCCGGCGCAAGGGGAACCCGCAGAACAAATTGGTGGGCCTCGACATCGACAGCAATGTCGCCGTCGGCCATGGCGACTGCGTCCATGTCGGCCGCGCCCAGATCGGCGTGGTCACGTCGGGCATGCGTTCGCCGGTGCTCGGCAAGAACATCGCGCTGGCCAGGCTCGACGTCACCCATGCGGTCGTCGGCACGGAGGTCGAGATCGGCAAGCTCGACGGCCACGCCAAGCGGCTGCCGGCGCGAGTCGTCGCCTTCGCCCATTACGATCCGCAGAAGACCAGACCGCGCTCCTGATCATTGCGACCCTTGCCTTCTCCCCTTGTGGGCCTGTTGCGCAGTTTCGGGAGTGCGCGGACGGGAGTGGAATGCAGCGGGTTGTTGCTTGCGCTTGTGGATTGGAGTCTGGTTTTGAGGGGTTGAGGTGGCGGTTCGGCCCGTACGGCCGGACTGCAGGCGCACCTATCCCGTGATGGCGGCCCATCGGCGCATGTTGAAGGCGATCGCCGCCATCGTCACTTGGGCGGACGCCTTGGCCAGTCCGACATAGCGGATCGCGGTCAGCTTCATGCGGTTCTTGAGCGTGGCGAAGGTGGTCTCCACCGCCGCCCGACGCCTGGCGATGAGGCGATTGTAGCGTTTGAGCCGCAACGGCAGCTCCGGATGATGCTTGTTGGGGCGGCGCGCGATGCGCACCTTCTTGCCCTCGGCCTTGAGCCGGGCACGCCGGGCGTGCGTGTCGTAGGCGGCATCGGCCCACACCGTCTTCTCGTCGCTGCGGATCAAGTCATCGGCCATCACCGTGTCGTTGACGTTGGCCGGTGTGGTGATCACCGTGCGGATGATGCCAGAGCCCTCATCCACGCCGACATGGGCCTTGTAGCCAAAAGTGAAACCGCCCTTGCCCTGCCGCGTGGTGACACGGGCGTCCGCATCTTTCGAAGGCCGCTCAGCTGTCGGCGGCGCTGAGACTGCATCGATCAGCGTTGCATCCAGCATCGTGCCGCGCTTCAGGATCACGCCGGCCTTCTCCAGCTGCCGGTCGAGTTCGCCAAACAGCTTCTCCAGCAGCCCTTCACCGACAAGCAGATTGCGAAAGCGCGAGAGCACCGTGTGGTCGGGAATGCTCTCTCCCAGCCCAAGCCCGGCAAAACGCCGGAACGACAGCCGGTCGCCGAGCGCCTCCTCAAGTTCGCGATCCGACAGCCCATAAAGCGATTGCAGCAGCAGTGCCTTGAACAGCACCAGCGGCGGCCAAGCCGCCCGACCCGGTCCGCCATCGCGCAGAGGGTTAAGCAGCTTCTCGAAGCGGTACCACTTCACAAGGCCAGACAACCGGTCGAGCGGCGAGGAGCCACCAGACAGCTTGTCGCCCAGAAATCCCTCCACCAGACTCAACTGACCTGTCCGCTTCACCGCCATCGGTTCGTCCTCCGAGCTTATGTCTCAGAGAATCACAACCAGCCAATTACGCAACAGGCCCCTTGTGGGAGAAGGGGGATCGGCGCGCAGCGCCGAGACGGTTGAGGGGTGTTCCGGCGGAGTGAGACGTCGGTGTTCCCTGGAGCACCCCTCATCCGACCTCGCTTCGCGAGGCCACCTTCTCCCTCAAGGGGAGAAGGGAAGAGCGTGCGCGCACAAGCGTGATGTGCACGACGCCACAAAACGCTTGACGTGAAAGCGCGCCGGATCAATCTTCACTCCTAAGAAAAAAATACGACTGAGTGGAAACACGTCGGTCGAGATCATTGGCCGGGGAGCAAGCTTCGCAAAGCCGAGGCATCGCCGGCGGGGAACACTTACAAAAGGGGAAGTCACTGACATGAGCACCATAAGCACGGCCCTCGAGCAGCCTGCCGAAAGCAAGCTGCTCAGGCATATCGACTGGCGCGGCGCCTTCTGGGTGGCGAGCGGCGTTCCGGCGCTGGTCCTGTTTTCGATCGGCGGCATCGCCGGCACGACGGGGACGCTGGCCTTCTTGATCTGGACGGTGTCCATGATCATGGGTTTCCTGCAATCCTTCACCTATGCCGAGATCGCCGGCCTGTTCCCGAACAAATCCGGCGGCGCCTCGATCTATGGCGCCACCGCCTGGCTGCGCTATTCCAAGTTCATCGCGCCGCTGTCGGTGTGGTGCAACTGGTTCGCCTGGTCGCCGGTGCTGTCGCTCGGCTGTTCGATCGCCGCCGCCTATATCCTCAACGCTCTGGCGCCGGTGCCGCTGTTCACCGAGACCTCGGCGGAAGTCGTCGCCTATATAGCGGCGCATGCCGGAACGGCGCCCGCCGACGCTATTGCCGCAGTGACGACCGCCGCAACGCCGGCCATCCGCAACTGGACGCTGTACAGCCACACGCTGGGCCCGGTCTCCTTCACGTTCAATGCGACCTTCTTCATCGGCGCGGTGCTGATGCTGATCATCTTCTCGATCCAGCATCGCGGCATCCTCGGCACCGCCAATGTGCAGAAATATATCGGCCTGCTGGTCATCATCCCGATGCTGATCGTCGGCGTCGTGCCGATCTTCACCGGGCAGATCAACTGGGCCAACTTCTCGCCGCTGGTACCGCTGGCCGCCGCCTATGCGCCGGACCCCGGCGCCTGGAACATCGCCGGCTGGACGCTGGTGCTCGGCGGCATGTTCATCGCCGCCTGGTCGACCTACGGCTTCGAGACCGCCGTCTGCTACACCTCCGAGTTCAAGAATCCCGGCACCGACACGTTCAAGGCGATCTTCTATTCCGGCCTGCTCTGTATGCTGTTGTTCATCCTGGTGCCCTTCACCTTCCAGGGCGTGCTGGGCCTCAACGGCATGCTGGCGACGCCGATCGTCGATGGTTCCGGCGTGGCGGATGCGCTGGCCGGCATGGTCGGCGGCGGCAAGATCATCCACAGCCTCTTGGTGATGCTGATGATCCTTGCGCTGGTGCTGTGCATCATGACGGCGATGGCCGGCTCCTCGCGCACGCTCTACCAGGGCTCGGTCGATGGTTGGCTGCCGCGCTATCTCAGCCACGTCAACGAGCATGGCGCGCCGACGCGGGCGATGTGGACCGATCTCGTCTTCAACCTGATCGTTCTGGCGATCGCCTCGGCCGACGCGACGAGCTTCTTCTTCATCCTCGCCGTGTCGAACTGCGGCTACATCATCTTCAACTTCCTCAACCTCAACGCTGGCTGGATCCACCGCATCGACAATGGTCATATTGCGCGGCCATGGCGCGCGCCGAGCTGGCTCTTGGGGATCGGCGCGATCTTCGCCTATGTCAATGCGATCTTCATGGGCGCCGGCGCCAAGGTGTGGAACCCGATGGCGCTGTGGGCCGGGCTGATCACCGCGGCGCTGATCATCCCGGTGTTCTGCTTCCGCCACTACATCCAGGACAAGGGCAAATTCCCCGACCACATGCTGGCCGATCTCGGCATGACGGGAGCTGACCTGTCGGTCAAAAAAGCGGGCATGCTGCCCTATCTGACGCTGGTCGCCGGCGTGGCGGTGATGCTGATCGCCAACTGGTACTTTGTCATCTGACACCGCCAACCGATAATAACGGGCGCGCTTCGGCGCGCCCGTTTCTTTTTTGCGCCGAGACGTCAGCCGGCCTTGCGAATGGCCGCTTGGGAGCCTTCGAAGAACTGGTTGGGTGGCCGCTTCAGGCCGAGATTCTCGCGCAGCGTCGATCCCTCATATTGCCGCCTGAAGATGCCGCGCCGCTGCAGCTCGGGCACCACCTTCTCGACGAAATCGTCGAGCCCGGCGGGCAGATAGGGGAACATGATGTTGAAGCCGTCCGATCCCTCGGTGACCAGCCATTCCTCCATCTCGTCGGCGATGGTTTGCGGCGTGCCGACGAAGGCAAGGCCGGAATAGCCGCCCAGCCTCTGGGCAAGCTGGCGCACCGTCAGGTTCTCGCTCCGGGCCAGCTCAATGACCCGCTCGCGACTGCTCTTCGAGGCATTGGTCTCCGGTATGTCTGGCAAAGCGGCGTCGGGATCGAAGGCCGACGCGTCATGTCCAAGCGCGATCGACAGCGAGGCAATACCGCTCTCGTAATAGACAAGGCTGTCGAGCTTCGCCCGCTTGGCCCGTGCGTCCTCGACACTGTCGCCGACAATGACGAAAGCACCAGGCAGGATCTTGATGTCGTCGCGCGAACGGCCGAGTTTTTGGGCCCTGCCCTTGACGTCGGCAAAGAAGCGCTGCCCGGCGGCGAGATCGCCATGGGCGGCGAAAATCACCTCGGCCGTTTCAGCGGCCAGCTGCCGTCCGGCTTCCGAGGCGCCGGCCTGGACGATGACCGGCCAGCCCTGTACCGGCCGGGCTATGTTGAGCGGGCCGCGCACCGAGAGGTGCTCGCCCTTGTGGTCCAGCACATGCAATTTGGCCGGATCGAAATAGAGCCCGCTTTCGGCGTCGCGGATGAAGGCGTCGTCGGCAAAACTGTCCCACAGGCCGGTCACGACATCGTAGAATTCCCGCGCCCGGTGATAGCGCTCGTCATGCTCGACATGTTCGTCCAGCCCGAAGTTCAGCGCTGCATCGGGGTTGGACGTCGTGACGATGTTCCACCCTGCGCGTCCGCCGCTGATATGGTCGAGCGAGGCAAAGCGCCGGGCGATGTGATAGGGCGCGTCGAAGGTCGTCGACGCGGTGGCGACCAGTCCGATATGGTCGGTGACGGCGGCCAGCGCCGACAAGAGCGTGAACGGCTCGAACGAGGTCACCGTGTGGCTGCGCCGCAGCGCCTCGATCGGCATGTTGAGCACGGCCAGATGGTCGGCCATGAAGAAGGCGTCGAACTTCGCCGCCTCCAGCGTCTGCGCGAAGCGCTTCAGATGCGCGAAGTTGAAGTTGGCGTCGGGATAGGCGCCGGGATAGCGCCAGGCGCCGGTGTGCAAGCTGACCGGGCGCATGAAGGCGCCGAGCCGCAACTGCCGTTTTTCTGCCATGGGAAGACACCCTGATGAGAACGAGCGTTACCGCTCCGGTGTAGCGCAGGATGGGACCGCTTTGCGGTGGTGGGAAGGAATTCTGTTTTGCAAAACCGGCACTGCGGAGCATTTTCATCGGCGTGACAGCTGGTCCGTCACGCCGCATCATCCGCCATCGCCGGCGGCGGATGATGCGATGTAACCGCTCTATTCCGCGGCCAGCGCCAGTTGCGGCCGCTCGGCGGACAGCTCCGGTTCGGGTGCCTGCTCGCTGTTCACCACCTTCTTCGGCTCGCGGCCGAAGAACAGGGCGTAGCCGGCCGGCAGCACCAGGATGGTCAGCACGGTGGCGACCACGATGCCGCCCATCATGGCGTAGGCCAGCGGGCCCCAGAACACGGCGCGCGAGATCGGGATCAGTGCCAGCACCGCCGTCATCGCCGTCAGCACGATCGGCCGGAAACGGCGCACGGCCGACCCGATGATGGCCTCGGAGCGTTCCATGCCTCTGGCGATGTCCTGGTCGATCTGGTCGACCAGGATGATCGAATTGCGCATGATGATGCCGAGCAGCGCGATGACGCCGAGAATGGCGACGAAGCCGAACGGCGCGCCGCTGATCAGAAGGGCGGCGGCCGCCCCGATGATGCCGAGCGGACCGGTTGCCAGCACCAGCATCGCCTTGCCGAAATTCTGCAGCTGGATCATCAGGAGCACGACGATGATGGCCAGCATGATCGGCGCCTTGGCGGCGATGGACGCCTGGCTTTCGGCCGAATCCTCGGCGCCGCCCTGGATCTCGATCTTGTAGCCGGGCGCCAGGCCATCGCGCAGGCCCTGGATGTCCTTGTACATCTTGGTGACGACATCGTTGGACTGCACACCGTCGGGCAACGTTGCCCGCACGCTGATGGTCGGCAGTCGGTCGCGGCGCCACTCGATGCCTTGCTCCAGCACAGGCACCACCTTGGCCACCTGCGACAGCGGCACGAAGCCGCCGAAATCGGTCGGGATATAGACCGAGTCGACCGAGGACAGCAGGCTGCGGCTGGCGTCCGGCTCGCGGGCGACAATGGACACCGTCTCCTCGCCGTCGCGGAAATTGTCGAGCGGCGCGCCGGACATGGTTGCCTGCAGCATCTGGCGGATGCGCTGCGAGGTGACGCCGAGCGCCCGGGCACGATCCTGGTCGATCACCAGCTTCATCGCCGGCACGGGTTCGAGCCAGTCGTCATGCACGGCGCCGAGCAGAGGATTCTGCTGGAACTTCGCCTTCACCTGATCGGCAATGCGGCGCACCTCCTGGCGATCGGGACCCATGACGCGCATCTGCACCGGCCAGCCGGTCGGCGGCCCGAGGAACAGGCGGTCGACCTTGGCGCGGATCGAGGGGAAATCCTCGGCCAGAACGGTACGGAGCTTGACGATCAGCCGCTCGCGCGCCGGCTCGTCATTGGCCATCACCAGCATCTGGGCGAAGTTCGGATTGGTGAGCTGCTGGTCGAGCGGCAGGAAGAAGCGCGGCGCGCCTTCGCCGATATAGGTGGCGATGAAGCGCTTGTCCTTGTCGTCCATCATCTTGGTTTCGAGCGCCTTGGCCTGCGCCTCGACCTCCTTGATGCTGGTGCCTTCCGGGAGCCAGAGATCGACCAGGATTTCCGGCCGTGACGATTGCGGGAAGAAGTTCTGCGGGATGAACTGGAACGCCCACAGGCTGGTGCCGAAAGTCACCAGCGTCATCACAAGCACGATGATGCGATGGCGCACCGCCCAGCCGACGGTCGAGCGCAGCCGACGGTAGAAGCGCGTGTCGAAGGCATCGTGATGGGTGCCGGCATGCTTGCGCTGCTTGAGGATCATATGCCCAAGCCACGGCGTGAAATAGACCGCGACGAACCACGACACGATCAGCGCGATGCCGACGACATAGAACAGGGTGCGCACATATTCGCCGGCGGTCGAGGCAGCGAAGCCGACCGGGATGAAGCCGGCGGTGGTGATCAGCGTGCCGGTCAGCATCGGGAAAGCGGTCGATGTATAGGCGAAGCTCGCGGCCTCGATCTTGACCAGCCCCTCCTCCAGCTTGCGCTCCATCATCTCGACGACGATCATGGCGTCGTCGACAAGCAGGCCGAGCGCGATGATCAGGGCGCCCAGCGAAATGCGCTGCAGGTCGATGCCGAGCTCGTACATGATGGCGAAGGTGGCGGCCAGAACCAGCGGAATGGCGATGGCGATGACCAGGCCCGAACGCCAGCCGATCGACAGGAACGAGACGACAAGCACGATCAGCAGCGCTTCACCGAGCGCATGCATGAATTCGGCCACCGCATCGGTGACGACGCCCGGCTGGTCGGAAATCTGGTCGACCGACACGCCATAGGGCAGCGCCTCCTCGAAGCGCTTGTAGGTCGCCTCGACATCCTTGCCGACGTCGGTGACCTTGAACCCTCTGGCCATGACGACGCCAAGCTGCACACTGTCATGACCGTTGAAGCGGTATTTGCGCTGGAAGGGATCTTCGAGCCCCGAGGTCACGGTGGCGATGTCGCCGAGACGGGTGACCTGACCACCGGCACGCAGGCGCAGTTCCCTGATGTCGGCGGCCTTGGTGACGTCGCCTTCGACGGAGATGCGCACCGAATTGACGCCGGTGTCGACGGAACCGGCCGGGTCGACATTGTTCTGGCCCTTGATCGCGTTCTGCAGGTCGGTCAGCGTCAGGCCGCGCTCGGCCAGTGCCTTGGACGAGACGTCGATGTAGAGCTTTTCCGGCTGGTCGCCGATGATGACCGCCTTCTCGACGCCGGGCGTCGTCAACAGCATATCGCGCGCCTGGATGGCGAACTTCTTCAGCTCTGGATAGGAAAAGCCGTCACCGCTGATCGAATGCAGGGTGATGAAGGTATCGCCGAACTCGTCGTTGAAATAGGGGCCGAGCAGGCCTTGCGGCAGGTCGCCGGAGATGTCGCCGACCTTCTTGCGCACCTGATAGAAGGCATCCGTCACCTCCGCTGCGTTGGTGTCGCCCTTGATCTGGACGGTGATGATGGCGCTGCCGGCGCGGGTGAAGGAGCGCACGAAGTCGAGATGCGGCGTTTCCTGCAGCTTGCGCTCGATCTTGTTGACGACCTGGTCCTCCATCTCCTGGATCGAGGAGCCTGGCCAGATCGCCTGCACGACCATGACCCGGAAGGTGAAGTCAGGGTCTTCCTTCTGGCCCATGCGCATCAAGCCGAGCGCACCGGCGATGATGATCAGCCCGAACAGGAAGCGCGCGATGGAGGGATGGCCGATGGCCCAGCGCGACAGGTTAAAGGGCCGCTTTTCTTCAGTGGAGGTCGTCATAGGTCTGGTCCACTTTGCTGTTTGCCGGCGCCTGATGCTTCGAAGAAGCGCGGCGCGCGAAACGAAATCATCTTCGATCTGGCTTCCGGGCGGCGAGGCCTTCCAAGTGGAGAGACACTCATCGCGGTGGGACGCTAGGATCGATGCGGGGGTACATCGGGCCCTTGACGTCTCGACCTTCGGGGCGCTCGCCGCCCGGAAACCTGCGGCCGCGGGAACGCGCGGCCGACCTGTCTGTTGTCAGCGCAGCCGGCTGGCGTCTTCGCCCTCGGCGGAGGCGGACTGCTGCGCCACGCCGCCGGCGAGCTTCACCTTCAGATTCTCGGTCATGAACTGCGTGCCGGCGGCGACCACGATATCGCCGGGCCTCAATCCTTCGGCGACACGCACGCCATCGGCGGCGAACTCGGCGACCTTGACAGGGCGGGCATGAACGGTGTCGGCGCCACGATCGACGGTCCAGACGATCGATTGGCTGTCCTGCTTCGCCAACGCGCTCAGCGGGATCGAGACGAGTTGCTTTTCGTTGGCCGCTGAGGCCTCGATATTGGCGGTCATGCCGAGCAGCACGCGCTGGTCGTTGGGCAGGCTGACACGGACGGCGAAGGTGCGCGACTGCGCATCGGCGCTGCCTGCGACCTCGCGGACCTTGCCGTCGAGCGTCAGCGTGGTGTCGGACCAGAAGCCGGCCTTGACTGGTTTGCCCGGCTTGAACTCGGCGATCTCCATTTCCGGCACCGCGATCAGCACTTCCTTTTCACCGTCGACGGCAACGGTGACCACCGGCGTGCCGGAGCCGACCACCTGGCCGACATCGGCGTTCACTGCGGTGACGATGCCGTCCCTGTCGGCCTTGAGATCGGTATAGCCGACCTGGTTCTTGGCCTGGTCGAGCGACGAGCGGGCGGAGTCGCGCGTGGCGACCGCCTGGTCATAGGTCAGCGTCGCCTGTTCGAGCTGCGATTTCGGCGAAAAATTCTTGGCGAAGAGCTGTTCGGCGCGCTTGCGCGCAAGCTCTGTTGTCTCGACCTGCCGTTCGGCGGCATCGAGGGCTGCCTGCGCGCTCTTGACCGAGAGGTCGTAGTCGGTGGGATCGATGCGGGCGAGCACATCGCCCGGCGCCACATGCTGGCCGATATCGACCAGACGCTCGGTGATCTTGCCGTTGACGCGGAAAGCCAGGGCGCTTTCGGTGCGGGCACGCACCGAGCCGGAATAGGAGAGCATGCGGGTGTCATGCGCCTGGGCGATCTCGACGACCTTGACCGGGCGGATGATCTCCTTGACCTCGGCCTTCTCCTGGCTGCAGCCGGCAAGCGTGAGCCCTGCAACGACCAAGCCCGCGACCGGCAACCGGCGGATAATGGAATGGGACAAAGACATCGTGGTACTCCCGACTGGAGGCGGACTGTCGACACCGGCGACCGGCGGCTATTTCAAGGCTCTGATGGCGTAGTCGATAAGTTCGTCGGGCATTGCCCGGTTGGTCTTGGCAAGGCACTGCGCCACCATCTGCGGGTGGCAGAGAATGACGGTGGCGGCGCCGAAGCAGCGCGAGGCAACTTCGTGATCCTGCTGCCTGAACTCGCCGGTCTCGACGCCCTCGCGGATCACCTCGGCGAACAGGTCGTGGATGCTGTTGACGTGCTTGTCGATGACGCCCCAGTCGCGTTCGAGCGCGACAATGACCATCTCATGGACCTTTTGCTCATCGAGCATGGTCTCGAGCGTCATCTTGTACTGGGCGTGAATGTAGCGCCGCAGCCGCTCCTCCGCGCTGATCGGCAGGTGCATGATCTCGTAGGCCATCTTGTAGCTGGCGCCGAGCATCCGGCCGCAGACCGCCTGGTGGATTTCGACCTTGGAGGCGAAGAAACGGTAGATGTTGGCCGGCGACATGCCGAGGTCGCGCGCAATGTCGGCAACATTGGTCTTGCCGTAGCCATAGTGCCGGAACAGGCGCTCGGCGCAGTCGAGAATGCGCGTCACATTCTCCTGCCTGGCGGCATCGACCACTATGTTGGCGGCTTCGGACATAGCTCTTTCGTTTGACAAGTGACGAATTTCAATTTTCGTCAGTCGTAAATTGAAGAAGGCGGGATGTCAACGCGAAATCGACGTACGCGTATAATTGGTGACAGATGGTGACAGTGGGCGGGCGCGACAACTGGCCTCGCGATTGGCGACCGCTCCGGTGAGTTCGTCATCCTAGAGCGAAGCAAGGAGCGTAGCGACCCGGCGCAGATCCCTAGGACCCATTCCCGCACCCTGGTCAAAGAATGTGGTTACTCAATGGTTTACGCTCCTAAGCCGAACCATTCTCAACCGTTGGAGCACGGCCGCGAGGTCGCGGTATAGATCCCAGGTTTCCGCGACGTCGCTTCGCGACTGCTCCACCCAGGGATGACGACGTTAGGTACCCTTCGCCATTTCCCGCAGCCGGAACTTCTGGATCTTGCCCGTCGACGTCTTCGGTATTTCGGCGAAAATCACCGCTTTCGGCACTTTGAAGCGGGCAAGCAGCGTGCGGCAGTGCTCGATGATCTCGGCCTCGGTCGCCGCCTTGCCCGGCTTCAGCTCGACATAGGCAACCGGCACCTCGCCCCATTTGTCGTCATGGCGTGCCACCACGCCGCAGGAAGCAACGGACGGATGTTTGTAGAGCGCGTCCTCGACCTCGATCGAGGAAATGTTCTCGCCGCCCGAGATGATGATGTCCTTGGAGCGGTCCTTGAGTTGGATGTAGCCGTCGGGATGCATGACGCCGAGATCGCCGGAATGGAACCAGCCGCCGGCGAAGGCTTCGTCGCTGGCTTTGCGGTTTTTCAGATAGCCCTTCATGACGATGTTGCCGCGGAACATGACCTCGCCGATGGTTTCGCCGTCGGCCGGCGTCGCCTGCATCGTTTCGGGGTCCATGACGGTCAGGCCTTCGAGCGCGGCGTAGCGCACGCCCTGCCTTGCTTTCTTGGCGCTGCGCTCGCCCTTTGCGAGAGCGTCCCATTCGCCATGCCATTCGTTGACCACCGCCGGGCCATAGGTTTCGGTCAGGCCATAGAGATGGGTGACGGCAAAGCCGGCGTCGGCCATGCCCGACAGCACGGCTTCCGGCGGCGGCGCGGCCGCGGTGTTGAAGGTCACCGTCTGGGCGAACGTGCGCTTGTCCTCATCCCGGGCGTTGATGAGCACCGACATCACGACCGGCGCGCCGCAGAGATGGGTGACGCCATGGTCGGCGATGGCGTCGTAGATCGGCTTCGGCCGCACCCAGCGCAGGCAGACATGGGTGCCGGCCTGGACGGCCAGCGTCCACGGAAAACACCAGCCATTGCAATGGAACATGGGCAGCGTCCAGAGATAGACCGCATGCTTGGCCATGCCGGCATGGATGGTGTTGGTGTAGGCCATCAGGGCCGCGCCGCGGTGATGGTAGACGACGCCCTTGGGATTGCCCGTCGTGCCGGAGGTGTAGTTGAGCGAGATGGCGTCCCATTCGTCGTCCGGCATCGACCAGGCGAAATCCTCGTCGCCGCCGGCGACAAAATCCTCGTAGTCGAGCGCGCCGATCCGTTGCCCCTTCGGATAGGGTGCGTCGGCGGCGTAGTCGGGATCGTCATAGTCGATGACCAGCGGCTTGACCTTGGCCAGATCGAGCGCCTGCCGGACAACGCCGGAGAATTCACGGTCGACGATCAGCACCTTGGTTTCGGCATGGTCGAGCTGGAAAGCGATGACCGCGGCATCGAGCCGCGTGTTGAGTGAGTGCAGCACCGCCTTGGTCATCGGCACGCCGAAATGCGCCTCCAGCATCGGCGGCGTGTTGGACAGCATGACGGTGACTGTGTCGCCCTTGCCGATGCCGTGCTTTTGCAGCGCCGAGGCGAGTTTCAGCGAGCGGCGCCAGAAATCGCGGTAGCTGATGCGCTGGCTTCCATGGACGATGGCGATGTGGTCGGGATAGGTCTTTGCCGCGCGTTCCAGATAGGTGAGCGGCGTCAGCGGCTGATGGTTGGCCGCGTTCCTGTCCAGATCCTGTTCGTAAGGGTTGCCCATCCCGTTCTCCCCAAAGTCCTTTCGAGCTTTCTAACCTTAGGTCTCGCGTCAGGCCATCCCCCTGAATGGCCGAAAATACTATGCTATCCAGGCTTTGTAGAATGGCGATCCCGGATGCACCTTGCCGAGAGGCGATCGCGCTCACACATCCAAATTTGACTTTTGTCGAGAGCCGTGACTAATGTCAGCCAAGGAGGCGGCATGGCGATCCGACCGGCAGAACAAATCATTCACAAAGCCGCCTGGCTCTATTATGCGCATGGCCTGCGGCAGGACCAGGTTGCAAGCCAGCTTAACATTTCGCGTGCTTCGGTGGCGATGTATCTGCGCAAGGCGCGCGAGACCGGCATCGTCAACATCTCGACCTCGACCCAGCTGTTCACCGACGACGTGATGGCGCGCAAACTCGAGGACGCCTTGAAACTCGACGCGGTCTGGATCGCGCCGGAGAACGGCCATATCCCCGACCCGTCGACGGATATCGCCGTGCTGGCGGCGAGCGTCTTTCTCGAACTGGTCAAGAAGGGCGACCGCATCGGCGTCGCCTGGGGCCGCACCGTCTACATGATCGCCGACATCATGTCCTATGCCGACCTGCAGGATGTCACGGTGGTCCAGCTCTGCGGCAATCTCGGCGCGCCCTACTCCTATCGGCCAGACCAGTGCACCATGGAAATCGCGCGCCGGCTCAACGCCAAGGGGCTCAATTTCTACGCGCCGCTGGTGCTGTCGACCGAAGAGCTGGCGCGTGCGCTGCGCGCCGAGCCGGTGATCCGTGAGCAGTTGGCCGGCATCAGCGATTGCAACCTCGCGCTTTTTTCGGTCGGTACCGTCGACGCCGACAGCCATGTCGTCAAATGCGGCGCGCTGAACCCGGACGAAATGGCCGCCCTGCGCGGCATCGGTGCCGCCGGCGTGATCGCCGGACAGATCATCGACGCCAGGGGCGAGGCGCTCGACTGCAGCTACAACCGCCGGGTCATTTCGGCCGAACTCGCCTCGCTCGGTGCCATCGAAAAACGCCTGATGGTGGTGCAGGAGGACAGCAAGTTCGAACCGCTGCTGGCGGCACTCGCCGGCGGGCTTTGCACGCATCTGGTGGTCGGCGCGCATATGGCGCAGCGGCTGCTCGATCATGCCGGAGCGGCATCACAAAAAGCATCCTGAAAAGCAACCCATCGCCGGCGCATTGTCATCAAGGCGTCGCGGCATTCCTGTTTCACCACCCAAGACAGCAACTGGACGAAGCGAACATGAAGAATTTGTGGAACGACGACGCAGCCGAGAGACTCGTCGCCGACTATGCGAAGAAAGGCGTCGGCCGCGACCTCGCGCTGCGCGTCTACACGACGCGGCTCTTGGGCGGCGTGCCGCAGCTGGTCCTGCATGGCGGCGGCAACACCTCCTGCAAGATCAAGGCGACCGACCTTGTCGGCGATGAATGGGATGTGTTGTGCGTCAAGGGCAGCGGCTGGGACATGGCCGTCATCGAGCCGCAAGGCCTGCCGGCGGTCAAGATGGGCGCCCTGCTCAAGGCGCGCGCGCTGGACAAGCTCGCCGACGAGGACATGGTGGCGCTGCAGCGGGCGAACCTCATCGACCCCTCTTCGCCCAACCCGTCGGTCGAGACGCTGCTGCATGCCTTCCTGCCGCACAAATTTGTCGACCACACCCATTCGACCGCCATCCTGGCGATCGTCGACCAGGAAGACTCAAAGCCGCTGGTGAAAACGGTGTTCGGCACCAAGATGGGTTACGTGCCCTACATCATGCCGGGCTTCGACCTCGCCAAGGCGGCGGCCGATGTGTTCGATGCCGATCCGTCGGTCGAAGGCCTGATCCTCGACAAGCACGGCATCTTCACCTTCGGCGACGATGCCAGACAGGCCTACGACCGGATGATCCACTATGTGAACGTCGCCGAGGAGTACGTCGCCAAAAACGCCAAGCCGAAGTCTGCAAAGGCGACGCTGCCGGCAAGGCTCGCGACGCCGGCGTCCATTGCGCCGATGCTGCGCGGCGCCGTCGCGGTGGCGCGTGGTGAAGGCCGCTTCGACCGTATGATCTCTGATTTCCGCACGTCGGACGCGATTGTCGATTTCATCAATTCGGCTGCGATTGCCGACTATGCCAGCCGCGGCGTGTCGACGCCGGATCTTTCGATCCGCATCAAGACCGGGCCGATGGCGGTGCCTGCGCCCGATGGCGACAAGGTTGGCGACTACAAGGCCGTCATTAAGAGCCATGTCGACGCCTTCGCCAAGGAGTATCGCGCCTATTTCGAGACCAATGACGCGCTCGACGACGTCAAGCGCACCATGCTCGACCCGATGCCGCGGCTGACGCTGGTACCGGGGCTCGGCATGTTTGGCCATGGCCGCACGCTGAAGGATGCCAGGATCGCCTCCGATGTCGGCGAAATGTGGATCGAGGCGGTGCGCGGCGCCGAGGCGGTCGGCCGTTTCCACCCACTGTCCAAGGCCGATTTGTTCCCGCTGGAATACTGGTCGCTGGAACAGGCCAAGCTTGCCTCCAACAAGCCGAAGCCGCTGACCGGCCAAGTGGTGCTGATCACCGGCGGCGCCGGCGCGATCGGGGCCGCGACGGCAAAGCTGTTCGCCGACAATGGCGCCCATGCCGTCGTCGTCGATCTCGATGGCGACAAGGCCGCCGATGCCGCCAAGAAGGCCGGCAACAATTCTATCGGCGTCGCAGCCGACATCACCGACCCGGCCCAGGTGCGGGCCGCCTTCGACAAGGCGGTGGCCGTCTTCGGCGGCGTCGACATTCTGGTCTCCAATGCGGGCGCGGCCTGGGAAGGCCGGATCGGCGAGCTCGACGACGCGCTGCTACGCAAGAGTTTCGAGCTCAATTTCTTCGCCCACCAGTCGGTGGCGCAGAACGCCGTGCGCATCATGCTGGAACAGGGCACAGGCGGTGTGCTTCTGTTCAACACCTCCAAGCAGGCGGTTAATCCTGGTCCGAAATTCGGCGCCTACGGCGTGCCGAAGGCGGCGACTTTGTTCCTGTCCAGGCAATACGCGCTCGACTACGGCGCCCATGGCATCCGTTCGAACGCCGTCAACGCCGACCGCATCCGTTCCGGCATTTTGACCGATGCCATGATCGCCAGCCGCTCCGGCGCGCGCGGCGTGTCGGAGAAGGAATACATGTCCGGCAATCTGCTCGGCCAGGAAGTGACGGCACAGGATGTGGCGCAGGCCTTCCTGCACCATGCGCTGGCCGAACGCACCACCGCCGACGTGACGACGGTCGACGGCGGCAACATCGCGGCGGCGCTGCGTTGAGGTAAACTTTGAGCGGTTCATCGTTTCTCGCAACGATGGACCGCCTCTTATGTTGACGCGTTTCCGGACGGAAGCCGTTTCGCAGCTCTACTGGAAAACGGCGATAACCGGGCCGCGTAGCCCCGGTCCTTTACCAGATATGATTCGCGCGATAAGAGCCTCACTGGCCCAACGGCGCCGTATGCACCTGCTTGGGATCGACGGAGGGGACGCTTTAAGCGAATGTCGGGCTCGGACAGATTGCTGCTTTCCTTGCTGATAAAATCCGCCTTGCTTGAAAAGAAGGGCGCGGAGTTCGAACGATTTTTCACATCGGCGGCGATCGAGATCTGGGGCGAAGATTTTGAACCTTGGAAACCTCAGGGAAGATACGGCGACTTCAAATGCGATGGTTATCGACGATCGACCCTAACCGTATTCCAATGCAACGCCCCTGAGCAGTTTGCCGCTCGGGAGGTCGAGGGCAAGATTGAAAGGGATTTCGAGGGAGCCCGTGCCCATTTCGGAAACCGGATGACACGATGGATTTTTGTTCACAATCAAAGAGAGACGCCTGCTAAAGCGAATGAACTCCTCCACAAGCTTCGAGAACGGTACCCCAATATCGATCTGGTGATATGGACTTTAGGTCATCTGGAGAGGGAAATTCTCGCGCTACCAAACACAGCTCTGAGGAACCTCATCCCGGGCTTTGTGGATGGACAGGAATTCTCCCCAGATTTTGATGAATTGCTGTCCCGCCGATACGACCAGAGCACTCCGCCAACCCCTCCTGCCCAGCCGCCTCCAGCGGCTCCCGCTAACATCAATGCGCTTCACGACGCGTTGCATGGGCTTAGTCACGAAGATGAAGAGGTTCGCCGCCGTCTGCTCGGCTATAGTTGGTGGTTCGACCCCGCCACGAAGGCGGAGGTTCATGGTAGGATTGCCAAGCTGGGGCATCAGGATGATATTGTGGTCTTAAATGCGCAGCGCCTCGAGCAGGCTGGGCTGATCAAGGTAACTGACAATCATTATCTCCCAATCGTTGAAGAGGTCTGCCTGCAAGCAGCGGACAGCCTGATGGGCGAACTTTTGCAGGAGTTGGACGCATGAGTTCTCTGGCTGTGTCCTCAAAGATGAAGCTTCTAAGGCAACTGGCTCGCACACCGGCGAAGACGTCGGACAAATCTCTCGAGAGAGAAGCTAGGAAAATAATCGAAGTCTTAGAAAGCGACGCGCGCTTCGCGGCCCTGCGTGAGCAGATAGATTTATTTGACGTTTTCGCTTTCCGGGTACCTGATTTAGCTGTTCAATCCATCGGTAGCTTTTTACACCGGCTAGACTCATTGGACATCATCCGTAGCCAAGATAGCCCTTTGGTTGCTCAATACGAAACAAAGGAACGCCTAATTTCGGCGGCCCTCGACCTGCTTTCACGAATTAGATACTTCCGCACTCGCGAAATAACCGAGATATTCGTGCGATTTTCTGCTTACAACGATGAGATGGTTGCTAATAAATCTTTGGAATGCCTCGGTCACCTAGCTGAGTTCAACATCGATGTATTCTTCACAACCTCCGATCGCGTCGGGCTTGGGGCGAGCCCTCAGATGGAAGTGGTGGCATGGCTGGAGGATCAGACCACCACAACTCTGAACCAATTTAGCAGGGCGGTATTAGCAGCCTGTGGCAACCTACTCTCGCCAAACATCACTGGTACCTCATCAGACTATCGAAGTGTGACCTGGAAAAGCGGTGCTGTTCCGGCTGTTCCTGACGTCGTTAATGTACGGCACCGTTCATTGAAACTCCTGCAACAAATTTATGCGGATGCAACAGCCGTTGCGGTGAAGGAGTCAGTTATCAACGCAATGATGGAGGCGACGCGCCTGCCAGATCACAAAGGTTACGGCGAGGAAGTCGTGCAAATGATATCGACCGATACCGTCGATGTGCTCGACTTTCTTTACGCGCGATTGCCAGATGAGCCGTTTCAGATTGTGCAGAAGCTTGAACATGAGGTGTTCTGGCGCTTTTATCATGCCCCAACCAAGGCTGTTGAGACTGCTGCCCTCAAGATACGCGATAGGCTTAATACTCTTACCGAATATGGCATTTACCGCGATCTGGTGGGTTTCAATGGCATTTTCGAACGATGGGAAGACAGGAGGGAAGCAGGTCCGGATTTTCAGGCAGTTGAGGAATATAGGTCTCGGAAGGCACGCGAATACGCACTTAGCATCACAAACGACACATGGGAGAGGTGGCGGCAGAGGATCATCGCCTTCGCGCAAACTCAGTCGAACGATTTAGCGACGTTCCCGAAGTTTTATGAGTTCCTGCAGCTCTTCGCGGAACATCGCCCCGATCTCGCTTTAACGCTTCTGCGTGAAAACCACGAAGATATTCTGAAGTTTGAGGTTCCCATCTTTCGGGGAGTATGGACCAGTTCTGGGAAGGAGAACTTGCGGCAGCTCTTGATCGCTCGCATAACCCAGGGCCGCGACCTCTTCGCAGTCACGAAGCTCTTCTATCTCAACAAGGATGTTGACGAAGGCCTCATGCAGTCGCTGTTTGAAATCTATGCCGGACGGCAGGACCTAACCGGGCTCAACCTTATTGTTGGCGCAGCAGCATCGAACTACCTTACTCAACCGGCTTTAATTCCCAAATTTGCCTTACCTTCCATCAAAGTTGCAGCGTCGCTGGGCGACGCCAGCTGGATAAACGAAGTCTGGTACAGAGGATCAACGCAACATGTCTTCGCAGATCTGGACGCGGCCGGCCGCGAGATAGTTCTGAACGGGTTGTTGCACTTAGATGATATTGATTATCACGCCGAGGACGTATTGACGCCGCTTGCTGAGCGCAACCCTGCTGAGGTGCTTAAATTCTTTAATCGCAGACTGGCACTCAGCGGCCGCGCGAGGAACAGATCCTACAGTGCGATCCCGTTTAGCTTCCATAGCCTCCAAAGGCCGCTCGGGAGGTCACTCGATCTCGTCGTCGACGAGGTCAGAGGTTGGTTCGAAACGAACGAAGACGGCTTCTTTTACGGCGGCGCGAGGCTTCTGAAAATTATCTTTCCAGAATTTCCCCAAAACTTTGCGAACAAGTTATACGACTTCATTGGATTGAAATCTGAGAAATACTTGCGATTTGTCGTTTATATACTCAGAAACTACGAAGGAGAGAAGTTTCTATACGATATTTGCAAGGAAATCATTGCCGCCATACCAGAAGAGAGCAGCCTCACTACTGAAGTCAGCATTGTGCTGCAATCTACAGGAGTCGTAACGGGGGAATTCGGCTTTGCTGAAGCTTATGAGGAGAAGATCGAAGCGTTAAGGCCTTGGGAAAATGATGACAGGCCTAGAGTTCGGGACTTTGGCCGCCGTTTCATAAAGGCGCTCAAACAGATCTCAGAGGAGGAACGCAGGAGGGCAACTGAAAGTATCGAACTGCGTAAGCACGAATATGGAGAGGACGGCAACGTCGGTTCGACGGCAAGCGAAACGGGTCGGGAATGATCATCGACAAGAATGGCGCGGCCTTGATCGTGCCGGCGGACCTGCCGCCGGAGGTCGAGGATGCCATGGGCGCATTGGCGGCAAAGGCCTTCCGCGCGGTCGGCTGCGAAGGCATGGCGCGCGTCGACTTTTTCCTGATGCCGGACATGCAGTTCCTGGTCAACGAGATCAACACGATTCCCGGCTTTACCGACATCAGCATGTATTCCAAGGCGATGGCGGCAAGCGGCGTCAGCTATGCGGAAGTCATCGACCGGCTGGTGGCGCATGGGCTGGCGCGCCCCGGGCGACCGGGCTGAGAGCGAGAGCTCATCGCGGACAAACAAAAAGAGCGACCCGAGAGCCGCTCTTTCCTTTTCGATCTGCCTGACCTTACTTCGCGTTCGGGTTCGGCATCCAGGCCGGCATGGCGACATCGGCATGGGCGAACTGCGGCAGCTTGGCCGACAGGTCTTCCATGTTCTTGATGTCCTTGTCGATCAGCTCCTTCTGGGTGATCAGCGTCGGCGGCACGATGACGTTGTGGCCGGGGTCTTCACCGGCGAGCAGTTGCGCCAGCGCGCGCACCGAGACCTGGCCGACGACGGCCGGGTTGGTCGCGGCGGTCGCCGCCCAGGCGCTATCGGGCTCGCGCATCGCCGATATGTCCGAGGTCGAGATGTCGGCCGAATAGATCTTGATGCCCTTGTTCAGGCCGGCTTCGTCGACGGCGATCTTCACGCCCTTGGCAAACTCGTCATAGGGGGCGAACATCACCTTAATATCGGGATGGGCCGACAGCACCGAACGCGCCTGGTTGGCGACGGAGTTGGCGATCGGGTTGTCGAGCGTGCCGAACATCGCGACTTCCTTGATGCCGGCATATTTTTTCTTCACGTCGACCCAGGTCTCGTTGCGGCGGTCGAGCGGCGCGATGCCGGCGACATAGACGTAGCCGGCGTTCCAGCTCTCGCCATTGTCCTTGACCGCCTGCTCGAGCGCCAGGCGCGCCAGGTCTTTATCCGACTGTTCGATCTGCGGGATCTTGGGGTTTTCGACATTGACGTCGAACGCCACCACCTTGATGCCGGCGTCGACCGCGCGCTGGGCGGCGTCCTTCATCGATTCCGTCAGGCCGTGCTGGATAATGATGCCCTGCACGCCAAGCGCGATGGCCTGGTCGACCATGTCGGACTGGAGCGCTGCGTCCTGGCGGCTGTCGAGCACGCGCAGGTCAATGCCGAGCGCCTTCGACTGCGCCTCGACACCCGAGAGATAGGCCTGGAAGAAGTCGCCGGTCGAGAGATAGCGCACCAGTGCGATCTTGACGCCGGGTTTGTCGAACGGCGCCGGCTTGTCCGCAGCAAAAGCCGGAACCTGCATCAGCATGGTTGCGCCGGCCAGTCCGAGCGCCACCTTCCCCAGAAGTCGTCTTGTGATGTTCACCTTGTTTTCCTCCACTCTTGTTGAACCCAAAATCCTGTCCGGTCGGACTACCCCCTGCCCCTGCCCGAGAGGGCAAAGGTGAAGACAAGGGCGACGACCAGAACCACGCCCTTGACGAAATCCTGCGTGTAATAAGGCGCGTTCATCATCGTCAGGCCCTGCAGCAGGATGCCGACGAACAGCGCGCCGACGGCGGTGCCGAAGGCGTTCGGCTTGGCGGCACCCAGCACCGCGTAGCCGATCAGCGCCGCGGCAACCGCATCGAGCAGCAGATTGTTGCCCGAGGCGATGTCGCCGCGCCCGAGCCGGGCGGCGAGCAAGATGCCGCCGATCGAGGCGAAGACGCCTGAAATGACGTAGGCCCAGATCTTGTATGCCTTGACCGGCGCGCCGGCGAGTTCGGCGGCGCGCTCGTTGGAGCCGACCGCATACATCATGCGGCCGAAGCGGGTATATTCGAGGAAGAACCAGATCAGCACGGCCAGCACCAGCAGCACGACAACCGACACCGGAATGAGGTTCGGGATGAAGAAGTCGAAGCGGTGGCGGCCAAGCGCCAGGAAGGCGTCGCCGAACTTGCCATTGGCGACCGAGCCGTCCGGCATCGTCATGCCGGTGGCGATCGATCGGCCCTCGGTCGGGATGCGCTGCAGGCCGACCAGCAGGAACATCATGCCGAGCGTCGCCAGGAGATCGGGCACGCGCATATAGACGATCAGCCAGCCATTGATCAGGCCGACCACGGCACCGATGAGCAGGCAGACGACGACGGCGACGACCGCATTCTGCTCCAGCACCACCATGACATAGGCAGCCGCCATCATGGCCGACGTGGCGACCGAGCCGATCGACAGGTCGAAGCCGCCGACGACCAGCGTGGCGGTGACGCCGAGCGCCAGCACGCCGGTGATGGCGACCGACTGGAAGATGAAGACGGCACTTTGCGGCGAGACGAACCCATCGGCGGCGATCGCGAAATAGGCGACCAGCCCGAATAACAGGACAATGAAACCGTAGCGGATGGCGTAGTCGCGCAACGTCATTCAGCGCACCCCAGCGCCGCTGCCCATTTTACCCAACTCGAACCCATAGTCTCTCCATTCCAATTCTATCCGCCGCCACGCTCAGGCGGCGCTGTGCAGCGGCCCACCGGCGACCTCGGCCAGCAAGCGGTCGAGATCGACATCAGCGTTGCGGTGTTCACCGACGATCGTGTGTTCCGACATCACCAAAATGCGGTCGGCCGTCTCCAGCGCCTCGTCGAGTTCGGTGACAAACAAAAGCGTCGCGCGGCCATGGGCGCTTGCCCTCAGCTTGGCGGCGATGTCGCGCCTGGCCGAGATGTCGACGCCCTGAAACGGCTCGTCGAGAATGAACAGCGCGGCATTCTGCGCCATCCAGCGGGCGACCATGACCTTCTGCTGGTTGCCGCCGGACAGAGCCGACATCTCGTCCTTCTCGGAGCGGCAGACGATGTTGAGTTCCTCGATCTGCCGGCGCGCTGTGGCGCGTTCGAGGCGGCGCTTGAGCACCCCCAGATTCGACATGCGCTTGAGGAATGGCAGGCTGACATTGCGCTCGATGTTGAAGCCGCCGACGATGCCGCTGGTGGCGCGATCCTTGGCGACGAGGAACACCCCGGCGGCGATTGCATCGCCCGCCGAGCGCGGCGCGTAGGGCCTGCCGTTCATCGTCATGGCGCCGGCGAGCGGCTTGCGCACGCCGAACAGCGTTTCGGCAAGTGCTGTCTTGCCGACGCCGACGAGGCCGGTGATGGCGACGACCTCGCCATCGCCCAGCGTCAGCGAAATCGGCCTGGCGCCCTGCGCGATTCGCAGGCCTTCGACCGTCAGGACCGGTTTGGCGGAACTCCGGGCAACGATCTGGTCGAGATGGATCTTGCGACCGAGCATGGCGTTGACCGCGCCTTCATAGTCGAGCGGCTTGGTGTCGAAGACACCGGAGATGACACCGTCACGCATCGAGACGATGCGATCGGCAAGCCGCCTGATGTCAGACATACGATGCGAGATGTAGAGGATCGCCACGCCTTGCTCGCGCAGCCGGTCGACCAGCGCGAACAGCCGGTCGGCCTCGGCGCTGGAGAGCGAGGAGGTCGGTTCGTCGAGGATCAGCACTTTCGGCTGATGCGCCAGTGCACGCGCGATCGCCACCATCTGGCGATCGGCCAGCGAAAGGTCGTTGACGCGGGCCTTGAGATCGATGGCCAGACCCATGCGGTCGGCGACGGCCTTGGCCTCGCGGCGCACGCGGGCCGGATTGAACAGGGTCGGCACGCCCTTGCCGCTCAGCCTATCGAGCGTCAGATTGGTGGCGACATCGAGGTCGGCCACGACACCGTCATTGATGTTCTGGTGCACGGTGACGACACCGGCGCGGATCGCCTCCGCCGGCGTGTTCGGCGCGAAGTCCTGGTCGGCAAGCGTCATGGTGCCGCCGCCACGCTCGTAGACGCCACTGATGATCTTGACGAGGGTGGATTTGCCGGCGCCGTTGGCGCCCATCAGCACGGTGACTTCGCCGGAATGCAGCTCGAGCGAGATGCCGCCAAGCACCTCGTTGCGGCCAAAGGATTTCCTCAGTCCCTCTACACGGAACACGGCATTGCCGACCATGCGTTCCTCCCTGACCATGACGCTATGGGCTACGTCGGCAATTGTCAACACGATTGACAATTGCCAGATCGCTTCCTAGCTTGGCCCGGCCGCCATGCCTCCGTTATGTTCGGAGCGCATAAGCGAGAGGATGACGATGACTGGGAAATTGCCGTTCGAAGCACTGTCGGTGGAGACGCTTGCAACGCGCCTCGGAGCGAACGAGGCGCTGTGCGCCAAGATCGGCCGGGACACCACACACTGGAAGGTCCGCGAGGTCGGCGACGGCAATCTGAACCTCGTCTTCATCGTCGAAGGCGCCAGTGGTGCGGCTGTGATCAAGCAGGCCTTGCCCTATGTCCGCCTGGTCGGCGACAGCTGGCCGCTGCCGCTGAAGCGCTCCTTCTTCGAATATCATGCGCTGACCAGGCAAGAGGCGCGCGCACCCGGCTCCGTGCCGGCAATCTATTACTTCGATGAAGGCCAGGCGCTGATCATCATGGAGTATCTGGCGCCGCCGCATATCATTCTCAGGCGCGCCCTGATCGAGGGACGCCAGCTGCCGAACATCGCCAGGGATATCGGCCTGTTCATGGCCCGCACTTTGTTTCGTGGTTCCGACCTGTCGATGGTGACCAAGGATCGCAAGGCCGATCTGGCGCTGTTCGCCGACAATGTCGACCTCTGCGACATCACCGAGAACCTGGTGTTTTCCGATCCCTATTTCGACGCCAAGATGAACCGGCATACGCCGCAGCTCGACGGCCTCGTCACCGAACTGCGCGCCGACCGCGACCTCAAGGTCGAGGCGCAACGGCTGAAGCACATCTTCGCCGCCAATGCCGAAACGCTGCTGCATGGCGATTTGCATTCCGGTTCGATCATGGTCACCGACCAGGAGACCCGGATGATCGATCCGGAGTTCGCCTTCTACGGACCGATGGCGTTCGATGTCGGCATGCTGCTCGCCAATTTCTGGATGTCCTTCTTCTCACAGCGCGGACACGAACAGGAGGGCAAACGCGATGCTATGCGTGCCTATCTGCTTGGGGTCACCGCAGAGACATGGATGGTGTTCCGCGCCGAGTTCTCGCATCTGTGGCGCAGCGAGCGCACCGGTATGCTCTATCAAAAAAGCCTGTTCGAGGATCAGGGCGACAGGCTGGGTGCGGAACAGGCGCTCGACCATGTACTGCACCAGATCTGGACCGATCTGCTCGGCTTTGCCGGCATTGAGGTGCATCGGCGCATCCTCGGCCTCGCCCACAATGCCGATTTCGAGACCATCGCCGACGAGGATCTGCGCGCCTCCTGCGAGGCGAAGGCGCTGAAATTCGGCCGTCACATCGCCGTCAACCGGCGCCAGATTCACAGCATCGACGAGGTCAACACCCTGGCCGCGTTGATCGAACAGGAGAGCAGCATTTGAACGTCGGCGAGCGCCACTATCGCACCATCTGGCTGAGCGACGACGGACGTTCGGTTGAGATCATCGACCAGCGCTGGCTGCCGCATGATTTCCGCATCGAGACGATCCGCACTGTCACCGGCATTGCCACGGCGATCCGCGACATGTGGGTGCGCGGCGCGCCGCTGATCGGCGTCACGGCGGCCTATGGCGTCGCCATGCAGATGGCGGACGATCCGTCCGACGCGGCGCTCGATGCCGTCTGGGAGACGCTGCACGAGACGCGCCCGACGGCGATCAATCTGCGGTGGGCGCTTGATGAGATGCGGCGCTTCCTCAAGCCGCTGCCGACAGCACAACGCGCCGCGGCCGCCTATCGGCGGGCGGCCGAGATCGCCGACGAGGATGTCGGGCTGAATCGCGCCATCGGCGAGAATGGTCTCGCCATCATCAAGGCGATCGCCGCCCGCAAGCAGCCCGGCGAGACCGTCAACATTCTCACCCATTGCAACGCGGGCTGGCTGGCGACCGTCGACTACGGCACCGCCACCGCGCCGATCTATCTGGCAACGGAAGCCGGCATCCCGGTCCACGTCTATGTCGACGAGACGCGGCCGCGCAATCAGGGTGCTCAGCTCACCGCCTGGGAGATGGCCGGCCACGGCGTGCCGCACACGCTCATCGTCGACAATGCCGGTGGCCATCTCATGCAGCGCGGCGCGATCGACATGGTCATCGTCGGCACCGACCGGACCACCGCCGACGGCGATGTCTGCAACAAGATCGGCACCTATTTGAAGGCGCTCGCCGCCGCCGACAATGATGTGCCGTTCTATGTCGCGCTGCCCTCGCCGACCATCGACTGGACGGTGCATGATGGGCTGAACGAGATTCCGATCGAGCAGCGTTCGGCCGACGAGGTCTCGCTGGTGTGGGGCAAGACCGCCGATGGCGAAATCGCCCAGGTGCGAATCTCACCCGAAGCGACGCCGGCCGCGAACCCGGCTTTCGACGTGACCCCGGCGCGACTGGTGACCGGGCTGATCACCGAACGCGGCGTCGCCAAAGCCTCGCGCGAGGGCTTGAAGGCGATGTTCCCGGAGCGCGGATAGCGCCGATGCCGGTTAATACAGCGGCTTGCTCATGTGGTTGGGCGTCGGCCACGTCTCGGTGACGCCAGGCTGCACCGGACGCTCGAGATAGGTCGACAGCACCACATAGCTGCGGGTCGAGGTGACGCCGGGCGTTTCGTAGAGGCGCGCGAGCAGGCCTTCCAGCGCTCTCGTATCTTCGGTGCGGACCTTCAGCAACATGCAGGTGTCACCGGCGACGGTGTGGATCTCCTCGACTTCCGGATACTGCGAAACCGCCATCAGCTCCGGGGTCTTGCCCCAGCCCCTGGTGTCGATGTGCACGAAGGCGAGCAGCGGTTTCTTCACCGCCTTGGGGTCGATGATGGCCATGGTGCCGCGAATGGCACCGCTGCGCCGAAGGCGCTTGACCCGTTCATGGGCGGCTGGCGGCGAGAGGCCGACCCGATCGCCGAGTTCGGCATAGCTGACCGTGGCGTCGTCGACGAGAACGCCTAATATTTTTCGGTCAATCGCGTCGACATCGCGGGGTGCCGGCGTGTTCCGCGGAATGGTATCTGTTTCTTCATCCATATCGACAATCCCGATTGCCACAGAATTTAATACGGCCATTATGATGATATGTCGAACAGCAATCAAGCCACAGCGCTACAAGCCGATGCCAGGCCGCCGATCCCGGCCCTCGCCTATCTGTTGACCGGATGCATCGCCGTGATCGGCTCGAATTCGCTGGTGCTGGGGCCGATAGCTCCGGCCGTGGCCGCGTCCTTCGAAAGCAGCGTGCCGACCGTCATGATCGCGGCGGCCGCCTTTGGCCTCGGAACCTCGGCGAGCGCCCTGTTCCTGGCCCGCTATATAGACCGGCTCGGCGCCCGCCGGATGCTGCAAGGGGCATTGCTGTTGCTGGCCATTGCCCTGGCTGCCAGTGCGGCCGCACCGATCCTGATCATGCTGGTCGCGGCCCAGCTGGTCGCCGGCATCGCCGCCGGCGTCGCCATGCCCGCGATCTATGCCAGTTCGGCGGCGATCGCGCCGCCCGGCCGCGAAAGCGGCACCATCGGCGTCGTATTGACCGGATGGACGCTCAGCATGGTGGCCGGCGTCTCGCTGTCGGCCGTGCTTGCCGACCTCGTGCACTGGCGCGCCGTCTTCGCAGCCGTCGCGGTGCTTGCAATGCTGGCGCTGGCCAGCCTCACCATGACGTCGCTGAGCGACGTCAGGAAGAGCGGCCCGGCACCCACACCGCTGGCGGCGCTCAGCATTCCCGGCATTGTGCCGCTTCTGATTGCCTGTGCGGCCTTCATGACCGCCTTCTACGGGGTCTACGGCTATCTCGGCGATCACCTTCACACTGGGCTGGGCAAGCCGGTAAGCGCCAATGGCTGGGCCGCACTCGCCTATGGCATCGGTTTCGGCACGGCTGCTCTGCTCGATGGCGTGATCGACCGGCTTGGTGCGCGGCGCGTCATGCCGTTCGCCTATCTTCTTGTCGCCGCCGTCTATGTCGCCATTGCCGCGACGACTGACAGTTTCGGCCTGACGCTGGCCATGGTGGCAGTGTGGGGACTTGCCAATCATTTCGGATTGAATGTCCTGGTGATGCGCCTCTCCGCGCTCGATCCCTCACGGCGCGGCACGATCATGGGCCTGAACAGCTCGGTGACCTATCTGGCGGTCTTTATCGGCACCACCGGCTTCGGGCCGATCTATTCCAGCTTCGGCTTTGCCATCTGCGCGATGGTTGCGGCACTGCTGATGCTGGTTGCCGCGGCGGCAGCGGCGTGGCGCACACGATAAAGCGGTTTTTCGCGCCATTGCTCCAGTCGACAGAACGTGATTGGCCACCGGCCTGTCATGCGGTTGACAGCCGCGCCCTGCCCTTTCATACAAGCCGCGTTAATGTTCTCAGGGCGGGGTGAAAGTCCCCACCGGCGGTAAGGGCCTCAAGCCCAAGCCCGCGAGCGCTTTCCAGGACAATTGGAAAGGTCAGCAGATCCGGTGTGATTCCGGAGCCGACGGTTAGAGTCCGGATGAAAGAGAACGAAACGGAAAACGGACCGCCTTGGCGGGACGGATTTCGTATCGTGCGTCCTGATTCTGGTTCGAAACGGAAGGATGGACCCATGAATCAGCATTCCCACAAAGACTATGAAACTGTTCGCATCGCCGTCATTCGCGCGCGCTGGCATGCGGATATCGTCGACCAGTGCGTGCACGCCTTCGAGGCGGAACTGGCGGCCGTCGGAGGCGACCGCTTCGCCGTCGATGTCTTCGACGTGCCCGGCGCCTACGAAATCCCGCTGCACGCCAAGACCCTGGGGGGAACCGGCCGCTATGCCGCGATCCTCGGCACGGCGTTCGTCGTCAATGGCGGCATCTACCGGCATGAGTTCGTCGCCAGCGCCGTCATCGACGGCATGATGAACGTGCAGCTGTCGACCGGCGTTCCGGTGCTTTCGGCGGTGCTGACGCCGCACAACTACCACGACAGCGCCGAGCACCATCGCTTCTTCTTCGAGCACTTCACCGTCAAGGGCAAGGAAGCGGCCAAGGCCTGCGTGGAAATTCTCGCCGCCCGGGAAAAGATCGCGGCATGAAATCTTCCCGGCCGGGTGGAAATCGCGATAACACTCGGTAGTATTTGCGAAAAGTCGGGAGGATGCCGGTGCAGACCAAGAAGATCATCAATGACGGCAACCGTGCCGTCGACGAGATGCTCGAAGGGATCCTCTCCGCGCATCCTCGCCATCTCAGGAGCGTGGACGGCAGCCCGCGCTCGATCATCGCCCGTGACGGGCCACGGCCCGGCAAGGTCGGCCTCGTCATCGGCGGCGGTTCCGGCCATGAGCCGACCTTTCTCGGCTTTGTCGGCAAGGGACTGGCGGACGCGGCGGCTATCGGCAACGTCTTCGCCTCGCCGCCGCCCGATCCGATCCTGGAATGCGCCAAGGCCGTCAGCGGCGGCGCCGGTGTGCTGTTCATGTACGGCAACTATGCCGGCGACGTGATGAATTTCGACATGGCGGCCGAAATGGCAGCGATGGACGACATCGAGGTGCGCACCGTGCTGACCACCGACGACGTCGCCTCGGCACCGCGCGACCAGCGGCAGAAGCGCCGTGGTGTCGCCGGCAATTTCTTCATCTTCAAGGCGGCCGGTGCGGCCTGCGACCGCATGCTCTCCCTGGACGAGGTCGAACGCATCGCGCGCAAAGCCAACGACCACACTTTCACCATGGGCGTCGCGCTGTCGCCCTGCTCGCTACCGCAGACAAGGTGGCCGAATTTCGAGATCGGCGCCGACGAGATGGAGATCGGCATGGGCATCCATGGCGAACCCGGCATCGCCCGCGGCAAGCTCAGGACCGCCGACGAAATCACCGACGAGATGCTGGACAAGATTTTTGCCGAGATGGCGCCGAAGCGCGGCGACAAGGTCGCGGTGCTGGTCAATTCACTCGGCTCGACGCCGCTGATGGAACTCTACATCATGAACCGGCGGGTCAAGCAGCGGCTCGATGACATCGGTGTTTCCATCCACGCGACCTGGGTCGGCAATTACTGCACGTCGCTGGAAATGGCCGGCGCCTCGGTGACGCTTTTTCATCTCGATGAGGAATTGCAGACCATGCTCGACCACCCCTGTGATTGCGGGATGTTCCGTGCCGGCTGACGAAGGAGCGTTCCCGTGACCATCGACGCCGCTGACCTGAAAAGAATGTTCGATACGATCGCGGTGGCGATCGAGGCCGACCGGGACAGGCTCTGCCAGCTCGACGGCGTCATTGGCGACGCCGATCACGGCATCGCCATGGCGCTCGGCTTCGGCGCGGTGCGCGATGCGCTGGCCTCGCTCGACCTTGTGGCGACCGAACCGACGGCGCTGCTCAACACGGCGGCGAAGTCATTCCTCAATGCCGTTGGCGCTTCGTCAGGCCCGCTCTATGCGACGGCCTTCATGCGCGGCGGCGCCGCCGTCAAGGGCAAGGCGACGCTGGCAGAGGCGGACTTCATCGCTTTGTTCCAGGCCATGGCGCAAGGCATCAAGGATCGCGGCAAGGCGGAGCCGGGCGAAAAGACGATGGTCGATGCCTGGCAACCGGCGGCCGAAGCGGCCGCCGCGGCCTGTGCAGCCGGCAAGACCCTGGCTCAGAGCCTCGAGGCGGCCCTTGCCGCCGCCGAGTCCGGTGCTGAAGCGACCAAGGAGATGATCGCCGCCAAAGGCCGCTCCTCGCGGCTCGGCGAGCGATCACTCGGACACATGGACCCGGGCGCGGCATCGGCCGTCACGGTCATCGGCGCGATGCGCAAGGGTCTGGCTTCGGATCTATAGCTTCAAATCGAAACTGACCTTGAAGGCATGTCCCTGGGCGTCCTTGGCGATCTGCCCGGAATAGGACGCGCCGAGCGTCGCGTTGGACGACAGGGAGACATCCAGTCCGGCTTCGACCGCAAGCGCGTCCTTCGCAATCGGCACCCCCGAGATGGTGAAGGATGCCCCGGTATTGAAGGCCAGACCGGAAGTTGGATCGACGTCGCCATAGGCGTGCTGCCACCCCAGCATGCCGTGCAGGGCGGTCTTGGTCGTCCCTGCGTCGAACTGGGTCGAAGCGCGAACGCCAAATGTCGAGAAGGTGTTTTCGGTCGTCGTCTTCTGTGCGGTGAGCGCCGAAGTCGCGCCGCCGGTCTCGGCAAAGCCGTCGGTGTTCAGATGGACATAAGCGAGGTTGGCGAAGGGTTCGAAGGCATTGCGGCCGATGTCGAACCGGTAGGCCAGTTCGCTGAAAGCCTGCGCCGTCGCGGCATTGTAGTCGGCGGAGAGCTGTTCGCTGAAGGCGGGGAAGACGACACTGCGCCTGGTCTCGATGTCATGCCAGCCATAGATCGCCCCGGCGCGGAAACCGAACTGGCCTAATTGCGTGCCGGCATAGAGACCGAGATTGTAGTTGTCGCTCGAGCCGGATGACGCGCGGTCGGTGACATCGAAATTCGAATGGCTGTAGCCGCCGAGCACACCGAGCCGCCAGTTTCCGACCGGTGCGTCGGCGCCGCCGATGAATCCTGCCGTGTTGCGGCCGAAGGCAGCGGCATCGCCGGAGCCGTTCGTATTGCCCGTCATTGCCAGTGCCTGGCTCCAGATCACGATGCCATCGGCATTAGAGGGCGCGGCGTGCATGCCTTCGGTGTCGATACTGGCGGTTGTCAGAACGGGCGCGGAGACCGCATCGAAGGCGGAGCGAATCCGGCTGTTGGCGGCATCCCGCGCGAAGCGGCTGTCCTCGACAAGCGCGCCATTGATATCAGCGTGGATCTCGCCGGAGAGCGCGTTGCCATAGGGGCGCAGATAACGGTAAAAGCCGACGGCCTCCTCGTTGGGATTGTCCTCCAGCGCTTCCCGATTGAGGATGTACATCGACCAGCCATCCTTCGTCTGGTTGAAGGAAAGCCCTTCGACCTCCTGCTCGCGATCGATCTTCAGGTTGCCGAGATTCTCGACCTCGCCGGTGTTGAGGTTCGCCCGGTAAATGATCTTGCCGTCATTGTCGGTCGAAAAATACATCCAGCCGTCGAGCAGCTTGCCGCCCTGTGCCTGGTCGATGGTTTGCGTCAGCGGGATGTATTCCTTGAAGCTCCAGTCCGACAGATTGTAGACCGCTATCTCCGTCGCGTTCTCATAGGCCATGCCGTAGCCCAGGCCGTTCTTGGCGTCGACGGCCACCCAGCTGGCGATGTCATGGATGCCGTGAGGCGGATTGAGTGAAAAGGCCTGGCCGGTGAAGCTCATGTCACTCGCGCGATACACCGCGAAAACCGGGTTTTCGTACTTGCCGCCGGTGACGGGGTCACGCTGGCTCGAATCCAGCGAGATGTAGAGAAGACCGTCGGCATAATCGATGTCGCCGATATGGTTCAGGCCGATGTCGGAATATTGGGACGGAAGCTTGAGGGCATCGGGAATGGCGGGCGAGACCCGCAGCGACGGATTGTAGTTCCTGTCCGTGCGCTCGAGAATATTGGTGCCGGAGAAGTACCAGTTCGTACCGTCCGTCGTCACGCCCTGCTGCTTTGAGGATATGGCGCTGCCGGTGAAGGTCGTCTTCTCGACCATGATCCAGGGCTCGACGGCAAGCGCCGGCACCGATGTCATGGCAAGCGCGCTGGACACAAAGATGCAGGTGCTAATGGTTTTCGGAATGAGAGCCGTTCCCTTCAGGGCGGCTTTGCTGGCGTGGTCAGTCATCTTGGGAGACATTTCTGGCTCGTTCCTGTTGGTGTTTATGATCGACGGCTCGACGCGCACGACATCGACCAACGACGGTTGCGGCCGTCGGCGATGGCAAGACTCGAGATTTTGTGGTTCTTCGGGTGCTATCTGCGCTGTGGTTCGTCGATCGCTCTGGCGGGGAGTTCAACGATGTGCTCACTAGGGCGAGCACGTGACAATCGTATGAATAATGGGAATAGTATGAAGAATATAGCGCCCCGCTCCAGGGCATCCCGGATGACGTCACACATGGCCGGCTCGTCCCATTCCGGCCTCCACGCCAGGCTGCTCAACGAAATCGGCCTCAGCATCGTGCGCGGCGAATTGATCCCGGGTGACCAGCTGCCGAATGGCGACGATTGGAGCGCCTCCTATGGCGCGAGCCGCACCGGGCTGCGGGAAGTCGTCAAGGTGCTGGCGGGCAAGGGCATGGTGGAAATGCGTCCCCGGACCGGAACCAGGGTGCGCCCACGCAAGGATTGGAATTTCCTCGACCCGGATGTGCTCTTATGGCGTTTCGGCTCGAGAACGACGGCCGAGGAGGCGCGCTCTCTGTTCGAGCTGCGCCGCGCGATCGAGCCGACGGCCGGAGCCCTAGCGGCGGAGCGTGCCAGCCCGGAGCAGATCGCCGAATTGCGGGCACTCCTGGAGGAGATGGAACAGGCCGGCGATGACGGCGAACGCTTCGCGGTACCGGATCTGGCTTTCCACCAGGCGATCCTGCACATGTCGGGCAATGAGCTGATCGGTTCGCTGGCGGCCTTGATCGAAACGGCGCTGGTGATCAGCTTCAGGCTTTCGGACGACAATCCAGACGGTCAGCGCCACTCGCTCAGCCTGCACCGGCAGATTGTCGAGAGCATCGAAAAGCGCGACCCGGCAGCCACCAGCAAGGTGCTGATCGACCTGCTGGACGGAGCGGAAGAGGACGTACGGCGTTCCCTCGCGGCTAGGCTCGGCAGGCAGAAATAGAACCGGCATCGCCGCACGTGGCCCGGCAAGCCCGGGTCGGACTTTTCTCAGCCTATGCCGCAGGCTTGCCTGCGCGGATCATGCAGGTTTGGCCGCATCGAGCCTGTTGATCGCCTGGACATTGCCGGCCGACGGACCTTGTTCGTCGAACTCCGAGGCAAGCCACGTATCGACGATCGCCTTGGCCAGTTCCGGGCCGATGACACGGGCGCCCATGGTGATGATCTGCGCATTGTTGGATTTTGCCGCGCGCTCGGCCGAATAGGTGTCGTGGGTGAGTGCGGCGCGGATGCCCGGCACCTTGTTGGCCGAGATCGAGACGCCGATGCCGGTGCCGCAGAACAGGATGCCGCGATCGTTCTCGCCGTCGATGATGGTCTGGGCGAGTTTTTGCGACAGGTCGGCATAGTAGCCCGCCTGGCTGAGATCGCTGACCGTCAAGCCGGATTTGGTGGCAAGGTGCGCGGCGATGACATCGAGAAGCGGCTTGCCGGCGCTGTCGGCTCCAATGGCTATTTTCATGGTTTTCCCTTTCGTGTTTGGATGATTTCAGATCGCCGCCGAAGCGCGGCCGAGGATGTCGATGTAGCCATCCGCCTGCCAGGCGGAGCGACCTATGAAGAGGCCGTCGATATTGGGCTGGCCGAGCAGTCCGGCGGCATTGCCGGGGTTGACGCTGCCGCCATAGAGCACCGGCGGCACGGATGGCAGCAGGTTGCCAGCCACCGTCTTGATCAATGCCTGCTGCTTGTCGGCATAGTCGGCGCTGGCCGGAATGCCCTTGTCGCCGATCGCCCAGACCGGCTCGTAAGCGAACAGGATTTTTGCGCCCTTCGCCTCGCCTTCGAGGAATTGCAGCGCGCCCTCAACCTGGGCGCTCAACACGGCGTCGGCCTCGCCGCCTTCGCGCTCGGCCAGCGTCTCGCCGACACAGATCAACGGGATCAAGCCGTGCTTCACCGCCGCAGCCGCCTTCAGGCCGACGGTGCGGTCGGTCTCGCCAAAGTGTTCGCGCCGCTCGCTGTGGCCGAGTTCGACCAGATCGAGCCCGCAGTCCCTCAGCATCAGCGGCGAGATCTCGCCGGTCCAGGCGCCGGCATCGGCCCAATGCATGTTCTGGGCGCCGACCTTGATGCGCGTCGACGACAGTGCCCGCTTGACCTCGCGCACCGCGGTGAAGGGCGGGATGACGAATGGCTGGATGCGGTCATCGAAACCGGGAATGAAGCCGGCCATGCGCTCCGCAAAATCAAGCGCCTCGGCGAGCGTCTTGTTCATCTTCCAGCTTGTACCGACCCAGTAAACCACGCGTATTGCTCCTAGCTTTGTTGATCACGATCCGCCGATTTCCGGGATCATGATCCCTTGTCGATAACCGTCAGCGAAACGCCGGCGGCATCCAGCGCCGCGCGCATTCCCGGCTCGGGCGCACGGCCGGTGAAGACGGTGTCGAATGCGCTGAGGTCGGTGAGAAAATGCAGCGCCGTGCGGCCGAACTTGCCATGATCGACCAACAGATATTTGCGGGTCGCCGCCGCCATCATCAGCCGCTTGGCCTGCACGACTTCCTGGTCCTGGTGGAAGGCGGAAGCACCATGGATGGCGGATGAGGACAGGAAGGCGACGTCGGCGCGCAGCGATTTGAGCGAAGCCTCGGCCAGCAGGCCGAAGAAGCCGTGGAATTTCTTGCTGTATTGGCCGCCGAGCGCGATCAGGTTGATGCCGCCGGCGCCGGACAGGTCCTGGATGACGGAGAGATTGTTGGAGATCACCGTCAGCGGCCGCAGGTCGGCGAGATGGCGCGCAATGCCGCCCGCCGTCGAACCGTCGTCGATGATCACCGTCTGGCCGGGTTCGATCATGGTGATGGCGGCCGCGGCCAGACGCTGCTTTTCCTCGGTCGCCTGCTTCTGCCGGTAGCGGAAATCGCTTTCGAACAGGCTGCTCGGTTGGATCGAAGCGCCGCCGCGCACCTTGCGCAGGAAACCGCTTTCCTCGAGCTCGTCGAGGTCGCGGTGCACGGTCATCTTCGAGACGCCAAAGCGCAAGGCGAGGTCATCGACGCCGGCCTGACCGGCGTCCATCAGAAACTCCATGATGCCTTGCCGCCTGATGTCGCGCTTCATCACCGCTGACCGAAAACGCCGAAGCGTGGCTCCTTGATGGGATCGTAGATATAACAGCTATCGTCGCAAAAATATCAAATCTTTTGTGATAATGGGATAATTTCTTGGGATATTCCGCTTGCCCTGGTCGCGGCGCTGTAACAAGAATTGCTGCCGGGACGGTCTGTCACGGTTGCGGTTGCGCCGAAATCCGGCCAGAAGCATCGGTGGGCTGGACGATGCGCGGACAGTCCGCAACCACCAGGTTTGAAACCAGATACGGGAGACTATTCGTTGGCTCGCATCACATTGAGACAATTGCTCGACCACGCCGCCGAATACGGCTATGGCGTGCCGGCCTTCAACATGAACAACATGGAACAGGGCCTCGCCATCATGGAGGCGGCGGAAGAGACCAAATCGCCTGTCATCCTGCAGGCAAGCCGCGGTGCGCGCGCCTATGCCAATGACGTTGTGCTGGCCAAGCTGATCGATGCGCTGGTCGAAATCCATCCCGACATCCCGGTCTGCATGCATCTCGACCATGGCAACAACGAAGCCACCTGCGTCACCGCGATCCAGTATGGTTTCACCTCGGTGATGATGGACGGCTCGCTGAAGGAAGACGGCAAGTCGCCGGCCGACTACGCCTACAATTCGGGCATCACCAAGCGCGTCGTCGACATGGCGCATTGGGGCGGTGTCTCGGTCGAAGGCGAGATCGGCGTGCTCGGCTCGCTGGAGAGCGGCGGCGGCGAGCAGGAAGACGGCCATGGCGTCGAAGGCGCGATCAGCCACGACCAGCTCTTGACCGATCCGGAACAGGCGGTGGAGTTCGTCAAGGACACCCATGTCGATGCGCTGGCGGTGGCGATGGGCACCAGCCACGGCGCCTACAAATTCTCGCGCAAGCCCGACGGCGCAGTGCTGGCGATGAACGTGATCGAGGAAATCCATCGCCGCCTGCCCAACATGCATCTGGTCATGCACGGTTCGTCCTCGGTGCCGGAGGACCTGCAGGAGATCATCAACAAATATGGCGGCCAGATGAAGCCGACCTGGGGCGTGCCGGTGGAAGAGATCCAGCGCGGCATCAAGCATGGCGTGCGCAAGATCAACATCGACACCGACAACCGCATGGCGCTGACCGGCGCGATCCGCAAGGTGCTGACGGAAAACCCGAGCGAATTCGATCCGCGCAAATATCTGACGCCGGCGATGGCGGCGATGCGCAAGCTCTGCAAGGAGCGTTTCGAACAGTTCGGCACCGCCGGCAACGCGCCAAAGATCAAGCCGCTGCCGGTCTCGGAAATGGCCAAGCGCTACAAGTCGGGCAGCCTCGATCCGAAATTCGGCTGAGTTTCTGGCGACTTCAATCTGAAGATGTTCAACGGGCAGGAGCCGCATCGGCCCCTGCCCGTTTTTCATTCGGCCTTTGGCAGAAGACCGGACCTGCCGGTCTCGATGAACGGCGCCCAATAGTCGACGGACTCGCGGATCATGGCGACGACCTGATGGTCGACCGGCTCGCGCTCGCGGAACGATAGCTCGAGGCAGATCTCGTTGTCTGTGCCGCCGCCGCGCCGCACCGTCTCCAGCAGCTTTTCCGGGGTGATGCGGCCGTCCTTGTTGTAGGCCGACGTGAACGGCCAGTGGCCGCCCTTGTTCATCGACGACTGCTTGATGTGGATGATCGGCGACTTCCGGGGAAAGGCCTCGGCCCAGGCATAGGGATCGATGTCGGCGGGATTGCTCGAGGTGACGTCGCCATGATCGATGTCGACCATCATCTCCAGCGGAATGGCCATGCCGGCGGCGTCGATCGCGCCTTGCAGGAGCCGGCAGTTCTCGATGGTGTGGCCGAATTCGCGGCCGACCGACATCGGCTCCCAGAACAGGTAGGTCAGGCCGGCCGCCCTGGCGTGCTCGGCGACCTCGCGCCAGCAGTCCAGCGCGATATCGAACAGCCGCTCGCGGCGCGCTGGCTCGTCAAAGTCGCGATGGGTAAAGATGGCGAATTGCGTGCCCATGCCGCCGGCGCCGAGCTCGGCCGAGATGTCGGCAAAGGTCTTGAACCAGTCGACATAGTAGCGGCGCACATCGGCGTCGGGATGGCCGAAATGATTGAGCCGGCCGTAAGGACCGGTCATGCCAGACGTCACGCGCACGCCGGTGCGGGCGAGCGCGCCGCGAAACAGGCGGACGAATTTGACGATCGTCGCCGCCGGCCAGCCGGGATTGACGAATTCATGCGTGAGCTGCACGTCCCTGATGCCGATGTCATAGGCAATGGTGTCGATCAGGTCATCCGGATCAGCAAAACGGTTTACCAGCGGATTGGTGTTGAGGGAGAGCGTAAAAGCCAAGGCGCGTTCCCTCCTCAGCGCTGGCGCAGCTTGGTGGCGACAGATGCCGTCATTGCAGCGTCACCCCCTCGCGGTTGAGTTGCTGGCGGTATTTTTCAGCGTCCCAGTTCAAGAGCTCTGCATTCTCCTTCGGGCTGAGATAGTTGACGCGCGCCGCGCCATCGATGCGCTGGGCGACGTCGGCCAGGCAGCGCGCCATCGCTTCGGCGCCAGCATTGGCATCCCGGCGCATCAGCACGCCCTTGCCGGGAAAGAGGATCGATGTCGGCGCGGTGGCGGTGCGGGCGACGACCGCAGCCGCATTCTCGCCGGGGCCGGCGATCACCGAGCCGACGCCGAGGAAGATGACATGATCCGGGTAGAGGCTGCCGGAAGCGGCGATGCGGCAACTGGCGAGATCGGTCGCAACGGCATGGGCGGCGGCCGAGGCCGGCAGCCGGTAGTCGCTGCCGGCGGCGAGCCGCAGCAGCGCGTCGAGATCAGGCGGCGGGGCCGGCCGCGGCGACCGTGCGAGCAGCCCGGTCACCCGTTGCAGCAGCAAGGCCGCTTCGGCAACCGTGTCGGCGGCGACCACCAGCCCGTGATTGCCAAGCACCAGCACATTGGTCGCGGGCTTCAGCCGCTCGGCGATCGCCTGCGCCAGCGGCAGGCCAGGCCGGCGATAGGGCACGAAGGCCCAATCGAGCCCGCGCAGGCGCTCCTCCAGCAGGGCTTCGGTGTTGGCCTGCACGGCGATCGAGATCGTCTCGACGCAATGGACGTGGATGACGATCTTCTGCGGCAGCAGCGCGTGCACCGTCGTCTCGATGGAGGGCCTGAGCTGGCGAGGGTTGAGATCCGCCAGCGTGAACTGTCCGGCTGCCTCGGCCGCCGGGCTGCGCTGCGCCACGGCATCGAGCAACGGCGCCAGCGCGACCGGCACCATGATCTCGTCGTCGCGCGCGTTCTTCAGCCAGGTGCCGGAGGCCTTGATCCACAGCACGCCGGCCTGCTTGACGGAGGTGTTGCCGCCGGCGCCCTGGACCAGAAGCGGGTCGGCGCCGATGCTGGCGGATAAGGAGCGCAGCATGCAGAATTCGCTGGAGTGGTTGTCGCCCGTATGCGCCATCAGCTTGCCCTCGCCAGCCGGTTCGCGCACCAATGCTCGAAGGCCGCCCTCTCCTCGGCGGACAGATGCAGGCCATGCTTGGTGCGCCGTTCGAGAATGTCGGCCGATGTCACGGCCCACTCCCGGTCGAAGAGATAATTGGCCTCGCGCTCGAAGAAATCCTTGCCGAAGCAGCGGCCGAGTTCATCGAGCGAACGCGCCGCGCCGACCAAAGCCCGTGTCCTGGTGCCGTAGAGCCGGCCATAATGCTTGAGCAGCGATGCCGTCATCCATGGATATTCGCGTCCGAGATCGCCGAGAAACTGTTCGAAATCGGCATTGGCGATGTCGCCGCCAGGCAGATGCGCCTTCGCTGTCCAGGGCTTGCCCATTTTGGGAAAGAACGGCGCGATCCTGTCCAGCGCATGCTCGGCCAGCTTGCGGAAGGTGGTGATCTTGCCGCCGAAGACGGAGAGTAGCGGCGCCTGCGCATCCGGCGCGTCGAGTTCGAAAATATAGTCGCGGGTGACGGCACTTGGGTTGTCGGCATTGTCGTCATAGAGCGGCCGGACGCCGGAGAACGAATAGACGACATCGCCGCGTGCAAGGCCGCGCTTGAAATAGCGGTTGACCACCTTGATCAGGTAATCGATCTCGCTCTCATCCGCCGCCACGTCTTCGGGCCGGCCCTCGTAGGGGATGTCGGTGGTGCCGATCAGTGCGAGATCGTTCTGGTAGGGGTTGATGAAGATCACGCGCTTGTCGCTGTTCTGGATGAGATAGGCCTGCCGCCCTTCCCAGAATTTCGGCACGACGATGTGGCTGCCCTTGACCAGGCGCACATTGCGCGTGGAGTTCTGGCCGGCGACGCGGTTGACGATGTCGTTGACCCACGGGCCGGCGGCATTGATCAGCGCACGCGCCCGAACCACCGTCCTGACGCCCGTCCTGCCGTCCTGCAACTCGACAAGCCACAGGCCGTTCTCGCGGCGGGCGGCGGTGCAGGCGGTGCGGGTGAAAACCCTGGCGCCGCGCTCGGCGGCGTCGAGCGCGTTGATGACAACGAGGCGGGCATCGTCGACCCAGCAGTCGGAATATTCGAAACCGCGCCGGAAGGCGTCCTTGATCGGCGCACCCTCGGGCGCGGTGCGCAAATTGAGCGTGCGGGTCGCCGGCAGCCGCTTGCGGCCGCCGAGGTGGTCGTAGAGGAACAGGCCGAGCCGCACCAGCCAGGCCGGCCGATCGTCAGGGCTGTGCGGCAGCACGAAGCGCATCGGCCAGATGATGTGCGGCGCCGATTCCAGCAGCACCTCGCGCTCGATCAACGCTTCGCGCACCAGGCGGAATTCGTAATATTCGAGGTAGCGCAGGCCGCCATGGACGAGCTTGCCGGAGCGCGAACTGGTGCCTTCGGCGAGATCGTCCTTTTCACACAGGATGACGGACAGGCCGCGGCCGGCGGCGTCGCGGGCAATGCCGGCGCCGTTGACGCCGCCGCCGATGACGAAGAGGTCGACGATTTCAGGGCCGCCATTCATGTCGCTTGGCCTCGATGTCGATTTGAAAAGTCATGGCCACTGCCTCAGCACGGATTGACCGGGGGCAAGCCGGCGAGGTAGCGGCGCACCTCTTCGGCGGCCTGTTCGGCGGCATAGGTGACGGTGCGCACCGAAGCGCCGGCGATGTGGGGCGTCAGCGTCACATTGGGAAGCTGCAGCAGCGGCCAGTCCGATGGCACCGGCTCGACCGCGAACGTCTCCAGCATGGCGCTGGCGATCTGGCCTGAAACGAGTGCCTCGTAGAGCGCGTCATAGTCGACCAGCGGTCCGCGCGCGGTGTTGATGAGAACCACTCCCGGCTTCATCCGCGCGATGGTGTCCTTGCCGATCATGCCGCGCGTCTCCTCGGTCACCCGGGGATGCAGCGTAACGACATCGGAGCGGGACAGGAGATCGTCCAGCGCGACGAGTTCGACGCCGGCATTGCGGTCTTCGGCACTCAGTTGGACATAAGGGTCGCAAACGAGAACATGGCAGCCGAAGGCGCGCAGCAGGCGGACGACCTTGGTGCCGATATTGCCGTAGCCGATGACACCGACGGTCATTTCGTTGAGCTCGCGGCCTGTGCGGTCGGCGCGGTAGAGATCGCCGCGCCATTCGCCCTTGCGCAAGGCCTCGTGGCCGACCCGGATCAGCCGCGTCTCGGCCAGGATGGCGCCGAGGGTGAACTCTGCAACGGCCGTCGCGTTGCGGCCGGGCACGTTGACCACGGTGATGCCGTGCGCCTTGGCCGCCTCCATGTCGATGTTGATCGGTCCGCCACGGGAAACCGCAACCAGCTTAAGCGTCGGCAGGCGCCGCATCATGCCGTCCGACAGGGGCGCCAGCTGGGTGACGAGGATTTCGGCATCGCCGATGAAATCGACGACCTCGTCCGGGTGGCCGAAATACTCCTTGACCTTGTCGAGGCCGAGCACCGGATTGCCGAACTCCATCGGCTCGTCGGGCCAGGCCGTCTGCAATGTCCTGATGTCGAGGTCGCCGCTCGCGGCCTTCTCGATTTCCGCACGGAACACCTGCGGAAGCATGAAGTTGTCGCCAATGATCGCTATTGTCTTACGCATACTCAACTTCTCAATTTGCCTGCGATGCCGCCATTGCGCGCCAGACCGGCCGCAACGCCTGGTGTGCCAACATGTAGGACGGGGTCATCTTGTCGTAGATCGCGGCGAGGTTGCGGTCGCTCGGCTCGGCCTCGCCAAGCAGCGGCGTCACCCATTCGCCGACGCATTCGTCCATTGATTTGTAAAGGCCGACGCTGACCGCGGCGATCATCGCGGCGCCCGCCGCGCCCGCCTCCTCGCGCGCGCTGGTGCGAATGTCGGCGCCCAGCGCCGCCCCCAGGATCTTGCGCAGCGCCGGGCTTCTGGCGGCGCCGCCGGTGAGGCGGACTTCGCGCGGCAGCGGCCCCATGGCGGCGTAGCAATCGCGCGCCGCGAAGGCCAGGCCCTCGAAGACGGCGCGCACGAGATCGGCATAACCGTGCCGCGAGGAAATGCCGACGAAGCCGGCCCTGGCATTGGCATCGACGAACGGCCCCCGCTCCCCCGCTTCCGACACATAGGGCTGATAGAGCAACGAGGCCGGCTGCGCGGCCGCGATCCAGGCATCGACCAGCGCGATCATCTCGCCATTGCTGCGGGTGATGCCTTGCGAGGCGAGAATGCCGGAGGCAAGCCCAAGCACCCAGTCGATGTTGAGCGTCGCCGCCATGTTCGACTGCATCTGCGCGAACACGCCGGGCGCCGGCATCGCCATCGTATAACCGGTCGCCGCTTCGTTGAGCTGCACGTCGTCGGGAGTTTCGGCCAGCCGCATATGCATGCCCGTGGAGCCGATGATCGAGCAACCCGGCTTGCGCTCGCGGTCGAGCAGGCCGGCGCCGAGCGCGGTACAGACGACGTCGACATAACCGAGCACGACCGGCGTGCCGGCCAGCATGCCGGTGGCGTCGGCCGCAGCTTGCGACAGAGCGGTGCTGTGCCTTGTGCCATCGACGATCGGCGGAAGCAGATGCCTGAGATCGGCGACGCCAAGCACGTCGAGCACCTCGTCGCTGTAGTCGCGGGTGTGGAAATCGCCGAAGGTGAAGGTGCCCTCGGACGGATCGGTAGCGCGTTCGCCGGTCAGCTTGAAATAGAGCCAGTCCTTGCAGTGGAACGCGGTTGCCGCCTTGCCGAGCATTGCGGGCATGGTGCGCTTCATGAAGACGAATTGCGAACCTTGCTGGCAGGCGGCGAGCCCACTGCCGGTCTTCTCGAAGCGAAGCCGATCCTCGGGCCGCGCGCGGATCTCCTCGACGACGCCGGCGGCGCGCGCGTCGAGCCAGAGCCAGCCCTTGGCCACCGGCTCGCCCCTGTCGTCGATAAGCCAGGTGCCGTCGCCTTGCCCGGTGACCGCGATCGCCACCGTCCGGCTGGCGAGGTCCGGCACCTTGTCGGCGAGCTGGCGCAGGGTCGTGGCGGCATCGCTCCATGTTCGCGCCAAATCCTGTTCGGCGCCGCCGCCCGGCAGCGTTTCATAGTGGTTCGGGAGTGCTGCGGCGGCGATCTGCCGGCCCGCTATGTCGAAGGCGATGGACTTGATGACGGAGGTGCCGGCATCGATGCCGATCAATATGTCACGCATCAGGCAAGCTCCATGCCGTGCGAAATCGCCTCGCCGCTGGCCTGGTCGAAGACGTGCAGGTTCTTCGGATCGATGCTGACATTGATCGGCGCACCCAGGTCGAGGCGGGTGCGGTCATGTTCGACCAGGACCAGCGAACCGCCGGCAAAGTCGGCGGCGATATGGGTCTGGTCGCCAAGCCACTGATTGGCAGAAACCCTGGCGGGAACACCCTCCTTCGAACGCCGGACCGCATAAGGCCTGATGCCGATCACGACCCGCTCGCGGCTGAGCAATTGATCGCGCACCGGCGCGCTGAAGGCGTCCTTGTCGTAGTCGAGCGACAGGCCGTCGGGCAGCTTGAGATTGATCCGGCCGGCGGTCGCGCCGACATAGGCTTCGAAGACGTTCATCGGCGGTTCGCCGACGAAGGTGCCGGTGAACAGGTTCGCCGGTCGCTCCTTGATCCGGTCCGGCGTGTCGAACTGCTGCAGCACGCCGCCTTCCATCACCGCGATGCGGTCGGCAAGCGCATTGGCCTCGGTCTGGTCGTGAGTGACCAGGATCGCGGTCAGACCGCGCTCCTTGATGAAATGCTTGATGCGGCCGCGCAGCACGGCGCGCAGCTGCGGTTCGAGCTGCCCCATCGGCTCGTCGAGCAGATGCAGATCAGCCTCGCGGATCAACGCCCGGCCGAGGCTGGCGCGTTGCTGTTGGCCGCCGGAAATGGAGCTGGGGTAGCGCTCCAGTATGTCCTCGATCTCGAGCAGTTTGGCGATGCTGGCGACCTTGGCGTCGACCTCGCTCTTCGGCAACCGCGCCGCCTTCAGCGCGAAAGCCATGTTCTCGCGCACGGTGAGCGGCGGATAGAGCGAGTAACCTTCGAAGGCCATCGCCACATTGCGCTTGACCGGCGGCAAGGTATGAACCTGGCGGCCACCGACCGAGATGGCGCCACGCGAGACCTCCTCGAAGCCGGCGATCATGCGCAGCGTCGAGGTCTTGCCGCAGCCCGACGAACCGAGCAGGGCGACGATCTCACCTTTGGCGATGTCCATCGTCAGGTTCTTGACGGCGTGCACGCCCCGGTCGATCGGACCATAGAACTTGTCGACGCCTGAAATGGTGAGTGCGCTCTGGCTCATGCCGCTTCTCCATTGCGCAAGGCGACGACGTTCTTGGAACCGATGCGGTCGCCGCTGGCGTGATCGAACAGCAAGGCGCTCTTGCCGTCGACGGCGATATGGGCCTTGCCCTCGCTGCGGCCCGGCGTTCCGGCCGGGCGCGAGACCAGGATTTCGCGGCCGCGCACGGTGCGCACCAGCGTGACGATCTTTTCGTTGAGCGGCGTCTCGGCCTCGACCGTCACCGGAATGGCGCCCGGGATGCCCTCCTCGACGAAGCTCAGCGCTTCAGGCCGCAGGCCGATCACACAGTCGCGGCCGACCGCCGTGTCATAAGCACCGGCGAGATGAACCTGGACATTGGAGAGGCCGACATAAATGCCCCTGCTATCCCGCGCGGGCTTGACGTCGAGCAGGTTGATGGTCGGGTCGCCGAACAGCCGCGCGATCTCGATATTGGCCGGCTCGCGATAGATCTGCTCGGGCGTGCCGAGCTGCCTGATGACGCCTTGCGACATGACAGCGATGCGGTCGCCGAGCGCCATGGCTTCCTTATAGTCCTGGGTGACGTAGACGACGGTGGCGCCGCGATCGGCGAGCAGGCGCGGCAGTTCGAGCCGCATCTCGAAACGCAGCTTGGCGTCGACATTGCGCAAGGGATCGTCGAGCAGCAGAAGCGGCGGCGAGCCGACCAGCGCGCGGGCCAGTGCGGTGCGCTGCTTCTGGCCGTTGGAGAGCGCGCGCGGCTTGTGGCTGAGCACATGGGCGATCTTCAACAGCTTGGCGACGCTCTCGACGCCGGCCTTGATGGCGCCCTGCGACGAACGCTTGGCCTCCAGCGGCGTGGCGATGTTGTCGAACGCGGTCATATGCGGAAACAGCGCGAAGTTCTGGAACGCCATGCCGACGCCGCGGAACTCCGCATCGACATCGGTCATATCCTCGCCGCCGATGAAGATCTTGCCCTCGTCCGGGTCGATGACGCCGGCAACAAGCCGCAGCAGCACCGTCTTGCCGGCGCCGGACGGGCCGAACAGCACGAGGGTCTCGCCATCGGCGACGGTCAGAGACAGATTGTCGAGGACGGTCTGGCTCTTGTAGCGCTTGACGATATTTCTGAGTTCGAGGCTGGCCATATCTATCCTTTCACCGCGCCAAGCGAGAGGCCTTCGACGAGATAGCGCTGCGCATAGAGGGCGAGCGCTAGCGTCGGCGTGATCGAGAGCACGATGGCCGCCGAAATCTGGCCGTACTGTATGCCGGAGGAAGTGATGAAGGCGAGCGCGCCGACCGTCACCGGCTGCTTGTCGGCCGAGGCCAGCACCAGCGCGAAGACGAAATTGTTCCAGGCGAAGATGAAGGCGAGCAGGCCGGCGGCGGCGATGCCGGGGCCGGCGAGCGGCAGCGCGATCTTGCGGAACGTGGCGAACCAGGAATGGCCGCCAATGCGGTAGGCATATTCGATGTCGGCCGGAATATCTTCGAAATAGCCGCGCACGATCCACAGGATCAGCGGCAGGCAGATCAGCTGGTAGACCCAGATCAGCCCGATATAGGTGTTGGCGAGCCCAAGCTTCTGGAAATAGAGGGTGAGCGGCAACAGCACCAGCAGTGCCGGCGCGAATTTGAACGACAGCAGCGTGAAGGCGATGTCCTCGGATCCTCGGAATTTGTGCCGGGCGAAGGCGTAGGCCGCCGGGACGCCGAGCAGCAGCGAGACCGCCACCGAGGTCACCGAGAGGAACACCGAATTCCCGAGGTTGCGCATGAAGGCGATGTCGAGCGTCCCGGCGGCGGTCATCAGCTTGCCGGTGATCAGCGCCGTGTAATTGGCGAGCGTCGGCTCGAAGATCAGCTGTGGTGGAATGCGCAGGATGGTCTCGTTGGTCTGGAACGACATCATGAAGATCCAGACGATCGGGAACATGAAGAAGATCACGACGAGCGTGAGCGCAATGCCACGCAGGATGCGTTCGAGAAGCGAGGTGTGTTCCATCCCGGCCTCCTATGCCTGGCCACGGGCGCGTTCGCGCAGCCGCAGCCAATTCTTGATGAAGATGTTGGAGAGGAAATAGGTGATCGCCCACAGGATGATCATCAGCGCCGCCGAGCGGCCGACATTGGTCGACTGGAAGAAGTTGAGATAGGCCTCGACCTGGAAGACGGTCAGCGTGTCGCCCGGTCCGCCTTGCGTCATGGCATAGATGATGTCGAACTGCTGGATGGAATCCAGCAGCCGGAACAAAGTCGCCGTCAGGATGTAGGGCGTCAGCATCGGCAGCGTGATGCGGAAAAAGACGAAGCTTCGCGGCACGCCATCGAGTGCGGCCGCCTCGAAGGGCTGCGTCGGCAGGCTGCGCAGGCCGGCGAGCAGCAAGATCATGATGAAGGGCGTGTAGACCCAGATGTCGACGAGCACGACGGTGAACAGCGCCGTCGACGGCGACGAGGCCCAACGGAAATCCTGCAGCCCGATCAGGCTGGCGAGATAGCTCAGCACGCCGAAGCCGGGATTGGTCATCAGCTTCCACATCAGGGCCGCGAGCGCCGGCGCCGTCATCAGCGGCATCAACAGCATGATCGAGATGAAATTGTTCAGCGTCGAGCGCTTCTGCAGCAGCAAGGCGATGGCAAGACCGAGAAGCAGTTCGAGCACGACGGTGGTGCCGGCATAGAGCAGCGACACTTTGAGCGTGTTCCAGAATTTCGGGTCGGTGAAGAAGGAAATGTAGTTGTCGCCCCAGTTGAACTGCCGCGCCCAGGGCTGGCTCAGCCGGTAGCGCTGGAAGGAATAGACGACGGAGGTCAGGAACGGGATCAGGATGCCGATGCAGACGAGCAAGGCCGGCAGGCTGAGCACATAGGGCAGCACCCGCTTGCTGATCCTGAAGCCGGACGGCTTGGGCCTGTGCGATACCACCGCAGTCATCGAGTTGCTCCGTTGTCTCTGTCGCTTCGCCCTGCCGGCCGCCCAAGGGAGCAAGGCGACCGGTCGGGCGAAATCGCGGTCACCTTCCGGCACCGCATCGCAAGCTTGAAAAGGTATGACGAGGGCCGGCACGCCAGGCAGGCCGGCCCTCGTTGCGACTTAGCCGAGACCGGCTTCCTTGAGCTGACCGTTGATGCTTTCGGCGAGCTTGTCGAGGCCCTCGTCGACCGGCACTTCCTTGGCCACCATCTTCTGCAGCGTCGCCGCCCATTCGGTGGTGAGATCGAAGAACAGCGGCTGCGCCGTGAACTTGATCGAGGCGCCGGGCGCCGAGGCGTCGAACATCTCGACATAACCGGGATAGCTCTTGTTCAGCTTTTCGCGGAACATCTCGTCCTTCCACACCGACTGGCGGACCGGATTGACGAAGTCCATCTTGGTCGCGCCGAACAGCCCGTGCTCCGGCCCGGAGGCCCATTGCATGAAGTACCAGGTGGCGTCCTTGTCCTTGGAGAAATTGGACATTGCCAGCGACCAGATCCAGATGTTGGGGGTCGCCGCCTTGGCTGCCGGATTGGCCTTGAAGCTTGCGAAGGCGAGCTTGCCGGCCATCTTGTTGTCGCCGCCATTCATGAAGTAGCCGAGGATATCGGCGTCGAAGATCATCGCCGAGGCGCCGGCGCCAAGATCGGTACCGACCTGATACCAGGTGTAGGTCGACCAGTCCTTGGGGCCGCTCTCCTGGATCATCTGCACCCACTGCTTGTGGAAGGCCTTAGATTCGGCGGTGTTCATGGCCGCCGACAGTTTTCCGTCGGCCGAAACGTTGAGGTCCTTCTGGTCAAAATTGGCGTAAGCCGACAGGAAGCCGGGATGGATCGTCGCCCAGGAGCGCGAGCCGCGCACGCCGATGCCGTAGACGCCGCCACCGACATCCTTGGTGAGCTTGGCCGCGGCAGCGACCATCTCATCCATGTTGCCGGGAATGGTGACACCGGCCTTGTCGAACATCGCCTTATTGTAGGTGATGTTGTTCTGTTCGAAGCCCCACGGAATGCACCACTGCTTGGCATCTTCCGAACCCAGCGCGCCGCCCGGCTTGCCATTCCAGGCACAGGAATTCTTCACGCCGGGCAGGAAATCGTCCCAGGCATAGTTCGGGTTGGTCTTGGCCGGATCCTTGATCCATTCGTTGAGGTCGGTGATCCAGCCGGCGGGACCATAGGTCCAGGTCATGTAGGCGCCGGTCATGAAGGCGTCGTATTCGGGCGAGCTTGCCGAAAGGGCCGCCGTGACCTTGTCGAAATAGACGTCTTCCGGGAACACGTCATAGACGACATTCATGCCCGTCAGCTTCTTGAAGTTTTCCAGATCGGCGATCATCGCATCGGCATAGGGATGCTTGTTGAGCAGGAGCTTGATGGTCTTGCCCTTGTGCGCCTGCCAGTCGAAGTCCGCGGCGAGCGCGCGGGTCTGCCCCAGATTGAGCAGCGTGCCGGCTGTGCCGGCGGCAAGGCCCATGGCACCGAGGCCCTTTATCAGCCCGCGACGGTCAACTTGTCCGCGCAGGAAGGCGTCAATGAGGTCTTTCTCTTTCTCATGCATTTCGTCTTCTCCTCCACAGGGTAGTTTCAACTAAAACGTTGCCGGCTACCCGACCGGCGTCTCTTCCACGAGCGATCGCGCCGTCCGCTCGTCTGTTATCAGGCCCTTGAGATAGCGGCCTTCGAGCACCGACTTGATGGCGCGAACCTTGATCTTGCCGCCGGCGACGGCGACGATCCGGCGGCTGGCAATGTCCTCACGCGTCAAGGCCAGCGCCCGGTTGGAAACGGTCGTCGCCACCGCCTTGCCGGCTTCGTCGAAGAAATGGCCGAGCAATTCGCCGACGCCGCCATTGCGGCGGATCTCCTCCATCTCACCCTTCTCGATCATGCCGGTGGCGACCAGCGACGCCTCGCGTTCGGCGGTGCCGATACCGGCGAACAACAGGTCGGCGGAGCGGGCGAGATCGAAGACCTCGCTGATGCCCTTCTGGCCGAGCAGGACGGTGCGGTCCTCCGCCGTGTTTGCGAACATCGGCACCGGCATGACGTAGGCCTCGGCGCCGGTGCGTTCTGCCAGGCGGTGAATGACATCGTGCGGATTGGCCGAGAATTTGCGCGTCAGGCCGCCAAGCAGCGAGACGAAGCGGATCTTGTCGGTCGAGGTGCGCGGCAGGTATTCGACGCAAGCGGCCAGAGTGCGGCCATGGCCGACACCGATCAGCGCCTCCTCGCCACGCTCGATTTCGCGCTTGAGGAACTGCGCGCCGGCAATGCCGAGCGCCTTGAGCGGCAAATCCTCGGAATCGAAGTCCGGAACCACCTCGCAATAATCGAGGCCGTAGCGGCGGGACAGTTCGTCCTCGAGCTCGACGCATTCGGAGACTTCGCCGTCGATATAGACCTTCACCAGCCCATCCTGGTTGGCCTTGGTGATGAGGCGATGGGCCTTGAGGCTGGTCAGCCCCAGCCGCTTGGCGACCTCGGACTGGGTCAGCCCGCCGGCATAGTGAAGCCAGGCGGCACGCGTCGCCATGCTGGTTTCATCGTCGCGCAGGAGACCGTTGCCGAACCCTACCATTTCCACCCTATGATATTTTTATCAGTTGCTGCAAAATTTTTCACAACGGGCGATCGGAGTCAAGCAACCCCTGTGCAAATCGCGACATGGCGATGTCCGTTAATGGCGATACGCGCGGCCCCCCATCCGGCGTGCAGATCAGCATTGCCGGCTGTTCAAGCCAGGTTTTGGATTGCCGCTTTTGACAACGCCGAGTTGAGCGCGGCTTAGGCGTCGGCCGCCGGACTGTCGTCCTCGGCGCGAACCAGCTTGATGTCGGCGCCTGCTGCCCATGCGCCGACATCTTCCCGTCGCAAGGCCGCCGCCATCATGTCGGGAAACAAGTCCGGCGTGCAGGCGAAGACCGGAATGCCGAGTGCCGCCACCGACCCGGCCATCTTCGGGTCATAGCCCGGCCTGCCCTGATCGGTCAGTGCCAGCAGCACCACGACATTGACGCCGGAGCGAACCAGCCCTGCCAGCCGCTGCAGCAATTCCTGGCCGTTGCCGCCTTCATAGAGGTCGGTGATCAGCACCATATGCGACTTGGTCGGCCGCTCGATGCGATCGGCGCAATAGGCGACGGCCTGGTTGATGTCGGTGCCGCCGCCAAGTTGCACGCCGAACAGGACTTCGACCGGATCGCTGAGCTCCTCGGTCAGGTCAACGATCGTCGTATCGAAGCAGACGAGCTTGGTGCGCACCACCGGCAAGGACGCCATCACGGCGGCGAATATCGAGGCGTAGATCACCGAGCTTGCCATCGAGCCCGACTGGTCGACGCAGAGCACGACTTCGTCGAGATCGACCAGCCTGCGCTGCTTGCGCATGAAGCCGACCAGCTTCTCCGGCACGATGGTCTTGTGCTCGGCCTGGTAGTGGCGAAGGTTGGCCGAAATGGTGCGCGGCCAGTCGATGTCGCGCTGGCGCGGGCGGTTGGTGCGCTGCGACCGATCGAGCGCGCCACGGATCGCCTCGGCGGTCTTCTGCTCCAGCCGCTGCATCAGCTTGGCGACGATATCGGCGATGATGGTGCGCGCGATATCCTTGGTCTTGGCCGGCATGACCGAGCGCAGCGAGATCAGGTCGGCGACGAGATTGACGTCGGCCTCGATCGCCTTGAGGAATTCCGGCTCCATCAGCATCTGCTTCAGGTTGAGCCGCTCGAACGCATCCTTCTGGACGATCTGAACGACCTGCGCGGGAAAGAACGACCTGATATCGCCCATCCACTGAGCCACTTTCGGCGCCGAGCGGCCGAGCCCGCCGCGCCGCTTGCGCGGATCGGCCGCCGCATCGCCGGCGCCATCGCCGTAGAGTGCATCGAGCGCTGCCGACAGCCGCTTGTCATTGTCGGACAACGCCGACGAAGCCTCGTCATCGGCGCCGATCGCCAGGCGCCAGCGACGCTCCCGGCCGTCGCCGGCGGGCTCCGTTTCGCCGATGTCGATTTCGTCATCCATTGCCGTTCCCACCCATCAGCAGAGGTGCAAGCCGTTCCAGATGCCGGCGCCAGGCCTCGTCACCGCCGGGCGTCGGCGTCAGCCCGGCCGGCAGGCGCCTGGAGCGGCCAAGGACCGCTTCGATCAACCGCCGCCGCTCCATCGAGTCGAGATGCGAAAAGACCCGGCGCAGCAACGGCAGATGCGCGATGAAAGCGTCTTCGTCGAGCGATTTGAGCCAGGCATCGACGGCTCCGCGCAGGCCTTCGTCATAGATCAGCCGCTGACCGGCGGTGCTGAAGAAACCCTCGAAAAACCCGGCGGCCTCGGTGACCGGTGTTCCCGGCGACAGGCGCCGCGCGATCAAACCCGCTGCAGCGTCGGCGGCCAGGTGGCCGGCCTCGTAAAGCAGATGCGCGGCACAGCCGGCCACCAGCGCGGTCGATCGCGATCCGTCCAGCACCGCCGCCAATCCGTTGCGCCAGGCGTCCAGAACGTCCTGTTCGGGCTCGACCAGCTTGATCGCCTCGTCGGCCTTGCGCATGGCGGCGACCAGCGCCGTCGAAGCCTGGGCATCGAGGTCGCGCGCGGCGTAGGGCAGCGCGATGCCGCCTTCGACGATCAGCCGCTCCAGCAGCCCGGACAGGCGAGCCGTTTCGGTCTTGCGGGCTTCGCCATAGCGGATGATGTCGGCGAGCGGCGGCACCGATGCCAGGATTTCCAGGCATTCGCTGCTGCGCGCCGCGCGTTCCTCCAGTGCCGCCAGGCCGGCCGTCGAGGCCTCCGACAAATTGGCCGTGATGGCGCCCTGGACCAGTGCCGCCAGCGCATCGAGCGATGTCGTGGCACCAATCATCTGGATCAGCCGGCCGTTGGCGGCCTTTTCGATCGTCGGCCCGTGGACCAGGTTCTCGACCAGGCGAACGGCATATTCCGGCTCCCACGACAGGGTCCAGCGCTCGCGAAACGTGCCGCGGCTGCGGCCAGCGTCGGTGAGCTTGCCCCAGTGCACACCAAGCACGTTCAAGCGGTGCAGCAAGGTCGAGCGGAACAGCCCGCTTTCGCTGCGCAAATCGACCGACAATTCGCGCTCCAGCGCCTCCGGCTTCAGCCGCGCCGCCTTCTGGTTGCGCTGCAGATCCTCGATCAGCGGCGCCAGTGGAGTGTCGGGCGGAATTTCACCGACATCGGCGCCCAAAAGCAGTTCGGCTTCGACCAACGCCCACAGCACCGCCTCGCCGTTGAACAGGGCCGCGATCGCGGCATCACGCAATTCCTCGAAACCGGGTTTTGGCCGCTCGCGGATCACGGCCAGCGTGCGGGCCAGCCTCTCGGCCTCGATCAACGAGGCGGTCGATACCATGTGCCCCTTTGCCCGCAGCACCGCAGCGATCATGGCGAGCCACAGCGTCGCCGCGTCATGCCGGCCTCGCGTGCGCCACAGATGCTTGCACCAGCCCGGTGCCACGACGCCGGCGCCATAGCCAAAGCCGAGCGCCAGGCGCGGGCCGGTCCATGGCGCCCAGGTCATCGTGGCCTTGCGCCGGGCAAGCCCTTTCAGGATGGCCTGGTCCTCTTTGAGCGGACGTGTCGCCTGCAGTGCCGGCACATGGAAGGCGCCACAGACGACGGCGATCGGTCCGTCGAATTCCTTACACGCGGCCGCGATTTCAAGCCGCATATAGGCTTCGCGCTTTGCCTCGAATTCGGCAAGCGGTCCTTCGCCTTCGCGCAGCGTCGTCATCGCGTCAGCTATTGCCGCGAAGATCGGGCCGGGCTCAGGGTTCTGCTCGATGATGTCGGCCCACCAGCTCTCGCCATCCTCATAGCCGGCGGCCTGCGCCAGCGTGCCGATCGGGTCGCGCAGATGCGGCGCCGTCTCAGCCTCGACAGGGACTTCCGTTCCATCGGTTTTTTCCGCGGCTTCAACCGGGGCTACCCGCGCCGAAGACGGCAGGTCGATGAAGCGCACTGCCGCCTTGTTGGCGACAGCCCAGAGCGTGGCCTGATACTCCGGCGAGAACTCGGCAAAGGGCCAGAAGCTGGTCGAGGCCGGATCGTCCTCAGGATAGCACAGCAGTGCCACAGGCGGCTGCATTTCGGGACGGGCGAGCAATGGCAGCAGCGCCGACGCGTCGGCCGGTCCCTCGATCAGCACAGCGACCGGTTTCAACTCCTGCAAGGCCTGCATCAGGCTGTCGGCGGAGCCGGGCCCGTGATGGCGTATGCCGAAATAGGAAACGTCGCTAAGCGCCATGGCGTCAGATCGCGGCATTCAAGGCGGCGTAATAGCCGGCGTAGTCGGGCCGCTTCTTGAGCACGGTTTCCAGATATTCCTCCAGCACCAGCTTGTCCTGCACCGGATCCTTGACGATCGCGCCGACAAGGCTGGCGGCAAGGCCTTCTGCGCCAAGCTTGCCGCTGTCGAACCAGGCCGCCTGGCTGAGACCGCCAACCATGGTGGCGATCGCTTCGGCCGTGGACAGCGAGCCCGACGGCGTCTTCAGCGTCACCTTGCCATCCGCCGTTGCACCCGAGCGCAGCTCACGGAAAATGGTCAGTACCCGGGCGATCTCCTCACCGACATTCTTCGGCACGGGCAGGTCGAGACCGCCGGCCATCTCGCCGACGCGCTTGGAGACGATCGCCACTTCCTCCGCCATGTCTTCGGGCAAGGGCAGCACGACGACATTGAAGCGGCGTTTCAGCGCCGAGGACAATTCGTTGACGCCCTTGTCGCGGTTGTTGGCGGTGGCGATGATGTTGAAGCCGCGCTGCGCGTAGATCGAGGTGTTGAGTTCGGGGATCGGCATCATCTTTTCTGACAGCACGGTGATCAGTGTGTCCTGCACATCAGAACCCATGCGCGTCAGTTCCTCGAGACGGCAGAGCTTGCCGTCCTGCATGGCGCGGTAGAGCGGCGTCGGCACCAGCGCCTCCTGGCTCGGGCCTTTGGCCAGAAGCTGCGCGTAGTTCCAGCCGTAACGGATCTGGTTCTCGTCAGTCCCGGCCGTGCACTGCACGATCAGCGTCGAGTCGCCCATGATGGCGGCGGCGAGATGCTCCGATACCCAGGACTTGGCGGTGCCGGGAACGCCGAGCAGCAACAGCGCGCGGTCGGTGGCGAGCGTCGCCACGGCGGTCTCCATCAATCGGCGGCGGCCGACATATTTGGGCGTGATCAGCGTGCCGTCGTCAGCCTTTCCGCCAAGGAGATAGGTCAGCACCGCCTTTGGCGACAGGCTCCAGCCGGCGGGCCTTTGCCGATCGTCATTGCGCGAGAGCGCCTGCAATTCGGCGGCGTAGGCCTGCTCGACCGGAAGACGGATGGCTGCGTTCATTGGCTGTTCTCCGGATTGATCATGTGTTGGTTCAAGGCCTGGTAAGGCACGCGTTGAGGCGCAGAAGAGCGAGCGAAGGTGCTGCCGGCGCCATGCCGGCCGCGACGACATCGCCGATCAATTTTTCCGCCGCCTCCGCGGTGGCGAGAAAGCCCAGCGTTTCCAGAAGCTGGTCGACGCCACGCTTCACGGCGTCATCGTTGCCCGCGACAGCGGTGCGCAGTGCCGGCAGCGTCTTGCCGTTGGTCAGGTCGGCCCAGTCCAGCCAGCCTGCTTCGACGCCCTCGGCCAGACTGAGCGCGCCAAGATATTGCGTGTCCTTTAGGATCAGCCTGATCAGGACGCGTTGCCTGCGACTGTCCAGACGCGGCATCAAATGCAGGACGAAAAGCGCCGGCTTGCCACCCTCGGCGACAAGCGTATCGGCCATGTGCGTGACCGCGGCATCGCTGCCGGACGCGGCGACCATGCGGGCGACAAGGATATCGACATTGTTGTCGGCGCCGAACTGCCACGCGCCGATGAAATCAGACTCGCTGACGCCGAAGCGGTCGGCAAGGTCGACCAAATTGCAGGTCTCGAACAGTTCAGCGCGGCGTCGTTCCTGCGCCGGCGATTTCAGCTTCGTCGGCGCGTAGGTGGTGCGGCGGCGGATGAAACCGGATTTGCCTTCAGTGATGAAGGCGGCCAGTTCGGATATGGGGTCTTCCGGCCCGCCATCGCCTGGCTTGCCGTGCTGCCCCAACCGCGCCAGCAGCCGGCCGGCGAGTTCGCGCACCTTGCCCGAGCGATCGGCGGACAGGCTTTTCAGGAAAGGCACGTCATCGGGCCCCAGGGCGAAATGCATGAGTGCGATGAGCGCAAGCCTGACCTCCGCCGGCTCGCTGGCCCCCTTGGTTTCGATCAACTGCCGGGCTAGGGCCGGCGCGGTGCGGCGCATATCGGCCAGCGCTGTGCGGCGCGCGGCGGGATAGAATTCGTCCCAATTCTGCGCCGTTAGTTGCTCCCGGCTCGTATGTTTTTCGCCGTCGACGCCCGCCTGCCAGTCGATCCAGGGCGCATAGACATCCGGGCTGGTCTGATCCGACGCGGCCGGCATCCAGTCCATCGGATGCAGCACGAAGCCGCGGCTGGCAACGAGTGCCACCACGCGCGACTTGCTCCTTGCGTCGGCGGCATGTTTCAGCGCTGCTCGCAACAGCGGCCGCAGCCGCTCGGGCAGCATAGGCAGGGCAAGTTCAGGCAGCGGCGGGCGCCGCTTCAGCGTCTTTGGTGCTGCCGGCCGCAAGGCAATTTCGAGGGCTTGCGCGGCAATCGCCAGCAGCCGGCGCTCACGCTCGTCGGGGTTGGCACCGGCGGCGATGTCCTTCCAGGCGGCCGGGGCCAGCTCAAAGCTGGTTCCGCCGGTGATCCAGCAATCGCGCATGGTCGCGAGACCCGTCTGCTCGATCTCGTTCACGACAGATCAAGCCTCCCGAAGCCGCTCTGCGCCGCCAGCAAATGAAGCCGGCTGCCGCTCCAGAGTGCTGCCGTTGCCGCGAGGTCCAGCCCAAGCAGCGTCGGGTTGACGGTATCGGCGATCGGCAAGGCGATGCCATGCGGATTGTCAGTGGACTGCCACCAGGCCTCGCCGCGATCGTCGAGCAGGATCGCACCGGGAGGCAGCATGACGGGACAATCAGTGAGCCAGGGCGCCGTGTCCTGGTGAGCGACATGGGCGGCGAGCGGATCGGCTTTGTCAAAGCCGAAATCCGGCCATTCCCTCGACGAGACATCGCCCTTGCGCTCGACCACGAGCGCCCGCAGCGGCTGTCGCGCCGGATAAAAGACCAGCCTTGCATCGAAGCGATCGCCCGGCGTGAAGGCGTTCGACCGGCGGCCGGCAGAGGCGGGGAAATAGTCGAGCAGCAGAGCAAATTGCGGGGCGGCGCTGTTCAGATCGAGCAGCCAGGTCGAATGGCTGACAAGGCCGTCGCGGCGCGTTTCGATCTTCTCGCCAAGCACCTCCCAGAGGCTTTCGACCTGGATCGCATCGGGATTGGCGATCACCTGCTCGCGGCTTTCGGACGTCGACACCAGCCGCTTCAGTTCGGCGTCGTCAGGCGTTGAGCGCCAAGCCTTGGCCAGCAGCACAAGCTTGCCGAGTTCGCGGATCGCCGCGTCCGGGCGTTCCTCGCTGCGCAGTCCCATGAGCCGTGACGGAATCTCGTCGATGCGGCCGGCTAGCGCCGTCGCCTTCATGTCGACCAACCGTGCCGCGATGCGGCGGCAACGATCGCTGCTGTTGTCGACAAAGCCGGCAAGGCCGAGCCGCAGCTGATCCGATATCCATTGATCGAGTTCGTCCAAAGCCGCCGAGACCGAGGACCGCGTATCCTCGGCGCGCTTGCGCTGTGCGGCCTCGCGGCGCTCGATCGCGGCGGCATCTTCGACGACAGCGCTCTCGTCGTCGCGCGACGCCTCGCCAATGCTCTTGCCTGCCGCGCCGGGCGCCGGTGCGGCCGGTTGTGACGTGGTCTTCCGGCGACGGCCGAGCCAATCGTTCACCCATTCCGGCGTCGAGCCTGCGGCGGTGAAACTCGCCGGCGCGGTGGTGGCGATCCACATCAGCGCCAAAGTGTGCTTGCAGGGGAACTTTCGCGACGGACAGGTGCATTTGTAGCCGTGGTCGCCGGTGTCGACGACGACGCGGTAGGGATTGGAGCCGGAGCCCTGGCATTCGCCCCAGATAAGCGCCAGTTCTTCGTTCTTTTCGAGCCGGGGCCAGTTCGATTGCCTGGTCAACTTGGAAGCCGCGCTCAACGACGCCTGGTCGGGCGCGAGCGCTTCGATGGTCTTCAAGTCAAATTCCAAGCCGCGCCTCCCGTCGCTCGAACGAATTCCGGTTGCCAGTATAGATGGCCCGATATGACGGATTCTTGTAGCAACAGAGGGATAGAGGTCGATACAGCGGGCTGCAAGCACTCAACTGGCGTTGCGCAGAAACTCTATCACCATTGCCGCCGTCCAGGTGAAGCGGCCGCCGCCAAGCGGCTCGCCGGTGAGCGGGTCGTAATATTCGGCAAAGCCGCTTTCCCGGATCAAATCGAGGCTGGACTGGGTGATGCGTTGCGCGACCTGGCCGTGGCCGGCGGCGGCCAGCCCGTCTGATATCATGTAGTTGACCACCAGCCAGACCGGACCGCGCCAATAGCGCTTGGCATCGAAGCGCGGATCGCCGGGATCATGCGACGGCACGACATGGCGTGCCTTGCCGGCAAGCCGTTCGACGGTTGCGGCGATTGCGGCGGCACGAGGCTTGGGGATGGCCGCGAAGGCCGGCAGGATGCCGCCGACCGACGCGCTGTCGATCAACGCGCCGGTGACGCGGTCGAGGCAGAGATACTGGCCATGCGCATCGCTCCACAGCCGCTCCATGGCCGCCAGGCCCTTTTGCGCGCGGGCGCGGTTGGCGGCGGCGATCTCGGTTTCGCCCAGTTCTTCGGCGAGATCGGCAAGATCACCCGCAGCGCGGATCAGAATGGCATTGAAGCCGGGATCGACGACCTGGAAGGGCGAGGCGTCGTGCAGCCTGGCATTGTCCCAGCCAAGCCCGCGAAAATGCTGCACCAGCCAGATATAGCGGTCATACTGCTCGCGCGTCGGGCGATGCGCCGGGTCGGCGTGCAAGGTGTCGCGGCGCGTGTAGGGCTCGACGCCCTCGGTCGGCACGCGTTCGAAGGCGTCGTCCCAGTCGATGGAATTGTCGCGGCCGGACTCCCAGGGATGGATGATGGCAACCAGCCCCTCCCCCCTGGGGTCGCGGTTCGCGTAGAACCAGCGGTGCCATGCATCGATCTTCGGCACCAATGCGCGAGCCCGCTCCGCCGCCAGTTTCTTGTCGTTCGCCCGGTCGAACAGGCGGCGCGCGGCAAAGCCGGCAACCGCCGGCTGGGTGATGCCGGAGGTCGCCGTCGGGCGGCCGGTCCGCCAGATCTCGGGGCCGGGAAAATAGCCGTCGTTCCAGACATGGAAGACGATGTGCGGCACCATGCCGTCCGGCCACTGATGCGCAAACAAGGTCTCCATTTCGGTCCAGGCACGCGCCTCGTCATAATGGGCAAGGCCGAGCGCGGTCAGACAGGAATCCCAATTCCACTGAAAGGGATAGAGACCCTTTGTCGGAATGGTGTAGGCGCCCTGGTCGTTCTCCCTGAGCACCTCGACGGCGCGGGCGATGATGTCACTGGTGGCGGAAGCAGTCATGGGCGTTTCAGGGCTTTCGGCGTCAAAGGGCATTGGTGGTTTCAGGATCGAACCAGCGGATGCGGTCGGGCTTGGGCGCCAGGCGCAGGCTGTCACCGACCTGAACGCTGGCGTTGGAGTCCAGAATGGCGCGAAACAGCCCACCCTCAACATCGCAAGTGACCAGCGTGTGCGGCCCGAGCGGCTCGATGACGCGCACCGTGGCGTGCAAGCCCTCGCCGCCGGCATCGACATCCTCGGGACGGATGGCGAATTCTATTCTTGGCTTGTCCGACTTGGGGCCGGGCAGCGTCAGTTCGGCAACGGTCCAGCTGCCGTTCGCGGTCTTGGTCGCCGGGATGAAATTCATCGGTGGATTGCCGATGAAGGAGCCTACGAAACGCGCGGCCGGATTGCGGTAGACCTCGACCGGCGAGGCCGCCTGGACGATGCGGCCCTGATGCATGACGGCGATGCGGTCGGCGAGGCTCATCGCCTCGACCTGGTCGTGGGTGACATAGATGGTGGTGGTCTTCGACGCGGCCAGCACGCTCTTGAGCTCGGCGCGCATTTCCAGCCGCAGCAGCGCGTCGAGGTTCGACAGCGGCTCGTCCATCAGGATGACGTCGGGCTCCATGGCGAGCGCTCGAGCGACGGCGACACGCTGGCGCTGGCCGCCGGACAATTGGCCGGAATAGCGCTTCAGCAATTGCTCGATATGCATGAGCTCGGCGGTGCGGTTGACGCGGCGCTCGACCTCCTGTTGCGGCAATTTCTTCATGCGCAGGCCGAAGGCGATGTTCTCGAACACGGTCAGATGCGGGAAGACGGCATAGTTCTGGAACACCATGGCGATGCCGCGCTCGCGCGGCGGCAGCTGGTCGACACGGCGGCCGCCGATCCAGACCTCACCCTGGCTCGGCGTCTCCAACCCGGCGACGATCCGAAGCAGCGTGGTCTTGCCGCAGCCCGAGGCGCCGAGCAGCACCATGAATTCCTGGTCTGCTATGGTGAGGTCGACCTGGTGCAGCGCGGTGAAGCCGCCGAAGCGCTTGGCCACGCCCTTGATTGCGATCTCAGCCATGGGCCGTCTCCGTGTAGCGCGTCATCGGTTGGCGATCCCCCACATGGCGAAAAGGTATTTGCGGACGGCGAAGATGAAGATCAGCGCCGGCACGACCAGCGCCGCGCCGCCGGCGAATTTGAGATAGAGCGGCGACTCGCCAAGGCTCTGCAGCAGGAAGGCGGTCAGCGTACGGTTCTCGATGGTGAGCACGGCAGCCGCGAACACCTCGTTCCAGGAGATGGTGAAGGCAAACACCGCCGAGGCGGCGATGCCGGGCAGCGCCAGCGGCAGGATCACCTTGCGGAACGCCTGCCAGCGCGTGCAGCCGAGCGTCCAGGCCGCCTCCTCGAGCTCGACGGGAATACCCGAGAAGAGCGAGAAGGTGATCAGCACGGCGAACGGCAGCGCCAGCGTGGTGTGCACCAGCGCCAGCCCGATGGCGGTGTCGTCGAGGCCGGTGCGGATGAACATCACCGCCAGCGGCAGCGCCAGAAGCGGCAGCGGGAAGGCGCGGGTCATCAGCACCAGGAAGCGGAACGTGCCCTTCCCCGGAAAATCGAAGCGCGACAGCGCGTAACCGGCCGGCGCGCCGAAGCCGATGGCCAGGATCATTGTCAGCGTGGCGACGAGCACCGAATTCCACAGCGCCCGGGCGACGCCGGCGAAATTGATGAAGAAGGAAAGGCTGCCGAGGTCGAAGGACGGGAAGAAGCGCTTGGGGAAAGCGGTCACCTGGTCGGGCGACGACAGGGCGTTGACGATCAAGAGATAGATCGGCAGCAGCACCCAGACGCAAAGCAGAAGGGCGGTGGCAATCAGCAGCCAGTCGCCGGCCTTGCGCGCGTCGGCGACCGCCGCAACCGGCGTTTCGGCAACGGCGCTCATATCCATGCCTCCTTGGGAACACGCAGCACCCTGAGGAAAAACAGCGTGAAGCCGATCGAGATGGCGAGGATGAGCAGCGCCGAGGCGGCGGCGACATTGCGGTCCTGCAGCGTGAATTGCCAATTATAGGTCTCGCCCATCAGCACCGGCAGATTGGTGCCGCCAAGGGCCGCGACCACGGCGAAGACCTCGAAAGCGAGGATGACGCGCAGGATGATCGCCGTCTGCAGCGAGGGGCGCAGCAGCGGCAGCGTGACGCGCACAAAGCGCTGCCAGGGGCTTGCCCCGAACACTTCCGCCGCCTCGTAATATTCCTTGGGGATCAGCCCCATGCCGGCGACGAGGATGACCATCATGATTGCGGTCGCCCGCCAGATCTCGGCCAGCGCCACGGCTATGAAGATGGTCAGCTTGCTCTGGTAGCCGAGGAACATGACCGGCCTGTCGACGACGCCTAAGCTCGAAAGCAGCGTGTTGAGGAAGCCGGACTGGTCGAAGATGGCGAGCCAGATCAGACCGGCGGCGAGATCGGAAATGCCGAGCGGGATGGCGAAGATGTAGAGCGCTGCACTGCGCCCGGTCTCCAGCCGCGACACGACGCTTGCCATCAGCAACGCCATGGTGAGCTGGATCGGCACGACGATCGCGGCCAGCAGCAGCGTGTTGCGGATGGTGACCGGGAATTTCCAGCTGCCAGCCATGGTGCGGAAATTGTCGAGGGTAAAGGCGCCGTCACGAGTGACAGCCTCGAAGGCGACCAGCGCGAATGGGTAGAGGAAGAAGATGCACAGGAACAAGGTCGCCGGCATCAGCAGCAGATAGGGCAGAGCCTTGCCGTGCATTTTTGTTGTCCTTCGAAACCGCGGTCTGGGCGCCCGGAGTGCAACAAACTCCGGACGCCCCCTCGGGAGGATTCTGGTTGGCGGCCTATTCCACCGGGCAAGCGCCCGAGGATGGCTTGTCGGGCGCCCAGCACGGCGCCTTCGCCTGGTCGATGATCGCCTTGAGCGCGGCCGCTTGCTGTTCGAGCACGCCATGCACGTCCTCACCGCCGAGCACGATGCGCTCGAAACTATCGGTGTAGACCTGGTTGAACTTGCCGCCGAGGTCACCGAGCCCCATCGGCAGCAGCGCCGGCAGTGCGTCAGGAGCCCCGGTCATGGTGGCGATCGCCGGGCCGAAGGCCTTCACCGAAGCCGGCATGTCGTCGGGCAATTTGACGTCGACGACAGGGAAGAAATTGGTCGCCTTCAGCGTGGCGATCTGCGTTTCCGGCTTCAGCATATAGGCGACCAGCGCCTTGGCTTTCTCCGGGTCCGGCGAGGTTTTGGGAATGGCGACACCGGCCACGACAGGCATGAAGCCGCGGCCGGCAGGACCGGCTGGTGCGGGAAAGGCAACGAACTCATCCGGCTTCTTGTTGAACGCATCGGCGAGCCGCGCGACATGGTCGAACGCGACCCAGACTTCGCCCGAAAGCAGCGGTTCCTGCATGAAGGCGTAGTTGGTCGAGTTCGGATTGGTGTACTGCCACAATTCCTTGAACTTGTTCCACGCCGTCTCGGCTTGCGCCGAGCGGAATTTCGTGACCATCGAACCAGTGTAGGATGGGTAGAGAAAACCTTCGAAGAAGCGATGCTTCAGTCCTTTGGGACCAGCCGGAAAACCGAATTTCGGCGAGCCGGTCTTCTCGGCGATATTCTTCGACCATTCGATCAGCTGGTCATAGGTGATGGTGTTGAGATCGGTGCCCGCCGGCAGATATTGCAGCGCCTGCTTGTTGGCCGCCATCAGATAGGTGGCCTGCATCCAGGGCATGTATTTCTGCTCGCCGGTGCCGAGCAGGCCGAGTTTCTTGTAGGCCTCGTTGACCTTGACCCCGCCGACATTGACAGCCGACAGGTCGACAAGGCTGGCGCCGACGGTGGAGAAATCGCCGTGCAGGCCGCCAAGCAGGCCGATCGTGCCGGAGCCGGCTTGCAATTCCGCCTGCAGGCGGGTGAGCCAGGGACCGTCCTCGGCAACCTGATAGTCGACCGCGCCTTCAAAGCCTTTCAGCACCTCGTCGCGCATCTTCTGCGTCTCTTCGACCGGGCGCGCCTGCGTCGACCAGAACAGCACCTGCTGGGCTTGCGCACCACCGGCGGCGACCGAGAGTGCCAGCGCGGCCCCTGCCAATATCTTCAATGCTTTCATCATGATCTTCCTCCCTGGATATGCGCCGGCATTGCGGCGTCAGCTTTTTGTCCGTGGCGCCGGTCCATGGCTTGCCCGCGCAACCAGTGTCGGCCGGATCAGCCGCGTCAGCGGCTTGCCGGGCTTCTCGGCGATGATGGTGAGCAGCATGTCGGCGATCTCGCGCGCGCATTGCCGGATCGAGGCGTCGAAGGTGGTGAGGCCCGGCGGCGCATAGGCCGACGCAGCGATGTTGTCGAAGCCGATGACGGACAGGTCGCGCGGCACGCTGAGCCCGGCACGGACAGCCTCCTCCATCACGGTCAGCGCCAGTTCGTCGAACAAAGCGACGATGGCCGTCGGCCTGTCGGGGCCTCGAAGCATCCGGTTGACGGCCTCGATGCGCGCCTGCTGGTCGAAGCGCGGCGCCGTCACCACGTCGAGCCGCACCGAGGGGTCGCCCCGCCGGGCAATGGCCGCCGCGAGGCCATCTTGCCTCAGATGACGAAAGGTCATCGCTTCGGAGATCGTCACCAGGCCGAAATGGCGGTGGCCGAGATCATAGAGCATGTCGAAGGCTTCGCCGAAGGCGTGCGCGCCATCGGTGTCGAGCCAGTTGTAGCCGAAGTCGCTGTCGAGCAGCCGGCCATGAGCGACAAACGGAAAGCCACGCTCGCGCAGATAGGCAAGGCGCTCGTCGGTCTCGGCGATGCGGGTGACGACGACGCCGTCGGCGCGCCCGGATTCAACGACATGGCGCAGCACCGACAGCTCGGAATGGCCAAGCGCGGCCGTCGCCAGGATGAGGTCGGCGCCATGCGAGACCAGCCCTTCGCCAAGCCCGGTGACGAATTCGCCGAGGAAGGAATCGACGAGGTTGGGGCCGCGTATCGGCAGGACGAGGCCGACGAAGCCGCTTCGACCCGAGACAAGCGTGCGCGCCGCGGTGTTGGGCACATAACCAGCCTGGCGCGCCGCCTGCGCGACGCGCTCACGCGTCTTGAGCGCGATCTGCTCATGGCCGGCAAGCGCCCGCGAAACCGTCGTGATCGACAGGTCCAGGCTTGCCGCGAGCTCCTTCAGCGTGATGACGCGGGTGGTCACCGATCCTCCCTCAGGCGAGTTTGAAACGTTTGTAATTGCCTTTTGCAAAAATGCAAACGTTTTAAATTTCGATCGGAGGTGATGTCAGCCGGGTACGGAACGCGAGCAAACGCGGCGCGCCTGCGTTGTTCTGCAGGCCGCCTGCCCGAGGCTCCGTCAACTCAAAGGGAAAAGGCCTACTGTAAAATCCGTGCGACGGGGGGCATTGAACGGTCATGGGCGATGCCGGCATCGGCATCGGCGATCGCCCTATCGAGGCCGGTCGCCACCACCGAAACCCTGAAGCGGCCTTCCATGCTCTTATCGAAGATGGCGCCGACAATAATGTCGGCGTCCTCGTAGACCTCCTCGCGGATGCGGGTGGCAGCCTCGTCGACCTCGAACAGGGTCATGTCGCGGCCGCCCGATATCGAGACCAGCACGCCCTTGGCGCCCTTCATCGACACTTCGTCGAGCAGCGGGTTGGCGATCGCGGCTTCCGCCGCCTTCATCGCCCGGCTTTCGCCCGACGCCTCGCCGGTCCCCATCATGGCGCGGCCCATGCCACGCATGACCGATTTGACGTCGGCGAAGTCGAGATTGATCAGACCTTCCTTGACGATGAGATCGGTGATGCAGCTGACGCCGGAATAAAGCACCCGGTCTGCAATCACGAAGGCGTCGGCGAAGGTGGTCTTGGCATCGGCGATGCGGAACAGGTTCTGGTTCGGGATGACGATCACCGTGTCGGCGGCTTCGCGCAGCCGCTCGATGCCTTCCTCGGCCATCTGCATGCGGCGCCGGCCCTCGAAGGTGAAAGGTTTGGTGACGACACCCACCGTCAGTATGCCGGCCTTGCGCGCTGCCTGGGCAATGACCGGGGCGGCGCCGGTTCCCGTGCCGCCGCCCATGCCGGCGGTGACGAAACACATATGCGTGCCGGCCAGATGATCCATGATCTCGTCGAGCGATTCCTCGGCCGCGGCCCGGCCGATCTCGGGCAGCGAACCAGCGCCAAGACCCTCGGTGACATGCGCGCCGAGCTGGATCAGCCGCGTCGCCTTCGACATGGTCAGCGCCTGGGCATCGGTGTTGGCGGCGATGAATTCGGTTCCCTGAAGCTGCTCCGCGATCATGTTGTTGATGGCGTTGCCGCCACCGCCGCCGACACCGATGACGGTGATCTTGGGTCTCATCTCGGAGATTTCCGGCTTCTTGAACTCGGCCATGCCTGCTTCTCCTTCGTCAATTGCGCGCGCTTCACGACCCATCCGCAGACTGCCTCTAGGACATTGCAATCGAGCGGCATGACGCGAATCAGTCCGTTCGGATGGGTGCCCCAAAAAGCCAGAGAGCGGCCGGACGTGCAAGTGCGCGAAAGGTCAAGATTTGTGATGGCGATATTGCAAATCGCTACGCGGATGCCGCGTGCCTGCCGCGTGCGCCGGCATCTTTGCCGCGCGACCTGCCCTTGGCCACATTGCTAACAGCTTGCCGCATAACGATTGAGGCGTCTATCATGTGCAGATATATCGACTTCGGCGTCGGCCGTGCTCGACCCGATCAGGATCATCTGCGGCTGCCGTCGTCAGGCCAGATTTCAGAACGAATGAAGTAGCGCTCCCGCCAATGGCCGACAGAACACAATTCGGGCTGAGCGCCATCGACAGCGTGCCCCTGCATGAAAAGGTCTATCTGGAGCTTGTGCGGGCGCTGATGTCGGGCCAGTTCACGCCAGGCCAGAAGCTGACCTCGCGCAAGCTCGCCAAGGAACTCGGTACCAGCGACATGCCGGTGCGCAGCGCCTTTATGCGGCTGCAGGCGCTGCGGGCGCTGAGCCCTATGCCGAACGGCAGTGTCGAGGTGCCTGTCATTTCGGCCGAACGGTTTTCGCAATTGACAGCAGTGCGCACGATCCTGGAAGGCTCGGCGACCGAACTCGCGACAAAGCGCATCAACGGCAACAATCTGCGGACGATCCGGCGCCACAGCAGCGAATTGACCCTGGCGGCGCGCGAGGGCGACATCGACGATTATCTCAGGAAGAACTACGCCTTCAAATTCTCGATCTATCGCCATTGCGGCAACGAGCAGATGATCTTCCTGATCGAAACCGTCTGGATGCAGGTCGGCCCCTTCCTCCGGAACCTTGCCATGGGGTTCGAGGACGATCTCTCCCCCATCCTCGATATCGATTATCACGAGGAAGTCGTCGCCGCGATCGAGGCGCAGGACGCGGCGCGCGCCCGCGCGGCCATCGTGCGCGACATCGAAGAAGGCGCCGCGCACATCTTGCGGCAGGCCAGATTTCCGGGTGCCGGGCGCTAAGATCGCCGGGCGACAGTCGCTCGTCCCAAAGGCCGATCGTGCCTGCCCGGCGGCGAAGCCGCATGCCGAATGCCCCTTGGCTTTCCGCTATCTTGCCTCTATGTTGCGATCGCAGATCGCGCAATTGGTTTTCAAATGCCTCCCGACATCCCGGCTAGTGACTTGAAAAAATAAGGAAAAATATCTGGCGTCAAGCGGATAGGCTTTCCGAAAACTGACAAGCATTTTTTACCAGGGATAGCGCAGCCGGCAGGGCTTGGGCACCTTCGAAAACCAGAGGTTTTAAATTGAGCGATGCAATTGCGGACGTCCTGAGCTGGCTTGAAAGCAGAAGAGACATACAGAGCCTGAGGGCGGCGGTGTGCGACCTCAACGGCGTCATGCGGGGAAAACGCATACCCGTGGAGCAGGCCCGCAAGGCGCTGGAAGGCAAGCTGCGCATGCCCTATTCGCTGATCGGGCTCGACATCTGGGGAGAGGATATCGAAGGCAACACGCTGGTTTTCTCGACCGGCGATGCCGATGGGCTCTGCCAATGGACGGGGCGCGGCATCCTGCCGGTGGACTGGACGGCGCATCCGACGGCACTTGTCCCGCTCTGGCTCGCCGACGAAAGCGGTGCGCCCTATCTTGGCGACCCCCGGCGGGCGCTGGCCCGCATCCTCGACCGCTACAAGGCGCTCGGCCTGACCCCGGTCGCGGCAACGGAACTCGAATTCTATCTGGTCGATCCGCAATCGCAGCGGCCGGTCGGGCCTGTGTCGCCGGTCACCGGGCGGCGTCTCGATTCCGACGCGGCGCTGTCGATCGACGAGATCGACGATTTCGAGGCCTTCATCCATGACGTCTACGAGGCCTGCCGGGCGCAAGGCATTCCCGTCGACACGGCGATTGCCGAAAATGGCGTCGGCCAGTTCGAGATCAATCTGAACCACGTCGCCGACGCCTTGCGGGCAGCCGACGACGCGGTGCTGTTCAAGCGCACGGTGAAAGGCATTGCCCGCAAGCACGGCTTTGCCGCCTGCTTCATGGCCAAGCCCTATGGCGACCGGGCCGGCAACGGCTTTCACGTCCATTTCAGCCTTATCGACGCCGAAGGCCGCAATGTGTTCGACGACGGTACCGACCAGGGCTCCGAAATCATGCGCCATGCGGTCGGCGGGCTGCTGGCGGCGATGGCCGAGAGCACGCTGGTGTTCGCCCCGCATTTCAATTCCTATCGCCGGCTTCGCCCGCGCTCCTATGCACCGACCGCGGTCGCCTGGGGCTACGAGAACCGCATGGTGGCGATCCGCATTCCCGGCGGGCCGACCGCCGCACGCCGCATCGAGCATCGCGTGTCGGGAGCCGACGCCAATCCCTATCTGGTGCTTGCCGCCATACTGGGCGCGGCGCTGATCGGCATCGAAGGGCAGATGTCGCCGGGCGAACCGACCGGAAGCGACGGGCAAGGCACGGCACCGGCCAAGCTGCCGCCGGACTGGGCATCGGCGATCGCCACCTTCGAAAGCGGGACGCATGTGGCGGAAATCTTCCCGGCGATCCTGCGCGACTCCTTCGTCGCCTGCAAACGCCAGGAGCTGAACACCTTCGCGCTCAACGTCAGCGACTTCGAGATCGAGACCTATCTCGAAAGCGTTTAGGCTCAACTGACCATAAGCGTCGGCGCGGACGACCTTCGAACAGCTGTAAAAGGCAAAGGACTTGCGGCGCGGGCATAAACATGATTATTTTTGTCATGTATTATGCCCGGAGACAGACAGCACTTGACCTTCGTTGCGCGCATGGAAAGCCGGATCGAGGGCTTTTCGGTCATCGGCGACCTGAAATGGCATCTTTGGGACGGCGTGGTTGCCGATCTCTGGGATGTCTCGTGCGGTGACCGGGCCGAGGGTTACTATGTCTCTCCCGATCCCCGGCTGTTTGTCGCGCTCGACGTGGATGGCGACGGCGCCTTCTTCGTCGAAGGCGCCAAGGGTGAATTGAGCCGCCACGATCAAGCCCTCTCCATGGCCTACATTCCGGCCGGCGTGCCGATCCGTGGCCGGGTCGAGGGGCTGCGCCGGATCCGGCATCTTGACCTGCATTTCGACGTGGCGACGCTGACGCGCCGCTTCGGCCGCAGTCTTGACCGTGAAACCTTGCAGATGTCGCGCTTCCAGTTCCGCGACGAGCGGATCGCCATGCTGGCCGGCCTGATCGCGGCGGAATGCAGCAGCGACCAGCCCCTGCACGATCTCTATGGCGAGGGCCTGCTCAACGCTCTGTTCGCCAGTCTTTTCCAGATCGATCCGCCAAGAACCGCCAGGCGTCGGTCGCCGCTGTCACGCCGTAAGCTGCGTCTCGTCACCGACTACATCGACGCGCACTGCCTCGACCGTATCCGGCTTGCCGATCTCGCCGCGCTGACCGGCCTGTCGGAAACCGCAATGAGCCATGCCTTCAAGGCGGCAACCGGCGTGCCGCCGCACCGCTGGCAGATGCAGGCGCGGATTGGCAGAGCAAAGGCAATGATGGCGCATGATGGCGCCTCGCTTGCCGACATCGCCGAGGCGACCGGCTTCTTCGACCAGGCGCATCTGACGCGGGTGTTCAAGTCGGTGGTCGGCGTGACGCCCGGCGCCTGGATGAAGACCACCGACCGCCCGTGACATTTCCGCCTTCACGGAACCGAGCGTCTGGCCAGGATGACCGGACTGGCGCGCAGCGATCGGTCATGTCCCGGCAGCCGCGATACGCCCGGCAGGCCCGTGGCGTCCTGCGCACCGAAACCCAAGCGTGTCAGACAGGCTCGCGCCAGGACCGCATTGCTGTCGATGACGACCAATCCACTGACATCGTTGAGGCTTGCGGCCACCACCGACAGTTCGGTGCAGCCGAGAAGGGCGGCATCGGCGCCAGCTGATCGCGCGATATCCAGCGCGCGCTCGGTCTCGATCGCCGCATCCATGATCGAGCCAGCCTTGACGAGGCCGATCGCGTTGTCGACGCGCTGCTGAAACTCGCCATTCGCGGGAAGGCAGAGCCCAAATCCCGCCGCCGACATCCTGTCCTGATAGAAGCCGGAGACCAGCGTGCCCCGGGTGGCAAGAATCGCAACCCGGCCCCGGTCCAGACTGCGACGCGTCTCCGCCACCACTGCGTCGCCGATATGGATGATTTCCGCCTGCGAATTCGCCGCCAGCTGGTCGTACCAATGATGGGCGGTGTTGCACGGCACCGCGATACAGGCGACGCCGAGCGCATTGAGCGTCGAGACCGCGGCCTTCAGAGGCGCCAGCGGTCCGTCATGGTTGCCGAGGATCGCTTCGGTCCTGTCGGGCAGCTGTGGGACGCTGAGGATGACTGAAGGCACATGGTCGTTGTCCCGGAACGCCTGGGTCATTCGGGTCAGCTTGAAGTAGAAGTCGGCCGACGCAAGCGGCCCGAGGCCGCCGATAATGCCAAGCTGCGGACGGATGCTGTCGTCGATCATCCGACGGGCTCGGCTTCGAGCTGCTCGGAGACGGTTTCGACAGGCTGCGTCGTCTCCCTGTGGCTGGGCGCGATCATTGCCGTGCTCGCCGCGACGGTAGAAACGCTGGCCAGCGTCATGAACGTGTCCACGGCGGCATCCACCGCGACGAACAGGGCGAACGCCGCCTCGAAGGGAAGCTTGAGGTAGCCACACACGATGGACATCTGGGACAGGATGAGCAGGCTGCCCATGCCGCCGGTGGTCAGCGCGAGAAGCGCCGAGGCGATGCCGACGAGCACGAGGTCCGGCACGCCGAGCGGATGGCCATAGAGCTGAGCAATGAACAGGGTGCCCGAGGTGTAGAGCAGCGCCGGGCCGGTGCGCAGCAGCGCCGCCTGCAGCGGCACCAGCAGTTCGACGACCACCAGGCTGAACCGCAGGCGCTCGCTCAACAGGTTGATGACCCATGGCAGCGAAGCGACGGTGGAACGCGTGGTGATGGCCACCATGAGCAGGGGCTGGCAGGTCTTGATCGTCGTCCAGTAGCTTCGCCGCGACCGGATGGCGATGATGGCAAAGGCGCCGGCGACGAAGATGAGGCAGGAAAGCCCCATCACCAGCAGGTAGCCGCCCATCAGCATCAGCGGCTTGGTTCCGGTCGATGCGGTCTGGTCGGCGATCAGGATGAAGGTCGCGAAGGGCAATCCCCAGATGAACCAGTTGGTGAGGACCGTACAGGCCCGGTAGACCGCGTTGAGCGCCTGAGTCAGGCTCATCGACGAGGGCTGAGGGATCTTTCCCATGGCGAGCCCGAAAAGCAGGCAGAACAGCAGGACCTGGATGGTCTGGCCCGAGGCCAGTGCGTTGAAGACATTGTTCGGCACCAGATCGAGCAGGATCGAATGCCCGCTCTCGGCGCCCTCATTGGATGGCGGCTGGAACGGGAAGGCGAGATCGGTGGAGACGCTGCCCTGCGAATTGATGAACTCGCCAAGCTCGATGCGCGATTGCGGGTTCTCGACCTGGCCCGGCTGGAGGATTAGCGACAAGGTGCCGCTCACCAGCACGCCTAGGAACGACACAACCAGAACGGCCATACCCACCTTGCCCAGGTAACGCACCGATTTGGGGTCCTGAACCATCGCGGTGATGGAGAAGATGACCGACGAGACCAGATAAGGCAGGACGACCATCTTGAGGAAATTCAGATAGAGCTGCGCGACAGGGCTGATCGCATGGGCAAAGGCCGGATAGTAGAGACCGCACAGGATCCCTGCCCCGATCATCGCCAGCGTCGTCACCGGCGAGCGCAAGATGCGCCTTGCGGCGAGCCGCCAATCGAAAGGCATGGGTCCGGCTGCCTCGGAGATGGCCATGTCAGGCTTTGCTCCCCTGGCGATAGCGGGCGATGATCTCGTCGGTGTTGAGAACCTGCTGACCCCGGGCGAGATCGAGATAAAGGTCGACAAAGGCCGCGAGATGCGGATTGTCGGGCCGCACGCCGACGGCGATGGTGTCGACCTTGTCGGTCAGCGTGATCGAGCGCGCGACGACCGTCATCGACGGATCGTCGACCATCAGCTTCTTGATCTCGAAATCATCGCGATAAGCCATGTCGATCGTCCCGTTGCGGATCGCATCGATGATCAGATCCCAGCTGGCGAAGCGTTGGATTTGTGCATGCGGGAAGGTTGTCGGCGCATAGGTGGCGAAGGAAGAGCCCTCGATCACGCCGAGATCGCCCGCGAAATCGCGGATGATCTGCTCGGGCGGCTTGCCTTGCGCAATACGCGCCAGGTTGAGGCGGTTGGCAATCAGCCCCTGGCGCAGCATGGCATAGGGCCGGGAATAGACGATCGACCGACCGCGCTGAAGCGTCCGGCTGAGTTTGCCGATTGCCAGGTCCGCCTGACCGGAACTCACCAGGTTCACCATGCCGTCGAACGTGGCGGCGGACCGGTCGAACACCGGCTCGACGCCAAGCTGCGCGGCGATGCCGTGCGCCAGTTCCATGTCTATGCCATTGTCGCCCAGCCCGTCAGCCGGGAAGAACGGATTGGAAGCGAAGGCCGGCATTGCGATACGCAACGCATCGCCGCTCGCGACGGGTTTTGGGGCGTTCTGCGCCTGAGTGCTGGCCGCCTGAGCCTGCGAAATCAGCAACCCACCGCTTCCGGCCATAAGCAGCGTACGACGCGTAACCGACATGCGCATTCTCAATTCGTGCGGGAGAGCAAGCAAACAGGTCTGCTCAGTCCGCAGTATGCACGCGGAGGTTAAGCAAGCGTATATTTTACATTGTGCTCTTTCTATATAGTGCTCAAGCTATCGCAACATCGCGTGATATAAGCACTTCCTGATGTATAGAAATCGCGAAGACGGCGCTTCATTGCACGCTTGAGGGCTGACGCGCTGGTTCAAGTCGGCGGTTGGACTAACGCCCCGCGCATGGGCGAGGAGCAGCGGTCACCCGTGACATTTCCGCAACATGATGCCGCGACGTCCCTCGTTTGGACAAGAATGGACAAGCCGCCCAAATCCGTCCAATGACCTGCCTATAAGTTGAGATAAATGATCAAGTATCTCAACGACGACAGGTGGGGACTTTCCTGATGAGCAGACTTTACCGGATGAAGGCGCTTCTGGCGGCCAGTGTCGCCGCCGTCGCGATGATCCCGCCGATCGACGCCTTTGCTCAAACGGCACCTGCCGGCACCCAGCTTGAGCCTGTCGTGGTCGAGGGCGAGGCTGGCGGCAGCGCGACCGACCCGGTCGAAGGTGTCGTCGCCAAGAAGACCACGACCGGCTCCAAGACGGCAACCGACATCAAGGACATCCCGCAATCCGTCTCCGTGGTCGGCCGGCAGGAGATCGACGACCAGGGCGCGCAGAAGGTGGATGAGGCCCTGCGCTATACCGCCGGCGTCTTCGCCCAGCCCTTCGGCCCGGACAGCGACACCAACTGGCTGTTCATCCGTGGTTTCCAGGCGACCGCCACCGGCACCTACATGGATGGGTTGCAGCTGTTCAGCTATGGCTTCGGCGGCTTTTATGTCGACAGTTTCGGGCTCGAGCGCATCGAGGTGCTGAAGGGCCCGGCTTCCGTACTCTATGGCGGCAGCAATCCCGGCGGGCTGGTCAACTATGTCAGCAAGCGGCCGGAGCTCGAACGTAAGCGCACTGTCGAGACCGGCGTCAACGATGCCGGCAATGTCTATCTCGGCTTCGACATTGGCGACGTGGCCAGCAACGGCACGGTCAGCTACCGCATCAATGGCAAGATCGCCGGCGGCGACACCTACAGCGACTTCCAGAACGGCTGGCGCGGCTTCATCTCGCCCAGCATCAGCTGGAAGCCGGACGAAGCGACCACGCTGACCATCCTGGCCAATTACAGCCACATCGACGAGAACCACAATGGCGGCAGCTTTTTGCCCTATGACGGCACGGTAACGGACCACATAGTCGGCGGCGTAAACTACGGCCGCATCGACCCCGATGCGAATTTCACCGAACCGAGCATCGATCTCTACAAGCGCGAACAGGGCTCGATCGGGTACGAGTTCGAACACGAATTGGACAATGATTGGACGGTTCGTTCCAACGCCCGCTTCACCGCCGCCGATATCAATGAGGTCAGTGTCTATCCGAACGGCTGGTCGCTCACCGGCGGGCCTACCGACCTGGCGCGAATAAATTTCGACCACGACACCACGGCAAAGACCTTCCTTCTCGACAACCAGATCGAGGGCAAGGTGACGACCGGTCCAATCGAGCACACGATCCTCGCCGGTCTGGACTTCAAGTACTACAACATCGATCAGGTGCAGTCCTCTGGTCTCTACGATCCCAACTACGACAATCCCATTGATGCCTTCCATCCGGTATACGGATCGCCGCTGACGCCACGCGTCAGCTATCTCAGCCAGAACCTGACCCAGCAGCAGCTCGGCTTCTATGCGCAGGACCAGCTGCGCTTCGGCGATGGCTGGCTGGTGACGCTGAACGGCCGCTACGACCGTGGCTGGCTCGACGCCGATAATCGTCCGACCTATTACTCGGCGAGTTCCAGCACGCAGAGCCAAACCGTCGGCGACTTCTCCGGCCGCGCCGGCCTCGCCTATGAGTTCGCCAACGGCGTAACCCCCTATGCCAGCATCGCAACCTTCTTCAATCCGATCATCGGCACCGACGCGATCGGCAATCTGTTCAAGCCCGAAGAGGGTACGCAATATGAAGTCGGCGTGAAGTATGTGCCGACCTTTGTCGATGGCCTGTTCACCGTGTCGCTGTTTGACCTGACGCGCCAGAACGTGCCCTCGAACGTCACGCTCTTCACACAGATGCAGACCGGCGAAGTACGCTCGCGCGGCGTTGAACTCGAAGGCAAGGTCAATGTGACGGATGATTTCCGGATTTCGGGCGCATTCACGGCCTACAATCTCGAAATCACTAAGGATGCCAATCCGGCGCTGATCGGCAAGACACCCTTCATCGCGCCGGAGGTTATGGCCTCGGCCTCGGTCGACTACACGTTCCGCGGCGACTGGTATGACGGCATCTCGGTCGGCGGTGGCCTGCGCTACATTGGCTCCTCATGGGCCGACAACGAGAACACGGCGAAGGTGCCGGCCGTCACGCTCGCCGATCTGAAACTCGGCTACGAGAAGGAGAATTGGGGCGTCGATCTCAACGTCACCAATCTGTTCAACAAGACCTATGTCGCCAGTTGCCAGACGACGCTGACCTGCTCCTACGGCGAAGGCCGCTCGTTCAAGCTGAAGATGCACACGACTTGGTAACGCCTACGAGGACCGCTCGGCCTTCAGCACGGAGACCGCCGCCTCGCTGTTGTGGACATAGTCGTTGGCGTCCGGCTGCTTCTGCACCAGCAGAATGAACAAAAGGTCGGTCAGCGTCAGCTGCGCGTCGCGCGCGGTGATGGACGAGGAGCGCGCACGCTCCTCGTCGGCGGTGGTGAAGAGGCGGATGTCGGCGACGCGGCTCAGCGGATTGTCGTGCAGGCCGGTGACGGCGATCACCATCGTGCCGCGCTTGCGGGCAAGCTCGGCGATGCGCAAAGTTTCGATGCTGGCGCCGGAATAGGACAGCGCGAACAGCACGTCGCCGGGCCCGAGCGTCGCGGCATTGGCCATCTGGATGTGGCTGTCGCTGTCGTGCAGCACATTACGGCCGAGCTTCATCAGCTTGTAGGAGAAATCGCGCGCCACCAGCGAGGAGGCGCCGACGCCGACCAGATGGATGCGGCGCGCGCCATCCAGCAGCTCCAGCGTGCGGCCGATGATGCGCTCAGTGTTGGCGGCGACGGTCTGCTGCATCGACAGAAGCTTGCTGCCGATCAGCTTCTTCAGGATGACCGGGTAGGTGTCGCCGACCTCGATCGAGCCGTGGATGACGCCGGCCGGCACCTGCCAGGCCTGCGCCTTGGCCTCGCTGACGGCGAGCTTGAGTTCCTGGTAGCTGGCATAGCCGAGTTTCTGGCTGAACTTGACGACACTCGACTGGCTGCGGCCGATCTCGGCGGCAAGGGCTGCCGTCGACAGGCGCAGCATCTGGTCGGGATTGTCGACGATGTACTGGCCGATCTCGCGATCGCCGGGCGCCATGCCGTCGAGCTTCGCATGGATCTGCTTGAGAACGGACATGAACCCTCTGGCGCGCTTCGATGCTTATAGGAATAAAATATTCCAATTTCGATTGACAGCCAAGAACGCAGAATTAATTCTCGAACTGGCCAGGCTTGGGAATCGAATGGCTCTCCCGGAGAGACCGCCGCCCGGCTTTCGCCAGACAAGGGTTCAGCCATGGACAGATTGCGGATCGTCGGCGGGCGTAGACTGGAAGGCGCGGTCACCATATCCGGCGCCAAGAACGCTGCCTTGCCGCAGATCGCGGCCGCCCTGCTCAGCCCCTACCCGCTCGAACTGACCAATCTGCCAGATGTGACCGATGTCGAAAACATGCTCGGCGTGGTGCGGCTTCATGGCGCCGAGGTGACGCGGTCGGCCCATGCCGCGACGATCGACACCAGTGCCGCCGTGTCGAAGGAAACGTCTTATGACACGGTGCGCAAAATGCGCGCAACGGTGCTGGTTCTGGCGCCGCTGCTCGCCCGGTTCGGCCATGCCCGCGTTTCGCTGCCCGGCGGCTGCGCCATCGGCGCGCGGCCGGTCGACATGCATGTCTCCGCCCTCGCGGCACTTGGCGCCCGCATCGCCATCGAGAATGGCCTGATCGTCGCCTCGGCGCCAAACGGGCTAACCGGCACCCGCATCGTGCTCAGTTCGCCATCGGTCGGGGCAACGGAGACCGCCATGATGGCGGCGACCACGGCCAAAGGCGAAACAGAAATCCTCAACGCGGCGCGCGAGCCGGAAGTGGCCGATCTCGCCGCTTGCCTCAACGCGATGGGCGCGCGCATCGAGGGCGCCGGCACGCACCGCATCCTGATCGCCGGCGGCACCAGATGGCACGCGGCTCGGCACGACATCATCCCGGACCGGATTGAGGCCGGCACCTATGCGATTGCCGCGGCGATCACCGGCGGTCAGCTTGAACTGACGCATGCCCGGCTCGAACACATGGCTTCTGTCGTGCAATTGCTGGAGGCCACCGGCGTCAGCGTCTGGCCTGGAGATCGCGGATTGATCGTGTCTCGCGAGCGGCCGCTCAAGGCGGTCGATCTCACGACCGAACCCTATCCGGGGTTTCCGACCGACCTGCAGGCGCAGTTCATGGCGCTGATGTGTTGCGCTGACGGCGCGTCGCTGCTGCGCGAAACCATCTTCGAGAACCGCTTCATGCATGTGCCGGAACTGATGCGGCTCGGCGCCAACATCAAGCTGCAGGGCACCATGGCGCTGGTGCGCGGCGGCGAAAAACTGCATGGCGCGCAGGTGATGGCCACCGATCTGCGCGCTTCGGTGTCGCTGGTGCTGGCGGCACTGGTCAGCGAGGGCGAGACGATCATCAACCGCGTCTATCACCTCGACCGCGGCTATGAGAAGCTGGACCGCAAGCTGCGTCTTTGCGGCGCCGATATCGAGCGGCTGAGCCCATGAGCGGCCCGGACTATTTTCTCGGCGTCGATGGCGGCGGCACCGGCTGCCGGGCTCGCATCGAGGACGCGGAAGGCAACGTGCTGGGACAAGGCCTGTCCGGCCCGGCGACAACGCGGCTCGGCATCGACACGGCTTGGGCCTCGATTGCCAAAGCCTTTGGCGCGGCGATCGAGGAGACGGGGTTCGGGCCAGCTGAGACCGCCCGGATTCGCGCCGGCATCGGCCTTGCCGGCATCGGCCGCAAGGGTGCGCTGGAAGCGTTGCGGGCGATCGCGCATCCCTTTGCCAGCATCGATTTCGTCAGCGACGGCGTCGGCGCCTGCCTGGGCGCCCATTCCGGTCAGGATGGTGCCATCGTCATTGCCGGCACCGGTTCGATCGGCCTTGGCTTCGCTGAAGGCCGCGATTTGCGCGTCGGCGGCTACGGTTTTCCGATTTCCGACGAAGGCAGCGGCGCCGATCTTGGCCTGAAGGCGGTACAGCTGGCTCTGCGCGGCCATGACGGCCGGCACGAGCGGACGGCGCTGCTGGCGGAGGTGATGCAGCGCTTCGAGGGTGATCCGATGGAGGCGGTCGCCTGGATGGACCGCGCCAGCGCCACGGATTACGCGGCGCTGGCGCCGATGGTGATGCGCCATGCCGACCAGGGCGACCCGGCCGGACGGCGCATCGTGCAAAGTGCCGCCGAGCAGATCGACACGCTGGTGCGGGTGCTGTTCGAGAAAGGCGCGCCGCGCGTAACCTTGCTGGGCGGCCTCGCCAGCCCGCTCGAACCCTGGCTTTCGCCCGATGTCAGGCGCCGCCTGAAGCCCGCCGACGGCGACGCCGTGTCCGGCGCGATCATCCTCGCCAAGCGGTCGCTCTGTGCACGGCAGGCTTAGCAGAGGCAGGAATAAAATATTCCAATTTCCTGTTGACGATACGAATATCCAATTCTAAAAAGTTAACAAAGAAAAATTGCGATGACGGACCCAAGGTCCGTATGCCCTGGTGCCCGTTGAGCCGTCCGGGCAGCATGATTTTTGAAAGCACTGGAATGACCGAGCAAGGGTTGATGTCTGAGCTGGACCTGCTGGTTTCCGAAGGCCGCAACCCGCGGACGATGGATATCGACCTGCTGCCGACCATCGACGTGCTGCGCAAGATCAATGACGAGGACAGGCTTGTCCCGGCTGCCGTCGAAAAGGTGCTGCCGGAGATCGCGGCTGCGGTCGACCGCATCGTGCTTGCCTTCCAGAAAGGCGCGCGGTTGATCTATATCGGCGCCGGCACCAGCGGGCGGCTCGGCGTTCTCGACGCTTCGGAATGCCCGCCCACTTTCGGCGTGCCCGAGGACATGGTGATCGGCCTGATCGCCGGCGGTTCGGACGCGCTGGTAAGGTCGACGGAAGGCGCCGAGGATGATCGGAAAATGGGCGCCAGGGCGCTGCAGGAGATCGGACTAACACCGAACGACGTGGTGGTCGGCATCGCGGTCAGCGGGCGCACGCCTTATGTCATCGGCGGACTGAACTATGCCAAGCAGGTGGGTGCCACCACGGTTGCCCTGTCCTGCAATCCGGCGTCGACCATTGCCGGCATCGCCGACATCGCCATCTCGCCCGTCGTAGGGCCTGAGGTGCTCACCGGCTCGACCCGGCTGAAGTCTGGGACGGCGCAGAAGCTGGTGCTCAACATGCTGACCACCGCCTCGATGATCCGCATCGGTAAGAGTTTTCAAAATCTGATGGTCGACCTCAACCCGTCCAACAAGAAGCTGGTGGCGAGGGCAACAAGGATCGTCATGCAGACCACCGGCTGTTCGGCGCAGCAGGCCAGGCAGGCACTCCACCAGACAAGCAATGACGTGAAGCTGGCGATCCTGGTGACGATCACCGGCCTCGATACCGAGACGGCGCGGGCTGCCCTCGGCAAGGCTGGAGGCTTCCTGCGAAAGGCAATCAGCGACAGGACGGCATGAAGCCGCCCGGGACAAAACGGCAAGAGGCCGCTTTAGACAAGACGGCGCGAAGCCGCATAGACTGGGCCGATACTCCGAAGCATGTGTGCCTTGGAAGCGGTCGGCAGAACTGCAAGGCATCAAGTCAAATCATAATGGGAGACGAAAATGATAGGGCATCTCACAAGAACACTGCTGTCGGGCATCACGGTTGTCGCGATGCTCGGCGTGGGTGTGGTTTCGACGCAGGCGGCGACGTTGCACATGGCCTGGTCGCAGGACGCAACCGGGCTTGACCCGCACAAGCAGACGGCCTTTTCGTCGCTGCGGCTCCTGGAACTGATCTATGAACCGTTGGTGCGGGTCGATGCCAGCCTGCAGATCATCCCGGCAATCGCCACATCCTGGGAGTTCTCCAAGGATGGCAAGGAACTGACCTTCAAGCTCGACCCCAAGGCGAAGTTCCAGGACGGCACGGCCGTCACCCCAGCCGACGTCAAGGCCTCGTTCGAGCGCATTCTCGACGAGAAGACGGGGGCGGCCGCCCGCGCCAATTTCCTGTCGACCGCCGGCATCGACACGCCCGATGCGGCGACTGTCGTGTTCCATCTGTCGCAGCCCGACGTGCCGATCCTGACGGCGATGAGCGACGTCAATGCGGCGATCGTCCCGGCGGCCGAAATCAAGGCCGGCTCGGTCGGCACCAAGGCGGTCGGCTCGGGCCCGTTCAAGCTCGACAAATGGGACCCCAACGCCAAGGAAGTCTTGAGCGCCAATAAGGACTGGGCCGGCGGCGCGACCGGTGTGGACGGCATCGAGATCAGCGTGCTGCCGGACGAAGCGGCGATCCTTGCCGCCATGCGCACCAAGCAGATCGATTTCGCGCTGCTCAATGATCCGCTGGTCGCCACGCTGGTGCCGAAGGAGGCCAGCCTCCAGCTGAACCGCGTGCCTGTGCTCTCCTATCACGTGCTGCAGCTCAACCCGTCGCGCAAGCCGATGACCGAGCTCAAGGTGCGCCAGGCGATCTCCTGCGCCATCGACCGGCAGGAAGTGCTGGACACTGCCTCGCTCGGCGAAGGCAAGGTTACGGGACCGCTGACCATACCGGCACTGGCGACCGATCCGAGCCAGCTGTTCTGCTACAAGCGCGATGTCGAAAAGGCCAAGAAGCTGATGGCTGAGGCCGGCTTTGCCGATGGCTTTTCGGCGACGGTGATCGGCGCCACCGGCGAGCCGCCGACGGCGGCCGCGGAAGCCCAGGTCATCCAGTCGCAGCTCGCTGAAATCGGCGTCAAGCTCGACATCAAGATGATGGAGCTCAACGTCTATGTCGATGCCTGGCTGAAGGGCGATTTCGACATGGCGATCGCGCTCAATGGCGGCCGCGCCGACCCCTACACCATGTACAACCGCTACTGGACCAAGGCAGGCAATCTGCAGAAGGTGGCCAACTACATCGACGACACGCTGGACAGCCAGATGCAGCAGGGCCGCGCCGAGACCGACCCGGCCAAACGCAAGGCGATCTTCGCCGAATTCGAAAAGCACCTCGCCGAGATGTCGCCGTGGATCTGGCTCTACACCTCCTACAGCTATACGGCACAGCAGAAGAACATCGCCGGCTTCGTGCCGACGCCGACCGGCACGCTGTTCAGCTTGAGCAAGGTTACCATCCAGCAGTAGCCGGCACAGGCATCGGACGAGAGGACTTCTTCGCGTGAACTATCTGATGCGACGACTGGCAACGTTTCCTCTCGTCCTGCTTGGCGTGTCCATCCTGGTCTTCGTGGCGATCCGGATGGTGCCTGGCGATTCGATCACGGCAATGCTCGGCACCGAAGCCGGCCTGCTGACGCCGGCACAACGGGATTCGCTCGCCGCCTATTTCGGCATCGACCAGCCCTGGTTCGTCCAGTACTGGCGCTGGATCGGCGGCATCCTGCACGGCAATTTCGGCATCTCCGTGACCTATGGCAGGCCGGTGCTCGACGTCATCCTTGAACGCTTCCCGCTGACGCTGGAGTTGGCTCTGCTGTCGATGATCATCGCGCTTGCCGTCGGCATGCCGGCCGGCATCTACGCCGCTACTCACAACGAAAAACCGTCCGATCTCGGGGTGCGCATCGTCGCCATGATCGGCCAGTCGACGCCGAGCTTCGTGCTCGGCCTCCTGATCATCTACACGCTGTCGGCCGGCTTCGGCGTGCTGCCGGCGATGGGCGAATTCGCGCCGCTCTGGCAGGATCCCTTGCGCAATCTCAGCCAGCTGATCCTGCCCGCCATCACGCTCGGCTTTGCTTTCGCCGCGTCGGTCACGCGCATATCGCGCTCGGCGATGCTCGACGTTTTGAGCGACGATTATGTGCGCACCGCGCGCAGCAAGGGCGCGTCGGCGCGCAGCGTCGTCTGGCGGCATGCGCTCCCCAATGCGCTGATCCCGGTGGTGACGTTGAGCGGCATCGAGTTTGGCTATCTCCTGGGCGGCGCCGTCATCGTCGAGCAGATCTATGCCTTGCCCGGCCTCGGGCGCATGGTGCTCGACGCGATCCTGCAGCGCGACTACGCGCTGGTGCAGGGCGCCGTGCTGTTCATCGCCTTCAACTTCATGATCGTCAATCTCCTGGTCGACCTCGCCTATGTCGGGCTCGATCCGCGCATCCGGCTGGGAGAGCAGTGATGCGCATCCTGCGCGCCATCTTCGGCCATGGCAGCGGCCGCATCGGCGGTGTCATCGTCGGCGTCTATTTGCTGATCGCCATCCTCGGCCTGGTTGGGCTCACGCCGCACAATCCGATCACGCAGTTCCGCATCGACCGGCTGCACGCGCCCAACGGCGCCTACTGGATGGGCACCGATCTGTTCGGCCGCGACGTGGCCAGCCGGCTGATGGCCGGCATCGGGCAATCCTTCACGGTCGCCTTCTTCTCTGTGGCCTTCGCCACCCTTGCCGGCACCGTGCTCGGGCTGGCGGCCGCCTGGCTCGGACGCCGCTGGGATGGCGTGGTGATGCGCATCATGGATGTGCTGCTGGCCTTTCCGGCCATCCTGCTGGCGCTGCTCATCGTCACCGTCGCGGGACCGGGCACATGGACCAGCGTTATCGCCATCGGCATCGTCTACACGCCGATCTTCACCCGCGTGGTGCGCGGCCCTGCCCTTTCGCTCAAGGCGCGTGAATTCGTCGACGCGGCGCGCACCTTCGGCAGCAGTTCGAGCTACATCGTCACGCGCCATCTGCTGCTCAATCTGGTGGCGCCGCTGACCGTGCAGGTGACGCTGGCGCTGGCCTGGGCGCTGCTCACCGAAGCCGGCTTGAGCTTCCTTGGCCTCGGCACGCAGCCGCCCGCCGCCTCGCTGGGGCTGATGCTGAGCGACAGCCGCAATCTGATGGAGACAGCGCCCTGGCTGATGATCTTTCCGGGGCTGACCATCATGATCAGCATCCTCGGCTTCAACCTGCTGGGTGACGCTTTGCGCGATATCCTCGACCCGAGGATGCGGAGGGCGACGGCATGAGCCCGCTGCTGTCCATTCGGGATCTTCGCGTCGGCTTCGGCCGCGACCGCCAAGCCAATGAAGTGGTGCGCGGCGTCAGCTTCGACCTCGCCGATGGCGAGACACTGGCCATTGTCGGCGAAAGCGGCTCGGGCAAATCCGTCACCGCGCTGTCGATCAACCGGCTCATCGATTTCGGCGGCGGCCGCATCACCGGCGGCTCGATGCAGCTGAAGCGGGCCGATGGGACCATCTTCGACCTGATGGGCGCCACTGAACCGCAGCTGCGCGGCATTCGCGGCGCCGAGATCGGCATGATCTTCCAGGAGCCGATGACCTCGCTCAATCCGGTGCTGACCATCGGTTCGCAGATCGAGGAATCCTTCCGGCTGCATCGCGGCCTGACCGGCCGACAGGCCACGGCGGCGGCCAAGGATGCGCTCGATCGCGTGCGCATTCCCGATGCCGCGCGGCGGCTGAAATACACGCCCAACCAGCTCTCGGGCGGCATGCTGCAAAGGGTGATGATCGCGATCGCACTCGCCTGCAATCCGCGCCTGCTGATCGCCGACGAGCCGACCACCGCGCTCGACGTCACCGTGCAGGCGCAGATCATGGCGCTGCTGGCCGAATTGAAGCGCGAGACCGGCATGTCAATGATCTTCATCACCCACGATATCGGCCTGGTTGCCGGCATCGCCGACAAGGTGATGGTGATGCAGGACGGGCAGGCCGTGGAGCAAGGCGAACTGAACCAGATCCTCGACAGGCCGCAGCACCTCTACACGCAGCATCTGCTGCACGCCGTGCCGCATTTCGCCAGGGGAAGCGCGACACGCGCGGACGGACGACGCGACAAGGGCGCAAGCAAGGAACCGGCCTTGAGGGTCGACGGCCTCGTGGTGCGGTTTCCTCTCAAAAGCAATTTCTTCAGCCGCGCCACCGGCGCGGTGCACGCGGTCGACGGCATCGACTTCGACCTGATGCCGGGCGAGACGCTGGCCATCGTCGGCGAGAGCGGTTCGGGCAAATCGACAACCGCAAAGGCGGTGCTCGGCCTGGTGCGCTCGACGCGCGGCAGTTTCTCGGTCGGCGCCCGAAAGGCCTCAGCCGAGCAAAGCGCCAAGCCCGTGCAGATGGTGTTCCAGAACCCCAATGCCTCGCTCAATCCGAGGCTCAGCATCGAGAGCATCCTGGCCGAGCCGGTGATCGCCACCGGCGGCCGCGTGGATGCCGAGACGCGGGCCAGAATGGCGAGCCTGCTGGAACGCGTCGGCCTGCCTGCGAATAGCTTGCAGCGCTATCCCCATGAATTCTCCGGCGGCCAGCGGCAAAGGCTGTGCATTGCCCGTGCGCTGATGCTCAACCCGTCCGTGGTCGTTCTCGATGAAGCGGTGTCGGCGCTCGATGTCTCGGTGCAGGCCAAGGTGCTGGAGCTGCTGGTCGACCTGCAGCGCGACTTTGGGCTCGCCTATCTCTTCATCTCGCATGACATGGCGGTGGTCGAGCGGATCGCGCACCGCATCGCCGTCATCTATGCCGGCCAGATCGTCGAAATCGGCGACGCGGCATCGGTGCTGTCGAGGCCGAAGCATTCCTATACGAAGAAACTCATCGCCGCCGTTCCGACCATCGACCGGCGGCGCGAGCATTTCGAGATCGACACACGCCAGGTGCCCTCGCTTGTGCGCCCGCAGGGGTTCGAGCCGGCGCCGGCGCGGTGGGAGCAGTTTGGCCGGGATCATATGGCGAGGGTGGAAGCGTGATGGCCCTGGGATATCCGAGGTTGGCGGGACAGCACCCCCCTCTGCCCTGCCGGGCATCTCCCCCGCAAGGGGGGAGATCGGATGCCGTCGCGACTTTCGCCAATCTCCAACGTTGGAGGGTTGGCGGAACATCAATACTGCCAATCTCCCCCCTTGCGGGGGAGATGTCCGGCAGGACAGAGGGGGGTGTGACGGATCCACGCCTGTCAGATGGAGGCTGGCATTGAGCGACCTCGCCCAGCTCTTCGACCGAGCATTCCAACCGCTGGAAGCAGCGGTAGTAGAGGGCCGCATTCCCGGCGGCGTGCTCGGCATTGTCGACAGCAATGGCCACCGCATCACCAGGGCAATCGGCTCTGCGCAACTTGTGCCCAAGCAGCGGCCGATGACCGCCGAAACCTGGTTCGACCTGGCGTCGCTGACCAAAATCATCTTCACCACGCCGCGCATCCTGGCCTTGGCGGAGGATGGCGTCATCGATCTCGATGCGCCGCTGATTTCGGTGCTGCCGGACCTTCGCCAGTACGATCAACAGGCCTGGGAGCGGAAGGTGACGTTTCGCCAGTGCCTCGGCCATCAGACGCCCTTCCCCGCCGTCGAGCCGATCTACACTTACGGACGCGACCCCGAGCTGCTGCGCGCCTTCATCCTGCAGCGCGAATGGCAGGCCCGCGACCCCGTCTACTCCGACATCAATTTCATCCTGCTCGGCTTTGCGCTCGAGCGGCTGTCGAGCAAGACCATCCGCGACATGGACCCCGGTCCCGGATTTGCCTGGGGGACAGAGCCGGATGTTGCCGCGGCGACCGAGGACTGCACCTGGCGTCACCGCGTTCTGTCCGGCGAAGTGCATGACGACAATTGCTCGGCGTTGCAGGGCGCCGGTCATGCCGGCCTGTTCGGCACGGCGGATTCGGTGCTGGATTTCGCGCAAGGGCTGCTGACCGGCAGCGGCGCATCCGAACGTTCGATCGCGCTGATGCGCACGCCCTTGTCCGCGACCCGCACCCATGGCTGGGAACGTCCCTATGCTGGCTGGTCGGGTGGTTCATTGTGCGGCCCGGGAACCATCGGCCACACCGGCTTTACCGGCACCGGCCTGTGGATCGATTTCGACAAGGGCAAGGCCTGGACCTTGCTCACCAACCGGATCCATCCGACACGTCATTTCGACAGCGGGATCATCTCTCTGCGGCAGACGGTCGGCGATCTCATCAACGGGGACTAGGACAATGGAACCAATCTGGGCCGTCGGCCTGATGACCGGCACGGTGCTTGACGGCAATATCGACGTCGCGCTGATCAAGACCGATGGCGAGCGGATCGAGGATTTCGGCACCTACCGGCTGATGCCATATCCCCAATCGATCCGCTCGCTGCTGGAAGAGACGCTGACGGCTGCAAGGGCCTGGAATTTTGTCGGGCCGGAACCGGCGATCTTCCGCAAGGCCGAGGAAGCGCTGACGCGTGCCCAGTCGGCGGCGGTGAAGGAATTGGTCGAAGGCTACAGCATGACGATGGCCGATATCGGCGTCGTCGGCTTTCACGGCCAGACCGTGCTGCATCGCGCGCCGCAGGTCGGACGGCTCGGCCAGACGCGGCAGCTCGGCGACGGCGAGCTGATGCATTCCCTGTTGGGCACCAAGGTCGCCTATGATTTCCGCTCGGCCGACATGCGCGCCGGCGGGCAAGGCGCGCCCCTGGCCGCCGCCTATCACACCGCGCTGATGCGCAGCGCCGGCGCCAGCGGCGAAGTGGCAGTGCTCAATCTCGGCGGTGTCGCCAATGTCACCTGGTGGGATGGCGCCGACAATGTCGTTGCCTTCGACACCGGCCCCGCCAACGCGCCGCTCAACGATTTCATCAAGTCGAAGGGCCTCGGCGACATGGACCGCGACGGCGCGCTTGGCCGCGCGGGAACGGTCGACGAGGCAAGGCTCGCCAAGCTGCTACAGCATCCCTATCTCAGCAAGCCCTACCCCAAATCACTGGACCGTTTCGACTTCGGCGCCGCGATGGCCGATGGCCTCGACGCCGAGGATGGCGCGGCCCTGCTAACCGCCTTCACCGCCGGCGCCGTCGGCAAGGCGCTCGACCTTTTGCCGACCCGGCCGAAAAAGCTGGTGGTCAGCGGCGGCGGCCGCCACAACCCGACAATGATGGCAATGCTGGCCAGCCGCGCCGGCGTCGAGGTGGTGCAGGCCGAAAGCCTCGGCTGGAGCGGCGATGCGGTGGAAGCCGAGTGTTTTGCCTTCCTAGCGGTGCGCGTGTTGCGCGGCCTGCCGATCAGTTTTCCAAGCACCACCGGCGCGCCGCAGCCGATGCGCGGCGGAAAGCTCGCCGGTTAAGTCAGTTTCTTCTGCAGGAAGATGCGGCTGCGACCGACGGGGAAATCGGCCAGCGTGCCGAAGGGCACATAACCCTGGCGCTGGTAGACCTTGGCGGCGCTGGGACTGAAGGTGTCGATCCAGGCGTTGTTGCAGCCGCGCGCCACGGCTTCCCGCTCGGCGGCGTCCAGCATCCGGCCCGCCATATGCTGGCCGCGCAGCCTTTCATCGACCCACAGCCACTGCACGTAGAGCCAGCCCCAGGCGGTGTAGCCCGAAATGCCGGCAACGACCGCGCCATTCTCGTCGCGCACGAACACAGCGAGCGCCTTTCTTTCCGATGCGCCGACATCGCCGTCGTTGAATGCCGTCAGCTGTTCGCCGAGAAATGTGAGGTCTTGCGGCAAGGGATTTGCCGTTGTTTCAAGTGTCGTGTTCATGGCGGTTTCCGGAATGCATGGCTGGATGGGATGAAGGGTTGTGAAGCGTGAGGTCCGCGCAATCTATGTCTGCTCTCGAGCAGAGTGCGGATCGCCGCCATTGCGGAACTCGGATGCCGCGATGCCGTAGCGCTTGAGCTTGTCGTAAAAAGTCTTGCGCGGCACGCCGAGCGCGTCGATGGCGCCGCGCACATCGCCGCCATGATCGCGCAGCGCATCGCGGATGAGCTGCGCCTCGTAATGGCCGACGCGTTCGGGCAGCGAGGCCGCCGGCTCCGGTGACTGAGGGGAAACCGCCTTCGTCTCGTCGTCAGGGCCGAGACCGAGCGCGACGCGATCAGCAAAATGCGCGAGCTCGCGTACATTGCCCGGCCAGGCATGCGACTGGAGATGATCGCTGACCGCGGCATTCACCTTGGCGACGGGCCGACCGAAGCGTTCCGCTGCCTTGCCGAGGAAATGGCCGAACAGCATCGGGATGTCGCCGCGCCGCTCGCGCAGCGGCGGGATGCGCAGCGTCACCACGTTGAGGCGGAAATAGAGGTCCTCGCGGAAATCGCCGCGCTGGTCGGGCCGGCCGAGATCGACCTTGGTTGCCGCCACGACCCGCAAATCGAGGCGCCGGATCTCGTTCGAGCCAAGCGGCGTGAGGCTGCGTGTCTCCAGCACCCGCAGCAGCTTGACCTGCAGGGCCGGCGGCATGGATTCGATCTCGTCGAGGAACAGCGTGCCGCCGCTGGAATGCTCGACGCGGCCGATCCGCCGCCGCTGCGCGCCGGTGAACGCGCCCACCTCGTGGCCGAACAGCTCGCTTTCGATGACGGTCTCCGGCAGGGCGCCGCAGTTCAGCGCCACGAAGGGTTTGGCGCGGCGCCTGCCCCAGCGGTGCAAGAGGTCGGCCACCACTTCCTTGCCGGTTCCGGTCTCGCCCTCCACCAGCACGTCGACATCCATGTCGGCGATCTGGCGCAAGGTCTCGCGCAGCCGCCTTATGGCCGGCGCCTCGCCGATCAGCGGCAGGCCGTCGGCGGCCAGAGCGGCTGCTTCGCGCAGCCGCCGGTTTTCTATCACCAGCCGCCGCTTCTCCGATGCCCGTTTCAGCGCCTCGACAAGGCGATCGCCGGCATAGGGTTTTGGAATGAAATCGTAGACACCGTCCTTGAGCGCGGCCACCGCAAGATCGACATCGCCATGTCCGGTGACCAGGATCACCGGAATGTCCGGGTCGATCGCCTTGATGCGGTCGAACAGTTGCAGGCCGTTCATGCCCGGCATACGGATGTCGCTGACGACGACGCCATCAAAGTCCCTGTCGACGACGGCAAGTGCTGCTTCGGCGGCATCGCGGGCGACCACCGTGAAGCCGGCAAGCTCGAGCAATTGCGTGGTGGCGTGCAGCAGGTCAGCATCGTCATCGACGAGTGCGACCAACCCGGATCCCTCGTTCATTCAATTCGCCTCAAATCGATGGTGAAGGACGCGCCTTTGGCGCTGCCGGGGTCGAGCTGCAAGGAGCCGCCCAATTCCTGGGCGATCTCCTGCGAGATCACCAGCCCGAGGCCGAGCCCCTTCTCCTTGGTGGTCTGGAACGGCATGAAAAGATTGCCGGCCGCCTCCGGCCCAAGGCCGGGGCCATTGTCGCGCACCGAAATCAGCACCCGATCGTCGCGCTCGGCGAGTTCGATCTCGATGCGGGGGTCGGATTGGTCCTTCATGGCGTCGAGCGCGTTCTGCAGCAAGTTGACCAGGATCTGCTCCAGCCGGATACGACTGGCCATCACCAATGGCGAGGCAGTGCCGCGCGGCTTGACGATGGTCACGCCGGAATCGCGGATGCGGCCGGAGAGCAGCGACAGCGCGCCGTCGATCGCCTCGCGCACCGGCAAAGGCGAGGCGGCGACACCGGGCCGGCGGGCGAAGGTGCGCAGCGTATTGGTGATGGCGCCGATGCGTTCGGTCATCGAGACGATCGAGGTCAGATTGCCGCTTGCCGGCTCGGTCTTGCCACCTTCGAGGAAACGGCCGGCATTCTCGGCATAGGTGCGGATCGCGGCAACCGGCTGGTTGATCTCATGCGCCACGCCAGCGGCGATCTGGCCGAGGATGGAGAGCCGGTTGGCCTGAGCGAGATCGTCGCGCAATCGGCGCACCTTGGCCTCGGCATTTTCGCGCTCAGCGATCTCGCCAGCAAGGGCGGTGTTGGAGCGCGTCAGCTCGGCCGTCCGGGTGCTGACCCGGCTTTCCAGCTCGGCATTCATGCGCGCCAGCGCCTCCTGCCGCAGACGGCGGGTGCGGCGGCGCCTGGTGAAGACGTAAGCAAGCAGACCGGTCAGCAGCAGCCCGAGCAGCGTCGTCAGCCGCGCCGTGTTGGCGGCCGATGAGAGAGTGGCGTCCGCCGGTGTCAGCAGCCAGAGGCGCCAGCCGGGGACCGCACCGGGCAGGTCCTGCACCACCTCGACGAACTGGCGCGGCTTGCCCGGGCTCTCTATCGTCGCCAGGCCGTCGCCGGCACCGCGCCGTATCGGCAGCGGTTCGAAGGCGGCGTCCGGCAATTGCAGCTGCTCATGGGCAGCGGCGGCGTCTTGGGCGGAGAGCGGCGCCAGTGCATGAAACCGCCATTTGGGCTCACTGGTGGCCAGCACGACGCCGCGTTCGTCGGTGACGAAAACAAGAAAGCCGCTGGAGCGCCAATTGGCTTCGACGCCGTCGAGCTCGACCTTCAACACCGCGACACCCAGGGGCTTGCCGTTGTCGTCGACGCGGCTCGAAAGATAGAGTCCCGGGCGGCCGCTGATCGTGCCGAGGCCGTACTGGCTGGCAGAGCCCTTCGCCATCGCCTCGTTGAAGTAATGGCGAAAATTATAGTCGATGCCGACAAAGCTCGTCGGCTCGCCGGCATTGCTGGCCGATATCGCGATGCCCGCCGTATCGATGACATAGATGGCCGATGCCGAGGCGTCACTGGCGATCGCCTTGAGCTTGTCGTTGAGGGCCGCTTCCTGCATCTTTCCGGCCCGGCGCAGCGCCCCGCGCACCGCATCGTCGCGGGCCAGCACCAAGGGAACCAGGCGCTGTTTTTCTATCTCGCCGGTCAGCGTTCCCGCCGCCAGCGGCAAAGCGGCAAGCGCTGTGTCGCGCAGATCGTTGGTCGCCTGGCCGGTGGCGATGCGTCCCGCGATGGCGATCGCGCCGGCCAGGATCGCCAGGGCGATGAAGACGACAAGCCAGCGGCCGTCGCGCAGCCGGGCCACCGCCTCACGCAACAAGTCGCGACCGGCAAACCCGGTGGGGCCACTATCGGTGCCTGCCTGCGACGTCTGTCCTCTCCCTTTGCTAGCGGGTTAGCGGTCACTCTAATGCGAAATTCCGCCCAAGCAAACTTTCCGCGTGCGGAAATCCGCACAAACCTCCACCAAAGGCCGCTGAAGAATGCCCGGAATCCAGGGATTCCGGGCTTTCCCCGATCTGGCACAGCGCTTGCAAAACTCCTTCCAGCGGCGGGCGACCGGAACGCCGCGATGGGAGAAGTCACGCAGGGCGGTTTCCGTCCATCCGGCCAGGGAGAGTTCGATGCACATCGCAGACCAATCACGCGCGGCCGCCGCGCAGCGCAAGCCCCTTTATGCCCAACTCTACGTGCAGGTGCTGGTGGCGATCACCGTCGGCATCCTGCTCGGCCACTATTATCCGTCTGTCGGCGAGAGCATGAAGCCGCTCGGCGACGCCTTCATCAAACTGGTCAAGATGATCATCGCCCCGGTCATCTTCCTGACGGTCGCGACCGGCATCGCCGGTATGAGCGACCTGCAGAAGGTCGGCCGCGTCGCCGGCAAGGCGATGCTCTACTTCCTCACTTTCTCAACGCTGGCGCTGATCATCGGCCTTGTCGTGGCCAATGTCGTGCAGCCGGGCGCCGGCTTCAACATCGACCCGGCAACACTCGATGCCTCCACCGTCAACACCTATGCCGCCAAGGCGCATGACCAGTCGGTCACCGGCTTCCTGATGAACATCATCCCCGGCACGATCGTCGGCGCCTTCGCCGATGGCGATATCTTGCAGGTGCTGTTCTTCTCGGTGCTGTTCGGCATCGCGCTGGCGCTGGTCGGCGACAGGGGCGCTCCGGTGCTCAACTTCCTGCAGGCGCTGATGGCGCCGATGTTCAAGCTGGTCAGCGTGCTGATGAAGGCCGCCCCGATCGGCGCCTTTGGCGCCATGGCCTTCACCATCGGCAAATACGGCATCGGCTCGGTCATCAACCTCGCCATGCTGGTCGGCACCTTCTACGCAACGTCGCTGCTGTTCGTGTTCGTCGTGCTGGGTGCGGTCTGCCGTTACAACGGCTTCTCCATCCTGTCGCTGCTGCGCTACATCAAGGAAGAGCTGCTTCTGGTGCTGGGCACCTCCTCGTCGGAAGCGGCCCTGCCCTCGCTGATGGAGAAGATGGAAAAGGCCGGCGCCAAGCGCTCGGTGGTCGGCCTGGTCATCCCGACCGGCTATTCCTTCAACCTCGACGGCACCAACATCTACATGACGCTTGCGGCGCTGTTCATCGCCCAGGCGACGAACATCCACCTGTCGATGGGCGACCAGATCCTGCTGCTGCTGGTGGCGATGCTTTCGTCCAAGGGTGCCGCCGGCATCACCGGAGCCGGCTTCATCACCCTTGCCGCGACGCTTTCCGTCGTGCCTTCGGTGCCGGTCGCCGGCATGGCGCTGATCCTCGGCGTCGACCGTTTCATGTCGGAGTGCCGGGCGCTGACCAACTTCGTCGGCAATGCCGTCGCCACGCTGGTGGTCGCCCGCTGGGAAGGCGAGCTCGACGAAGCAAAGCTGGCGAGAGCCCTGGCCGGCACGGCCGACGACAGCCTGCCGGCGGATGTCGTTCCCGCCGAGTAATCCGCGGTCGCACACCAAATGGCCGGAGGCATCGCGCCTCCGGCCATTTCTAGATTGACGTGTCAGCCACTGAGGTCCCGCCTCGCTTCTGGAAACGTGCTTGGACCGACCGGCATGCGGGCGGCCAGGCTGCCATCATCGAACAGGACGAGGCTGGCGGCGCCGACCAGCCCGGCATGACGGCCGAGCTGCGCCTGCACCACCGGCACGTCGCGATAGGCGCGCATGGCGCGTTGCCGGATGGTCGCCTCGATGACCGGATGCATCAGGTCGAGACCATTGGCGATGCCGCCGCCGACGACCAGCACGTCGGGCGAATAGAGGTGCAGCAGATTGGTGAAGCCGACGCCCAGCCAGCGCGCCTCCTCCTCGAGCAAGGCCAGAGCGAGGTCGTCCCGCAGCCGCGCCGCCTCGACCACGTGGCGGCCGGTGACCTCGGCATTGGCCGAGAGACGCCGCAGCGTCGAGCCGTCGAAGGCCGACGTCGCCGCATTGGCACGGCGGCCAAGTGCGGTTCCCGAGGCGATGGCCTCGAAACAGCCGACGACGCCGCAGACGCAGCGCTCGCCCTCATTGGTGATGGTCATATGGCCGATCTCGGCGGCCAGCCCACGGCGGCCGTGCAGGATGCGCCCGTCGGCAACGACGCCGCCACCGATGCCGGTCGACACCGTGACGAAGACCAGCGAGCGAGCGCCATGGCCGGCACCGAAGCGCCATTCGCCAAGTGCTGCCGCATTGGCGTCGTTCTCCAGCCGCACCGGCAGGCCGAGCCGGCGCTCGAGGATGTCGGCCAGCGGCACGTCCTGCCAGCCGGCCAGCGTCGGCGGCCCAACGGCAACGCCGGCCAGCGGGTCGAGCGGTCCCGGCGCGCCGACGCCGACGCCGACAATGGCGAGGCCCGGCGCCTCGGCATGCACGGTCGCGGCCAGCGCCTCGATCTGGCCGATCACCACGTCGGGTCCGGCCTGCGCCTGTGTCGGCACGGCGGCGAAGGCCAGGATCTTGCCGTCACGATCGACCAGCGCGGCACGAAGCTCGGTGCCGCCAAGATCGATCGCAAGGGCGGCTTCAGTGGTCATGCCGCGACCTTCAGCCCATGCAGCCAGCCGATGCGGCCGGCCAGATCCTTGTCGCCGAAGGCGAGCGAGCCCAGAACGACGGTTTCGGCACCGGCGGCACGCAGCAACGGCACGGTCTCGTGGCGGATACCGCCGTCGGCGGCAAGCACGACGGCCGCCTCGCGGCCGGCCTCCCGCAGAATGGCACGGGCGGCACCCAGCCGGTCGCAGGCCTTCTCCGACAGGCTCTGGCCCTTGACGCCGATCGCGGTGCCGAGCAGCGTGACGAAGGCGACCTCGGAAACGAAAGGTTTTACTGCCTCGACCGGCGTCTCCAGCCTCAGCACGACGCCGGCTTCGGCACCGAGTTCGCGGGCCAGCCGCACGGCGCGCAATCCCGCCTCGCCGTTCTCGGCATGGACGCTGATCATGTCGGCGCCGGCCTCGATGAACTGCCGCGTCTGCGCTTCGACGATCCCCGCATCGACCATCAGATGGACATGGATGGGCTTGGCCGTCAGCCCGGCGATGCGGGCGACGAGATCGGGGAAGAACAGGAAGGACGGCGCGAAATGGCCGTCCGCCACATCGATGTGATGCAGGTCGACATGGGGTTCGATTCGCCTGAGATCGCTCTCGAAATTGGCGAGATTGGCTGACCAGAGCGAGAATTCGGCGATCAAGCGATCGCGCGGCAATGCGGCGATGGCCGCCGGGCCTGACAGGGGCTTTGACGTCATGATGGGTCCTGTTTGTTGAAATGTCTGTCGAGAAAGCCGCCGATGGCGGCGCGGATTTCGGCGAAGTGGCGTTCCTTGTCGATGGCCTTCGGCGTCACCTCGGCGAAGACCGCATTTGGGATGGTTTCGGCGAGATCGCGGGCGGTCGCCAGGGGGTGGACGAGATCGATGCCGCTGCCGATGACCAGCGTGGGTATTGCGAGGCTGGCGGCTTGCGCCCGCGTCACGCCAGGCCCATCATTGGCGATCGCCTGCATCACCTCAGCGAAGACGATCGCATTCTCGCGCTGGAAGAAGCCGAGCAGCGAGGCGAGATTGTCCGGCGCCTCGCTGCGAAAGCGGGCCGATGTCGCGGAGGACGCGAAGGTTTCGCGCGCTCCAGCCAGCGGGAGCCGGCGGATGAGTTCCGCCACTTCGACGTAAGGCCGCATGTTTTGTGGCGCTGCGTCGAAGGCCCAGGCGGGACGCACGAGCACCAGGCCAAGGATACGGTCGGGGTGCCGGCTCGCGAGGTGCAGCGCGATCGCCGCGCCCATCGAAATGCCGCCGGCAACGAAGCGGTCGAGGCCGGCCGCGTCTGCGGCAGCCAGTACATCGTCGGCGAACATCGCGATCGTGAACGGTCGTTTGCTGCCGGCGCCGGAGCCACCTTGCGCGCGGCTTTCGACCGTCAGCCGGCGGCGTGACGGGCCGTCGGGAAAATTCTGCGCCACCTGCGCGGCATCGCCGCCGAGGCCATGCTGGAAGATAATTGGAAGCCTGCCCTGCCCCGTGTCGAAGACACGAAGCGCGGCATCGTCGCGCCGCATGATCGTCGGCGCGGCGCCCATCAGAGCAGCCCCCGCAGAAAGACAGCGACATCGGGCGCCTCATCGGCGGACAGCCCATGGGTGACGAGCGCGCCGTCGAAACCCACGGCCTTCAGCCGCGAGACGAAATCCGGGAAATCGACAATGCCTTGCCCTGACGTGGCGAAGCGGCCGTCACCATGGCGGTCCTTGGCGTGTGCCATGGCAATGTGGCTGGCGGCTTCGTCGATCGCGGCAGCGACGATGGCGCGCGCTTCGCCGGGCGTCGCGTAGTCGAACAGGTTGGCCGGGTCGAGCACGATCTTCAAGCGCTTCGAGCGCATGTCGGCGATCAGGCGCGTCGCGTCCCTGGCCGAGGTGACGATGTTGGCCTGCTCAGGCTCGATGCCGAGATCGACGCCGGCGTCCTCGGCCAGCGCCAGCGCCTTGCCCATTTCGGCAGCCATGTCGAACCAGGCGGAAGGCGTGGCATTTTCGGGATGATAGGCCCATTGATCGGCGATATTGCGCGAGCCGGTGCAGAGCGTGACCAGCGGGATGCCAAGGGATGCCGCCGTCTCGATGACGACGCCAAGACGGCGAAGACCATCGTCGCGCACGGCCCTGTCGGGATGCGCCATGTTGTAGGTGCCAGAGAGTGCCGCAAGCGAAACGCCTGATGATTGCGCGGCAGCGCGGATGGAAGCGATGGCATCCGCCGATACCGCATCCGGCATAGACGGCAGGCCGGCGCAGGCGAGATTGAACTGCGTCGTCTCATAGCCGGCCTGCTTCACCGCGGCCAGCACGGCGGCGGGGTCGGTGCCCGCAAAGGTCTTGGCGAAGATGCCGAGGCGCATCAGACCGCACCCGAAACCGAGGCGAGTCCGACCCGCTCGCCCGTTTCCACTGAGCGGGCAATGGCGACCATGGCGCGGATCGAGGCGATGCCGTCCTCGACATTGGCGCCACGCATCGGCTTGCCGTTCAGCACGGTGTCGGCAAGGCCTTCCAACTGGCGGCGGAAGAAATGGCCATCAGCGCCGAGCGGTTTGCGCGAGGTCGCGTCCTTCTCATGGAAGATGTCGACCTCGCTGGCGCGGAAATACCAGGGGTTGAATGTCTTGGCGATGACGGAACCGTTCTCGCCATAGAGCTGGAAACCTTCATGCCAGTCCATCCTCACGGCGACGGTCAGATCGAGATGGCCGAGCGCGCCGTTGGCGAATTCGGTCTCGACGAACCAGCAATAGGCGCCGAAGCGTTCGTTGAGGCGCGCGCGGACAGCAGTGATTTCGCCGCACAGGAAGCGGGCTGTGTCGACGAGATGCGAGCCATGCGCCAGCATGAAATATTGCCTGAGATCAGCCTTGGGATTGCCCGACGGCTTGCGCGCCAGCTTGCTGGTGACGGGCAGCGGCTGAATGGCGTCGGTGTTGGTGTAGCGGTGGGTGGAATCGCAGTACCAGGCCTTCAGCGCCAGCACCTCGCCCATCTCATCGCGGACGAAGTCGCGCGCTGCTTCCAACGCCGGGTCGAAGCGCTTCATGTGGCCGACCTGCAGCACCTTGCCCGAACGCTTCACTGCCGCGGCCAGTGCCTCGCCTTCCTCCACCGAAGTGCCGATCGGCTTTTCGCAGAGCACATGCTTGCCGGCATCGAGCGCCTTGATCGACATCGGCACGTGATAGGCGTCCGAGGTGGCGACGATCACCGCCTCCAGCGCGGGATCGGCGAGCATGGCGTCATAGTCGGCATACATTTTTTGCGGTTCGTAGGTGGCGCCCATGCGGGCGAGCAGATCGGGCGCCGCGTCGCAGATAGCGTAGAGATCGGCATTGCCGGCCTTGGCGCAGGATTGCAGATGCGCGAATTGCGCGATCGGGCCGCAGCCGAGCACACCGACTCTCAGGCGTCTGTCTTGTTTCTTGATCATCGTCTCGTTCTTCAGGCGCCGTAGCTGCGCATTGTCTGGCGGTTGGTCTTGACCGCGCCGGCGGGATCGGCGGCGGCCGTTTCGGATTCCTCTTCCAGCACCAGCCAGCCGTTGAAGCGCGGCGCGGTGTTCGCGATCTCGATAACCTTCGGCGTGTCACAGACGCCCTTGCCCAGCATCGCCCAGGTGCCTTTGGCGTCGACGTCCTTCAAATGGATATAGCGGATGCGGTCGCGATAGGTGCGCAGCGTGTCGGCCATGTCCTTGTGGCCGCGCAAGATGTGGCCGGTGTCCGGCACCCAGCCGACCAGATCGCGGTCGAGCAAGGCAAAGATCCTGTCGTAGTCGGCGCGGTCGAACAGCAGCGTGTTGTGGTGCGAGCTCGGATGCACCGCGACCTGGACGCCGGCCTTGCGGCCGAGCTCGCCGGCTCTGTTGTAAACCTCGGCGGCAATGGCGAACTTGTCGTCGCGCGGCCCGTCGGACACCACGGTAGCCGACCCCATCGACACCAGCGCGCCGGGAAAGGCGGCGGCGAAGTCGATCCAGCGCTGCGCCGCATCGAGGTCGGCGCCGATCTGATCCTTCAGCGTAAACCCGCTGTTCGAACCGAAGGCGAAGGAGACCAGCGTCAGGCCGGACGACTTCAGCGCGGCGGCGAACTCCGACGGCCGGCCGGCGTAGCGGCCGATCATGGTGTCGGTGATCTCGATACCGGAGTAACCGCCATCGGAAATCGCCTTCAACAGATCGTCGGGGCCGCCGGTAAAACGGTCGCCGAGCATTTCCCAAGTAAAGGTCTGGCAGCCGACTTTGAGGTCTTTCACGTTCATCCTTTCAATCCTTGATACCGCTTGTTCCTTGATACCACTCTGCGTCGCCGTGGGAGGGACATCCTATTTGACCGAGCCCGCGGTCATGCCGGCGAGGAAGTACCTCTGGGCAACGAGGTAGATGAGCAAGAGGGGTAGAGAGCCAAGCACGCTCATCGCCATCATCTGGTTCCATTCGAAGGCGTGCTGCCCCATCAACAGCTGGATGCCGATCGGGACGGTGCGCATGGAGGTCGACTTTGTCAGCGTGAGTGCGAAGAGGAACTCGTTCCAGCACAACAGGAAGGTGTAGACCGACGTCGCCACGATACCAGGCAGTGAAATCGGGACGATCACCCGCCAAAGCGCTGTCCAGCTGCTGCCGCCGTCGACAGCCACTGCTTCGTCGAGATCGCGGGGCAAGGTGTTCAGATATCCCGTCATCAACAGGATCGCGTAGGGCAGTGTAAACACCAGGTAAGTCAGGATCAGTGCGATGTAGGTATCGAAGATACCGTATGAGACGACAAGCCCGAAGAAGGGGATCAAAAGCGTGATCGGCGGGATCGTCTGCGTGCTGATGATGAGTGTGTTCAGGCTGCCCTTGCCGCGGAAGTTGAAGCGGCTGAACCCGTAGGCCGCAAGCAGGGCGATCAGCACCGTCAGCACGGTTACTGCTCCGGCCACGAAGTAGCTGTTGAAGAAGAAGCGCAGCTTTACCGGGTCGCCAAGGATGGCTGCATAGGCTTCAAGCGTGAAGGCCTTTGGCAGGATTGTTGGCGGCAGGGCAAAGATTTCGGTATTCGATTTGAACGAACTGCTCAGCATCCAGTAGATCGGGAAGGCCGCGAAAAAGAGCCCCGCTGCAAGCGCTAGATGGAGCGCAACGGTGATCAGCCTGTCTTTCGGCGTGTGCCTTTTCCTCATGGTGACTACCGAGCCTTTTGATAGCGGATGTACAACAGCGTCAGGCCGAGAGAGATCAGCAGGATGACCACGGCACTCGCCGACGCCTGCGACAGGTTGTAGCTCGAAAATGCCAGCTTGTAGGTGTAGGTGCTCAGCACCTCGGTCGAGTAGATCGGACCGCCGCCTGTCGTGATCCAGATCAACGGAAAGACCTGCATGGTCCAGATGAAGTCGAGCAGCGAGATGCTGATGATGATCGGCATCAGCTGCGGGATAGTGATGAAGATCAGCTTCTGGTAGGCCTTCGCCCCGTCAATATCGGCGGCCTCGTAGAAGTCCTTGGGAATGCCCTGCAAACCCGCGAGCAGGCTGACCATGAAAAGCGGGTAGCCCGCCCAGATATTGGCGAAGGTGACGGCGTGCAGCGCGGTTTCGGGCGAGGAGAACCACTCGACCTTGGAGCCGATGATGCCCAATTGCATGAGAATGCTGTTCACGACACCGTTCGGCTCGAGCAGCAGGCGCCAGATCACGGCGATGATCACCGCGGTGAACAGCCAGGGCAGTATGTAAAGCACGCGCAGAATATTGCGCAGCGTCGGATTGATGCGGTCGCTGTTCAGCATGAGCGCGAAGATCATGCCGATGGTCATGTGGAAAATGACGCTCATGCACGTGAAGTAGAGCGTGTGCCACAGCGAAGCCCAGAACACGGGGTCGTCGAAGATCGCCTGGTAGTGTTTCAGTCCGGCAAAGGATGGGTCACGACGCAGCACCGCGCTGTTCTGGAACGAATAGCCAATCACCGTCACCATCGGCAGCAGCATCAGCAGCCCGATTATGAGCAGCGAGGGCGACAGATAGAGGTAGGGTGCGACCGCTCGTTTCAGCTTGTGGTGGGAGCGCTTTTGCCGGGTCATGTGCCAACCTTGGGATACGCCTTCAAGAGAAGGTAAGCTTCAAAAACAGGTCCATCTCAAATTGCCGATCCGTTGTTGCCGGGTGGCCTGCCCGAAGCCAGGCCACCCGGTTGAAGATAGCAGATGGGAACAGCCGGATCAGAATTTCGCCATCCAGCCCTTTTGAGCGGCGGCGGCGGCTTGTTCCGGAGACTGCTCGCCAGCAAGCATCTTCTGGGCTTGCACGTCGAACTGGGTCATCAGGTCTTCAGCCACCGGCAGGCCGGTGAACTCGTTGGCGAGATAGCCGGTCTTGAAGATCTCGAAAGCCTTGGCGAAAGCCTTGTCCGAGGTCACGAAATCGGGCTTGGCGTTGACGTTGCCCGGGAACGCATTGGCCAGCGACACCAGCTTGGCGTTGACCTTCTCGCTCATCAAGTACTGGACGAGCTTCCAGGCCTCTTCCTGATGCTTCGAGCTCGCGGAGATGCCGATGCCCCATGAGGCATAGGGAAGGCCCCGCTTGCCCGTATAACCCTCCACGACCGGAACCGGGATGATGTCGAAGTTCAGCTTGGGATTGCGTTTGCGGATGAGGTTCACATGCGCGAGCGAGTCGACCATCATCCCTACCCGGTCGTTGACGAATTCCTCGACCTTTTCCTGCTCGGTCTTGGTGGCAATGCCGGGCGAGATGGTGCCCGCGTCGTTGAGCGATTTGACGAAGGCGAGCATATCCACGACCGGCTTGCCCTCAAGGGCGGGCTTGCCGTCCGCCATCATCGATTGACCCGATGCCCAGACCCACGACATCATGTCGTTCTGGACGCCGGACGGCGTTTGCAGCGACAGCGGCAGCACCCAGCCATACTGGTTCTTGTCGGCGTGCGTCATCTTCTTGGCGGCTTCGAGAAACTCCGCGCGGGTCGACGGCAGCTTGGTCACCCCTGCCTTGGCAGCGAGGTCCAGATTGACGAAGACCGGATAGACGAACGAGGCGACGGGAAACATCACCGCCTTGCCGTCCACCTTGATGATGTCGGCGACCTGGGCTTTGTCGAACTTGCTCGCATCCATCATCGGGTTCATGTCGGCCAGCGCACCCTGCGCGTTCAGATTGTTCACCCAGGCGCCGTCGAGACCGACGACGTCGCTGAGCGTTCCGGTCGCAGCACCAACCGAGATCTGGTCTCGCGTGGTCGCATAGGGACCGCTGACCAGCGTCACCTTGATGCCGGGATTCGCGGCCTCGAATTCATCCATGATTGTCCTGAGTGAGCCAGCCGGCAATTCGGGCTCCCACCATTGGGTGAATTCCAGCGTCGTGTCCGCCATGGCGGCGGTAGCGCCAAGCAACCAGGCTGCCGCGGCTATTTTCAGCATCGCGGGTTTTATCCGAAACGTCATTTTTTTCTCCTCCTTCTCTAGGATCGACCGCACAATGCAGCCGATCGTCTGCTTCATTCAGAAGTCTTCTTCCTCGTACTTTCGCAGGCGCCTCGCTCCCGCCTGCAGGCTCCGCCACAGATCTTCAGATCGCCAGATGCGTCTCGGGATCGAAGAAATGGAGCTTGGTATCATCCAGGGCCAACCGGATTTCCGAACCGGGGCGGACTGCGCTGTCCGGTTCGAATTTCGCCACCGCGTTCGACGTCAGGCCGAAATCCTGCACCGCGTCCGGATCGCCGGAGTCCACCCGGACCGCGTCGATGTTCAGATGGACGATGTGTTCGGACCCGAGCTCTTCGATCGACGTCACCTTTGCCGGTATCGTCTGATACTTGCGGCCGGATTCCAGGCTGCTGTCATAGAGATGCTCCGGCCGGATCCCGAACACGACCTTGCGCCCCGCATACGACCGCAAGCCCGGCCTGCGCACGAAGGCCGCATCCTGCAGCCGGATGGCGAAGGCACCGGCCATCAGTTCGTTGCCCGTCAGCGTCGCCTCGAAAAGGTTCATCGAGGGAGAACCGATAAAGCCGGCAACGAAGGCGTTCACCGGCGATTCATAGAGCCTCTTGGGGGTATCGACCTGCTGCAGCACACCGCCTTTCAGCACCGCGACCCTGTCGCCCATCGTCATCGCTTCGATCTGGTCGTGGGTCACGTATATGGTGGTGACGCCGAGCTGCTTTTGCAGGCTGGTGATTTCAGCACGCATCTGCACGCGCAGTTTCGCGTCCAGATTGGAAAGCGGTTCGTCCATGAGAAAGGCAGCCGGCTCGCGCACCATGGCGCGGCCCATGGCGACGCGCTGACGCTGTCCGCCGGAAAGGTTGGCGGGTTTGCTGTCCAGCAGAGACGTCAGCTGAAGGGTCTTGGCGATCTCGTCGACGCGCTTCTTGCGCTCGGCCTTCGACTTGCCTGCCAGCCGCATCGAAAAGCCGATGTTTTCGAACACCGTCATATGCGGGTAGAGGGCATAGCTCTGGAAGACCATTGCGATGTCGCGGTCCTTGGGCGGCATGTCGACGACGTCGACGCCACCGATCCGGAGGCTGCCGCTGGTGACATCCTCCAATCCCGCGATCATCCGCAACGCGGTGGATTTGCCGCAGCCGGACGGCCCGACAAGAATCAAGAACTCGCCGTCCTTGACCGACAGGTTCAATTGGTCGATTGCGTGAAAATTGTTCCCGTATGTCTTGCAGATATTCTCAAGAACGACTTCTGCCATATTCCTCCCTCCACAAGTCTAAGCCGCTGATTTTGTTATTCTCCTTGGCCTATTTTCACCTGTGAAAATGTTTCCTCGGATCGTTTCAGGCTATGTCCCGGTATCGAGTTGCGCATATCTGAGTTCGACTGCCGACGGCGCGTTCGCCGATGCCAGGAGTTGGGTGACCTGGTCGTCGGTCGGAAGCGCCTCGCGCCCGCCATGCCCCGTTATCGAAAGGGCCGCCGCCGCGGCAGCGAATGCCACCCGGCCCGCGGTGTCGGCGCCGCGCGTCAATGCATGGGCATAGGCGCCGTGAAAGCAGTCACCGGCGCCGGTCGTATCGACGACGGCAACCCGGTGCGGGGGCAAGTGCCAGAGCCCTGTCTCTTCGCGTCCGCGATAGTACACGCCCCTGCCGCCATCGGTCAGAACGACGGCGGATCGCGACGGCGACCACAATGCATCGAGCATCTCGGCGGGCGATCGGTAGCCCGTAGCGGTCCGCGCAAAGCCCAGGGGAAGAATGAGGTGGTCGCAGAGCGCGATCAGCCGCTCCGTGGCCGGGCCGCCGCTCCATTCGATATCGCCAAGGATCGCAAGGCCGAGATCGCGAGCCCGAGCCACGACATCCAGCGACCGGATCGCATAGCTGTCGACGATCAGGACGGTCGCGCGGCTGAGAACCTCGTCCGGAAAGTCCGGCGCGGTGCCCAGCATCGCTTCGTCGTCATACGCGATGAACCGCTCCCCATCCGAACCGACGGTGATGCGCGAGCGCACCGGGCGCGCGTGCGGGTGGCGCGGCGCGAATGCGGTTTCAACACCGCTCTCAATGAGATCGCACAGCACGGCGTCGTCGGCGGCATTGCCCAGCCAGCCGACGAACCCGGCGCTTCCGCCGAGCCGCGCGACGGCGGCAAGGGCCGTCGCGACATTTCCCCCGAAAGCCCGGGCACTTTGCAGCACCTTCCCCTTGCCCGCAGACAACGGCTGATCGACATAGACGATGTCGTCGATCGCAATGGCGCCGAAGCCGAGGATCGAGGGGACGGCGGGCATCGTTCAGGCCCCCGCTTTCGCCAGGGCGTCTTGCGCCGACAAGCCGTCATGGATGACGCCGCGAAAGGCAAGCGCCGCCTTCTGAGGATCGCCATGCCCCCAGAGATTGCGGCCCACCACGGCACCGCGCGCGCCGGCACGGATGGCGTCCGCCGTCTGCTGAAGCGCGCCGAGCAGCGTGTCGGTCTTCGGACCACCGGCGATCACAACCGGCACCGGGCAGGTCCGCACGGTCTCCCGGAACGACTCGAAATCGCCCGTGTAGCCGATCTTGATCACGTCGACGCCGGACTCGTAGCCGATACGCGCCGCATAGGCGATCTCGTCGGGAGTGAAGACGATTTTTGCCCCGTCGGTGAAATCGCGAGGGTAGATATGCGCCACCACCGGCATGCCGTAGCGGGCCGCCGCATTCACCGAATCGGTCAGCCAGCGTATGTATTTGCCCTCGGTCGCGCCGCGCACCGGAATGGCCACGGCCAACGCATCGGCGCCAGCGCGCACCGCATCCTCGGGCGTTGCAATCAGTTCACTGATGCGATCGTCCGGGGTGAAGCAGCCGGCCTGGATCACCAGGGAAGCCTTGCCCGCGTATTGCGGCCACAGATGGCGCGCGGTGCCGGGCTGGATGCTGACGTAGTCGGGTTTGCCCATCATGACGCGTGCAAGCGCGCCCGGCAGGTCGGCAAGGCCGCCTTTGCGCACGTCGCCATAGCCGACGAAGTGGTCGACCGCGCCGCCAAAAAGATTCCCCGATGGATGTGAGAAGAGGCGCGCCAGGCGCACCTTGGTTCCGAGGCTCATGTGTCCAAAACTCTCCAATCGATTGATTTCAAAATCCTGGACCCAGTGTTTTCGAAAGAAAGAACAAATGCAACCTTTCGAAATCTTTCGAATTCGCATATTTTCGGTAGAGTGAACCGAGGCCAGGGCGATCGCTTGGCACATGGAGGCAAGGACAGGGCAATGTTGTCAGAGCAGAGACGCCAATCGATCCTGGGTGAAGTGCAACGCAGCGGACAGGTTCGCATCAAGGACCTGTCGGACGATTTTGGCGTGTCGGAAGTCACGGTGCGCTCCGACCTCGAAATACTGGACCGCAAGGGACTGCTGACCAAGACCCGTGGAGGGGCGGTGACCCGGACCACGGATTCGACCACGGCCGCGTTCGCCCGGCGGATGCAAACGAACCTCGATGCAAAGAAGCGCATCGCCCGGGCGGCGATAGAGCTGTTCGAGGACAACCAATCGGTCATCTTCGACGGCGGCTCGACATTGATGCAGGTTGCCATGCTGTTACCGCCGCTCAGCAATGTCGTGGTCGCGGCCACGGCGATGAATATCGTGCAGCATCTGATGCATCGGCCCGGGCTCGACGTTCACATGATCGGTGGCCGCGTCTATCCAGACACGGTGAGCACGCTGATCACCGATGCCGACACGGCTCTCGGCGGCTTGGTGGCGCATCAGGTCTTTGTTGGAGCGCATGCGATTGACTCGTCACTGGATGTGGTCGACGTGAACGAAGACATGGCGCGAACGAAACGAAACCTCGTGCGCATGGCCCGGCGCGTTGTCCTGCTTGCGGATTCGAGCAAATGGGGCGTCGGCGGAACCTCCAAGGCATTTTCGCTGTCGAGCGTCGATGTTGTGATCACCGACGATGGCCTGTCCGGCCCGATACGCAGCCAGCTTGATAGGACCGGGGCCAAGGTGATCTATGCCTGACCCCGTCGCGGCCCCTGGCCGCCACGGAAAGATCCATGCGCGCATGCCCCACGGGATTCGCATCGGCGGCCGGCCGTTTTTTCACGTCTGCCATTTTCTCCTCCTAGGGCCGGCAGCCTCCCGAATGTCGCGCCAGCATTTTCGCATGTTCTATAAAAATTTTACGCGCGTCAAGATTTAAAATGTTGTATAGCGCTTTACCAGAATGATCCGTTGCCGGCGCGGCGGATCCGGCAGAGCATGACGAAGTTGGGAGGTACGGCAAGAAATGCAGGGAAAATCAAAGGCGAAGCTCGGAATCGGCGTCATCGGATGCGGCAACATCTCGATGACCTACCTGCGCAATGCCGCGCTTTTCGGCGGCATCGAGCTGCGCGCCTGCGCCGATATCTCGGCCGACATGGCGGCGCTGCGGGCCAAGGAATATGGCATCAAGGCACTGGACGTCGATGCGCTGCTCGCCGACCCGGAGATTGATCTCGTCCTCAACCTGACCATTCCTGCCGCACATTTCGACATTTCGTTCTCAGCGCTTTCGGCAGGAAAACACGTCTTCACCGAAAAGCCTCTGGCGACATCGGCCGGCGACGGTCGCCGCCTGGTGGCGGAGGCGGCCAAGCGCGGTGTGCTGCTCGGCTCGGCCCCCGATACCTTCCTCGGTGCCGCCGGACGCCGGGCGCGCCGTCTGATGGATGAGGGCGCGATCGGCCGCCCGGTCACCGGCACCGCCTTCATGATGGGGCGCGGCATGGAGCACTGGCACCCGAACCCGCAATTCTACTACCAGCCGGGCGGCGGCCCGGTGTTCGACATGGGGCCCTATTATCTGACCATGCTGGTCAATCTGCTCGGTCCTGTCGCGCGCGTCATGGCGATGGCGACGCGCGGCCAGGAGGAACGCTTGATCACTGCAGAGGGGCCGTTCAAGAACACCAGTTTCAAGGTCGGCACGCCGACCAACGTGCTGTCGCTGCTCGAATTCCGCTCCGGCGCCACCGTTACCTTCGGCGCCTCATGGGACGTCTTCAAGCATTCCAACCATCCGATCGAACTGCACGGCACGGAAGGCTCGCTGCGCCTGCCCGATCCCGACACGTTCGGCGGCACCGTCTCGCTGTCCGAACGCGGCGCCGAGTGGAAGGATTTCGCCAGCGAAGGCGAACTTTACGGCGCCCGCAACTGGCCTTACGCCGCGCCCGACCGCGCCAATTACCGCATGCTCGGTGTCGCCGATCTGGTGCGCTCGCTGAAGACAGGCGCCACACCCCGCGCCTCCGGCAATCTGGCGCTGCATGTGCTGGAGATCATGGAAGCGATCCTGGGTTCGGGCGAAACGAAGAGCTCGGTCACCGTTACCGGTGACGTCATCCAGCCGGCGCTGTTGACCGAGGACGAGGCAAGCAGCCTGCTCGCCTAGGCACGGGCATGATGGAGGTGGGGATGACACTCGATCCTGATGCTTTGCATGTCCTCGAAATCGGCCGTGCGGCCGGTGGCGAGCCGTTCGAGAACGGCAGTGTTGCGGCGGCGCGGGCCGCCTATAACGCTTCCTTCCCAACACAGCAGGGCGAGCACGAGCCGGTGGCGGCGACCACACAGCAAGAGATCGACGGGCTGAACGGCCCAGTCGCGATCCGCATCCATCGCGGCATCGGCGCGCCGCGGACCGGGGCGCGCGCCGTGCTCTATCTGCATGGCGGCGGCTGGGTCGTGGGCAATCTCTCCTCGCATGACGAGATCTGCCGATGGCTCGCCAATCTGGGCAACGCCGTCGTGGTCTGCCCCGATTACCGGCTGGCGCCGGAGCACAAATTTCCCGCCGGGCTCGAGGATTGCGCGGCGGCGCTCCGCTTCATGGCGGAGAATGCCGGCGAACTGGGCATCGACCCAGCCGCCATCAGCGTCGCAGGCGACAGCGCCGGCGGCAACCTCGCCGCCGTTCTGGCGTTGCTTGCCCGCGACGGACTGGCGCCGCCGCTTGCCGCGCAGATCCTGATCTATCCCAACACCGATGCCCGCCAGACCGCGGACAGCTACCGGCGTTTCGGCGACGGCTTCGGGCTGACCGCCGCCACCATGGCCTGGTTTCGCGACCATTATGTGCGAACGCCGGACGACATCTCGGACTGGCGCATCTCGCCGCTGCTGGCCTCAAGCCTTGCCGGCGCCGCACCCGCATTTGTCGCGATCGCCGGACACGACATCCTTGCCGACGAAGGCGCGGCCTATGCCGAACGCCTGCGCGCCGAAGGCGCGCCGCTGGTCCTGCGGGAATGGCCGGGCCAGATCCACGGCTTCGTCTCGATGGGCCGCCACATTCTAGCCGCGCGACAAGCGGTGAGCGAAGCGGCGGCCTGGCTCAAACTACAGACGCCCGCTCAGGCCGACTGACGCATCACCAGCGTCGCGCCGAGCTTGACGTTGCGCGCCAGGCCCTGGCCGGGCGGGTCGGCCTCGTCCAGCAAGGCCAGCAGCATCTCGACGCTGCGGCCGGCCATGGCGGCGAAATCCTGCGCCATGGTGGTCAGCGCCGGACAGGTGTAGCGGCTCAGCGGATGGTCGTCATGGGCGGCGACGCGGAAGTCGCAATCGGCCCGGCGGCCGATCTTCAGCCCGCGCGAAAAGGCGGCCGCCATGACGCCGAAGGCGAGACGGTCATTGGCGCACAGCAGCGTGCGCGCCGGCAGTCCGCCTTTCTCGAGCGTGCGCTCCATCCATTCATGGCCGATGCGCTCGAAATCCCAGTTGTAGCCGCCCGCCGCCTCGAGCACGACCGGTTCAAGGCCGGCGGCCCGCATCGTCTCGATATAGCTCTGCAGGCGCTCGCCCGAATTGTGGTTGACGTGCGGAATGTCGACATAGACCGGCGGTTCGCCGGACCGGCACAGGTAGTCGACGATGGTCGAGGTGCTCTGGTGGTTGTCGTTGCCGACGAAAGGCGTATCGCCCTCGATATAGGTGTCGAAATAGACGATTGGAATGTCCTCGCTCATTCGCTCGAAGACGCCCGGTTCGGAGACTGATCCCAGCGGAGCGATGATGGCGCCGGCGACCTTCAGCGACAACAGCGTCTTGACTGATTCCGCCTCCAGTTTCGGCGAACCGTGCGAGGAGATGACGATCGGCCAGAAACCTTCGTCGCGGCAGCGCAGTTCAATGCGGCTGACCATCTCGGCATAGAACGGATCGGTGAGCGCCGGCACGACGATGCCGACATTGCGGGTGCGTTTGCGGTTGAGATTGCGCGCGAAAACGTTGGGCTGATAGTCCGAGGATCGAAGTGCCGCCTCGATGCGCGCCCGCGTCGCCGGCTTCACGCTCGCCGGATCGTCGAAATATTTCGACAGGGTCGGCCGCGACACGCCGGACGCCCTGGCGAAATCATCCATCGTGCGGTGGGTCTTCTCCGCCATCGATATTCCTTTGCCCGCGCCCGCCAACCTTCTCGGTCCGGCCAGAATCAGTCCTGCGGCCGTTGCCGTGAGGCAGCTTTGCTTGACCAAATTTGTTCAGTCAAATTTTCGCGTTTCCACTACAACGCAAAAGAGTTTCGCGCGTCAAATTATTTATTGACGCTCAAAAATGAAACTCGGGCTTGGTGCCCTCGGCTACGGCAGCAGGATCAGGGTTCCCGTGGTGCGTCGGGCTTCCAGATCGCGGTGCGCATCGGCGGCGTTGGCGAGGGTGTAACGCGTCGGCGCCTCTACGCGGACCACGCCCTGGCGAAGTGCCTGGAAGAACCTGGCGACGTGCGGCGCAAGCTTTTCCGGCGTGTCGGTGTAATGGGCATAGTTGGGCCGCGAGACGGTCAGCGACTTCGACGCGAAGCGGCCGATATCCCAATTGCCGATCGGTCCGGAAGCCTGGCCAAAGCTGACGAGATGGCCGCGCACGGCCAAAGCCGCGAGCGAGCCGGCGAATGTGTCGTTGCCGACCGCGTCATAGGCGACATCGGCACCCCTGCCCGCTGTCAGCCGCATGACGGCGTCTGCGAAGTTCTCGCGGGTGTAGACGATGACATGGTGCGCGCCGAGACGCTCGACGATGCGCGCCTTGTCGTCGCTCGACACCGTCGCGATCACCGTTGCGCCGAGATGACGAGCCCATTGCACCAGCAATTGGCCGATGCCGCCGGCCGCCGCATGGATGAGCACGATATCGCCTGGCTTCACCGCGTGGACATCATGCAGCAGGAAACTGGCGCTGACGCCCTTGAGCAGCGAGGCGGCGGCGATCTCATCGGCAATGTCGTCCGAGAGATGAACCAGCAGGTCGGGCGCCATGTTGCGCCGCTCACTGTAAGCGCCGACCGGCGGGCAGGCATAGGCGATGCGGTCGCCGACCGAGAAGCCCGACACCGCCGGCCCAACCGCCTCGATGACGCCGGCCGCTTCCATGCCCGGCACGCCGGGCGGCTTCAGGAGGTCGAAAAACCCGGTGCGGCAATAGACGTCGATGAAATTGACGCCGATCACCGTATGGCGGATCCGCACCTCGTTCGGCGTGGGCGGCGGCAGTCCGATCTCTTTGAACTGCAACTCCTCCGGCCCGCCATAGCGCTCGACGACGATCGCACGGGTCGTTGCGGCCTGGCCTGCCGCGACCATTGACGCGGAATGCCGTACTTTCACCGATGGAGTCGGCTCGACAACCACTCGAGGCGATCTCGTCTCGACCGGTGAGCCCGTGCTCCGGCGCCGCAGCAGATTGCGCACCGCCGCGAAGCCGGCCTGATAGATGTCTTCGGTCACCAGCCTGACCAGTTCGTCGCGGCGATGCGCCGGCGGCTGGAACTCGGAGCGCCACTCCCAGAAAGTAGCATCGCCATCGGTCACCGGCTTCAGCCGCAGCGAGGCGACATAGCCCATCAGCGGCAGCGGCGCTTCGAGCAGGCAATAGCTCAACCGCCGGTCCTTGTCGGACAGCGCCAGCAATTGCTCGCGCAACTCCCCGCCGTCGTTCAGCCGGAAATGGCGCACGGAGCCTACCGCATCGACCGGCTCGCCGCCCTCGATCTCGCTGAAAGCGATCGCCGGATGCCAGCGGTCATGGCCGTTGAAATCGCGCAGGATCGCCCAGACCTCGTCGACCGGCGCCTCGATGATCGTGCTCTGGCAAACCTTGACCATCGGCCGGCGTCAGCGCCCGAACCGGTGTTTCAGCGCGGTCAAGGCGGTCTGGAACACGCCATTGCCGATCTGGTGCATCAGGGCGGCCTCGCGGTCCGGTGCGCAGTCGAACTCCGCTTGCCATTCGGCGAGCGTCAGATTGCCGTCGGTGATCGGCGTCAGCGAGAGGGTGGCGACATAGTTCTCCACCGCCATCGGGCTTTCGAGGATGGCGTAGCTGCAGGACAGGTCGTAGTCCGACAACGCCAGCAGCCTTTCGCGGATGCGGCCGCCATCCCTGAGCGTGAAACTCCGGATACAGCCGATCTGGTCGGGTTGCGCATTCTGCTCAATGCGGCTGTCGGCGACGAACGGCGCCCAGCTCGGCAATGCATTGAAGTTGCGCACGAGCTTCCACACTTCCGCCGCCGGCGCAGGAATGACCGAGGAGACATAGACCTTGGTCATGCTTGCGAGCCGGTTGCGGGCATGGCAGTCCGCGCATGCATTGTCTCGCGCCACGCCAGGTCGACCCCCACTCCGTCGAGCTTCGCTCGACACCTCTCCCCCGCTCGACGGGGGAGAGGAAGGGCGCGAGCCATCCGCGGCAGGCTCCTTTCCTCTCCCTCCGGAGGGGGGAGAGGTGGCGCTGCGAAGCAGCGACGGAGTGGGGGAACCACTTGGCAATCAGGCGCAAGACGTCGTCTCGCACGGCCCAACGAAGCGCAAGGAAGCACCACCCTCACCTCAGTGATCGCGGTCGTCATCGTCGTCCTTGGCAGCCTTGCCCTTGCCCTTCTTGTCGCGGGTCAGGCTGGAAATGTCCTTGGCGTCGCGCAGCACGTCGGTCATGCGGCCGAGCGAGCCGCCCTCGATGCCGATCTCCTTCATCAGATTGTCGATCATCGGCGCCTGCACCCGGTAGCGCAGCGCGGAGTCGATCACCTCGTCGGTGACGTTGCGGTTGCCGCCGGTGCCACCGTTGAGGCCATCGACATGCAGGATCTTGATGCCGTCGATCTTCTCCATCGGCTTGACGCTCTCGCGGATGATGCCTTCCATGTGGTCGAGCAATTTGCCGCGCAGGCGACCGGCCCGCGCGCCTTCGGAAAGGATGTTCTCGGCCTCGTTGAGCTGGCGGTGGCCGGCGGCGTCGACCTCGTAGCGCTGCGCGGCGGCAAGGGCGTGGATCTTCTCCGACTCGGCCGACGCGACCGCGGCGATCTTCTGCGCTTCCGCCAGGCTCTTCGCCGCCTTCATCTCGGCGTCCGCTGCGGATGTGATGCGCAGCGCCTCGCGCTCGGCCTCGCGCTGTGCGCCTATCAGGTCGGTCAGCTTGCGGCGCTCGGCGATCTCGCGTTCGCGGGCGGTGAAAGCCTGTTCCTCGGCCTGGACGGCCTTGGCGCGTACCGCCTCGGAAGCCGCGATCGCCGAGGAACGCTCCTGCGTCTTCTTGGCGATGTCGATCGCCTTCTGGATCTCAGCGATCTCGATCTTCTGGTCGCGCTCCACGCCCATCTGCCTGATGTCGCGATCCTTGATCAGCCGCGCTTCCTCGATGCCGCGCTCGGTGGTGATGCGGGCGCGCTCGACCTCCTCGCTGGCCGAAATCTCGGCCTCCTCGAAAGCCTGGCGCTTGGCGATCTGCAGCGCTTCGAGATGGCGCTCGCGTTCAATGCGAACCTCGTCGACGACCCGCTCCTGCGCGATGCGCGCCGTCTCGGTCGCCTGGTTCTCGACGATCTCGGCGCGACGCTTTTCTGCCTCGGCCCTGGTCACTTCCAGTGCCTTTTCGGCGAGCGCGATCTGGCGTTCCAACTCGGCGACCTCGAGCAGCTTCTTGCGTTCTATCTCCAGCTTGCTTTGCGCGCCCTCACGCTCGATGCGGGCCTTTTCCAACGACAGTTCGAGCGCGATCTGCTCGCGCTCGGTCATTTCGCGCATCTTCATCTCGGTCTCGTCGAGCGAACGGCGGCGCGCGATCTCGCGGCGCTGCGTGTCTTCCTCGCTCTTGATGCGCTCTTCGGTGATGTTGCGCTCCTGGTTGAGGCGCGATTTTTCGACAGCTTCGCGCGACGAAAGCTGTGCCTGCTCGGATTCCTGATCACGCAATGCTCGCTCAATGGCCAGCTCAGAACGCTGCGCGGCGCGGCGGATCTCGACCTCGCGCTCCTGTTCGAGGCGGGCATATTCGGTGTCGCGGTCGATCTCCAGCACCTTGCGCTGGGTGTCGAGATTCTGGTTGCGGATGTCGACCAGCGTACGCTGCTCGATCTCGTTGCGCATCCGGCGGCGGGTCTCGATCGATTCCGTCAGCTGCGTCAGGCCTTCAGCGTCGAAGGCGTTGGACGGGTCGAAATATTCGAGGCTGGTCTGGTCGAGATCGACGATGGCGACGCTTTCAAGCTCCAGGCCGTTGGCGGCAAGCGACTCCTCGGCCAGCCTGCGCACCTTCGCGGCATAGTCGCCGCGCAGCTCGTGCATTTCTTCCAGCGTCATCTGGGCGGCCACGGTGCGCAGCGCGCCGGCGAACTTGCCTTCCAGCAATTCGCGCAGACTGTCCGGCTGCAGCGTGCGGCGGCCGAGCGTCTGCGCGGCTGCCGCCACCAGCTCGCGGCTGGCGCCGACGCGCACGAAGAATTCCGCGATCAGATCGACGCGCATGCGGTTGCGGGTGATCAGCGCCAGCCCGTCCTCGCGCCGCACCTCGATGCGCAGCACGTTCATGTTGACCGGAGTGATCTCGTGCAGCACCGGGATGACGAAGGCACCGCCATTGACCACCACCTTCTCGCCCAGGAAGCCGGTGCGCACGAACGCCGTCTCCTTGGTCGAGCGGCGATAAAGCCAGCGCAAAATGTAGACGGCGATCACCACGACGACCGCGGCAATGATCAGCCACAACAGGAAAGCGCCAAAGGTCTGCGCGTCCATGATCTATCCTCCCCAAGACAATACGGTCGGCACGGGGCGACCGGCGATATTTTCAAACATCCACCCGTAGGGTGGCGAAGTCCAATTCTTCATGCCCGCCTCTGCAGCTTCGGCGTGATCGCGTGGAAGGCGGCGATCGCCGCGTCGACGAAAGGCGTGTCGTTGATGTTGGCCCGCACCCGATCGACCTGGCGCGAAGGTGTGCGGCGAACCGTTTTCTCGATCGCCTCGAACAGAGCGTTGTCGGCTTCCGGATCATGAAAAGGCTGGCCGGGTGCGTCGAGCATCGAGACGCCGCCTTCGGGCAGCAGGAAGCGCACTGGGCCGTTCATGGCATTGAGCCGCGCGCCGATCCACTCGCCAAAGGCGCGGTTCTCGTCGCGCGTGGTGCGCATCAGCGTGACGTTGGGATTGTGGATGACGAATTTGCGGCTGCGGAATTTCTCCGGCACGCTGTCGCGCGGACCGAAATTGACCATGTCGAGCGCCCCGGTCGAGCCGACATAGGGCAGTCCTGTGCGGATTGCAGCACCAAAGCGATCCTCCGTTGCCGGGAACACCCCGCCGACGATCATGTCGGCCACCTCCGTGGTGGTAACATCGAGGAAGGCCGACAGCAGCCGGGAGTCTCCAAGATTTTCCATGGCCCGCCCGCCAATTCCGGTGGCATGGAAAACGAGGCAGTCATAATCGGCTTCGAGACGTTTGGTCACCGCTTGCACCAGGGGCGTGGTGACGCCGAACATGGTGATGCCCACGGCCGGCCGCGCCAGCTTGCGCTTTGCCTCCCAGGCCTCGGCATTGGGCAGTTGCGCGACCATGCCGGCCATGGCGTGCGCGGCGTTGGAGAGAACCTGCTCGGTGATCGAGTTCAACCCCTGCACGTCGGCGACCGAATGGAACATCATGATGTCGGCGCCGCCGACATATTTGGCGACATCGCCGGCCGCCACCGTCGAGACCATCAGCTTCGGAATGCCGACCGGCAGCACGCGCATGCCCGCGGTCGCCAGCGTGGTGCCGCCGGAACCGCCGGCCGAGATGACGCCGCCGATACGCGGCTCGCGCTCGATCCAGCGCGCGAAGGCGTCGGCCATAGCGCTGACCGAGCCGCCGCGATCATTGGTGAAGACGGCGGACGAACCTCGCTGGTGCATGCCGGCCACCTGCATGGCGGGCACGTCGGCGCTGGTCGGTTTTCCTGATGTCGACAGATCCACCGTGCGCACGGGCAGACCGAGCGCCTTCAGCCGGTCGGCGACGAAGCGCAATTCCTTGCCCTTGGTGTCGAAGGTGCCGACGACCAACACGGTCCTGCCGATGCGCTCGGCGAAGGGAATGGCGAAGATTTTCTTGAGATCGTCTTGCGGTGCTGTCTTGTCGACCGCCGCCTGGCGCAGTTCGGTGACCGGCACATTCCAGCGGTTGGGCAGTTCGGTGACCGGACGATAGACGCCGTTCTGCGGCATCGGCTTGGCCGAACCGGCGCCGGCGCGGTCGACGCGATAGACTTCCGCCAATTGTTCCCTTGCCTGCGCGACTTCCGCCGGCGTGACCGGGGCCTCCTCGGCATGGCGGCCGACGCCAAGCAGCCTCTGCTGCAACTCGCGGTCGGCGGCGAGCGCCTTGGCGTCCATCAGCCGGTTGATGCGGCCATTGACCATGATGGCGACCTGGTTCGACACCGCTGTCGCCACGCCGATATTCTGCTCGATGACCAGCACCGCCATCTCGCCTTCGGCGGCGAGGTCGACCAGCATCTTCTCGACCTGGTCGACGATGACCGGCGCCAGGCCTTCGGTCGGCTCGTCCATGACCAAAAGCTTGGGATCGCTGAGCAGCGCACGCGAAATCGCCAGCATCTGCTGTTCGCCACCCGACAGCTGCGAGCCGCCATTGGTGCGGCGCTCGGCGAGGCGCGGAAAGGTCTGGTAGACGCGCTCGACCGTCCAGCTGGCATCGCGCCTGTTGCCGGCGGCGAGACGCAGATGTTCGTCGACCGTCAGGCTCGGCCAGACGCGGCGGCCTTGTGGCACGTAGCCGACGCCGAGGCGGTGGATTTCGTGTGGTTCGAGCGAGGTGATCTCGCGGCCGTCGACGCGGATGGAGCCGGACTTTGCCCGCTTGAGGCCGACAATGGTGTTGCAGAGCGTCGACTTGCCCATGCCGTTGCGGCCGACCACCGAGAGCACGCCGCTTTCCAGCGTCAGCGACACCCCCTGCAGCGCATGGCTTTCGCCATAGAAGACCTGCAGGTCGTCGATCCGCAGCATGGCCTTGGCCACCTTCCCGGGGCGCTCAGCCATGCTTGCCCCCGAGATAGATTTCCTGAACCTCGGGATCGGCTTCGATCTCCTGCGGCGTGCCTTCCTTGAACAGGCGGCCATTGTGCATCATCGAGACATATTCCGAGACGCGCAGCGCGACATCGAGATCATGCTCGATGATGATGTAGCCGATATGCTTCGGCAGCGCGTTGAGAATGGCGACGAGGTCGCGGCGTTCGGTCGGTGAAAGACCTGCCGCCGGCTCATCGAACAGGATGAAGCGCGGCGCGCCGGCCAGTGCCAGCGCGATCTCCAGCTGGCGCTGCTGGCCATGACTCAGCGTCGCCACCAGCGTGTCGCGATAGGCTTCCAGATGCACGGCGTTGAGGATCGATTCCGCCTGCACCATGTTGACGTCCGACACAGCCGGGCGCAGCAGCGAGAACCGCCGGCGCGAGACGCCACGGCAGGCGAGAAAGATGGAATCGAGGACCGACAGGCCCTTGAACAGTTGCGATATCTGATAGGTGCGGCGCAGGCCGCGCCGGATGCGCTCATGCGGCGGCAGGTCGGTGATGTCCTCGCCGAAGAAGCGGATGCGCCCCGCCGTCGGCATGAAATCGCCGGTGACGGCGTTGAACAGGGTCGTCTTGCCGGCGCCGTTGGAGCCGAGGACCGCACGCCGTTCGCCGGCCGCGATCCTCATATTGATGCCCGAGAGCGCCACCAGCGCCCCGAAATGCCGCGCCACGCCATCGAGCTCCAGCGCATAGGCGCCGGTGCTCTGGAGACGGTTTGCTGCGAAGCTTTCGGTCACTGGCGGCTGCACTCGATATCAGGTGTTACGGGCAGCTCGGATTGTCGCGGTTGACCGCGCCGAGCTTCATGAACTCGTCTTCGGGAATGCCGAGCGTCTGGTTGACCTGCGGCACGACCTTGACCAGCTTGTTCAGGAGATTGCCGTCGGCGCCCTCGGTGACCTCGGTCAGGAAGATGTCGGCGATGGCGTTGCGGTTCTTGTCGAGCGACACCTTGCCGGTCGGCGTATCGAAGGACAGTTTCGACAGCGCCTCGCGCAGCTTCTTGCCGCCGTCCGAGACATCGCCGCCGACCTGGTCGAGGCCGAGCAGCGTCGCCTTCATGTCGACATAGTAGCCATGGGCGAAGAGCGAGGGTGACGGGAAGGCACCCGGCTGCTTCTTGTAGGCCTCGACGAAGGCCTTCCAGGCCGGCGCGTCATTGGTGTCTGCGGTCGGGCCGGCCGAGGGCGTTCCCTTCAGCACATCCTTCAGCTTGCCTTTCGAGGTCAGCACGGTCTGGTCGACGGTGATCGAGCCGCCGATCAGCGGCGCGGTGCCGCCGCTTTGCTGGTACTGGGTCAGGAAGTTGACGGCATCGGCGCCGCCGAGCGCGACATAGATCGCATCGACACCTTCAGGAATGGCGGCGATGACCGAGGAAAAGTCCTTGTTGCCGATCGGCACCCAGGATTTCGACGGCACGTGGCCGCCCGCCTTGCAGAACTCGGCCATGAAGCCGAACACCTGCGTGTAGGGGAAGGAATAATCCTCGGCGACAGTGGCGACCTTCTTGTAGCCCTTGTCCTTGAAGGCATAGGTGCCGAGGCCGGCCATCCACTGCGCGCCGTCGGTCGAGAAGCGGAAGAAATTCTCCGCCGGATTGCGCAGCGTGGTGTCCTGCGCGGCCGAAGTGCCGTTGATGAAGGTCACATTCGGCTGGGTCTTGGCGTAGTCCTTGACCGCCAGCCCCTCGTCGCCCGAAAGCGGGCCGACCAGCACCTTGACGCCGTCCTGCTCGACCAGCTTGCGCGCCGCGCGCACCGCACTGTCGGGCGAGGCGTCGGACGAACCCTTGACGATCTCGATCTTCTTGCCGCCGACGGTGCCGTTCATCTCGGCAACCGCGGTCATGGCGCCGCGCTCGCCGTCTTCGCCGAGCACTGTGAACGGCCCCTCGAACGTGGCGAGCAGGCCGATCTTGATGGTGTCGTCGGCCGCCAGCGCCATAGAAGGCGCGGTCAGCCCGGTGAACATGGCGAGCGCGAGCACTGTACGTCTATGCATCCTCATGATTTTCCTCCCGTTGATTTCGTTTTGCAGTGGTTCATTCCATCCCGGCGGCTAGGGGCCGGGACGCAAGGACTCCTGGGCAAGATGTGGCTTGATCCTCCCCCACAACCCAAGAATTCCGTCCGGTGAGACGAAGACGATCACCAGGAACACCATGCCGATCAGCGTGTTGAAGCGCTCGGCGCCGACGATGTCGATGGCGAAGGTCTGCATCAGGATAACGACGACCGCGCCGAGGAACGGCCCGATCGGATGGCGCAAACCGCCGATGACGGCGATGATCAGCACATCGATCGCGGCATCGACGCCGATGGTGCCGGGCGAAACGCGGCCGTTGAACCAGACCAGCAGCACGCCCGCCAGCCCGGCGATCACACCAGCCAGCAGCCAGGCAAAGACCTTGTGCGCGGTGACGTGGTAGCCCAGCGCACGCATGCGGCGCGGATTGTCGCGGATCGCCTGCAAGGTCATGCCGAAGGTCGAGCGCGAGCCGTAGAGCACGGCGGCGTAGGACAACGCCGCCAGGCCAAGGCAGAGATAGTAGAACGGCCTGGGGTCGCGCCAGTTGACGCCCCAGAAGACCGGCGCGCGGATGCCGGCATAGCCGGAATGGCCGTTGAAGATGGCGTAGTTCTGCTGCGCGAAATAATAGGTCGCGGTGGCGATCGCCAGCGTGATCATGATGGTGTAGATGCCTTCGGTGCGCACCGAGATCCAGCCGATCAGCGCCGAGGCCAAAGCGGCCGCTGCAACGGCGAACGGCACCGCGAGCCACCACGGCCAGCCGAAGCCGAGAATGTTGGAATTGTTGTTGCCGAGGATGGCGATGGCATAGGCAGCGATGCCGGCGACGGTGATCTGCGCCAGGCTGACCATGCCGCCATAGCCGGCGAGCAGCATCAGCGACAGGCCGAGCATGCCGAAGATCAGCGAATAGCCGCCGATCTGGGTCAGGAAGAAATCGGATGCCACCAGGGGGTAGAGCACGAGTGCGGTGCCAAGGATAGTGTGGCCGGCGCCGAGCTTTTCCAGCCAGGTCTGCTGAGTTGCACTGGTGGAGGCGACGGCGAGACTCATCTTGCCTTCCCCATAATGCCTTGCGGCCGGATCGCCAGCGTCGCCACCATGATGACGAAGGTCAGCACGATGCCGTAGGTCGGGAAGTAGACGAGGCCGATCTGCTCGGCGAGGCCGATCAGCAGCGCGCCGATCGCAGCACCCGTGATCGAGCCCATGCCGCCGACGATGACCACGACCAGCGAGGCCAGGAGATAGCGGACATCCTCGCCCGGCGCGACCGACAGCGCCGAGCCGCCAACGACACCGGCAAAGCCGGCAAGGCCGGCGCCGACCGCGAAGACGATGGCAAAAACCGCATGCACATTGACACCGGAGGCCTGCAGCATGGCGCGGTCGTCGACGCCGGCGCGGATCATCATGCCGACACGGGTCTTGTGCAGCATCAGCCAGAGGCCGACGCCGATGACGATCGCCGCCGCCAGCACGACGACGCGGTAGAGCGGATAGGTGAGGAAGACCGAGGCGCCGTTGGAGCGCACCGCGGTGATGATTGGCAAGGTCAAGGCGCCGTCGAGCCATTCCGGCGTGGTGATCTGGTAGGTGCCGCCGGCCCACACCGCCAGCATCAAATCGGCGGCGACGATCGAGATGCCGATCGAGACCAGGGTCTGGCGCAGATCGTCGCCTTCGAGACGCCGGAAGACGAAGACCTGCATGACGACGCCGACGATGGCGAGCACGGCAAAACCGGCGGCGACGCCGAGCAGCCAGTAGCCGGTGCGGTTGGTGACCTCGTAGCCGATATAGGCGCCGAGCAGATAGAGCGAGCCATGCGCCAGATTGACGTTGCGCATCAGGCCGAAGATCAGCGTGAAGCCGCTGGCGACGAGGAAATAGAGGCCGGCCAGCGTGATGCCGTTGAGGATAGCGCTGACGAAGGCCTTCTTCGAAATCAGGATCGCATTCAGCCAATCCGGCCAGACTGCAAAGACCAGCCAGGCGATGACGGCGGCGGCAAGCAGGCCGACGAGGCCCCAGGCCTGCCGGCGTGTCATGCCGCCACCCGAGAGCGACGACGAAGTTGGCTGGTCGAGCAGGCTCATGCCGTCAGCCGCCGGCGCTGCTCGTTCATGCGCGGCGCCTTGTGGAATTTGCCGTCCTTCATGATGGCAAGGATGCGGTTCTTGTCCTGCAGGATGCGCACATCGGCGATCGGGTCACCGTCGATCAACAGAATATCGGCGAGATAGCCCTCCTTGATCAGGCCAAGCTCGTCGCCCATGCCCATGATCTGGCCGCCATATTTGGTACCGGCCTGGATGGCTTCCATCGGCGAGAAACCGAGCATCTCGACGAAGGTCTGGATGTCCTTGGCGTTGGTGCCTTGCGGCGTCCAGGCAAAGCCGTAGTCGCCGCCGATCAGGACGCGGATGCCGCGCCGGTGCATCTTCTTCATGGTGTCGATGCACATTTCGAGCTCGCGCTCATATTCGAGCGACAGCGGCGAGCCCGGCTTGATGCCCCATTGCTCGGCATGGCGCGCGGTGTTGATCAGCCAGGCGATGCCGGGCGCGACGAAATGCTTGTCCTTGACGGCCTCGAGCATGTCGAGCGCTTCCTCGTCGGCGAAGGAGGCATGGTAGATGTTCTGGATGCCGTGGCGGATGCACTGCTTGACCGAGCCGGACGAGCGCGCATGCGCCGACAGCACCTTGTTGCGGCAGCGCGCCTCTGAAGCCGCCATGGCGACTTCCTCCTCGGACATCGGCGTCTCTTCGGCGCCCATGCCGGTGATGCTCTCGCCGGACAGATTGAGTTTTATCGAATCGACGCCGTATTTGATCAGCTGGCGCACGGTACGGCGGATTTCCTCCGGACCGGAGACGACGATGCCGAGGTTCAGCCCTTCATGCGGAATGTGCGACGGCGAGGAATCGCCGAGGCCGCCGACCGTGGTGATCTCCGGCCCCGCCGCGAGGTAGCGCGGTCCCGGAAAGCGGCCCTGGTTGATGAACTTCTTGGCGACGACATCGAGACGCGGCTTGGCGGCGGCCGCACCGCGTCCGGCGGTGAAGCCGGCATCGAGCACCAGCTTGGCCATTTCCATGGTGACCAGCATGTGCTCCTCGATCTCCATCATCTGGATCGGGTCGATGCCGGGTGCGTTGTTCCAGGACAGATGCAGATGCGCGTCGATCATGCCGGGCATCAGCGTCGCGCCCATGCCGTCGATCACTGTTGCACCCCCTGATGCGCCGCCAGTGTAGGACGACGAGGAGGACGAGCCGAAGCGCGACGAGCCCTTGGTGATCTGCTTGATGCGGTTGCCCTGCACCAGAACCTCGCCGGTGTAGGGATATTCACCCGTGGCGTCGAGCACGCGTACATTGGTGAACAGCGTGCTGCCCGAACCATTACCGTTCCAGCTGTCGTCTGCCATCACAAGCCTCCCAACTTGCCGAGCGCGTAGTTCTACGCCCGATCTGAAATCCTCACCTATCAACCCGTCTCAAAAAATCGGCGAGCTTCTGGCTGCTTTCACGCGGGCTTTCCACCGTGGCCCAGTGCCCGCACCGATCCAGCGACGAGAATACGGCGCCCTTGATCTTGTCGGCAAGCGCCTGGGCCACCCCTTGCGGATTGACCGTGTCGGCGTCGCCGGTGACCAGCAATGTCGGCGCCGAGATCCTGCGCGCATCGACGGCGGTCGCCTTGGCCAGCGCCTCGCAAGTACGGGCATAGGATTCCGGATCCTGGCGGGTGATCGATTCCCGCACGAAGGCGACGGCGGCCGGCGAGGTCTCCCTGGTGTGCGCCGAGATCGCATTGGCGACGATCTGGTCGGCGATGTCGGCCATGCCGCCCGAGCGCGCCAGCCGCGCCCGGTTGCCGAGCCCTTGCCGCGTCGCCTCAGTCGGCTCCGCCAGCGCGCCGAACAGCGTGAGCGATGCAACCAGCGAGGCCTGCGTGGCCGCAATCTGCTGACAGACGATGGTGCCCATCGAATGGCCGACGAAATGCGCCGATATGACCCCCATGCCGACCATGGCGCGGATGACGGCCTCGCTCATGCCTTCGATGGTCAGGGGCTCGATCGGGCGTGGCGAGCGGCCGGAGCCCGGCAGGTCGAGCCGGATGACGCGGTAGCCGGAAAGTGCCGCCATCTGCGGTTGAAACATGTTCGACGTACCGCCGAGGCCATGGATCATCACCACGGCAGCGCCCTCGCCGACGGTTTCGGCAACCACCTGGCCAACCGTCACCGTCGTCATTGCGCATGCTCCGCGACGCGGTTTTCCAGCGTGCCGATGCCGTCGATCTCGATGCGCACGACGTCGCCGGCCTTGAGATATTTCGGCGGGTCGAACCCAATGCCGACGCCAACGGGCGTGCCGGTGGCGATGATGTCGCCGGGCTTCAGCGTAATGCCTTGCGACAGCGTGGCGATGATGGTCGGGATGTCGAAGATCAGCAGCGAGATGCGGGAATCCTGACGCAGATCCTCATTGACGAAACACCGGATGCCGGCGGTCGCCAGGTCAAGTTCGTCCCTGGTCACTGCCCACGGCCCCATCGGGCAGAACGTGTCCTGCGACTTGCCGATCAGCCACTGGCTGTATTTGCCTTGCAGGTCGCGCGCTGTGACGTCGTTGACGATGGTGTAGCCCCAGACATGATCGAGCGCGTTTTCCCTGGAGATGCCGCGCCCGCCCTTGCCGATGATGACGGCCAGTTCCGCCTCGTAGTCGATGGCCGTCGAGACGGAGGGATCGATCAGCACGCTGGCGTGGTTGGCGACCACCGATTCCGGCACTTTGGAAAAGATGATCGGGTGCTTGGGGATCGCGCCGGCGCCGGCGCTGGAATCGAAGCCTGAGCGGGCGAACTCATGCGCGTGCTCGTAATAGTTCTTGCCGACGCAGAAGATGTTGCGGCGCGGCTGCGGGATCGGCGCTTCGATCTCGACCTGCGCCAAAGGGATCGGCGAAAGCGTGCGCGGCAGGCCGGCGCCATTGCGCTCGACCAGCGCCAGGACACCGGACCTGGCCTGATCGACGGAAAAATCGAAAGGCGCGATGGTCTGGACATCGAGGTCGACAAGCCCAACGCGACGTTCGCCGGCGATCGAAAAAGTCGCGACCCGCATTCCTTCCTCCCTGAACCAATATTGAGCCAATTCTTCGCTCTTTTGTTACACGCTATCGCCGATTGGTTTAGCCCGCAAGCGGAATCTAGGTTGGTCATACCAAAAAGAAATCAAGCGCTATCCCGGCCGACTTGGGGATATGGATGGGCGCCGTGTGGTGGACGACGACAGCCGAAGCTGCTATCAATGGTTCAATATCGGATCAGATAAAAGTTGCCAGACATGCCAAAGCTCGTCGCCAACGATATCGCCACCGCGCTGAAGAAACGCATTTCTTCCGGCGAATGGATCGAGAATGGCCGCATGCCACCGGAGCGCGACCTGGCGAGCGAATTCGGCGTGGCGCGCAACACGGTGCGGCGCGCCGTCTCCTTCCTCGAGGATGACGGCACCGTGGTGCGCCATGTCGGGCGCGGCACGTTCCTGACCGCCACCAACCCCGCTTCAATGGCGGCGGTTGTCGGCCGGATGGAAGGCACCAGCCCGGCCGACATGATGGAGATCCGGCAACTGCTGGAGCCGGCGGCAGCGGCCTTCGCCGCCACCAACGCCAGCGCCATGGAGCTCAACGCGGTGCGCGAGGCGCACAAGATCGCTTCGGAGTCGCAGGACATGCCGGACTTCGAGCATTGGGACGCGGAGTTCCACCACCGCATCTTCGCCTGCTCGCGCAACGACTTCCTCAAGGAGATCCACAATCTGATGCGCATCCTGCGCAATCAGGCGCCGTGGTTCGAAATGAAGAAGCGCTCCTTTTCCGAGGAGCGCCGCAGCATCTATTGCAGCGAACACCAGACGATTCTCGACGCACTGCTGCGCCGCGATCCCGAAAGCGCCAGCCAGGCCATGCTGGCGCATCTGAGAACCGTCGAGCGCAATCTGCTGGGGCGGTAACCGCCGGATTGTTCGCCGCCGGTCAGTACGGCAGCCCGACATAGTTCTCCGCGAGCGCGGTCGACGCCGCCTGTGAGTGCACGAGATAGTCGAGTTCGGCTTCCTGGATACGCTGGCCGAAATCCCCGGTGTCGGGAAAGCGATGCAGCATGGTCGTCATCCACCAGGAAAAGCGCACCGCCTTCCACACGCGCGCCAACGCCTTTTGCGAATAGGCCTCGATCCCGGCGTGGGATTTATCAACGTAGAAGTCACGCAACCCAGCGAAGAGATAGCGCACGTCGCCGGCAGCGAGGTTGAGGCCCTTGGCGCCGGTCGGCGGCACGATGTGGGCGGCATCGCCGACCAGGAACAGCCGGCCGAAGCGCATCGGCTCGGCAACGAAGGAGCGCAGCGGCGCGATCGACTTTTCGAAGGATGGCCCGATGGTGACGCTTGCCGCGGTCCGTTCCGGCAAGCGGCGGCGCAACTCGTCCCAGAAGCGGTCATCCGACCAGGCCTCGACGCGATCGTCCTGCGGGCACTGCACATAGTAGCGGCTGCGGTGCGTCGAGCGCATCGAGCACAGCGCAAAACCCCGCTCGTGGTTGGCGTAGACCAGTTCGTGATCGGCCGGCGGCACTTCGGCCAGCACGCCGAGCCAGCCGAACGGATACTGCCGCTCGAAGGTTTTCAGCGCAGCACCCGGCACCGATCTGCGGCTGACGCCGTGATAGCCATCACAGCCGGCGATGAAATCGCAATCGATGCGATGGCTGACGCCGTCCTTCGCATAGGTGACGAACGGTGCGGCGCCATCGAAATCGTGTAGCGCGACATCAGCAGCCTCGTAGACGGTGACGAGGCCGGCTGCTTCGCGCTTGTCCATCAGATCATGCGTCACCTCGGTCTGGCCGTAGACGGTGACATGCCTGCCGCCGGTGAGCGCGGCGAGATCGATGCGGTGCAGGCGCCCATCGAAAGCCAGCGAAATGCCGGAATGCGGCAAGCCTTCGGCATGCAGCCTTGCGGCAGCGCCGGCCTCTTCCAGCAATTCGACCGTGCCCTGTTCGAGCACCCCTGCCCGCACGCGGCCAAGCACATGCTCGCGGCTCGAGCGTTCGAGAATGACCGTCTCGACGCTGATGCCGGCCAGAAGTTGGCCAAGCAGCAGGCCGGAAGGCCCTGACCCGATAATGACGACCTGGGTGCGCATCAGTGGCCGAGGCTTTCGATCTGTGCTGCCAGTTCGGCGGCGAGTCGCAGCGACGCGGCAGTGGCCACCACCATCTGCGGCAGTAGCAGCCATTCCAGCGTCCAGGCTGCGCCCGAGCGCTCCTGCTCATGCACCAGCGCATGATGCATGCCGGAAAGCTGCGTTGCGTTGAAGCGGGCCAGCGCCACCAGCGCCTCGGCCTTCACCGGGTTCTGCTTGTGCGGCATGGCCGACGAGCCGCCCCCGCCGGAAAGCGCGATCTCGGCGCCACCCTGCGCCATCAGCGCGATGTCCTGGCCGAACTTGCCGAGGCTGCCGGTCAGCAGCGACAGCCAGCCGGCAAAGTCGGCGAGCGCGTCGCGCTGGCTCTGCCATTGCGGCGCATCGGCAAGGCCGAGTTTTGCAGCAAGCGCGGCGCGCGCCGCCGGCCCCTTGTCGCCAAACTTTTCCAGCGTGCCGGCGGCGCCGCCGAACTGCACCACCAGCAGGCGCCTGGACTGATCCGACAACCTTTCCTGATGCCGCTGCAACGGCGCACGCCAGGCTGTCACGCGATCCGTCACTCTGATCGGGATCGCCGGCTGCATACGGGTCATGCCGGTCAGTGCCCTGCTCCCGAAGCGCTCTTCAAGCGAGGTGAGGCGCAAAACGGTCTCGGTCAGCAGCAGGCCGAGGTGCTCGACGATCGCTTTCAGCCGCAGCATCAGGCTCGTGTCGATGACATCCTGGCTGGTGGCACCGAAATGCACCTTGTCGCCATGCGGTTCGCCGACCGTCACTCTGATCTGGCGTACCAGTTCCGGAATCATGACGCCGTCCTTGGCGACGCCGGCCCGCAGCAAGGCGGTGTCCGGCCTGAAGGAGGCTAGCGCGGTCACGATCGCTGCCGCTGCATCCTTGCTGATGATCCCGTTCTCAGCCTCGGCCTCCGCCAGCGCGCTCTCGAACGCCAGCGCCGCCTCGATTTCTGCTTCAACGGAAAAATGCCTCGATGCCTCCTCGTCACCGAGGAGAGCGGACAGCAACGGATGGTCGAAGGGCGATACGGTCATGAGATCTCCTAGCTGTCGAAGAAGACCGTTTCCTTCTCCCCCTGGAGATGGACGTCGAAGACGTAGGTGTCGCCCTGGCGCTCGGCGATCAGCGTCGGCACGCGGATGCGGTGCTCGATGCGCGCCAGGATCGGATCCTCGCCATTGGCCTTTTCCTCGTCGGAGAAATAGAGCCGTGTGTGCAGGCCAAGATTAATGCCGCGGGCGACGATCCACAGCGTGATATGCGGCGCCATCAGGCGACCATCCCGGAACGGAACACGACCGGGCTTGATCGTCTCGAAGGCGCAGACGCCGGTGTCCATGTCGGTTGGGCAGCGGCCCCAGCCCTGAAAGTTTGCATCGGCGGCACCGCGCAATTCGGCCGGCGAATTGTAGAGCCCGTCCGCATCCGCCTGCCATATCTCGATCAGCGCGTCCTTGAGCGGCGTGCCGGTGCCGTCGAGCACACGGATCTTGAGTCCGATGCGCTCGCCTTTGGTCTTGTCGTTGACCATGGTCGCGCCGAGATCGGCCGCATAGACGCCACTGACGCCGCAGAAATTGGGCGTCAGCCCGATATGGACGTAAGGGCCTGCGGTCTGCGAGGGGCTCTCCTTCAGCCTGTCGAGCGATTGCGCCATCAATTGCCCTCCAGCCGGTTTTCGAACAGCGACGAACGGCGCCCGCGCAGCACGATGTCGAACTTGTAGGCGAGCGCGTCCATCGGGATCGTCGCCTGCGTGTCGAGGATGGCCGTCAGTGCCTCGATGGCCGCCTTGTCGGCGATGCCGCGCACGATCGGGCATTTCCAGATCAGCGGGTCGCCCTCGAAATACATCTGCGTGATCAGCCGCTGGGCAAAGCCATGGCCGAAAACCGAGAAATGGATGTGCGCCGGACGCCAGTCATTAGGCCCGTTCGGCCAGGGATATGGCCCGGGCTTGACGGTGCGGAAGGCATAGCCACCATCCTCGCCTGTGATGGTACGGCCGCAGCCGCCGAAATTCGGATCGAGCGGCGCAAGATAGCCGTCCTTCTTGTGGCGGTAGCGGCCGCCGGCATTGGCCTGCCAGAATTCGAGCAACACGCCGGGAACGCCAACCCCGCGCTCATCGAGCACGCGGCCATGGACGATGATGCGCTCGCCGATGGCGCTCTCGCCCGGTCTGGCGAAATTGTGGATCAGGTCGGCGTCCAGTTCGCCGAGCATGGCATGGCCGAAGACCGGTCCGGCTATTTCCGACAGCGTGTTGTCGAAGGACAAAAGCGCCTTCTGCGGCGAGCGCAGCACCGAACTCTTGTAGCCCGGCGTCAAGGCCGGCGGATGCCATGTCCGGTCGCGCTGGAAGAAGGCGCCGGTCTCGGGCCTCCGGTTCGAGCCTGACTCAGCTGGCATTGTCGGCACCGTCCATTTCCGAAAACACGTCCTTGGCTATCCTGAAGGCACGGTTGGCGGCCGGCACGCCGGCATAGATGGCGACATGCAGGAACGCCTCGCAGATATCGTCGCGCGTGGCACCGGTGTTGGCTGTGGCTCGCACATGCAGGGCGACCTCTTCATCATGGCCGAGTGCGGCCAGCAGCGCCAGCGTGACGATCGAGCGCTCGCGCTTGCTGAGACCCGGCCGCGACCACACCGTCCCCCAGGCAGCCTCGGTGATCAGTTCCTGGAAAGGCTGGTCGAAATCCGTGGCGGTGACCTCGGCCCGGTCGACATGGCGGTCGCCGAGCACGGCGCGCCGCACCGCGAGGCCGGTGCGATATCTGGCTGCGTTGCCGGGGACTTCATCCATTGGTTTGTGCTCCAGGGGCAAGCGATGCGACAAAATCGCGGATCAGCGCGACCAGGGCTTTGGGCTGTTCGACGCAAGGAATGTGCCCGGCGTCGCGGATGATCTCGAAGCGCGCGCCGGGGATCAGAGCGGCCAGCGAGCGGACGAGATCGGGCGGCGTCGAGCCATCCTGGTCGCCGACGACGCAGAGCGTCGGCACCGCGATGCGACGCGCCGCGTCAGTAAAATCAGCGTCGCGGACGGCCCTGCAAGTCCCGATGTAGCCGGCGAGTGCTTGCCGGGTCATCATGTTCCAATAGCCGTCAAGCTCGGCCACCCGTGCGGTATGGAAGGCGGGGGTGAACCACACTTTGAGCACGCCGTCGGCAATGGCCTGGATACCCTTGCGTTCAACCACCGCGATGCGTGTGTTCCAGCTCTCGTTGGTACCGATCTTGTGGGCCGTGTCGCATAGGATCATGGCCTCGACGATCTCCGGGCGCCTGGCATAGAGCCCTTGCGCGATCATGCCGCCGACCGACAGGCCGCACAGCACGACCTTCTCCAACCCGAAATGATCGACGAGCCCCAAGAGATCGTCGACATGATCGTCGATCGACCTGATGTCGCCGATGTCGGACAGTCCGTGGCCGCGCTTGTCATAGACCAGCCAAGACATTTCGCCATCAAGTGCAGCGACAACGTCGTCCCAGATCCGGAAGTCGGTGCCCAACGAATTGATGAATATGATCGCGCGCGCATTGCCGGCCGCCCTGACGTGGCGGTGATGCAGCGTGATGCCGCCGATGGTGACGAATGGCACGATTTCGATCCTCCACCCCCACATTGCACAGGGCATTTGGTTCGGTAAAATGATATTTTGCGCCATTCCATTAACTCAGGGGTTATCAAATTATGGCCGAGGGCCGCATCCGCTTCCGTCATCTGCAGGCCTTCCTGGAGGTCGCGCGGCAAGGCAGCGTGGCCCGCGCCGCCGACTTCCTGCATGTCAGCGCGCCGGCGGTGACCAAGACGTTGCGTGAGTTGGAGGAGGCGCTCGGTGTCGCCGTCGTCGAGCGTGACGGGCGCGGCATCCGCGTCACAAGGCTCGGCGAGATCTTCCTCGGCCATGCCGGCTCGGCGATTACGGCGTTGAAGCGCGGCGTCGATTCCGTTCGCCAGGACGGCGCCATCAATCGCCATCCGATCCGCATCGGCGCGCTGCCGACAGTATCGGCGAAGGTCATGCCACAGGCCATGAGCCTGTTCCTCAGGGAAAACACCGGCGCCGCGATCAAGATCGTCACCGGCGAGAATGCCGTGCTGCTCGAACAATTGCGCATCGGCGCGCTCGATCTCGTCGTCGGTCGGCTGGCTGCGCCCGAAAACATGACCGGCTTCTTCTTCGAGCATCTCTATTCCGAACAGGTGCTGTTCGTGGTGCGGGCCGGACATCCCCTGCTCGAACCGGGAGCGGATATCTTCGCAAGGCTCGACGAATTCCCGGTGCTGATGCCGACCCGCGAATCCGTCATCCGCCCCTTCGTCGATCGCCTGTTCATCACCAATGGCATGACCGCGCCGGCGACCGAGATCGAAACCGTCTCGGACTCCTTCGGCCGCTCCTTCATGCGGCAGAGCAATGCGGTGTGGATCATTTCGGCCGGCGTGGTCGCCAACGAGATCGCCAGCGGCGCCTTCGTCGCCCTGCCGGTCGACACCGAGGAAACCAAGGGACCGGTCGGCCTGACGATGCGCACCGATACCGCGCCCTCGCCCGCCTTCACCATCCTGCTGCAGACCATTCGCGAGGCGGCAAGGCCGGGCAAGTGAGGCATTGGACTGGTCGGACCGGGCGCCGTCTTCATCAGAAATCTCCTAACCCAGGGGTTAACGAAACACCGCAAAATATCATTTTACCGAACCAAAACACTGGTGCACTGTACCGATGGAGGACCACAGAGGGAGGAATGCATGACCTACGCTAGCGGTAGCAGATCCAATATTCGTGGCGTGTCTCGGCGCCAGTTCATTGCCACCTCGATTGCCGGCGGCGCGGCGCTCGCGCTCGGCGGCGGCAAGGCCTTCGCCCAGGCGGCCGACACGCTCAAGGTCGGCTTCGTCAGTCCGCGCACCGGGCCTCTGGCCGGCTTTGGCCAGACCGACGGCTATGTGCTCGATCTTGCCCGCAAGGCACTGGCCGGCGGCCTTGAGATCGGCGGCAAGAAATACAGTGTGGAAATCCTCGATCAGGACACGCAATCAGATCCCTCCCGCGCGGGCCAGCTCGCCAAGGACCTGATCAACAACCAGGCCATCGACCTGATGCTGGCGGTGTCGACGCCCGAAGTGATCAATCCGGTGGCCGATGCCTGCGAGGCCGCCGGCGTGCCGTGCCTGTCGACCGTCATGCCCTGGGAAGCCTGGTATTTCGGCCGAGGGGCCAAACCGGGCGCGCCCTCGCCGTTCAAATGGACCTATCATTTCGGCTTCGGCGTCGGCGAGTTCTTCAAGACCTACATCTCGCAATGGAACCTGATGGAGACCAATAAGAAGGTCGGCGTCATGTATCCCAACGATGCCGACGGCAACGCCATCCGTGCCAATCTGGCGCCACTGCTCGCCAAGCAAGGTTTTACCATTGTCGATCCCGGCGCCTATGAAACCGGGACCACCGACTATTCCTCGCAGATCGCGCTGTTCAAGCAGGAAGGCGTCGAGATCTTCAACTCCTTCCCGATCCCGCCTGACTTCGCCGCCTTCTGGCGCCAGGCGGCGCAGCAAGGGCTGATCAAGCAGATCAAGATCTGCCAGGTCGCCAAGACCGGACTGTTTCCGTCCGACATTGAGGCGCTCGGCGATCTCGGCATGAAGATTTCCAGCGCCGCCTACTGGCACAAGGCCTTCCCCTACAAGTCGCCGCTGACCGGCGTTTCGGGCACCGAACTCGCCGACGGCTACGAGGCGGCGAGCGGCAAGCAGTGGACGCAGCAGCTCGGCGCCTCGATGTCGCTGCTCGACGCCGGCTTCGAAGCGTTGAAGGCCAGCACCAACGCCAAGGACAAGGCGGCGGTGGCCAAGGCGCTGAGCACGCTCAAGACCGAGACGATGATCGGCAAGGTCGACTTCACCAGCGGACCGGTCGCCAATGTCTCGCCCGGCCCGATCATCGGCACGCAGTGGGTGGCCGCCAAGGAAGGCAGCAAATTCCCGCTCGACTATGTGGTGACCGAGAACGCCACCGATCCGAAAGTGCCCGTCGAAGCCAAGCTTCTGCCTTACAACGGCTGATGGACCGCTGACGAGGATCGCCTGGTGACCCATCCGCAACAACAGGCTGTTCTCGCTGCCGCCGGCATCCACAAGCGCTTCGGCGCGCTTGTGGTGCTGGATGACGTCGACTTCACCATGGCAGCCGACGAGGCGGTCGGCATTGTTGGCCCGAACGGCGCCGGCAAGACCACGCTGCTCAGCGTGCTTTCAGGTGCCTTTCCGCCAAGTGCGGGCACGGTCCGCTTCAAGGGCGGCGACGTGACGGCGCTGCCGGCGACGCAGCGTTGCCGGCTCGGCCTGGTGCGCACGCATCAGGTGCCCAAACCGTTCAGCGGCATGACCACTTTCGAGAATGTCTTCGTTGCTGCCTCCCATGGCGCCGGCCTCGGCCGCGACGAAGCCTATGAGGAGGCGTTCGGTTCGCTGAAACTGTGCGGCATGCTGGGTGTTGCCAACCGCCGCGCCGAGACGCTCGGCCTGCTCGACCGCAAGCGGCTGGAACTGGCACGCGCGCTGGCGGCAAGGCCGACGCTGCTTTTGCTGGACGAGATCGGCGGCGGGCTGACCGACGGCGAAGCCGGTGAGCTGGTCGACACGATCAAGGAATTGCGCCGGCGCAAGATCGGCATCGTCTGGATCGAACACATCGTCCACATCCTGCTGCAGGTCGCCGAGCGGCTGATCTGCATGGATGCGGGAAAAATCATCGCCGACGGCGAGCCGCAAGCGGTGATGGCCGATCCCGAGGTCGTGCGCGCCTATCTCGGCGGAGGCCCGAAATGAGCCTGCTGGCGGTCGAGAACCTAGTTGTCCGCCACGGCCTGCTGCAAGCGGTGCGCGGCGTGAGTTTCTCTGTCGAACGCGGCGAGACGCTGGCGCTGGTCGGCGCCAATGGCGCCGGCAAGACGACGCTGCTCAGGGCAATCGCCGGCGCGCATCAGCCGGCCGCCGGCCGCGTGCTGCTCGACGGCGCCGACCTCACCAGCGTGCCATCGCACAGGCGCGTCGGCATGGGCATCGCGCTGGTGCCGGAGGGGCGAAAGCTCTTCGTGCAGATGACGGTCGAAGAAAACCTGCTGCTCGGCAAGACCGCCGGCCGGCGGGGTGACTGGAGCGTCGACAAGGTGCTGGAGATGTTTCCCAATCTGAAGCCGCGCCGCCATGCCAAGACGGGCCATCTCTCGGGCGGCGAGCAGCAGGCGACGGCGATCGGCCGCGCGCTGATGAGCAATCCGGACGTGCTTTTGCTCGACGAGGTTTCGCTCGGCCTGTCGCCTCTGATCGTCGACCGCGTCTATTCCGCACTTCAGGGATTGATCACTTCCGGCACGACCATCATCCTGGTCGAACAGGACCTCAACCGCGCGCTGTCGGTTTCCGACAGGGTCATCTGCATGCTCGAGGGGCGTGTCGCGCTCGAAGGGCCGAGCAAGTCTGTATCGCGCGACGATGTAACGAAGGCCTATTTCGGCCTGCACCGGAAAAGCCCCGGGAGCGTTCCGGCATGAGCAACCAGATCATCCAGGGCGTCCTGCTCGGCGGCTATTACGCGCTGATCGCCTGCGGCCTGTCCTTCATGTTCTCGGTGATGCGCATCATCAACCTCGCCCACGGCAGCCTTGCCGTTTTCGCGGCCTTTGCCCTGTGGTGGCTGGCGTCGCGGTTCCATGTCTCGCCCTTTGTCGGCCTGCTGATCGTGTTGCCTCTGATGGCGGCGATCGGCTGGGCGCTGCAACGCTTCCTGCTCGAGCGCAGCGCGCGCGGCGGCGCGCTGCTGCCGATCCTGACCACGTTTGGCCTCGCCATCGTCATCGACAACATGCTGTTCGAGCAGTTCGGCGCCGATACGCGTTCGCTGGCGCCCTATATCGGCAGCCTGTCCTATGATTCCTGGGAGTGGCCGGGCAGCATCTATGTCGGCAAGCTAGCCGTGATCATGTTCGCCACCGCCGTGATCCTGCTCGGCGGGCTGCAACTGTTCCTCACCCGCACAAGGCTTGGCCGCTCGATCCGTGCCACCTCGGAAGATCCCGATACGGCCGGCCTGGTCGGCGTCGACGCGCGCCGCGCCAATGCCATCGCTGCCGCTATCGCCATGGTGACGGTCGGCCTTGCCGGCGCTTTCCTGGGCATGCGCGCCACCTTCGATCCCTATGCAGGCGCGCCGCAATTGCTGTTCGCCTTCGAAGCGGCGGTTATCGGCGGCGCCGGTTCGCTGTGGAGCACGCTGATCGGCGGCATCGTGCTGGCGCTGGCGCAGACACTCGGCGCGCAGGTGCATCCGCAAGGCTTTCTGATCGGCGGCCATGCCGTGTTCCTGGTCGTGCTGTTCGTGCGGCTTTCGACCTCCGGCCTCGGCCTGCGCGGTCTGTTGCGCCTGCCTTCCCGGAGCGCGCCATGAGCGCCGTCTCAACCTCACCGGTCATCGAGCGCGGCACGACGATGTCGCGCATAGCGGCGATTGCGGTTGCGATCATCATCGCGCTGCTGGCCGTCGCGCCACAGTTTCTCTCGGTCGGCGTGGTCGACCGCATGACGGCATTGTTCATCTATGTGATCCTGGCGGCGATGTGGAACGCCCTGGCCGGCTTCGGCGGCCTGGTCTCGGTCGGGCAGCAAGTGTTCTTCGGGCTCGGCGCCTATTTCGCCATCCGGCTGGCCGATGCCGGCCTCAACCCTTTTGCCGCGCTTTTCGTTTCGGCTGTTGTCGTCGGCGCCGTCTCCTGGCCGCTGTCGTTGTTCATGCTGCGGCTGAGGAACGGCGAGTTCGCCATCGGCATGTGGGTGATCGCGGCGCTGACGCATCTCCTGGTCAATCTCGATCGGCTGGTACAAGGCGAAACCGGCACGTCGCTGATCTCGCTCAATATCTACGATGCCTCGACACGGCGGGTGACGATCTACTGGCTGGCGCTGGCCTCGATGACCGCCCTGCTCGCCATCCTGTTCGGCCTGCTGCGCGGCAGCACGGGCGCCGCGATCCGCGCCATCCGCGACAATGAGGATGCCGCCGCCTCGGTCGGCGTGCGCGTCACCGGCACAAAGCGGCTTTTGTTCGTGCTTGCCGCCTTCGGCATCGGCATTGCCGGCGCGCTATGGCTGGCGACCTCCATCACCTTCCAGCCGAAGACCTATTTCAACGTGCAGTGGACCGCCTACATGATCTTCATGGTGCTGGTCGGCGGCATCGGCACGTTCGAAGGCGCCATTCTCGGCGCGCTGGTGTTCTTCCTCATCGAAACCTGGTTCGGCGGCACCGGCGTCTGGTACCTGGTCGGCCTTGGCGCTACCGCCGTGCTGTTCTCGCTTTTCCTGCCGCGCGGCCTGTGGGGAACGATCGAGGAGCGTTTTGGGCTGCGCCTGCTGCCGGTCGGCTACCGTGTCAGGCTTCCGGCTGATATCGGCGACGGCAACGCGGAGCCCTCGCCACAACAATCCACGACCTCTCGGGAGAAGGCATGACCATGCTTTTCGGCAAGACGATCCTCATCACTGGTGTCGCCTCCGGCATCGGCGCCCGCACGGCGGAACTGGCCGGCCAGCTTGGCGCTGACGTGATCGGTGTCGACGTGCGCGAGCCGGCCGCACCGGTCGGCAGCTTCGTCAAGGCCGACATCTCGTCAAAGGCCGGCGTCGACGAGTTGATCGCGCGCCTGCCGCAGCGCCTCGACGCGCTCTGCAATGTCGCTGGCCTCTCGGGCAACACCGGCGCGGCAGCGACGCTGGCCGTCAATTTCTTTGGTCTCAGGGCGCTCTCGGAAGGCCTCGCGCCAAGACTTCGCGAAGGCGGCGCCATCGTCAACGTCGCCTCGATCGCCGGCTATGGCTGGCGCGCCAATCTCAACCGTGCCGCCTCGATGGTGGCCATAGAGGGCTTTCCCGATGTCGCCGATGTGGTCGCCGATCACGCGGTCAAGAACGAGGAGGGCTATCCCGTCTCGAAGGAACTGCTCCTGCTGTGGACCTTTCGCGCCGCGCACCAGGATCTGTTCAAACGCCGGGGCATCCGCGTCAATGCGGTGAGCCCCGGACCGGTCGAGACGCCCATCCTGAAACAATTCCGCAGCGTGCTCGGCGATGCCCGCGTCGACAGCGACATTGCCAGGGTCGGTCGCGCCGGCACGTCGGGCGATATCGCGCCTGTCGTGCTGTTCCTGTGCTCGGACGGCGCCCGCTGGGTCAACGGCGCGAATGTGCCGGTCGATGGCGGCCTCGAGGCATCGATCAACGCCGAAGTGCTCGGCTTCTAAAACCAACGAGGCGCTCCTGATGGAGCAAGGGAGACAATCATGGATATCGGACTTCTGATCGACGGCGACAAAAGGGATGCGTCCGGTTCGGCCTCCTATGAGCGCATGGACCCGTTCACCGGCAAGCTGGCAACGCGCGCCGCGGCGGCCAGCGTCGCCGATGCCAATGCCGCCGTGGAAGCTGCTGCCGCGGCCTGTACGACCTGGTCGAAGACCGGGCCTGGCGAGCGCCGCGCCTTGCTGTCCAGGGCGGCTGATGTGATGGCCTCCAAGGTCGGCGAATTCACCAGGCTGATGATGGAAGAGACCGGCGCCACGGGTCCCTGGGCCGGCTTCAACGTCATGCTGGCGGCCAACATGCTGCGCGAGGCGGCTGCGATGACGACGCAGATTTCGGGGGAGATCATTCCCTCGGACAAGCCGGGGACACTGGCCATGGCGATCCGCCAGCCGGCCGGTGTGTGCCTCGGCATCGCGCCGTGGAATGCGCCGGTCATTCTCGGCACGCGTGCCATCGCCATGCCGATTGCTTGCGGCAACACGGTGGTGCTGAAGGCTTCCGAAATGTGCCCGGGCACGCACCGGCTGATCGGCCAGGTGCTGGTCGAAGCCGGTCTGCCCAAGGGCGTTATCAATATCGTCACCAATGATCCCAAGGATGCCGCCGGGATTGTCGAAGCGCTGGTAGCCCACCCTGCGGTCAAGCGCGTCAACTTCACCGGTTCGACCAAGGTCGGCCGCATCATCGCCGAGCTCGCCGGCCGGCACCTGAAGCCGGCGCTGCTCGAACTCGGCGGCAAGGCGCCATTGCTGGTGCTGGACGATGCCGATATCGACGCGGCGGTCAACGCGGCCACCTTCGGCGCCTTCATGCATCAGGGCCAGATCTGCATGTCGACCGAGCGGCTGATCGTCGACGAGACGGTCGCCGACGCGTTCGTTTCCAAGCTCGCTGCCCGCGCCTCGCAACTGCCGGCCGGCGATCCGCGCGGCCATGTCGTGCTGGGCTCGCTGATCAGCAGCCAGGCCGCCGACAAGATGGAGGAACTCGTCGCCGACGCGGTCGCCAAGGGCGCCAAGCTTGTCGCCGGCGGCAAGCGCACTGGCACCGTTGTCGAGGCAACGCTGCTCGACCATGTGACGCCGGCCATGCGAGTCTATGCGGAAGAATCCTTCGGGCCGGTCAAGCCGGTGATCCGGGTGAAGAGCGAGGACGAAGCCATACGCGTTGCCAACGACACGGAGTACGGCCTGTCGTCAGCCGTGTTCAGCCGCGATATCAAACGCGCCATGGCGGTCGCCGCGCGCATCGAAGCCGGCATCTGCCACATCAACGGCCCGACCGTCGGCGACGAGGCACAGATGCCATTCGGCGGCGTCAAGGGCTCCGGCTACGGCCGCTTCGGCGGCAAGGCCTCGATCGCCGAATTCACCGATCTGCGCTGGGTGACGATCGAGGATCCGGGCCAGCACTATCCGTTCTGATTCCAGCCCTCGCTACGGGCAACCGATAGCGAAGGTCAAGCAGCCAGTGACGGCGTGAAGCGAACACTGGCGGATCGCATCTGCCCGGGCGCCAGCACGATGCATCCGGTGTCGATGCGGCTGGTCGCGCGGTTGAAGGCATCGGTGATGTTGCTGACCGGCTCGGCGCAAAAGAACGGCTCGCCGGGCGGCGTGTAAAGGACGAGGAAATCGAGCGGTGCCTCGGCCTCGATGTCCAGTTGCCGTCCGTGCTCCGGCCAAGTGATCCGGGCGCGGCGCGCCCATCCGGTGAAAACCGTGTCGAAATCCACTTCCGATACGTCAAAACCGATGGATGGGTCGGCTCCCGCAGGCGGCAGGACATGCCGGGTGGGCAGGACCTCCGCATCGGTTTCCCACATGCCCGACACCGGCGCCTGGACATGCGTCCACGGCGACGACGGAAAATAGGGATGGAGGCCGAAGCCAACCGGCATGGGCGTCTCCGACAGGTTGCGCACGGCAATGGTCATGCAAAGCTTGCCGCCATCCAAGGTGATCTCCTGCTCGGCCTCATAGCTCCATGGCCAGGAATCGGCGGCGTGACGATAGCGCAGGGCGATCGTGCTCTTTTCGTGCCTGACGACCGCCCAAGGCCGACGCCAGCCATGGCCGTGCTCATGATGTGGATCGTCGGGAGTCGTTGGAAGCTGGATGGTGCGTCCCGCGAACTCGAACCGGCCGCCCCTTATGCGATTGGAATAGGGAACAAGCGGGAAGCAGCCCATGGCGCCGGCATCGCGGCCGCTGATCGCCGCCGGATCGGCCGGCCGCAGCCAATCCACCGCAGAGCCATTGTGCCACCAGCGATAGGACGCCAGCGCGCCGCCGGCCGCCGGAGCAATGTCGACCGTCGCAATGCCGTCGCTGATCGAAACCAGCTGTGTGAGCCGCGCGGCAACGGCAGCAAGATTCTTTGTCATCGGCGCTCCCCGTCCCTTGACTCCAATCGCCATGGCTATAAGACATATCATATGAATAGTATGAAGAATAAGAAATCTTTCAGCACGGCGCGCACGTCACGGGTTGCCGTGGCGGTTTCCAGCGGCTCCACCGCGCTGCACGCGACTGTCGTTGAGCAGATCGGTTTGCGCATCGTGCAAGGCGACTTCCTGCCCGGCGAGGCGCTGCCCAACGCCGACGATTCCAGCGAGATGCTGGGGGTCAGCCGCACGGTGCTGCGCGAAGCGATCAAGGTGCTGGCCGGCAAGGGGCTGGTCGAATCGCGGCCGAAGACCGGCACGCGCGTGCGCCCACGCTCGGACTGGAACTTCCTCGATCCGGACGTGCTGTCCTGGCGTTACGCCGGCGGCGTCAGCGCTGACGATGTCCGGGCTCTGTTCGAACTGCGCCGCGCCATCGAGCCGATGTCCGCCGCGTTGGCCGCCCAGCGCGCCACGCCGGCGCAGATTGCCGAGATCCATGCGGCGCTGGCCGAAATGGAGGCGGTGAGCGATGATGGCGACCGCTTCGCCAAACCCGATCTGGTGTTCCACCAAACGATCCTGCGCATGACCGGCAATGAACTGATCGGTTCGCTGGCGGCACTGGTCGAAACCGCATTGGTGATGAGCTTTCGCCTCTCCAACGACAATCCGGAAGGCCAGCGCCATTCCTTACCGCTGCATCGCGAGGTGGCGGAGAAGATTGCCGCCGGCGACGCCGCCGGCGCGCAAAAGGCACTCTTGGTGCTCATCGACAATGCCGAGGACGACGTGCGCCGCAGCGTCGAGAACCGCAACAAACGCCGCACCGATCGGGGCCAGCAATCGTGACCGAGACCAAACGCAAACTGCGGTCCGAAGCCTGGTTCGGCGGTGAAGGCAAGAACGCCTTCATGCATCGCAGCTGGATGAAGAACCAGGGCATCCCGGCCGACGCTTTCGACGGCCGCCCGGTGATCGGCATCTGCAACACCTGGTCGGAGCTGACGCCGTGCAATGCGCATCTCCGCGACTTGGCCGACCACGTCAAACGCGGCGTCTACGAGGCCGGCGGCCTGCCGCTGGAATTCCCCGTCATGTCGCTGGGCGAAAGCAACATGCGCCCCACCGCCATGCTGTTTCGCAACCTGGTCAGCATGGATGTCGAGGAATCCATCCGTGGCAATCCCATCGACGGCGTCATCCTGCTCGTTGGTTGCGACAAGACCACGCCGGCGCTGCTGATGGGGGCTGCCTCGTGCAATCTGCCGACCATCACCGTCTCCGGCGGACCGATGCTCAACGGCAAGTTCCGCGGGCAGGATATCGGTTCAGGCACCCATGTCTGGAAATTCGCCGAAGAGGTGAAGGCCGGCCGCATGCCGGTCGCCGATTTCCTCGCCGCAGAACAGGGCCAGAGCCGGTCGGCCGGCAGTTGCATGACCATGGGCACGGCCTCGACCATGGCCAGCATGGTGGAAGCGCTCGGCATCGGCATGCCGGACAACGCCGCGATCCCGGCGGTGGATTCGCGCCGTGGCGTGCTCGCCCAGATGGCCGGACGCCAGATCGTCGATCTGGTCCGCCGGGACGTGAAAATTTCGGACATTCTCACAAAGCAAGCGTTCGAAAACGCCATTCGCGTCAATGGCGCGATCGGCGGTTCGACCAATGCGGTGCTGCACCTGATCGCCATCGCCAACCGGGTTGGTGTCGATCTCAGCCTCGAGGACTGGGACCGTCTTGGCCGCGATGTTCCAACCATTGTCGACCTGATGCCGTCGGGCCGGTTCCTGATGGAAGATTTCTACTATGCCGGGGGGCTGGCTGCGGTCATGGCGTCGCTTGATGAAGTGGGGCTTCTTCATCGCGACGTCATGACCGTCAGCGACAAGACGATCGGTGAACTGATCGACGGCGCGCCCAACTATAACCGCGAAGTCATCCGGCCGCTGAGCGAACCATTGACCGAGCAAGGCGGCATCTCGATCCTGCGCGGCAATCTGGCGCCCAATGGAGCCGTCATCAAGCCGTCGGCGGCAACGCCCGAACTGATGCAGCATCGCGGCAAGGCCGTCGTCTTCGAGAACATCGAGCATTACTATGCCCGCATCGACGATCCGGAACTGGATATCGACGCCTCTTCGATGATGGTGCTGAAGAACTGCGGACCGCGCGGCTATCCAGGGATGGCCGAGGTCGGCAACATGCCGCTGCCGGCCAAGCTGCTCAAGCAAGGCGTCTCCGACATGGTGCGCATTTCGGACGCGCGCATGAGCGGCACTGCCTATGGCACGGTGGTGCTGCATGTCGCGCCGGAGGCCGCAGCCGGTGGCGCGCTGGCCCTGGTGCGCGACGGCGATCTCATCGAACTCGATGTCGCCGGCCGCCGGCTTGAGTTGCTGGTGTCGGATGAAGAACTGGCCATCCGCCGCCGCGACTGGAAGCCGCCGGCCCCACCCGAAGGCGGCTATCAGAGCCTCTATGTCGAGCGCGTGCTCCAGGCCGACAAGGGCTGCGATTTCGACTTCCTCGTCGGCCGGCGCGATGCCGGCATCCCCCGGCATTCCCACTAGAGAGGCGCGCAATGACGGATCCGATTGGCAGCTACGCGACCTACCCGAGCCTCAAGGGCCGCAGCGTCTTCATCACCGGCGGCGGCAGCGGCATCGGCGAAAGCCTGGTACGGCATTTCTGCGCGCAAGGCAGCCGCGTCGCCTTCGTCGATCTGGCCGAGGAACCGTCCCGGCGCCTGGTCGATGCGATTGCAACCGAAGGACATGCCGCGCCGCTGTTCGTTCCCTGCGACCTGCGCGATGTCGAGCAGCTACAGGCGGCTACCGCGCAAGCAGCGCAGCACAATGGCCCGATCCAGGTGCTGTGCAACAATGCCGGCAATGATGACCGCCACCAGACCAAGGACGTCACGGTCGCCTACTGGGACGACCGCATGGCGGTCAATCTGCGCCACCAGTTCTTCGCCGCGCAGTCGGTGCGTCCGCAGATGAACACGCTGGGCGGCGGCTCGATCATCAATTTCGGCTCCATCACCTGGATGGTCGGCGATCCCGATTGTCCGGCCTATGTCACCGCGAAAGCCGCTGTCTACGGCATGACACGGGCGCTGGCGCGCGAACTCGGCCCCGAGCGCATCCGCGTCAACTGCATGGTGCCGGGCTGGGTGATGACCGAGCGCCAGATGCGCCTGTGGCTCAATCCGGCCGGGGAGCGCCAGATCGCGGAGAGGCAGTGCCTGCCCGACCGGCTGCAGCCCTCCGACATTGCGCGCATGGCGCTGTTCCTCGCTGCCGACGACAGCCTGATGTGCACGAGCCAGCAGTTCATTGTCGATGCGGGCTGGGTGTGACCCGCACGGTTCCAAGGAAAGAAGGTTAGTATTCATGCGTCTTGTTCAGTTCAGAATGCCCGATGGCAGCAGGCGGGTCGGCCGCGTCTCCAATGACGGCAACCACCTGCATCCGCTCGACAAGACCGGCAGCGTGCTGGAGCTTGCCGAAGCGGCAATCGCCGCGGGTGCATCCATTGCATCGCTGGTCGAGAAGCGGACGGGCACAGCGACAGTCGACTATGGCGAGCTGCTGCGCGATGGCCGTGTGCTCGCTCCTGTCGATCATCCGGAGCCGGCGCGCTTCCTGGTCACCGGAACCGGCCTGACCCACACCGGAAGTGCGGCCGCGCGCAACCAGATGCATGTTCTGACCCATGGCGAAGGTGCAGACGAATCGGATTCCCTGAAAATCTTCCGCATGGGGCTGGAGGGCGGCAAGCCTGGCGCCGGCAAGATCGGCATCCAGCCGGAGTGGTTCTTCAAGGGCGTCGGCACCTGCGTCGTGCCGCCCGGTGCTGAGCTGCCGATGCCGGCATTCGCGAAAGCCGGGGCAGAGGAAGCCGAGATCGTCGGGCTTTATCTCAATGGGCCGAACGGCCATCCCTATCGCATCGGCTATGCGCTCGGAAACGAATATTCCGACCACGTGACGGAGGGCGAGAACTACCTCTACCTCGCCCATTCCAAGCTACGCTCCTGCTCGATCGGTCCGGAACTGCTGATCGGCGATTTGCCGAACGAAGTGCGCGGTCATTCCCGCATCCTGCGCGACGGGGCCGTCATCTGGGAACAGGAGTTCCTGTCGGGCGAAGAACACATGTCGCACTCGATCGCCAATCTCGAGCACTTCCATTTCCGCTACCCGATGCACCGCAGGGCGGGCGATCTGCACGCCTATTTCTTCGGCGCGGCGGTGATGAGCTACGCCTCCGGCGTCAAGACGGCCTCCGGCGACGAGTATGAAATCCAGGCACAGGCATTCGGCAAGCCACTGCGCAACCGGATGGTGTCGGTGCCGGACGAGGGACTGGTCACCGTCACCCCGCTGTGACGGCAAAGGTCCGGAATTCACGGTCCACCAGAACGACAATGGGAGATTAAAAATGGGACTGAAGAGAGCGTTTCTAAGACTGGCGACAATCGGCCTCGGCATCGGCCTGATGACCTCGGCGGCGCTGGCCGCGAACCTGCGCGTGCTGGCCTGGGACGGCTATGCCGACCCGGACTGGGTCAAGGACTTCACCGCCGCCACCGGTATCGGCGTCGATGTCGTCTTCATCGGCAGCGATGATGAGATTTGGGCCAAGATCAAGGGCAGCGAAGGCCAGGACTTCGACATCTTCGCCGTCAACACCGCCCAGCTGCAGCGCTACATCAAGGCCGATCTGGTGTCGCCCATCGACATCACCAAGCTGCCCAACCAGAAGGAGGTGCTGCCGCGCTTCCGCGATCTGTCGCAGGTCAGCGGCGACACCAAGGACGGCAAGGTCTACGGCATTCCGTTCTGCTTCGATTCCATCGGGCTGATCTACGACACCGACAAGGTGAAGCCGGCGCCGACCTCGATGTCGGTGCTCTGGGATCCGGCCTATAAGGGCAAGATCCTGGCCTACGACAATGGCGAGCACAATTTCTCGTTCACCGCGCTGACGCTAGGCTACAAGGATCCGTTCAACCTCGATGCCGGGCAAATGGCGGCGGTCAAGGCCAAGCTGGTCGAACTCAAGCGCAATGTGCTTAGCTTCTACACCACCGCCGACGAGGCGCAGCAGATCTACCAGAACAATGACGTTGCCCTGATCTGGGCCAATTACGGCCAGCAGCAGGTCAAGGCGCTGCAGAAGATCGGTGCCCATGTCGCCTACGTCAATCCGAGCGAAGGCGCGCTGGCCTGGCTCGACAATTGGGTCATTTCCAAGGGCGTCCGCGACAATGCGGCGGCCGAGAAATGGATCGACTTCATGCTGACGAAGAAGGTCAGCGGCGCGCTTTCCGAGCGCACCGGCTTCGGCAACACGGTGGTCGAGTCGAGCAGCGCCGGCGGCAATGACAAGCTGGTCTGGCTCAACAATGTCGAGGACCCGCTCAAGCGCTCTGATCTGTGGAACGAGATCAAGGCGACGCCCTGATCCTTTACGCAGCCCGACTTCGAAGGACCCGGCGGTCCGGACGTTCCGGACCGCCGCAGCGTATGCGAGAATAGCTTATGAACCAGAATGCCGACCTGCTGACGCTGCGGTCCGTCTCGAAATCCTACGGCACGGTTCCCGTGCTGCACGACATCGACCTGTCGATCAAGGACGGTGAGTTCCTGACCGTGCTTGGACCGTCGGGCTCGGGCAAAACCACCGTCTTGAGGCTGATCGGCGGGCTGGAGCCGCTGACCGCGGGCGAGATCCGCCTCGACGGCCAGGACATCAGCCGCATGCCGATCAACAAGCGGCCGTTCAACACCGTGTTCCAGGACTATGCGCTGTTCCCGCATATGACCGTTTCCGGCAATGTCGGCTATGGACTTTCGGTGCGCCATATCCAGCGCAAGGAGATCGCGCGCCGCGTCTCGGAAGCGCTGGAACTGGTGCAGCTCGGGCGCTTTGCCGACCGTTTTCCGGCGCAGCTTTCCGGCGGTCAGCGCCAGCGTGTCGCGCTCGCCCGCGCGCTGATCTGCCAGCCGCGGCTGATCCTGCTCGACGAACCGCTCGCCGCGCTCGATCTGGAGCTGCGTCGGCAGATGCAGGAATTCCTGAAATCCATCCAGCGCGAGATCAAGACCACTTTTCTGTTCGTCACCCACGACCAGGAAGAAGCCATCGGCATGGCCGACCGGATTTGCGTCATGCAGGCCGGCCATATCCGCCAACTCGGCACGCCGCACGAGCTTTACTACACGCCGAATTGCGAGTTCGTGGCGCGCTTCTTCGGCGAGAACAATCTGGTCGCCGGAAAGCTCGGTCCTGTCCAGGGTGATCAACGGACGATCGAGACGGCACTTGGGCGGCTTGTCTGTTCGATCAGCAACCAGCCGCATCTGAAGGCCGCAGCGGATGGCGCCGGCGCCTTCGCGGCGTTCCGTCCCGAGGCCTTGCATCTTGCGGATGCTACGGACTTCGGCAACCGCTTTTCCGGCAGCATCGCCGACCTCGCCTTTGCCGGTTCGTCGACCGTCGCCACCATCACGGCGGGGGCGGACACTGTCGCGCAACGCCTGCGGCTGCGCATGCCGAGCCGGATCGACGGCAGCGCGCTCAAGTCCGGCGAAACGGTATCGCTTTGCTTTGCGCCGCATGAAGGCCATCTGGTGCTGGCATGAGTACGGCCGGCTCGACACATCCCGTGGAAAGGCGATTGTCGCTGCTGGTGACGGCGCTGGCCTTCGCCTTGCCGGTGATCTTCGTCCTGGTGCCGCTGGCGATCTTCCTGGTCTACAGTTTCTTCAGCGTCGATCAGGGCACGATCATCTACGCGCCGACGCTCGGCAACTATGTCAGGTTCTTCACCGACCCGATCTTTCTCCCGGTGTTCTGGAACACCATCGTGCTGTGCGTGTCGGTGGCCGTGATCTGCATCCTGCTCGCCTATCCCGCCGCCTATTTCCTGACGACGCTGAAAGGGCGCTGGCGCTACGCCTTGCTGATGCTGCTGCTGGTGCCGCTGTTGATGAGCTACGTCATCAAGATCTATGCGATCCGCAGCATCCTCGGCCTCAACGGCTTCCTCAACAAGGCACTGGTGGCGCTCGGCATATTGCAGCAGCCCTCGACGCTTTTCGTGTTCAACATGAACGCCATCCTGTTGACGCTGAGCCTGCTTTTGATCCCCTTCGCCATCCTGCCGATCTTCCTGTCGCTGGAGCGGATACCGCAGACCTTGCTGCGTGCCTCCGACGATCTTGGCGCGAGCGGCCTGCAGACGTTCCTGCGCATCACCTTGCCGCTCAGCCTGCCCGGCGTCGCCTCGGCGGCGAGCTTCGTCTTCGTGCTGGCGATCGGCGACTTCCTGACGCCGCAGATGGTCGGCGGGATCAGCGGCTTCACCTTCGGCCGCATCCTCTACAGCCAGTTCGGCACGGCCTACAACTGGCCGTTCGGCGCCGCACTCTCGGTGGCGCTGGCGATCGTGGTGATCTGTGCCATCCTCATCGGCGAACGCTTCGGACGCAGCCGGGGGACGTCGATATGAGCGCCCTGCCCCGACCTTCCACAATCTTCCTGGCCGCGATCACGACGCTGGTTGCCGTGCTGCTTTACAGCCCGCTGTTCGTGCCGATCGTGTCGTCGTTCTTCGCCATTTCGCATGGCAATGTCGACTGGTCGTCGCCCACCCTTTCGACCTACGTCGCGCTCGCCGAGAACCATGACATCCTGGCCGCCTTGCGCACCACGCTGATCGTCGGCCTGTGCACCGTCGTGCTCTCGGTCGTCAGCGGAACGCTCCTGGCGCTTTACTATCACGGCCGCCGCTCCGGACGCTCGTTCCTGCAGTTCATCATCTTCCTGCCGTTCCTGATGCCGCCGATCATCAGCGGCCTGGCGCTGCTGATCTTCTTCCGTGAGATCGGCCTCGAACGCTCGCTGCTGACGGTCGTCATCGGCCATACGGTCTTCGTGCTGGCGATCGTCTATCGTACCGTGCTGATGCGGCTGCAGTCGATGAGCCGCACGCTGGTCGAAGCCTCTTACGATCTCGGCGCCACCGGCTGGCAGACCTTCTGGCGCATCATCCTGCCGAACCTGTCGAGCGCCATGGTCGGCGGCGCCATCCTGGCCTTCGCGCTGTCGTTCGACGAAACCATGATCACCATCCTGGTCACCGGCACACAGAGCACGCTGCCGGTCCGATTGTGGGCGATGATGCGGCTTGGCTTCTCGCCCGACATCAATGCGCTGGTGGCACTGATCCTGATGTTCACCGTGCTGCTCTGCGTGCTCGCCGCCCGGTTCCTGATTCCCAGGCAGATGGCGACGGAACGGACCTGAGCTATCGACCACCCGTCATCGTGCGAGGGCCGTTGGATCGAGATCGAACACCCGCCCTGGATTGAGGATGTTCTTCGGGTCGAGCGCGGTCTTCAGCCGCCGCATCGTGGCGATCTCGGCGTCGCTGCGCACCAGATGCAGCCACTGTTTCTTGTCGAGGCCAATGCCATGCTCGGCCGAAACGCCACCGCCCGCCGCCGCCACGCCGCGATAGATGATGCCATAGGCAGCCGCCGGATCCGCCGTCAGGACCTGATAGTGCAGATTGCCGTCGCCGAGATGGCCGAAGACATAGATGTCGGCGCCGGGATCCACGGCATGAATGGCGGCGTCGGCTTCCTGCAGGAACGCGCCCATGCGCGCCAGCGGGATACTGATGTCGACGCCGATCAGGCCTTTGATCGAAAACAGGACGCGATTGGCGTCTTCCCGCACATCCCACAGCGCACGGAATTCACGCGGTGATTGCGAGACGACGACATCGTCGACCACGCCGTCCTCGACAGCCTGCATCAGGACCTCGGCGAAGCGCTCGCCGTCGCGCTCCGGCTCGCTGCCCTGGATCTCGGCCAGCACATAGACGGGTGAGCCTGCCGGCAACGGTGCCGGCATGGCCATGCTGGCAGCCATGACGTCATAGAGCGGTGCGAAGTTGACCTCATAGGCTGACAATAACGGGCCGAGCTTTTGCCGCAGCAGTCCGAGCAGGGCGATCGCCGCGTCGAGCGAAGCCAGCGCGCAAAAGGCGTTCACCTCCGATGCCGGTTTCGGATGCAGCCGGAGCGCGGCGCGGGTGACGACGCCGAGCGTCCCTTCCGCACCGATGAAGAGCTGGCCGAGGTCGTAGCCGGAATTGTCCTTGGGCAGGCCCTTCAGCGAGGACAGCACGCTGCCATCGGCCAGCACCGCCTCCAACCCTAGCACCTGCGCCCGGTACATGCCGTAGCGCAGCACGCGGATGCCGCCGGCATTGGTGGCGATGTTGCCGCCGACCGTGGCCGAACCGCGCGCGCCGATATCGACGCCGAACATCAGCCCCGCGCCATCGGCCGCTTCCTGCACCGCCTGCAGAGTCGCACCGGCTTCGACGACGATGGTAGCGGCTTGAGTGTCCGGCGCGGCAAGGCCGGTCATGCGCTCCAGCGACAGCACGATCTCACCCGGCTGGACGCGTGTGCCGCCGGCCAGCCCGGTGCGGCCGCCCTGGACGACGACCGGCTGGCCGACAGCGTTGCATCCGGCGAGGGCCGCCGCGACACCGACGGTATCGCGCGGACGCAGCACCACTTCGGGCAGTGCACCGAGCTTGCCATCAGGATCGTCACGATAGCGCTGGTCGACATCGGAGCCGGCAAGCACACCGCCGGCGCCCAGCCTATCGCCAAGAGCGGACAGAAGCCGTTGCGTTTCAGGCGACATCGGGCTCAGGCGCCGGTGCGGCGACGCGCGTCGTCTGCATCCACCAACCGGACGGCCCGATGAGTATTCCTGTCCGACACGCACGCCATCCTTCAATTGCGGTCGGTCGATCCTATTCGGGATTGTCGGCCGCGCAAGCGATATTGGCTGTCCAAGCGATGCCGGCATCAATCGCGCGATTGATGCCGGAAGCACTGTCGGCCTACTGGAGCTTGGCCTGCAGCGCGTTGACGTCGTCGGTGGTCATTTCACCGTCGGTGGTCACCTTGCCGTCGACGATCTTCCACAGCCGGAACGGGCCGGTGATGTCGCCATATTTGTCGAAGGCGACCGGACCGATGACGCCTTCATAGCGGATCGGCTTGCCGTCCTTGATCAAGCCGAGCGCCTTGGCGAACTCCTCCTTGCCGGCAAAGATCGGCGTGCCGGCCGGATCGACCGCCTTGTACATTGCGTCCTTGATCTTGGCCGGATCCTCGGAGCCGGCAATGGCGATGGCGAGGCCGACGATGGCACCGGCGTCATAGGAACGGTCGGCGGCCGGGTTCGACGGTTCGATACCGGAAAATTCCTTGTAGTTCTTCATGAAGTAATCGGTGGAGGCCGTCGGACTGGTGCCGGACGACGTGCCGTAGGCATCCTTGAGATAATCGGCGCCGACGGATTCGATGAAATCAGGGCTGTTCATGCCGTCATTGAGTAGGAATTTCTGCACGCCGCCTTGCGAAATCCAGGTGCGGGCAACGGTTGCGCCGTCTACCGGCGTGCTGACCAGGTAGAGCCCGTCCGGTTCACCCGCCATCGCCGCCGTGACTTCAGAGGCATAGCTCGACTGCTTCTCGTTGTAGGGCGTGTCGGAGACGATGGTGCCGCCGAGCGCTTTGTAGGCGCGCGAGAATTCGGCCACCATGTTGACGCCGAAGTCGTTGTTGACGTGGATGATCGACAATTTCTTGAAGCCCTTGTCGATGGCGTATTTGGCGGCGGCGACGCCCTGCAGCGCATCCGAGGTGATGGTGCGGAAGAAGATGCCGTTGGTCTTGCCGTCGCGGCCAAGCGCGGTCAGTGTCGGCGACGATGATGCCGGCGAGACCTGGACGATCTTGGCCGGCGCTGTGACCGAGGTCAGGATCGGGATCGACACCGACGAGATGATGCCGCCGATGATGACCGGCACCTTCTTGACCTGGACCAGCTGGGTGGCGGCGTCGACGGCGATGTTGCCCTGGCTCTGGCTGTCGCGCGTGTCGGTCGCCAGATCGCAGCCGCGCACGCCGCCGGCGGCGTTGATGTCGCGGAAGGCCATCTCGACGGACTTGGCGCCGGCTTGGCCGTATTCGCCGGCTGGGCCGGTCAGTTCCATGACGAGGCCGACGGTGATCTTGCAGTCGGCGGCCTGCGCGGCGCCTGCCAGCGTCACGAGAGCAAGCGCGGTGGTGAGTTGGAGTATCGTCTTTCTCATTGTTGTTCCCCTTTCGTTACTCGACTCTAATTTGATCTCTGGAGCCTGTTCAGCGTTCCGGCACCTGCAGCCAGGTTTCATGCAGATGTCGCCATTCGACGCCGTTGGGCGCCGATGAACTGGTGGTGAAGACGGCGCTCGACTGCCGGCGCGTGTGCTTGCCCGCGCGGAGTTGCGTCTCGACGTAGAAGACAACGATCGTATCGGCGCTTTGCCAGCCCGGCCGGATGTCCTCGATCGAGATGGCAAAGCCGTCATCGCAGGTGGCACGGCTGGAGCGGACATGATCGATCACAGCGTCACGATCGAGAATCTGGCCGCTCGGTGCGATCATGGTCAAGCTTTCGCCCATGGCACGCTCGAAGCGCGAGAAATCCACCGTGTCGGCACGCGCGGCGACAAACCAGTCGACGAAGAAGCGATGCAGGCCGACGATTTCGGCGCTGGCCTGCGAAAACAGCATGGGGTTGCTGACACTCATGTGCGGCCTGCGTTCAAATTGTAGTGCATGATCGAGCCGTGACGGCCGTGCCGGTCGCGCTCCAGCGTGTAGACGTCGCCCAGGGGACCCTGGCTTTGCGCGATCACGGCCGTGATCTTCGCCCGATCATCGGCGTCGAGCGCGACGTCCATGATGCCAGCATTGGCCAGTGCATGGGCCTGATTGCGGGCGCCGACGATGACGGCCGCCACGCGCGGCTGTTCAAGCACCCAGGCGCTGGCGATGGTGGCGATGTCGACGCCGTGGCGATCGCCAACGGCCTTAAGTGCTTGGAGCAGTTGCTGGAAAAGGTCCCAGCCACCGAAATCATCGATGATCAGCTTGTATTTGACCAGCGAGCGGTTTTCGAGCGGCATCGCCGGTTCGGCCACGCCAAGCCATTTGTCGCTGAGGAAGCCGCCGGCGACGGAACCATAGCAGAGGAAGCTGACGCCGTTTTTCTCTGCAAGTGCGGCGAGGCTATTGCCCGGCCGCTGATCGAGCACGGAATATTGCAGTTGCTGGCTGACCAGCGGGATGCCTGCGACGAGGATCTCGGCGAGCCGCGGCGTGTCGAAATTGGTGGTACCGAGATTGCGCACCTTGCCTTCCAACCGAAGTTCGTTGAGCCACCCCATCGCCTCGACATAACGAGGCTGATCATAGTCCCACCAATGGAACTGCACGAGATCGAGACGCTCGGTCTTCAGCCTGCGCAGCGACTGATCGACGATGCCCCTGATGTAGTCGCGGCTGATCGTGGCCAGCCGTTCAAGGTCGGGCACCAGCTTGGTATGCACCTTCATCCTGGCGGCGACATCGAGGCCACGCTCGCTGGCCAGCCGCAGGCGCGCGGCGCCGATCAGTTCTTCGACGCCGGTGTAGATGTCGGCACAATCATAGGTCCAGATGCCCGCATCGAAAGTGGCGATCAGGTCGGTGACCGCTTGGCTGCGATCGATGGCGCCATGGCCGCCGGCGAGCTGCCAGCCGCCGCGAATGACGCGCGAGATGGTGTAGCCGGGGCCGAGCTCGAAGGTCTTGGCGGTCATGTCCGGTCATTCTCCTTCGGCAGCGGCACGGCCGTGGTTTCGGCATGGCTGAATCGCCGCTTGGCCAGTCTGACGATCCGCAGCCGGCTGGCGCAATTGGGATCGGGACAAGCGATCTCGGCGTCAGAGGTCATCCAGTCATTGCGGTCGGTCGGCCGCTGCTTTGCCGCGAGAAACGGCAATACGGAGGCAAGCGAATAGATCGAAAAACTCTGCCCTGCCGGCATCGACAGCATCTCGCCCTTGAGCTCGAAATAGTCGCCCGGCTTGGCGCCGCAATAGATCGGCTTGCCCTCGGGGATGACCGCCTCGACGCGAAGATCGAAAAGCTCGAAACTGTCGTCAGCCATTCGAGGCCTCCACCAGGCTGAAGGTCATGTCGCAGGCACCGTTGCGGCGGATGACGCCACAGGCGGCGGCGAACTGCTCACGCTCCTCCGGCAGGACCTGCGCCACCACGCTGCCGGCCAGCCAGCCGATCGGGAACAGAAGCCGCGCGCCCTGCCCGTAATAGAGACCGATGTCGAAAATGGCATTGGGGTTGCCGCCCCACATGCGCGGCGGCACGTAGGACAGCACGATGTCGCCGGGCTGCGGCGTCAGCGTCGCGTTCTCCGCCGGCAACGGCTTGGCGAAGGACTGGCCTTCGAGATCCACCGATGGAACCGGGCAGGAAATCTCTGGCCCGGTCCACATGGCATGGATGCCTGGGACCACGCGCGGGGCAGTGAGATACGCCTTGAGAAAGGCAGCGTTTTCCGGAGCCTTTTCAGGCAGCAGCAGCGCCGTCACGGAAAGCTTAGAGCGCGGCTCGGTGATCCTGATGGCGGGCGTTGTCATGTCAGGTCTTTCGTGGATTGAAGCTTGTCGCGCAGGAAAGCAAAGGGCCGGCTTATATCGGCCACCAATGCCTCGCGCGCCGCCTGCGCATCCTGCTTGGCGAGAGCTGCGACGATGCTGCGGTGGTAGTGCGCGGTGTCGACCTCGCCGGCGTCGGAAAAGGCATAAATGGCAACGCGGATGCAGGGGCCCGATTGCAGCCACAGGCTTTCGATCATCGGGATCAGCACGGCCGACCCGCAGCAGCGGTAGATCTCGAAATGGAAGCTCTGGTTGAGCGTCGCTTCGCGGTCGATATCCTTCTTGTGCTTCAGGGCCCGCATCTCGTCCCACTCGCCTAGCATGGCTTCAATCGAAGCGATCTGGCGCGGGCTCATGCGCGTGGCGGCAAGCGCGATCGCTTCGCCTTCGATGAGGGAGCGGGCGCGCAGAAGGTCGTCGATACGCTCCAGCGTGATCGGCGGCACGCGCACGGAACGGTTGGGCAGCGCCTCCAGCGCCTTTTCCGTGATCAGCCGGCCGAGCGCTTCGCGTACCGGCATTGTCGAAGTGACCAGCGCATCAGCCAGGCCACGGATGGTCAGCACCTGGTTCGGCTCGAACAGGCCGCCGATCAGAGCCCGGCGTAACTCGGAATAGACGCGATCCTGCACGGTCTCGCGGCCGACCGGCGTCAGCTGGGCTGCGATCGTTTCGTTGTTCTTTTCGATGGCAGCCTTCTGCATTCCCGGCTTTTGCCCCGTTTTCGGCTTGCGGATGAAATTAAAGCCGAATAGCGTGATCAAAGCAAGTGTGATCACAAATCAAAAATCAGGAGGCGACAACGATCGTCTTCGGCCAGAGGGTTTGATGAGCGAGGCAACCGAACGGCAGGGGAAGGAGACCCGTGCGCCGGTCCTGACGGCAAGGAATGTCGTCAGGCGGTTCGGCGGCCTTGTCGCCGTCAACGATGTCTCGTTCGATGTCAGGGCCGGCGAAATCCTCGGCCTGATCGGACCGAACGGCGCCGGCAAGACAACGATGTTCGACCTGCTCGCGGGCAGCATATTGCCGACCAGCGGCGACATCCTTCTCAACGGCGTGCGCGTCTCGGGCGAAGCCGCGCATCTGCGCATCGGCCGTGGCCTCGGCCGCACCTTCCAAATCCCTCGCCCGCTGCCCAATCTGACGCTGATCGAAAACATCATGCTGGCGGCACAGGGCCAGGCCGGCGAAAGGCTTCTGGCCAACTTCGTTACACCATGGCGGGTGGCGGCACAGGAAAAGGCGGCCAGGGCAAAGGCGCTCGACCTGTTGGAGCTTGTCACCCTCACCCACCTCGCGCATGAGCCGGCGCGCGTGCTTTCCGGCGGCCAGCGCAAATTGCTCGAACTCGCCCGCGTCATGATGGCCGACCCAGCGATCATCCTGCTCGACGAACCGGCAGCCGGCGTCAACGCGACACTGCTCGAAGTCATCATCGACCGCATCCGCGACATCAATGCGCGCGGCATCACCTTCCTCTTGATCGAGCACAACATCGACATGGTGACGCGGCTCTGCCATCGCGTCCTGGTCATGGCGAGCGGGCAACTGCTCAGCGAAGGCACGGCGGAAGAGGTCGCGCGCGACCCGCGCGTCATCGAGGCCTATCTCGGAGGCACGGCATGAGCGAGACCGTCCTCGACGTGCGCGACCTCGAAGCCGGTTACGAGCCTGGTGTGCCGATCGTGCGCGGCGCCTCGATCACCGTCAGCAAGGGCGAGATCGTCGTCGTCCTCGGCCCCAACGGCGCCGGCAAATCGAGCTTCATCAAGGCGATTGCCGGCCTCGTCCCGATCACCGGCGGCACCGTGTTCCTGGATGGCAAGGGCATCACCGCGGCACCCGCCCACACCATGGTGCGGCTTGGCCTCGCCTTCGTGCCGCAGACGGAAAACATCTTTCCGCTGATGTCGGTTGAGGACAATCTCAGGGTTGCCTGCGGTATCCTCGAGCGGCGCGAGATCCCTGCCCGCATCGAGGAAATGTATGCCGCCTTCCCCGACCTCGTTCGCCAGCGCCGCACCGCCGCCGGCAATCTGTCGGGTGGGCAACGGCAGATGCTCGCCGTCGCCCGCGCCTTGATCGTCCATCCCAAGGTGCTGGTGTTGGACGAGCCGTCGGCCGGCCTGTCGCCGAAATTCGTCTCGATGGTGTTCGAGATGCTGGCCGGCATCCGCAAATCCGGCGTCACCATCCTTTTGGTCGAGCAGAATGCCAAGGCGGCACTGGCCATCGGCGACCGTGCCTATGTGCTTGTCGAAGGCAAGGACCGGCACGAGGGTGTCGCATCCGAACTGTGGAACGATCCGGTCGTCGCCGAACTCTATCTCGGCCAACGCCCTTCCCACGCCAGCAAGGGAGGCGCGGCATGAGCCTGCAATTTGTCGTCGACGGCTTGCTGACCGGTTCGATGATCGGCCTCGGCGCCATCGGCGTGACGCTGACCTACTCGATCCTGCGCTTCTCGAATTTTGCCCATGGCGACTTCATGGCCTGGGGCACCTATGCGACGCTAGCCGTCGTCAGCGCCATCGGCGCAATGTTCGGCAAGGTGGCGCCCATTGGTCCGTTGTCGTTTGGCTGGCCGTTGCTTGTCGCCCTGGTCGTCGGCATGGCCTTCACTGCGCTGCTGGCGCTGCTACTCGACAAGGTGTTGTTTTCGCGACTGCGCTCGCAAGGGCAAGCGATCATCGTGGTGATGGCGAGTTTCGGCGCCTCGATGGCGCTGCGCAGCCTGCTCGAATTCACCTTCAGCTCGCGGCCGACCTATTTCAGCCGGGCGATCCAGATCGCCATGCCGGTCGGCTTCGGCATCCGCATCACGCCCGACCAGATCGCACTCTTGCTGCTGACCGCCGTGCTGGTGCTCGGCGTGCATCTTCTGATGACGCGCACGCAGACCGGCCGCGCCATGCAGGCACTGAGCCAGAACGCGGCGCTGGCCCGCATTGTCGGCATCGACGTCGCCAGCGTGGTGCGCGTAACCTGGATCATCGGCGGTGCGCTTGCCTGCGTCGCCGGCGTGATGATCGGCATTCTGGTGCAGATCCGCCCGTTCATGGGCTTCGACATGCTGTTGCCGATGTTCGCCGCCGCCATCCTGGGCGGCATCGGCAGCATTCCGGGCGCGGTGCTCGGCGGCTTGATCATCGGGCTGGCCGAAGCCGGCGCTGTACAGCTGATCGGCGCCGAATGGCGCGCCGCCGTCTCCTTCATCATCCTGATGGCGGTGTTGTTCGTGCGGCCGATCGGCCTGTTTGGTGTGAGGGAACGCTGATGGACCTGCTCGGCTACGGCGCCTTCTTCCTGACCACCGCGCTGATCTTTTCGCTGGTCACGCTGGGGCTCAATCTGCAGTGGGGCCTCACCGGCCTGTTCAATGTCGGCCTCGCCGGCTTCGTCGCCATCGGCGCCTATACTTCCGCGCTGCTGACCACGCCTGACGATGCCGCGCGGCTCGGTGGCTTCGGCCTGCCGATCCTTGTCGGCTGGCTCGGCGCCATGGTCGTCGGCGGCATTGCTGCAGCTCTGACTGGCATGGCGACGCTGCGGCTCAAGTCCGACTATCTGGCAATCACCACATTCGGTGTTGCCGTGGTCGTGCAACTCGTCGCACTCAACGCACAGAAGCTGACCGGCGGGCCGTTCGGCATCGGCTTCATCCCACGCCCCTTCGGCAGCCTTGCCGAGACGCCGCTGCTGTTCAACCTGTCGAACCTCGCCGTCGTCTGCGCGGTGACGCTAGTTGTCTTTTTCGCTTTGGAGCATCTGTCGCGCAGCCCGTGGGGACGCGTGCTGAAGGCCTTGCGCGAGGATGAGCGGGCGGCGATTTCGCTTGGCAAGAGCGCGCGCTTCTACCGCATCCAGGCCTTTGCCGTCGGCGGCGCCATCATGGCGCTGGCCGGCGCATTGCAGGCGCATTTCACCGGCTTCATCGCACCGGATAATTATTTGCCGATCCTGACCTTCCAGGTGTGGGTGATGCTGATCGTCGGCGGCTCGGGCAGCAATCTCGGCGCCGTCATTGGCAGCATCCTGGTCTGGGGAATATGGGCGGGGTCAGGCACGCTGACCAGCGTGCTGTTTGCGCCGGAGCAGCAGGCGCGCGCGGCCTCGCTGCAGATCGTCGCCATCGGCGTTATGCTCTGCGTCATCCTCTTGATCAGGCCCAATGGTTTGTTCGGCGACAGACTGCGACGGCCACGACTGGGCAAGCGGGCGAAGGTGGCTACAGCCAAGAGTAGTTACGGCTCATGAACACTGCGATCCGGCAGGAAGCGCATGGCGCTTCACTTTGGCATGCCGTCAGCCGCAACCGCCGCGACCGGCCCGCGCTGCACGACGAGATCAATGTCGACCTCGCAATCGTCGGCGGCGGCTTTGCCGGCCTTTCAACGGCGCTGCATGCCGCCGAAAATGGCATCTCGGTCGCTGTTCTCGAGGCCGAAATCATCGCCTGGGGCGCGACCGGCAGGAATGCCGGTTTCGTCGTGCCTAACTTCGCCAAGATGGACCCGGACAACATCCTTGCGCATCTCGGCCCAGAGCGCGGCGAGAGACTGATCGATTTTGCCGCCGGCAGCGCCGACCTTGTCTTCGGTCTTATCAAACGGCACGGCATCGACTGCGACGCCGTGCAGAACGGATGGATCCAACCGGCGCATTCGCCCGCCGCCTTCGAGAAGGTCAAATCGCGGGCCGGGCAATGGGCGCGGCGCGGCCGGCCAGCTGTCACGCTGGATAGGCAGGAAATCGAAGCGCTGACGGGCGTTCGCGGCTATGCCGGCGGCTGGATGGACCGTTCAGGTGGCGTGCTCAATCCGGTCGCCTATGCGAACGGACTGGCCGATGCGGCGGAAAAGGCTGACGCCAAGATCTTCGAGCGCACGCCGGTCACCTCGGTCGATCGCGCGGCCGATGGCTGGTCGCTGAAAACGCCATCGGGCTCGGTGCGTGCCGGCAAGGTGCTGATCGCCACCAACGCCTATGGCGGGTCGCTCAATCCGCTGCTGCAACGAAGCTATTTTCCGCTGAAGGTTTTTCAGATCGCGACCGAGCCGCTGTCGAGCGAAATCCGCACGCGGCTGCTTCCCGGCGGGCAAGGCGCCGGCGACACCAGGCGCAATCTCTTCACCTTCCGCTTCGACGCCGACAACCGGCTGATCAGCGGCGGCATGCATATTCTGAGTGCCGGCGCCGACACGCGCGTGCCGCAAACGATCTGGCGGCGCCTCGCCAGGCATCTCGATTTGCCGGACCTGCCGCCGCTGGCCTATGGCTGGTCGGGAATGGCCGCGGTCGAACCGGATTTCCTGCCACATCTCCTGGACCTCGGACCGGGGTTGATCGCCGGTCGCGCCTGCAACGGGCGCGGCATTGCCATGACGACGGCGATGGGCAAGGTGTTGGCCGACTGGGCTGCGGGAATCGAGGCTCGTGATTTGCCGCTGCCGTTCGCACCGCCGGCGCCGATCCCCTTCCATGCGGTGCTGCGGCACGCGCCCAACATGCTGCTCGGCTGGAGCATGTTGCGCGACCGGCTGGACGAGACCGGATAAAACGATCGCTTCTGGTCGCGCGGATCAGGCCGTCATGCGCAGATTTTCGGAAAGAACCGCGGCTGCCACGGCGATGTCCTGTTCAAGAGAGACCCGGACGGCGGGACCATTGCGCTGCTCCAATGCGGCAACAATCCTGCGATGCGCGTCATTCGACTGCGGAATGTAGCGATCGGCCTGCATCAGCAGCTTCAGATAAGGCCCAACCCGACCCCAGAGATCGCGGATCATGTTCAACAGGATCGGCGCGCCGGCATGCTGGTAGATGGCGAAGTGAAAGGCCTCGTTCAGCGAGAGGTAGGCCCTGGCATCGCCGGCCTCGATGGCGCGCTGCATGCCGGCCAGCGTCGCCTGTATGTCGACCAGTCCGCTTTCGCTCATCCGCAACGCGGCCATCTCGCCCGCCAGTCCTTCGACGGCGATGCGGATCTGAGTCAGTTCCTCAAAGGCCGGAGCCGACAGCAGCGGCACGATGATCGAGCGGTTGTTCTGCATCTCAAGCAGCCGCTCGGCGACCAGCCTTTGCAGCGCCTCGCGGATCGGCGTTGTCGAGATGCCGAAGGTCTCGGCGAGCTTGCGGATGACAAGTGTCTGGCCCGGGCTGAAACCGCCTGAAATCAATTCCTGTTTGAGAGCGCCATAGGCGCGGTCGTTGAGGGTTTGATGTTCGAGCTTCAGCATGCGCCCCGATCACCAGTTCGACAAAGCGCGATCGAGCGTCTCGGCCAGTTGCTCGGCATTGTCCCTGGCAAAGGGCAGCGGCGGCCTGATCTTCAGCACGTTGCCACGCGGACCGCAGGACGAGATCAGCACGCCATCCTCGCGCATGGCTTCGACGACCGCTGACGTCTTGCTTGCGGCCAGCGCTTCGTCGCCATCGGCCGTCAGCTCGACGCCGAAATAGAGGCCGTTGTGCCTGACGTCACCCACCATGCCGTGCCGGGTCTGCAAAGCGCGCAGCAACTCAGCTGTATAAGCGCCAACATTGCGCGCGTTCTCGATCAACCCCTCGCCTTCGATCACGTCCAGCACCGCGATGCCGACGACGGCCGCGACCGGATTGCCGCCGAATGTGTTAAAATAGCCGGTGTTCGAGCCGAAGGACGAAACAAGCCGCGGCCGCACCAGCACCGCGCCCATCGGATGCCCGTCGCCGATCGGCTTGCCCATGGTGACGATGTCGGGCTCTAGGCCATAATTGGCAAAGCCCCACATACCCTGGCCAAGCCGACCGAAACCGGACTGGACCTCGTCGGCTATGACGATGCCGCCGGCCTTCCTGACGTGATCGGCCGCCTCGCGCATGACAGCGGCGTCGGGGAAGAAAATGCCGTCGCTGGAAAAGGCCGAGTCGAGCAGAAGCGCCGCCGGAAGGATGTTTTGCGCACGCATGTCCTCGATGGCAGCTGCGACATTTCCGGCGAAATCATGCGCGGCGCGGCCATGGTCGCGGAATGTGTCCGGCGCTGCCACGGTCCGGTGGTGGGCGGGCACGCCCTTTGCCCCGACCGCCGCTGGTGAAAGCTGAGCGGTCGCGATCGTGGCGCCGTGATAGGCGAAGTCGGTGATGATGACGCCGGTACCGCCGCTCGAATGTTGGGCGATGCGGATGGCAAGGTCGTTGGCCTCGCTGCCGGTGCAAGTGAACATGGCATGGCCGAGATGGGCCGGAACCGTGCCGAGCAGTTTTTCCGCATAGTCGAGAATGATCTCGCTCAGATAGCGTGTGTGCGTGTTGAGGGTGGCGGCCTGCCCCGACAGCGCCTCGACGACGCGCGGATGGCAGTGCCCGACCGAGGCGACATTGTTGTAGGCGTCGAGGAATTTGCGTCCTCCCGCATCGTAGAGCCAGACGCCGCTGCCGCGCACCAGATGGATCGGGTTGCGGTAGAAGGCGCGGTAGGTCGGCCCGAGCAGCCTGGCGCGGCGTTCGAGCAGCGCGCGCTCGGATGCCCTCGAGTCGGCATTTGCGGGATATGGCGAGGACTGGGACACGGGCATCTACTCCGGATTGGAATGGTCGAGAAAATAGCGGCCGGCGTCAGCGGACGACAGGCCGTCCAGCCGTTCGAGCGAGGCCCAGACTTCGGTGATGAGGCGCAGCACATAGTCGCGCTTGGCCGGGAAGCGTTCCGCCTGCCAGCTGGCGATGTTGGCGATAAGGGCAAGGCGGGCACGGATCAGATCGAAAAGGATGCCGATCTCTTCCGTCTCCAGCGGCTGCACTGACTGGTAGCCGGCGACGAAGCGCGCGGCGGACGCCAGCGGATGACCTTCAGCCGGCCAGCGATAGACGGCGCCGATGGCGAGGTCGCAGATCAGCGGCGAATGGATCATGTCGCCGAAATCGAGGATGCCGCTGACCACCTCCGGCCGCGACGCGTCCATCACCACATTGTAGGAATTCATGTCGTTGTGGACGATCTGCGCGCGCAGGCTCGGGATGACCGGCGCCGCATGCTCTTCAAAAGCGTCCATCACACGCTCGACCATGGCCCGATGGCCGGCATCGGCGATATGCGCCAGCATCGGCCGCGTCTTGGCGACCTTGCGGATATCCCAGAGCAGGTCGCTGCCGGCCGCCGGATGGAAGAAACCGCGCAGTGCCCGGCCAAGGCGGGCGAGGAAGATGCCGAGATTGCGATCCTGTGCCGCCGATGTGGGCGAGCGCGACAGCAACTGGCCAGGCAGATAGGTAACCAGCCGGATGATACGCGGCGCCGATCCACCGACGCTGAGCGTGAACTGCGCTTCGCCTTCCAAGCTCTTGTGCACCGAGGGGACCGGCAAGGTCGGGTCGACCGCCAGGATATGGTCGAGCGCCTTGTTCTGGAAATCGGTGAAGCCGGCCTCCTCCGCCGGGTGGGAGACCTTGAGGACGAACTCGCCCTCGCCGTCGGTCTGGATGTGGAAATTGTGGTCGCGTTCGCCCGGCAGCGGACGCGCGCTGCCGGTGAACCCATAGTGCCGGCGCAAGATGACGAGCGCGTCGGCGATCGAGACGTCCGGCGCATCCTCGGCGAGCGTTTCGCCGAAACCGTCAGGCACGGCCGCATTCATGAGCTCATCTCCGGATCGATCGGCTCGAGACCACACCAGTCGGCGATGAACAGCGCAATGGTCTGCGTGACCTTGCGCACCGAATCCAGATCGACGGCCTCGTCATAGCCATGCGGCATGCGGCAGATCGGGCCATAGACGATCGCCGGCGTGTCGGCATAGAGGCCGAAGAAACGCGCATCCGTTGTCGCCGAGGTGACGTGCTCCGTCAGCGGTTCGCCCCACACGGCGACATGGCTGCGCCGCAGCACGGCTTCCATCTCGTCGGCGTCTTCAAGCACATAGCCCTCGGCCATGAAGCCATTGTAGCTCATCTTGGGCGGGCGATTGGCCAGGAACGGATCGGCACGGGCCGCATCGGCGATGCAGGCTTCGAGCTCGGCCCGGGCGTCCTCGAGTTTCTGCCCGGGATAGGTCGCGACCCGCATCTCGAAGACACAGCGCGCCGGAACGCTCGATGTCCATTCGCCGCCTTCGATCTTGCCGAGATTGAAGCGGATCGGATGCGGATGATTGCAGAAATGCGGATCATCGACCTTGCGCGCGTTCCAGACGATTTCGAGCTGCTTCAGCGCCTGGATGATGACGAATGCCTTTTCGATGGCATTGGCACCGGCCGAGAAAGCCCCCGAGGCATGCTGCGGATCGCCATCAACCTCGACCCTGAACCAGATCGGACCAACCTGCGCCCGCATCAGGCGCGGTTCCAAGGGTTCGGGAATGAAGGCTGCATCGGCGCGGTAGCCGCGCTGCAGGCAAGCGAGCGCGCCATTGCCGGTGCATTCCTCCTCGACCACCGACTGCAGGAAGACATTCGCGGCCGGCTGATAGCCGAGGCTGCGCAAGGCGGCGAGCGCGTAGAGACAGGCCGACAGGCCGGCCTTCATGTCGCCGGCGCCGCGGCCATGCATCCAGCCATCCTCGATGGCCGGGTCGTAGGGATCGCGCACCCAGCGGTCGAGCGGTCCCGTCGGTACCACGTCGATGTGGCCATTGAGGATGAGCGATCGGCCGGTGGCGTTTCGCGGCGTATGCGTGGCGACGACGTTGAAGGCGTCGTCATAGGAAACCGCAACCGGTGAAAAACCCGGAAGGTCGCGGATCGCGTCGACATCGACACGCCACATGTCGACCGCATAGCCATCGGCCTGGTAGGCAGCCGCCATGAAGGATTGCGCGGCGTGCTCCTCGCCGCGCTGGGAGGGAAAGCGTACGAGGTCCGCCAGGAACGCGACTTGCCGCGCGAAGCCGTCATCGACCGCGCGCAAAATGGCTTCGTCGGCAATTCGCTCAGGCATGATATTCCGCTTTCCCGTGAATGGTGTATCATATCTCATATGCCATTCACGGGAAAGGCGAAGAGACAGGTCGGGCCAAAACGATGGCCCAACCCGGGAAGCTCTTGGCAGGCGGGCGCAGAGTTGGCATCAGCTTCCTGCATGCCGGCGAAGCTGCATGGCAGAGATCGAGGACAGATGCTGGTCACCGAAGGCCCATTGCCGGATGAAGTCACCGATCTCGCGGCCGGCTACCGGCGCGTGCCGGCCGGCAAGATCGTCAATGCGGTGACGTGGATGGAAGCACGCGCCCCGATGCCAGGTCTCGCCCAGCCGCTGGCGATGACCCGGATCACCAAACCCGACAGTGCCGCTTACCGGGCGACCTTCCTCGAGATCGGCGCTCCCTGGCTGTGGGACCGCGCCGCCGAAATGTCGGATGCCGAAGTCGCCGCGCACTTCGCCGACCCTCGCCAGCATGTCTACTACGGCCATGATGATAGCGGCGACCATGTCGGCATGGTCGAATTCTCCGTGGCGGACGACAATGAGATCGAGATCACCTATTTCGGCCTGTTCCCGGCCTTGCCCGGCAGGGGCCTCGGCAAGCGGCTGATGGCCGGCGCGCTCGACCAGGCATGGCGCCTCCGCCCCGGCCGCATCTGGCTGCACACCAGCAGCATCGATCATCACAGCGTCATCGGGTTCTACCGGGCTTGCGGGTTTGAACCCTATGCGGCCGGTTTCGAAATCACCGACGATCCCCGGATCAAGGGAACCCTGCCGCGCGATGCGGCCCCGCAAATCCCGTTGATCGAAACGGAATGGGTGCCCGGCGCCAGATGAGACCGTCTTCGCAACCCGCCAGCCTTTCATCGTCTCACCATCGCCGGTGGGTGCGGCGCGAAAGCATCCTGTCGAGGCTGGAGCGGCATGTCGACACGCGCATCGTTTTGTTTGCCGCGCCCGCCGGCTTCGGCAAGTCGACGACGATGGCGCAGTGGGCAGCTGAGGTCGCGCGCCACGGCCGGCTGACCGCATGGCTGTCCTGCGAGGCGACGGACAATGATGAAGGCGCCTTCCTGTCGCATCTGGTGGGAGCGCTGCGCCATCTCGTCCAGAACCCGGCCGAGCTCGACCTCGCCTTCCAGTCGAGCCCGATCCCGCAGCTCGATGTGGTGCTGGCCGCACTGGTGGCGGGTGTTGCGGCGCGCGACGCCGAAATCACTCTGTTCTTCGACGACTACCACGCCATCGAAGCACCGGCAGTGAAGCGGTTCATGGAGCGGCTGACCCGGCAGGCGCCCGCCAACATCGCCTTCGTCATCGGTTCGCGCAACCTGCCCGACCTGCAGCTCGGCAAGCTCAGGGTGCTTGGCGACGTCTTCGAGATCGGCCCGGACGATCTGCGCTTCGCCTCGTCGGAAGCGGAGGCCTTCTTCAATGACAAGCTGGGTCTGAGCGTCAGCAGCGGTACCGTCGAGACCTTGTGTTCGCGGACCGAAGGCTGGGCCGCCGGCCTGCAACTCGCTTCGCTGTCGCTCAGTGCCGCGCATGCGCCGGAAACCGTCATCGGCAATTTCACCGGCGCTAACCGCAACGTCGCCGATTTCCTGATGGGCGAAGTCTTCCTGGGACTGCCGCCGGCCCTGGCGAAATTCCTGCTCCACAGTTCGATCTTCGAGCGCTTCAGCGCCGAGGCGTGCCGGGCCGTCTTGCGCGCGGCGGATGCCGAGGCTGACATCACCGAGATCGAGACCCGCAACCTGTTCCTGGTGCCGCTCGACGAGGAGCGGCGCTGGTTCCGCTATCATCATCTGTTCCACGACTTCCTCAGCCGCGAAATGGAACGGCGTGAACCGGAGATGATCGCGCCGCTGCATCTGGCCGCGGCCGAATGGTTCGGCGAACGCAAGATGCTGACCGAGGCGATCGGGCATGCGCTCGCCGCCGGCGACCAGGCCCGCGCGGCTGTGTTCGTCGAGAACAACGCGCTCGAACTCATCGCCCAGTGCCAGCTGCTTTATGTGCGCCAGTTGCTGGCGCTGCTGCCGAAGAAACTGGTCGACCAGCGCATCCGGCTGCAGCTCATCGTGCTGTGGCTGGCGGTGCACTCAAGCCAGCCCGAGATCGCCCAGCAGACGCTCGCCAATGCGCGCAAGCTCGTCGAGACCGGGCCGGCCGACGGCAAGGATCCGGGCACGCTGACCGGCACCACGATCGAGGCGGAAATCGCCGTCCTCGATGCCGCCGTGCACAGCACGCTGGAGCAGTTCGAGGCCGCGCGCGACACCGCATTGTCTGCGCTGCGGATCATCGCGCCCGATGCCTGGTTCATGGAAGGCGCGACCGCCAATGTCATCGGCTACAATCTCTATGCGCTGGGCGACCTCGAAGGCGCGCGGGCGGCGGCGGACGCGGCGCGCAAGGCGCATGAGCGAAGCGGCAGCCTGCTCGGGGTCACCATCGCCAATTGCTACATGGCCGTCATCGAGCGCTCGGCCGGCCGCCTGCCCGCCGCCGAGCGGCTGCTGCGCAACACCATCATCGAGGCCAGGACGCGGATCGGCGCGAATTCCTATGCCGAGGCGCTTGCCGGAACGCTGCTCGCCGAACTCGCCTACGAGACCAATGCATCCGGCGAGGCGCTGACGCTAGTCGAGAATCTCGGGCCGCTGATCGAAGGCGCCGCGGTCATCGTCTATCCCCTGGCCAGCGTGCCGACCTATGCCCGCGTGCTGCAACTGACCGGTCGCGGCGACGCGGCACTCGACATGCTGGAGCGCGTCTACCAGCGCGTCCGCGGCTCCGTCTACCGCCGTCTTGCTTCGGTGCTGGTGCATGACCGCGTCCGACTGCTCATCGACCAGAGCCGCGTCGCCGAGGCACGCGCCTTGCTCGACGAGCATCGCCGCGAAAGCGCTGAAACCACCCCGACTGTCGCCAACGAATTCGAGTTCTTCGCCGAAGGCCGGTTGTTGACGGCGGAGAAATCCTACGCGGCGGCCGCGGCGATTTTCGACGTGCTGCTGGAGCGGACGAAAAGCAGCGGGCGCATGCGCCGCCACATACTGGCGCTGATCCTGCGCGCCAAGAGCGCCGGCCACGACCAGCGCGAGGCCGACCGGTATCTTCTCGAAGCCTTGCGCCTTGCTCAGCCTTCCGGCTTCATCCGCTCCTTCGTCGACGAGGGCAGGCCTGTCGTCGAAGCGTTGATGCGGCTGCGCGCGGCGCAAGCAAAGACAGATCCGGCCCTGTCGGCCTATGCATCGCGCATCATCGATGCCGCGCAGACAATGCCCGTGGCAACGCGCAAGGCCGCCGCACCGGCAGCCGAGAAAGAGCAACTCACCCAGCGCGAGACCGAACTGCTGCGCTGCCTGTCGGAAGGCCTATCCAACCGCGATATCGCGGTCGCGCTGTCGGTGAGCGAAACGACGGTGAAATGGCATTTGAAGAACATTTTCGGCAAGCTCTCGGTCTCGAACCGTGTGCAGGCCGTGCGTGCCGCGCAGGCCACTGCAAACCTTCGTCCCCCTCCGAAAGGAGGGGCATAGGCATCTGGCACAACCCCTTCTTTCGGGTCGGGCCATGGGATCGTTAGCCTGCTAGCGTCGTCTGGATTTCAGAGGACGCTGCTTATGGCGACAGGTTACGTTTTTCACGAACAGCTGATGTGGCATGACACCGGCTCCAGCGCCGACATGATGCCTCCCGGCCGCTTCGTGGAACCCGGACGGCACCTGGAATCACCGGGGTCAAAGCGCCGGCTGAACAACCTGATCCAGGTCAGCGGCCTGGCGCGCCATCTGGTGCCGATCGTCGCCGAGCCGGTGACGGTCGAGGATCTGCTGCGCGTCCACACGCAGCGCCATGTCGACGATATCAGGATGCTCAGCGAGCGCGGCTCCGGCTTCGCCGGGCCGCAGGCGCCGATCGGCCTCAACAGTTTCGACATCGCGCTCCTGTCGGCCGGCACCACCTATGCCGCGATGCGCGCGGTGCTGACCGGCCGTGTCGACAACGCCTATGCACTGGCGCGGCCGCCCGGGCACCATGCCGAGCCCGACCAGGCGATGGGCAACTGCCTGTTCTCCAATATCGGCGTCTCCGTGCGCCGGCTGCAGCATGAGGGCCTGCTCGGCCGCGCAGCGATCGTCGACTGGGACGTGCATCACGGCAACGGCACCGAGACGGTGTTTTATTCCGATCCGTCGGTACTGACCATTTCCCTGCACCAGGACAATCTCTATCCGACCGGGCGCGGCGCGCTGGCCGACAATGGCAAGGGCGAAGGCGAAGGCTACAACATCAATGTCCCGCTGCCGGCCGGCAGCGGCACCGGCGCCTATGAAGCCAGCTTCGACCGCGTCGTCGCCCCCGCACTGCGCGCCTTCAAGCCGGATCTCGTCATTGTCGCTTCCGGCTTCGATGCGTCCGGCTTCGATCCGCTCGGCCGCATGATGCTGAACAGCGAGTGCTTCCGGCGCCTTGCCGCGCGCATGGTGGCGCTGGCTGCCGAGACATCGAACGGGCGCCTGATGATGAGCCATGAAGGCGGCTACTCCGAGGGCTATGTGCCGTTCTGCGGTCACGCCGTCATCGAGACGCTGGCCAATCATCGCACCGAAGTGGTCGATCCCCTATCGGACCATATCGACGAATGGGCCGGGCAGGATTTGCAGCCGCATCAGGCTCAAGTGATCGATGCCGCCGAGGGCCTGCTCGCCGGCCTGCGCCAACGCCTTGCCAGTGCTGCCTGACGCGATGGATTTTGTCGTCACCACGCTCCTCAACGCGCTCACGCTGATCAGCATCCTGATGCTGGTCGGGCTCGGGCTGGCAATCAGCTTCGGCCTGATGAACGTGACCAATCTGGCGCATGGCGAGTTCGTCACCGTCGGCGCCTTCGCGGTCTATTTCGTCCAGAGCGTCGGCGGCTCGTTCTGGCTGGGGCTCGCCGCCGCACCGATCGCCGGCGCGGTGGTCGGCTGCATCCTGGAATTCGCCATCATCCGCCACCTCTATTCGCGGCCAGTCTCGACCGTGCTTGCCACCTGGGGCGTCAGCCTCATCCTGCAGCAAGGGCTGGAACTGACCTTCGGCCTCGGCGCCAAGCCGGTGACGCCGCCGATCGAGGGCACGTTCGACCTGTTCTTCACCGTCTATCCGGCCTACCGGCTGATCCTGATCGCGATCGCCATGCTGACCTTGCTCGGCGTCGTCCTGCTGATCAGCCGGACGTCCTTCGGGCTCGACATCCGCACCGTCATCCAGAACCGCGAAATGGCCGAGGGCGTCGGCATCAACACGCGCCGCACCTACGCCATCGCCTTCACCTTCGGCGCGGCCATTGCCGGGCTCGCCGGCGGGCTGGTCGCGCCGCTGGCGATCGTGCTGCCGCAGATGGGGGTGAACTATCTCGCCAACGCCTTCTTCGTCGTCATCGTCGGCGGCGTCGGCTCGATCGGCGGGCTTGTCGCCGGCAGCGTCTTCGTCGGCGGGCTGACCAGCATCCTCAACTACCAGATTTCGCCATCGCTGGCGCAGGCGATCGTGCTGCTGGCGGCCATCGTCGCCGTCCGCCTGCGGCCCAACGGCCTGTTCAACGGAGCGTCGCGATGATCGCCCGCGACCGCAACTGGCTGCTGATCTTCGCCGTCTGCGTGGTGCTCGCGGTTCTCTATCCGCTCTTCGCCGACGGCTACCAGCTGACGGTGATCCGCGATGCGCTGATCTTCGGCCTGTTCGCCGCGAGCCTCGATTTCTTCTGGGGCCGCACCGGAATCCTGTGTTTCGGCCACGCCGCCTTTTTCGGCATTGGCGGCTACATCATGGCGCTCATCACGCTCAACGACGCCATCCCCTTCGGCAGCCTGCTCGGCATTATGGGCGCGGTGGCGGGGGCTGCCTTCGTCGCCGCCATCATCGGCTACTTCCTGTTCTTCGGCGGCATCCGCGGCAGTTACTTCACCATCGTGACGCTGGCCATGGGCGTCATCTGCCAGCAGGCCGCGGTCTCCTGGAGTTCGGTCACCGGTGGCGACAGCGGCCTGATCGGCATCCCACCGATCGAATTCGACCTTGGCGGGATGCATGTCGATCTCAGCCAGGATCTGCCTTCCTACATCTTCGTCGCGTCCATCGTAGCGGTGGTTGTGCTGGCGCTTTGGTCGATCAGCCGCGGCCGCTGGGGCACGGTGCTGACCGCCATCCAGGACAATGAAGTCCGCGCGGCTGCGCTTGGCCACAATGCGCCATTGCGGCTGCTCGTCACCTTCGTCCTGTCTGCCGCAATCGCCGGGCTTGCCGGTGCGCTCTATGTCTGCATGGCCGGGCTTGTAGCGCCTGACCTTTCCGGGCTGCTGCTGTCGACCGAAGTGATCGTCTGGGTGGCGGTCGGCGGACGCGGCACGCTGCTTGGTCCGGTGCTGGGCGCCATCGCCATCCAGCGCGCGCAGCAGACGATCAGCAGCTTCAATCCGAGCCTGTGGCCGCTGCTGCTCGGCTGCGTCTTCGTCATCATCGTCTTCGTCCTGCCGGACGGCATCCTTTCGATCTATGCGCGGCTGAAGAGCCTGTTCAAAGGCCGGAGACGCGCGCAATGAGCGATGTCCTGCTCCACGCCGAAAATGTCGGCATCCGCTTCGGCGGACTGCAGGCGCTGGAAGGGCTGAACCTGACGGTCCGCGACAAGGAGCTCTGCTGCATCATCGGGCCGAACGGCGCCGGCAAGAGCACCTTCCTCAACCTTTTGACCGGCACGCTTCGCCCGACCAGCGGCAGCGTGCGCTTCCTCGGCCACGACATTGCCGGCCTGCCGCTGCACCGCATCGCCCGGCTCGGCATCGCGCGAAAATTCCAGATTCCGTCGGTCTTTCCGAGCCTCTCGGTGGAAGACAATCTGAAGGTCGCGCGGTGGGGCGCGCCCTCCCCGGCTCGTCCGATCCGTGACCTCATGGACCTGGTCGCGCTTGGCGGCCGCGCCACCACGCTGGCCGGTGAACTGGCGCACGGCCAGAAGCAATGGCTTGAGATCGGCATGGCGCTGGCGATCGAGCCAAGGCTGCTTTTGCTCGACGAGCCGACCGCCGGCATGACGCCGCAGGAGACGCTGGCGACCGCCGAGATGCTGCTGCGGCTCAAGGGCGAGTTCTCGATCGTCGCCGTCGAGCACGACATTCGCTTCGTGCGGGCGCTGAACTGCGAGACGCTGGTGCTGCATCAGGGACGCCGGCTGCGCAGCGGTCCTTTCCACGACATCGAGACCGACGAAATGGTCCGCGACGTCTATCTGGGGAGGCGCTGACCATGCTGCGGACAATGGCGGTCTCGGCCGGCTACGGCCTGCTCCCGGTTCTGAACGGCATCGATCTCAGCGTGGCGCCGGGCGAAGTCGTCGGCCTGCTCGGCCGCAACGGCGCCGGCAAGACGACGCTGCTGCGCGTCATTGCCGGTGGCTTGAAGGCGAGCGGCGGCGCCGTGGTTCTCGGCGACCAGGACCTTACCAACGCGGCGGCCTTCCGCCGGGCGCGGGCTGGCATCGCGCATGTGCCGCAGGGCCGCGGCATCTTCAATCAGTTGACCGTACGCCAGAACCTGGAGGTCGGCACCCGAGCCGCCAGGGATAGGGGCGATGGCGGCATTCCTGACGACATCTTCGGCTATTTCCCGATCCTGCGCGAACGCGAGGCGCAAATCGCCGGCACGCTTTCGGGTGGCCAGCAGCAGATGCTGGCGATCGGCCGCGCGCTGTGCGGCCTGCCCTCGGTGCTGCTGCTCGACGAGCCCTCGGAAGGCATCCAGCCGAACATCGTGCAGTCGATCGCCGAACTGGTGCCGCGCATCGCCCGCGAGCGCGGCATCGCGATCGTTCTGGTCGAGCAGAATCTCGATCTCGTTCTCAAGGCGGCGGACCGCTGCCTGGTGATGGAGAAAGGCAGGATCGTCCACGAGGGTACGCCGGAGGCATTCGCCGACGAGACCCTGCTGAAAGACTTGCTGGCTTTGTAAGGCGTGCATGGGGCGCGCCTGGACTGGAAGGGAACATAACAATGATAAGCAGAAGAACGATCCTCAAATCCGGCGGCGCTGCCGCCGCCTTCGCCATGGTCGGCGCGCCGTCGATCCTGCGCGCCGCCGACACCGTCAAGGTCGGCCTGTCGATCCCGATCACCGGGCTGCAGGCGATCCTCGGCGAGACGCTGCTCAACTGCTACAAGCTCGCCGCCGCCGAACTCAACGCCGCCAACGGCATTGGCGGCCGCCAGGTCGAACTGTTCATCGAGGATAACCAGACCACGACCAAGGGCGCCATCGACAAGGCACGCAAGCTTCTCAACGAGGACAAGGTCGACGTGATCATGGGCACGATCATTTCGCCCGAGCGCAGCGCAACGCTGTCGGTGACCTCGAAAGCCAAGAAGCTGTTTTTCTACCCGACCAATTTCGAAGGCGGCGAATGCAACCGCTACTTCGTCGCCACCGGCCCGATCCCGATGCAGCAGGTTGACCCGATGATGCCGTGGGTGGCCGAGAACCTCGGCAAGACCATCTACATCATGGCCTCGGACTATGCCTGGCCGCAGAAGATGACCGAGGCGATCACGGCCGCCTATGACAAGGCCGGCGGCAAGATCATCGGCGCCGACTACTATCCGTTCGGCACCACGGATTTCGGCCCGGCCTTCCAGAAGATCAAATCGCTGAAGCCCGATGTCGTCTGGTCGATGGTGGTCGGCAACGACGCGGTCACCCAGCTCAAGCAGTATCGCTCTTTCGACATCAAGCAGCCGCTGATCGCGCCGCTCGACGAGGTCTTCAACAAGGACGCGCTGCCGCCCGGCGTGGCGGCCGGCACCTACGCGCCGCAGCCCTACTGGATGGCGCTCGACAATCCGATCAACAAGAAGTTCATCGCGAGCTTCCGCGAGAAGTTCGGCCAGGAGAAGATGGTCAACGGCATTGGCGAGGCCGGCTACAACGGCCTGCATCTCTATGCGCTGGCCGCCGAGAAGGCCGGATCGCTGAAGGACGACGATGTGCTTAAGGCGCTGCCGACCATCGAGTTCGACGCCCCCCAAGGCAAGATCCGTGTCGATGCCTCCAACAACCACACGCTCTGCCACTCCTATGTGGGCAAGGCTGCGGCGGACGGCATCAGCTACGAGATCGCTAGGGATTTCGGCACCATCACGCCGGTTACGCCTTACTGCAAGGTGTAGAGGCCCTCGTTCCAACCAATCCTGACGGCGGCTTTGCCGCTGCCGTCAGGGCGTGCGCGGCGCCGGCAGCCGCTCGCGCAATTCGTCGACGAGCACCCGGGTGTTTTCGGAATAGTCGATGGGCACGACGACAAGATGCACGCCGCCGCCGGTGAAGGCCTGTTCCAGCGCCGGCCGCAAGGCGGCGATTTCCGCAATCCTGGTTCCCTTGGCGCCATAGGCCTCGGCGTATTTGACGAAATCCGGATTGCCGAAGGTCATGCCAAAATCCGGAAATTCGTCGACCGCCTGCTTCCAGCGGATCATGCCATAGGCATGGTCCTCAAGCAGCAGGACGACGAGGTTGAGCTTGAGTCGGACGGCGGTTTCCAGTTCCTGGCTGTTCATCATGAACCCGCCATCGCCGCAAATGGCCATGACACGGCGGTTGGGATAGAGCAGTGACGCCATCATCGCCGACGGCAGGCCGGCGCCCATGGTGGCGAGCGCATTGTCGAGCAGCAGCGTGTTTGCCATGCGCGTGCGGTAGTTGCGCGCGAACCAGATCTTGTACATGCCGTTGTCGAGGGCGAGGATTCCGTCCGCCGGCATCACGGCGCGGACATCATGCACGATGCGCTGCGGCGTGAAGCGGTCCTCGGTGGCGCGTGCGGCGATGCGGCTCAGAATGCCTTCGCGCAGCGGCAGCAAGGCCTGTGCGTTGGGGATCTTGCCCTCGATACGGTCCGCCAGAAGCGCCAGCGAAGGACCGAGGTCGCCGACGATCTCGGCCTGCGGGAAATAGACCTGCTCGACATCGGCTGTTTGATAGCCGACATGGATGACCTTCGGTCCGTTGGCGCCCATGATGAAGGGCGGTTTCTCGACCGTGTCGTGGCCGATAGTGATGATCAGGTCGGCCTGTTCGATGGCCTCGTGCACATAGTCGCGCTCCGAAAGGGCGGCCGTTCCCATGTAGAGTTCGGTGCCGCCAGGCACGGTGCCCTTGCCCATCTGCGTGGTGAAATAGGGAATTTGCGTGCGCAGCACGAACTGCGCGACATCGGGGGTCACGCGCGGCCGCGACGCCGCCGCGCCGAACATCAGCAGCGGACGTTTCGCCTCAATGATCATGCGGGCGGCGCGATCGAGCGCGCCCGGGCTGGCGAGCGGCAGTTCGACCGGGTGCGTCGGCACCAGTGCGATCGGCTCGCACTCCGCCGCCGCAATGTCTTCCGGCAGTTCCAGATGCACGGGGCCGGGACGCTCTTCCTGGGCAACGCGAAAAGCTTCGCGCACCAGCGACGGGATCATCTTGGGCGAGACGATCTGGCGCGACAGCTTGGTCAGCGGCTTCATCGCCGCGACGATGTCGACAATCTGGAAGCGCGCCTGCCGCGACGACAATATGCCCTTCTGGCCGGTGATCATGATCATCGGCATCGCGCCGAGCAGCGCATAAGCCGCGCCGGTCGTCAGGTTGAGCGCGCCGGGGCCAAGCGTGGTGATGCACACGCCCGCCTTGCCGGTGAGCCTGCCATAGGTGGCGGCCATGAAGGCAGCGGCCTGCTCATGGCGGGTCAGGATCAGCTGGATCGACGAGCGGCGGATCGATTCGACGATGTCGAGATTTTCTTCGCCCGGAATGCCGAAGATCCGGTCGACCCCTTCGTTCTCGAGGGCCGCAACGAACAGATCCGAACCTTTGGTCATGAACAATCTCCTGCAATGTGCGCATTCCGTCAGTGACCTTCATATGGCAGGGAAGGCGACGCCGCAAAGAGCGCAAGTCTGCTCTGTTGGCAATCAGGCCATCAGTTTCGGCAGTGCGGCCGCCAGCGCATCGACGGCGAGCCGCACCTTGAGCGGCAGATGCGGCGTCTGCAGCCAAAGGGCGTGGCAGTCGTAGGGATAGCGCGGCTGGTCCTGTAACAGCGCCACCAGCGCACCGGCTCGAATGCGCTCGCGAACCAGCCACCAGGGCAGCCATGCCGGCCCCATGCCTTCGACTGCAGCATCGGCGATGGCATCGAGATCGTCGAGCCGCAGCCGGCCGCTCGGCATGATCTCCTGAGCGGCTTGCCTTTCGCGGGGAAACAGCCACGGCTGAACGGCCTGGCCGATCCGGCGGTAGACGATTGCCTGATGGTCGGCGAGGTCTTCGATCCGCCGCGGTTCGCCGTGGCTTTTGAGATAGGAAGGCGCGGCGCAGACGACCATGCCCTGGCGTGCGACACGCCGCGCGATCACGCCGGCTTTGTCGTCCAGATCTCCGGTGCGGATGGCAAGGTCGTAGCCATCCTCGGCGAGATCGGCGAAGCGGTCGCTGAGCGACAAATCGAGTTCCAGCATCGGATATTGCCGCGCGAACTGCAGCAGCACTGGGGTGACGCAGTGGCGGCCGAAATGCGCCGGCATGGTGACGCGCAGTTTTCCGCGCGGCTCCGAGAGCTGGTCGGCGGCGAGCGCATCCGCGGCTTCGGCCTCGGCCAGCACGACCCGGCAGCGTTCGTAATAGGCGCGGCCGAAATCGGTCAGGCTCTGACGGCGCGTGGTGCGGTTGATGAGGCGCACGCCCAGCCGGTCTTCGAGAAATCGGACATGCTTGCCCACCATTGGGCCGGACAGATCGAGCGTGATCGCCGCGGCCGCGAATGAGCCGAGGTCGACCGCCCTAACGAACACGGCCATGCTCTCGAGCCGATCCATATTCGAAACCTTTGGTTTCTACTGCTTTATGCTTACGCCCATTTATCCACGAAACCTCCTGGCTGCATAGCTCATTCGGTTCAGATAATTTGGAGTAGCCCGAATGACACGTGTAGTTCGCTTCCACCGGCATGGTGATCCCGAGGTTCTGCGCATCGAGGATGTCGACCTTCCTCCACCGAGCCCGGGCGAGGTTCAGATCCGCGTCAAGGCCCTCGGCCTCAATCGCGCCGAGGCTCTGTTGCGTTCGGGTGCTTACATTGAGACGCCGCCCCTGCCCTCCGGGCTTGGCCTGGAGGCAGCGGGCGTCGTCGAGTCGATAGGCGAAGGCGTGAAGGATTTCGTGCCGGGCGACGCCGTCAGCGTCATCCCGCCGCAATCGATGGTTCGCTGGCCGGCTTACGGCGAGTTGGTCATCTATCCCGCCGGACTCATCGTCAAGCATCCGCCGTCGCTCGACTGGCAGAGCGCGGCGGCCATCTGGATGCAGTATCTCACCGCCTATGGTGCGCTGATCGACATTGCCAGGCTTGGCAGGGGAGAGGCCGTCGTCATCACCGCGGCCTCAAGCAGTGTCGGGCTTGCTGCGATCCAGATCGCCAACAAAATTGGCGCGACAGCGATCGCGGTGACGCGAACATCGGTAAAGAAACAGGCCTTGCTCGATGCCGGAGCGGCACATGTTGTCGTCCTGGCTGAGGAGGACCTCGCCGCACGGCTGAGCAAGATCGCGGGACCGCGAGGCGTGCGCGTGGTGCTGGATGCAGTCGGCGGCCCGATCTTCGAACCGCTGACGGCGGCGATGTCAAAGGGCGGCATTCTCATCGAATATGGCGGCCTCAGCAGCGAGCCGACGCCGTTCCCGTTGGCTGCCGTGTTGGGCAAGACGCTGACGTTGCGTGGTTATCTCATGCACGAGATCACCGGCGACCCGGAGAAGCTGGAAGCCGCCAAGGCGTTTATCCTCGAAGGCCTGGAGACAGGTACGCTGAGGCCGATCATCGACCGGAGTTTTGCCTTCGACCAGATCGTCGAAGCGCATCACTATCTCGAATCGAACGAGCAGTTCGGCAAGATCGTGGTGACGATCTGAGATCGTGGTGACGATCTGAGATCGTCGTGACGGTCTGAGCAACTTTCCGGCGATACCGCCCTTGAAGGCTTGGCCCCGCATTCCTAACTGTCGAATGCGGGCCGGGCCCCTCTGACGATCGCTTCTGGTGATTGTGATGTCGGACCGCTTTAACGGGCCCGTTTCCACCCTTTTCGGTCAAGCGGGCTCAATCCTTTCGGTTTGGAGCCCCGTATGACATCTTCCCTTCTTGGTCTGGTTTGCCCCTCCTGCCGCGTTGCGCTCACAATGAGCGAACGCCAGGGTATCGAGATCGATTATTGCCCGCAGTGCCGTGGCGTCTGGCTTGATCGAGGCGAACTCGACAAGATCATCGAGCGTTCCGGCAGGGAGGCGGCGCCTGCGCCGCAGCCACAGCCGGCGGCGTTCTCCCAGCCGCAGCACGGCCGTGATGACGATTATTCCCGCTCGCAGGGCCACCGCTATCCCAAGCGGAAGAAATCCTTCTTCGAGGAATTGTTCGATTGACCCGATGACACCGCCCGGTGCCCGGGCCGGCGCCTGCTGAAATTCCTGAAAACCACATCGACAAAGGTTCATCTCCGATGATGTCTCGCACCAGCCGATTTGCAGCCCTGTTTGCAGGACTGTTCCTGGCATTCTCCATGGTCGCGATCGATCATGCCGAGGCGCGGCGCGGCGGCAGTTTCGGCAGCCGCGGCACGCGCACCTTCCAGTCGGCGCCGCCGACGAGGACGGCACCGGCGCCGACCGCTCCGGTCGAGCGTTCGATGACGCCCAACACCGGTGTGAATTCTGCCGCCCGGCAGCCGCAGGTGCAGAGGCCCGGCTTCATGAGCGGCTTCGGTGGAACGATGATGCGCGGCCTGCTGATCGGTGGCCTGATCGGGCTGCTGCTGGGCCAGGGCTTCGGCGGGCTGGCCGGCATGTTCGGTTTCCTGCTTCAGGCCCTGCTCATCGGTGGCGCCATCATGCTGGCCATCAGGTTCTTCCGCTCGCAATCCGCGCGTGGTCCGGCGCCCGCGCTTGCTGGTGCCGGCAATGCCCAGGCGTCGCGATTTGAGAACCGCGCAACGGAACAGCAGCAGACCGCAGGCTCCTTTACAATTCCCGGCTTCGGCGGTGGTCCAGGCGGAAGCTCGCCGGCTGCAGGCTCCGAAGAGATCACCTTGGCCCAGACCGACCTCGACGCCTTCCAGCAGCTGCTGACCGATGTCCAGGAAGCATTCGGGCGCGAAGACCATGCTGCGCTCCGCCGGGCGACGACGCCCGAAATGGTGTCCTATCTCTCAGAAGAGCTGGCCGACAACGCCCAGAAAGGTCTCCGGAACGAGGTCTCCGATATCACCTTGCTGCAGGCCGACATCGCCGAAAGCTGGCGCGAGGATGACCGCGACTACGCCACAGCCGCACTGCGCTACGAGTCCCGTGACGTGATGCGCGAACGGGCCAACGGCAAGGTCGTCGAAGGAGACGAGGATCATCCGACGGAGACGACCGAGCTGTGGACATTCACGCGTCAGAATGGCTCGAGCTGGAAGCTCTCGGCCATACAGCAGGCTTGAGCCCCGTCCAGTTGTCCGAGGGTCGTTGCGAGCGCCTCAGCGCACGATCCTGACACACATCGGTGTGCCGATCTCGATGGCGCGTCCGGTGTCGGTCAGCATGCCGCTCGCAGCGTCACGCGCGAAGATCGAGATGCGGTCGGCATTCTGATTGGCCGAGAACAGATGGCCGCCTGACGGCGTCAGTGCCAGGTTGCGCGGCGTGGCGCCGCCACAGCGGACATAACCGACGAGGTCGAGCGCGCCGGTCTGCTGGCCGACCTCCATGATGACGACACTGTCATGGCCACGATTGGAGCCGTAGATGAAGCGGCCATCCGGCGAGATCTGGATATCGGCGCAATGGTTGCTGTCGCGCGCCTCGGCCGGCACCGCCGGCTTGGCATCGATGATCGACAGCTTGCCTGATGCATCGTCCAACGCCATCGACACGACGGTCGAGTCCAGCTCGTTCATGACGAAGACGAAGCGTCCGTTCGGATGCAGCGCGAGATGACGCGGACCTGCGCCCGGCGTCAGGGCGGACTCGGCAAGCTTGCTCAGATTTCCATCCTGTTCGATCCGGTAGGACACCAGCCGGTCGATGCCGAGGTCGGCGACGATGGCTGTTCCGCCGGCAATGGTTTCGGTAACGCTGTGGGCGTGCGAGCGTTCCTGCCGCGCCGCGTTCGGCCCCGTGCCGGAGTGCGAAACGCTGGCCAGCGGCGCCGACAGCGCGCCGTCCTTCTCGAAGCCGTAGACCACCACCGCCCGATCCGGACCGCCCTCGCCCATGCCATAGTTGGCAACCAGCAACTTCGTCCCATCGCGGGTGATGGTGTTGTGGGCGGTGATGCTGCCGAGCGACGGCTGCTTGTTCAGATAGGAGAGCGTGCTCGAACCACGATCGAAGCGGTAGGCGGAGACGGTGCCCTCGCGCCAGGCAAACACTTCCGAATTGGCGTAGATGCGCGAACCATCCGATGTCACCGAAAGGAAGGTCGGGTTGTCGACGTCATTGGTCTCGGCCAGCTTTCGCTTTTCCAGCGTTGCCTCGTCGAAGCTGTAGACGCTGAGGCCGATGCCGCGCGCGCCCTGAAAATACGGCGCCTCGCGGTTCAGGCTACCGACGAAGACCAGACAATCCTTGCCCATGATTTCCTCCCTCCCGCCTGCACCTGAGCGTGCGGGCCGGCCAAAATTTCGCCTGTCCTCGCTTGCAACGCAACCCCATATGTGAAAATACTATTTACAAAAGAAGATTGACGGGAGGAGACGTATTGCATTCAGGCGCTTCGAGGCGTGTTCAAACGATTGCTGGGTACCTCCCGCGAGATCGCTGGAGCCAGCCATGAACGACTTCGCCCCCACGGTCGGCGTTGCCTCGACGCATCCAAAAAACATGCCTGAAGATCATGCCGCGCTGCCGGTGTGGAACGCCGAGAACTGGTTCTATGAGGACTGGCCGGTCGGCCAGAAAATTCGCTCGTTGCGGCGCACAATGGCGGAAGGCGACAGCCATTTGTTCAACGCGCTGGTGCTCGACATCCACCCTTATGTACAGGACCAGATGTTTGCCGAGAGCGAAGGCATTTTCGGCAAGCGGCTGATCGCCGGCGCCTTCGTCTTTTCGGCGGGGCTGGGGCTGGTTGCCACCAACTGCATCAACGCCTTTTCCTACGGCTATGACAAGCTCCGCTTCATAAAGCCTGTCTTCATTGGTGACACGATCTATTCGATCCGCTCCAACCTCGACAAGAAGCCGCGCTACAAGGAGATGGGGCTGATCCGCGCCAGCTACGAGGTGTTCAAGGGCGAAGGCGAGCTCGTTTTGTATTGCGAGCATTTGCAGACGGTGAAGTACCGCAACCCGGCCGACTTCGTCGGCAAGACGGAGAAATGACGATGCCGGCTGCAGCCGAATTGCCGCTTGCCGGTCTGACCGTCGTCGACATGAGCCAGTTTCTGTCGGGCCCCTATTGCTCGCTCAGGCTGCTCGATCTCGGCGCCCGCGTCATCAAGATCGAGCGCCCGGATGGCGGCGACCTGTCGCGCCGGCTCTATCTCAGCGACACCGAGATCGGCGGCGATTCCACAATCTTCCACGCCATCAACCGCGCCAAGGAAAGCTTTGCCATCGACCTCAAGAACGAGGCCGATCTCAAAGCGTTGCGCGGGCTTCTGGCCAAAGCGGATGTGCTGATCCAGAATTTCCGGCCCGGCGTCATCGAGCGGCTCGGCTTCGACTACGAGACGGTGCGCAAGATCAACCCGCGTTTGGTCTATGCCTCGATCAGCGGCTATGGCGAAGAAGGCCCATGGGTCAAGCGGCCCGGGCAGGATTTGCTGGCGCAATCGCGCTCCGGAGTGATGTGGCTGAATGGCGACGAGGACCAGGGGCCGGTGCCGTTCGGGCTTGCGATCGGCGACATGCTGGCGGGTGCGGCCTGCGCCCAAGGCATCCTGGCGGCACTGGTGCGGCGCGGCATCAGCGGCCAGGGCAGCCATATCGAGACCAGCCTGTTGGAAGCGCTGGTCGACTTCCAGTTCGAGGTGCTGACCACACATCTCAATGACGGCCGCCGCTTGCCCAGGCGCTCCAATTTCCGCAGCGCGCATGCCTATCTTTCGGCGCCCTATGGTGTGTACCCAGCCAAGGACGGCTACCTCGCCATCGCCATGACGCCGATCCCGAAACTCGCCGATCTGCTGTCGCTCCATGAGCTGGCGCCTTATCGCGACAAACCAGCCTCGTGGTTCACCGCGCGCGACGACATCAAGGCGATCATCGCGCAACGGATCGCCAGCAAGACCATCGACGAATGGCTCGCCATTCTTGAGCCGGCCGACATCTGGTGCGCCAAGGTGCTGACCTGGCCGGAGATGCTGGCGAGCGAAGGTTTCCAGTCGCTCGACATGCTGCAGACGGTGACGCGCGAGGACGATGTCTCGATCCTCACCACCAGTTCGCCGCTGAGGGTCGATGGTGTCAGGGCCAAGGTCGATCGCGCCGCACCACGCATCGGCGAGCACAGTGCCGCGATCCGCGCGGAGTTCGGCCTGTGACCATGCTCAAGGGCATGACCTGGAGCCATCCGCGCGGCTATGATCCGATGGTCGCCTGCTCGTCGCTTTGGCAGCAGAGGACCGGCATCGCCATCGAATGGGACAAGCGCTCGCTGCAGGATTTTGAATCCTTCCCGGTCGAGGAGCTGGCGCGCGCCTATGATCTGATCGTCATCGACCATCCGCATGTCGGCCAGATCACGGCGGAAAGCTGCCTTGCGCCGCTGGATGTCGCCGGCCGCGAGGCAGAGCGAACCGCGCTCGCCTCGGGCAGTGTCGGCCAGTCCTATCCGAGCTATAGCTGGCAAGGGCGGCAATGGGCTTTCCCGATCGACGCGGCCAGCCAGGTCCAGGCCTGGCGGCCGGATGCGCTCGATGCGCCGCCGGCGCGCTGGAGCGAGGTGCTTGATCTCGCCCGGCAAGGCCGTGTGCTTCTGCCGTTGCGGCCGCCGCATGTGTTGATGGTGTTCTACACGCTGGCCGGCAATCTCGGTCACCCCTGCTCGACCGATCCCTCCCGTGATCTCATCGATAGCGAGACCGGCAGCCAGGTCTTCGAAGCGATGCGCGAGATCGCCGCGCTGGTCGAACCGGCATGCTTCGAGATGGATCCGATCGCGGTCTCCGAACGCATGGCGGCGGCGGATTCCAAGATCGCCTGCGCGCCGCTGATCTATGGCTACGTCTCCTATGCGATATCGGGGTTTCGTGCGCACCGGCTGGCCTTCACCGACATTCCGGTCATCGGTTCCAACGGCCCGGTCGGCTCGGCGCTCGGCGGCACCGGCATAGCGGTGTCGGCCTTTTCGCGGGCAAAAGAGGCCGCGATCGATTTTGCGTACTGGGTTGCCAGCGGCGATGTCCAGCGCGGTCCCTATGCCGCCGCCGGCGGACAGCCCGGCCACGCAGCAGCCTGGGAAGACCAGAGCGTCAACGCCGCGACCGGCAATTTCTATCGGGACACGCGCGCCACGCTGGAAGGCGCATGGGTGCGGCCTCGCCATGACGGCTACATGGCGTTCCAACAGGCGGCGTCGGACCGCATCCTTTCCGGCATCGCAGGCAGGCAGAAGCCCGCCGCGGTCGTTGCCGATCTCAATAACCTGTTCCGGGAGAGTTCGCCCGCGCAGGTGTCCGGCGCTGCCGTTGGAGGAGCCTGAACGAAACCGAACGGAGGAGAAAAATGAAAAACATGATGCGCGGCCTGATGGCCGCAACCGCTTTTGTATCCATCACGGGCGTTGCCTGTGCCCAGGACGTGCAAGGCGTCATCGGGGGGCTGCCGACCGAACTCAAGGCGCAGTATGACGGCGCACCGCAGAAGGTGCTGCCTTCGGCCTGGGACAATTTCACCCCACCGCCGAAGCCGTGGAAATGGTGCCACTCGGAATCCTACCAGGGCAATCCGTGGCGGGTCACCGTGACCAAGGAGCTGAAGCGCCTGGTCGACGGGCTGATCGCCGACGGCACGGTGTCCAGCTTCGAAGTGTCCGATTCCAACAACGATGCCAGCCAACAGATCAACCAGATCCGCGCCTTCATCGACAAGAAGTGTTCGATCATCACCTCGATCCCGGGCTCGGCCACCGCGCTCGACGATGCCATCGATGCCGCCGCCAAGGCCGGCATCCCGTTCATCACCGCGGCCGGCTCGGTGACCAGCCCGAACGCCATCAATGTCGATTCCAACTATGCGCGCTGGGGCTACGACATGATGACGGCGATCGGCAAAGCGCAGCCGGACGGCGCCAGCATCCTGCTCGTCGAAGGCATTGCCGGCCATCCGATCGTGGTGCAGGAGCGCCAGGGCGCCGACAAGGCGCTGGCGGAAAATCCGAAGCTGAAGATCTCGCGCAACGTCAACGGCAACTGGACGGCCAACGTCACCAAGACGGTTGTGCTGCAGGCGATCGCCACCAATCCAGCGCCGATCGACGCGGTGTGGACGACCGGCAGCGAAAGCCGCGTCGTCGCCGAGGCCTTCGCAGAAGCCGGCCGGCCAGCGCCGCTGATCACCGGTTCGATCACCGGCGACGCTCTCGGCTACTGGAAGGCCAACCCCGACAAGTACCGCTTCGAAGGCCATGCCGTGTTGCCGCACTGGACCGCCGAGACGCTGTTCCGCGTCGGCGAGCGCATGCTCGACGGCCAGAAGCCGAAGCTCAACACGCTGCTGATCCCGATCCCGCCGGTGCACAGCGCCGATCTCGGCCAATGGTACAAGGACTGCATGACGATGGATGCCGTCTCGATCTTCCCGATCCCGCCCAAGGATCCGATGCCGGAGGAATGGCTCGATGCCTATTTCTCCAACCCGGCGCCAACCAAGGGCTGGGATTATTCGAAGGTACCCGACGCCTGCGCGAAGTGACTGCTACGACAGATCCATCAAGCCGGCTCTTTTCGGGGAGCCGGCTTGCCAGCTTAGAAACACGGCATGCTTGAAATCAGAACCATATCCAAACGCTATGGCGAGACGGTCGCGCTGGCTGACGTCTCGATTGCGTTCCGGGCGGGGACCATCCACACCATCCTTGGCGAAAATGGCTCGGGCAAGAGCACGATGGTGAAACTGCTGTCCGGCATCGTCCAGCCGGACAGTGGCGCGATCCTGCTACATGGCAAGCCATTCTCAGGGACCATCCCTTCGGCATTCCAGGCGCAAGGGTTCGCCACGGTGTTCCAGGAGGTGCTGGTCGCGCCGGATCGCAGCGTGACCGACAACATCCTGCTCGGCCTCGACGGGCTGCTCCAGCGCACCGTGCCCCGCAACGAGCGCCGCGACCGGGCAGCGGCGGCGCTGAAGCGCTTCGCCGTGACCGACGTGCCGCTGGACATGCCTGCCGGCCTGCTGCCGCTGGCCGCACAGCAACTGGTGGTTCTCGCCCGCGCGATCGTGCGCAATCCCAGGATACTGATCCTCGACGAGGTGACCGCAGCGCTCGACTTCGCCGATCGCGAGTCCGTCTTTTCTCTGATGCGTGCACTGGCCGGTGAAGGCTGCCTCATCCTGTTCATCACGCACCGCATGGACGAGGTGATGTCGCTGTCGGATCGCATCTCGATCCTGCGTGGCGGCAGCGTCGTGCGCACCGAGGAGCGCGGCGCCTCGACACCGGCGGAACTTCTCAAGGCCATGGCGCCACGCACGGCGGCGGAGCTGGCGCATGGCTGAGCACACGGCTCCTGGGCTCGCCGTCCGCGACCTCGTCATCGCGCCGGGCGCCAGCGCAATAACGCAAACCATTGCTCCCGGCGAGATCGTCGGACTTGCCGGCCTCGACGGCCACGGCCAGGAACTGTTCCTCAAGATGCTCGCCGGTCTGGCGTCGCCGCTGGGCGGTTCGATCGAGCTTGGGGCGCCGGGCGCGTCCCGCAAAATCACCGGCTTCCGTAGGGCTGTCGCCAGCGGCATCGCGTACTTGCCGCGCGACCGGCGTGCGAATGGCATTTTCCCGACCCAGTCGGTGCTCGACAATTTCGCCGTTTCGACCTTGTCGCGCGATACGCGGCTTGGCCTGATCAGTCCAACGGCGCGCAAGGCGCGCTACGACATCTACCGCGAGAAATTGTCGATCGTAGCGCCCCGGCCGGATGCACCGATCACCACCCTGTCGGGCGGCAACCAGCAGAAGGTGCTTTTAGCGCGGGCTCTGGCGCTGGAGCCCGCCATCCTGCTTCTCAACGACCCGACGCGCGGCGTCGATGTGGCGACGCGGCATGTGCTCTACGACGTTTTTCGCGGGTTGGCGGCCGACGGCATGGGGCTGGTCATCCTGTCCAGCGAGATAGAGGAAATCCTTCTCCTCTGCCACCGCGTGCTGGTGTTCCGGGAAAACGAGGTCGCGGCGGACATCTCCGGTGAAGCGATGACCACCGACAGCGTTATCTCGGCCATGTTCGGACGCGCAGCATGAGCCCCGTCGCGCGCTTCCTGTCGGTTGGGCGAAGCGTCGGTTTCGCTGTGGTGCTGCTGGCCATCCTGCTCGCGGTCAATCTCATCCTCAGCCCGGCGCGGTTCCAGCCGGGGTCGTGGGGCGCGCTGGTCGGACTGGCCGCGCCCTTGATCGGCGCGGCCATCGCCTCGACACCGGTGATCCTCGCGGGGCGCGGCGGCATCGACATCTCGGTCGGCCCGCTGATGGGTTTCGTCAATGCCGTCGTGATCCAGCTGCTTTTCCTCAAGGCCGGCATCTCCTCACCCGTGCTGCTTGTCCCGGCGGCCCTGCTCATCGGCGCGCTGGTCGGCGTTGCCAACGGCTTTCTGGCGACGATCGTGCGCATCCAGCCGATCGTTGCCACGCTCGGCACCTATCTGATCCTGACCGGCGTGACGCTGACGATCCTGCCCGCACCGATCGGCCCGGCTCCGACATGGCTCAAGGCATTGGCAGGTCCTTGGTCGATGTTGCCGCTGCTATTGATGTTCCTTGCCTGGTGGCTGGTGCGGCGCCTTCCCTACTATGACCAGGTGATGGCAGTCGGCAGCGACGACCGCGCCGCCTACACCGCCGGCGTCGATGTCACGCGCGTGCGCTTCATCGCCTATGTCATGACCGGCATCTTTGGCGGATGCGCCGGGCTGATGCTGACGGCGCTGATCGGTTCGGCCGATCCCAATATCGGGCCGACCTACACGCTGATCGCCATTGCCGCCGTGGCGCTTGGCGGCGTCAGCCTGGCCGGCGGGCGTGGCGGCGTCGCCGGTGCCGCCATCGGCGCTATCGACATCTTCCTGCTGCAGAGCGTGCTGACGACCTTCAACGTCTCGACCTTCGTCCTGCAGATCGCCTATGGCGCCATACTGGTGCTGGCGGTGATGCTGACCGCGCTGCAGGAACGTCTTGCCATGAAGGGGCGCTGACATGACTGGGCGAAACCTGTTCGCGACAACCAATGCCCGTGTCGTCGGCGCCTTCTGTGTCGCCGCCCTCCTGCATCTCGCCGGCACGGTCCTCATCCCCGGCTACTCCTCCCCTTTCGCCGTGTGCGCCATGCTGGTGCTCGCCTCGCTGCTCGCGGTCGCCTCGATCGGGCAGACACTGGTCGTCATCATGGGCGGCATCGACCTGTCCATTCCCTTCGTCATCGGCTTCGCCAATGTCGTGGCCGCGCAGCTTTACGGCGATGGCTGGAATTTTGTCCTGGTCTGCGGCCTCGTCGGGGTGCTGGCCATTCTGATCGGCGGCCTGAACGGGCTGATCGCGCGCAGCCTCGACATCCAGCCGCTCATCGTCACGCTCGGCATCGGCATGGTGGTGCAAGGGCTGGTGCTTTTGTGGACCGCCGGCTTCCCATCAGGCTCGGCGCCGCAAGCGGTGTCCAGCTTCGTGTCGATCGGCGGCTCGGCCGGGCCGCTGCCGGTGCCATGGCTTGTGCCGAGCCTGGTCGTGCTGGCGGCGCTTGTCGTGCTGGTGCTGGAGCGGACGCCCTATGGCCGCCGGCTCTATGCGCTGGGCAGCAATCCGGGAGCCGCACCGCTGGCGCTGATCGACCCGGTTCGCATGTGGGTGATGACCTATGCCGCGAGCGCCTTTTTCGCCGCCGTCGCCGGCGTGCTGCTGCTCGGCTTCACCGGCTCGGCCTATGGCGATGTCGGTCAGCCCTACCTGTTCCAGACGATTGCAGCTGTGGTCGTTGGCGGCGCGGCGCTGGTTGGCGGACGCGGCAGCTATCTCGGCACGATCGCCGGCGTACTGGTGCTGACCGAGATCAACACGCTGCTGATCGGGCTCGGCTTCCAGCCCTCGGCGGTGCAGGCGGCCCTAGGCTTCATCATCGTGCTGCTGGTCTCGCTCTACGGCCGCGAGCGGCACGTCTCGACGACGATCTGACGGCGGCTACGGCAACCGCCACAGCTTGCGGGCATTGCCCGACAACAATCCGTCACGCTCCGTGACGCTGCAGCCGGAAAGCAGCGCATGGGTCGCGCCCACCCAGGTCGAAAGGCCGCCGCCGAGCGTGCAGACCGGCCAATCGCTGCCCCAGACGACACGGTCCCAACCGAACGCCGCGATGGTGTGCTCGACATAGGGCCGCAACGTCGCGGCGGTCCAGTTGCCGGGATCGGCATAGGCGACGACGCCAGAAATCTTGGCGATGACATTCGGACGCCGCGCGATCTCGCTCATATGCTCGCGCCAAGGATGCTCGGCTCCACCCTTGATATCGGGCACGCCGCAATGGTCGAGGACGAACTGGACATCGGGCGCGAGGTCGGCCAGCGCGATCGCCTTGGGGATCTGGTGCGGCAGCACGACCAAATCGAAAGTCAGCCCAGTGCCGCCAAGCCGCTTGATGTTGTCGCGAAACACCGCGCCTTCCGACAGATCGTCCGGCACAACATGGAGCACGCGGCGGAAGCCCTTGACGAATGGATTTGCCCGCTGCCTTTCGAGATAGGCTGAAAAGTCGGCGTCTTCAGGCCGGCAGGACGCGATCGCCCCGACCAGCATGCTGCCCGCCTGCCGTGACAGGCCTTCGACCCGTGCGGTCTCGGCTTCGATGTCGGCCGGATCGACATCGACCTCCATATGCAGCACGCGTTCGACGCCAACACGCTGCGCCTCGGTGGCGTATTCCTCATAGGAGAAATCGAGATTGAGCGCCGGCACACCGGCGAGCCAGGGGTAGCGCAAGGCCGAACGATCGATGAGATGCAAATGGGTGTCGATGATCATGGCGAGGCTCCTCCCTCTAGGGTTTTCAAATCATCTCACGGAGGAATTCTTCATTCAAATAAGAATTTATGCTGCCGAGCCCACAGCCGACCCGGCCAGATGCGACAGCTTCTCGCAGGTTGCGAGCAACAGTTCGATGGTCCGGGTGATGTCGGGCGCGGACGGCGCATTGACCACGGTGATGTAGGGGATCGACAGCGCGGCAATGGCCTTGCCGTCGGAACTGCGCACCGGTGCCGACAGATTGAAGACTCCGGCGGTCTGCATAGAGGCCATCATCTCGTAGCCACGGTCGCGGATCTGGTCGAGCCGGGTGAAGAACTCGGCCGACTGCGCCGTCTTGTCGGTGCTGCGGACATGTTCGGAAATCATCATCTGCCGCTCTTCCTGCGAGCGGAAGGCCAGCAGCACATGGCCCGAACCGGTGTCGAACAGGCTGATGTGGGAGCCGACCCGGATCGAGATGCCCCAGTAGTTCGGCGCCTCCTGCTGGGCGATGACGACGGCAGAACCGCGATCAAAAACAACGAGTTGATTGGCCTGCTGCGAGGTCTCGGCCAGCTCGCGCATCAGCGGCGTCGCGTAGGAGACCAGCCGCCGCACCGGAGCGTGCAATTGCGCAAGGCCGAATAGCTTAAGTGTCAGCGAATAGCGGTCGCCATCCAGCCTTGTGACATAGCCGCGCCGCACCAGCCGGTCGAGCATCCGGTAGAATTCATTCGGGCTACGGTCGAGTTTCTTGGCGATTTCGGCCTGGGTCAGGCCGCCATCGACGCCGGCCAGCAGCTCAAGGATGTCGAGCCCCTTGTCGAGCGCCGGCGCGCGATAGCGCTCGTCTTCGCTGTCGTCCATGGGGGTTCTCTCCAGTGAAATCGATTCTTCATATACGCATAAAAGGAGCCGGCGGAAACAAATTTCGCCTTGACGTATCCATGAATGTTTTGTTTGTATATGAATGTAGCACTTCTTGTCATCAGACGAGTTGCGGTCGCCTGCCAAGGCGCACCAAGGGAGGATACCAATGAACAGACTGCTTTCCGGCGTGTCCGCCGGTGCATTGATGCTTGCATTTGGTGCAGGCACGGCCCTTGCCGGCGACCTGCCTGGCAAGTTCGAAGGCGTTACCGTCGACGTGAAGCTGATCGGCGGCCAGCAATATGAAAAGCTCTATGAGCGCATCCCCGAATGGGAGAAGGCGACCGGTGCCAAGGTCAACATCCTGACCAAGAAGAACGGCTTCGACATCGACAAGGAGCTGAAGTCCGACATCGCCTCGGGCAGCACCAACTGGTGCGTCGGCTGGAACCATTCGTCCTTCGCACCCCAGTATACGGGCCTCTATACCGACCTCAGCAAATTGCTGCCCAAGGAAGAGATCGACGCCTTCGTGCCGTCGACGATCAAATCGGCAACCATTGACGGCAAGCTCGAAATGCTGCCGCGCGCGCAGTTCGACGTCTCTGCGCTCTACTACCAGAAGAGCCTCTACGAGAACGCCGACAACAAGACCAAGTTCAAGGCCAAATATGGCTACGACCTGGTGCCGCCGGACAGCTGGAAGGAAGTCACCGACCAGGCCGAGTTCTTCGCCAACCCGCCCAATTTCTACGGCACGCAATTCGCCGGCAAGGAAGAGGCGATCAACGGCCGCTTCTACGAGATGGTGGTCGCCGAGGGCGGCGAATATCTCGACAAGGACGGCAAGCCTGCCTTCAATTCCGACGCCGGCATCCGGGCACTCGACTGGTTCGTCCATCTCTACAAGGCCAAGGCCGTGCCGGCCGGAACCACCAACTACCTCTGGGACGATCTCGGCCAGGGCTTCGCCTCGGGCACGGTCGCCATCAATCTGGACTGGCCGGGCTGGGCCGGCTTCTTCAACGATCCGAAGTCGTCGAAGGTCGCCGGCAATGTCGGCGTGAAGGTCGCGCCGAAGGGCTCTTCCGGCAAGCGCACCGGCTGGTCCGGTTTCCACGGCTTCTCGGTGACCGAGAACTGCCCGCACAAGGAGGCCGCCGCCTCGCTGGTGTGGTGGCTGACCAATGAGGACAGCCAGAAGCTCGAGGCCGCCGCAGGCCCGCTGCCGACCCGCACCGCTGTCTGGGACTGGGACCTGAAGCAGGCCGAGAACGATCCCTACAAGAAGGAAGTTCTTTCCGCCTTCCAGGAAGAAGCCAAGCACGCCTTCGCCGTGCCGCAGACGCCGGAGTGGATCGAGATCTCGAACGCCGTCTATCCGGAACTGCAAGCGGCGATCCTCGGCGACAAGACCTCCAAGCAGGCGCTGGATGAGGCCGCCGCCAAGGCAACGCAGATCCTGCAGGACGCCGGCAAGCTCTAGAACCGTCTCCCAAGGCTGCCTCCCCCACTAGGAATGGGGGAGGCGATCGCGTCTTGCCGGAGGCTCCGCGATGCACATCGCCTTTCGGCGCCCCGCCCACGCAATGCAACACCTCACAGGATTCTGATGAAGGGCTTCAAGCCATCGGCGCCATTCCTGCTGCTGCTTCCGGCCTTCGTCGTGCTGGCGGCGGTCGTCGTCGTGCCGCTGCTTTTGTCGCTCTATTCGAGCTTCACGCCGTTCCGCCTGACCAAGCCCGAGACATTCTATGTCTTCATCGGCTTCCGGAATTATCTCTCGATCCTGGCCAACGCCGATTTCTGGTGGGCCTTCGGCCGCACGGTGCTGCTGCTGACCATCGCGCTCAATCTCGAAATGCTGCTTGGCCTTGGCCTTGCCATGCTGGTCGAGAAGGCGACGCGCGGCCAGCGCATCCTGCGCACGCTGATGATGTTTCCGATGATGTTCTCGCCGATCCTCGTCGGCTTCCAGTTCAAGTTCATGTTCAACGACAATATCGGCCTGGTGAACAATGCCCTGCAGTCACTCGGGCTTACGCAAGACGCCATTCCATGGCTGATCGAGGGCCGTCTCGCCTTCATCGCCATCTCGATCGCCGAAATCTGGTCGTCGACCGCGATCTTCGCCATCCTGATCCTCGCCGGCCTGCTCGCCATGCCAAAAGAGCCGATCGAGGCGGCTCGCGTCGACGGCTGCACGCCGTGGCAGACATTCCGCTATGTGACGTGGCCGTTCGTCATGCCCTTTGCCTACATCGCCATGACCATCCGCTCGCTCGACGTCGCGCGCGCCTATGACATCGTCAAGATCATGACCGATGGCGGACCGGCCGGCCGCACCGAGCTGTTGTGGACGCTGGTGGCGCGCACCGCCTACAGCGATGGGCGCATGGGCATGGCCAACGCCATGGCCTATTTCTCGATCCTGCTGTCGATCGCCTTCACCGTCTATTTCTTCAACAAGCTCGCCGCGGCGCGCACGCAGATCGGTGCGGAGTGGTGATGGACGAGAATTCTTCCGCCCGCCTGAAGCGCCGGCTCACCGGCATCGTCTACCGCATCGGCCTGTTCCTGGCGATGCTGACGATCTGTTTGCCGGGCCTCTGGATCGTGCTGTCGTCGCTGCGGCCGACCGTCGAGATCATGGCCAAGCCGCCGGTGTGGATTCCGCAGGAGGTTTCGTTCGATGCCTATGTCGCGATGTTCTCAGGCATCGGCAAGGGCGGCATCCCGGTCATCGAATATTTCCGCAACTCGCTGATCATCTCGGTGACTTCCACGGTGATCGCGGTGGCCATCGGCATGGCCGGCGGCTACGCCTTCGCGCGCTATCGCTTCCGCGGCAAATCGAGCGTCTTCCTTGGCCTGATGCTGACGCGCACCGTGCCCGGCATCGCGCTGTCGCTGCCGCTGTTCTTCCTCTATGTGCGGCTCGGCATCATCGACACGCATTTCGGGCTGATCCTCGCCTATGTCGCGCTCAACGTACCGTTCACCATCTGGCTGATCGACGGCTTCTTCCGCCAGGTGCCGAGGGATCTCGCGGAGGCCGCGCAGATCGACGGCTGCACCCGCTGGCAGGCCTTCTGGCAGGTCGAGTTTCCGCTTGCCGGTCCGGGCATCGCGTCCGCCGCCATCTTTGCCTTCCTGACCTGCTGGAACGAATTCGCGCTGGCCTCGCAACTGACCCGTTCGGTCAGCGCCAAGACGCTGCCGGTCGGCCTGCTCGATTACACGGCCGAATTCACCATCGACTGGCGCGGCATGTGCGCGCTCGCCGTAGTGATGATCATCCCGGCGCTCACCCTCACCTACATCGTCCAGAAACACCTTGTCGGCGGCCTGACCTCCGGCGCGGTGAAAGGCTGATCCCATGGCAACGGTTTCCCTCAAAAAGCTGACCAAGCGCTACGGCAATATCGGGATCGTGCACGGCATCGATCTCGATATCACCGACCGTGAATTCATCGCGCTGGTCGGCCCGTCGGGCTGTGGTAAGTCGACGACTTTGCGCATGATCGCCGGGCTCGAAGAAATCAGCGCCGGCTCGATCGAGATCGGCGGGCGCGTCGTCAACGATCTGCCGCCGCGCTCGCGCAACATCTCGATGGTGTTCCAGTCCTACGCGCTCTACCCGCATATGACGGTGCGCGAGAATCTCGGCTTTTCCCTGAAGATCGCAGGAGCGGCCAAAGAAGAGATGGACCGCCGTGTCGCCGAGGCCTCGGCCATTCTCGGCCTCGACACGCTGCTCGACCGCCGCCCGTCGCAACTCTCCGGCGGCCAGCGCCAGCGCGTCGCCATGGGCCGCGCCATCGTGCGCGACCCCGACGTCTTCCTGTTCGACGAGCCGCTGTCCAATCTCGACGCGAAGCTGCGCACGCAGATGCGCACCGAGATCAAGAAGCTGCATGCCAAGGTGCAGTCGACGGTGATCTACGTCACCCATGATCAGGTCGAGGCGATGACGCTGGCCGACCGCATCGTCATCATGCGCGACGGCCATATCGAACAGGTCGGCACACCCGACGAGGTGTTCCGCCGGCCTGCGACCCGCTTCGTCGCCGGCTTCATCGGCTCACCGCCGATGAATTTGCATGAGGCAACGATCGATGACGGCCAGCTGGTTTTCTCGAGCGGCGAGAAGCTGCCTTTGCCCGCCCAGTTCAAGGCCAATGTCGCGACCGGCGACAGAGTGGTGTTCGGGCTGAGGCCTGACGACATCTATCCGGCTGGTCATGGCATCAGCTCTGGCGGTGCCGCCGACGTCCACCAGATCGAGCTGCCGGTCACGGTCACCGAGCCGCTCGGCAACGAGACGCTGGTGTTCGTCGAGTTCAACGGCAGCGACTGGGTCTCGCGCATGCTGAACCCGCGGCCGCTCAAATCCGGCGAGCGGGTGGCGATGAGCCTCGACCTGTCGCAGGCGCATCTGTTCGCCACCGAGACCGGAAAGACATTGCGGAGCTGACCGATGGCTAAAATCGAGAAGATCGAACTGCGGATGGTGGACCTTGTGCCCAAGGTCAAGCGCACCGACGCCATCCAGAGCTTCGTCAGCCAGGAAACGCCCATCGTCACCATCACCGATTCCGACGGCGCGGTGGGCACCGGCTACAGCTACACGATCGGCACCGGCGGGTCCTCGGTGATGCGGCTCCTGTCCGATCATCTGGCGCCGCGCCTGATCGGCCGCGACCCCGACATGATCGAGGCAATCTGGCACGATCTCGAATTCGCCACGCATGCCACGACCATCGGCGCCATCACATCCATCGCCATCGCCGCGATCGACACGGCACTTTGGGATCTGAGGGCGAAGAAGCAGAATTTGCCGCTGTGGAAACTGGCCGGCGGCGCCAAGGACCGCTGCCCGCTCTACACGACCGAAGGCGGCTGGCTGCACATCGAGACGGCAGCACTTGTCGATGATGCGCTGGCGGCCAAGGCCAAGGGATTTCGCGGCTCGAAGGTGAAGATCGGCAAGCCGCACGGATCGGAGGATCTGGCGCGCTTGTCGGCGGTGCGCAAGGCGGTCGGCGATGGCTACGAGATCATGACCGACGCCAACCAGGGGTTTTCCGTCGACGAGGCGATCCGGCGTGCTGCCAGGCTGCGCGAACTCGATCTCGCCTGGATCGAGGAGCCGCTGCCGGCCGACGACATCGACGGGCATATCAGGCTGTCGAATTCGACGCCGACACCGATCGCCATCGGCGAGTCGCTCTATTCGATGCGCCATTTCCGCGAATACATGCAGAAGGGCGCCTGTTCGATCGTGCAGGTCGATGTCGGCCGCATCGGCGGCATCACGCCCTGGCTCAAGATCGCCCATGCGGCGGAAGCCTTCGATATTCCGGTCTGCCCGCATTTCCTGATGGAATTGCATGTCAGCCTGACCTGCGCCGTTCAGAACGGCCGCTATGTCGAGTACATTCCGCAGCTCGACCAGTTGACCGGCAAGCATATGCGCATCGAGGATGGGCATGCGCTGGCGCCCGACGAGCCCGGCATCGGCATCGATTGGGACTGGGACGCGGTCAAGGCCATGAGCATCGCCGAGTTCACCACGGCGATCACCAAATAGGGGAACGGACATGCAGCGGATGGGAATGGTGCTGGGGCTGAAGCCGGAAAAGGTCGAGGAGTATGTCCGCCTGCATGCCGCCGTCTGGCCCGACGTGCTGACCATGATCTCGGCCTGCAACATCAAGAATTATTCGATCTACCTGAAGCGGCCGGAGAATCTCTTGTTTTCCTATTTCGAGTATCACGGCACCGACTACGCGGCCGACATGGCCAAGATGGCAGCCGACCCGAAGACGCAGGAATGGTGGGCGGTCTGCATGCCGTGCCAGGAGCCGCTGGCGACCCGCAAGGAGGGCGAATGGTGGGCTTCGATGGACGAGGTCTTCCATCATGACTGAGGTCGGTTTCGACCCTGCCTCGCTCATCCAGTCTTGGCCCAAACCCTCGAAGCCCCGGCCGATCGTCACTTTCGGTGCAGGTTCGATCGTCGGAGATGCGCATTTCCCGGCCTACAGAAAGGCAGGTTTTCCGGTCGCCGGACTTTATGATCCGGACCAGACAAAGGCGCGGACCCTGGCCGAGAAATGGGGTGTCACCGCATTCCGCTCGGTGGACGAAGCGGCCGCCGTCGAGGATGCGATCTTCGATCTGGCGACGCCGCCGGGACGGCACGCCGAGATCCTGAAGGCCCTGCCTGACGGTGCGGTCGCATTGATCCAGAAGCCGATGGGCAACTATCTCGGCGAGGCAACCGAAATCCTTGAAATCTGCCGCGCCAAGGATCTCAAGGCGGCCGTGAACTTTCAGCTGCGCTTCGCGCCGATGATGCTGGCGCTCAAGGATGCGATCGCCAAGGGCTGGCTCGGCGAGGTCGTCGATTTCGACGCCTGGCTGGCACTGGCGACGCCGTGGCAATTGTGGGAGTTCCTGCTCAAAGCGCCGCGCGTCGAGATCGCCATGCACTCGATCCACTATCTCGACCTGATCCGGCAGTTGCTGGGCGATCCGAGTGGCGTCCACGCCAAGACGCTCGGCCATCCCAACCACAAGGTGGCGCAGACGCGCACCAGCGCCATTCTCGACTATGGCGAGACGGTGCGTTGCGCCCTGTCGATCAATCACGACCACAAATTCGGCCGCCGGCACCAGGCCTGTGAGTTCCGCATCTGCGGCACCGAGGGTGCCGCCTACCTCAAGCTCGGCCTCAACCTCGACTATCCCCGGGGCGAACCGGATATTCTGGAGATCTATCCGAAAGGCGGAACGGACTGGGTTGCCGTGCCCTTGGCCGGTGAATGGTTCCCTGACGCCTTCGTCGGCCGCATGGCCAATGTCCAGCGCTTTGCCACGGGCGAGGACGACGAACTGGTCAGCTCGGTCGAGGACGCTTGGAACACCATGGCGCTGGTGGAAGCCGCCTATAAATCGAGTGCGGCGCCGGCGACGCCGATCGCGGAAAGACCCTGATGGAACAGATCACCTATTTCGAAGATTACGAGATCGGCTCGTCGCGGCTGACCAGCGGCCGCACCATCACCGAGACCGACTTCATCGTCCATGCCGGTCACACCGGTGATTTCTTCCCGCACCACATGGACGCGGAATACATGAAGACGACGCCATTCGGCCAGCGCATCGCGCATGGCACACTGGTGTTCTCGGTCGGCATCGGGCTGACGGCAAGCATCGTCAACCCGGTCGCCTTTTCCTATGGTTATGACCGACTGCGCTTCATCAAGCCGGTGTTCATCGGCGACACGATCCGCACGCGCACCACCATCACGGCTAAGGAGGACGATCCGAAGCGGCCGGGTTCGGGACGGGTGATCGAACGCTGCGAGGTGATCAACCAGCGCGGCGAGGTCGTGCTGGCGGCCGACCACATCTACATCGTTGAACGCAAACCGACGCAGGGCTGAAACTCCAACAACGGCCTAAGATGTTCTCGACAAGCCATCTCCCTTTGTAGCGTTGACAAGCGTCTCGCTTCCCTCGCGAAGATGCTGCCTCAGAATGCTCACGGCTTTCTTGCCATCGCCCTGGCGGCAGGCGGCCAGCAGGTCGCGATGCTCGTTCTGCGAGCGGGTGCGGTAGTCGAGATTCGACAAGAGAATGCGGACGTAGCGATCGGCGGCGTTGTGATGCGCCTCGATCAGGCCGAGCAGACGCTGGTTGCCGCAGGCATGGTAGAGGGACAGATGAAAGGTTCGGTTCAGCGCGCCCCAGCGGCCGACATTGCGCTCCGCGTCGATCTGGTCGAGCGCCTGTTCGGCCTCATCGAGCTTGCCGTCCAACAAGGCCGGAATGGAGAGGCGCAGCGCTTCGCATTCGAGCAGTTCCCGCACCGCGTAGATTTCGCTGATCTCGGCGCCGTCCATCCGGGCGACATGCGCGCCCTTGGTCGGATGAATGGAGACAATGCCCTCCGCCTCCAGCTGGCGAAGCGCGTCACGGATCGGCATGCGGCTGAAGCCGAACTGCTCGGCCAGTTCGTCCTGGCGTAGCGCGGTGCCGGCCTTCAGCGTGCCGCTGGCAATGGCCTCGCGCAGGACGTTGGCGACCTGCTCCGCCACCGTCTGCGGCCTCTCGATCAAGCTTTCCGCAAATCCGCGCAATCGATGCTCCCCTGTCATACGGTAGCCAGCGTAATGGAAAACCACCGGACTGGATATGAGTATCCTGGTGTACGAGACTAGCCTCGGCCCGAAACCGCTTCCTTCAATCGACTTCGACGGCAACCACCGCAGCGCAATCTCCGGCCTTGACCAGACCGGGGAAATGGCGCGCCGCCAGCATGCCCGACATTTTTGCGCGGATTTCCTGCGGGGCGATGCCGGTGCGGCCGGTGGAATGGATGCGGGCCAGCACCGCGCCTTCTTTGACAAGCTCACCGAGATCGACCATGGTTTCGATCATCCCGTCATCCTCGGCGAAGGAGAAGCAATCGCCTGACGGCATGTCGAGCCACCGGGTTCTGCCCTTCTCGACCGCGCCAGCAACGATGCCGGCGTGGCGCAGCACATTGAGAATGCCGCGCCGCGCGATCCCAACGGTTTGCGCACGCGAGGTACCACCGCCGCCAAGCTCGGTGCTGACAAAAACCTTGCCCATATTCTCCGCCGCCGTGTCGTACATGCCGACGGAATCGATCTCGATCATGCGCATCGAGAAGGGCGCCGAGAATGCCGCGACCGCATCGAAGGCTTTCTGCTCCAGCGCCTTGTCGGGCAACGTGTGGGCGGCGCAGAACGGCACGAAGTCCAGCGTCTTGCCGCCGGAGTGGAAGTCGAAGACGAGGTCGGCGCGCGGCAGCAATTCGCGCTGGAAATAGTCGGCGATCTTTTCCGTCACCGTGCCGTCCGGCCGTCCGGGAAAGCTGCGGTTCATGTTGCCCTTGTCGATCGGCGAGGTCCGCGTGCCGGAGCGGAAGGCCGGATAGTTCATCGCCGGGACGATGATCACGCTGCCGCCGACGTCCTTCGGATCGAGCGTGCGGGCGAGATCGTAGAGCGCCAGCGGCCCCTCATACTCATCGCCATGGTTGCCGCCGGACAGCAGCGCCGTCGGCCCCTCGCCGTTGCGGATGACGCAGATTGGGATCATCACTGAACCCCACGCCGAATCGTCGCGGCTGTAGGGCAGGCGCAGGAAACCGTGCTGGACGCCGTCACGATCGAAATCGACGGTCGGCGCGATCGGCGACGGGCGGAGGCTGGACATCGGGCTCAATTCTTCACCACCAGTTTGCGCGGCACATTGGCCAGACACTCTACACCGGTTTCGGTGATCAGGATCGACTCGGTAATTTCCAGCCCCATCGTTTCCAGCCACAAGCCTGTCATGAAATGGAAGGTCATTCCGGGTTTGAGTTCGGTGCGGTCGCCGGGGCGCAGGCTCATCGTGCGCTCGCCCCAGTCCGGCGGATAGGAAAGACCGATCGAGTAGCCGGTGCGGTTGTCCTTGACGATGCCGTGTTTCTTCAGGACGGCGAAGAAGGCATTGGCGATGTCTTCGCAGGCGTTGCCGGGTTTCGCCGCTGCCAGCCCCGCCTCCATGCCTTCCAGCGTCGCCTTCTCGGCATCGAGGAATTCCTGCGTCGGCTTGCCGAGGAACACCGTGCGCGACAGCGGGCAGTGGTAGCGGTTGTAGCAGCCGGCGATCTCGAAGAAGGTGCCCTCGCCCGACTTCATCGGCTGGTCGTCCCAGGTCAGATGCGGCGCCGAAGCATCGACGCCCGACGGCAGCAGCGGCACGATCGCCGGATAGTCGCCGCCAATACCATCGACGCCGCGCGTGCCGGCATCATAGATCTCGGCGACGAGATCGCATTTGCGCATGCCGATCTCTATTCTGTCGACGATGCGCTGGTGCATGGCCTCGACGATGCGGGCGGCCTTGCGCATATAATCGATCTCGGTCGCACTCTTCACCGCGCGCTGCCAGTTGACCAGCGCGGTGGCGTCGACAAAGCGAGCATTGGGCAGATGTTTTTGCAGCGAGGCGAAGGCGGCGGCCGAGAACCAGTAATTGTCCATCTCGACGCCGATGGTGAGCTTGCCCCAGCCGCGATCGGCAAGCACGCTGGACAAGAAGTCCATCGGGTGGCGTTCGGTCGACTGCACATAGTGGTCGGCGTAGCCGACGATGTTGTCATGCGCGAGATAGGCGGTGCGCCTGGCGCCGTTGGCATCCTGGCCGCGGCCGTACCAGACAGGCTCGCCCGACGGCGGCACGATGACCGCCTGGTGCACGTAGAAGGACCAGCCATCATAGCCGGTCAGCCAGGCCATGTTGGAGGGATCGCTGACGATCAAAAGATCGACGCCCTTCGCCTCCATCGCTTGCCGTGTTTTGGCGAGGCGATCCGCAAATTCGCCGCGCGAGAATTTCAGGTTCGGTTGCATTGTTCTTGGTCCTCGTTTGTTGGGCCTGGCGGCCAGCATCAGCTCTCAAAGATGGTTCCGGCATTGGCGGCTCCCGCGCGATCGCGGGCGAGCGTCGCAATCGCCGTGTCCTGCACGCCGGTGCCGGTCAGGTCGGCGATGGTGATGTCGCTGGCTGAGCGCCGGCCGTGTTTCGCACCGGCGACGATCTGGCCAAGCTCGGTCACCTCGGCATCGGCCGACATCACGCCTGCTGCGATGGCATGGTGCAGTTCACCCAGCCGCCGCGTCTGGCGCGCGCTGTCGGCGACATAGACGTCGGCCATGCGCAGGATCGCCGGCGCGATCTCGTTCTTGTGCTCGGCATCCGAGCCCATCGCGGTGATGTGCTGGCCAGCGGAGACGAATCCCGCCTTGATCAGCGGCTCGGTCGACGGCGTGGTGGTGACGATGACGTCGGCGCCGGCAGCCGCCTCTGCCGCATCGGCTTCGGCGCGCACTTCGATACCAAGCTTCTCGCGCAAGGCGCCTGCCGTCAGCTCTGCCTTGGCGACATCGCGCGCCCAGATGCGCGCCTCAGTAATTGGCCGCACCAGCATAAGGGCTTCGAGCTGCAGCCCGGCCTGCACGCCAGCGCCGAAGATCGCAGCGACTGACGAGTCCTCACGCGACAGATGCTTGGCCGCGACCGCGCCTGCCGCGGCGGTGCGGACATCGGTCAGGTAGCCATTGTCGAGCAGCAGCGCCTCGACCACACCGGTCTTTGCCGAAAGCAGCACCATCATGCCGCCACCACTCGGCAGGCCAAGTTTTGGATTGTCGAAGAAGCCGGAGCTGATCTTGACGGCGAAGCCGTCGATACCGGGTACATAAGCGGACTTCACATCGACCTCGCCGCGATGCTCGGGGATGTCGAGGCGCAGGATCGGCGGCATCGCCACCGGCAGCGTTGCCAGCGCACGGAACGCGTTCTCGACGCAAGCGACGGCATCGAGATCGAGCTTCACGATCTCACGCAGTTCAGCTTCGGTCAGGATGGTCATACGGCTCATGCGGCGCGCTCCCCGATTGCCTCGCCGCAGACGATCCTGCGGTGCGCATTCATGTCGATGTTGCGGCCGGAGAGAAGTACGACCACCGGCCCGTTCGCCTTGACCTTGCCGGCGAGCAGCGCGGCGATGCCGACCGCGCCGGCGCCCTCGACGATCTCGCGCTCCTGCGCATAGGCATGGCGGATGCCGGCGGTGATCTCGTCCTCGCTGAGCAGGATGACGTCGTCGAGCAGGTCGCGGCACATGGTGAAAGTCAGCCTGTTGTCGAGGCCGATGCCGCCGCCGAGCGAATCCGCCAGCGTCGGCAACTCCTCCACCAGAACTGGCCGGCCGGCATCGAGGCTCGCTTTCATCGCAGCACCGCGCTCCATCGAAACACCGATGATCTTTGTGCCGGGGCTGACGCCTTTGATGGCCGCAGCTATGCCGGAGGCCAGGCCGCCGCCGGAGAGCTGCACCAGCACGAGACCGGCATCCGGAACCTGCTCGATCATCTCCAGCCCAAGCGTGCCTTGCCCGGCGATGATTGCGGGATGATCGAAGGGCGGCAGCATCACCAGCCCTTGCTGCGCCACCAGCCGCTCGACCTCCTCCTGGGCGTCGTCCTGGCTGTTGCCGGCGATGTGGACCTCCGCGCCAAGCCGGCGGATTTCGTCGAGCTTGTTCTGCGGCACCAGTCGCGACATGCAGATCACCGCGCGCATGCCTTCGAGCTTCGCCGCATGCGCCAGCGCCCGGCCATGATTGCCGGTCGAGGCCGCGACGACGCCGCGCACTTTCTCCTCCGCGCTCAGCGAAGCGACGGCATTCGAGGCGCCGCGCAGCTTGAAGCTGCCGGTGGTCTGGCGGTGCTCGAGCTTGAGGTGGACGGGGATGCCCAATTGTTCTGACAAATTCTGGGAAAGCACAGTTGGCGTGCGCTCGACCTTGCCGGCAATGCGCTCACGCGCGGCTCGGATATCGCTAAGAGTGACGGTCGCCATGGTCATCAATCACGCGGCAGCGACAGCGTCATCAGACGGCCGAATTCGGGGCGTGGCGTCTCATCGCCACACAGCCGGAAACAATTCCAGGCGCTGGCCTGGTTGCTGGTCACCACGGGGCGGCCGATTGCCTCCTCCATGCCGGCAACCGCGAGAGCCCCACGCAACGCCGTGCAGGACACGAACAGCGCTTCGGCGCTCGCATCGGTCGTCTGGCGCGCGAGATCGACAAGGGCTGCCGGCGGGATGCGCGCCATCTCGCGGTCGTCCTCGAAGCCGAGACAGGTGAAGCTGGCGATGTCGAATCCACGCGCCGCGAAATAGGCCGCCATCGGCCTGGAGGTTTCGGCCGTGTAGGGGGTGAGGATGCTGATCCGGCGCACGCCGAAGGCGTTCAGCCCGCGCACGCCGGCCATTGGCGGGGTGACGACGGGCACGCCGGGCTTGGCCGCCTGGATCGCCGCCTCGATCTCGGCGTCGCCGATCACCACCGAGGCCGAGGTGCAGGAGTAGCAGATCGCATCGAGCTTCTCGTCGGGCAGGATCAGGGCCGCGCCCGCCGTCAACGCCGGCTGCATCTTGCGCAGATTTTCCGGCGTCGTCGGATTGGCATAGGGAATGCGCGCGACATAGACGCCGATGCGCTCGCTGGCCACCATGCGGCGAAAGTCAGGCTCGCTGGTGTGGTCGGTGGCCAGGATGATCAGGCCGATGCGCCGCTCGAGCGGGCGATCATCAAGCGCCGGCCGTTTCGGGTGGACCTTGATCTCGGGCAAGGGTTTCATCGGCTACCTCTCGATCTTGCCGTAACGGCGTTCCAGCCAGCGCAACAGCACGACCGAACAAAGGCTGATCGCGAGGAAGAAGGCGCCGACCAGCGTGATCGGCTCGATGTAGCGATAGTAGGTGTTGGCGACGCTTTTCGCTTGGTTCATCAGTTCCAGCACGGTGATCGCCGAGAGCAGCGGCGTTTCCTTGAACATGGCGATGAAATAGTTGGCCAGTGCCGGGATCATCGGCGGAATCGCCTGCGGAATGATGATGTGCGTCCAGGTCTGCCTGGCGTTGAGGTTGCAGGCCTTGGCGGCCTCCCATTGGCCGCGCGGCACATTGTCGATGCCGGCGCGGTAGACCTCCGCCGTGTAGGTGCCGTAGTGCAGCCCGAGCCCGATGACACCGGCGACAAGCGGCGGCAGCAGGATGCCGATGTCGGGCAGCACGTAGAAGATGAAATAGAGCTGCACCAGAAGCGGCGTGCCGCGGATGAATTCGGCCGCCCAGCCGACGGTGCGTGACAGCGCCTTGTTAGGCGAGCGGCGCGCCAGCGCAATGCCGAGCCCGACGATCGCCGCCAGCACCGAGCCGAGCAGCGTCGCCACGATGGTGATCTTCACCCCCTGGATCAGCGTCGGCATGATCTGCCATACGAAATCCCAGTCCCATTCCATCAGCAGGCCCAATTTATCAGAAGGGCATTGGCCATCAGATGCGCACCCCATCAAGGCCGCGCGCCATGCGGCGTTCCAGCGAGCGCACGCCCCATGAAATGAGCAGCGCCAGGATGAAGTAGATGACCAGGATGGTGGCGAAGGGCACCATTGTGTTGCCGGTCTGCGCGCGCACCACCTGCGCCTGGAAGGTGAGGTCGGCGAGCGAGATCAGCGAGACGACCGATGTGGCCTTCAGCAGTTCGATGGCGTTGTTGCCGAAGGTCGGCAGCATCACCAGAAAGGCCTGCGGCAGGATGACGTGACGCATGCCCTGCCAGCGGCCAAGATTGAGCGCGATGCAGGCCTCATGCTGTTCGCGGCCGATCGACTGCACGGCGCCGCGCACCACTTCGGCGGCGTAGGCGCCGACATTCAAACCCAGCGCCAGCACGCCGGCCTGCAGCGGGGTCAGTTCGAGGCCAATCAGCGGCAGCACGAAATAGGCGAAGAACAGCTGCACGAAGATCGAGGTGCCGCGGAAGAACTCGATATAGGCGGTGGCCAGCGCCCGCAGCGCGAAAAAGCGCGACAGCCGTCCCATGCCGGCCAGAAAGGCCATGATCAGGGCAAGCACCGACCCCATCAGCGTCAGCTCGATGGTGACAAGCGCTCCCTGCAATATCAGGCCGAGATAGCCGGACCACTGGGTCATTGAGATTCCAACGTTTGATCTTGGTCCCTTCTCCCCGTTTTACGGGGAGAAGGAAGAAGGGCGCTACTTCGCCGAGCAGAGCTTGTCGCGCGTCGTCGACATGGCGGCGGCGGCCGAGAAACCGTATGGCTCGATGATCTTGGCGAATTCGCCGGATTTCTTCATCTTGGCGAGCTCAACGTCGAAGGCATCGCGCAGCGCCTCGTCGCCCTTCTTGAAGGCGGCGCCGTCGCAATAGACCGGGGCGCCCTGCACTGGCGCGATGACTTCGAGGTTCGGATCATTGGCCTTTTTCATCAGATCGTTGATCGACAGAACCGGCAGCGAATAGGCGTCGATGCGGCCGTCCTGCACCATCTTCAGGCCGCTCTGGCCGTCTGGCACGACGATGACGCGTTCGCGCGGCACGCCGGCGTTGAGCGCCAGCTTCTCCTCGGTGCCGCCGCCGGGCGCACCGATCGTGGCCGACGTGTCCTTGGCGACGTCCTCGTAGCTCTTGAAGCCCTTCGGATTACCCTTCTTCACCAGCATCGCCTCGGCGTCGCACAGCACCGGTTCGGAATAGGCGACCGCGGCGCAACGCTCCGGCTTCATGAACAGGCCGGCGGTGACGACGTCGAAACGGCCGGCCTTCAGGCCGGGGATCATCGCGCCGTATTCGGAGATCGAGGCGACGATGTCGCCAACGCCGAGGCGTTTGAAGATCTCACGCGCCACGTCGGGTGCTGCGCCAGAAACCTTGCCGTCAGCGGCGACCGCCGTATAGGGCGGCTCGTTGGCGATGGCGACACGGGCGAAGCCCTGCGACTTCAACTGCTCGAGCTTGCTGTCGTCGGCCGAGCCCGGGATCGAGGCGGCCAGAACCGCCGCAAGTGCAAGGCCGGCGACGCCGGCCAGAATGCCAAGTTTCTTCATTGTTCCCAGCTCCTTGTTTTCGTTTCTTGGTTTGGTTGGGGCGATCTTCCGCCCCGCAAAGCGGTCAGACGCGATGTCCGGCCGCGATGATCTTCTTCAGGAAGCCTTGCGTGCGCTCCTGTTTGGGATGGCGGAAAATCTCGTCAGGCTTGCCTTCCTCGACGATCTTGCCACGATCGAAGAACAGCACCCGGTCAGCGAAGTCGTGGGCAAAACCCATCTCGTGGGTGACCAGGAGCATGGTCATGTCGGTCTCGGCGCAGAGCCGCCACAGGACATTGAGCACTTCCTCGACCAGTTCCGGATCGAGCGCCGACGTCACCTCATCGAACAGCATGATCTTCGGCTGCAGAGCGAGCGCGCGGGCGATCGCCACGCGCTGCTTCTGGCCGCCGGACAGTTGCGCCGGCATCGCCTTGGCCTTGTCGGCCATGCCGACCATGTCGAGCAGTTCCATCGCCCGCTTTTCGGCGGCGGCGCGCGGCGTGCCCTTGGTCAGCATCGGCGCCAGCGTCACATTGTCGATGACGCTCTTGTGCGGAAACAGGTTGAACAGTTGGAAGACCATGCCGATCTTCTGGCGCATCCGCGCCAGATGCCGCTCGTCGGCCGGCAGCAGCTGGCCATTGCGCTCCATGTGGTAGAGCTGCTCGCCCTCGATCTGGATATGACCGCCATCGATGCGCTCCAGCGTCATCAGGATGCGCAGGATCGTCGTCTTGCCCGAGCCGGACGGGCCGATCAGCGCCAGCTTCTCGCGCGGCATGACCTGCATCGACAGGCCGTCGAGCACCTTGAAGCTGCCAAAGCTCTTCGAGATGCCGTCGATCTTGATGATGGGTGTGGACAAATGAATTTCCCCTGCTGGAGAAGCCTGTGCCCCTTAACGATGCGGAACGCGCCAAATCATGTCAATTGGGAAAATAATATCATGACAATATTTCCCATTCCGCACAATTTGGGAGCAATATCGGCCTAAATGGCAAGCAACAAATGCTCGGGATCGCCAAGCAGCAGCTTGGTGACAACGCCGAGGCCGGCGCGCAGTTCCCCCTCGGTGGTCGAGCCCAGCGAGATGCGAACCGCCGGGTGCCATGGCGCATCCGAAATGCGGAAGGAGGTGCCCGGCGCAATCGCCACGCCCTGCAGCCGCGCCTGGGCGACAAACCCCTCCTCTGCGCGGTTGTCGGGCAGTTGCAGCCAGACGTGCAGCCCGTCGCGCCGGGCGCGATAGTCGATCCCGGCAAGCACCTCCGCGGCGATGTCCTGCCGCCGCCGCAGTGCGGTGCGCTGCCAGCGCACCAGCTCCATCGCCGTGCCGTCGGTCACCCATTTGGTGGCGATCTCGGCCACCAGCGGCGTTGCCATCCAGTTGGAAACCAGGTGCCGGTTGGCGACGGCGGCGACATAGCGGTCGGGCGCGGCGAGGTAGCCGATGCGCAGGCCGGGCACGGTGATCTTGGTGAAGGAGGTGACGTAAAGCGTGCGCTCCGGCGCGAAAGCCGCGACCGGCGGCGGCCGGTCCTCGACCAGCGGACCCAGCACATCGTTCTCGATGATGGCGATGTCGTGCTTGCGCGCAACCGCGCCGATCTGCTCGCGCCTTGCAGCATCCATCAGCGTCGCCGTCGGGTTGATCACCGACGGCTGGACGAACACAGCGCGGATGTCGGAAAGCCGGCAAGCTTCGTCCAGCGCCTCCGGGATCAGGCCGTTGTCATCGATCGGCAGGCCTTCAAGGTTGAAGCCGAGATAGCGCGCCAGCGGCACCAGCGTGTGGTGGCCGATCGCCTCGGTGGCAACGGTCGAGCCCGGCGGCGCCACGCTCATCAGCGCCACCGTCATGCCGGCGGTGGCGCCGTTGGTCAGGCTGATGTTCTGTGCGGAGACATCCAGCCCGCATAGTTTCAGCCATTCGACCGCCACGGCACGGTGGCGCGGAAACACCATGTTGGGCCGGAAGGACAGCGCCGAACTCGACGGCAGGTTTTCGGCGAGCCAGCCCAATGCCTGCTTCAACCGCTCCAGATGCATCGGCTCGCAGACCGGCTTCAGGATGGAGAGGTCGATGACCTCGCCGAGACGTTCGGGCAGATAGGGCGGCTCCGGCTCGCGGCGCTGCGTCTGGACGAAGCTGCCGCGGCCGATCTCGCCGGAAATCAGGCCGCGCCGGATCAGTTCCTCATAGGCGCGGCTGACCGTTTGCACCGACAGTTTGAGATCGTCGGCCAGCCGGCGATGCGTCGGCAGCCGTGCGCCATTGGCAAGCCGCCCGTCATGGATGGCGCGGGCGAACTGGTCGGCCAGCGATTGATAGGCTGGTCGCCTTATGAGCGCGGGGTCGGGTTGCCACAATGTCATGACTTATTAGAGATCGAAATCAGTGCAATTGACAATCGAAATAATGCGCCATCATGGTACTGTTGACGAAAAAGTGGACCCTGATGACTGCCGCGAAACTCGACGCCATCGACCTCAAAATCCTCGAAGCCATCCAGCGCGACGGGCGCATCACCAAGCTGGCGCTGGCCGAGCAGGTCGGGCTGTCGCCGACCCCATGCTGGATGCGGCTGCGCAAGCTGGAGAAAGCCGGCATCGTCTCGGGCTATCACGCAAGGATCGCCATGCGCGTGGTGGCGCCGGTCGCCACCGTGCTGATGGAGGTGACGCTGGCCAGCCACCGCCAGGCCGATTTCGACCGTTTCGAGCGTGTCATCCGCGACATTCCCGAGATCGTCGCCTGCTGGTCGGTGGGCGGCGGGGTCGATTATGTGCTGAAGGTGATGACCCGCGACATCGACGCCTACCAGCGGCTGGTTGACAGTCTGCTGGAGCGCGAGATCGGCATCGACCGTTACTTCACCTACATCGTCATCAAGACGGTGAAGGACGATATCGCGCTGCCCATTGCCGACCTGTTGCCGGCATCGCAGTGAGCTCGATCTCCCTTATCACCTCGCATCCAGGAGATGGCTGAAACGTCCATCACTTCGTCATCCTGGGGAGGAGCAAGGAGCGAAGCGACGCAGCGCAGACCCCAGGATCCATGCCGCGACCTCGAAAGCGCCACAACGGTGCAGAATTCTGCTCCGCTGCACTCTACGTCAGCGTCCCGGCATGGATCCTCGGGTCTTCGCGACGGAGCTTGGCTCCTGCTCCGCCCGTGGATGACGACGTTGGGGAAGCTTCGGCCAATTATCACGGTTTGGGAGCAGCAGTCCGCTGGTTAGCCAGAGAGATCGTCTGCGCCCGCAGGCTAATAGAGACAACCTCTCTCCATAGAGCTGTCCAAACAGCCTCTCTGTCTGCCCTCTATGGATACTCTCCCGGCATCAGACCGAACCGGGAGGTTTCGACCATGTCCGCGCATTTTGCCCGCTCGCATCGCCATGAAGCGCTCGACCGCTTTGCCGACCGCCGGCTGCTGCGCGAACTCGCCTATGTCGACGGCCACTGGACGGCGAGTGAGCCTGCTGAAAGTTTTGAGGTCACCGATCCGGCGACCGGCACCACCGTCGCCTTTGTCGCCGCGCTGGATGCACGGCAAACGACAAAAGCGATCGATGCCGCCGCCCGCGCTTTTCCGGCCTGGCGGTCGCTGCTGCCGCAGAAGCGGTCGGAAATCCTGCGAAAATGGTTCGAGCTGATCATCGCCGCGAAAGACGACCTCGCTTTGCTGATGACGCTGGAGCAGGGCAAGCCGCTGCAGGAGTCGCTCGGCGAAATCGATTATGCCGCCTCCTTCGTCGAATGGTATGCGGAGGAAGCCAAACGTCTGAACGCCGAGAGCGTCACCAGCCATTTGCCTGATGCGGAAATGATGGTGCGGCGCGAGCCGCTCGGTATCGTCGGTGTCGTCACGCCGTGGAATTTTCCCTCGGCCATGCTGACCCGCAAGGCGGCCGCCGCTCTCGCCGCCGGCTGCACCATTGTCGCGCATCCGTCCTCGGAAACGCCGCTGTCGGCGCTGGCGCTGGCCGAGCTCGGCGAACGCGCAGGCCTGCCGGCCGGCGTTTTCAACATCGTCACCGGCAAGGCCGCGACGATCGTTGGCCGCATGTGCGAGGACCCACGCGTCCGCGCCATGAGTTTTACGGGCTCGACCGAGATCGGCAGGCTGATCGCCACGCAGTGCGCGCCGACGATGAAGCGGCTGGTGATGGAGCTTGGCGGCCACGCCCCGCTGATCGTCTTTGCCGACGCGGATATCGACAGAGCGGTGAACATCGCCATCGATGCCAAATTCGCCACATCGGGCCAGGACTGTCTCGCAGCCAACCGCATCTATGTCCAGCGCCCGATCTACGACCGCTTCTGCGCCGCCTTTGCCAAGCGCATCGAGGCATTGCGGACCGGCAACGGCCTGGCCGAGGAGACCGACATCGGGCCGCTGATGCATGAGCGCGCCGTGGCGAAGGTCGAGGAACAGGTCACTGATGCCCTCGCCCAGGGTGCACGCTGCCTCGCCGGCGGCAAGCGGCATCCGGCCGGGCCGCTGTTCTACCAGCCGACGCTGCTGGCCGATGTCGCCGACGCGGCGCTGATCATGCGCGAGGAGACTTTTGGGCCGGTCGCCGCCGTCACGCCGTTCGACAGCGAGGATGAAGTGATCGGGCGCGCTAACGCCACCGAATATGGCCTGGTCGCCTATGTCGTGACCGAGAACGGCGCCCGCCAGCAGCGCATGGGCCGTGCGCTCGATTCCGGCATGGTCGCCATCAACCGCGTCAAGATCACCGGCGCGCCGATCCCGTTTGGCGGCGTCAAGCAGTCCGGCATCGGCCGCGAAGGCTCGCGCCATGGCCTCGAAGCTTTCACGGATCTCAAATATCTCTGTTTAGATGTGGCTTAGACCCCACCCGGATTTCTCAAGGAGTCAAAAGAATGCTCGACCAGTCCAACGAACTCGCCGCCTGGGATCGCGACCACTTCTTCCATCCCTCGACGCATATGGGCACGCACGCGCGGGGTGAATCCCCGACCCGCATCATGGCTGGCGGCGAAGGCGTCACCGTCTGGGACAACAATGGCAGGAAGAGCATCGATGCCTTTGCCGGCCTCTATTGCGTCAATGTCGGCTATGGCCGCCAGAAAATATCAGATGCCATCGCCAACCAGGCGAAGAACCTCGCCTACTACCACGCCTATGTCGGCCACGGCACCGAGGCCTCGATCACGTTGGCTAAGATGATCATCGACCGCGCGCCCAAGGGCATGTCGAGGGTCTATTTCGGCCTCTCGGGCTCGGACGCCAACGAGACCAACATCAAGCTGATCTGGTACTACAACAATGTGCTGGGCCGGCCGGAGAAGAAGAAGATCATCTCGCGCTGGCGCGGCTATCACGGCTCGGGCGTCATGACCGGATCGCTGACCGGGCTCGACCTGTTCCACAACGCCTTCGACCTGCCGCGCGCGCCGGTGCTGCACACCGAGGCCCCCTATTATTTCCGCCGCGCCGACCGCTCGATGAGCGAGGAGCAATTCTCGCAGCATTGCGCCGACAAGCTCGAGGAAATGATCCTGGCCGAAGGTCCCGAAACCGTCGCCGCCTTCATCGGCGAGCCGATCCTCGGCACGGGCGGCATCGTGCCGCCGCCGGCCGGCTACTGGGAGAAGATCCAGGCGGTGCTGAAGAAATATGACGTGCTGCTGGTCGCCGACGAGGTGGTGACGGGTTTTGGCCGGCTGGGCACGATGTTCGGCTCCGATCATTACGGCATCAAGCCGGACCTGATCACCATCGCTAAGGGCCTGACCTCGGCCTATGCGCCGCTGTCGGGCGTCATCGTCGCCGACAAGATGTGGCAGGTGCTGGTACAGGGTTCCGACAAGCTCGGTTCGCTCGGCCATGGCTGGACCTATTCGGCGCATCCGATCTGCGTTGCCGCAGGCGTCGCCAATCTCGAACTGATCGACGAGATGGACCTGGTGACCAATGCCAGGGAGACCGGCGCCTATTTCCGCGCCGAGCTGGCCAAGGCGGTCGGCGGCCATAAGAATGTCGGCGACGTTCGCGGCGACGGCATGTTGGCGGCGGTCGAGTTCGTCGCCGACAAGGACGACCGGGTGTTCTTCGACGCTTCGCAGAAGATCGGGCCGCAAGTGGCGACAGCGCTTGCCGCAAGCGGCGTCATCGGCCGCGCCATGCCGCAGGGCGATATTCTCGGCTTCGCGCCGCCGCTTTGCCTGACGCGCGAGGAAGCCGACATCGTCGTTTCGAAGACGGCGGATGCGGTGAAAAGCGTGTTTGCCAATCTCTGAGATCTACGATGAATGCCATGACCAGAACCCTCCCCGCCACCATGGCTGCCGTGCTGCTCACCGGGCACGGCGGACCGGAAAAGCTCGTCTACCGCACCGATGTAAAGGTGCCCGCGCCCGCCCCGGGTGAGGTGCTGGTCAAGGTCAGCGCCTGCGGGATGAACAACACTGACGTCTGGGTGCGTCAGGGCGCCTATGGCACGGAAGAGGACGCCGCCGCCGTGTCGACCTGGCGGAGGCAGGGCAACACGCTTGTTTTCCCGCGCATCCAGGGCACGGACACGGTTGGCACCATCGTTGCCGTCGGTGACGGCGTTTCGCCGGACCGCATAGGCGAGCGGGTGATGGTCGATTTCTCCATCTACAACCGCAACGACGATTCACTCGCCGATATCGACTATATGGGCCATGGCCGCGACGGCGGTTATGCCGAGTATCAGGCGGTGCCGGCGCAGAATGCACATGTCGTCGACACGGATATGAGCGACGTCGAACTCGCCACCTTCTGCTGTGCCTATCTGACCGGCGAGCAGATGCTGGAACGCGCCGGCTTGAAGGCCGGCGAGCGGGTGCTGGTCACCGGCGCCTCGGGCGGTGTCGGCTCCGGCATCGTGCAATTGGCACGGGCGCGCGGCGCCATTCCCTATGCCGTTGTCGGCAAGGGCAAGGAACAAGCGGTGCTCGACATCGGCGCCGAGGCTGTCATCACCCGCGGCGTCGCCGACCTGCCGCAGGCGGTGGCCGAGGCAACCCACGGCCAGCCGATCGACGTGGTGGCCGATCTCGTCGGCGGCGCGATCTTCAACGATCTGCTGCGGATTCTCCGGCCCGAAGGCCGCTACACCACCGCCGGCGCGATCGCAGGGCCGGTCGTGCAGCTCGATCTCAGGACCATGTATCTCAAGCAGTTGCAGTTGCATGGCTCGAGCCAGGGCACGCGCGCCGATTTCCGCCGCATCGTCGGGTATATCGAAGCGAAGAAGATCCGGCCGCTGGTCGGCGGCGTCCACAGGCTCTCCGATTTTCATCGCGCGCAGGCGGACTTCGTCGCCAAGGATTTCGTCGGCAAGCTGGTCGTGGTGCCCGACGCCATCGCGGACCGGCCGGCATAGTCTCCTGACCCTCGCTCTGGCCGCCTTGTCGCCTCTGCCCCAATCGGAATGGCTTGCAGTCGCGTCTGCGAGCCGTCACAAACGGCGACGCCCGTTGTAGTGCTGGTCCGGGCCTCTGGTCACAGGATACAGGCGAGACATGACAGGCCGCATGATACTGCTCGATGCCAAGCCGCTCGGCGTGGCTGACGTCGCCGAGATCGCACGCCGCAACGCCCGGCTCATGCTGGGCGAGGAGGCGATGCGCCGCATCCGGGCAAGCCGCGCCCTGATCGAGCATCTCACCGGGCTTGGCAGACCGATGTATGGCGTCACCACGGGGCTCGGCGCCTGCGTCGACACGCCGCTCGCGCAGGCCGATCTGATCGCCTTCCAGCACAGCGTACCGCTCAGCCACAGCATGGGCATCGGACCGGCGCTGCCCACCGAGGCGGTGCGGGCACTGATGGCCGCGCGCATCTCGGGCATGGCCGCCGGCGGCACCGGCACCTCCGAACGCGTGGTTCTTGGCCTTGTCGCAGCGCTCAATGCCGGTGTGCATCCGGTGATCCCAACCTGGGGTTCGATCGGGGCGGCCGACCTTGCCCATCTCGGCCATATGGCAAGGTCGTTGCGCGGCGATGGCGAGGCGGAGTTCCAGGGCAGGATCATGCCCTCCGCCGAGGCGCTCGCTCTGGCCGGGCTCGAGCCGCTCGATCTGCGCGAGAAGGACGGCCACGCGATTATCGTCGCCAACAGCCTGTCGACCGGAACCGCGTGCCTGTGCCTCGAAGACGTCGCCAATCTCATCGACTGGGCGCTGGCTGCAGTGGCGCTCAACTACGAGGCGTTCCGCTCCTCCCTCACGGCGATCGACGAGCAGGCGCTGGCCGCGCGGCCGGCCTTCGGCCAGCGCGAGATCGGCGCCAGGCTCCGCACGGAGCTGGCCGGTAGCGGTCTGTGGCAGGACAAGGCCGCGCGGCGTCTGCAGGATCCGCTCAGCTATCGCTGTGTGCCGCAGGTCTGGGGCGGCCTGCTGAATGCATTCGAACAGGCCCGGTTGGCGACCGAGATCGAACTGACCCATTCGGGCGACAATCCGGTGATCCTGGCAGAGGGCGAACGGGTGATTTCCAACGGCAATTTCGACCTCACGGCGATGACGCTGGCCTTTGAACAGCTCGGCCAGGCTCTGGCGCATTGCGCGGTTGGCACCGCCAATCGCTGCATGAAGCTGATGTCGCCTGTTATCGCCGACCTGCCGCGCTTCCTGTCGGCCAGGGGTGGCAGCCGCCAGGGTTATGCGGAACTGCAGAAACCGCTTTCCGCGCTGGAGGCCGAAATCCGACATCTGGCCAACCCGATGTCGCTCAGCCCGCTCGCGGTTTCGGACGGCATCGAAGATCAATCATCGATGGCGCCGCGGGTCGTGGCCAAGACCGCCGAGATCATCGAGCGCATGCGCTATCTCGTGGCGATGGAACTGATCTTCGCGGCGACCGGCGTGGAGTTGCGCGGTGTCGTCGACAGCATGGGCGAAGGGCCGCAGCGCACCTTTGCCGCCGTGCGCGCGCTCGTCTGCCCGCTCGACGACGACCGCGAGATGAGCACCGACATGACGCGGGTGGCGCGGATGGTGGCCGGCCCACGGTACTGAGCGCCGGTCATTCCACCTGCCGCAAACTCTACAGCGGCAGGTCGAGCCTATTGGTAAGGGCCTCTTAGGTTCAGTTTCTCGGCCAGCAGGCAGAAGCGGTCGATCAGCCGCACGAGCTCCTCGCCATGCTCGGCGACGATTTTGTTGCGCTCGACGGACGGTGTGTCTGCCAGGGCCTTCCACAACCGGCTTTGCCGGTCGCAGACATCCGCCAGTTCGGAGCAGTTGCTGGCGGTCAATCTCGAGAATTGATCCGCTGTCACCGGCCCGATGCCGGGAGGCGTCGTCGCGCCCAGGGAAAGAAAGCCCGGCGGCAAGGTGCCTTTGGCATTGGTCGCCGATTTGCGGCAGATGACATCGAATATCTGGTCGACGGCTTGTTTGGCACCGGCAACGCGGGAGGGATGGTCGGTATCAGCCGCGGCGTGCGGCAGAAGTTCGAGTTTGTCGCCATGCTTCTCGACAAGGTCGAGATAAGGCAGCATCGGACCGGAAAGAGCGCCGGTCGACGCATTCCTGAACAGGTCGGCGTCGATGGCGGCATGGCGCACCTGCCCCTCATCCAGTGCATCGCCAAGCGCCGCAACGTCGACAAGCTCGCCGCGATCGTAATTGACCAGCAGCGCGCCCTTATTCATGCGGGAGAGGACATCCTTGCCGATGAGCCCGGCATTGGCGTAGCGCCCGCTTTGCGCGTCCTGCTTGCCGAGGCCGACATGGACGCTGAGCACATCGGCGCCTTCTGCCGCATCGATGAGGTCCGGCGCAAAGGCAAAGCCCTCGGCCTCTATCCAGTCGCGGTGCCGTGGCCTTGCATGGATCACCCCGCGCATGCCGAAGGCGCGGGCGAGCTTGGCCACTTCCCTGCCGATATTGCCGTAGCCGATGATCGCGATGGTCTTGCCTTCGAGTTTTTCGGTCGGGAAATCACGCAGCTCCCTGCCGGTGTCGAAATCACCTCGCGCCACCCGCTCGTGAAGCCTGTCGACCGGAAGATCCGGCAGCACTTTCAGGATCGCCTTCATCACCATCTGCGCGGTGGCACGGCTGTTGATGCCGGGCGTGTTCATCAGCACCGCGCTGCCGCCCTCGCCACTGCCGCCGCCCCAGGAGCGCGAGCCCATGTTGCCGGTGCCGGCACCGATCCGCACGCCGGCCAGCGGAAAGACGGTTTCTGCGGGCAGGAAGGTCGCGGCGGCGATGACGGCGTCGTAGCGCCCGTCGCCGGCGGCTTCGATCAGCTCCTCGCGGGTGCTGAGGTCCGGCTGGTAGAAGAAATGCACCCGGCCATGTTCGAGGCCTGCTTTGTCGCCAAGCGCTGTTGCATGGAAGCGGCCGCCCTTGGCTTCGACATGGGCGCGCACTTCGCTCGGATCAGGCTTGCCGTCAGGCCCGAAGCGCAGGCCGACCAGATCACAGATCAGCACGGTGTAGACGCTTTGCGGATCGATCGGCTCCACAGCCTGTGCGCTGGTGTTTGCGGTCACGTCGTTTCCCTCATGCAAGAACGGCAGGCCTGCAGCGATAGCAGGTGTCCTGAATAATCAGAACCTATCCGCCCGGAAGGGCGTCAGATCGATCACCGGCGGCAAACCGTCGGCAAGTTGCGACACGATCTTGCCGGTGACGGCGCCGCCAATGAGGCCTTGGTGGCCGTGGCCAAAGGCGTAGATGACGTTCCTGGCCCGTGACGCCCGGCCTGATCTAGAGGCTGGGTCCCAGCTTGATCGGGCTGCCGTCGCTGAAGCGGGATTGACGGAACCTGTGAAGATCATGTCCGATCTCGTTTCCCTGGACGAGGTCGGACACGACGCGGCCCATTCCGGGGCCGATTCCGAAGCCGTGACCGCTCATTCCGGTGGCGATGACGAGACCCGGAATTTCGGCGGCACGATCAACGACCGGCACGACATCCGGCATCGCATCGATCATGCCCGCCCAGCTCGCCTTGAGCGGCACCGTCTTGAACTGCGGGAAGAGTGCTGTGAATTCGCGGTCGATATCACGCAGCGCCGAGGCTTTGGGAGCAGGATCGAGGATGCGCATCCGTTCGAACGGGCTTTCCTCGTCCGCGTTCCACCTGCGTGGGGTTGACCAGCTGTCCGGATAGCCGCGCGGCGCCGCCGGCAAATAGTGGGTACCAAATGGGTTGGCCATCAGGGCGGGAACATATTTGCGCGCGTGACGAAAAGCATCAGGCCCGACATACAGCTGATTGGAGCCTCCCGATGCCAGCGTATAGCCGCCATCCTGCCTGCGCCGGAAAGCGATATGTTCGTCGGCGACGGCACCCGAATGGATTTCGGGCATGGGTCCGGTCGCGGCGACGGTCGCCCTGACGCTGAGCTGCGGGATGGAAACGCCGTGGGCGCGCAGGAACAGCGACGTCCACGCACCACTCGCCACGACGACGCTAGAGGTGGCGATACGGCCCTGCTCGGTCCAGACCCCGCTGATGCGTCCAGCCGATATGTCGAGCATGCGCGCCGCACAATTCTCGATGATCGTGACGCCTTCCCGGGCGGCCAGGCGAGCAAGCGCGGGGACCGCGACCCAGGGTTCGGCGCGCATGTCCGATGGGGTGGTCATCGCGCCCTTGAAGGAGCGCGACATGGCCGGGATAAACCTGGCTGTCTCTGCCTGGTCGAGGAGACGCGTGTCGACGCCGTGGATCTCGGCTACTTCCAAGAACCTGGCGAAGCCGGCCATCTCCTTGTCGGTTCGCGCAAGATAGGTGACGCCGGTCTGCTTCAGTCCGATGTCCTCGCCACACTCCTCGGCCAGCTGCCGCCAGAGGCGTTGCGCTTCGATGACAACAGGCAGTTCAGCGGCATCGCGACCCTGCTGCCGGATCCAGCCCCAGTTCCGCGACGACTGCTCGCCGGCGATGCGGCCCTTTTCCAGCAATGTCACCGAAATGTTGCGTCGCGCCAGGAACAAAGCCGTGGTCACGCCGATGACGCCACCGCCGATGACCACAACCTCGCAAGCCTTCGGCAACGGCGCTTGAAACTGGATCGGCATGGCTTCGGTGAAGGGAAAACTTGTCAAGGAAGGCGGCCCTCTTGGTATTCACAGCGGTGCGGTCCTCGCTGCCGGACCGGCCGCTTACGAGGAATCTCGGCGATGCGTGACAGAACTGATAGTCCGTCAAAGCTGGTTCGAGCTGGAGAATCTGCGCGTCAATGCCATGAAATTGTTTGTGCCAGCGAATGTCGCCTGGACACCATGACATGAATTTTGACGGCAAGGCCGCGAACGCCGGCACCGCCTCTCAGGCACAGTGCGATACCGCGATTGGCCCCTTGAAGGGCCAAGCCGCACACGCGTAACATCACGCCATCAGAACTGAGTCTGCTTCATTCGTCCGGGCTAATGTCCGGATTGGACTGGATATTTTCCTTGCCCACGGATGCAACCAGCGGCGCGGCGAAGCGCGGCAAATCGTTTGCCCATGTGGCGGAAGCCTCCTGGGGCAAGGGCCTCAGCACCTTGCTGCGGATCGTGCGCATGACGCTGCGCCATCCCTGGCAGGTCGCCATCACCCTGGTCTCGACCTTCATCGCCGCGACGCTGCAGCTTTTCATTCCGCGTCTGCTGGGGCGCGCCATCGACCAGGCGCAAGGCGTCATGGCCGCGAGTGGCGGCGCCGTCGCGGAGCAAGCACTTTGGCACACCGCGCTGACGCTGCTGGTCGTTAGCATCCTGCGCGGTCTCTTCACCATGGCGCAGAACTATTATGGCGAGGCCGTCGGTCATCAGACGGGCTATGAATTGCGGCTGGCCTTTTACGAGAAGATCCAGCGCCTGAGTTTTTCCTACCACGACAAGGTCCATACCGGCGATTTGATCACGCTCGGGCTGCTCGATCTCGACGGCGTGCGCATGTTCTTCGCCACCGGCATCCTGCGCGTGGTCCTGCTCGGCGTGCTGATCGGCGTCGGCGCCTATCTCTTGATCAGCACCGACCTCGTGCTCGGGCTGCTCAGCCTCAGCTTCGTGCCGTTCGTTGCCTGGCGCTCGTCGGTGACCCAGCTCAGGCTGCGCAGCACCTGGCTGACGCTGCAGGAGCGGCTGTCGGTGCTGAGCCGGGTGATGGACGAGAATCTCGGCGGCATCCGCGTCGTGCGCGCCTTCGCGGCGCAGCGGCATGAGCTCAAAAAATTCGACCGCGCAAAGCAGGCTGCGCTGGAGCTGGCCAATGAGCGCGTCGACATCCGCGTCTCCAACACCAGCGCCATGAACTTCTCCTTCCTGGCGGCCATGGGGCTGGTGCTGTGGTTCGGCGGCCAGAAGGTGATCGCGGGCCAGATCAGTGTCGGCACGCTGGCGCAGTTCCTCACCTTCATGACCATCCTGCAGATGCCGGTGCGCCAGCTCGGCCTGATGGTCAATTCGTTCGCGCGCGCCTCGACCTGCGGCACGCGGCTGTTCGAACTGCTCGACACCGAACTCGATATCGAGGATGCCCCCGATGCCAGGGATCTCGTCATCACCGAGGGCGTGCTGCGCTTCGACGATGTCGGCTTCCGCTATGCGGGCACGGGCGATCGTCCGACCCTGTCCGGCATCTCCTTCGAGGCCAAGCCCGGCGAGACGATCGGCATTGTCGGCCCGCCGGGCAGCGGCAAGTCGACGATCGCGCATCTGATCCCGCGCTTCTACGACGTGACCTCGGGCGCGATCACCATCGACGGCCAGGACATCCGGGAGGTGACGCTGCAATCGCTGCGCAAGGTGGTCGGCGTCGTGCAGCAGGATGCGTTCCTGTTCACCACCTCGATCGAGAACAACATCGCCTATGGCAATCCCTGGGCGCGCGAGACCCGCATCGGACAGGCCGCCGAGTATGCCCAGTTGCATAACTATATTATCGGCCTTCCGGCCGGCTACACCACGGTCGTCGGCGAACGCGGCGCGTCGCTGTCCGGTGGCCAGCGGCAGCGCCTGACCATTGCGCGCAGCCTGATGCTGCGGCCATCGGTTCTGGTCTTCGACGATTCCACCGCCGCCATCGACGCCGGCACCGAGCAGCGCATCCGCGCGGCGATGAAGCGCTTCGCCAGGGATCGCGTGACGCTGATCATCTCGCACCGGCTGAGCTCGCTGATGCATGCCGACCAGATCCTGTTCGTCGAAGGCGGCCGCATCGTCGAGCGCGGCACGCACGAGGAGCTGCTGGCGCTGGGCGGGCGCTACCGCGCGCTTTACGACCTGCAGCTGCGGCCGGACGACGACCGGCTCGAGGGAGCCGCATGACGTCGACGCAGGACGATGACGAGAAGGACGACAAAAGCGGGCGGCCGACAAAGGCGGTCGTCGGCTCGCATCGTGACGAGGAAGAGGTTTTCGGCAAGGCCTATGATCCGCGTATCATCAGGCGCATCTGGGGTTTCGTCAGACCGTATCAGGGCCGGATTTTCATCTCGGTCGCGGCGGTGCTGGTGTTCACGCTGACGCAGCTGGCGATCCCACTGGTCATCCGTTACGCCATCGACCACGGCATGGCTCCGGGCAGGCTCGACCGTTCGGTGATGATCTGGGCAACCGGCACCTTCGCGGTGATCATCCTGATCAACTATGCCGCCAGCCATGTGCAGGAAAGCGTCGTCGGCAAGGTGGCCGAGAATGTGCTGTCCGACCTGCGCCGCGCCATGTTCAGCCATCTGCAGCGCGTGTCCCTGAGTTTCATGGACAAGACTGAGGTCGGCCGGCTGATGTCGCGCCTGCAGGGCGACGTCAATTCGATGCAGGAGTTCCTCGAAACGTCAGTCATGTCGGTGGGCGACATCGTGCTGCTGTTCGGCATCGTGACCGTCCTTTTGTGGCTCGATTGCCGGCTCGGACTGCTGACGCTGTCGACCATGCCGATGCTGTTCATCGTGCGCCTGCTCTGGCTGCCGCGCGCCAAGGTTGCCTTCATGGCCGCGCATGAGACAAATTCCATCGCCAACGGCGCGCTTGCCGAAGGCATCCATGGCGTGCGCACCGTGCAGAGCCTGGAGCGCCAGCATGTCAATTTCGACCTCTACGACGAGAAAGTGCTGGCCAACCTCAACGCCCATCTGCGATCCGCGAGATACGCGCAGGTGATGGTGCCGATCGTCGACACGCTGACCGGCATCGCCATGGCGACGGTCATCGTCGTCGGTGGTTCGATGGTGCTGTCGCACAGCCTCGACGTCGGCGTCATGGTGGCGTTCCTGTTCTACATCCAGCGCTTCTTCGACCCGATCCGCTCGCTCACCATGCAGTACAGCGTCATGCAGCGCGCCATGGCCTCGGGCCAGCGCATCTCCGAAGTGCTCGACGTGCCTGTGGATGTCAGCGACAAGGACAATGCGGTGGCGCTGTCGCGCGACACGGACGGCTCGGTCGAGTTCAGGAACGTCACCTTCGGCTACCGGCCGAACCAGCCGGTGCTGAAGAACATCTCCTTCCGCGTCAACCCGGGCGAGACGGTCGCCCTTGTCGGCCCGACGGGGTCGGGCAAGTCGAGTTCGATGGCGCTGGTGCACCGCTTCTACGATGTCTGGTCGGGTGAGGTCCTGGTCGGCGGCCATGATGTGCGCGACCTGACGCAGGATTCGCTCGGCGATCAGGTGGCCATGGTGCTGCAGGAGCCGTTCCTGTTCTCTGGCACGGTGCTGGAAAACATCCGCTACCACAAGACCGGCGCCAGCCGCGAGGAGGTGGTGCGCGCGGCACAGGCCGTCGGCGCACATGACTTCATCGAGCAGTTGCCCGATGGCTACGACACTGAACTCGAGCAGCGCGGCGGCAACCTCTCGCTCGGCCAGCGCCAGCTGATCAGTTTTGCGCGCGCGCTGGTGGCCGATGCCAAGATCCTGGTGCTCGACGAAGCCACGGCCAGCATCGATTCCTACACCGAGATGCTGATCCAGAAGGCGCTGATCAAACTGTTGGAGGGCCGCACCGGGCTGGTCATCGCCCATCGGCTCGCCACCATCCGCGGCGCCGACCGCATCATCGTGCTGCAGAATGGCGAGATCGTCGAAAGCGGCAACCACGAACAGCTGATGCAGAGGAAAGGCCTCTACGCCCGCCTCTACAACATGAACTACGCTTCGTTCGACGACATTTCGCAGGAAGAGATGGGAATTGACGCGGCGGTCGGCAAAGCGACGTGAATGGTGCCGTTCCAGCGATCGGAACCTTCGCCTGTCGTCGAAGGTTGATGTACCAGATTGGGCGGGCGGAAGGGCCGAAGCTTAGCCATCCGTCATGCGAGGCACAAATGGCCCACACCAACGGGGGCATACCCCAAGACGAGCCTTATGGAGCAACCCACTTTGCAAAGAAGCACGGTCTAACGCTCAGAGACGCCAAGTTCATCATTGCCGCGAATGGACCATCGCGAAGGACGTGTGATGCGGCAGCTGCTGCATTCGCGCGGAACAAAGCCGCGAGGTTCAGGAAGTGGCTTCGATGATTGTGCCAAGACCGATGCATCGGCTTTGGCACCCTGCGTCCAGGATCAGCTATTCCCTCGAAGACGCAGATGCTGCCGACGCTCATGCAAGGCGATGAGCTCTGTCAGCGCCAAGTTTAGATTCTGGGCGGCTGTGTCGCACCTGACACGTGAAGGGCCGAAGTCCTTGGTGATCCGCCGTGCCTGGGCCTGCGTGATCCCGTGCTTCCTGGCGAAATAGGCCGTTTCATAGGGTTTTTGCACAGCCGGTTAGCGCCATCTTTTCTTGTTTTCGACCGGTAGAGGACGAACAGCCCCGGGCGAAAACGTGGATGTAGTAAAAGGATCCGGCTTGTGAGTGGGATGCCCATATCCAAATCGACCGCCGAAATCTCCTTCAGCATCCTGGTATTGGGATGGCAATTCGGGCGGCGTGCGCACCGCATCGGTGTGGTCGTGATCTTCCGTTGTGAGCGGGCCAGGTCTTTTCATGCAGCTAAAGAAATCGTCAGGCCAGTTGGTTCCTTGGTGGACCCGGACATGGTTTCCGAAACCTTTCCAGCCGAGATGCGAGGCCAGCGGTTCGTTGAGCGGCGGTTCATGCCTTGCGTCCATTGGAACAAGAATGCCGTGCGGAACGTTGGTGGATGTCAAAGTAACAGGAACAATCATGCCCCACAGGGCAAGAGCGGTGAACGGCCAACTCGGCCGGGCGCGCTCAGGAGGCGCATATGGATATCACCACAATCCTGGTCATAGTTCTTATTGTTCTCGTGCTGGGCGGTGGCGGATTTTACGGTCGCGGACGCTGGTACTAAGGTTCCGTAAGTGGATAACCAGCACAACGGCTCGCTGGCTTCTTGCGTACCTCTGTCGCTTGTTCTTGCGGTCCTTTTGGCCGACTTCGTCGTCGCCTGATCCGAGGTAGTCAGTAAGTAATCCTTCGAGGCTTTCAAGAGTTGTAGGTTGGCAGTGCTACTGCTCGATCGGGATCCCTGCCCCAAGGGCCCGCGTCCTCCGCCAAAGGCGCGGGCTTTTACGTTTTATCCTCGAACCAGACCTGATCTGCTCTACCGGTTGAAGGACGATCCTTTCGACCTGTAGCCACTGAGGCACTGCGGCGACGACCTAGCCGGCTCCTGCTTGACTGAATACAACCGTGCCATCGTCCTTGCGAACTTCCACCGCTACGATCCCGTCTTTCTGCTTTCGAGCAAGAAATGTCGCCATCGCGTGATCTCTTGCGGCTTTCTCGGCATCGAAGGGCGTCTTTTCAACGATGCCCTCTTTCCCGTACCAAATTACCATATAGGCCATCGCTGAGACTCCCTCTGCAGGCGCTTCGAAGCTTTCCGGTTGTCAATCCAGTACGAATGCCTGACAAGCTGAAGGCGGGTCACCCAGTCCGTACCGGCGCGAAGCCGCAGTAGGCTATAGCCGCTCCACCAGAAAATCGATCATCGCCCGGACCTTCGCCGGCTGCCATCGCGCCCGGGCAAACAGCGCGTAAGCATGCATGGGGCTGGTAGGAGGGTCGAGCTTGAGAGCGACGAGCGCACCGCTGCGCAGATCGTCGTCAACGACGAGAAAGCCGGGCGCCGCGACATGTTTCGGTGCCGGCAGAGCCTATTTGCCAGATCCCCTGACGTGGCCGCTGACCTGCACGCCGTCCTCGGCGCGCAGGTACAGAAAGCCGGGAATGGAGATCAGCGGGATGATGGCGGTCAGCAGGAACACCTGGTGAAAGCGTTCCGGGGTCAGCACATGGGTCTCCCCTGCGATCAGGCCCAGCAGCATGGCGGCGATCGAGACGCCAAGCGACACGCTGAGCTGCTGCAGCACGCCGCCAAGGCTGGTGGCGCGGCTGAGCTTGTCCGCCGGCAGGTCGGCATAGGACAAGGTGTTGGAGGTCATGAACTGCGCCGAGCGGACGATGCCGAACAGGAAGACATAGACGCCGATCATCCAATGCGGTGTGTCGGGGCCCATGAGGGCGAAACCCGCCACGGTGGCGGAGCCGACGACGGCGCTGCCGATCAGCACGACACTGAAGCCGAAGCGCCGCAGCAGCGGTGACAGCAGCGGCCGCATGAGCAAGGCGCCGAAGCTGCCGACGAATGTCAGCGACCCCGAAGTGACCGGGCTCATGCCGAAGCCGAGCTGCAGCATCAGCGGCACGAGGAAGGGCACGCCGTTGAGGCCGATGCGGCACAGGCCGCCTGCCAGCGTGCCGACCCAGAAGGAGCGAAACCGAAACAGCGTCAGGTCGACGGCCGGCGCCGCGACGCGGCGCGCATAGCGCCCGAAGGCGAGCAGCAGCAGGACGGCGGCAGCTAGCACCAGCACTGTGGCTGAAACGGGAATGATCGGCCGGCCGATATTTTCCAGCCCGAATTGTAGCAGCGCCACGCCGCATCCCACCATCAGGAACCCCGCGAAGTCGAAGCGCTGCACGGCTTCCTCGTGGAAATCGTCGACGAAGCGCAGTGCCGCCAGAATGCCGAGGCAGCCGAACGGCACGTTGACGTAGAATATCCAGCGCCATGAAGCGTAGGTGGTGAGCAGGCCGCCGAGCAGCGGCCCGATGACCGGTCCCATGATCGCCGGCAAGGTCATGTAGGTCATGGCCGTGATCAACCCGCTGCGCGGAAAGCTGCGCAGCAGGATCAGCCGTCCGACCGGCGTCATCATGGCACCGCCCAGCCCCTGCAGCGCGCGCATGGCCAGCAGCATGGTGAAACTGTTGGCCACGCCGCATAGCGCCGAGCCGAGCGTGAAGGTGAAGAGCGCCAGCGCGAACACTTTTCGCGCGCCGAACCTGTCTGCGAACCAGCCGCTGACGGGAATGAACACGGCGAGCGTCAGGATGTAAGTGGTGATCGCAAGGTTCAGCCGGACCGGTGTCGTGTCGAGGCTGTGCGCGATGGCCGGGATGGCGGTGGTGATGATGGTGGAATCGAGCTGCTCCATCAGAAAGGCGATGGCGACGATAACAGGGATGATAAGCCTCAGCCGCGGATCACGCTCGGTGGCAAATTGAGGCTGTTCCAATGCTGCGGCCAATTCCGTCATGCGGGCGGCTTACAGTCTCTAGCCAAAGTGGCGCATCCCCGTCCAAAGGCAAGATTGCCCTACGTGCCAACCAGCTGGAGCCTGATCGCACGGCCGTCTTATGGTCCGACAAATAGGTTTGGGGGTAGTCATTTCGACCCTGCCGGAAGTCAACAAATCTTGACCGGCGCCGTGAATTGACGGGGCGCCAGCCAGACCAGAGATGCCATCCGACGTCGCCCAAGGACGCCGCACAGTTCAGCGAGCGTCCGTCCCGGTTTCGTGAAGGAACGTGTCCGGCAAGGGACGACTTTCCTCCCCATATCTCTGAAACGGAAAGGAGATATTCCCATGAAAAAGCAACTCGTATTCGTCAGCTCCATCCTGCTGACCTTGGCCACCAGCGCGATCCCGTTTGCCACCGTCGCCGATGCCGCCGTCGTCAGGCACCATTTTGTCCAACTCACCGCTGCGCATGGCGGCCATGCGAACGGTGGACATGGAGGCCACGGCGGCTGGGTTGGCGGCGGTTGGACTGCCGAGAATTCGGCCACCTACAATGGCCGGATGGACAACTACTACAATGGCTACGGCAGTTACCGTGGCGACGTCGGCGACTTCTGCGGAACCATCGCCTGGACGCTCGACCTCTGCGGTCCCCACGGCCCCTGATTGCTGACCAGACTACCCACCCGCACAGGACAGCCGGCCCGGATGTTCCGGGACGGCTGCCTGGTCATTCCGCGCAATGCAGGAGGAGGCCTCGCCCGGAGCTAGGCCATTTCGGGGCGTCTTGACGCTTCGCGGATCGCCTTGTGCACACCGCGCTGCAAATCCATGAAGGCCGGGGTTTCCATCACCTCTTCCCGGCGCGGGCGCTCGATATCGACATTGAAGGTCTGCATGATGCGTCCCGGACCGATCCCCATGACGACGATGCGGTCCGACAGATAGACCGCCTCCTCCACATCATGCGTGACGAACAGCACGGTCAGCCTGTGCTCTTCCCAGATCTGGGTCAGCAGCTCCTGCATCTGATGCCGGGTCAAGGCATCGAGCGCGCCGAACGGCTCGTCCATCAGCAGCATCTTGGGCCGATAAGACAGCGCACGCGCTATGGCGACGCGCTGCTTCATGCCGCCCGACAGTTCGGACGGAAAGCGGTCGGCGCTTTGCGACAGCTTGACGAGATCGAGATGCTCGAGCGCGATCTCGCGGCAGGCCGTGCGATCGTAGCCGGCGGCCTTGAGGGCAAACTCGATGTTCTGCCGTGCCGTCAGCCAGGGAAGCAGCGTGTAGGACTGGAAGACGACGCCACGGTCGAGACCCGGCTCCAGGATCGGCGCGCCGTCGATGCTGAGATCGCCGGCGTCGAAATCCTGCAGTCCGGCAACGATCGACAAGAGCGTGCTCTTGCCGCAGCCCGACGTGCCGACGAGCGAGACGAACTCATTGTCGGCAAGATCGAGATTGATGTCGCGCAGCACCTCCGTGCGCCGGTCGCCGGTGCCGAAGCTCTTGTCGAGACCGGCAATGCGCAATTTGGGAACAGTCATCGGCGGTTCCTCATTGCGAATGGCCATCCTGCCGGAACAGGACCTTTTCCAGGGCCTTCATGACCTGGTCGGTGATGAGGCCGAGCACGCCCAGCAGCAGGATGTAGCCGATGATGGTGTTGGTCTGGAAATAGCGCTGCGACACGGTGATGCGATAGCCCAAGCCGGACGTTGCCGCGACGAGCTCGGCCAGCACCAGCCAGGTCCATGCCCAGCCGAGGCTGATGCGCAGCGTGTCCCAGATGCCCGGCAGGGCGCTGGGCACGACGATGCGCGTCAGGATCTTGCGGTCCGGCAGGCCGAGCGTGCGGCCAAGGCCGATGAAATCGGCGGGAACCCGTTTCACATTGTCCATGATCATCAGCACCTGCTGGAAGAAGGTGCCGATGAAGATGATCAGGAATTTCTGGGTATCGCCGGTGCCGGCCCACAGGATGGAAAGCGGCACGAAAGCGACGACCGGCATGTAGCGGATGAAATCCACCAGCGGCTCGATGGCCGCTTCCCAGGAGCGGAAACTGCCGATCAGCACGCCGATCGGGATGGACAGGGCCGAGGCGATGAGGAAGCCGATGGAAATGCGATACGCCGAGGCGCTGAGATCCACCCACAACGTGCCGTCGGTGGCGAGCTTGGCGATCTGGGTGGCGACGCTGCCTGGCGACGGCAGGAAGATGGGTTTTACCCATTCCAGCCCGGTCGCCGCCCACCAGGCAAGGCCAAGCCCGGCAAAGACGGTCACCGCGATCATCAGGAAACGCGACCTGGCGATGGGCACGCCGATCCCGGAGGATCGGCGACGCCTGGCCTGTTTTCTGGCCGGCCCTGATGAGGGAAGAGCCAGACCCGTTTTCGCGGGGGGCTTCGCGGACATTTGCGCTACCACCGCGATCCGGCCTTTGTCATTGCGCCGCCTTGACGAAAGACGGGTCGATCATCTGTTCCGGCGTCACATCGGCCTGGAGCAGTTTGGCGTTCTTGGCGGCCGCTTCGACGTCGGCGAAGGTCTTGGTGGTGAAATCGCCGGTCAGCGCCGTCTTGTTTTCGGCGAGCGAGTAGTAGCGCACGCCGTCGAAAGCGGTGTTGAGGTCCTTCACGTCGGAACCGACCGCCTTGGCGATGATGGCACGGCCACCGGGCGTGTCCGCATTGTAGTCCTTGAGCGCGGCGTCCCAGCTCTTGATCATGGCCAGCACCTGGCCGGGCCGCGACTTGATCACTTCGTCGCGCACCACCAGCACGTCGCTGATCAGGCCGGGATCCTCGCCGGCGGTGAACAGCAGCTTGACGTCCTTGTTCTGCGCCATGGCGACGGTGAGGTATGGTTCGTAGGTGACGGCGACCGGCACCTGACCCGCGATCAGCGCGCCGCCGGCGTCGGAGGCCGGCATCGGAACGGCTTTCACATCGTCGATCGACATGCCGTTCTTGGCGAGCGCGTATTTGAGCAGGATGTCACTCGTCGTGCCTTCCTCGAAGGCGACCTGCTTGCCCTTGAGGTCCTTGATGGAGGTGACGTCCTTGCCGGCGATGATGGCGTCAGCCGTCATCGAGACATCGAGCAGCAGCACGATCTTCACCGGCAGGCCGGCGGCGACCATGCCCATCGCCGTGTGGGTGGCGATGTTGGCGGCGTCGAGCTGGCCGCTTGCGAGCGCCGCATTGATGTCCTTGTCCTCGGCGAAATTGACGATCTGGACGTCCGACAGGCCATTCGTCTTGAACAGGCCCTTGGCGTCGGCGACGTGCCACTGGCCGTAGCCGAGCCAGGGCTCGATACCGATCTTGAAACTTCCTGCCTCGGGCGTCGTGGGAATGGCCGCATCGGCCGCGTGCGCCGCTGGCGCGGCGGCGAGCCCGATGGCGGCGGCCATCATGAGCGCGCGAAATTGTCCTGCTAGGTTACGCATCATCTAGTTCCCCTTGATGATCAGACCGCTTTTTTTACCCAGGCATCCGGTCTGGTGAGACTGCGGGTTTCTGCTCTCGCGGCACTGTGCCCCGGCGTCTTGCCCACCACTTCATGGTGAAGTGCAGGGATATTTCAGCGTCAGCAGAAGCGGATGTCAAGGCTAAAATACATACATGCATATACAAGTTAGAGTGACTCAATTTTCCCGCTGGTCCGGCGCATCAGCCTGCCTCCATCTGTGTTGCCGTCAGTTGGTCCTGGAAGGGGAATAGCGGCTGCCGAGCGAGTAGCGGCTGCCGACATAGGTCAGCTTGCTGATGGTGGCGACAATCGCGCCCGTCCATGTGCGGCGGTGCAGAAACAGGCAGCAGCTGCCGGCATCGATGTTCAGATGCCGCGCCGTCTCGGCGTCGGCGGGGATCGCCGAGATAATATGCTCGACCTCGGTCACCGGGGTCTTCTGCATGAGATAGTCGTAGGTCGCCGTCTTCGAAAAATCCTGCTTGTCGTAGTCGGGGATCAGGCTCGGATTGACGAAGCGCTCTTCCAGCTGCACCGGCAAATCGTTCTCGAAATTGACGACGACGGAATGATAGATCGAGACACGCTTTGGGAACTCGAACGACAGTGCAAGTTCCTTCGTCGGCATGATGGTTTCCAGCACGAGGACTTCGGAGCGATGCCTGTTGCCGCGTTCGACTATCTCGGCTGCGATGTTGTTGATCTCGATCAGCGTCGATTGCGGCCGGGGCGGCGCGATGAACGTGCCCACGCCTTGCAGCCGGATCAGGAATCCCGCAGCGGTCAGTTCCCGCAAGGCCCGGTGAACCGTCATCCGTGAGACGCCCAGCGAAACCACCAGCTCGTTCTCGGACGGCAGCTTGCGATCCTTGCCCCACCTGCCCGTTCCGATGTTGGCCAGGATGTAGTCCTTCACCTTCTCGTAAAGGGGGCTCGCCGTATCGGGCAAATCGATCATTTCAAAATCCTTTCCGGCAATTTATCGGAAATCACGCCGGCTCAACAGGTTGCCGCATGCGGATGATTGTTTTCAAGCCATCGCTCTGCCCCGCCAACAGCCGCTCATAGGCGGCAGGAATGTCGTCGAGACCGATCTCGCGATCGATCAGGGCCAGCAGCGGGTCGCTCAATTCACCCAGCATCCGCACGGCGTCGGGCAGTTCATCGGCAAAGGCATGGCATCCCAGCAACGCGATCTCGCGTTCGACCAGAAGGTTGGGGTCGATGTCGAGACGGCCATGGAAGATGCCGACCATCGCCACCGCGCTGCCGGAATCGAGAACGCCGAGCAATTGAGTGAATGCCGCGATGCTGCCGGTCGCCTCGACGGCGGCCAGCAGCGGGGCATTGGCGGTCGCAGCGGCAATGGCATCGCGATCCAGGTCGACGATTGTTGCGCCGGTCACCCCTGCCACGCGGGCAGAGCGCGCCGGGTTGCGGTCGGCAACAAGCACGGTGCCAGGGAAAGTCCGAGAGAGCAGCAGCGCGGCGAGACCACCGATCGGCCCGCAGCCGACGACAAGCACCGAGCCCGACGCCTTCGGCAGTCGCCGCACCGCGTGCAGCGCCACCGCGAGCGGCTCGGCCATCGCCGCGACCCGCTCGTCAAGTACCGGATCGATGACATGCAGCAGGCGCGCGGGCAACACCGCCTGTTCGGCGAAGCCGCCGTCGCAGACTTCGCCGACGAAGCCCAGCGAAGCGCAGAGATGGCGCCTGCCCGCACGGCATTGCGCGCACGCCCCGCACCAGAAACGGGAATCGGCAACCACCCTGTCGCCGACGGCGACGGTGTCGACGTCCTCACCAAGCGCGATCACCGTGCCCGTCAGTTCATGGCCGGCCGTCGAAGGCGAGCGGCTGATCCACTGGCCGGTGCGGAAATTGTGCAGGTCCGACCCGCAAATGCCGGCGGCGTCGACCCTGAGTTTCACCCAGCCGGCATCCGGGACGCCTGGCGAGGCGATGTCCTCCACGCGCAGATCGCCGGGTCCATAAAGCCGTGCCGCCTTCATCATCATCGTCTCCGTTCAGCCGGCGAGATAGCCGTCGCGGATCTCCGAGACCGCGTTCTCATGCGAGCTGAAGCCCTCATAGCGGGCAAGCCTGCGGGCATGTTTCGCCAGTTCCGGATAGGCCGCCGAGGTGACATAGCCGACCGACGAGCGCTTGACGAAATCCGTCACCGAAAGCGGTCCATAGGTGCGTGCCCAGCGGCTGGTCGGCAGCACGGCGTTGGGCCCAAGGACGAAGTTGGCAAGCGTCACCGGCGTGTGCGGGCCCATGAGGATCTCGGCGGCCTCGGTGATGTGTCCGAGATGCGCGAACGGCTCCTTCGACAGGATTTCCAGATGTTCGGGCGCATAGTCGTTGATGAAGCGGTAGCTGTCTTCCAGCGATGCGGTCAGCACGATGCCGCCGCGTTTTCCCGTCAGCACCGCGCGCGAGAATTCCACGCGCTGTTCGGTCATCCGCGACCAGTGCTCCGGGAGTGCGGCAACTGCAGCCTCGGCGACCTTGCGGCTGTGCGTCACCAGATAGGCCGAGGAATCCGGCCCGTGCTCGGCCTCGATCAAAAGGTCGAGCGCGGCAAGGCCGCCGTCAACGCTGTCATCGGCAAAGATGATGGCTTCCGACGGACCGGCCGGAAGACCGGTGTTGATGATCGACGACAGCACACTTTTGGCCGCCACCACCCAAGGGCTCCCTGGGCCGACGATTTTGAGCGCGGGCTTCACCGTTTCGGTGCCATAGGCGACGGCGGCGACGGCCTGGGCGCCGCCGCATTTGTAGACGGTGTGCACGCCGGCGAGGCGCGCGGCGACCAGGGTCGCCGCATCCACCGAACCGTCCGATGTCGGCGGCGTCACGATGGCGATCTGCGGCACCCCGGCAATGACTGCCGGAACCGACGTCATCATCGTCACCGACGGGAACGCGCCCTTGCCGCGCGGCACATAAAGCGCGACCGAAGCGATCGGCGTATACCGGTCGCCGGCATAGGCGCCCGGGCGGACCTCCTTGAGCCACATCGTTTCCGGCTTCTGCTCCTCATGGAAACGCCTGATGTTGTCGATGCCGAAGCTGATGCTTTCCACGACATCCTTCTCGACCTTGTCGAAGGCCGCGTCGAACTCCGCTTCCGAGACCTTCAGCCCGCCTTCGGCGACGTTGGCCTTGTCAAGTTCCCTGGCAAAGCGGATCAGCGCAGCGTCGCCCTCGTCCTTGACGGCCTGGATGATCGGGCGGACCTTTTCGACGAAGACCGACAGATCGCTCTCGGCGCGTTTCAGCAGGCCGGCCCGTTGGTTGGCATCGAGGGATGACAGATCGTGGAAGCTGATGTCGGACATGGGTATTCCTCTTTGTTGGAACGCAATGTGCCGACCGGTCACAGTGCGGAAGACTTTGATTTCGAACCTGTAGCAAGCCGCCTCAAATCGATGCCAGGAAGCCGCCATCCACCGGAATGGACTGGCCGGTGATGTAGGCCGCCGCATCCGAGGCGAGGAACACGGCAACGCCATGCAGGTCGCCGAGATCGCCGAAACGGTGCTGCGGGATCTTGGCGAGCATGGACTGCTGCCAAGCCTCGTTGCTGTAGAACACATCGGTCATCGCCGTCCGGAAGTAGCCCGGGGCGATGGCGTTGACCCTGATGCCGAGATCGGCCCACTCCGCCGCCAGCGCCCGGGTCATGCCGAGCAGGCCCGACTTCGACGAGCCGTAGGGCACGGCGGTCGGAATACCGACTTCTGAAGTCAGCGAGCAGAGATTGATGATGGCGCCGCCACGCCCGGCGTCGCGCATCTGCCGTGCCGCAGCCTGGGCGCAGAAGAACGCGCCCTTGAGATTGGTATCGACGATCCGGTCCCACAGCGCCTCGTCGACATCGAGCGAAGGCCGGACCTCTTCCATCCCGGCATTGTTGACGAGGATGTCGAGACCGCCGAGCAGGCCGGCTGCCTCGGCGGTGGCTGTCCGGCAGCGGCCGACATCGGTGACGTCGAGGGCAACCGCATGCGCAACCCCGCCGGCCGCGCGGATCGCCGCTGTCGTCTCCTCCAGCGAGGCCAGGCTGCGCGCGGTGACCGCGACGTCGGCACCGGCCGCGCTCAGCGCCTCGGCGATGCTGCGGCCGATGCCGCGGCTGGCACCGGTGACAAGCGCTTTTCTGCCGGCAAGATCGAACAGAGAAGCATTGCGCATGTAATCCTCCTTGCCGGTGTCGGTTACCGAGACTATCAGATCAGGTTACATATACAAGCATATACAAACAGTTTCGGCTACGCTACTCCTGACAAAATTCGCTTCACCGGCGCGCCCGTCGGCGACCTGGCTCGCCCCAGGACGATGCAGCGAAACCCGGTGTTTGAGAACCCGGCCGAAGACGGAAGTCGCTTGGCCAACAGCAAAGGAGCCCGCTCGTGTCGAAAGCTTCAGACATGGTCCGAACCGAGGTCACGCGCCTGTCGCCTTACAATTCCGGACTGACCATCGCCGAGGTCATGCAGCGATACGCTCCAGTCCGGATCGCCAAGCTGGGTTCGAATGAAAACCCGCTTGGCCCGAGCCCGACGCTCGCCACGATGATGCAGGCCGGCGCCGAGATGTTCCGGCTCTATCCGGATCCGGCCGGGCGCGAACTGCGCCAGGCCATCGCCGCCAGATACGACTTCAGCGAGGACCAAATCATCCTCGGCAATGGGTCGGAGGACCTCCTCTCCGTCATCAGCCGCGCCGTGCTGCGGCCCGGCGATACCGTCGTCACGCTTTATCCGTCGTTCCCGCTGCACGAGGACTATGCGACGCTGATGGGCGCGCGCGTCAAGCGTGTGGCCGTCAACAACGACCTCACAATCAACGTCGACGCCCTGATCGAGGCGGTGCGCGAGCGGCCGCGCATGCTGCTGTTCTCCAACCCGATGAACCCCGTCGGCAGTTGGCTCTCCGCCAGCGATCTGTCGAAGGTTCTGGATGCCGCCAGCGACGAAACGCTTGTTGTCGTCGACGAAGCCTATGCCGAATATGCCGAGGGCGACGACTACGCCTCGTCCCTGCCCTATCTCGGCAGACGCGACCAGCCGTGGATCGTGCTGCGGACATTTTCCAAGGCGTTCGGGCTTGCCGGCTTACGGATCGGCTTCGGCATCGTCGGTGATCCGGAATTGCGCGCGCTGCTCGACCGGGTGCGCACGCCGTTCAACGCCAATGGCATGGCGCAGGCGGCAGCCTTGGCGGCGCTCGCGGATGAGGAACATCTTGCCAAGGTCGTGGCGCTGGCCAAGGCGGAAAGAACACGTGTCGAGAGCTTTCTCAGGAGCAAAGACCTCGAAGTCGCCCCTTCACGAGGCAACTTCCTGTTCTTCAACTGTCGGCACGATGCCTCCGCCTTCGCCGAGCGCCTGCTGCGCGAAGGCGTCATTGTCAAACCCTGGAAGCAGGAGGGCTTCGACAGCTATGTGCGTGTCAGCATCGGCTCGCCATCGGAGAACGACCACTTCATGGCGGCGCTGTCGCAGCTGTTGTGATTTCCCGAAAGCCATGCTGAATTGCCTGGCGCGCACCGGGCACGATATTGGACGGTCTGTCGTTCCCTCATGGAGTTTCTCGCAGGTGGCACATCATCTTTCGTTCAATGCTTCCACCCAGCCTCTCTGACCTGCGTCCCTTCCGGTCACTTTGACGATGTCTAGTATGCTCGAAAGCAGCCCGCCCCGGAGTCTCTACCGCGAAACGGCCGGCGACACAGGCAAATACCCTGCCCTGGCTGGCGCGCAGCGGGCAAGGGTCGCCATTGTTGGCGGCGGCTTCACTGGCCTTTCCACAGCCTTGCATCTGGCGGAAGCCGGCGACGATGTTGCCGTGCTCGAGGCCCAGCAGCCGGGTTGGGGCGCGTCGGGCCGGAATGGCGGCCAGGTCAATCCCGGGCTTAAATACGATCCCGACACGATCGAGGCGATGTTCGGCCCCGAGCTTGGGCCGCGGATGATCGATTTCTCCTATGGCGCGCCGGATTTCACCTTCGGCCTCATCAAGCGCCTGTCGATCGCCTGCGATGCCCGGCAGAACGGCACGATACGCGCGGCGATCCGGCCGAAGCCGGAAGCCGCGGTGCGGACCACCGCCGCGCAATGCGAACGGCGGGGAATGCCGGTCAGCCTGCTGGACGCCCAGGCGATGGCAGCGCGTACCGGAACGGACAGATACATATCCGGCATGTTCGACGCCCGCGGCGGCGACCTCCACCCCTTGAAATATACAATCGGCCTGGCAGCCGCCGCGCAAAACGCCGGTGCACGGATATTCGGCGGCAGCAAAGTGCTTTCGCTGAAGCGGGAGGCCGGACGTTGGATCCTCAAAACCGCGAACGGCTCCGTCAGCGCCGAGAAAGCGCTTGTCGCGACCAACGGCTATACCGGAACCCTGTGGCCGGGCCTGGAGCAGTCGCTGGTTCCGGTGTTCAGCGCGATCGCGGCAACCGAACCGCTGTCGCCGGCGGCCGCAGCCGTAATTCTCCCGGAAAGGCCCGTCCTCTACGAAGCCGGCAACATCACCGTGTACTACCGCATCGACGCCCAGAGGCGTCTGCTCATGGGCGGTCGGGGGCCGATGAAACCGATCGGCGATGCTTCCGCCATCCGTTACCTCACCGACTATGCGCTGCGGCTCTGGCCAGCACTTGCGGGAACACGCTGGACACATGGCTGGAACGGCCGGGTTGCGATCACCAAGGACCATCTCCTGCACATTCACGAGCCGGAAGACGGCGTCTTGATCTGCCTTGGCTACAATGGCCGTGGCGTCGCCATGGCCTCGGCAATGGGCGCTGCCTTGGCGCAGCGCCTGCGCGGCGACGAGACGTCGCCGTTCCCCATGCAGATATCGCCGCTCAAGCCAATCCGGTTTCACCGCTTCTGGCCGCTCGGGGTGAAGGCAGCGATCCTTTCGGGGCGACTGAAAGACCGGTTCGGCCTCTGACACGAAGAGCCCGCCGAGCCTGACGGCGCGTGAGGCCGCAACGGCTTCATCGAAATAGGCACCCATTGCAGGAACTCGACGCTTCGGCCTCATCGCCTCTCGACGGGGTGGGGCGGCCAGCGGTTTTGCTCCCGAGGCCGCCTCACGTCCGGACGCGAGGAGCCATTTTCACGTCCGCAAAGCACCCACGAGACGGATCAAATTATAGGCACACTTGCCGATTGACAAAAATCATAACAGGCGACCAAGATCATATGACCATCAACGATCTTGGTCCCGAGGTTGCCCCTCGGCATTGGCGAAAGGAGAAGCCAGATGCCCGTTCAGCAGAGAGTGACCCATCGTTCCAAACAAAGCCCCGCCAGCTCCATCCTTGCCACCGTACTGCTAGGCCTCGGCCTGATCACACTGCCTGGCGTCAGCCATGCCGACGGGATCACGCTCAAGGTTTTCGGCGGCTCGGCGCTTGACGAACTCGCGCCGCGCCAAGCGCCGGACGAGCAGAAGAAAATCCAGCAGCAGGTCATCGACGGCTTCCTCAAGGCCAATCCCGACGTCACCGCTGTCGAGTGGGATGCCCAGGGGCCGCAGACCGATTCGATCCAGCGCCTGATGACCGCCAAGCTTGCGAACCAGGAAATGGACCTGATCGCCTGCCCGGCCTTCTACACCAATGGCGCCTATGTCCGGCGCAAGCTGGTGATGCCGATCACCGACAAGATCAAGCCTTTCCAGGACCGGATCGACGCCGCAGCGCTGGGCGCCTTCACCATCAGCGGCCAGGTCTATGGCGTGCCGATCTCGACGCTCTCGACGTCGACGATTTTCTACAATGTCGACCTTTTCCAGAAGCTCGGCATCGCCGTTCCGCCGACCTATGACGATCTCAAGGCAGCCGTGCCGAAGTTCAAGACGGCGGGCGTGATCCCGCTGCTGCATCAGGGCTCGAACACCGTGATGTGGCCGATGTGGTACTTCGAAACCTTCTCGCAGGCCTCGGGCGATGCCATCGGCAAGACGCAGAAGAATCTCGAAGGCACGGCGAAATTCACCGACGCGCCCGATGTCGAAGGCTTCAAGCTGATCAAGCAATGGGTCGACGACGGCATCCTGTCCAAGGATTCGCTTTCGGTCGACCAGGACGGCATGCGTGCAGCCTTCGCCGCCGGCAAGAGCGCCATGTACTATGGTGGCACCTGGGAAATCCCGTCGCTGCAGACCAGCGTCAAGGCGTTCAAATGGGGCGTCTTCGCGTTTCCGAAAATGGACGGCACACCGGGCGCGCCGGGCCATGGTGGCGGCGCCGACAACGGCATGTGCGTCGCCTCGTCGATCCCGCCCGAAAAACTCGATGCCGCGGTCAAGTTCATCGAATATCTGACACGGCCGGAGGTGGCGACGCTCTATCTTGCCCCCGAGCAGCCGATCGCCGCCTCGATCAAGGGCGTGCCGCAGGTCGAGGATGCCTACGCCGTCGAGTTGCGCAAGCAAGCCTTCCCGAGCACCATCAAGTTCCTCGACTGGATCTGGCCATCGGAAGTCGCGTCAGCCACGGCCTCGGCCATCGCCGGCATCGTCGGCGGCACGACGACGCCCGAGGATGCCGCCGCCTCGATCCAGACCACCTTCGACGACCTCAAGGCGCAGGGCAGCTGGCCGCCGAAGTAAGCGCTTCCCGGCGCGCATCCAGCCAGGCCGATCCGCGCGGCACGACAAACAGAGGCCGCCCGTTTCGGGCAGCCTCATCAATCGGAGAAACCACATGACGCAAACCCGTGCCGAACGGCAGCGCTTCTCGATCGGCTATCACCTGAACAGCTGGGACCTGACCGGCCTGCCGCTCAGGCCGGCCATCAAGTTCCTCGCCGAACAGGGTTTCGGCTGGTTCGAGATCCTCGCCTTCACCAGCCTGTCGGACCAGTACGCCCGCAAATACATGCAGCTCGGCAACCAGCCGCCAATGGGGGTCACCACCGACACCGACATTCTGCGGCGTTACGCGCTGCTCTCGGAAGGCCAGAGCGAGCATGGCATCAAGCTCTCCTCCTTCTACGTCAATGCGATCTTCACCAACCCCGTCGCCTGGCCGTACGAGCGCGACGTGCTGGTGGCGCTGACCCGGATGTTGAAGGGTTTCGGCTCACCCGTGCTGGTTCTCGGTGGCGGCCCCTCGGAAGCGATCGCCGGCCCACACACCGCCGACGACTATCGCGCCTTTTGCCGCGCGCTCGAAGATATCGGCAGGCGGACAAAGGACCTCGGCATCGAGACGGTCTATCACCCGCATCTCGACACCTTCATCGAGCGCCGCGACCAGCTCGACCGCATGATGGATGAGCTCGATACCGATCTCGCCGGCCTCTGCATCGATCCGGCGCATCTTGCCCACACCAATTCCGATCCGGTCGACGCGGTTCGAACCTACATCTCGGCCGTGCGCTACATGCATTTCAAGGACACCAGGGTGGATCCGGCGCTAAAGGGCTATGATCGCTATGGCGCCTTTTGCGAACTCGGCGCCGGCGTGGTCGATCTTGCCGGCATCGTCGACGTGCTGCTGGAGGCAAATTACGATGGTCTCGCCATCATCGAGCTCGATGCGTCGAAGAAGACGGCGGAGCAAAGCACGCTGGAAAGCATCGCCTATGTCAGGGACACGCTCGGGCTGGTGCTGACACCACAAAGCGCGAAGGCTGCATGACCGCGCGATCACAAGAGGCTGCTGCTTCTGGCCGTTCCGATCCCTGGCGCTTTCTTGCCGGGGATGGTGCGGTGGCCTTCTTGATGATCCTGCCCGCCGCGATCCTGTTTTGCCTTTTCTACCTCTGGCCCTTCGTCAACGGTTTCTGGCTCAGCCTGCACAATTGGGACGGGTTTTCCGATCCGACCTGGGCAGGCTTCTCCAACTATCAGCGCCTCTTGCACGACCGCATCTTCCTCGGCGCGCTGCGCAACAATCTGATCTTCGTCGTCGCCGTCGTCATCCTGAAGAATGTGCTCGGCCTCGGGCTGGCGCTGCTGCTCAACCAGGCGCTGGTCGGCCGCGCCTTCTTTCGTGCCGCCGCCTTCATCCCGGTGACGATGTCCTTCGTCGCGGTCGGGCTGCTCTGGTCGTGGATCTACAATCCGGTGTTCGGCCTGCTCAACGGCGCGCTCGATCTGTTCGGCCTCGGCGGGCTGAAACAGTCCTGGCTTGGCGATGCCGACATCGCGCTCTACTCGATCATCGTCGTCGACGTCTGGAAATGGCTCGGCTTCCACGCCGTCATCTATCTGGCGGGGCTGCAGACGATCCCGTCGGAACTCTATGAATCGGCCAAGATGGACGGCGCCGGCCCGCTGCAGCGCTTCCGGCACGTCACCGTGCCGATGATGATGCCGATCGTCTTCATCAACACCATCCTCGGCCTGTCCGGCGCCTTCGTGCGCAACTTCGACATCGTCTATGTGCTGACCAAGGGCGGCCCGAACCACGCCACCGAAGTCGTGCTCACCTACATGATGAGCAAGGCCTTCCAGGACGGCGCCATGAGCTATGCCGCGGCAATCGGCTATGTGCTGTTCCTGATCGTCGGGCTGGCCAGCGTCGGCCTGCTCGCGCTGATGCGGCGGCAGAGGCTGGACGTCTGATGAGCAGCGCGGCCAAGCCTTCGCTCACCCCTGATGACGGCGCGGCCCGCCGTCCCCGGCGCCTTGGCACGCGCAGCCTGCTGGAAGTCGCGGGCATCTACGCCGCGCTCGCCGTCGTGCTCATCGAGACGCTCTATCCCCTGCTCTGGGTGCTGTTCGGCTCGCTCAAGACCAAGGAGGAGATGCTGAGCAACATCTGGGGCCCGCCGTCGAGCCTGGTGCTGCAGAACTATGCCGATGCCTGGCGCATCGCCGGCATGGGATCGCGCATCGTCAGCTCCGTGCTGGTCACCGGCTCGGCCTTGATCATCCTCGTTGTCGTGGCAACGCCCTGCGCCTACGCATTGGCACGGCTGCGGTTTCCCGGACGCGGCGTCGTGCTGGCCGTGGCAGTTGCCGCCATGCTGGTGCCCCCGCAGGTGATGGCCATTCCGCTGTTCATGGTGGCGCGCGACCTCGGCCTGATCAACAACCGGCTCGGCATCGCCTTCGTCTATGCGGCGACGTCGCTGCCGCTGTCGGTCTTCATCCTGCGTAGCTTCTTCGTCACGCTGCCCGCCGATCTCGAAGATGCCGCGCGCGTCGACGGCGCGAGCCGGCTCGAAATCCTGATCCACATCATGCTGCCGCTGGTGCGGCCGGGCGTCGCGCTGATCCTGATCTTCGGCTTCATCGAGATCTGGAACGATTTCTTCCTCGCCTTCCTCTTGCTGCGCGACCCATCGGTGCAGACCATCCCGCTCGGCCTGGTCAGCTTCTTCCAGCAGTACGATTCGCTCTGGACACTCTATTTCGCCGCGTTGACGATCACGACACTGCCGGTGATCGTCGTCTTCCTCGCCATGCAACGGCAGTTCATTGCCGGCCTCACCGCCGGCGCCGTGAAGGGCTGACATGCAGGATCGGGTTATTGGCGTTGGCGTCATCGGTTGCGGCGAGATCGCCCAGCTGATGCATTTGCCCTATCTCATGGAATTGCCGGCGTTTCGCATCGCCGCCCTGTGCGACATCTCGCCCGGCACGGTCGACGCGGTCGCAGAGCATTACGGTGTCGCGGCACGCTATACGGATCATCGCGCTTTGCTCGCCGATCCGAATGTCGATGCGGTGGTGATCTGCACCTACGACCATGGCGAGATGGTCGCCGACGCAATCCGTGCCGGCAAGCACCTGATCGTCGAGAAGCCGCTCGCCTTCACGCCGCAGGAGGCGCGCCCGCTGGTCGAGCAGGCCGAGCGGAGCGGCCTCGTCGCCCTTGTCGGCTACATGAAATTCTACGATCCCGGCTACGAAACCGGATTGGAGCGCATCGCCGCGATCGGCCGGCCGAAGTCGATCCACGTCCATGATTTCGCCGGCCGCTTCGACCGCTATGGCAAGCTCTACACGCAGACCCGGATCGCCGACGTGCCCGCCGAAATGTTGGCGGCGGGACGCGATGCGGTCGCGCGGCGCGTCGAGGCGGCACTCGGTGCCGATCATGCCGGCTATCGCGACCTCTATTTGCTGCTGCTCGGCCTCAGCAGCCACGATCTTGCCGTCATGCGCGGCGCGTTCGGCACGCCGGACCGCGTCGTCCATGCGCAGCAGACCGGACCCAACCAGTTGCTGGCCGTGCTTGACTATGGCGGCGTTCCTTGCCTGTTCGACATGGCGCTCGCCCAGTATGAATGGTGGGATGAGTGGATCCATGTCCATGGCGAGCGCGACGAGGTGCGGATCGAATTCCAGAACCCCTATTTCCGCAACGCCTCGGCAACGGTGCGCCTGCGCGAGGCAACAGGCGAAACCGCGTCCGAGCGCGTCCTACCGGGTATCCCCGACACCTCGTTTCGCCGTGAATGGCAGCATTTCGCCGACTGTATCCTGGCCGGAGCAAAACCGCGCACGCCGCTTTCGGGCGGGCTGGCCGATCTCGATCTTGCGGTCCGGATCATCCAGGCGATGCCGCCCAAAAGGCTCTGACGGTGAATCCGCCTACGCGAGCCGTGGCTGTTTCCTAGCGATACTTCGGAAACGCGTTGCCGGCGGGCGCGTTGGCCCAGCTCTGCAAGGTCTGGCCGCCGTCGATCAGCCAGTCGACGCCGGTGACATGCCTTGCCTCGTCCGAGGCAAGGAACGCCACCGCGGTCGCGACATCGTCCGGCTGGCCGATGCGGCGCAACGGGATACGGTCGGCGAAATGCTGGACGCTGCTCTTGAAATCGCCGTCGCCGGAAGCCGGCACGCCGAGCGTCGTCTCGATCACGCCGGGACAGATGGCATTGACGCGAATGCCATAGGGCGCGGCATCGAGCGCTGCGACCCGCGTCAGCCCGACCACGCCATGCTTCGAGGCGACATAGCCGGCGCCGCCCGAAAGCACGTCCCAGCCGGCCATGGAGGATCCCATATTGACGATCGAGCCGCCGGCCCCGGCCTTGATCATCGCCTGGAGCGACGCCTGCAGGACGAGGAAGATGCCGCGCAGATTGATGCGGATGATGGTGTCCCAATCCTCGACGGGCAATTCATGCACGGGAGCGACGACACCCGAAATGCCGGCATTGTTGAACACGACATCCAGCCCGCCGAATGTCTCGACGGTCGTTGTGACGGCGTTGCGCACATTTGTCTCGTCGGTGACGTCGGCTTCGATGGCTATGGTGCTGTCGCCGAGAGAACGAGCCAGCTCGCGGGCCGCCGCGCCGTTGCGGTCGACGATGGCGACGCGCGCGCCTTCGTCGAGGAAACGTCGGACCGCGGCGCTGCCGATGGCGCCGGCGCCGCCGGTGACAAGGATTTTCTTCTGGTCGAACCGCTTCATCCCTTGGTCTCCGGCTTTCGATAGGAACGCCATGAATGCTCCGGCGCGAAGCCGAGCGTCTCGCGCGCATGGACCGTATCGAGCACGGAGCCGAAACCGGCGATCGGCCGCGACCGGGCGACGCCTGGATACACCCGGCGAACGAGCGCTTCGGTCTCTTCCTCCATGAAGGTGTCGGCGGCGCTGAGCAGGACGCGCAGATGGCCGTCGCCTTGCCATTCGAGCGCCCGTAGAAAACCCTGCCCGGCATCGCGCGCATCGAGATAGGCCCACAGGTCGCGGGCGCTATCGGCGGTGGCGCGGCGCGGACCGACGCCGGCGAAGAAGGATTGCGCGGTCTGGATCCATGGCATGCGGATACTGACCGCCGAAAAGGCGCCGCGGCGCACCGCCGCGTCGACGATTTCCTCGCCCAGCCATTTGGACAGGCCGTATGGGTCCTGCGCGCCGACCGGGTGGTTCATGTCGACCGGCAGATAGGGCGGGGTGACAGCCTTCTCGAAGAAGGGATAACCGAAGACGCTGAAGGACGAGGCATAGATGAAGCGGCTGATGCCAGCCGTGGCGGCGGCCTCGACGACATTGTAGGCGGTGGCGACATTGGTCTTGAAGACCTCGCCGCCGGCCCGGCCGGTCGGCCGCGGAATGGCCGCGACATGCACGACGGCATCGCAATCGCGCACCAGCTGCAGGGTCGATCCCAGATCCGTCAGGTCGGCGGTGACCTGACGCCATGCGCCCCCGACCGGCGCCACAGTATCGATGCCCAGCACGTCATGGCCGGCGGCAAGCAGGGCCTCGGCAACGTGGCGGCCAAGCAGGCCACTGGCACCGGTGACGATCGCCCTCATATCACGGCCCTCGGCTCGCAAGCACAGAGGCTTGGATATCATTGATGGTCATACAAATTGAGTCCATGATTGCCGCCCCTTGTCAAGGCCATATCCGGCTGGACAAATAGCGCATACGCTTGTCAGCGCGGCATGCGCAAGGCCGGTGACTACTGCTTTGCGTCGAACGGGATTGACTTGGCACCCGCCAAGGTTTTTTGTATGAGCATCAACGATCGACCAAAGGAGTCCGCCATGGCCGTGGACGTTTTTTCCTCACATCGGCACGACGACGCGATGCGCCTTGATCCGCAGCGCGCGGCCATTATCGTCATCGACATGGTCAACGAGTTCTGCAAACCGGGCGGGGCCATGGTCCTGCCTGGATACGAGACGCTGGTCGGGCCGCAACTGGCCGTCATAGAGGCGGCCCGCGCGAGCGGCGTGCCGGTGATCTGGGTTCACGATGCGCACCGGCCGGGCATGCGCCGCGAGCGCGAATGGGTGAAGCGCACGCCACATTGCCTGGAAGGCAGCTGGGGACCGGAGATCATCGAAGATCTTGGCGCCCGCGATGACGAGATCCACGTCATCAAGCGGCGCTACTCGGCCTTCTTCCAGACCGACCTCGACCTGACACTGAAGGACATGCAGATCGACCAATTGGTCATCTTCGGCGTGGTCACCAACATCTGCGTGCGATCAACCGTCCACGACGCATTTTTCCAGGGCTATGAAGTGGTGGTGCCGAGCGATTGCTGCGCGGCGACGGGACCCCGCGAGCAGGAAAGCTCGCTCTACGACATAGCGACGCATTTCGGCGTGGTCAGCGATTCGGCTGATGTCGTCGCGGCGCTTCGCGACGGGACATCGCTGCAACCGATCGAAGTCGCGGCTTGAGCTACCAAAGCCAGCGGCATCCGAGACAGGCAACAGGAGTCCGGTTTGACGACCGAAAAGAAAACCGAGAAAAGCGCGACATCGAAGCAGCAACGCGGCAACGCGGAACCCCTGACCCGCGAGCAGGTTCTGGAGCGATACGCCGAGACCGGCTACGCGTTGGACCAGCACCCGGCACACGTCATCCGCAAGGCGCATCAGCGCGCGACGCTGCGTTTCCAGCAGGTCATGGCCGGCGAAGATCTGTCGCCGACCCAATTCGCGGCCCTTGCCACGATCCTCAAACATGGCGAGGTCTCGCAGAACCATCTCGGCCGGCTGACGGCGATGGATCCGTCGACCATCAGCATCGTCATGCGCAAGCTGCTGAAACACGACCTGATCACGCGCAGCGCTTCCGACACCGACCAGCGCCTGTCGATGATCGCGCTGACCGAGAAAGGGACCGAATACACGCTCGAGCGGCTCGCACGCAGCGTCGAGGTCGGGCGCCGCTTCCTGTCACCGCTTTCACCCGCCGAGCAGGCGACGCTGCTTCGCCTGCTCAAGCGCATCAATGACGACGATCCATCGAATGGCGACGGCGGCAAATAGGCCGCGCCTGGACCTTTCCATACCAGCAGAAATGAGATCCGATGCCGTCCGACCCCAAGTCGTCTGCCAACACGCTCATCGTCCGCAACATCGGCCTCCTTCTGAGCGGTGACCTCGGCCAGCCGATCCTCGATGCCGACACCATCGTCGTGGCCGACGGGCGCATATCAGCCATAGGCAAGGCCGGCGATGTCGACGGTGGCAACACGGCAACGATCATCGATGCGATGGGCTGCGCGGTCGCGCCAGGGCTTATCGACAACCATGCTCATCCGGTGGCCGGCGACTGGACGCCGCGGCAGAACCAGATCGGCTGGATGGATTCCACCGTGCATGGCGGCGTTACCACCATCATCTCGGCGGGCGAGGTCCACACGCCGGGACGCCCGCGCGACCTGGTCGGGCTGAAGGCGCTGGCGATCGCGGCGCAGCGGACCTTCTCCAACTTCCGTCCCAACGGCATGAAGATCCTGGCCGGCGCGCCCATCCTGGAGCACGGCCTGGTCGAGGATGATTTCCGCTATCTCGCCGAAGCCGGCGTGACACTCATCGGCGAGGTCGGGCTTGGCGGCGTCAAGGATGGTCCGACCGGCCGGCAGATGATCGCCTGGGCGCGCAAATACGGCATGACCTCGATGACTCATACGGGCGGTCCGTCCCTGCCCGGCTCCGGCCGCATCGGTGCCGATGTCGTGCTGGAGGTCGACGCCGATATCGTTGCCCACGTCAATGGCGGACCGACGGCACTTCCCGAAGCCGAAATCCGGCAGATCTGCGAGAACGGCTCGCGCGCGCTGGAAATCGTCCACAACGGCAATCTGCGCACCGGACTGTTCGTGCTCGATCTGGCGAGGCAGCGCGGCGAGCTTTCGCGCGTCGTCCTCGGCACCGACAGCCCGGCCGGATCCGGGGTCCAGCCGCTCGGCATTTTGAGGACGCTGACCATGCTGGCTTCGCTGGGCGGCATCGCGCCGGAAGTGGCGTTCTGCCTTGCCAGCGGCAACACGGCGCGTGTGCGCGGACTGGCTGATCGCGGCATCATCGAGGTCGGCCGTGCAGCCGATCTGATCTTCATCGACCAGGCGATGGGCGGTGCCGGCGACGGATTGCTCGACAGCGTGGCGCTCGGCAATCTGCCGGGCATCGGTATGGTCGTCATCGACGGCGAGGTGCGCACCGGCCGCAGCCGCAACACCCCGCCGGCTCTGCGAGTGCCAGAGGTCAGGGCCGCGTAGCGGCCTTCGCAGGCATCAACTCACGCCGTCCTTGCCGACGATCTTATCCTTGGTCAGCCCGCCGACGCGCGGGTGCGGCCGGCCGGAATCGGTGACGGCGATGGCGACGACGATCTCGTCGGCGCGCGGCGCATCGGGGACGCGGACCTCCATGCCGTCGAAATGGCTGCGCACCTTCGCCGCATCCTTGTGGCCGAGCGGAATGTCGAGCGGCACGCCGAGGCCGCCGCGCTTCTTCGATGAGGGAATGAGCGCGGCGCCCTTGCCCAGCACATCGCGGAACGGAGCACCGAGCGTTGGGTGGAGGATGGCGGCGGCATGTTCGAGCTCGCCGTCGGCGCCGACGGCAGCAGCCTTGCCGAAGCTCTCGACCTCACTGCCGGCAATGCCAAGGGCTGCCACCGCGCGCCTGGGCAAGATATCGCCCAGCGCTTCGCCGATATCGCTTAGCCCCGACAGGTCCTCGACAAAGGTGCCGGCATAGGGGTTGCGGATCACCGCGATCGCCGCGGCACGCCGCGTCGGCGGATCGACGGGGCGGCCGCCTTCGATCCGGGTTTCCTCGACAATAGTGATGATGCGGCGGATTTCCAGGCTCATCGCAATCCGTCCTCGCCCTTGATGTCGGCCGCAGCCAGGCCGCCGACCCGCGCATGAACGCGCGCACCTGTCGTCATCGCCAGGATGACCGCCATCTCGTCGCTGCGCGGCGCATCGCCAACGCCGATCTCGATCGCGTCGAAATGGCTCCGCACATAGGAGGCGTTGATGTGGGTGATCGGAATGTCGATGCGCGTTCCGGGGCCGCCGACCTTCTTGGTCGAGGGCACGATCGCCTTGGCGTCGCCAAGAAGTTCGCGCATCGCGTAGCCGCCGGGATTGTGCCACAGCGCGCCGTGTTCAAGCTCGCCGGCGGCACCGACGATGGCGCCCTTGCCATAGCCTTCGACGGCGGCGACGCCATCGCCCATGGCGTCTATCAGGCGCCGCGCCATTTCGAGGCCAAGCGGTTTAAGATCCTCCATGAAGCCGGTGATCTCCTCGACGTAGCGTCCGGCAAAAGGGTTGGCGATGACGGCGACGATCGCGCCGCGCTTGGGCGGACGCGCTGCGGGCGGCCCGCCCTCATGGAAGATCTCTTCGACCTGGACCAGAAATTTCCTGACCACCACAGCTGGCATTGCGCGTATCCTTCGTCCCGTCACTCACGAAAATTCGTTAGAGCATCAACAATTATGCATCGCGATATTTGTCAAGCACGGAGGTGAAGGACGCGGATGACGGGCCTAAGAAAACCGCATCGGATGACGATTGACAGCCTGTTTAGCCGCTCCTAAACTCATATGACCATCAACGAACTCGCCGGCATTCCGGCGATATGTGGGGGATGGTCAAGGCGTGGCTTCAAAAGCTGAAAAAAGCTGAAGGGGAATAACATGACAAGGGCGCTCAAGAGTTTGTTTATGGCCGGCACGATGCTGGCTGTTTCGTTGGGATCGGCCGCCGCACAGACCAAGGTTTCGGTGGCCGCCATCTCTGGATATTTCGCACAGGGCTTTGGCGTTTCGATCGTCAACGGCCTCAACAAGGCCAAGGCTGATTTCGGCATCGATCTCAAGCTGGTCGACACCGGCAATCGCGCTTTGGACTATCAGGAGCAGTTCGAGAACCTCGCCAAGGGCAAGCAGTACGACCTCATCTTCGTAATGGGTTGGGAACTGGTGGATTCGCTGCAGAAGGTCAGCAAGGAATACCCCGACCAGCGCTTCGTCTTCATCGATGGCGTGCTCGACAATCCCAAGATGATCTATGCCAATTTCGCCGAGGAACAGGGCTCCTTCGTCGCCGGCGCGCTGGCCAGCATGATCGAGGCCAAGGGCAGCGAATTTCCCAAGATCGGCGACGGCAAGGCAATCGGCTTCGTCGGCGGCCGCGACATCCCGGTCATCCGCAACTTCCTCGGCGGCTACGAGCAGGGCGCCAAATACGCCGCGCCCGATGTGAAGGTGAACTCCGTCTTCGCCGGCACCTTCGATGATCCGGCCAAGGGCAGCGAGCTTGCCCAGGCGCTCTACGGCCAGGGCTCCGACATCGTCTACAACGTCGCCGGCCCGACCGGCGAAGGCGTGATGCAGGCAAGTGCCGCCGCCGACAAATATTCGATCGGCGTCGATATCGACATGTGCGGCACGGCTCCCGGAAATGTGCTCGGCAGCATGCTGAAGCGCGGCGACATCGCCGTCTACACGCTGATCAAGGACGAGGTCGGGGGCAACAAGGTCACCGCCGGCACCCGCACCTTCGACCTGGCGTCGGGCGGCGTCGAGTTCAAAGTCTGCGACGACATCGCGCCGAAGATCCCGGCCGACGTGACCACCAAGCTGGACGAGATCAAGAAGGGCATCCTCGACGGCAAGATCGTGATCGCCAAGGCGAAGTAAGCCAGCAACAGCGCATCCCTCCCAAGAACGCGCTACACTGATCCGCCGCGGCTTGCCGCGGCGGATCAGTGTCCAGTCTGCCAATCTGCGAGAGCATCGTGTCGAACGCGCCGGGGTCCCCGACCCTTCACAGCACAGTAGCGATGGCCGTCGAGTTGACAGGCATCACCAAGCGTTTTGGCGCCTTTGTTGCCAATGACGGCATCGACCTTGCCGTGCGCCGGGGCGAAATCCACGCCATTATCGGCGAGAACGGCGCCGGCAAGACGACGCTGATGAACATCCTGTTCGGCCTCCTCCAGCCGGACGAAGGCTCGATCCGGCTGAATGGCGAAGCGATAGTGGTCGCCGACCCGGCCGCCGCCATCAAGGCAGGGCTCGGCATGGTGCACCAGCACTTCAAGCTGGTGCCTTCGCTATCGGTCGCCGACAATGTCTTTCTCGGCATGGAGATCCGTCGTCACGGGCTGATCGACCATGCCGCGCAGATCGCGCGCACTGAGGAATTGTCGAAGCGTTTCGGGCTGCATGTCGATCCGACCGAGCGCGTCGGCCTGCTCTCGGTCGGCATCGAGCAGCGCATCGAAATCCTGAAAGTTCTGGTGCGCGGCGCCCGCACCATCATCCTCGACGAGCCGACCGCCGTGCTGACGCCGCAGGAAAGCCGCGAACTGTTCCAGACACTGCGCAGCTTCGTGGCCGAGGGCATGACCGTGATCTTCATCTCGCATCATCTGGAAGAGGTGATGGAGGTGTCCGACACGGTGACGGTGCTGCGCAACGGCAAGAAGGTGGCGACCCGCCCGACGTCGGAACTCAACAAGGACGAGTTGGTGCGCATGATGGTTGGCCGCGAAGTCAGTTTCGACCGGCGGCCACGCGTGGCGCTGCAGGGTGACGTGGTCCTTCAGGTCAAGGATCTGTGGGCGCGGGATGATCGCCGTCTGCCGGCTCTTCGCAACGTCAGTTTCACTGTCCGCTCCGGCGAAGTGGTGGGAATTGCGGGCGTCGCTGGCAATGGGCAGACGGAACTGGCGGAAGTGCTTTCGGGCCTGAGGCCGGCAAGCCATGGCGAAGCCTGGCTGAAAGGCCAGGACCTCACCACCCTCTCGCCCGCCGCGATCCGCGAAGCCGGCCTTGCCCATGTCCCTGGCGATCGCATGGTGCGCGGGGTCGATCGCAATGCGTCGATCGCGGCAAACACGCTGATGGGCCGCCAGCACCGCGCGCCGTGGAGCCGCAACGGTGTGCTCGACTGGAAGGCGATCGGCGGAAATGCCGGAGCGCTGATCAAGAGCTTCGACATTCGTGCGCAAGGAGCGGGCGATGCCGTCAAGCGGCTTTCCGGCGGCAATATCCAGAAGGTCGTGCTGGCGCGCGAATTCACCAATGGCGCCGACTTCCTGCTGATCGACCAGCCGACGCGCGGCGTTGATATCGGCGCCCAGGAGGCCATCCATGACGAGATCATGCGCCAGCGCGCGGCCGGCCGGGCCATCCTCTTGATTTCCGTGCAGCTCGACGAACTGGCGGCGCTCGCCGACCGCATCCTGGTGATGTTCAACGGGCGGATCATGGGCGAAGTCGCCGGCGACGATGCCGACGAAGACAGGATCGGCATGATGATGGCGGGTGTTTCGCCGCAGCTGGAGCCCGCATGATGAGCGACCGTTTGCGCGCCTTTTCCGGCCAGATCATCGCCGTCGGCGTAGCCTTGCTCTTGGGGGCGATCATCATCCTCCTGGTCGGCGAAAGTCCGATCCATGTCTTGATGACGCTGCTGCGCGGCGCCTTTGGCGACCAGGAAAAGATTGCCGGCACGCTGCTGCAGACGACGCCGATCCTGATCTGCGGCGTCGCCGCCTGCATCGGCCTGCGCGGCGGCATGTTCAATGTCGGCATCGAGGGTCAGCTGTTCCTCGGCGGTTTTGCCGCCGCCTGGGTCGGCTTCAGCTTTTCCCTGCCCGCTGGCATCCATATGCTGGCGGCGCTGGCGCTCGCGGTCGTCGCGGGTGCTGCCTGGGTTGCCATCCCCGCCTTTTTCCGCGCCCGATACAACACCAACGAGGTCGTCTCGACGATCCTGTCGAACTACATCGCGGTGCTGCTCACCTCCTACTTCACCATCTTCCTGTTCAAACGGCCCGGCGGCTGGTCGGAGACGCCGCCGATCCTGGCGACGGCCTATCTGCCCGAGATTTTTTCCTTCTCGCGGCTGAACTGGGGGCTGTTCATCGGCCTGGCGCTGGCGGTCGGCGTCGCGCTGATCTTCCGCTACACCAGCTGGGGCTATGGCGTGACCATGGTCGGCTCGGCGCCGAAATTCGCCGAATATGGCGGCGTCAACGTGAAACGGCAGGGCTTTGTCGTGCTGCTGCTTTCAGGTGCCGTCGGCGGCCTCGCCGGCGGCGTCGAGACGCTCGGCGTGCATCACCGTTTCATGGAGGGCTTTGCTCCCGGCTTCGGCTTCGACGGGCTGATCGCCGCCCTGCTCGCCAATGGCTCGCCGGTTGCCACCATCGTCACGGCGCTGTTCTTCGGCGCGCTTCGCAGCGGGTCGCTGCTGCTCGAGGTCGACACCAGCGCCTCGCGCGAAATCATCACCGTCATCCAGGCGCTGATCATCCTTAGCGTCTCGGCGCAGGTCCTGATCAAACGCCGCGGCGACAGCCAGGCGGGGGAGCGGCGATGGAAATTCTAGACAAGCTCATCAACGTCGCGCTGATCGCCGCGACGCTTCGCACCACCGCGCCGATCCTGCTGGTGGCGCTCGGCGGGTCGTTCACCACCAAGGCTGGCATCTTCAACATCGGCCTCGAAGGACAGATGCTGGCCGGCGCCTTCTTCGCTGTCATCGGCTCGATCTGGACAGGTTCGGCATTCGCGGGGGTCGCCTGCGGCGTCGCCGCGGCCCTTGCCTTCGCGCTTGCCTTTGCCGTGCTGGTGGTGACGTTCCGGGCCAACGAAGTTGTCGTCGGGCTGGCGCTCAACATCCTTGCCGGCGGCATGACGATCTCGTTGATGAAAGCGATTTTCGGCACACGCGGATCGATCGTCGGTCACGGCATTGTCGGCCTGCCCAAGGTGCAGATACCCGGCGCCCAGGCGCTGCTCGGGTCATGGGCGCCGCTGATCTCGGGCTTCACGCCGATTGTCTACGTCGCCTTCATCGCCGTGCCGCTGCTGGTGCTGTTCTACAACCGCACCCGGCTTGGGCTCTATATCCGCGTCGTCGGCGAAAAGCCCGAAGCCGCGGAAGCACTCGGCATTTCGATCACCCGCGTCCGCTACATCGCCTCGCTGCTGAGCGGATTGCTGGCGGGGCTGGCCGGCGCGCATCTGTCGCTCGGCTACATCACCATGTTCACCGAGAACATGTCCTCGGGCCGCGGTTTCATGGCGGTGGCCATCCTGATCTTCTCCAATGGCGATCCGCTGAAGGTGCTGGCCGGTTGCCTTTTGTTCGGCTTCGCCGATGCCTTCTCGCTGCGCCTGCAGACCTTCGGTTTCCCGTCCTATCTGGTTCTCACCGTGCCCTATGTCGTCGCGCTGACGGCGCTGTTCGCACTGTCCTACCGGGCACGGCCGAAAATCATCAAGGAGACGCTGGCCTCGATGCAGAAACTTCTGTCGGTGGACAGGAACAGCGCCCCGGTCGACAAAAATCCCTAGTGAAGGAACTCTCATGGAACGCATAATCCTCGACGTGGATTCTGCCGGCGACGACATTCTCGCCGTGCTGTTTGCCGCGGCGAACCCGAATATCCGGCTCGAAGGCGTCACCACCGTGACCGGTGCGGCAGGCCCGATCGAACAGGTCACCAATGTCGTGCTCAACACGCTGACGCTGGCCGGGCGCGACGACGTTCCGGTCCATGCCGGCGCCTGGCGGCCGATCGTCGGCAACGCCAAGGCCGACATGGAAGCGCCGGTGCATTTCGAGAAGCGGCTGGTTGCCCGCTTCGGCGACCGGCTGAAGAAATTCAACCCGCCGGCGCCGCCGCCCGTCCGCCCGGCAACGCCGGGGCACGCGGTCGATTTCATCATCGAGACAGTCATGGCCAATCCCGGCGAGATCACGCTGGTGACGACGGGGCCGCTGACCAATGCGGCGATGGCGCTGCTTCAGGAGCCGCGCCTGACGGGCGCGTTGAAGCGGCTCTTGGTGCTTGGCGGCAATTTCCAGACACCCGGCAACATCACGCCGCTGTCGGAATACAACATCTGGGCCGACCCCGAAGCTTCACGCATCGTGCTCAACGCCGATGTCGAGAAGATCCTGGTACCGCTCGACATCTGCGAGGACAACCGCGTCGCCGCCTCGATGCTGACGCGCGATGACATCGCCGACATGCATGCCGTTGCCCGCAAGAACGCCGTCTTCGACATGATCGCCGACAGCTTCCCGATCTACATCGATATCTGGCGCGAGTTCTTCGACCTCGTCGGCTTCCCGATGGACGACGTCATCACCGTGGCTTTGGCCTTCGACCCCAGCCTCGCCACGATGACCGAACCGCTCTTCGTCGATGTCGTGCTGGACGGGCGTCTCGCGCGCGGACAGACGGTTGCCCATCGCGGCCGGCAATTGCTGCCCGGCGGCGGGCCTAAGACCACGCGCATCTGCACCGATCTCGACGGCCGCCGCTTCCTGAACATCTTCAAGCAAACCATCGCGCGCTACGAACAAGCCGCGTGAGGACCGCCAAAATGACCATTGCAACTCCCATCCTGTTCGACTGCGACCCCGGCCATGACGACGCCATCGCGCTGGTCATGGCGCATCGCTCGCCGGCTATCGAATTGCTCGGCGTCACCACCACTTGCGGCAATGCCGAGGTCGAGAAGACGACGGCCAATGCGCTGCGCATCCTGGAGTATATCGGCGCCGGCGACGTGCCGGTCGCGCAAGGCTGTCACCGCCCGCTGGCGCGGCCGCTGGTGCTTGGCACCGCCGACGGTCCGAGCGGCCTCGAAGGCTCGCCCTATCTGCCGCAGGCGACGATCAAGCCGGTCGACCAGCACGCCGTCGATTTCCTGGCCGACAAGCTGCGCGCCTCGCCGGAACCGATCCTGGTCGTCGCCACCGGCCCGCTGTCCAATATCGGCCTGATGATCCTCAAGCATCGCGACGTGCTGCCCAAGATCAAGGAATTGATCTGGATGGGCGGCGTGTTCTACCGCAAGAGCGAGATCATCACGCCGACGGAGTTCAACGCCTTCTGCGACCCGGAGGCGCTGAAGATCGTGCTGGACAGCGGCGTGCCGATCCTGATGGTCGGCCTCGATGTCACCATGCAGGTGCTGATCGAGGCGCCGCAATATGCCGAGCTGGCGACGATCGACACGCCGCTCGGCAAACTGGTCAACGACTGGCTGCTGTTCTACGAGAAGCTGCACCGCAACTCGATGGGCGTCGGCGGCGCCATGCACGATCCGCTGGCACTGGCGCTGGCCATCGACCCGACGCTGGTGCGCACGCGTCCGGCCCATATCGGCGTCGATTTGTCCGGCACCTATGCGTTCGGCGCGACGGTCGCCGATTTCTGGAGCGAGCGCGGCGAGAAGGACAATGCCCGTATCGCCCATGAGGTCGATGCGGACCGTTTCTTCAAGCTGATGTTCGACCTGCTGCGGGATTAAACCTGCTGGGGGCTATCCCAATGGTTCAGCGTGACCCGGTGCCGAGAACCGGGTCAGACAATCTTTCGGCATGCCATCGCAGATGGTCATCCATGAATGTCGAAATGAAGAAATACGAGTGGTCGTAGCCATCCTGCATGCGCAGGGTCAGAGGGATGCCGGCCTTGGCGCAGGCCGCTTCCAGCAGCCAAGGCCTCAGCCCGTCCTTGAGAAAGCCGTCCGACGTTCCCTGATCGACGAAAAGCTCGGAGAAGCGATGGCCATCCTCGATGAGCAAGGTGGCATCGTAGCCCCGCCATGACGCCTCGTCGGCGCCGAGATATTTTTCGAGGGCGGGCCGCGACCAGCCGGCGGTGCTCGGTTGCACGATCGGCGCGAAGGCCGAGCAGCTTTTGAAGCGCTCGGGATTTTTCAGCGCGATCGTCAGCGCACCATGCCCGCCCATCGAGTGGCCGAAGATCGCCTGGCGCGTCATATCGGCCGGAAATTCCTGGGCGATCAATGCCGGCAATTCCTCGGTGACATAGGAATACATGCGGTAGTTCGTGGCGTAGGGTGCTTGCGTCGCGTCGACATAGAAGCCGGCGCCGCAACCGAACTGCCAATTGTCCTTCTCGTCGGGAATGTCGGCGCCGCGGGGGCTGGTGTCGGGACAGACGACGATCAGGCCAAGCTCGGCGGCCATGCGCCTGTACCCGCCCTTGTCCATGACATTGGCATGGGTGCAGGTCAGGCCGGAGAGGTACCATACGACAGGGCAAGGCTTTTCACCGGCCTGCGGCGGCACGAATACGGCGAATGTCATGTCGCAGGCACAGGCATCCGAAGCATGGGAATAGACGCCCTGCACGCCGCCATGCGACTTGGCCGAGGAGATGGTCTTCATCCGGTCCGACATGTTCTTCTTCTCCGCCATCGGCAAACGTCACGGCCGCCTGTCTAAGGACCACGGGTGCCAGGCGCAAGTCCCGCCTATTCCGCCGCCAGGGCCGTCACCTCCCGCCGGAACGGCAGCGCATCGCCGATATCGTCTTCGTCCAGCTCACGCGCGAAGCGGTGGCCGGCATAGGTCGCCCAGGCGATCGGCCCCGGCGCCTCGGCATCGCCTATGACCTTGATCGAACTGATACCATTGTCGGCCCATTCGTCGCGCCGCGCCCTCAGCTCACGCCAGACCTGGTCGTCCTGCTGGCGCGACGTCACCAGCACCACGGCGTCGGCGGCAATATCACGTTCGGCCCCAGTGTAGGCGCAGGCGGTGGCAACGCCTCCTTGCACGATGCGTGTCACGGTCCGGTTCAGCACGATCTCGACGCCGAGCCCCGCCAGACGGCGGTGGATGGCGCCCTGCTCCAGCGTGTTGCGGGTCCAGTCGGAGACATAGGCGGACGGCGTCACCAGCGTCACCTTGCTACCGTTGCGCGCCATCAGCTCAGCCAGAACGCCACCCATATAGTAGTGGTCGTCGTCGAACAGCACGACATTGCCGGTCGGCACGTTTCCAGCCATCAGATCGTCCGGCGTGTAGACCGGCATGGCCGGGTCGATCGGCATCGGCACGACATGGGCGCGCGCCACGCCGTCGCGGCGCCATGTCGAGCCGGTGGCCAGCGCGATGTTCTGAAAACCGAAGGCCAGTATGTCCTGCGCCGACAACCGGCTTTCGAAATAGATGTCGACATTGGACATCTGGCTGAGCTGGTACTGGCGATAGTCGCGCACGCGACCCCAGGCCGAGAGCCCAGGCAGGCGACACTCGCGCGCGACGCGGCCGCCGAGTTCGGTGCCGGCCTCGGCAATGGCCACCTGATAGCCGCGCAGGCCGAGCGCGCGGGCGGCCTCCAGTCCTGCGGGACCGGCGCCGACGATCAGCACGCTGTCGCTGTCGCCCTTGGCCTGCATGCGCTCGGGATGCCAGCCCTTGCGCCACTCCTCCATGAAGGTCGGGTTCTGCGTGCAGCGCGAGATCGACATGGTCATGTCGCCGGTGATGCAGATGTTGCAGCCGATGCATTCGCGGATGTCCTCGATACGCCCCTCCTCCACCTTCTTCGGCAGAAAGGGGTCGGCGATCGACGGGCGCGCGCAGCCGATGAAATCGAGCGTGCCGGACTTGATCATCCGGACCATCACGTCAGGCGAGGTGAAGCGGCCGACGCCGACGACCGGCTTTGAGGTCAGCGTCTTGATGCCGGACACCAGGCTCTCCTGCGCTGCCTCCTCCTTGAACCGCGACGGCCCCGAACAATCCTCCCAGGCGCCATGGGCCAGGTCCCAGAGATCAGGCAGATCGGCGTGCATTTCGATCATGTCGCGGACCTCGGAATTGGCAAAGCCCAACTCGCCGATCATCTCGTCCAGCGACAACCGCAGCGTCAGGCCACACGTGACGCCGATGGCATCGCGGCCTTCCTCGATCAGCTCGCGCATCAGCCGCGAGCGGTTTTCCAGCGAGCCGCCATATTCGTCGCTGCGCTGGTTGGTGGCGGTGGACAGGAAGTGCTGGATGATGCCGAAGCCATGCGCGCCATAGAGACAGACCAGGTCGAAGCCCGCCAGCTTGGCGCGTTTGAAGGCATTGCGATGCCAGCGCCTGAGGTCGCGTATATCTTGCTTGTCCATGGCGCGCGCCTGGACCGGATCGTTGGTGAAGGTGCGGATGGGCAAGGCCGACGGTCCGCGCGGCACTTCCTTGGTGTAGAGGTTGGGGCCGTTGATGCCGGAATAGGCCAGTTGGATGCCGGCCAGCGCGCCATGTTGGTGCATCGCCTTGGCCATCTTCGCCAGCGCCGGTATATCGGCGTCGTCCCACAGCCTGAGCTCGATGAAGGGTGTGATCTCCGAAGTGTGGTGCATCTCGGTCTGCTCGGTGAAGATGACACCCCAGCCGCCTTCCGACTTGATGCGCCGCATCTCGGCCGCGGCGGAAGGGTCGCGATAGCCGCCGCCATTGCAATGCGGCACCTGGTAGAAACGGTTCTTGGCGGTCACCGGACCGATCTTCACGGGCTCGAACAGAATGTCGTAGCGTGGATCACGCATGGTGTTTCCTTCCTGCCAGCGTCGCATCACGGCATGCGCGGCGATGGCTTTTTCAGCCTTGGCGCAAGCCGGTCCGCCCGGTGGGTAGATGCGGTGAACCTACTCATAAGTTGCAGCGCGTGCCGGAAAACTACAGATTTCTTCTGTGCGGATTAGGACGCGCCTAATCCGCCCTTGCCGCCTGGATTAGCATCCGGTGAATCCCGGCTGAGCCAAATGCGACTTCAAGGCCGTGGTCGCGCGATGCTAGATAGCGCGCATGGCCAATGAGACGTGAGACGCATGGACAGCATCCAGATCCTTGAAAAGCTGATCGGCTTTCCGACGGTGAGCCGCGACTCGAACCTCGACCTTGTCGGCTACGTCACGGAGTTGCTTTCGGCACAGGGCATTGCCTGCCAGATCATCCGCAGCGCGGACGGCCATAAGGCGAACCTGTTCGCCACCATCGGACCGGCCGACGCTCCTGGCGTCATGCTGTCCGGCCATACCGATGTCGTCCCCATCGAAGGCCAGGACTGGACGCTGCCGCCTTTCGAGATGACCGCGCGCGACGGCAGGCTCTATGGCCGTGGTGCTGCCGACATGAAGGGTTTCGTCGCCTGCGCGCTTGCCGCCTGCCTCAAGGCCGCGAAAATGAGCCTGCAAACGCCCTTGCATCTGGCGCTTTCCTACGACGAGGAGATCGGCTGCATCGGCGTGCACAGCCTTATCGACATGCTGCGATCCGCGCCGCACCGGCCATTGCTGTGCATCGTCGGCGAGCCGACCAATATGCAGGTGGCAACCGGCCACAAGGGCAAGCTTGCGGCACGCGCCATCTGCAGGGGACGGGAGGGCCATTCGGCGCTGGCTCCCCTGGCGCTCAATGCCATCCATCTCGGCTGCGACTTCGTCACCGCACTGCGCCGGGAACAGGACCGGTTGGCCAGCGATGGCGCACGCGACGGCGATTATGACATTCCCTACACCACCGTCCATGTCGGCAAGATCAATGCCGGCGTGGCGCTCAACATCGTGCCGAACCTCTGCCAGCTCGATTTCGAGATCCGCAATGTCGCGGCCGACAATCCCGACCAAATCCTCGATAGCTTACGCGCCGAGGCGCAGCGTATTGCCGCTGCCGCTTCGGCGATCGCGCGGGAGGCGGCCATCGACATCGACATCACCAACACCTATCCGGGGCTGGACACGCCGGCGAATTCGCAGGCCGTCGCCTTCGTCAAGTCGCTGACCGGCGCCAACGACACCATGAAAGTCGCCTACGGCACCGAAGGCGGATTGTTCAGCCGCGACCTCGGCACGCCGACCATCGTGTGCGGACCGGGCTCGATGGCGCAAGGGCACAGGCCGGACGAATTCGTCAGCGTCGAACAGCTGCGCCGCTGCGACGACATGCTGGACAATTTGCTGCGGCGGCTTGCCGGACAACAGTTGCAGGTCGCCTGACCGGGGCTGCCGCTATTCCACGACCCGGCCGCTGCCGAACACGCCCTGTTCGACGACGAAACGGCGGCAGTGATCGATGAAGGCCTGCACCGTCTGGGTGCGGTGCTCGGCGTTGGGCAAGGCGACCCCCATGGTCAGAGGCCGCAAATCCCCCGCCAGCGGCACGAACACCAGCGGCTTGCCGTCCGGCGCCAGCGTGTTGAGCGGCCGCATGTTGGCAATGCCGTAGCCGAAGCCGTTCGCGACCATCGACCGCATCACCGCGATGTCGCCGGTGCGCTCGGCGATGTTGGGCCGGATGCCGCGCATCTGGAAGGCCGAGAGAAAATATTCGCGGCTGTATGGCAGGTCGAGCAGCACCATAGGCTCGTCGGCCAGCTCTTCCGTCGTGATCGAAGCCTTACCGGCGAAGCGGTGCCCTTGTGGCAGCATGACGTAGGCCGGCACCAGCATCAGCGGTTCGAACGTCGTGTCCTGCGACAGTTCGAGATCGTAGGTCAGCGCCGCGTCGATTTCGCCGCGCTGCAGCATTTCGAGTAGTTGACCCTGGTTGCGTTCGAACTGCCGGAACCGCACCTCGGGATAGGCGCGCTCGAACTTCATGCGCAGCGTCGGCATGACGATCTGCGCGAAGGTCAGCAGGCATCCGACCGCCAGCGGTCCGCGCACCTTCTCGGCGATGTCGCCGGCGATATCGTGCAGGGCGTCGGCGTCGGCCAGCAGCCTGGCGGCCTCCTTCAGGAAAACACGCCCGCCAGCCGTGAGCGACAGGCCATGCGAATGCTTGCGGACAAAAAGCTGGACGCCGAATTCGGCCTCCAGTTGCGCGATCGACGCCGAGATCGAAGGCGGCGAAACATTGACCTGCTCGGCCGCCTTGGTAATGGAGCCGGCTTCGCCGACAGCGACGAAATATTCCAGTTGTCTCAGGGTGAAGCGTAGCGGCATGGGCTTCTATGTTGCCGGTTTGGGCGCCGCGATCAAGCGCCCGCGCGGCTTCAGTACTTGATCCATGTCGTTTTCAGCGCGGTGTACTTGTCCAGCGCATGCAGCGACAGATCGCGGCCGAAGCCCGATTGCTTGACGCCGCCGAACGGCGTCATCGGGCTCAACGCATCGACCGTGTTGACGGAAACCGTGCCGGCGCGCAGCCGTCCGGCGACGCGGTGTGCGCGCGAAAGACTGTCGGTCCACAGCGATGCCGCCAGCCCGTAGGGGCTGTCATTGGCGATGCGGATTGCCTCCTCCTCATCGTCGAAGGCAATGACCGAAAGCACTGGTCCGAATATCTCGTCCCTGGCAATCGGATCGTCATGGGCGACATCGTCGAAGATGGTGGGCTGTATGAAGCTGCCGCGGCCGTTGACCGTGACGCGATCGCCGCCGGCGACCAGGCGCGCGGTCTTCTTGCCAGCCTCGACGAAGCGCATGACGTTGGCGGCGTGGCGGGCATCGACCATGGCGCCCATTTTCGAGGCCGGGTCGAGCGGATCGCCAGGCTGGGCGGCCGCCGCCCGCTCAGCCAATTTCTCCACGAAGGCATCCTTGATGGAGCGCTGCACCAGCAGGCGCGAATTGGCCGAGCAAACCTCGCCCTGGTTGAAGAAGATGCCGAACGCCGCCATGTCGGCGGCCGCATCGAGATCGCCGCAATCGGCGAAGACGAGGTTCGGGCTCTTGCCGCCTGTTTCGAGCCAGACCTGCTTCATGTTCGACTGACCCGAATATTGCAGGAACATCTTGCCGACCGAAGTCGATCCGGTGAAGGCAAGGCAATCGACATCCATATGGCGGCCGAGCGCCTGTCCGGCCGTCTCGCCAAGGCCAGGCACGACATTGAGCACGCCGGCGGGCAGGCCCGCCTCCATGGCGAGTTCCGCCAGCCTGAGCGCCGAGAAAGGCGACTGCTCCGCCGGCTTCAGCACCACCGAATTGCCCGCGGCAAGCGCGGGCGCACATTTCCAGGTCGCTATGTCGAGCGGGAAATTCCATGGCACCACAGCGCCGATGACGCCGAGCGGCTCGCGCCGCACCAACACCAGATCGCTCGCGCCGGTCGGCGCCACTTCGTCGTAGATCTTGTCGATGGCCTCGCCATACCACTGGAAGATCGCCGCCGAGCCAGGGACGTCGACGGTCGCTGCATCCGTGACCAGCTTGCCCATGTCGAGCGACTCCAGCAGGGCAAGCTCCTGCAGGTTTTCGCGCAGCAGTTTTGCCAGCCGCAGCAGCACCTCCTTGCGGTGCGCCGGGCTCGTGCGCGACCAGACACCGGCCTCGAAACTGCGGCGCGCCGCGGCAACGGCCAGATCGATGTCTTCCTCGCCGCATGACGCCACCTCGGCCAGCGTTTCGCCGGTGGCCGGATTGATGCTGGCGAAGGTTCGGCCCGAACGCGCGGGAACCGTCTTGCCGTCGATGAACGCCTTGTCGCGAAAACGGATCGCCGATGCCTTGCCGATCCAGTCCTTGTGACTGAGTTCGCTCATGCGGATGCCTCCCCCCTTGTATGCCGGCTGCTTGCGTGCCGGCTACTCGTCGCCCGGCACGCCGTAGCTCGGCGCGTCGGACGGATTGATCGCGCGGGTCACATAGGCATCGAGCTGCGGCTTGTAGCGATCCCATAACGCCGCCAGTTCCTCGATCGGGCAGTCGTCGGTCCAGTCGCAGCGCAGGTCCGCGACCGGCCATGCAACCTCGCGCACCAGCTTCAGTCCGGCCGAATGGACCGGGCCTGCCTCGCCCCCCGCTTTCAGCGCGGCGCGCATGGTGGCGATCAGGCGGTCGCCGAGATGCCCTTCCGAGGCCAGGAAGGCCTCGACCATGGCCTGCGGCACGCCGTCGTGAGCCAGCATGTTGCCGCCGCACGCGACATTGTCCGAGCGCGCTTCCGCCCAGATGCCGAGCGCCTTGGGTCCGGAATGGATCGCCGTCGTCCCGGCGGCATCGACAGCCAGCACCTGCCGGTATTCGCTGTAGGCGCTGGTGCGCTTCAGGATGGCGACCGCCTCGGCGGCCGAGGCGCCGCGCGCCAGCAGTTCGAGCCCGCTCGTGCCGAGCGTCGGATCGGTGACGTTCTGGCTGGCGACCGCCCCCACGCCCGCCTGCGCGTAGGCGCAACGCGCCGCCACCGCCGGAGAGGAGGACGATACCGCGACGCCGAACATACCGGTGCGGCTGCATCGCGCGACGATGGAGAAGGTCATGGCGTCAATCCGGGATTACGGCGGTGCCGTCGATCTCGACCAGCCAGTCCGGCCGCGCCAGAGCCGACACGACGAGGCCGGTCGAAACGGGATGCACGCCCTTGATGTACTCGCCCATGGTGCGGTAGACCGCCTCGCGATGGCGCACGTCGGTGATGTAGACCACCACCTTGACCAGATGCTCCATGGTGCCGCCGCACTCCTCGATGAGTTGCCTGATGTTCTGCATCACCTTGTGCGTCTGCTCGGCCGGATCGTGGCTGCCGATATTCTTGGCGGTGTCGAGATCCTGCGGGCACTGGCCGCGCAGATAGACCGTGCGGCCGCCCCGCGTGACGACCGCCTGGCACAGATCATTGTCGAGCTTCTGCTCGGGATAGGTGTCCTTGGTGTTGAACTTGCGGATTCTCGTATGCGCCATGCTGGTCTCCATCAGATCGGGCTAGAGCGTTTCGCCGTTTCACGGAAACGGCAAACCGCTCTATCTTTTTGTTTTTACGCAATTCCGGACGGAAAACCGCTCACACTTTTCCTGGAATTGCTCTGGCAGTCGTCAGCGTCGTTCAGGCGTCCACGGTCTCGCGCCGTGCTGCGGCATGGTAGGCCAGATATTTGCGCTGCGTCGAAATGCGGTCGGCGACATGCTTGGCATCGTGCCAGACGCCCCAGATGAAACTCGATCCCCTTCGCGACTGCCAGGGCAGGCCGAGAAAATAGATGCCGGGCTCGGTCGAGACGCCGCGCTGATGCCTTGGCCGGCCCTTCTCGTCAAAGGCATCGACCTTCAGCCAGCTGTAATCCACGGCAAAGCCGGTGGCCCAGATGATCGCCGTTACCCCGGCCTCGGCCAGATCGAGCTCACGAAGCGGGTTGGTCAGGCATTCCGGATCCGGGTCGATCCGACGGGCCGTGGGCTCCTGCGGAAGGTCGAGGCCGTTGCGCGCGACATAGGCGTCGGCCTCGTCGAGCAACGACATCAGGCTGGCGTCACCGCGGGCAATGTTCTTCGCCAGGTCGGGCGCGAAGGTCAGCACGCCGTCCTGATATGTCTTGGTCATGCCGACCAGGGTAAGCCCCTGCGCGGCCAGCCGACGGAAATCGATCGTCTCGCCGCCACGCGCGCCGCTCACCGCGATCGTGACGTGCTCCGTGCCGGGCCCTGGAGTTTCGAGGTCCCATTTGCCGAGAACGCCAAGCCACCAGCAGAAATCGCGCCCGCGATAGGCGCGCGGCGGGCGGTCGTGCGGACCGACCGAGAGGTAGACGCGCCGCCCAGAGCGCTGAAGCTCATCGGCTATCTGCACACCCGACGATCCCGCCCCGACCACCAGCACCGCTCCCTTCGGCAACTGTCCGGGGTTGCGGTACGCGCTGGAATGGATCTGCAGGAGATCTGCATTTGCAGGGACAAGAGCGGGGATGACGGGGACCTGGAAAGGTCCGGTCGCGGCGACGATGCTGTTGGCTTCGATCACCCCATCCGAGGTTTCGACACGGAACCCGGGTCGACCGACATTTTTCTGCGCGAGCTTGACCTCGACGCCGCAGCGGATCGGAGCGTTGATCTGTTTTGCGTAAGCGGCGAAATAGTCGGCAACCTCTTCCTTGGACGGAAAGCCGTCGGGACCCGTCACGGGAAATTCCATGCCCGGGAAACGGTCATGCCAGGCCGGGCCATTGGCAACGAGCGAGTCCCATCGCTGCGAGCGCCAGCGCTCGGCAATCCGGCCGCGCTCGAGGACAAGATGCGGCACGCCGCATTTGCTCAGATGCTCAGACATAGCCACTCCCGCCTGGCCACCGCCGACGACAAGCGTGTCTATTTTTTCCACTGGCATTTCTGCGTCCTTTCCCCCCAAGAGTTTCCGCGGATGCGAGGAGCTCAGTTCGTTGGTTTACTGGAGGGACTGATTAGCGAAAATTACGATTTCGCGTGGCAGTGGTTAGCTTGTCCCTAAATGCCCGGAGACGGGCCAATGCGAGACTTATGACAGCATCGCCCTGGCTGCTTTTTCGCCGATCATCATCGACGGCGCATTGGTGTTGCCGCCGATCAGCGTCGGCATGATCGAGGCGTCCGCCACGCGCAGATTGTCGAAGCCGCGCACCTTGAGGCCGGCGGGATCGACCACCGCCATGGCATCGTTGCCCATCTTGGCCGTGCCGACCGGGTGATAGACGGTGAGCGCCTCGGCGCGCAGATAGGCGAGGATTTCGTCATCGGTGACGACATCGGGTCCGGGCAGGATTTCCGGTCCGCGAATATCGGCAAAGACCGGCGCAGCCAGAATGGAACGCGCGACCTTGATACCCTCGACCAGGGTCAGGGCATCCTGGCCGTCGCTGAAGAAGCGGTGATCGATCAGCACGTTGCGGCGGGTGCCGTCACGCTCAAGCGTGATTTCGCCGACGCTCCCGGGTCTCAACACACAGGTGTGCACGGCATAGCCGTGGCCATATTCGACGAGCCGGCCGCGATGGCTGCGGTAGCCGGGAACAAAGTGGAATTGGACATCGGGAGTATCGCCGGCATATTTCGTCCTGGCGAAGCCGCCGGCCTCGACATAGTTCGTCGTGAGCATCCCCTTGCGCCGGGCGAAATACTGAAAGGGCGCGGCCAGCATCGCCGGCAGATTGGCGAGCGACAGGCCGAGCGTCCTGGTGCTGTTCGATCGCACGGTGATCATGCCGTCGACATGGTCGCGCAAATTCTTGCCGACCCCGGGTACATTCATCACCGGCTCTATCCCGGCCGCCTTCAGCTCCTCGGCCGGGCCGATGCCGGACGCAAGCAGGATGCGCGGCGACCCGATCGCACCGGCGCTCAGCACGACTTCGGCGCGGCAGGTCAGCCTTTGGACCGCGCCGTCCCTGATCACATTGACGCCGGTGACGCGTCCGCTTTCGACGGCCAGATCAAGCACCTCGACGCCTGACAGGACCTGGAGGTTCGGGCGGCTCAGAACCGGGCGGACGAAAGCGGTGTAGGCCGAGAAGCGCTGGCCCTTGTCCTGGGTTACATTGTAGATGCCGAGGCCGAATTGGCCGTCTCCGTTGAAGTCACGGTTTTCGGGCAGGCCTATGCTGCGCCCCGCCTCTACCCAGAGGCTGGATACGGCGTTGGGATCACGCGGATTGTCGACCAGCAATTCGCCGTCGAAGCCGTGATAGGCCGGGCTCTGCGACAGGAGATTCCGCTCCAGCGTCTTGAACACCGGCAGCACATCGGCATAGGACCAGCCGGCGCAGCCGAGTGCCGCCCACTCATCGTAGTCTTGTGCTGCGCCGCGGATATAGACCATCGAATTGATCGAACTCGACCCGCCGAGAAGCTTGCCGCGGTTGACCGGTATGCGGCGGTTGTTGAGCAGCGGCTGCGGCACGCCTTTGTAGCCATAGTCGAAATTCGGATTGCCGTAGAGCGAGAGGATGCCGGCCGGCACGCGCACCCTTGTGCGGTCGTCACTGCCACCGGCCTCGATGAGGCAGACACGGCTAGCGGGGTTGGTACTCAGCCTGTTGGCTAGGACACAACCGGCCGAGCCCGCGCCGATGACGATATAGTCGAATTCCGCGGTCGCGATGCTCATGCTGGTTTTCGTTTCATGCATGTCGTCTTCCCAAAACCGAGTCACTTTTGGGCGACATGCACTAGTGCTCTTCGTCTTCGTCGTTCTTCAACAGCTCGAGGATTTCCCGCTTCATGGCGATGAAGTTCGGCTCCATGACCAGATCCATGCTGCGCGGGCGCGAGAAGCCGACGCGGATTTCCTTCTTGATCTGGCCGGGCCGGCCGGACATGACGAGCACCCGGTCCGCCAGCAGGATCGCCTCGTCAATGTCGTGGGTGACGAACAGCACGGTTTTCTTGGAATGGTCCCAAATCCGCAAGAGAAGCTTCTGCATGGAGTGGCGGGTCTGGCTGTCGAGCGCGCCGAAAGGTTCGTCCATCAGCAGCACCTGCGGATCGTTGGCGAGCGCACGCGCGATCGCCACGCGCTGCTTCATGCCGCCCGACAGCTGCGAGGGATAGTGGTTGGCGAATTTCGCCAGGCCGACCTCATGCAGGAAATGCTCGACGATGGCCTTGCGTTCGGCCGCCGGCATACTTTTCCGCTTCGGGCCGTATTCGATGTTCTGCGCCACGGTCAGCCAGGGAAACAGCGTATAGGCCTGAAACACCATGCCGCGATCGGGGCCCGGCTCGGTAACCGGCTTGCCGCCGACCGAGATCATGCCGCCGGTGCGCTCCTCCAGCCCGGCGATGAGATAGAGCAGGCTCGACTTGCCGCAGCCGGATGGGCCGACGATCACGCAGAACTCGTTGGGCACGACATGGAAGGAGATGCCGTCCAGCGCCAGCACCGCATTGTCGCCCTTGCCGTAGCGCAGGACCACATTGTCGATGGCGATGTCGGCGCTCTTCGGTTTCGTCGCGAGTGTCAGGGCGTCCATGTCGGCAAACTCCTCAATTGGCCCAGGGAGCGACGAGGCGGCGGATGCCCCGGAACAATTGGTCGGTGCAAAGGCCAAGGATGCCGATCAGGGCGATGGCCATGAAGATGACGTCGACCTGGAAGCCGCGCATCGCCTTCAGCGAAATGTAGCCAAGTCCGCTGCGCGCGGCGACGAGTTCGGCAACGACGAGATAGGTCCAGGCCCAGCCCATGGTGACGCGCAGCACGTCGAGCACGTTGGGAAGCGTCGCCGGAAAGACGATATGGAAGACCGTGTCGCCGCGTTTCGTGCCGAGCGTGTAGGCCGCATTGACGAGGTCGCGCTGAACGCCGCGGGCGCTGTCGGCGATCATCACCAATTGCTGGAAGAAAATGCCGAAGATGATGACGGCCACGCGCTGCTCGATGCCGATGCCGATCCACAGGATGAACAGCGGCACGAAGGACGTCACCGGCAGATAGCGGATGAAATTGACGAGCGGGTCGAGCGCGGCCTGGACGATGCGGTAGGTGCCCATCGTCAATCCAAGCGGCACCGCCACGACGCTCGAAATGACGAAACCGATCAGCACCACCTGGACGCTGGCCAGCACGTGCTCCCACAAGGAGCCGTCAAGCGCCATGTTGATGGTGGTGACCAAGACGGATTCCGGGCGCGGCAGGAACATTTCCTTCACCGCGCCGGAATAGGTCAAGGCGAACCAGCCGCCGATGACCGCGCCCCAGACCAGGACGCTGAGCGTGATGGAGAGAGGCCGCGACACGGCCCGAAAAGGCGTGGTGACAGCTTTCCAGGCGGATCGACCGGGCTGATTTTTGTCCACGCTCGTGGTCACGATATGGCTGATGGGAGACGTTGCATTCGGTGCCAGTGTCACAGGGAAACCCTTTGGGCTGGATGGACCGCAGGCGCGAGGCTCGGCCCGCGGTCCAGCGAGCTCACTTCACGAGGTCAGATCACTTCGCGAGGAAGGACGTATCGACGAGGTCGTCGTATTTGATGTCCATCTTGAGCTTGCCGAAGCCGCCCCAGATGTCGCCGCCAAGCTTGATCAGCTTGCCGGCTTCGCCAGCCTCGCCACCGGCGAAGAACTGGGCATTGCGATCCTTGCCGTAGAAATTCACGCCCGCGGCGGAGGAGGCGAAGTCCTTCGGATCCTTGAGCCAGCCGCCGACGCCCTTGGCCATCACCTCATAGGCCTTCGCGGGATTTTCCTTGATGAACTCGTTGGCCTTGTAGAGGCCCTTCACCAGCGCCTCGACATCCCCGGGGTTCTTGGTGATGTAGTCGCAGTTCAGCGCCACCACATCGACGATCAGGCCGGGCGTCTTCGAGGAGTCGATCAGGACCTGGCCCTTGTTTTCCTTCTTGGCCAGCGTCAGATGCGGTTCCCAGGTGACGGCAACGGGAATACGATCGGCCATGAAGGCGGCAGCGGCGTCATCGGCCGTCATATTGGTGATCTTCACGTCGGTCTGGCTGAGACCGGCCTGCTTGAGCAGGATGTTGAACCAGAACTGCGACACCGAGCCTTCGTTCAGCCCGACTTCCATGCCCTTGAGGTCGGCGACGCTTTTGACGTTGCTGGGCGCCAGGACGCCGTCGCCGCCATGGCTGTCGTCCAGGGCATAGACCGATTTGAAGCAGACGTCCTTCGAACGGTACTTCATGATTTCGTCGATGGTCGAGGCGCTGCCGTTGAGCTCGCCGGCGGCGACGGCCGCCATGTACATCGACGCTTCCTCGATGATTTCGAGCGAGACATCGAGGCCGCCCTCCTTGAAGTAGCCCATGTCGCGCGCAAGGAAGAGCGGGCCGTATCCGACCCAGGTCGTCATGCCCAGCTTCAAGCTGCCGGCTTCGGCGTGGAGGCTCACCGAAAGCGCGCTCAAGGCAATGCCGGCCGCCAGCGCGGCACGGCGAAACTTCGAGATTATTGTCGTCATCACGTTCCCCTGTCTTTTTCTGAGGTCAGGCGCTGCCCGCGCCAAAACAACCCGCTTCGGACGCATCGCCGAAGGCTGCCGCCTGACGTTCTTTTTGTTGTCTTTCAGCCGGCGGATGGAGCAAAGCACGCTGTGTGCGATGCACAAATAATGATTTTCGATAATTCTGCTTAGGCTGGGCCTAACCAGGCCGGCGCTGGCCGCGCTCGGGCCTCAGGCGCATGCATGACGGCCTCACTGTCGAGGCGGCCGTGCGAAGAAAACGGGCGTTCGCAGCGGCCCCTGGAGTCCGTACCGACAGAGCATTCTCGTGAGACGGTGGAACGCTCTACTCAGTGCTTCAAAATCTGGCTGAGGAACAATCTGGTTCGATCGTGGCGGGGCTGGCTGAAGAATTCGTCCGGCGTACCCGCCTCGACGATCTGGCCAGCGTCCATGAAGATGACCCGGTCGGCCACCGCGCGGGCAAAGCCCATTTCATGCGTCACGCACACCATGGTCATGCCGTCGCGGGCAAGTTCCGTCATGGTGTCGAGCACCTCCGAGACCATTTCCGGGTCGAGGGCGGAGGTCGGTTCGTCGAACAGCATGACAGCCGGTTGCATGCACAGGCTGCGGGCAATCGCCACACGCTGCTGCTGGCCGCCGGACAGCTGGATGGGGAACTTGTTCGCCTGCTCGGGAATGCGGACCCGCTCGAGGAACTTCAGCGCGGTCTTGCGCGCCTCCTTTTCCGGCACGCCCTTCACCCACATCGGGCCGGCCATGCAGTTCATCAGCACCGTCATGTGCGGAAACAGGTTGAAATGCTGGAACACCATGCCGACGTTGGAGCGCACGTCGGCGACGTTGCCCATCTTGCCATGCAGGGCGACGCCGTTGACGGTGATGTCGCCCTCCTGATGCGCCTCCAGGCGATTGAAGCAGCGGATGAGCGTCGATTTGCCGGAACCCGAAGGCCCGCAGATGACGATACGCTCGCCCTTGTGGACGGTCAGGTTGATGTCCTTCAAGACATGAAAGGCGCCGTACCACTTCGATACGTTGCGCGCTTCGATGATGACATGAGCGTTCATCTGACCTTGCTCCTGCGGTAGTGCCGCTCGATCCGCGCCTGGATCAGTTCGAGGCAGATGGACAGCATCCAGTAGATCATCGCGGCCGAAATCAGCATCTCCATGTGCTGGAAAGTCTTCTGGCCGAGGGTGCGCGCCAGGAACATGAGCTCCCACACGCCGATAACCGAGACCAGCGAGGAATCCTTCAGCATCGAGATGAACTGGTTGCCGGTCGGCGGAATGATGACCGGCAGCGCCTGCGGCAGGATGATACGGCGCATGGTCAGCGCGAAGCCGAAGCCCATGGAACGCGACGCCTCCCACTGGCCGCGATCGATGCTCTGTATGCCGGAGCGGAAGATCTCGGTCATGTAGGCGCCATAGCAGAGCGAAAGCGCCAGGATGCCCGCAGGCACCGCATTGATGACGAAGCCGAGCTGCGGCAGGCCGAGATAGATCAGGTAGACCTGCATGAGCAGCGGAAGGCCACGGAAGAAGGAGGTGTAGAAGCTGGCGATGGCGTAGGCGAAGCCATTGCTGGAGAGCTTGGCGACCGCGCCGGCGACGGCGATGACGGAGGCGATGACGATCGAGATCGCCGAGACGTAGAGCGTGGTGACGACGCCCTGGCCGATCAGGAACGGCAGCTTCTCCCTGATGAAGGGCAGGCTGAGATGGAAGGTCTCGAAGAAGGCGATGAACAGCAGCAACAGTTCGAGCCAGACGATGCCGATCTGGAACTTGATCGGCGCGAAACCGATCAGCACGACGTTCAAGGTGAAGATCACCGCTATGGCGAAAGCAATGGCAAAGCGGCCGTAGAGGCCACTCACCGACGGTTCGCCGATCACCGGACGCATCAGTTCGGCGAAGCTGGTGCCCGCCATGTTGAAAGCCATGAAGAGAACCAGAACGACGCCGAACATCGTCGCCACGAACCAGGGTTTGTGGACGAGGATTTCGGCTTCGACGGTATCGGGATAAAGCATCTTTGAGCACCGGCTGTTCGGCGGCCTGCCCCGAGGCAGGCCGCCTTTGAAGGGAGCTAGTTCGTCTTCGAATAATCCTGGCCGTACCACTTTTCCGATAGCTTGCTCAGCGTGCCGTCCGCCTTCATCGCCTTCACGGCGTCGGCGATCTTAGCGGACAGTTCTGGATCGCCGCGCTCGATGGCGATTGCCAGCGGTTCGTAGAAGACCGGATCGCCCACCTGCTTGATCGGGTAGCCTGCCTTCTCAGCATCGAGGATCGACGGCAGCGAAGAGACCACCGCGTCGAGACGCACGCCGTCGCCGAGGCGAAGGTCGTCGAAGGCGGTCGTCGAATTCTCGTAGGAGTGGACCTCCTTCGGGTTGAGCTTGTACTCGAAGGGCGGCGCGCCGGCGGCGTCGAGCGTCAGATCCTTCTTGGCATAGGCCTCGAAGGTGGAGGTGCTGGTGGCGCCAACCACCTTGCCGTCGAGATCGGCCAGCGTCTTGGCCTTGCTGTCCTTGTGCACGGCAACGGCCGCCGGTGTGTAATAGTACACCGCCGGAAAATCGAAGATCTCGGCGCGCTTCTTGGTCGGCGTCATCGAGCCGGCATGCATGTCCCAGCGCCCTGCCCAGTTGCCGGCGGTGATGATATCCCAGCCGGGCGTGACGAACTCGACCTTGACGCCGAGGTGCTTGCCGATCGCCTTGGCGACGTCGACATCGAAGCCGTCCAGCTCATTGCTGGCATTCACGAAGGACTGCGGCGCCCAGTTGGCATCGGTCGCCACCTTGAGCGTGCCCGCCGCCATCACGCGATCGAGCACCGCGCCGGCGTGAGCAGGATATGCGCCAAGCGCAAGCGCCACCGTGGCCATCGTCACGTGTCGTCTGTTCCAGATTTTCATGTGCGTATTCCCCTGTTGTTGTTCAGTCACTCACGTTCATGGCCGTTTCGGCCGGCCATGATCTCGCAATCCCTCGCCGACGAGGTCGGCATCCTCCGGACGGCTCGCGGATTTAGCGATGCCCGAGCCGGTCTGGTCTTCCGCTGCCGCGGAGGATGTTTGCAGCGGTCATTCCCTCGCTCACGGGGAAAGCTTTGGCCTGTTGCCGGCGAGATGCCCTCACCTGCTCCGCGAAGACCGCTACCCATGCGCGACGGCCCCTCTCGTGCGACCGACGCCCAGCAGGAAGTCGGCCATCGTGCCAGCGACGAGAGCCGGCGCCTCGATAAGGATCGAATGGCGAAGCCCAGGCAGGATGGCGAGCTCCGAGCCCTGCACCTGCTCGTGCATCAGCCGCGCCATGCGCGGGCTGGAACCCTGGTCGTCCTCGCCGGTTACGATCAGTGTCGGGCAGGTGATGCGGTCGAGAATGCCGCCAAAATCGGTCTCGGCGAGAACGCGATAGGCCGCCGCGTAGCAGTCACGATCGTTCTCGGCGTCCCGCCGGCGCAGCTCGGCGATGACCTCCGGGTTGCTGTCCTGAAAATCCTCCGTCAACCAACGCGACAGCGAGGCGGCGTGATGCGCCGAGGCATCGCTCGCCATCAGCGCCGCCAGCCGGCCGCGCACCGCGTGCCGCTCCTCAGGCGTGCGGCCGGCGACCGTCGACAGCAGCACCAGTTTCTGCAGGCGTTCGGCATGCGTCAGCGCCAGGCGCTGTGCGATCAGGCCACCCAGCGAAAACCCGGCCAGATGAAAGGTGACGAACCCGACATGGTCGGCCAGCGCCAGTGTCTCGCCGACGAATTCGTCGATCTCGTAGCGGCCTTTGATCCGGCTGGAGCGGCCATGGCCACGCAGGTCGAAGGTGAGGACCGCGAAGCGATCCTTCAACCGCCCGGCCACGCCATTCCAGGCTTCGAGGTAGGAGCCGACGCCATGGATGCAGACCAGCGGCACGCCGCCCTCGCCGTCCAGGCGCCAGTTGAGCAGCACGCCCTCGACATCGAGCTGGCCGGAGCGCGCCATGATCACGCCCTCGCCGCCTGGCGCGCCCTGTCGCGCTCGCGCGCGGCAAAGACCGGCATCACCTCGTCGACCCAAAGCTTGATCGTCTTCTTCTGCAGCTCGAACGGCAGGTTGAACGTCAGGCCGAGGCAGTATTGGTCGACACCCGCCGCTTCATAGTCGAGCAGCTTCTCGATCACCTCGTCCGGCGTGCCGAACATCAGGTTGCGGCGGATGTTCTCGGGATTGTAATTGTCCTTGCCCTTGACGCTCTCATAGGGGACGGCTTCGGGAAAGCCGTTTTGCACGGTGCCGATGTTCTGGAACAGGTTCTCGAAGGCGCGGCCGTAGTCGATGGCATGACCGACCGCGACCTCCCAATCCTGCGCCCGTTCGTAGACGCAAGTGCGCCGCTGCATCATCAGGCGCGGGCGCGGCACCTCCGGATGATCGGCAACGGCCTTGCGGAATTTCTCGCCGAGCACGGCGATCTCGGCTGCAGGCGCCGACAAGGGCGTCGACAGGATCGAGGCGCCGATGCCGACGGCCCAATCGAAGGTTCCCGGGTCTCGCGCGGCCACCCAGATCGGCGGATGCGGCTTCTGCAGCGGTTTCGGCACACCGGCGGCGAGCGGGAACTTCCAGTAGTGGCCGTCATGGGCATAATCCTGCGCCCACAGCTTCTTCACCGCCGGCACCAACTCCTTCAGATAGGCAACGCCTTCCTGCTGCGGCATGCCGCCGGCCATGCGGTCGAACTCGTATTGGTAGGAGCCGCGCGCAATGCCGAACTCCAGCCGCCCGCCGGTCAGGTGATCGCAAAGTGCCGCCTCCCCCGCCAGCCTGATCGGGCTCCAGTAGGGCGCGACCAGCGTCGAGGTGCCAAGCCGGATCTGCTCGGTATGCTGGGCAAGCCAGGTCAGCGTCATCAGCGGGTTGGGCGAGATCGTGCATTCGATCGTATGATGCTCCGCCGTCCACAGCGTCTCGAAGCCGCCCTCGTCGGCCAGGCGCGCCAGTTCGAGCAGATTGCTCTTCACCTTCGACATCGGCATGTCGGGCGAGAAGCGTTCCATGGTCAGCGAAACGGCGAATTTCATGTCGGTCTCCCCAGTGTGTCGGGTTCTGGTCAGCGAAGGCGGATAACGAACGGGTCCTGCATGGCACCCGAGTAGTCGATGACGACGTTCTTCAGGCGCGAGAACTCCTCCATGGCGTCGAAGCCGCCGCGCCGCCCGTAACCGCTCTCCTTGAAGCCGCCATTGGCGGACATGAAGGAGGACGCGCGGTAGGTGTTGATCCAGACCGTGCCGGCCTCGACATTCCTGGCGAAACGCAGCGCGCGGTTGATGTCCCGTGTCCAGATGCCGGAGGCGAGGCCATAGCGTGTGTCGTTGGCGAGCCGGATCATTTCGTCTTCCGACGAGAACGGCATGACGCCGACGACGGGACCGAACAATTCCTCCTGCATGAACTCCATGCCGTTGTCGGCATCGGTCATCACGGTCGGCTCGAAATACCAGCCGCCGGCAAGCTCGGCCGCCTGAGGCCGCCGGCCGCCGACCGCGATCCGGGCGCCCTGACGCACGCCGGAAGCGACATAGCCCTCCACCTTTGCAAGCTGCGCCGACAGCGCCAGCGGGCCTATGTCGGTGTCCTCCAGCATAGGCAGCCCGACTCGCACCCGCCTCGTGCGCTCGACCAGCGCCTCGACGAAACGGTCATGGACGCTGGCCTCGACGAAACAGCGCGAACCGGCGACGCAGCTCTGTCCCGCGGCCGCGAAGACACCGGAGACCACGCCATTCACGGCATGCTCGATATCGACATCACCGAAGATGACGTGAGGGGATTTGCCACCAAGTTCCATCGAGCAGGGAATGAGATTCTGCGCCGCATTGGCGGCAATCCGCCGACCGGTCACCGTCGAGCCGGTGAAGACGAGTTTTGCAATGCCAGGATGGCGCGTCAGCGCGTTGCCGGCCACAGCCCCCGTGCCGGTCACGACATTGACGACGCCGGCCGGGAAACCGGCCTCCATGATCAGTTCGGCCAGAGCCAGCGTGGACGCACTGGCATGCTCGGACGGCTTGACGACCACCGTGTTGCCGAGCGCCAGGCATGGCGCCAGCGTGCCGGTGAGCAGCATCAGCGGCGAGTTCCACGGCGTGATCATGCCGACGACGCCGATCGGCTCTCGCAGGTTGAAGTTGAGCATGTCGAGCTTGTTCACCGGGATGGTGTCCCCGAGCAGCTTGTCGGCCATGCCGGCGAAATAGGTGTAGCTGTCGGGCATGGCGCGCATCTGCGCCCGCATTTCCTTCAGCAGCTTGCCATTGTCGCGCGTCTCGATCAGCGCCAGTTCGTCGGCGTGCTCCAGCACCAGCTCCGCCAGCCGCCGCACGAGCTTGCCACGGTCGGTCTGGGTCATACGTCGCCAGGCCGGATTGGCGAAAGCGGAACGCGCGGCCTCGACAGCCGCACCGACATCCTCGGCGCCGGCCTCGGCGAACTGGTACCAGGGCTTGCCGGTGGTCGGGTCGAAACTGTCGATGTACTGCCCGCTCCTGGGCGCCACGAACGCGCCGTTGATGAACAGGTTCTGGCGCGAGCCTTCGAGCGATGCGACGGTCGTTTTCATGCTGTCTGTCCTGGGTGAATCATTCGGGCGCGGCCTGCGTCCACGATTGCGACTGGCCGTCGATCATGGCGACGCGACCGCCGTCGCCGGTGTCGATGTAGATGCCGAAGCGCTTGTCCTGGCGCTCGCGCGCATAGCGGCGCAGCATGGCGCGCAATTCATGCGTGGCGATCCGCTCATAGGGCAGCGCGTCGACGGCAAAGAAGGCGTGGCCGTCCGGCAGCGCGGCCTGCGCGCTCTCACGGCTCAGTTCGGCGCGGTAGATGAGATAGCCGGGGTCGCTGTCGGCGACGTCGAACACCGAATAGAGGAAGGTGTTTTCCGGGACGAGGCTCAGCGCCTCGCCACCATCCAGCACAAGTTGGCTGTCGGCCTTGCGGCGCCGCGCGGTCGGCAGCACCCAGCCTCCCTTGCCATCGCTGCGCAAGAGGATGCGGTTCCCCGCTTCGACCAGATAGCCGATGATCATGTCCTGCGAGGCCAGCCAGCCGGCGGGCAGCGGATCCTTGACGCTGGCGTAACGGCCACGGCAAAATCCGAGCGGCGCCGATGGGCTGGTTCCAAAAGCCTGGACCTGGCCGATCAGGATGACGTGGTCGCCGGCCTCGATGCGGTTGTGAACGGTGCAATCGAACCAGGTCAGGCTGTCGGTGAGGATCGGCGCACCGGTGTGGGCGCGGTCATGGTTGACCGACTGGAACTTGTCCGCCGCCTTCGACGCGAACACAGACGAGACGTCAACCTGGCCTTCATGCAGGAAATTGACCGCGAAGGACTGCGCCTGGTTGAAGGCCGGAAAGCTCGCCGCCGCCTTGCCAACGCAGACCAGCAGCAATGGCGGGTCGAGCGAGACCGAGGTGAAGGAGTTGGCGGTCATGCCGCGCGGATTGCCGTCACGATCGCGTGTGGTGATGACGGTGACGCCGGTGACGAAGGTGCCGAAGGCACGACGCAAGGCGATCGGGTCGATCGTCCTTTGTGCCACGGCCACTGCGTCCACCATTGCTCTCCTCCGCGTTGTCGGACGAAAGCTAGGCAGGAGTTGGCCGACGTTCTTCCTCCGGTCTGTAGGAAAGGTGGTGCGGCGTGCTGCTGCCAACCCGAGCAAGTGCGAGCGCGACGAGCCCATGGACGAGCTTTGCCTGACGGCGAATGTCGTATCGCAATTTTTGGCACCGAGTTGAGAGGTACTAGCGGGCTGCCGGCACGCGGCTGTCGATGATGCCGCTGAGACGGATCGCAAGTTCGACCGCGAAGCGCTGTTCGGGCGTGTCGAGCTTGATCCCGAACAGTTCCTCCATGCGCGACAGGCGATAGCGCAAGGTGGTGACGTGCAGGCCGATGGCGTCGGCGCAGGCCTGGCTGCGGCAGCCCTCCCGCAAATAGGCAAACAGCGTGTCGAGATAGGGCGTGCCGTGGTCGCGGTCATGCGCGATCAGGGCGCCGACACTGTCCTCGACGAAGCCGCGCACGTCGGGGGCGTCGGCGGCAGCGACCAATATCGGCAGCGGACCGAAATCCTGGCCGGCAAAAACACCGGTGCGCCCGAAGGAACGGCCGATCCGAATCATGCGGCGGCATCGCTCCCAGGCGATGGGATAGTCGGCCAGCGCGGCACAGGCTTCGGACAGCACCACCACCGGCTCGCCTTCGAAATAGCGGCCGAGCTCGGCCGCGATCCTGTGCGGCAATTTCGCGAGGCGCGCGCCGTCCTGCCCGGCATCGGCCGGAACCAGGCAGACAAGGCCGTCTTCCACCGCGATCGCGGTGCCGGCAATGCCGGCCTGCTGAAGCAGGCGCACCAGCGCATGATGCGGATCGGCAAGGCCGATGGCACCGTCCTTCACCTGCTCGGCGAGATCGACGACGATCATCTTGTGTGCAACCGTCAAGTCGAGCCCCAGCCGGCGTGCGCGATTGACGATGTCGGCCTCGTCGCGCCAGCGGCGCTCGACCACTTCCAGGAACAGTTCGGTGAGCGACCTGGTCTCGAAGCGGAAGCGCACGAAGCTGCGCATCATCTGCACGCTGAGCGCGAATTTGGTGCTGTCGAGCAGCATCTGGTCGAGCTGGCCCGATGCCTGCGGCGTCGGGAAAATCATCAGCGCGCCAACCACTTCGGCATCGATGGTAAGCGGCTCGATGCGCACCGAAAGCTTGAGCTGGCGCTTGCCGTCATCGACGAACAGCGTCTCGGTGTGGCGTCCGTCGGACGCGCCGCGCGCTATCTTGAAGATCTGCCGGCTGAGCGTTCCGCTCACCGCCTGCTGCCACGAGGCGGCGTCGAAATGTGCCTCGCTTGGGGAACGGCCGGCCACGACCAGATTGGCATGGAAATCGATCACCACCACCGGATTGGGCAGGAGATCGCTGACCTTCTCGGCGAGCGAGACCACCGACCCGTCCGACAAGGCCTGCTGCAGAAGCGAGGTGTGCGCCGAAAGCGCGCGTTGCAGGCGTTCGCCGGCCTGCTTCTCCTGGCGCAGCCGATGCTGCTTCTCGACCGCGATCTCGCCCAGATGCACGATCATGCCGATGAAGGCGATATCCTGCGCCGTCACTTCGGTGATTTCGCGCGAGACGACGGTCAGCACCATCGGCCGGCCGTCCTCGTCGACGCAGTTCATCGGCATGACCAGCACGCTGCGGTAGTCTCGCTCGAACGCCTCGCGGCGATAGCCCGGAAACTCCTCCGACACCCGCGCGTCCCTGATATAGACCGGCTCATTGCGGTTGAGCGCAACGATCGAAGGACTGGTGGCCAGTTCCCAGCGGTCCGGCAGCGTACGGTGAATGAGCGTCGGGTCGTGGCGCACGATGACATAGGCGTGGCCGTGCGGGGCGTCGATGCCCATGATCGAGCCCAACGTCCATTGGGCATGACGGCAGGCGGCCAGCACGAGATCGCGCAGCACGGACTGGAGATCGCCGCCCGAATTGATGAGGCTGGCGGCGTCCCGCAAGGAGAGAATTTGCGACTCGTGGTCCACGGTGATTTTCCGCCACTCGCGAAGGGCGAATTTAAGCCGTCGCGGATATACCAACGCTACACCGCTTCCAAGCGGGGCGCACGCCGATTCTTCCTACGAACCGGAGGAATACCCGCCGATTGGCACTGACTAGGCTCGGCTTCCACCAACAGGGACCTGAACCATGGAATTGCGAAAAATCTGCACCTTTATCGAGGAAGTGCATCTCGAAGGCGACAAGGCAGCCGCCAGGCCGGTGACATCGATCGTCCTCGCCGCCATAGTGCGCAATCCATGGGCCGGGCGCGGCTTCGTTGAGAACCTGCGGCCGGAGATTACCGCCATAGCTCCACGGTTGGGACATGAACTCACGCGCCGGCTGCTCGAAATGATGCCGGCCGAGCGCATCGAAAGCTACGGCAAGGCCGCAGCCGTCGGCACATCAGGCGAGATCGAGCACGCTTCGGCGCTGATCCACACGCTGCGCTTCGGCAACGTGTTCCGCGATGCCGTCGGCGGCACGACCTATCTCGAATTCTGCAACACGCGCAACGCGCCGGGCGCGCTGCTGTCGCTGCCGATGATGCACAAGAGCGAGAACGGCCGCCGCTCGCATTTCATCACCGCCAACTTCCAGATCGCCGACGGTCCGGCCGCGGACGAGATTGTCGTCGCCATCGGCGCGGCGGATGGCGGCCGCATCCACCCGCGGATTGCTGATCGCTTCCAGGACATGGCCGAGATGGAGCAAGAGCGGCTCGCCGTTCAAGCCTGACATATTGCCCAGCCGGCTTGGCCTCTCGATCGCCTGGCGTTAGCCTCTGCGATTGCCGAACGCTGGAGTGACATGTGACGATACGGCCGATCGTGCGATTTCCCGACCCTCGTCTACGATCCGTCGCCGAGCCCATATCGATCTTCGACGACCTGCGGCGGCTTGCCGGTGATCTCACCGACACGATGCGCGCCGCTCCAGGCATCGGAATTACCGCCCCTCACATCGGCATCCTGAAACGGCTGGTGGTCCTCGAACTGTCGCCGGCGACAGGCCTGTGCAGCTACGTCAATCCGACCATCCTTTGGGCATCGGGCGAAATGATCCGTCACATCGAAGGCAGCGTGTCCATGCCAGGGGTTACCGAGGAGATCGAACGGCATGCACGCGTGCGTATCGGCTACCAGACCCTGGACGGCGACGACGGGGTCGAGGAGGCCGAGGGTTTGCTCGCTGTCTGCCACCAGCATGAGATCGACCAACTCGACGGGATCTTCTGGATCGAGCGGCTCTCCCGCCTGAAGCGGGAGCGGCTTGTCAAACGATACCAGAAACAGCAGCGGGGCTTCTAGTCGACGGCGCCCACGCATCCGCCGTCGCCAGGCCGGGCAAAGTCCAGCCCCCTCGCCTCAGATCACCGCTTCTTCCAGGAAGGGCTCGTTGCGCGCAATGCGCTCGTAGCAGAACGGCGACAGATCGAGCGTCTGGAAAGCGCCATGAACGATCAATTCCGACACCGCCCTGCCCACGGCCGGCGACTGTTGCAGCCCGTGCCCGGAGAAGCCGTTGGCGAACATGAAGTTGGTCACCTCCGGGTGGAAACCGACAATGCCGTTGTGGTCGAGCATGTTGTATTCGTAGTGGCCGGTCCAACTGGTCTGGACCTTCAGCGCATCGAAGGCCGGAATGCGGTGCCAGAGCGACGGCCAGATATAGTCGTCGAACTCCTCGAAATGCATTTCAAAGTCGTCATAGTCGGCCGGGCCGTCGCCTTGCGGCGTGTTGCCGGTGAGGAAAAGCTCGCCTTCCGGACGCACGAAGGTGCCGGAGAGGTCGATGACGTTGGGCATGCGGCCGGGGATCGGAGTGGCGCTGGCGAAGACGAAGCTGTAGCGCTTGTAGGGCGCGACCGGGATGGACAGGCCAGCCATGGCGGCGACCTGTTGCGCACGTGGGCCGGCGGCATTGACCAGGGTTCCGCAGGAAATTGTCTCGCCGGTCGCCAGGCGCGCCGAGACGACGCGCCCGTCGGCAAGGTCCAGTCCGGTGACGGCATTGTCGATGTATTCGACGCCGCTGGCGCGGGCGGCGCGGCGGAAGCCGTTGAGCAGGCCCATGGAATCGAACCAGCCCTCTTCGCGTGAGCCCCAGGAGCCGCCGCCAAGATCCTCGACATTGAGCCAAGGAAAACGCTCCTTCAGCGGGCCTGGCTCGAGGAACACGGTGTGAGCGCCGAGGCTGCGCTGCAGATCCACCCTTTCACGCGCCGCCTCGACGCCTTCAGGTGAGCAGCAGTAGAGATAGCCATGTTCCTTGAAGCCGAGATCGGGCGCCGGCTCGTCCTTGTAGAAGGGCGCCATCCGCTCCGGAAAACCACGGATGATGTCGATGCCGAACTGGCTGATCTTCACATTGATCGGATTGGAATATTGCTGGCGGATGGCGCTGGTGGAGAGCGCGGTGGAAGAGAAGGTGTAGCTCGAGTCGCGCTCGACCACGAGGATCGAGGCGCCATTGCCCAGCGCCTGGCTGAGCCAATAGGCCGTCGACGAACCGACAACAGCGCCGCCGACGATGATGATGTCATAGGCAGTGCGCGACGGCGCCTTGTAGGGAGGAATTGCCACGGTTTGTCTCCGGTCTACTGGTTGAAGGAAGCGATCAAGGCATCCGAACCCCGCGCCAGCAGACCGAGGTCCGACCCGACGGCAACCATGGTGAAGCCGTCGGCGAGATAGCGGTCGGCATCGGCCTTTGCCGGCGCCAGGATGCCGCTGGCCTTGCCTGCAGCGGCGGCTGCCTTGCGCACCGAGGCAATCGCCTCCTGCACATGCGCGGCGCCCGGATTGCCCATCGCGCCCATATTGGTCGAGAGGTCACCGGGGCCGACGAAGAGAACGTCGACGCCGTCAACGGCGGCGATCTCGGCGGCATTGGCGACGCCCAACTCATCCTCGATCTGCACGGCGAGAAGCTGCTGCTCACGCGCCTTGGCGTGGTAGCCGGCGATACGGCCGAAGGCGTTTGCACGGTGACCGACCGAGAAGCCGCGAAACCCGCCGGGCGCATAGGTCATGGCCGCGACGATGGCGCGGGCCTGCTCGGCCGTGCGCACATTGGGGATCATCAGGCTGCGCGCGCCGATATCGAGCGCCTGTTTGATCAGATTGGAATCGTCGGACGGCAGCCTGACGACGGGCTCGCTGTCAAAGCCGCCCATGACCTGAAGCTGAGCCATGATGCTGCGCAGATCGTTGGGGCTATGCTCACCATCGATCAGCACCCAGCCGGCGCCGGAGCCCGCGACGATCTCCGTGGTGAGGGCCGAAGCCAGCGAGCACCAGATGCCGATGTGAGCCCGGCCGGCCGCCACGGCGGCCTTCAAAGTGTTGCGGCGCTCCTGCATCTGCGATCGGTCTTCCGTGAAAGAAGGTGCATTGAAATTTGTATGATGTCCTATATCATATGGCTGACTTTGGCCGCAAGGCCGGTTTCACCAGCGATGTCTGCTTGGGAGTTTGGACATGAAGATCGGCTTCATCGGGCTTGGCGTCATGGGAGCGCCGATGGCGCGCCATCTCGCCGGTGCCGGGCATGAGATCGTCACGATGCTGAACCGCACCCTGCGGGGCGCGACCGGGCGGCGCGGAGGCCGACTACTCCTCCCTCGTCAAGGCGCTCGAGATGCTGAGCGATCATGAACTGTCAAACGGAAAGGAATAAATCGATGCGCGGAACCGGCAAGGCCGATGTCTTCGTCATGCTGGCCCATCCCGTGGGCCATGCCAAGAGCCCCGGCATGTTCAACGAGATCTTCGAGCAGAAGGGTCTCGACAGCCTTATGGTGCCGCTGAGCTGCCGTCCCGAGGATTTCGACACCTTCTGGGCCGGCCTTACGGCGGCCGACAACATCCGCGGCGTCATCATCTCCGTGCCGTACAAAGTCGCGGTCTATCACAAGTGTTCCGCCGCGCATGACCGCGCGGCGCGGGTCGAGAGCGCCAATTCCGTGCGGCGGCTGCCCGATGGAAGCTGGTACGCCGACAATTTCGACGGCGTCGGCTTCATCGACGGGCTGAAAGCGGGCGGACACCAGATTGCCGGCCGCCGCATTCTCCAGGTCGGCGCCGGCGGCGCCGGCGCATCGCTGACATACTGTCTGGCCGAGGAAGGCGCGGCGGAAATCCGGCTGACCGACATCGACAAGGGACGCGCGGACAAGCTCGCCGCGCTGGTCGGCAAGTCTTTTCCAAAATGCCGTATCGAGATTGGCCAGCCCGATCCGTCCGGCATGGACATGGCGATCAATGCCACGCCTTCCGGGCTCAAGGCCAGCGATCCGCTGCCCATGGATGTGACCAAGCTGACGCCCGACATGACGGTCGTCGACATCATCATGGAACCGGCCGAGACCGCTCTGCTGAAGGCAGCGAAAGCGATCGGCTGCCGCATCCAGCCCGGACGCCCGATGATGGACTTCCAGGTTGAAGCCATGGCCGAATTCTTCGACATCGAGCGCAGGGATCGCGGCCATGGCTGAGCCACTGACCGCCGTCGTCATCGGCGGCACTTCCGGCATCGGCCGCGCCATCGCGCTGCGCTTCGCCGAGGATGGCTACCAGATCGCCGTGGCTGGCCGGGACGCAATCCGGGGCAAGGAAGCGGCCAGCGTCTGCGAAGCGGCGGGCGCGCCGCGCGCGCTGCTTGTCCAGACCGATGTCGCCGAGGCCGCCTCGATGGAGGCGCTGGCCGAAGCTGTCAGCGCTGCGTTCGGCACGCCTGAAATCGTCGTCAACTGCGCCGGCATCCTGCAGAGCGGGAAGCATGTGCTCGACCAGGACCTGGACGAGGACGAGAAGATGTGGCGGGTGAACTATCGCGGCACGCTGCTGGGCTGCCAGGTGTTCGGCCGGCTGATGTCGGCGGCAGGGCGCGGCGCCATCCTGAATGTCGGCTCGCTCGCCTCCTTCGCACCGCTGTCGCTGCCGGCCTACACGCCCGGAAAGCACGCTGTCCTGGCGCTCACCCAAATCCTCGCAGCCGAGCTTGGCCCGCACGGCGTGCGCGTCAATGCGGTGGCGCCTGGCTACACGCTGTCCGATGGGCTGAAAGCCAGGATCGCCAAGGGCGAGCGCAACCCCGAGGCGATCCAGGCGACCACGGCCTTGCGCCGTTTCGTCGAGCCGCGCGACGTTGCCGAGGCCGCGCTGTTCCTCTGCTCGGACCGCGCGGCGTCGATCACCGGCGTCACCCTGCCTGTCGATGCCGGCTGGCTCGTTCAGGCCCCTTATGCGCAGTACCTGCAAGGCAATCCCATCCGGCAAACGTCGGCAATGTGACGAGGGAAAAATCCGTGAGCGACATCAAGCGTTTCGACTTCGACACCCGCGTCCACCACGGCGTCATCCACAATGGCACGCTCTACCTTACCGGCCAGGTCGCGAGACCCGGCCAGTCCGCCGCCGACCAGATGCGCGAGGTGCTCGGCAAGATCGATGCGCTGCTGGCCAAGGCAGGCACGGACAAGACCCGCATCCTGCATGTGCAGATGTGGCTGGATGACGTCAGGGATTTCGACGAGGTCAACACCGTGTGGGATGCCTGGATGCCGAAAGAGCATGCGCCGGCGCGGTCTTCCGGCGAAGGACGGATGGCCAAGCCCGGCATGCTGGTCGAGCTGATCGTCACCGCGGCGGTTTGAATGGTTCTGCCGGTTCGGGCATCATCGCGAATCTGGCTAGAGCAATTCCAGGAAAAGTGTGAGCGGTTTTCCGTCCGGAATTGCGTCAAAAGAAAGAGTCTAGAGGGAGACTGATGACGAAGCGCAAGCCGCTTTCCACTGTCGTGGCGGAGAGCCTGTCGGAAAAGATCCTTACCGGACAGCTGCTTCCCGGCGCGCAATTGCCGACCGAGGCGGAGCTTTGCGCCGAATACGATGTCAGCCGCACGGTGGTCCGCGAAGCGGTGGCGCGATTGCGCTCCGACGGCATGGTGGTGCCGCAGCAAGGGCGCGGCATGTTTGTCAGTGAAACGCCGGCGCCGCGCAATTTCTCGATCCCGGACGAGGCGCTCAGGACCTTGCCGGAAACCATCGCCTTGCTCGAGCTGAGGTTGAGTGTCGAAGTGGAGTCCGCCGGGCTCTGCGCGGAACGGCGAACCGACGCGGAGGCAAACGACATCCGCGCGCTGATGGAACAGGTCGACGCCCAGCAGGCGGATCCGGCCATCGTCCAGATCCACTACGATTATGATTTCCACCTGGCGATCGCCAGGGCCGCGCGCAATGAATTCATCCACGGTTTCCTCGCCTATCTCAGGCCGATGATCGTTCCGCGCTTCCAACTCGGCTACGTGGTCACGCCTGAGCGCAAGGACAGCTACTACACGCGCATCCACAATGAGCACAAAGCCATCGTCGATGCTATCGAAAGGCAGGACGGTCGCGCCGCGCGCCAGGCCATGCGCAAGCATCTGCACAACAGCCTCGGGCGCGTGCGAGCGCTGGCCCGGGCCTCCGGCGTCGAGGCGACGGAGGCCGAGCAGAAGGCGGCGGCCGCCTCGCTGTTCACCGATATGAAGAGGCCCTCCCCGACCGGCGGATAAGGCTCGGCGGCATCGATCGCGCCGGCCTTCGGCGGCGACCAGATTAGCGATACATTGCGAAAGCCATGTTTTTGCGCCGCCGGCTGGCCGAAACCGTTTTTGGCAGGCTTAGACCGCCGTTTTCCCACCGTTTGCCGGATTTGCAGCCTCGGCACCGGGGTGATCACCTGCCCGGTTTTCGAACGGGAAAAGAGAATTCGAAAGTTTATCTTTCCTTTTTGCTGGTTTTCTTGGTTTCGCAGCGCCGGCCGGCGCCGCACACTGAAATCCAGGCAAACGGGGAAGCCGCAAATGGGGAAGCCCAGGTGACGACAGCCTTCATCACAGGAGCGACAAGCGGCATCGGGCGGGCCATGGCCATCGCGTTGAGCGATGCCGGCTATGACGTCTATGCCGTCGGGCGCAGCCAGGCCGCGCTCAAGGCGTTGCAGGCCGAGCGTCCGGGCATCGTGCCGATCGCCGTCGACGTCACCGACCGCGAGACGCTGGAGGCGGTCCTGGCGGATCTCACCATCGACGTGCTGATCAACAATGCCGGGATCATGCCGCCGCTCGGCAATTTCGCCGACATGAAGATATCGGACATCGACACCACGCTGGAGGTGAACCTCAGCGCGGCGATCCTGCTCACCCGCCTTGTCGTGCCGCAGATGCGCGAGCGGCAGTCCGGCCACATATTGTTCACCGGCTCCGTCGCCGGCCACGCGGCCTTCTCCAACATCGCCGTCTATGCAGCCACCAAGGCGGCGATTTCAGGCTTTGCCGCGGCACTCCGCGCCGACCTCTCCCCGTCAGGCATACGCGTCACCGAGATCGTCGCCGGCCGTGTCGAGACGCAGCTCTACCAGGACATCCTCGACGCCAAGGCGCGTGCCGCCATGTACGCCAGCAAAGTCGTGCAGCCGGAGGACGTGGCCCAGATGGTCGTCGCCGTGCTTGCGCTGCCTGCATGGGCCGACGTCACCCGTTTCGACATCATGCCGACCTGGCCGACCTCGCCAAGCGGCACCAAGTAAGGAAAACTTTAAATGAAGGATCTTTCCGTTCTGATCGTTGGCGGCGGCGCCGGCCTCGGCGCCCTCCTGGCCGAGATGGCTGTGGAAGCCGGGGCGGCAAAGATCGGCATCATCGACATCAACCAGGAGGCGGCCCAATCCGCGCTCGCAACGGCGAAGGCCAAAGGCCTGCCGACAGCGGCGGCGGCATGCGACATCCAGGTCGGCCCGCAATGCCACACGGCCTTCGAGGCCATCGTTTCCGAGCTCGGTCGTGTCGACACGTTGATCAATTGTGCCGCGATCTATCCGCGCCGCCCGCTTCTGGAAATCAGCGACGCCGATTGGGACGCCTCCAACGGCATCAACATCAAGGGCACCTACCACATGATGGTGGCGGCCGTTCGCCATATGCAGGCGCAGGAACCGAAGGCGCATGTCCGCGGCCGCATCGTCAACCTGACCTCCGTCGACGCTTTCAAGGCGCATCCGCAGAACGCCCATTACGCGGCGACCAAGGCCGCCGTCGTCAGCCTGACGCGCTCCTTCGCCCATCACGTCGCCAAGGACGGGATCCTGGTGAATTCGGTGGCACCGGCCGGAATGGCCACGGAGAAGGCAAAGGCCCTCGGCTTCCTGGAGGAACTGGCCAAGGCAAGCCCGCTCGGCCGTGGCGCCGAGCCGACCGAGATCGCCGAATGGGTGCTCATGACGGGCGGCCCGAAGAACACCTACATGACCGGTGAAAACGTAATTGTTTCAGGTGGTTATATCTACGCCTGAGGCGGCTTTCCCGAAATACGGCAGTGCATGATCAACGGAGCCTCGAGCGGAAGGAGCGGAATATTCGATGACCGGCAAGCTGCGCCTACCCTCGCTGAACGCGCTTCGCGTCTTCCACGCCGTGGCGCAGCACAAGAGCTTTCGGCAGGCCGCGGATGAATTGCTGGTCACACCGCAAGCGGTCGGCCAGCAGATCAAGCTTCTGGAAGACACGCTTCAGGTGACGCTGTTCGAGCGCAAGGGCCGGTCGATCGAATTGACCGAGTCCGCGATCCTTCTTTCGCACTACGTCAAGGCCGGCTTCGACGAGTTTTCGGAAGGTGTGCGCCGCGTCACCAAATCGACCTACCGCGACCGCATCAACCTCAATGCGAGCCCATATTTCGCCACGCATTATCTGCTGCCCAGGCTCTCGCTGTTCCGGGAAATCCTGCCGGGCGCGGATCTGCGCCTGACGACAATGGTCGACCTGCCCGATTTCGGGCGCGACGACATCGATATGACGGTGCAGTGGGGCTACGGCAACTGGCCGGACTATGAGACCACGCTGCTGGTGCCGGACCCGAAGATCATCTGCTGCACGCCAGCGATCGGCGAGAAGATCAAGTCGGCGCACGACCTGACGAAGTTCACGCTGCTCGACACCGTCAAATCGAAGCGCCTGTGGCCGGACATATTGCGCCACCTTGGCGTGGAACTGACGAAAGGCGACCGCAGCATCAGCTTCGATGACGCAGCGACGATGCGCCGGGCGACCTTGCAAGGCATCGGGGTGGGCCTGGTCTCCGTCATAGACGCCGAGGAAGATTTCCGGGCGGGCACGCTGGTCGCGCCGATCGGCCGCGATGCCATTGCCGACATGAGGCCGGAGGAAGTTCCGGGTTTCTACCTCGTGGTCCCGCGCGGACATCTGCGGGTGAAGGCGGTGGCCGCCCTGCATCGCTGGCTGGCCCAGCAGGATTGGCGAAGCGACCTCACGATCCCCTTGCCGAAACCGACCCCGCTTTCCGACTAGGAAGCGGCTTCGAGACCGAGCCCCGAAAGGTTTCTTTCGCGGCTCCAACAACAAGAAACGGAACAACCTCAACAGCGGAGACGACATATGAAGACGATGAAATGGGGGGCTGCGGCCCTGGCCCTTGGCCTGGTGCATTTTTCGGCGCCGGCGCAAGCCGCCGGCGGCAAGACACTCGATACGGTCAAGGCACGCGGCGTACTGAACTGCACCGGCCATGACGGCTCCTATCTCGGCTTTGCCGAGGTGGACGACAAGGGCAATTGGAAGGGCATGGACATCGACCTCTGCAAGGCGGTGGCGACAGCCGTTTTCGGCGATCCGACCAAGCTCAAGGTCGTTCCGATCAGCTGGGCGCAGCGCTGGCCGGCTCTGCAGTCGGGCGATGTCGACATCATCATCAAGGCGTCGGGCGGCACACTCAGCCGCGACACCGAACTCGGGCTGCAGTTCTCCATGTCCTACTACCTCGGCACGACCAAGGTGATGGCGCACAAGGAACTCAATCTGAAGTCGCTCAAGGATGCCGCGGGCGGCACGATCTGCATTCCCGCCGGCACCTCGCAGGAGCAGCAGGTCGCGGCCTATTCGGCCAAGCTCGGCATCAAGCTCGAGCCGGTGCTCATCGAAAAGACCGAGGAGCTCGAGCAGGCCTATTTCTCGGGACGCTGCGATCTCTATGCGCAGTGGGGTCCGACGCTGGCCATTGCGCGCATCGCCAAGGGCAAGGTCGAAGACCATGTCATCCTGCCCGACGTGCTGGCGGTCGAGCCCGAAGTTATGATCATGCGGCAAGGCGACGACAACTGGGTCGACATCGCCAACTGGACGCTGAGCACGCTGATCTTCGCCGAACAGGAAGGCATCACCTCCAAGAACGTCGACGAGATCAAGGCCAAGCCGACCTCACCGCAGGTGGCCAAATTCCTCGGCGTGACGCCGGGCATGGGCAAGGGTCTCGGGCTCTCCGACGACTGGGCCTACAAGGTGATCAAGAATGTCGGCAACTACGGCGAAATCTTCGAGCGCGATCTCGGCAAGGATTCGCCCTACAAGATGGACCGCGAGCTGACCAATCTGTGGAACAATGGCGGCGTCCTGTTCCCGCTGGTCATCGACTGATCTGGTCTGAACGCATCCTGTTCCAGGCTCCGCCCGGCTTCTGCCGGGCGGAGCCAACGGCAATTTCGAGAAAGATTGATCGATGAGCAGCCTGCTGAGAAATCAGAAGGTCCGCAACGCGCTGTTGCAGGTTCTCTATGTCGGTTCGATCGGGGCGCTGGTGCTTACCGGTGTCGTGATCGCGCGGCGGAATTTAGCCGAGCAAGGGATCACCTCCGGCTTCGACTTCCTGTTCAAGTCGACAGGCTGGGACGTGAACTTCACGCTGCTGCCGGCCACGGCCAATGACCCCTATTGGTGGTTCTTCCTCATCGGCATCACCAACACGCTGTTCCTGGGGACCGTCGGCCTGATCCTGGCGACGATCGTCGGCACCATCGTCGGCCTGGCACGGACCTCCACCAACGAATTGGCGCAGCTGCTCGGCCGCACCTATGTCGACATCTTCCGCAACATCCCGCTGATCCTCCAGGTCTTCTTCTGGTACGCGCTGATCACGCATTTGCCGCCGCCGCGCGCCGCGCACGAAGCCTGGGGCTTTCTGCTCACCAGCCGGGGGCTCTACGTCCCGTTCCCGAATGTCGGCAGCGTGGCAATGGCGATGGCCCTGTTGGCTTTGGTCGCGGCAATCGCGCTGCCGCTCTGGCTGGGCAGCACATCGCGGCTCAGCCAGGCAATCGGCCAGCGGCGTGGCATCCAATTCGCCACAGCGGCGGCAGCGCTTGCCTGCGCCGCGGTCATCCTGGCGATCGGCCGCCTGCCCCACGCGCCGTTCATCGACTTTCCGGCACTGCAAGGCCTGAACCTCAGGGGTGGCCTGCGCATTCCGCCGGAGTTTTCCGCGCTAGCCATCGGCATCGCGATCTATGGTGGTTCCTACATCGCCGAGATCGTGCGCGGCGGCTTCAAATCTGTCGGCAAGGGCCAGATGGAAGCCGCACTCTCGCTGGGCCTGAGCCCCTGGCGGGTGTTCACGCTGGTGCGGCTACCGTTGGCGCTGCGCGCCATGCTGCCGATCCTTGCCAACCAGTATGTCTGGCTGATGAAGGCGACCACGATGGGCATTGCCGTCGGCTTCACGGATTTCTTCATGATCGTGGCGCTGACGATCAATCATTCCGGCCAGACCCTCGAAGTGATCGGCATCCTGATGGCGGGCTTCCTCGCCATCAATCTCAGCCTGGCCGCCCTGTTCAACCGCCTCAACAAGGCCATTGCCCTCAAGGGCAATCAGTTGAGGGGCTGAGCCATGGAGATTGGCGCTCCGCCCGCCCCCGGAAAGCTCGAGGATCTGAAGCGACGCTTTTTCGCGACGCCGCTTCAGGCCCTGATGTCGCTGATCTCCCTGGCGATCATGGCTTTCATCGCCTGGAAGCTGCTCAACTGGGCTGTCCTCTCCGCCGTGTTCACCACCAGCGGCGGCCCCGAAGCCTGCCAGGCCGCGGCCGGTGCCTGCTGGTCGGTGATCGCGGCCAGGTGGCGCATCATCCTTTTCGGCCTCTACCCCTTCGAGGAGCAATGGCGATCGGCGCTGGCCTGCGTGGCCGTGGTGGTGATGACGGTGCTGAGCTGTATCCCCCCCTTCTGGACGGGCCGCCGCATCGCTTTGGTCTGGGGGGTCGGAACCACCGTCTTCTACGTGCTGATGAAAGGCGGCGTGCTTGGCCTGCCCTTCGTCGGCGAGGAAGCCTGGGGCGGGCTGGCTTTGACCCTGTTCATCTTCGTCACCACCTGCCTGATCGGCTTCCCGCTGGCGATCTGCCTGGCCTTGCTGCGCCGCTCGGAGCTGCCCTGGATTTCGCGCACCACCGGCCTGATCATCGACGGGGTGCGTTCGCTGCCGCTGATCTCTATCCTGTTCACATTCGCCATCGTGCTGCCCTTCGCGCTGCCGCAATGGCTGCAGGGCGACAAGCTGTACCGGGTGATCCTGGGCTCGGCCCTGTTCTTCTCCGCCTACCAGGCGGAGATCGTGCGCGGGGGCATGCAGGGCGTTGCCAAAGGACAGGAAGAAGCCGCCATGGCGCTTGGCATGCGCTATTGGCAGCGCATCGGCCGCATCTTGCTGCCGCAAGCGATGCGCAACGCGCTGCCGGCGACGATCAACCAGTTCGTCATCTCGTTCAAGGAGACCTCGCTGGTGGTCATCGTCGGCTTCTTCGAGATCCTGGCCTCCGGCAATGCCGCCTACGGAACCGGCGAATGGCGCTTCGCCTATGTCGAGGTCTATACCTTCATCGCCTTCATCTACTTCGTCTTCGTTTTCAGCCTGTCCCGCTACGGCGCCTTCCTCGAGCGCCGCATGTCGGTCAGCGAACGCTAGGGAGGCGCGGACATGATTTCGGCCAAGTCGACCCAACCGACCGGACCCGCGGTCCGCATCGAAAAGCTCGACAAATATTATGGGACGTTCCACGCGTTGCGGAACGTCAACCTGTCGGTGGAGCGCGGCGAAAAGATCGTCGTCTGCGGTCCCTCCGGCTCGGGCAAGTCGACCATGATCCGCTGCATCAACCGCCTCGAACAGCACAATGGCGGCCGTATCACCGTGCTCGGCACAGAGCTCAATGACGATGTCGGCAACATCGACGAGATCAGGCGGGAGGTCGGCATGGTGTTCCAGCATTTCAACCTGTTCCCGCACATGACGGTGCTGGAGAACTGCATGCTGTCGCCGATGATCGTGCGCAAACAACCGCGCGCTGAGGCCGAGGCAACGGCCCGGCGCTATCTGGAGAAGGTCCGCATTCCCGAGCAAGCGATGAAGTTTCCCGGCCAGCTCTCCGGCGGCCAGCAGCAGCGGGTGGCGATCGCCCGCGCCCTTTGCATGCAGCCGCAGATCATGCTGTTCGACGAGCCGACCTCGGCGCTCGATCCGGAAATGATTTCGGAAGTGCTCGACGTCATGGTGACGCTCGCCTCCGAAGGCATGACGATGATCTGCGTCACGCATGAGATGGGCTTTGCCCGCCGGGTCGCCGACCGGGTGGTCTTCATGGATGGCGGCGAGATCGTCGAGGAGGCACCGCCCGAAGAATTCTTCACCGCGTCCCGCAACGAGCGCACCCGACAATTCCTGTCGCAGGTGCTGGGCCATTGAACGGCATTTTTGAAGATGCAACGTTCAGCACGATGCACACCCCCAGGGATTTCCATGACTGACCCCACAGCCGCCTTGCGCGCGATCCTCGGGCCGAAAGGCTGGCTTTCGGGCGCCGATGCCGAGCCCTACCAACGCGATTGGCTCAACCGCTATGGCGTCGCGCCGCTGGGCGTTGCGCGGCCCGCGACAACCGTTGAAGTGGCCGCGGTCGTCAAGGAGTGCCGGGAGGCCGGGTTGGCGGTGGTGCCGCAAGGCGGCAACACCGGGCTTTGCGGCGGCGCCGTCGCGGAGCAGCCGAACGCGGTGATCGTCTCGCTGTCGCGCATGGCGGCGATCGGCGAACCGGACCTCGATAGTGGCTCGATCGTCGTCGAAGCGGGCGTCGTGCTCGCCGCGCTGCACGAGGTGCTGGAGCCGCATGGCCTGATGTTTCCCATGCATCTCGGCGCCGAAGGCAGCGCCAGGATCGGCGGCCTGATCGGCACCAATGCCGGCGGCAGCCAGGCATTTCGCTACGGCATGATGCAGGATCTGGTGCTCGGCCTCGAAGTGGTGACACCGGACGGCGCGATTTGGGACGGGATGCGCGCGGTGCAGAAAGACAATGCCGGCTATCAATTGCGAAAACTGTTTTGCGGCGCGGAAGGCACGCTCGGCATCGTGACGCGCGCGGTTCTGAGGCTCTATCCGACGCCAAGGCAGCAGGCGAGCGCGCTTCTGGTCATGCCCGACTTTGCCGCCGCCGTTTCGTTCGGCGCCTTCCTGCGCGGCGAGGCCGGCGAATTCCTCACTGGCGTCGAATTCTTCAGCGATGTCGGCCTGACACTGGCACTCAAGCACTTGCCCGATCTCGCCTATCAGCTGGAGACACGCGGCGATGTCTATCTGCTGGTTGAACTGGCTTCCGGCTCACCCCGCGTTCCCCTGGACGAGATCCTGAATTCGGCGTTGGAATGGGGCATGGAGCAAGGGCTGGTCCTGGATGGCGCGCTGGCGACATCGGGCGCGCATCGGGCGCAGTTCTGGCGGCTGCGCGAGGAGCAGCCGGAGGGGCAGCGTCTGGAAGGCGAACAGCTCAAGCACGACATATCGGTGCCGCCGGGCGCGATCGCCCGCTTCATCGAGGCCGGCGCGAAAGTCTGCGAAGGTATTTTGCCCGGCGTGCGGATCAACCCGTTCGGCCATCTCGGCGACGGCAACATCCACTACAATCTGTCGCCGCCGGAAGGGCGTGGCGATTTCGGCGGCAAGGCCGGCGCGTTCGCCGAGGCGCTGTCGGCGCTTGCCACGGAGATGGGTGGCGGTTTCGCGGCCGAGCATGGGCTTGGCCGTGCCAAGATCGCCCTGGCCGAGCGCAATCGTGGCGCGGTGGAGCGGGACCTTATGGCGCGGTTGAAGGGCGCGTTCGATCCGCTGGGCGTGATGAACCCCGGCGTGCTGCTGCGATCATCACAGTAAAGAAAAACTTTCGAATGGACGGCATTTCTTGATTTCGCCCCGACCCGCCAGCGTGCACGTATAAATCCGAAGGCAGGCTCGGTCCCCTTGCCGCCACACCGAGGATGTCGAAAACATGATCCGCAATGGCGGCCGCCTTCTTGTCGAATGCCTGATCGCGCTCGGTGTCACCAAGAGCTTCGGTGTGCCCGGCGAGAGCTATCTGGCCGTTCTCGACGCGCTGCACGACACGCAGGGAAGGCTGGATTATGTGCTTTGCCGCAACGAAGGCGGCGCGGCGTTCATGGCTTCAGCCTACGGCAAGCTGACCGGATCGCCCGGCATCTGCTTCGTAACGCGCGGCCCGGGCGTCACCAATGCCAGCATCGGCGTCCACACGGCCATGCAGGACAGTTCGCCGATGATCCTGTTCGTCGGCCAGGTCGGCACCGACATGAAAGGCCGCGAGGCTTTTCAGGAGATCGACTACCGGGCTGTCTACGGCACCGTCGCCAAATGGGCGGTCGAGATCGACGACGTCTCCCGCCTGCCGGAGATCGTCGCGCGGGCCTGGACCACCGCCCTGACCGGACGGCCCGGCCCCGTGGTGGTCGCCCTGCCGGAAGACATGCTGACCACCCTGACCGAGGCTGCCCCGCTCAGCGGGCCAGCCGCAATCTTCGAAGCCGCTCCGGCACAGGATGCGATGGCTGCGGCGCTCAAGTTGCTGGCGGCCGCGGAAAAGCCGGTCCTGCTCATGGGCGGCGCCAACTGGACAGAGGAAGGACGCGCGGCGCTGCAGGCCTTCGCCGAGGCGTCCGACATCCCGGTCGTGGCGGCCTTCCGCTATCAGGACCAGTTCGACAACCATTCGCCAGTGTTCGTCGGCGAGGCGGGCGTCGGCATGGTGGCACATGTGAGGAAGCTGATCAGCGACGCCGATGTGATCCTGGCCATCAATGTCCGCTTCGGCGAGATGACCACGGACGGCTATACGCTGCTGTCGGTGCCGCAGCCGCGCCAGAAGCTGATCCATGTCCATGGCTCCGACCGCGAGATCGGCAAGATCTATGTGCCCACGATCGGCATTCATGCCGGCCCGAACGCCTTCGCCAGGGCGCTAACGCCAGTCAAGGGTGGATGGACCGAGTGGCGCGCGGCGGCGCGCAAGGCCTATGAAGGGACATTTGCGGCACCCGTCCAGCCAGGCCCGGTGGATATGGTGGCAGTCAGTGCCTGGCTGCGTGAGACCTTGCCCGCCGACGTCATCCTCACCAATGGTGCGGGCAATTTCACCGTGTGGCCGAACAAGTTCTTCAAGTTCGGACCGCAGGCACGGCTGCTTGCGCCACAGTCCGGCGCGATGGGCTACGGCCTGCCGGCGGCGATCGCGGCAAAGGTCGCATTCCCGCAGCGCACAGTCGTCTGCTTTGCCGGCGACGGCGATTTCCAGATGAACTGTCAGGAGCTCGGCACCGCCATGCAGGCGGGCGCGCAGCCGATCGTGCTGATCCTCAACAACGGCATTTACGGCACCATCCGCGCGCATCAGGAGCGCCACTATCCTGCCCGCGTCTCGGGAACCTCGCTGGAGAATCCGGACTTCGTGGCGCTGGCGAAGGCCTATGGCTTCCACGCCGAGCGGGTCGAATCCACCGGGGATTTCGCAGCCGCCTTCGGCCGGGCGCTCGCCTCGTCGACGGGCGCCGTTCTCGACATCGCCATCTCGCCCGAAGCGCTGACGCCCCGGCAGACCCTTTCCCAGATGCGCGAAGCCGCGCTCGCTTCGCAGAAGGCCAAGGCATGACCTCAGGAATCGACGACATCCGTCTTGGCGCCGACATAGGCGGCACGTTCACCGACATCGCCCTCGATGTCAGGGGAACGCTGTTTTCCACCAAGGTGCTGACCAATTACGCGGCTCCCGAGCAGGCGATCCTCGACGGCATCGCCGTCGTCACCCGCGATGCCGGCATTTCGGCTGCCGAGATCGGCATCATCATCCACGGCACGACGCTCGCCACCAATGCCCTGATCGAGCGCCGCGGCGCCAAGACCGCGCTGGTCACGACCGAAGGTTTTCGCGATGTGATCGAGATGCGGACCGAGAACCGCTTCGAGCAGTACGATCTGAACCTGCAACTGCCGACGCCGCTCATCCCACGCGAGCACCGCTTCACGGTCAAGGGCCGCATCGGCGCCGAGGGACAGGAACTGCAGCCGCTCGACGAGGCCGCGCTGGAGGAGATTGCCGGACGGATCGCGGCCGGCGGCTTCGGCTCGGTGGCGATCGGCTTCATCCACGCCTACACCAATCCGGCCCACGAGCGCCGCGCGCGCGAAATCCTGTCCCGCCAACTCAGCATCCCGATTTCGATCAGCGCCGAAGTGTCGCCGCAGATGCGCGAGTTCGAGCGCTTCAACACGGTCTGCGCCAACGCCTATGTGCGGCCGCAAATGGCCGACTATCTCGCCCGCTTCCAGACACGGCTGAAGGAGATGGGCGCAGAGTGCCCGGTCTTCATGATCCATTCGGGCGGCGGCCTGATTTCGGTGGAGACGGCTTCCGAATTTCCCGTGCGCCTGGTCGAATCCGGCCCGGCCGGCGGCGCCATCTTCGCCGCCGACATTGCCCGGCGCTTCGGCCTGGATAAGGTCGTCTCCTATGACATGGGCGGCACGACCGCCAAGATCTGCCTGATCGAGGACTTTGCGCCGCGCACGGCCAGAACCTTCGAAGTGGCGCGCACCTACCGCTTCTGCAAGGGCTCGGGCATGCCGATCTCTATTCCCGTGATCGAAATGATCGAGATCGGCGCCGGCGGCGGCTCGATCGCCTGGGTCGACGCCATGGGCCGCATCCAGACCGGGCCGGAAAGCGCCGGCTCGGAGCCGGGGCCAGCCTGCTACGGCCGGGGTGGCAAGCGCCCGGCAATCACCGACGCCGATTTGGTACTCGGCAAGCTCGACCCCGACAATTTTGCCGGCGGCGCGATCCGGCTCGACACGGCAGCGTCGGAACAGGCGATCCTGCGCGATGTCGGCGAACGCCTGTCGCTCGACGCCATGTCGACGGCCTTCGGCATCTGCGAGGTGGTGGACGAGAACATGGCCAATGCGGCCCGCGTCCACGCGGTCGAGAACGGCAAGAACATTTCCGACAATCTGATGATTGCGTTCGGCGGTGCCGCGCCGCTGCACGCGGCAAGGCTCTGCGAAAAACTCGGCATCGAACGCTGCATCGTCCCCAAGGGGGCGGGCGTCGGCTCGGCCATCGGCTTCCTCAAGGCGCCGTTCGGTTACGAGGCGCTAGCGTCGAAGCTGACCCGCCTGTCGCGCTTCAAGCCGGCCGAGGTCAATGCCTTGCTTGGCGAGCTCAAGGCATCAGCCGAAAGCTTCGTGCGCAGCGGCGCCAGCGGCAGCATCACCTACGAAATCACCGCCTTCATGCGCTATGCCGGCCAGGGCTGGGAAATCCCGGTGCCGCTGCCGGATGAGCCATTCGGCGACGATGCCGTCACAGGGCTGAAGGACCTGTTCGAGGCGAACTACCAGCGCTTCTTCGGCCGCGCCATCGAAGGGCTCGACGGGCTGGAGATCGAGATCGTCACCTGGTCGGTCAAGGCGGCGGATATCCGGCCTGATGTCGCCAGGCACGAGCTTACGGGCGGCAAGCGGACCAGCACGCCAGTTACGACCCGCGCGGTGTTCGATCCGGCGAGCGGTGAGCCGCAGACCTACGGCATCGTCGAACGCGATACACTCTGCGCCGGCGATCGCGTCGCGGGGCCGGTGGTGATCGTCGAACGCGAAACATCCACCGTCGTCACCACCAGCTTCGACGCCGTCATCCAGAGCGACGGCGCTATCCTTCTGATCCGCAAAGGCAGCCAGTCATGAGCGACATCAGTGACATCCGCATGCAGGTGATGTGGAACCGGTTGATCTCGGTGGTCGAGGAGCAGGCGCTGACCTTGCTGCGCACCGCCTTCTCGACCTCGGTGCGCGAATCCGGCGACCTGTCGGCGGGCGTCTTCGACCCACGCGGCCAGATGCTGGCGCAAGCGGTGACCGGCACGCCCGGCCATGTCAACACCATGGCCGAGGCCGTGCTGCATTTCATGAACGCGATTCCACGCGAGGAGATGTTCGAGGGCGACACCTATGTCACCAACGATCCCTGGCTGGGCACCGGCCATCTGCACGACATCACCATGGTGTCGCCGTCCTTCCTCAACGGCGAGCTGGTGGCGTTCTTCGCCTGCACGGCGCATGTCGTCGATGTCGGCGGGCGCGGCTTCGGCGCCGACGGCAAATCGGTCTATGAGGAAGGCATCCAGATCCCGATCATGAAGTTCGCGGAAAAGGGTAAGGTCAATCTCGACCTCGTCCGCATCCTGCGCGCCAATGTCCGCGAGCCGAACCAGGTCGTCGGCGATTTCTATTCGCTCGCAGCCTGCAACGAGGTCGGCCATCGCCGCCTCGTTGACATGATGAAGGAGATTGGGCTCTCCTCGCTCGACGGGCTTGGCGATTTCATCTTCTCGCGCACACGCGACGCCATGCTCGAGCGCATCAAGGCGCTGCCCAAAGGCAGCTGGTCGAACGAACTCGTCACCGACGGCTATGACGCGCCGGTCAAACTGGCGGCAAAGGTCTCGGTCCGCGACGACCATGTCGAGGTCGATTTCACCGGCACCGACCCGATGAGCCGCTGGGGTATCAACTGCCCGATCATCTACAGCAAGGCCTATGCCTGCTACGCGCTGAAATGCGTGGTTGCGCCCGACATTCCCAACAACGCCGCCTCGCTCGCTTTCTTCACCGTGACATCCCCGGTCAACATCCTGAACGCGGTGCGGCCGGCACCGGTGGCGCTCAGGCACATATTCGGCCACATGGTTCCGGACCTCGTGCTGGGCGCGATTGCCCAGGCCATGCCCGGCAAGATCCTTGCCGAAGGCGCCGGTGCGCTGTGGAACATCCACATCTCGGCGCGCCCGGTCGCGGGCGGCCAAGGGCGCCGCGCCGAAGTGCTGATGTTCAATTCCGGCGGCATGGGCGCACGTCCTGGCATCGATGGATTGTCGGCAACGGCTTTCCCTTCCGGCGTCCACACCATGCCGATCGAGGCGACGGAGCACACCGGGCCGATCGTCATCTGGCGCAAGGAGCTGCGGCCGGACTCCGGCGGCGACGGCGAATTCCGTGGCGGCCTCGGACAAGTCATCGAAATCGCCGCATTGGAAGGCCACGAATTCGATTTCTCGGCCATGTTCGACCGCGTCAATCACCCTGCCCACGGACGCAATGGCGGCGGACCTGGCGTCGCCGGCGTGGTCAGACTGGACGACGGCACACAGATGCGGCCCAAGGGCTGGCAGCACGTTCCGGCAGGCCGCCGGCTGATCCTCGAACTGCCGGGCGGCGGCGGCTATGGCGATCCGGCCAAACGCAGCGCCGAGGCGCGGGCGAACGACCGCTCCAAGCAATACAGTTCGGAGAACGGCAAATGAGCTACATTGCCTCGCGCCTGTTGGCGGTGAAGCCCTCGGCTTCCATGGCTGCCTCGCAAGCCGCCAAGGCGCTGCGCGCCAAGGGCGTCGACGTGATCGATCTCGGCCTTGGCGAACCGGATTTCCCGACGCCGAGCCACATCATCGATGCCGCCCATTTCGCGGCGAAGGCGGGACAGACGCTCTACACAGGTGCTGCTGGCACGGCCGAGGTGCGCGAAGCCATTGCCGGCAAGTTCCGCCGTGAAAACGGGCTGGATTACACGGCCGACGACATCGTCGTGGCCAACGGCGCCAAGCAGATCATCTTCAATGCGCTGATGGCGACGCTGGAAGCTGGCGACGAGGCCATCCTGCCGGCGCCCTATTTCGTCTCCTATCCCGAAATGGTGAAGCTGCTCGGCGGCACGCCCGTCACCGTCGAATGCCCGGAGACATCAGGCTTCCGGCTGACGCCTGATGTGCTGGAGAAGGCCATCACCCCAAGGACGAAATGGCTGTTCCTCAACATGCCGGGCAACCCGTCGGGTGCCGTCTATTCGGAAGCTGATCTCAAGGCGCTGGGTGCGGTTCTGGCAAGGCATCCGCAAGTCCTCATCCTCTCCGACGAGATTTACGAGCACATCCTCTTCGACGGCCGCGAATTCGTCTCCTTCGGCAAGGCCTGCCCGGAACTCAGGGATAGAACGCTGGTCGTCAACGGCGTCTCGAAATCCTATGCGATGACCGGCTGGCGTGTCGGCTATGCGGCCGGGCCGGCGCCGCTGGTGAAGGCGATGTCGACGATCCAGAGCCAGTCCTGCACCTCCGTCTGCTCGATCGCGCAGGCGGCGACGGTGGCCGCGCTCAACGGCCCGCAGGACGAGGTGGCGCGTTTCCGGCAAGCGTTCGAGGCACGCCGCGATCTGGTCGTCGATGGCATCCGAAAGATCAACGGACTGACGCTGTCGCCGCCGGACGGCGCCTTCTACGCCTATATCGGCTGCGCCAGCCTGATCGGCCGCAAGACGCCCGGCGGTGTCGTGCTTGAGGACGATGCGGCGGTGGCAAACTATCTCCTGAACCAAGGCCGCGTGGCATCGGTGCCGGGTGCCGCCTATGGACTTTCACCCTATTTTCGCATCTCAACCGCGACCAGCGAAGAGGTGCTGACCGAGGCGATCGTGCGGATCAACGCCGCCGTCGCACAAGTGGAGTAGATGATGCCACACTACGACCGTATCCTGATCACCGGCGCCGCCGGCCGTCTCGGCTCGGAGCTGCGCAAGGGCCTGGTGCCGCTGGCGAAGACGATCCGCCTGGCAGGACGTGAGCCGTTTAGCGATCTGGCGCCTCACGAAGAAGAAGCGGTGTTCGACCTCGCCGACATGGAAGCGACGATCGCGGCCACCAAGGATTGCGACGCGATCGTTCACTTCGGCGGCGCGCCGCTCGAATGCGAATGGCAGACCATCCTCGATTCCAGCATCCGTGGCTCCTACCACATCTATGAAGGCGCCCGGAAACACGGCGTGAAGCGTGTCATCTACGCTTCCTCGGTGCATGCCATCGGCTATCACGAGGTCGAGGCGCATATCGGCGTCGACGCACCGGTGCGCCCCGACAGCCTCTATGGTGTCTCCAAGAATTTCGTCGAGAGCCTCAGCCGGCTCTACTGGGACAAGTTCGGCATCGAGACAGTGTGCCTGCGCATCTTCTCGTCCTTTCCCGAACCGGCGGACCGCCGCATGCTGTGGTCCTACCTCTCCTTCGCCGACTGCGTGCGGCTGGTCGAGGCGTCACTCACCGCGCCGCGCGTCGGTCACACCATCTCGTTCGGCATTTCGGACAACAAGCTGAAGATGGTCGACAACAGCGGCGCCAACCATCTTGGGTTCATCCCGCAGGACAGTGCTGAATCGTTCCGCGCCGCGGTGGAAGCCAAGACCCCCATTCCCGATCCGAAACGGCCGTCGGTAAAATATCTCGGCGGCTGGTTCTGCGAGCTCGGCCATCCGGACGACAAGCCGGCGTGACGGCAGGTGATGCGCCGTCCTCCGACATGCCGCTCCGCCATTTTCAATCACGCAGTGGGAACGGGCGCGCCGGCTTCGATAAGCCCCTCTTGCTTGAGATCGGCCCATAGTGCTGGCGGAATATCCTCTCGCAGATAGGCCAGATTCTGCTTCAGTTCCTCGGCCGAGCGGGCGCCGGGGATGACGCTCGACACCAGGGGATGGCCGAGCGGGAACTGGAGAGCGGCCGCCGGCAGCGAAACCTTGTGGCGCGCGCAGACAGCCTCGATGCGGCGGACGCGTTCGAGTACCGGCTCTGGTGCCGGCCTGGTGTTGAAGGTGGCGCCCTTGACCGCACCCGTCGCCAGTATGCCGGAATTGTAGGGGCCGCCGATAATGATCCGGGTGCCGCGCTGTTCGCAGAGCGGCAGCAAGGTCGCCAGCGGCTCCTGTTCGAGCAGCGTATAGCGGCCGGCAAGCAGGAAATAGTCGAACGCGCCGGCGACGACGAAATCGGACAGCATCTGCCACTGGTTGATGCCGACGCCGACCGCCTTGATGACGCCTTGCGAACGCAACTCATCGAGCGCCGGATAGGCGCCGTCCATCGCTTCCCTGAAGCGGCTGCGCGCATAGGGATCCTCACCCGGGCCGAAATGGATCGCCTCGTCGGGATCATGGATCGAGACCATGTCGACATGGTCAGTGTCGAGGCGCTTCAACGTGCCTTCGAGCGAGCGCATCACCGCATCGCGCGAATAGTCGAACTCGGCGCGGAAGGAGCCGGGCTGGTCCCACAAGGCCGGCTTCAACTCTTCCGGCGGGATCGGCACGAGGTCGTAGCCGATCTTCGACGAGATGACGATGTCGGCGCGTGGCAGCGACTTGATCGCCAGGCCAAGCCGCGTCTCGCTGACGCCAAAGCCATAGACCGGCGCGGTGTCGAAATAGCGGATGCCATTGTCATAGGCCGCCTGAACGGTCTTGACCGCGGCGTCGGTGTCGACTGCGCGATACATGTTGCCCAGGCCGGTGCCGCCGAGTCCGATCGTCGTCACCTTCAGGCCATTCTTCGCGACAGCCCTGAATTCGATTTCAGCCATTTTCTCTTCCTGTAATCCCTGATCGTCCATTCGTGCCGGCCAAAGGGCCGTCTTCGCGCCATTCGGACCGAGAGCGTCCGTCCTGAATTCGGCGACGAAAGACCATTGACACAAAAGTTGTCATATAACAATGTAACCAGACGACAAATGTAGCGACGCCTACAAAGAGGGAGGAACGCATGGACGACGAAACGAAAAATCACATCGAGATGGTGAATGCCGCCATCTCCAGGCGCAGCGCTTTCGCGCTGGCTGGGAAGCTCGGCCTGGGTGCTGCTGGCCTCGCCAGCGGACTGGCGGGTGCCGGCCTGGCCGGCGGCGTCAGCGCGGCTCGGGCAGCCGATTCATCGCCCGGGCTGCCGAAGAAGCCCTACAAGTTCCACTTCGTTTGCCATGTGACGCTCGACCAGTTCTTCACCCCGACTGTCTACGGCATCCAGGATGCCTGCGCCGCTTTCGGTTGCAGCTATCAGTGGACGGGGTCGCAGAAGAACGTCGTCTCCGAAATGGTCAGCGCCATGCAGACAGCGATCGCGCAGAAGTCGGATGGCATCGCGGTGTGCCTGGTCGATCCGACGGCCTTCGACGCCGCCACCGACATGGCCGCGCAAGCCGGAATTCCGGTTGTCGCCTTCAACGCCGACGTGCCGGTCGGCAGCCCCAACAAGCGGCTGTCCTATGTCGGCCAGCCGCTCTATCAGTCCGGCTACAATTCGGCGCTGAAGTGGCTGAAGCTGATCCCCAAGGGTGGCCATGTCATGCTGTCGATCGGCGTGCCCGGCTCGCTCAACACGCAGCCGCGCCTCGACGGCTACATCCAGGCGATCAAGGACTCCAACAGCGGCGTCACCTATGATGTCGTCAACACGGGGCCGGATCCGGCAACGGAAATCTCGCGCGTCGAGAGCTATTATCTCAGCCACAAGAACGTCAACGGCCTGTTCGGCACCGGCGGTTCCGACACCTATGCCTGCGGTTTCGTGTCCAACAAATACGGGCTGGTGAAGGGAGGCGGCGCGGTGGCCGGCTTCGACCTGTTCCCGCAGACGCTGGACTTCATCAAGGCCGGCGACGTCAACTTCACCACGGACCAGCAGGCCTATCTGCAGGGCTTCCTGCCGGTGCAGCAGATGTATCTCTACAAACTGTCCGGCGGCCTCGTCGGTCCGGCCAACAGCGACACCAGCCAGGCCTATGTGACCAAGGACAATGTCGACGCCTATGTCGGCAAGTCGCGCTTCGAAGGCCGCAGCGACGTCGAGCCGACCTGACGCGGTCACCACCATGAAACGCCTGCCCTCGCCGCGTCATTTTGCGTGATGTGGCGGGGGTGGTGACGGCTGCCGGCCTGGCGGCTTTCGCCCCGTCGCCGATCCGGTTCTTCGCCCAAAGTTCGCAATCAGGAAGACAAGAGTGCCGCCCACAGAAACCAAGCCTGCGAAGAAGACCGGCGTCAAGGTTCCGCACACGATGACGGAAAGGCTGCTGATCCTGCTGTCGCGCTATCGCGAGGCCAGCATCGCCGTCGTCGCCATCGTGCTGGTCATCTATTTCCAGCTCGGCAGCGATGGCGGCTTCCTGTCGCCGCAATTCATGAGCGTGGTGCTGCGCGACACCGGCCGGCTCGGCCTTATCGCCGCGGCGGAAGTCATGCTGATGATCACCGGCGAGATCGACCTGTCGCTCAGCGCCATCTTCTCGATCGCGCCCTATGTCATGGCGCTGCTGTCGGTCACCTACGGCGTGCCGCTGGCCGTCGGTGCGCTGATCGGCGTGCTGATCGGCATATTGGTCGGTGCCATCAACGGCATCATCACCGTGCGCTTCAAGGTGCCGTCGCTGATCACCACCGTCGGCATGCTGTTCTTCCTGCAAGGCATCGTCGTCTCGATCTACAACAGCCAGCCGATCGTGGCGCCGGTCGAGCAACCCTTCAACGCCATCTTCGGCCAGAGCCTCTACCAGCCGTCGGATGCGCTGCTCTCCTGGCACGGCATTACCGCCTTCACGCCCTTCCTGTGGGCGGTGGTGCTGGTGCTGGTGTTGGCGCTGGTGCTTTCCCGCACCACATTCGGCCTGCACACCATCGCGACGGGCTCCAACATCATCGGCGCGCGTGAGATCGGCGTGCGCACCGACCGCATGAAGATCTACAATTTCATGATCGCCGGCGGCTTCGCCGCCTTCGCCGGCATCATCAACACAGCGCAGTTCACCTCGGCCGACCCGCAGGCCGGCAGCCCGTTCCTCACCTTGCAGGCGATCGCCGCGGCGGTCATCGGCGGCACCTCGCTGCTCGGTGGTTCCGGCACCGTCATCGGCGCGCTGATTGGCGCCTTTGTCGTCGCCTCGCTCAACAACGGCCTGGTGATGATCGGCGCCCAGGCCACCGTGTCCGACATCTATCTCGGCGCGGCCATCATCGCCGCGATGATCCTCTCAATCCAGGTCGACCGCCTGCGCACACGGAGGCGCGTATGAACACGCAAGCTATTCCACCGCTCGCCGCCGATGCTCCAACCGTTCTGGAGATGACCAACATCTCCAAGAGCTTCGGCGCCGTCACCGCGCTGGTCGACGTCTCGATCAAGCTGCGCCAGGGCGAAGTGCTGGCGCTGGTCGGCGACAATGGCGCCGGCAAGTCGACGTTGATCAAGATCCTGTCGGGCTTCCACCAGCCCGACACCGGCACGATCGTCTCGCAAGGCAAGGAAGTGCGTTTCGCCTCGCCGCGCGACGCCCGCGCGCAAGGCATCGAAACCGTCTATCAGGACCTGGCGCTTGTCGGCGACCTCAGCGTGTTCCACAACATGTTTCTGGGCCGCGAATACCACAAGCGCTTCCTCGGCCTGAGCCTGCTCGACAACAGGAAGATGCGCGAACAGGCGCAGCTCTATCTCGATACGCTGGGCATCACGATCCCCAGCGTCAACAGCACGGTCGACCTCCTGTCGGGCGGGCAGCGCCAATGCATCGCTGTCGCCCGCTCGATCTATTCGTCGCCGAAGATCCTGGTGCTTGACGAACCGCTGGCGGCGCTCGGCGTGCGCGAGAGCGCGCATGTGCTGGGCCTGATCCAGAATCTGCGCCAGCAGCGCCAGGTCTCGGTGATCCTGATCGTCCACAACTACAACCAGATTTTCGAGGTCTGCGACCGCATCAACTTCCTGCATTCGGGCGAGGTCGCGCTCGACGCGTCCACGGCCGACACCAGCGAGGAGGAACTGATCCGCATCGTCAAGTCGGGCCTCGGCACCAGGGCGATTGATGCCGCCGCGGCGGAAGTGCGGCCGGGCCTCGTATGAACCTGCCGGCAAACCACGGCTGAACCAATCCCGCCGGCCCGACCACCATCGGCCGGCCCCTCGCACGGAGTATTCGTCTTGACGTTTTCACCCACCGAACTGACCCAATCCCTTGGCCGCGGGCTGCTGTCCTTTCCGCTGACCTTTTTCGATGAGGACGGCGCCTTCAATGAAGACGGCTATCGCGCCCATGTCGCCAGCCAAGGCGCTGCCGGCGCCAGCGGGCTTTTTGCCGCCGGCGGCACCGGCGAATTCTTCTCGCTGACGCTTGAGGAATATAAGCGCGTCGTGCGGGCGGCGTCTGACGAAGTGCCTGATCACCTGCCGCTGCTCGCCGGCGTCGGCTACGGCACGCATATGGCGGTGGAGTTCGCCAAGGCGGCGGAGGCCAATGGCGCCGACGGGCTGCTGGTGCTGCCGCCCTATCTGGTCAAGTCCGAGCAGGAGGGCTTGCGCCGGCACCTCACCGCCATCTGCCGCGCGGTCGGCATCGGCGTGATCGCCTATAACAGGGACAATGCCATTCTGACGCCCGAGACGCTCGAGCGTGTGGCGCAGGATTGCCCGAATTTGATCGGCTTCAAGGACGGTGTCGGCGACATCGAGTTGCTTACTGCCACGCGCTATCGCATGGGCGACCGGCTGGTCTTCATCGGCGGCATGCCGACGGCCGAGGTCCATGCCAGTGCGGCAGCCGCCATCGGCATGACGACCTATTCGTCGGCGATCTACAATTTCGCACCCGAGATCGCGCTGCGCTTCTTCAATGCGTTGCGGGCTGGCCATAAGACGGAAGTCGACGACCTCATCCGCTCGTTCTTCCTGCCCTATCTGGCCATCCGCAACCGGCGCGCTGGCTATGCCGTGTCGATCGTCAAGGCCGGCGCGCGCATTGCCGGCATTGGCTGCGGGCCGGTGAGGTCACCGCTTCTCGACCTGACTGATGACGAAGAGCGGCAGCTCGCCGATCTCATGCAGTCTTGCAAAATGCCGGTCGCGGAGCTGGCGTAGGACGGGATGATTTGCGGATCGAAGACCGGAGTTGACGGCGCGCTACGACCTGGCCGAGCCGTCGACCATGCGGCGATAGCGTTCCCGCCCCGCCTCCAGATGCTCGCGCAAGGTGAAGCGGGCGGCTTCGACATTCTGCCGCTCGATAGCCTGATAGATGCGGCGGTGCTCCATCTGGACCTGTTCCAGATAGTGCCGCCGCTGCTCCGGCGTCTCGTCGCGCGGGCGCATCAGCTGGCGCGGAATGAGGACAGGTCCGAGAAAATGCATGAAGCGTTCGAAATAGGGATTGCCGGTGGCCGAGGCGATCGCCCGGTGGAAGGCAAAGTCCTGCTCGATGGCGCTCTCGCCCGCGGCGATCGACGCATCGATGGCGTCGAGGCAATCGCGCATGCGGGCAAGGTCGTCGTCGCTGCGCTTCTCGGCGGCAATGCCGGCGGCTTCCTGTTCCACGGCAAGCCGAAGCTGCAGCACGTTCTGGACTTCGGTCAGCGAGTGCAGCTCGTCGGAGACGATGCGAAACGTGGTGTTGGCCTCATGGTCGGCGACGAAGACGCCGGAGCCCTGGCGGCTGACGACAAGGCCCTCCGATCGAAGCGAAGCCATGGCTTCGCGGATCACCGTGCGGCTGACACCGAATTGCGCGATCAGTTCCTGCTCGGTCGGCAGTTTCTCGCCGCTCGTCATATGGCCGGCGCGTATTTCGCGCGCAAACCAGTCGGCAACCTGCGCCGTGCGGCTGATCTGCGGGGGAAGGCCAAAGGAACGTTTCATCGCCACCAAGCAATAAACGAACCGCTGTCCTTGGCAACCCATTATTTATACGGTGATATGATGACATTTGCGGCGTGTTCGCGGCGACCAGTCTTCATTCGCCTTGACCATATCAGCGCGAACATATCGGCGGTATCGGTGAAAGGACAGGATGTGATGCAAACCGATAAACCGGTGCTGTTGACCGGCGCCTCCGGCACGATCGGGCGCCTGCTCTCAGCCAGGCTGGCGGCACTTGGCTGGACCTTGCGGCTCACCGATGTCGTGCCCTTGCCGATCCCGCTGCCGCCAAACGCAAGCTTCACAATCGCCGATCTCGAGGACCAGCAGGCGGTGAACGATCTGGCCGAAGGTTGCGGCCTGATCCTGCATTTCGGCGGCATCTCCACCGAGCAATCCTTCGAGACCGTGCTCGGCCCCAATTTCCGCGGCGCCTTCCACATCTATGAGGCGGCGCGCCGGGAGAAGGCGCGGGTCGTGTTTCCTTCGTCCGTGCACGCGGTCGGCCTTTACGAGCGAACAGAGATTCTCGATCAGGACTGCCTGCTGCGGCCCGACGGCTATTACGGCCTGTCGAAAGCCTATGGCGAGATGCTGGCGCGGCTCTACTTTGACAAGCATGCAGTGGAAAGCGTGCTGATCCGCATCGGCTCGGTGCTGCCGGAAGTTCCAGATGAGAGGATCCTGTCGACCTGGATATCGCATGACGATTTCGTGCGGCTGATCGAACGCTGCGCGGCAGCCGAGCGCGTCGATTGCTCAGTCATCTGGGGCCAGTCCAACAACAGAAGCGGCTTCTGGCGACACGATGCTCGCAAGAAGATCGGCTGGACGCCGCTCGACAGTTCCGACGACCAGGCCGAGCGTGTGCGTGGCAAGGTGACGGACAACCCTGTGGTCGAGCGCTACCAGGGCGGCAAGTTTATTGTGGTGGATTATAGCCGTACGGATTTTCCGCCGCGCGAGATGTTTGACGACTAGGCCGTCACCGCTGGCAGCGGGCTGCGCCCCACAATCAAATCCGCCGCCTTCTCCGCAATCATGATGACCGCCGCATTCGTGTTGGACGACACGATGCTTGGCATCACCGAGCTGTCGCAGACGCGCAGCCCTTCAACACCCCGCAGGCGAAGTTCGGGATCGACAACGCTGTCGGCATCGCCGCCCATCCGGCACGAGCCGACCGGGTGGTAGGCGCTGCGTCCATGTTCGCGGGCGAAGGCTTCGAGCGCCGCGCGGCCCTGCATCGCCGCGCCCGGCAGATGCTCGCGGCTGATGTATTTCGAAAAAGCCGGCTGCGACAGGATCTCGCGGCTGATCTCGATGCCGTCAATGGCGCGCTCGAGATCGTAGCGCTCGGCGAAGGGGTTGGGGTCGATGATCGGCTTGTCGCGCAGATCCGCCGAGCGCAGCGTGACGCTGCCGCGTGAGCGGGGACGGACATGGTAGCTGTTCAGCGTGCAGCCATTGCCGCCGGGCACCGAGCCGATGCCTTCCTCGACGCCGGCGCCGGGCAGGAAATGGAACTGGATGTCAGGCGTCTTCTCGGTGCGGTCGCCCCACCAGAAGCCGCCGGCTTCGACGATGTTGGAGGCCACCGGCCCCTTGCCGAACAGTGCGTATTCGAGGCCGGCGACCGCCTGCCAGCGCTTCTTCTTGTAGCGGTCGATGCCGTGCGGTCCGTTGAGCTCGGCAACGACATCGACATCCATGTGATCGTGCAGGTTCTGGCCGACGGCGGCGAGATCATGAACCACCTTGATGCCATGCGCGCCGAGATGCGCGGCCGGGCCGATGCCCGACAGCATCAAAAGCTTCGGGGAACCGATGGCGCCGGCGGTGACGATCACCTCGCGCTCGGCGCGCAAGAGCTCGGTGCGGTCGTTGACGATGATCTCGACGCCGATGGCACGGCCGTTCTCGACGACGATGCGGCTGACCGTGGCGTCGGTGCGCAGCGTCAAATTCCTGCGGCCGAGTGCCGGCTTGAGATAGGCGACGGCCGTGCTTGAGCGTTTCCCCTGACGCGTCGTCGTCTGGTAGAATCCGGTGCCCTCCTGCTCGCCGGCATTGAAGTCGGCCCGGAACGGAAGACCCGCCTGCTGCGCCGCCTTGACGAAGATGCGGGTCAGCGGATGTGGTGCGCCGCTGGACACGCCGAGCGGTCCGTCGATGCCGTGCTCACGGCCGGCGAAAGTGTCGTTGCCCTCGGAGCGGATGAAATAGGGCAGCACCTCGGCGTAGCTCCATCCCGCACAGCCATTGTCGGCCGCCCAGCCGTCATAGTCCTGCGGGCAACCACGCGTGAACACCTGGGCGTTGATCGACGAGCCGCCGCCGAGCACCCGAGCCTGCGGATAGACCATGATGCGGCCGTCGATCGCCTTGCCGGGCGCGGTGTCATAGCCCCAGATCAGCGGTCCGGCCGTCATCTTGAAGAAGCCGACCGGCAGATGGATGTAGCGGTCGGTGTCGGGCGGGCCGGCCTCGAGCAAGGTGACCGACACATCCGGATCCTCGCTCAGCCTGGCGGCCAGAATGCAGCCGGCCGAACCGCCGCCGACAATGATGTAATCCGACATTCTCACTCCCTTGGCAGCGCGAAAATCAGTGCCCTGCTCTCCTCCACGCAACGATCTCAAGTCGCTTGTGCCGCGTCAAGAGAAAGGGTATGGTTATCGTGTTGAAGGGTTGTCGTACAAGTGGAGGAGCTTGGCAACCCGTCGATCAGAGGTCCCGGCCGCGCTGTCAGCGCAAGCCACCGGGCGGAAACAGAATTCAATCGGGAGGTTCGATAAATGAAGGACAGGACAGATTTTACGCTTACCGGCACGATCAACCGCCGGACGCTGATGATGGGCGCCACCGCCGGCGTGGCGGCGCTCGCCATGCCGAACGTGTTGCGCGCCGCCGACAAACCGACGCTGGTAACCTCGATCCGCTCGTTGTCCAACCCCTACCACGCGGTGTGGAAGACCGGCGCCGAGGCCTATGCCAAATGGGCCGGGCTCGAACACGTCACGCTGGTTTCGGAAGGCAACAGCGAGAAGGGCATCGCCGACATCAAGGCAATGCTGGCCAAGACCGGCGGCAATATGGTGTTGAATTCCGATCCCAACGACACGCCTGACGCGCGTCCGATCGTGGAAGCCTGCGCCAAGGCCGGCGCCTATGTGGTGACGCAGTGGAACAAGCCGGCGGATCTGCATCCGAAGGACTTCAACCCGAACTATGTCTCGCATATCGAGTTCGACGGCATCGAAAGCGGCAAGACCATTGCCGAGATCCTGTTCAAGACCATCGGCGGCAAGGGCGGCATCGTCGCACTCGGCGGCCTGATCTCGACCACGGCGGCGATCGAACGCAAGAAGGGCCTCGACGCGGCACTCGCCGCCAATCCCGACATCAAACTGCTCGACTTCCAGGTCGCCAACTGGAAATCGACCGAAGCTTTCGACCTGATGGGCAATCTGCTCACCCGCTTCGGCGACGACATCAAGGGCATCTGGGCGGCCAATGACGATATGGGCTCCGGTGCGTTGGAAGCGCTGCGCGCCGAAAACCTTGCCGGCAAGGTGCCGATCGTCGGTGTCGACGGCATCAAGACGGCGGTCGACGCGGTGCGCACCGGCGAGTTCGCCTGCACGGTCACTTCCGATCCGTTCTGGCAGGGCGGCATGGGTCTGGCCATCGGCTACAACGCCAAGATCGGCAAGTTCGACCCGACCAAGGAGCCGCCGGAACACCGCGAATTCTACGGCAAGGCGGTGCTGATCTCGCACGACAATGTCGAGGAGTATTACAAGACCAATGTCGATGCCAAGCCGGAGATCGACTGGAACGATCTGTGGGGCCGGGTGACTGGAGCGATCCGGGCCTGACCGCCGGGCGGGCCGCTGCTCCCTGGCGGCCCGCTCCCCTTTTCAGCAGACGGGAAGCGGTTTCTTGACAATCCATACAGAACCCCTGAAGTCCGTTTCGGACATCGAGCGGACGACGCTTATGACATTTCTCCCCGGCCGCATCGCCGCCGTGTTCGGCGGCAGGCGCTGGCGCAGCCTGGCGCCGCTGGCGGTGCTGATCGTGCTGTGCCTGCTGATCGCCATCGCCAATCCCAATTTCATCGAACTGCGCAATCTGGTGCGGCTGGCCAACTCCGCCGCCGTGCCGCTGACACTGGCGATGGGGCTGACCTTCATCATCCTGATGGGCAGCATCGACCTTTCGGTCGAAGGCACGCTTTCGGTCTCGGCCATGGTGGTGGTGCTGCTCGCCGCCAATGACGCGAACGGCAATGACTATGGCTGGTGGGCCGTGCTCGCCGCCGTGATTGCAGGCACCGCGATGGGTCTGCTCAGCGGCCTCGTCCAGACCATGCTGCGCATCCCGTCCTTCATGGCGACGCTCGGCATGTGGTTCATCGGCCTTGGCCTGTCGGTCTATATGCTGGGCGGCTCGGCGATCCGCCTCAACGACGCCTCGATCCGCGATCTCGCCTTGCACCGTTTCCTTGGCTTGCCGGTGGCGGTCTGGGTCGCATTTGCCGCGTTCCTGCTCGCCGCAATCATCCAGTATCACACCAAGCTCGGGCGCCACATATTGGCGATCGGCGGCGACGAGGATGTCGCCAAGCTCTCCGGCGTCAACGTGACGCGCGTGCGCATCACCGCCTTTGCGCTGGCCGGTTTCTTCTTCGGCATATCAGGCGTGCTTGCCGCCGCGCAGCTCGGCCAGTCGCACGCGGTCATCGGCGACGGCAGGCTGTTTGCGGCCGTCACCGCCGTCGTCGTCGGCGGCACGGCGCTGACCGGCGGTGAAGGCGGTGTGGTCAACACGGCTGTAGGCGTGCTGATCGTCACCGTGCTGGCCAACGGCATGATCCTGCTCGGCATCTCGCCCTATATCCAGCAGACTGTGCAGGGCCTGATGATCATCGCTGCCGTGGCGCTGTCGCTCGACCGCGTGCGCCTGCGGATCGTCAAGTGAGCGCCATGCTGAACGCGTCCCACATCATCAAGAACTTTCCCGGCGTCCAGGCCTTGCGCGACGTCTCGATCGAGGTGCGACCCAACGAGGTGGTCGGGCTGATCGGCGAGAACGGTGCCGGCAAGTCGACACTGATGCGCGTGCTGGCCGGCAGCTATCGGCCCGATGGCGGCAGCTTGACGCTGGACGGCGAACAGCTGCGCATGCGCAGTCCGCGCGACGCGGCCCGGCATGGCATCGGCATGGTGTTCCAGGAACAGTCGCTGGTGCTCAACCTGACGGTCGCCGAAAACATCTATCTCGGTGAGGAAGACCGTTTCACCCGCTTCGGCATCGTCAACTGGCGCGCCATGAACGCCGCCGCACGCCGTCAGTTGGCCAAGATCGGCATCGACATCGATGTCACGGCGCGCACCTCCGAACTCACCTTCGCGGCGCGCCAGATGGTCGAGCTTGCCAAGGCGCTGACGCTTGAGGAAGTGGTCGAACGGCAGTTGCTCATCCTGCTCGACGAGCCGACCTCGGTGCTCAACGCCGCCGACATCGAGGTGCTGTTCGCGCGCGTGCGCTCGCTCAAATCCCGCGCCAGCTTCGTCTTCGTCTCGCACCGCCTCGACGAGGTGCTGGCGATATCGGACCGCGTCTACACGATGAAGGACGGCGCGGTCGTGGCCGAACACCGCGCCGCTGAGGTCACCGCGCCGGAATTGCACGAGATCATGGTCGGGCGCGGCCTGCAGGCCGAATATTACCGCGAGGCCCGCCAGCAGCAGCCGCGCGAGACCGTCTTGGTCGAAGCCAAGGGGCTTGGTGCGAACGGCTGTTATCACGGCGTCGACCTCAAGATCAGGGCCGGCGAGATCGTCGGCATTGCCGGCGTCGTCGGCTCCGGCCGTGAGGAGGTGACGCGCACCATCGGCGGCTTCCTGCAGCACGATGCCGGCGAAATGAAAATCGCCGGTGATCCCGTGCATTTCAGCTCACCGGAACCGGCGGTGCGCAGGGGCATCGGCTATGTGCCGCGCGAGCGCCGGCTCGAAGGGCTGGTGATGTTCCTGTCGATCGCGGAGAACATTTCGCTGGCCGATCTCTCCAGCGTCATGCGCCGTGGCGCCATCGACTACGGCAAGGAACGGCGGCTTGCCGCCGACTGGATCAAACGGCTGCGCATCAAGGCGCCCGGCCCCGATGCCGCCTGCCGCAAGCTCAGCGGCGGCAACCAGCAGAAGGTGGTGCTGGCGCGCTGGATGACGGCGGGCTCGCGCATCCTGGTGCTCGACCATCCGACGCGCGGCCTCGATGTCGGCGCCAAGGAGGAGGTCTACGAGCTGGTGCGCGATCTCTCGGCGCAAGGCGTGGCGATCCTGCTGATCTCCGACACGCTGGAGGAGACGATCGGCCTGTCGCACCAGGTGCTGGTGATGCGCGACGGCGAGATCACCGCGCGTTTCGACGCCAGCCCGGGCAAGAAGCCTAAGCAAGTGGACCTCTTGCGAGCGATGGTGTGAGCCGATGAATGAATTCTCCCTCCGGCAGGTCTTCGAAGGCAGATGGACGCAAGGCGCCATTCCGCTGGTCCTGCTTGTCGCGCTGCTTTTGATCATCGAGATCGCCGCGCCCGGCTTCCTCACCGGCGAGACCGTGTCGCTGCTGTTTGCCAACACCGCCGTGCTGTTCATCCTGGCGACCGGCGTCACCTTCGCCATCCTGCTCGGCGGCATCGACCTGTCGATCCAGGCGGTCGCCTCGCTGGCGAGCGTCATCCTGGCGCAGTTGCTGCCCTCGCTCGGGCTTGCCGCGTTTCCGGTGGCGATCCTGTCCGGCCTTGCCTTCGGCACGCTGAGCGGCATCGTCCATGTCAAGCTGCGCGTCCCCTCTTTCGTGGCGACGCTCGCCATCGGCGGCGTGGTGACCGGCCTGGCGCTCTGGGTCTCCAACGGCCGCGCCATCACCATCGAGGAAGCGGGCCGGGAAAACACCGCCTGGATCAATGCCACAATCGCCGGCGTTCCAGTGGTGGTGCTGATTTCGGCGGTCATCGGCATCGCCGCCTTTCTGGCGCTGCGCTACACGCGCTTCGGCCGCCAGGCGATCGCGGTCGGCGCCGGCGAGCCGGCCGCCTGGGCGGCGGGCATCAATGTCGACCGCACCAAGATCATCGCCTTCGCCGCCTCGGGCATGCTGGCGGCAATCGCCGGCGTCGTGCTGGCGGCGCGGCTGTCGAGCGGCTCGCCGGTGCTGGCCAACCAGTTGCTGCTGCCGGCCATCGCCGCCGTCATCGTCGGCGGCACCGCCATCACCGGCGGCCTGGGCGGCGTTGCCCGCACCGCCGTCGGCGCGCTGATCATCTCGATCGTGCGCATCGGCATGACCTTTGTCGGCGTCAACATCTTCCTGGAAAACATGGTGTTCGGCGCGGTGCTCATCGCCGCCGTCGCCATCACCATCGACCGCAGCAAAATCGCGGTCATCAAGTGACAGATCGATCCGCACCGCCTCCCAAGCCAACGCGGACAGGACGGGGTCGCATCGCAAACAAGATGCGGCCCCGCTCGGGCGGATCACATCGTGTCGAGGCCGATCAACTCGATCTTGTAGCCGTCGGGATCTTCGACGAAGGCGATGTGGGTGGTGCCGTGCTGCATCGGCCCCGGCTTGCGGGGGATCTTGGCGCCGCGCTTTTCGAGCTCGGCGCAGACGGCGTAGATGTCGTTGACGCCGAGCGCCAGATGGCCGAAGCCGGTGCCGATCTCATAGGGCTCTTCCCTGCCCCAGTTCAGCGTCAGCTCGACGACGGCCTCCTTGTCCTCCGGACCATAGCCGACAAAGGCGTTGGTGAACTTGCCGCCGGGATAGTCGTCGCGGCGCAGCAAGGTCATGCCGAGAACCTCGGTGTAGAAGGCGATCGACTTGTCGAGGTCGAGCACCCTGATCATGGTGTGCATATAGCGAAAGCCCGGGGCGTCGCTCATTGGGAAAGTCCTCCGAATTCAGGGATTTGCTGGTCTGACCGTCCACATCAAACAGCTGGTTGGAACGTGACCTCGCTTGATGTTCTAAATCAGGGTTGTATGATAACACGACAAGAATGGTGGTTGTCCAGTCGTTTTCCCCAGGGGTCCAGGGTCAATTCATGAATGCCGTGCCGCCAACCTCCGCATCGCTGATCGCCGCCCTTGCCGGCGTGCTGCCGAATGGCGGGCTGCTGACGGCGGACGAAGATCTGGCACGCTACAGCCGCGACTGGTCGGGCGACCATTTCGGCCGGCCGCTGGCGGTGGCGCGACCGTCCTCGGTCGAGGAGATGTCGGCGCTGATGCGGTTCTGCCATGCCGAGCGCATTCCGGTCGTGCCGCAAGGCGGCCTGACCGGGCTTGTCGGTGCCGCGGTAGCGGCCGATGGCGGCGAGATCGTCATCTCGCTGGAGCGCATGAACAGGATCCGCTCGATCAGCCCGATCGACTTCGCCATGGTGGTCGAGGCCGGCTGCATCCTCGAGGACGCCAAGCGTGCCGCCGAAGACAGCGACTGCCTGCTGCCGATCACCTTCGGCGCGCAGGGCAGCTGCCGCATCGGCGGCAATGTCGCCACCAATGCCGGCGGCTTCAACGTGCTGCGCTACGGCATGACGCGCGACCTGGTGCTTGGGCTCGAAGTGGTGCTGGCCGACGGCCGCATCTGGAACGGGCTGAAAGTGCTGCGCAAGGACAATCGCGGCTACGACCTCAAGCAGGTCTTCATCGGCTCGGAAGGCACGCTCGGCATCGTCACCGCCGCGGCGCTGAAGCTGTTTCCCAAGCCGACGCAGATCGAGACCGCGCTGGTCGGCCTGCGCTCCGTCGAGGACGCGATGGCGCTCTATGCCCGCGCCCGGCGCGATTGCAGCGACCTGCTTACCGCCTTCGAACTGATCCTGCGCGGCGGCATCGAGATCACCATGCGCGAGGGCAAGGATTTTGCCGACCCGCTCGACAAGCCCTACCCGGCTTATGTGCTGATCGAGGTGTCCTCCGGCGGATTGATCGACCTGTCCGCAATGCTTTTGGGGTTTCTCGGCGGCGCCGCCGATCTCGTCGAGGACGGCCTCGTCGCATCGACGCGGGCGCAAGGCGAGCGCCTGTGGCTCTACCGCGAAATCATGGTCGAGCGGCAGGGCCGCGGCGGCCGTTACCTGCGCACCGACGTTTCGGTGCCGATCTCCAAACTCGCCGATTTCGTCACCGACTCACTGGCCGCGCTGGAGCAGGCGCGCCCGGATGCGCTCGCCGTCACCTATGGCCATGTCGGCGACGGCAACATCCATCTCAATGTCGTACCGCCGGAAGGCATGGGCGCGGACGCGATCGAGCATCTGTTCGAGGAGGCGGAGACAAAAATCTTTGCCGTCGTCGACCGCTATGGCGGCTCGATCAGCGCCGAGCACGGCATCGGCCGGGTCAAGCAGAAGGCGTTCCTCGAACGCATCGATCCGGTGACGCTGGACCTTGCCGCGGGCATCAAGGAGGCGTTCGATCCGCGCCACATCTTGAGCAACGGCCGCATTCTGGCGTCCGCATCCGCCGTCGACTATAGGTGAGCGATGACGCTGAAACTCGACAAGGTCAATCGCGGTCCACACCTCTCCACTCTGGTGGCGAGTTCCATCTCGCGCGAGATCGCGCAAGGGCGCCTAAAACCCGGCGACCAGCTGCCGACCGAACAGGCGCTGGCAACCACGTTCGGCGTCAGCCGCAACGTCGTGCGCGAGGCGATCGCGCGGCTGCGCTCGGAAGGCCGCATCTGGTCGCAGCAGGGGCGCGGCGCCTTCGTGGTGGAGAGCACCAACCCGACGGTGCTGACCATCGACTATGAGGCGCTGCAGCGCGCCGATTCCTTCCGCAACCTGTTCGAACTGCGCGGCATCCTCGAAGTGCAGGCCGCCGCCCTTGCCGCCAAGCGGCGCTCGGAGACCGACCTCGCCGCGATGGGCGCCGCACTGGCCGGCATGCGCGCCGCCCCCTATGGCAGCGTCGCCTGGCTGCGCAGCGACCTAGAATTCCACCGCACCGTCGCCGAGGCGACGCGCAATTCCTACATGGGCCAGTTCCTGGTCTTCGTCTCCGAACGCGTGCGCGAAAGCATCCTGGCCGCCGGCAACCAGCAGAAATCCGACGACATGGCCCGCATCACGCTCGGCGAGCACGAGCGCATCCTGACCGCCATCCGCGCCGGCGACGCCGAAGGCGCGCAAGCGGCCATGCGCGACCACCTGGCGGGTGCCGCGCTGAGGGTGGGGTTGCATGATGGGGAGGCGGTCGCGGAGCCTACTGCGCCGGCGCCGGAGGTGCCGTCTCCGGTGCGGCATTCGCGGTTGAGGAAGGCTGTGCGCGGGCGGGCTGGGGGATAACGCTATATATTTGACGTACTAAGATCGAAGACTTCGCCAAAAAATGGAGGGACATGAAAGCGAAGCTTCTAGATCATTGACTCTATGGCCGCCGGCAACACAGGATGCGATTGCTTGTGGAGGGAAGGGCAATGTTGCGCGCAATCTTAATTATTGTATTCACCTCAATTATTTTTGGTTCTGCCGCTAAAGCGCAGGAAGATGGGCCATCCATTATCCCGGAGCGTCTTCAGAAGATTGCCTTAACTACCCCACTGGCCGAGAGGTTGCACGTGAAGTGGGATTCCGTCTCCCCGGAGAACATTGGCCAATATATGGGCCTTTTGGCGGCCGTGAACCAAGTCGCGGTTGCGGTTGCTTTGAAGAATGGTCGCGACACCCCGTCGGATGAGGACTATTTGGCTGGGCTTGCTGCGTGGTGTCTGTTTCCAAATAAGCCGCCAATCGCAGAGCCCTATTGGCCAAAGGCATACGGTGCCTTTGGAAGCGAAAAGGTACGTTCGGAGATTCGCGCTGCTGTTGGGCCCTTGGTAACGCAATTCCCGGCCTTCATTGCAAAAGGTGAGGCCCAACAAGAAATTGATACAAATTGGCCAAAGGATTCCAAAATGTATTTTAGTGATGTCCTAGACCTTGGAAGTTTGAGCGATGTCAAATAGCAATCTTCCTGTGCCTGATATCGGGCTACTCATAGTATGGTTACTCTGGTTAAATTGGCATTGGATAGGTTATAAGCTTAACGAGACCGAAGAGGATGCGGAAGAGAGATCCCTAGGTGCGACTGTTATTATGGGGCAGTTAGGGTCAATTATTACAGGGTCTTCAGTAATACTGGCTGGCATAGGTGCTTTCGTTGCCTTGGCAAAAACGCCTATCGCTGAAACTGCGAAGTATCACGTATTCTATGCTGCTTTCTGGGCGGTGCTTGCGCTTGCCGCATCCATTTACACGATGGGCATCCTTCCGGCTCATGCGCCCAAGACAAATTTTGTCCGGCTTCGAGGCATCGCCTTCTTGAGCTCAATGTCACTATTTTTTTGTCTTGCAGCAGGCGTTCGATTTCTATTAGCAGTACAGGGAATTTTGTTTTCCTGATCTCTTGCGCCAGCATTGGATGCTGCTACTTTCCACTTGGACGAGACTAGCTTCACTAATGCAACTTACCTTCCGCCCTGTCACTCCGGCAGCTCGACCAGTGACATCCCAGGCCCAATATCCGACAACGCCAGCACGAACTTCGCGCAATGGCCTGTGGTGACGGCGGTAGCACAGCCGTTTCGCACCTTCCGTCCGAATTTTTCGACTAGTCGACGGAGCACACTCACGGCAGAGTGTGACCATGTGCAATCTCTACAACATCACCACATCGCAAGAAGCCGTCCGCCAATGGACCCGCACTTTGCGGGACATACTGGGCAACCTTGAGCCATCCATCGACATCTACCCCAACCAGCCCGGCCCGGTGGTGCGCAATGCGCTGGATGGGCAACGGGAACTGGCCAGCCTGCTTTGGGGCATGCCGACACCCGTTGAGCGGATGAAGGGCAAGGCCGATTACGGCACCACCAACATACGCAATCCGCAGTATGGCCATTGGCAGAAGTATGTCGGCGTCGAGAACCGCTGTGTGGTGCCGGTGACGAGTTTTGCGGAGCCCAGCCCGACACAAGGCGACAAGGACCCTGAGACAGGCATCCAGCGGAACTATTGGTTTGCGCTCAATGAGGACCGCCCGCTGTTCTTCTTTGCTGGCCTGTGGACGCCGTGGCAGGGGGTGCGCAAGGTCAAGGACGGCCCGGGCGACTTTGAGCTTTATGGCTTCATGACGACCGCGCCCAACGCGCTCATCAAGCCAATCCACGAGAAGGCCATGCCGGTGATCCTGACGACGCAAGAGGAGACCGAGACGTGGCTGACCGCGCCCTGGTCGGAGGCGAAACGGCTGCAGCGCACAGCGCCTGACGATGCGCTGGTGATTGTCGATAAGCCGGCCACGCAGATCAAGTTTCCGCAGCAGTTTCCCGCGCAGGGCTCGCTCTTCTGATTTATGGAATCAGGCCTCATGAAATTCCTGAAAGTCGTCTCTGTTAAAATCGCCGCCGCCGTTGTCGCTTCGGCCTGCTCGCCGTTGGCTTCATGGGCCGCGTTGAGTGACAACCAGTTGGTCGAAGAGGCGGACTGCGAACCTATGACTATGGCCAATCAGGCCCTCCGCAAAATGCCACGCTTTCAAACCACATTGGATGCTGTGGTGGAGGACGAAACGCAACGCGTGCTCACCCACGCCGATACAATTGTGGACCACGGCTTACAATACCAAAGGCTGGCCCCCTACGCGGCTTGGCGCGTCAAGCCGCCGGCCTTGGTTGATCCTCCGCGTTCGGATTGCCACCGACTGCGCGAGGAGATGCTGGATGGCGTCAAGACGGTGGTAATTTCCTATTTCAAGCTTCACCCTGACTATGGCACGCGACAGTGGAAATGCACCATCTGGCTAGAAATTCCTGACTACAGGAACAAGAGGATGGAATGCGCGAGCGTTTATCCCGCTGATCGCACAAAAATATTGGTCCATTGGTTTTATCGAACTGACATCATGGCTCCGATCCCGTGAGTATCGAGAGCTCTTGCTAGTCCTTTGGCGTATCATCCCTCCAGATGACCCGCCGCACCATACGGACCTCTGCAAGCCGCCTCACCCGTATCTTCATGCCCTCCGATGCGCTCGGCAGCAGGATATCCACATCAAGGTCACGCCTCTTACAGCGCTCGCAACGCATGTGGCGGTCAACGTCCCAGAACGGAATGTCTCCAACCAGCTTGGCAAGGTCGCCGGGCAGATAGTGGCGGGTGATGTTGCAGTTGACGCAGCGGACGCGGATCAGCTGACCAACCTCATGTGCTTTGCACAGGGTCTGCACAAGGCGGCGGGGTTTTCTGGGTTGCTCCGGCATATTAGAAAATAGGAATGAGTTCCTCTCCAAGTCAATTCGCCCTTGACATTTTCGTTCCCTTTTTGTTCACTGCGGCTATGCAGCGTTTGGAGTACTAGCCATGGACCGCATCGTGACACTCAACAGTCGCCAGGAGGCCGCTCTCCAGGCTCACGCCGAGGATTTCATCGCCGTCCACAAGGGCGATGTGATGAAGGCGCTCAAGGAAATGATCGTGCTCAACGGGCATCTTCAGGAGCGGCTTGATGCACTCACCACCCCTCGCCGCGCGACACGTTAGGAGCGACCGCTATGGGCACGATGCACTTTGACGACGAAGCCAAAGCCGAGCTCCATTCGGAAGCTGTGAAGCTCATCGCGCGCTACGACAGCCCGCTTGAGACCGTGAAGGCGCTCATGGCCTACAATTGCGAGCTTGAGACCCAGATACTCGCCATCGCCCACAGGCATCCGGGGATAGTTTCAATCGGCTACGATCCCACTCCGCCCGTGCTCGGGTGATCGCTGGTGATTGGCTGCGATAATCGGCCCTGCCCCATCATGTCGTTGGTGGCTCGACCAGCGACACTCCGTTGAGCCCCGCGACAATATCCGACAGCGCCGGCACGAATTTCTCGCCATGGCCGGTTGCGACCGCCGTCGCAAAGCCGTTGCGCACGACGGCGCCGACCGGATTCGCAACCCCAGCCGCCTGGGCGAAGGAGGCGAGATAGGTCATGTCCTTCAGCGCGTTGGCGATGGCGAAGCGCTGGGCGTTTTCGTTGCGGTTGAGGACGAAATCGAAGAAGGCCTGGTAGAAGCCGCAATCCATGCGGCTGCCGGAGATGACGCTGTTGAAGACCTGCGGCGTCAGGCCGGCCTTGGCGCCCAGCGTCAGCGCTTCCGAATAGATCGCCGAATAGCCCATCGAGACGAAATTGTTGAGCAGCTTCATGGTGTGGCCGCTGCCGGTCGGGCCAGTGTGGACGACGCGCGCAGCGAAGGCTTCCAGCACCGGACGGGCGCGGGCGACGGCGTCGGCCGGGCCGCCGACCATGACGTCGAGCTTGCCTTCGGCGGCTTCCTTGGGCGTGCGTGCCAGCGGCGCGTCGATCAGCGTCACGCCCTGTGCGGCGAGCTCGGCGGCAAGCGCTGTCGTCGATGACGGGTTGGAGGTCGAGCAGTCGATGATCAGCAGCGGCGTCCCGGCCGTGGCCAGCCCGTCGGGACCCTTGACCAGCGCTTCGACCTCGCGCGAGCCGGTGACGCACAGGATGACGATGTCGCAGGCGGCGGCAAGCTCGCGCGGGCTGGCCGCTTCGGTCGCGCCGGCGGCGATCAACCGGTCGGCGGCGGTGCGGCTGCGGTGCACATGGACCGTCAGCGGCCAGCCCTTGCGCAACAGATTGTCGGCCATGCCGGCGCCCATCGCGCCCAGGCCGATGAAGCCAATGCGTTCTTTCATGCGATCCTCCTGTAACCCGCGCTTGCGGGCTGAACTTTCGTCACCTTGCGGCGCGCACCTGTCGATGCAATTCTTTGAACAAGATTCGGCCTTCGTCGAAGAAACGACCTTTGCCGAAGACTCGGACCGGAGCCCCCGCAATGGCGGAGACCATGCTTTTCGATGCCATACCGCAGGCGCCCAATCTGCGGACCGGGCTCGTCAACACGCTGATCGCGCAGATCGAATCCGGCGACCTGGCGCCCGGCCAGCGTCTGCCGACCGAGCAGGAGATCGTCGCCGCCACCGGCGTCAGCCGCACCGTGGTGCGCGAGGCGCTGGCCGCGTTGCGGGCGCGGGGGCTGATCACCACGCGCCAGGGCCTCGGCGCCTTCGTCGCCAAGGATCCGCTGCCGCGGACCTTTTCGATCCTGCCGGATGATCTGGAATCGATCGACGAGGTGCTGCGCGTGCTGGAGTTGCGCATGGGCATCGAGGTCGAGGCGACCGGCCTTGCCGCCGAGCGGCGCAGCGACGCGGCGCTGGCGCAGATGAGCGCGCGGCTCGACGCGCTGGAGGCGGCGGTGCGCGCGGGAGGCTCCGGCTCGGAAGAGGACTTTGGTTTCCACCGCGCCATTCTGGCGGCGACGCAGAACCCGAATTTCACCCGGCTGTTCGACACGTTCGGCAGCGCCATGATCCCGCGCCAGTGGACGCGGCTCGACCGGATGACCGAAGCCGAGCGGGAAAAATATCTCGAGCGCATGCAGCGCGAGCATCGCGCCATCCTCGCGGCGATCGAGGCCGGGGACGTCAACGCGGCGCGGCGCGCCATGCGCAGCCATCTGGCCAAGAGCTATGCCCGCTTCGAGGATCTGCGCGATAAGGCTGGCCACGATTGAGGGATCGCTCATCCGGCGACCCCGCCGAGATAGAGTTCGCGCATCAGCGACATGTCGCTGAGTTCCGCGATCGGTCCTGACACAACGATGCGGCCGTTCTGCATGAGATAGCCGCGTGAGGCGACGGCGAGCGCCAGGCCGGCATTCTGCTCGACCAGCAGCACCGAGGCGCCGAAACGCGCGCCGATATCGAGAATGATCGCCTTGATCTCCTTGACCAGCAGCGGCGACAGGCCGAGCGACGGCTCATCGAGCAGCAGCACGCGCGGCCGCGTCATCAGCCCGCGCGCGATGGCCAGCATCTGCTGCTGGCCGCCGCTCAGCGAGCCGCCCCTGTCGCGCCGCTTGGTGGCGAGGATCGGAAAGAAGGCCAGCATGGTCTGGAAGTCGGCCTCGACGGCCGCCTCGTCGCGGCGCGCATAGGCGCCGAGGCGCAAATTCTCCTCGACGCTCATATCGACGAAGATCTTTCTGCCCTCCGGCACCAGCACGACGCCGCGCCGGGCCATGACATCGGCGGCAAGCCCGGTGACGTCGGCGCCGTCGAAGGCGATGTTGCCGGCGCGCGGTTTGATCAGCCCGGCGATGGCCTTGAGCAAGGTCGATTTGCCGGCGCCGTTGGGTCCAAGAATGGTGACGATTTCGCCTTCGGCCAATGTCAGCGAGACGCCACGGTTGACGATGGTCGGCCCGTAGCCGGTGACGACATCGGAGACGGCGAGCAGGTTCACAGATCGCCTCCGAGGTAGACGTCCAGCACCTTGGGATCGGCAAGCACGGCTTCGGTCGGCCCGTCGGCGATCTTGGAGCCGAAATCGAGCACGGCCAGGCGCCGGCACAGCATCTGCATCAGCTTCATGTCGTGGTCGATGACGCAGACCGTGATGCCATGGCCCGGCAACTGGCGCACAAGCCCAACCAGGGCAGAGGTTTCACGGTCGTTCAGGCCGGCGGCGGGTTCGTCGAGCAGAAGCAGCGACGGCCGCGTTGCCAGCGCCAGCGCCAGGCCAAGCAGGCGCAGGCTGCCGAAGGGCAGCACGCCGGCCTTTTCCGCGCCGAGCGCGCTCAAGCCGACGAAATCGAGCAGCGCCTGCGGCGTCGGCCAGGGATTGGCGGCGCCCCCTGCCCGCGCGTGCTCGCCGGCGATCCGGACATTCTCCAGCACGCCGAGCCCGGCAAAGGCCATGGCCTGCTGGAATGTGTAGCCGATGCCGGCCCGCGATATGGCGTGCGGCGCCAGCCCGGTGATGTCGCGGCCGCGGAACAGCACGGTGCCGCCGCTTGGCTTGTGGACGCCGGTGACGACGTTGAACAATGTGGTCTTGCCGGAGCCGTTCGGGCCGACGACACCGAGGATTTCACCTTCCTCGATGGCGAGGTCGACGCCGGCAAGGGCCGTGACGCCGCCGAATTGTTTGCTAAGGCCGCTGATCGCCAGGATCGCGCTCATTGCCGCGCCTCCGCTGCGTCGCGCTCTTCCGTCTCCTGCTTCGGCTTGCCCGAAAACAGGCCCCGAAGCGCTCGGACGATGCCGCCGATCAGGCCGTCGGGCAAAAGCATGATCACCGCGATCAGGCAGACGCCGTAGACGATGCGCGACTGCACCGGATCGAGATTGAGCACTTCGGGCAGGAAGGCGACGAGGATGCCGCCGGCGAGCGGCCCCTCGATCAGCCTCGCGCCGCCGATCATGACCATCAGCGCCAGGTAAATGCTGGGGAAAGAAGAGAATTGCGAGGGCGAGATGTGGCCGAGAAAATAGGCGAGCAGCACGCCCGAAATGCCGGCGAAGATGCCGCTGACAACGAAGGCGCCGATCTTGTGGCGGCCGACATTGATGCCGAGCGAGGCGGCAAGCTTTTCGTTTTCGCGGATGGCGCGCAGCGTGCGGCCATAGGAGGAGTGGATGATCGCCCAGCTCGCCACCGCCGCTGCCGTGACGAAGGCCACCACCATCAGATAGTAGCGCGTCAGGTCGCTCATATCGGCGCCGAACAGGGTGACCGGACCGGCGATGTCGAGTCCTGTGGCCGCACCGGAATAGTCGCCGCCATTGGTCAGCACGATGGCCAGCAGCTGGCCGAAGGCGAAGGTCATGATGACGAAGTGATGGCCGCCGACACGCAGCGAGGGAATGCCGACGATCATGGCGAAGACAGCACTGGCAAGGGCCGCCACCGGCAGCGCCGTCCAGAAGCCGACGCCGAAGTCCCGCGCCAGAATCGCTGAGGCATAAGCGCCGACGCCGACCAGGGCTGCATGGCCCATCGACAGGATGCCGGTCTGGCCGAACAGCACCGACAGGCCGTAAAGCGCAATGACGTTGATGCCGGCCGAGATCGCCAGCGACAGGAAGCGGTTCGAGGGCGAAAACAGCGGCACCAGCGCGATCAGCGCCAGGATGACCAGCACCGGCAGCAGCGACCGCAACGCGTTACCCGTCTTCATGACGCCATCCGGGGTCCGCTGGTGCCGCCGAACAGGCCATGCGGGCGCACGATCAGCACCAGGATCATCAGGGCGAAGGAATAGGCGTCGGTCCATTGCGAGAAGCCGTAGCCGGCGCTGAAGCCTTCGACGATGCCGAGGATGAGACCGGCGGCGACGGCGCCGTAGATGTTGCCGAGGCCGCCGATCAAGGCCACGGCGAAGCCCTTCATCACCATGGTGCCACCGGTGAAGGGCGTGATCGGAAACAGCGCGATCAGCAGCGCGCCGCCGAGACCGGCCAGTGCGCTGCCGAGCACGAAGACGCCGGTGATGTAGCGGCGCACCGGAATGCCCATGAGCGCCGCCGTGTCACGGTCCTCGACGCTGGCGCGCAGCGCACGGCCGTAGCGGCTTGCGGTGATCATGCGGAAGCTCAGCGCCACCACGGCAATGGTGATCAGGATGACCATGACGCGGACCGAGGCGATGCGCACGCCGCCGACCTCCCACACCGTGGTCAGCGGGCGCGGAATGCTCTTCTGGTTGGGGTTCCAGAACAGCACGACGACATGCTGCAAAACGACGATGAGGCCGAGCGAGACGATGAAGCCATTGGTCGGCCGCTCCAAAGTGAAGCGGAAGAGGCCGCGCTCGAGGATGTAGCCCATCAGCCCGACGGCCAGGATCGCCAGCACCACGGCCAGGGGAAAGCCGAGCCCGGCGCTGACGGCAAGCCAGGTGACGATGCCGCCGATCATCAGGAACTCGCCATGGGCGAAATTGATGATGCCGGTCAGGCCGAAGATCAGGGTCACGCCGATGGCAATGAGCGTGATGACGCTGGCGATGGAAAGGCCGTTGAGGATTTGCTGGATGAAGATATCCACGGCGATCGAGACCTGTCTTGCAAGAAGGAGAGTTGGCGGCCGAGAACGCCGCCAACCCTGTATGGTTCTTCAGTTCTTCAGTTCTTCAGCTCTTCAGCTCTTCGGCGCTTCGGCCGGCGGCTGCTGCATGGCGCAGGAGATGGCCCCGCCGGGCGCCGCGGCGCAGACTTCCGTTGCGTGGGTAACCTGATGCGTCGGATTGAAGGTCAGATCATCCGAGACCACGCCCTGATGGTGGAGGCTGAGCAGCGCCTCGACCGTCTTGTCCGGATCGAAGCTGTCGGCCTTCTGCCAGGCTTCGACGAGGAAGTGGACATAGTCGTGGTAGAGCAGCGACACCGACGAGGTCACGCCGTGCGGCGCGCCGGCGGCGAAGTAGGCATCGAAATAGGCCTTGGCCTTCGGGTTGGAGGACTCGCCCCAGCACTACAATGGCGATTCAACGCTGACGGCGCTGCCGCAGGCGCTCGAACTCGGGGCGGCGAAAAGCTACTTCCTGTTCGGCGTCGACCCCGGCATCTGGAAGGAAAAGCAGCTTTCGGCCGATGTGCCGGTGGCGATGAGCTGCGTGCCGGTGAACTCCTGCGGTTCGGACTGGAAGAGATAGTGATCCTCGCCGCCCGGCTTGACCGAATCCGGGTTGAGGATTTTCGCCAGCGTCGAATTGCCGGCGAAATGGATGATCTTGGCCGGCTGCGTGATCTTGGCCATGGCGAGCGTGAAGTCATGCGTTTCCGAGCCGAAGATCGCCTGCACCTTGACGTCGCGCACCAGCTCCTGGGTGGCGGCGATGGCGGTGGCGATATCGGTGCGGTCGTCACGCTTGACCATTTCGAGCTTGTAGGTCTTGCCGCCGACCTTGAAGCCGCCGGCATCGTTGATCTGCTTGACGGCAAGGCCGACGCCGGCCGGCAAGGTATGGCCGGCGGAGACGAACGAGCCCGATTCCGCCGCGACGACGCCGATCTTGACGATGTTGTCCTCGGCAAACGCCGGATGAGCAAGCGCGCCAAGGCACAAGGCCGCCGAGGCGGCCAGTTTAAGCACGGTTTTCAATGTGAGATCCTCCCGACTCCAAAATCATTGCAGTCTTACCGGGTTGTCATACAACCCTGTAATCTGGTAAATCTTACCGGCGGAGATGTCAATCGCATTGCCATGCGATAAGAGGCTTCCCGAAAATCAGAATCGCAGAGCCGGAATCGCCGGCAAGCCGCAGTCAGGAACAGCAAGATGCAATCACGGAAATTCGGCCGCACCGGCAGATCAGTCAGCGAAATCGGTTTTGGCGCCTGGGCGATCGGCGCCGCCTGGGGCGAGGTCAATGACGATGACGCGGTCGCCGCCTTGCATGCTGCACTCGACGCCGGCGTCACTTTCCTCGACACCGCCGACGTTTATGGCGACGGCCGCTCGGAGAAGCTGATCGCCCGGGTGATGAAGGAGCGCGGCGGCGAGCGGCCTTTCATCGCCACCAAGGCCGGACGGCGGCTGCCGAAGCAGACCGTCGAAGGCTACAGCCTGGAAAACCTGACCGGCTGGATCGACCGCAGCCTGAAGTATCTCGAAGCCGACACGCTCGACCTCGTGCAGCTGCATTGCCCGCCGACCGACCTCTATTACCACCCGGAGGTGTTCGAGCGCCTCGACCGGCTGGTCGAGCAAGGCAAGATCCGCAATTACGGCGTCAGCGTCGAGCGCGTCGAAGAGGCGCTGAAGGCGATGCAATATGCCGGCGTCGTGAGCGTGCAGATCATCTTCAACGCCTTCCGCCAGCGCCCCGCCGAACTGTTCTTCGAGCAGGCCAAGAAGAACGATGTCGCCATCATTGCCCGTGTGCCGCTGGCGAGCGGCTTGCTGTCGGGCAAGTTCAAGGCCGACACCAAATTCGAGACCACCGACCATCGCCTGTTCAACCGCAACGGCGAGGCCTTCGATGTCGGCGAGACCTTTTCGGGCGTGCCCTATGAGGTCGGGCTGGCGGCGGTCGAGAAGATCCGGCCGCTCGTGTCAGGCGACACCACCATGGCGAAATTCGCGCTGCGCTGGATCCTGATGTTCGACGCGGTGAGCGTGGTCATTCCCGGCGCCCGCAATCCGGCGCAGGCGGTTTCCAATGCCGAGGCGGCGAAACTTGCGCCGCTATCGAACGAGATGATGGCCAAGGTGAAGGCGATCTACGACCAGGACATCAAGCCCTACGTGCACCAGCGCTGGTGATTGGCCTAGAGCTTGGCTTCGAAATCGAACCGGCAATGGTCATGCTGGCCGTCGCAGGCGCAATATGTCTCCTCGCATGCGACCGCCGTCGGATCCGCGATGCCGAGCAGGAATGAGAAGGCGCCGGTGACGAAGCCTTCGAACATGTAGCAGACGCGCTGGCCGGGTTGCTGCCCGGCCTCCAGCGCGAAGATCGAATTGCGCAGGCTGATGCTGCCGTGACGGCCGGCAAGCACGTCGATCGAGAACTGGCCCCAGCCGCGCTGCGACAGGCGCTGGAAATAGTGGCGGAAGGTGGCCTCGGGATCGAGGCCTTTGCCTCGCACCTGCGCCTCGCACCATTCGATGGCGGATTTCGCCGTCGCCGCGCGCAAGATGTCTCGATAAGCCTCGCGGCCGAGGGCTGCCTCGACCGCGAGATGATTGTTCACCAGGAAGTGCCTGGGCAAATAGACCATCGGTAGCCCGTCGGTCCGCCAGATGCCGCTCGTCTCATCGACATCGATCTCAACCGCGGGCTGCATGATGTGCTGGCCTAGGCCGCTTGCCGCTGCGAAGCGACCGAGGCCGAGTGATCCTTGTAGAGCTCGCCATCCTTCATGATGACGATGAGGTTCTTCTCATGCACCATCATGTCGAGATCCTTCAGCGGGTCGCCATTGACCAGCAGCAGGTCGGCAATAAAACCTTCCTTGACCATGCCGAGTTCATCGCCGAGGCCCATCACCTGGCCGCCGAGCCGGGTGCCGCATTGCAGCGCTTCGCTGGGCGAATATCCCAAGAGGTCGACGAAATGCTTCAGATCCCGCGCGTTGGTGCCCTGCGGCGTCTGCGCGAAACCGTAGTCGCCGCCGATCAGCGCGCGCACGCCGCGCTTGCGCAGTTCGGTGTAGACCTTGCGGCTATCGTCGAGGATGCGCTGCATGCCGAACTTCACCGCCATCTCATGGGTGAAGCCGAAGGGCTCGCCCTCATAGAGCGTGCCGTAGATGATGCCGATGGCCGGGCCGACGAAGATGCGGTCCTTGGCCGATTCCAGCGCATCGAGCGCCTCCTCATCGGCGGATTCGCAGTGGTAGATGACGTCGACGCCGCACTTCACCGCGCGCTTGACCGAACCGGCGGCACGGGCATGGCAGTTGATCTTCTTGCCGAAGTCGCGCGCCACCTGCACGGCCGTCAGCACTTCGGCCTCGCTCATGACGGTGAGGCCGCCATGCGCGGCGGGGCTGAGATCATCGCCGGAGATGTTGATCTTGATGTTGTCGGCGCCTTCTCGGCAGCACAGCCGCACCGCCTTGGTGATCTCCTCGACGCCGTCGGCGATCATGCCGAAGCTCTCGTGATACATGTGCTGCTGGCGCTCGTCGCCGAGGCCGCCAGTGACCGTGATCTCGGGGCTGCCGGCGCGCATGCGCGGGCCCGGCAAGCGGCCGGCGTTGATCTCGTTGCGGATGACGATGTCGAGGCGGAGCTTCGAGGTCGCCGCGCTGTAGGCGCTGGTAAAACCATGGTCGAGCAAGGTCTTGGCGTTGCGCATCGTGAGCAGCAGATGTTCTTCCGGCGGGATCAGGCCGAGATCGGAATCCTTGATCGCACCGCCGAAGGAAATATGGGCATGGCCTTCGACGAGGCCCGGCATCAGCGTCATGCCGCGGCACTCGACCGTCGTCGCGCCCTCGCCCGACAATTGTCCCGGCGTGCGCGCGATGGTGACGATGCGGCCATTGTCGACCAGCAGATCGGCCGGATAGGCGTCAGCGCCCGTGCCGTCCCAGATCATGGCATTTCGGAACATCACTCTTGTCATGACTTCGTCCTTTCGGAGTTGGCGAGGGTTATTGGTTGACGGCCTGGGCTGCGATGACGTCATCGGCCACGACATTGGACAGGATGCCGACGCCTTCCAGCTCGACCTCGCAGATGTCGCCATGCTTCATGAAGAGCTGCGGCTTGCGCGCCACGCCGACGCCGGACGGCGTGCCGGTGACGAGGATGTCGCCGGGTTCGAGCGTGATCGCTTCGCTGATGATGGAGATCAGCGAGACGACATCGAAGATCATGTCGTCGGTCGAGGCGTTCTGGACGATCTCGCCGTTGAGCCGCGTCTGGATGCGCAGGCCCTTGCCGCCCGGCGGCAGTTCGTCCGCCGTGACGAAGATCGGCCCGAAGGAGCCGGTGCCGTCGAAATTCTTGCCGACGGTCCATTGCGGCGCCTTGGTCTGGAAGTCGCGGATCGAGCCGTCGTTGAAGATGGAATAGCCGGCGACATGGCTGAGCGCCTGGGCGGGCGCAATGTGGCGGCCGGCCTTGCCGATGACCGCCACCATCTCGCCCTCATAATCGAGCTGGATCGAGGCCTCCGGCCGGCGGATCGCGGCGCCATGGCCGATCAGGCTGGTCGAGAAACGGGCGAACAAGGTCGGATAGGTCGGCGGCACGAAGCCGCTTTCGATCGAATGGTCGACATAGTTCAGGCCGACGCAGATGACTTTGCCGGGTCTTGCGATCGGCGGCAGCCATTCGACGGATTTCGCATCGATCTTTCGCCCGCAGGCCAGCTTCTCGCCGGCGGCCTGGAGTGCCGGCGTGCCTTCGGCGATCAGCTCAGCCAGCCATCCCGGAAACATCGCATCGCTGGCGTCGATGCCGCGGAACTCGCCTGCCGGCAAGGCAATCGCCAGCCCGGGTCCCCGCGACGATTTATAGGCTGCAAATCGCACTGGCCTCATCCTTGCTCGTGAAGACTGGACTTTGTTGAGAAATTATATATCTGTCAACAGAGAATATATTATTTTGCATTCTGACTTTCTGATGGGATAATGTATCAAGGCCCCTCGAAGGACGGATTCGCCCGCAGGCAAACGAATGGCTAGGGAAGGCTCGATCAATCTCACCCAGGGCGCGTATGAGGATCTGCGCGCCGACCTGTTGTCGTGCCGGATCGCGCCCGGCAGCCGGCTCAAGGTCCAGGAGCTGTGCGACAGGCTGTCGGTCAGCCTCGGCGCCATCCGCGAGGCATTGTCGCGGCTGACCTCCGAAGGTCTCGTCGTGGCTGAACCGCAGCGCGGCTTTCGCGCCGCCCCGATCTCGGCGGAGGATCTGGTCGACCTCACCAAGACGCGCATCCAGATCGAAACGCTCTGCATCCGCCGCGCCATCGAGGTCGGCGATGTCGCCTGGGAATCGCAACTGGTCGCGGCACTCCACCGGCTGTCGCGCACGCCCGAGCATACGCCCGACGATCCCGTGCATTCGAGCGACGAATGGGCGACCGCGCACGCGGCCTTCCACAAGGCGCTGGTCGCCGGCTGCGACAGCCGCTGGCTGCTGCGCCTGCGCGACCAGCTTTACGACCAGAGCGAACGCTACCGCCGCCGCTCGGTCTCGCTGGCGCCAAAAGCCCGCAACATCAGCAAGGAACATCAGGACCTCGCCAATGCTGTGCTCGACCGCGATGCGGAGAAGGCGTGCGACTTGCTGGCGGCGCATCTGGCCGTCACCACCGACATCCTGCTGGCGGCCGAAGCCGACGATTTGCCGGCGCGCAAGACGATCGAGCGGGCATAGGGTTTCATTCGATCTCCTCGGACAGAAACAAACGCCGCCCGCGAACGGGCGGCGTTTTTTCGTCGCGGCCTACTGGCGCAGGTTCGTCCAGATCCGGTCATAGGCGCGGATCGCCTTCTCGTCGCATGACGGCGCGAAGGTGATCTTGAGATCGGCCGGCGGATTGAATTCGGGCGAGCCGCCAACGTCCGGCGCGAGCAGTTTGTTCGATCCGGCGATCCCGCTCTGGTAGCCGGTGTATTTCTGCTGCAGCGCGATGTTTTCGGGATCCATCAGGAAGTTCAGGAATTTCTTGGCATTGTCGAGATTGGGCGCCGTCGTCGGTACCGCGACATTGTCCATCCAGCCAACAACGCCTTCCTTGGGGTAGACGTATTTGACCGTCGACTTCTGCTGGCGTGTCGCCAGCGCCTTGCCCGACCATTGCTCGTGCATGACCGTCTCGCCGGCAACCTGGCGCTCGACGATGCCGTCGGAATTGTAGACTTTCACGAAGGGTTTCTGCGCTTCGAGCAAGGCATCGAGTTCCTTGAGGTCGGCCGGATTGCTGTTGCACTGGTCCTTGCCGAGATAGACGAGCGCCAGCGAGATCACCTCGGTCGGCGAGCCGAACATGCCGACCTTGCCCTTGAGTTCCGCCGGCGGATCGAAGAGCGGCTTCAGGCTGTCGGTCGGGCCTTTGTAGACGGCTGTGTCGACCGAATAGGAGGTTGTGCCCCATACCCATGGCACGGTGTATTTCGCATCCGGATCCCAGGGCCGGTGCTGCCATTTCGGATCGACATTCTTGAAGTTGGGCATCGCCGCCGCATCGACCTCCTGGAACAGCTTCTGCTTGACGAAGATCGGCACGAAATCGTTGCTGATGATCATCACGTCGTAGCCGGCAGCACCGGAACTCAGCTTGGCGAGCGCGGTCTCGTTGGAATCGTAGGTGTCGATGGTCACCTTGATCCCGGTCTCGGCCTCGAACTTCTTGATCATTTCGTCCGATGTGTAGTCGGTCCAGTTGTAGATGTGCAGTTCGCCGGCGTCCGCCAGTGCACCGGTGGTGATCGCCCCCATCATGGCGGCGGCCAGGGCTAGTGATGAAAATCCTTCTTTCCATTTGGTCACGGTCGTTCTCCTCTGGTCTGGTCTTATTTTTCTAGGCAAGTCTGTTGCGCCGTCCGACGAGCAGGGCCGCGGCGACGAAGACGATGGAAACGGCAAGCAGGATGGTGGAAATGGCGTTGACCTCCGGCGTCACGCCAAGCCGCATCATGCCGTAGATGTAGACGGGCAGCGTGGTCGAGCCGGCGCTCGACACCATCATCGAGATCAGGAAATCGTCGAGTGAGACGACGAAGGCCATGATGGCGCCGGCCGAGATTGCCGGCACCAGCAAGGGCAGCGTGACGCGTCGGAACAGCCGCCACTCATCGGCATAGAGGTCGCGCCCCGCCTCCTCCAGCGTGCCGCCCATGTCGCGCAGCCGCGCCTGGATCGGCAGCAGCGCGAACGGGATGCAGAAGACGGTGTGGGCGATCATCAGGTTGATCAGCCCGTGATGCATGCCGAGCCCCGAGAAAAAGATCAGCGTGGTGATCGCCACGACGATCTCCGGCACCACCAGCGGCATGGCGATCAGCGCTGTCGCCGCCCCGCGCCCGAAGCGCAGCCGGCCGCGTTCCAGCGCCAGCGCGCCGGCCGTGGCGATCGCGGTCGAGGCGATGGTGGCGACGATGGCGATGACGACGCTGTTGAAGGCGGCATCGCGGATCGCGCCATTGTTGGCCACCGCGACGAACCATTTGAAACTGAAGCCGGACCAGACGGTGACCAGCCGGCTCGAGTTGAAGGCATAGATCACCAGGATCAGCAGCGGCGCGTAGAAGAACACGAAGATCAGCGCGGTGTAGGCCGACAGGCCGGGCGTGTGCCGCCAGTCGAAGGGTTTGGCGCCGTTCATCGCCGGTCCTCCTGTACCTTGCGCGAGCGGATGACGAAGACTGTGAGCACGACGACCGTCACGACGGTCGACAGCGCCGCCCCAAACGGCCAGTTGCGCGACGAGGTGAACTGCATCTGGATCAGGCTGCCGATGAGCAGTTTCTTGCCGCCGCCGAGCAGGTCCGGCGCCAGGAAGGAACCGAGCGCCGGCGCGAAGACCAGCGTGGCGCCGGCCAGCGCGCCGGGCCGCGCCAGCGGCCAGACGATGCGGCGGAAGACGGCGCTGCGGCTGGCGTAGAGGTCGTGCGCGGCCTCGATCAGCCTTGGATCGATGCGCTCCAACGTCGAATAGATCGGCAGCACCATGAAAGGCAGGAAGGTGTAGACGAGGCCGAGCAGGATGGAGCCGTCATTGTAGAGCAGCGGCAGCGGATCGGAGATGATGCCGGCGCTGCGCAATGCGCCGTTCGCCAGGCCTTCGTCGCGCAGGATCAGGATCCAGCAATAGGTGCGGATCAGCGTGTTGATCCAGAATGGCAGCGTGACGGCAAACAGCAGGATGCGCCGGCGCTCGGGCGTCTGGCAGACGATGTACCAGGCGACGGGAAGGCCGAGCACGAGGCAGATCAAAGTGGTGGCGATCGCCAGATAGATCGAGCGCAGGATGATCAGCGCGTAGCTCGGCGAGAACACCAGACTGTCGTCGAAGTCGCGCTGGTAGAGGAATTGCAGATAGGCGTCGAAAGTCGCAGGCTGGGTGACGCCGCCATAGGGGTTGGCGGTCATGAAGGAATAGGCGACGGCGAGGAACAGCGGCAGCACCATGAAGATGCCGATGACCAGGATGGCCGGCGCAATCAGGAGCCAGGTGCGGTTCGGACCCATCTCAGTTCGCCAGCTCGCGTTCGAGGTGCCGTGCCCAGTCGACGACGACCTTGTCTCCTGTCGCGAGTGCTGCACCGCCGCGCGAGCGCGAGTGCAGTTTTGCCCCCTCTTCCAGCACAACCTCGTAGGGCGTGTCGGAGCCAAGGAAGGTGATGGCGGAGACCGCGCCCGTGGCGTGCCCCTTCGTGCCGTCCGCTACCGGCGACACGACGATGTGTTCGGGGCGCACGACGATCGTCTTTGCCGGATCCCGACCAAGCGCGGCACCAGGCAAAAGGTTGGACTCGCCGATGAAGTCGGCGACGAAACGATCCTGCGGATTGTCGTAGATGTCCCGCGACGTGCCAACCTGCAGCACGTCGCCGCTGCGCATCACCGCGATGCGGTCGGACATGGCCAGCGCCTCCTCCTGGTCGTGGGTGACCAGCACGAAGGTGATGCCGGTTTCGCGCTGCAGCCGCTTCAACTCGCTCTGCATGCCCTTACGCAGTTTGAGGTCGAGCGCCGATAGCGGTTCGTCGAGCAGCAGCACGCTGGGCTTCGGCGCCAGCGCGCGCGCCACCGCGACGCGCTGCTGCTGGCCGCCCGACAATTGTGCCGGACGCCGCGTGGCAAAGCCTTCGAGCCGCACCATTTCGAGCGCTTCGCGGACGCGCTCGTCGATCAGCGCTTTCGGCGCGTTCTGCATTTCCAGCCCGAAGGCGACATTCTCGGCGACGCTCATATGCGGGAACAGCGCGTAGCTCTGGAACACGGTGTTGACCGGCCGCTTCTGCGGCGGCAGCGCGGCGACGTCGTTGCCGGCGATGCGGATGGCGCCCGAACTCGGCGCCTCGAAGCCCGCGATCAGGCGTAGCAAAGTCGTCTTGCCGCAGCCCGACGGGCCGAGCAGCGTGAAGAACTCATTGTCGTAGATTTCGAGGGTGACGTCCTTCAGCGCATGCACCGGATCGGCATCCCGGGTCACGAAGGACTTTGACACGCTGTGGATGTCGATCATGGCCGGCACATTCCTGGACTGCGTTTAAGAGATGTCCCTGCATATCGCGGGCCACTACGGTCGTCTGGCGCCGCACCTAAAAATTCGCTCCAAAATTATATTTGTCAACGGATAATATATTGTCTTTGCGTTTTGACACGCGGATGTGTGGCGGGCCCGTTTTTGGCCTGTGTTGGAGCCTCGGCGTCTCAGAGCACCTTGCCGCTTTCGAGGTCGAGCAGGTGCATGTGGCCCATGCCGAGCGACAGCGTCGCCATCTCGCCAGGCCTCGGTGTCGCCGCGGGATCGATGCGCGCCGTCGCCTCCGCGCCGGCGACCAGCACATGCAGCAGCGTCTCCATGCCCATCGGTTCGACAACCTCGACCGGGACCTTGATGTCGACGGTGTCGGGCCGCTCGCGCTGCTCGGTGATGTGCTCGGGACGCAGGCCGAATTCGAGCTCGCGCCCGACATGGCCGGCATAGCGCGCGGTGCGTGAAGCCGGCACGGCGAGTGCCGTGCCGTCGCCGAGCACCACCGCCAGCCTGTCGCCGCGCGCTTCCAGGCGGCACTTGAAGAAATTCATGCCGGGGCTGCCGATGAAACCGGCGACGAAACGGCTCGCCGGCTCATGGTAGAGGTCGTTGGGCGGCCCGATCTGCTCGATGCGTCCCTTGTTCATCACCACCACGCGGTCGGCCAAGGTCATCGCCTCGACCTGGTCATGGGTGACATAGACCGTGGTGGTGGCGACCATCTGGTGCAGCTTCTTGATCTCGGCGCGCATCTTGACCCTGAGCTTGGCGTCGAGGTTGGAAAGCGGCTCGTCGAACAGGAAGACTTTCGGCTGGCGCACCATGGCGCGGCCCATGGCAACGCGCTGGCGCTGGCCGCCGGAGAGCTGGTGCGGCTTGCGGTGAAGAAGCTCGCTGAGATCGAGGATGTGGGCGACACGGGCGATGCGTTGCGTCACCTCGGCATCCGGCACCTTGCGGATGCGCAGGCCGAAAGCCATGTTCTGCGCTACCGTCATTTGCGGATAGAGTGCATAGCTCTGGAAGACCATGGCGATGTCGCGGTCCCTGGCCTGAACGTCGTTGACCAGCCTGCCGCCAATATGGATCTCGCCGCCGCTCGGCCGGTCCAGTCCGGCCACCATGCGCAGCGTCGTCGACTTGCCGCAACCGGAAGGGCCGACGAGGACGACGAACTCGCCCTCGGCAATGTCGAGATCGATGTCGTGCACGACCTTCAGGTTCTGAAAACTCTTGGACACTTTGCGCAGTTCGACATCGGCCATGGCGCTATTCCTTTGCCGTGGGCGCAAACATGTCGAGCGCCAGAGCCGCGGTGCCGATCACGCCGGCATCGTTGCCATGCTCGGCCGCAACGATCACCGGCGGACGGCCGGGCTTCAGAAGCACGAAATCCCTGACATTTTTGGCAATGCGGTCGATGAAGAAGGGACCGGCCAGCGACAGGCCGCCGCCGATGATCGCCGCCTCGATGTTGAGCATGTTCGACATGATGCCGATCATTTGGCCGAGCCAGCGCGCCACCTCGTCGACGACCTGCAGCGCGATTGCATCGCCTTGTTTGGCGAGGTCGACGACGGTTTCGGCATCCTTGGCGTCGCTGTCCGGCTTGAGCTGGCGATAGCGGTTGACCAGCGCGCGGGCGCTGGCGAGGTTCTCGACCATGCCCGGTACAGGATCGGCGATGTCGGTGCGGGCCGGGTCGAGCGAGATGCAGCCGAACTGCGGCGGCAGTCCGTCAGGGCCATCGATGACCTTGCGGTCGATGACCATCGAGCCGCCAATGCCGGTGCCGAGTGTCAGCAGCGCAAAGCGCGAGAATGGACGCCCGGCGCCGTGGCGCATTTCGCCATGGGTGGCACTGACGGCATCGTTGCGGACAACGGCCGGCACGCCGAAGCGGATCGAGAACAGCTTTGATAGCGACCCCTTGAGCAGTGCCGGGATCGCCGGGCAGCGACCGTTGAGCATGCCGGTCTCGGGATTTGGCGTGCCCGGCACGCCGATGCCGATGGCGGCGATATCGGGAAATGCCCGCCTCAACTCTTCGGTTGCCTCGGTCACCAGATGCACGAATTCGGCGAATTCGATGTCCCGATGCACAGGCACCGCATCCCGTGCGAGCACCTTGCCCGAACCGTCGACGACGCCGAGCTTGACCAGGCTGCCGCCTATGTCGATTCCAACCGCGGTTACCATCAGGCCTCCTTGCGGATGCGCACGTTGAGCCGCTTTCCGAGGTTGGGGTAGATCATCTTGTCGGGATCGATGCCGCGCGCGATCGCCAGTTCGCAGCCGTACCATTGCAGCGGCATCGGCGCCCAGCAGCCGGCGAGCCATTGCTGTTGCGGCTCGGTCGGCCAGCTCACCGCCAAGTCGAAGCGAGTCGGGTGGCCGGAGAGGTTGAGGACGACCGCGCGCGGTCCGAGCTCAGCCAGCGCCTCGCCGAGATTGGCGGCAACCTTGGCCTCGGTTTCGGTCTGCGCGATTGCGATCACCAGGCTGTTGTTGGTGGTGCCATAGACATGCCCGTGCAGAGCCTCTTCGGTGTCGAAGCCAGCGGTGGGCACGCCGCTGATCTCGGCAATCTTGAGCGACGTCTCGAGCGCGGTGCCGAGATGCGTCGCCTGACCTGCGACCAGGATGTAATCGGGGACGCCGAAGCGGGTGACCAAGTCTTTCGCTGCAACCAAGCCGGTTTCAGCCGTCTGCTCCAGTTGCGCGAGCAGTCCCGACAGATCGACCGTCTTGCCGGCAAGCTTGGCAGCGACCGCCAGCACCGACATGACGGTGGCGGTATAGCCCATGGTCTTCGGCCCGACGGTCTCCGGACCGATCGGCATGACGATGATCTCGGCGCCGGTCTCGGTGATCAGGCTGCCGGCCTCGCCGGTGATGACGAGCGTCGGAAAACCGAGCTGCACCGAGAGACGCACCGCCTCGATCGTGGTGATGCTCATGCCCGACTGCGAAGCGGCCAGGACCAGCGTGCGCTGTCCCGATGCCTTTGGCGGGAGGCGCAGGAAAGCCTCCGGCTCCTTGGCGATCACCGAGGCACCCGTGCCCTCCTCCAGCGCCTCGGCGCCGGCCAGCAGCGCATTCATCGACGATCCCGTGCCGAGCAGCACGATCCGCTCCGGCGTCTGGCGTAGGCTGGCGAAACCAGCGAGCTCCGCGCCGATTGCCGCTGGCAGGCCGGCGAGGGTCGCGGGCTGCCGGCGGATGTAATTGCCTATCTGCATCTCAGTGTTCCATCAGTTCGAAATTGTCGGTCTTGTTAAAATCTGTCGGAGGTCCGGTTATTTGCTGTAGCCCTTGCTGAGGCCGCTGATGAATTGCCGCGAGAACAGGGTGAACAGCAGAACCAGCGGCACCGCGCCGAGCGTGAGTGCCGCGAGCAGTGCGGGATAGTCGTTCATGAACTGGCCGACGAATTGCTGCACGCCGAGCGTCACCGTCTGGTTCTGCCGGCTTGGCGCCAAGATCAGCGGGAACCAGAGATCGTTCCACACCGGCAGCATGGTGAGTGCCGCGACCGCGGCGAGGCCCGGCCTGACCAGCGGCAGCACGATCCAGAAGGTGCGCAGTTCGCTCGCCCCATCCATGCGCGCCGCTTCCTTGAGATCGGTCGGCACGGTGCGGAAATAGGTGACCATCAGCGTCACCGCGATCGGGATGCTCATGGCGGTGTAGACGAGGATGAGCGCGGCAAGCGTATCCATCAATCTCCAGGCCAGCATCATCTGGATCAGCGGGATGGTGCCGAGCCTTATCGGCAACATGATGCCGAGCACGAACAGGCCGCCAAGCAGCGACGCCAGCCGCACGCGGTATTCGACCAAGGCGAAGGCGGCGAGCGTCGACAGCACCACGGTGAGCACGATCGTCGTCACCGTGACGATCAGGCTGTTGTGGTAGTTGACGATGAAATTGCCGCGCGTGAAGACGCGCTTATAGCCTTCGAGGCTGAAGGTCTTGGCCGTCGGCAGGTCGAACGGCCCGCCGAAGATCGCCGGCGTGGTCTTCAGCGAGTTGATGATGACGATCAGCACCGGGCCGATGGCAAGCAGCACGAAGACGATCAGCAGCGCATGCACGATGATGCGCTCCACCGTCCAGGGTTCGCGGTCCTGGCGATGGCGGGCGGGGGGTATGGTGAGGTCCGGAGCGCTCATCTCAGTTCCTAGACCGAATAGGATTTCAGGCGGCGCTGGATCAGCCAGAAATAGGCCGCGGTGACCAGCAACACGGTGAGGAAGATGACCGTTGCGACCGCGGCACCCAGATCGAGATCGGCAAGCTGCCCGCTCGAGCCGAAGAAGGTGCGGTAGAAATAGGTGCCGAGAATGTCGGTGCTGTAATTCGGCCCGGGCGCCGAGCCGTTGAGCGCAAAGACCAGGTCGAAGCCGTTGAAGGTCCAGATATAGGTGAGGATGGCGATCAGCCCGAACTGCGGCGCGATCAGCGGGAACTTGATCTTCCAGAAGGTCGTCCAGCCGCCGGCGCCGTCGATGTTGGCGGCCTCGACAAGCTCGTTGGGCACCGCCAGCAGAGCGCTGTAGAGGAAGACCATCGGGATGCCAAAATACTGCCAGACCGACATCAGCGAGATGGTGGTGAGTGCGGTCGATTCCGTGCCCAGCAGCGGGAAGCCGACAAGGCCCCAGAGCGGGTTGATGATCAGGCGCCAGACGAAGCCGACGATGACCACCGACAGCGTCGCGGGAATGAACAGCAGCGTGCGGTAGATGCCTTCGGAGCGGGCCAGTTTGCCTGAGGTGAGCAACGCCGCCAGCAGCAGGCCCATCGGCACTTCGACGATCAGATGGATGGCGAAATACTGCATGTTGTTGAGCAACGCATTCCAGAAGCGGGCGCTGATGGTCGGGTGGGTGAACAGGCGCACGTAATTGGCAAAGCCGACGAAGGTGTCACCCGAAGCGCCGCTGGTCTGGAAGAAGCTCATGACGATCGAGGTCGCCAGCGGCAGCACGGCAAAGACCAGATAGACGGCCAACGCCGGCAGCACGAAGAGCAGCAGGTTTCGATAGGCGGCGGCGGGAGATATCAAGGGAAAACCTCATGGTCACGCCGGCTGGGATGGCGCCGGCGTGCCGGTAGGCTTGCGCATGCCCCGCCATCTGGCAAGGCATGCGCAAGGGGAGTGCCGGATTACTTCTTCTGCGGCCCGTACCAGGAGGCGAGGCCTGCCTGCAGTTCGGTCGCAACCTGCTGCGGCGTGACATCCGCCTTGGTGAACATCACCTGCAGCAAGCGCCAGGTTTCGTCGTCGAGCGGCGGCGTGCCGGCGCTCAGGCGATCCAGCGCCAGGCGCGGGGTGAGCTCGGCGCCCTTCTTGAGGTCAGCGAAATCCTGCGCCAGCTTGTTCTTGTAAGTGACCGGCTTCGAACTCATGGCAAAGAAGCCGGGGGCGGCGTTGACGTAGAGTTCCTGGAACTCTGGCCCGGCGACCCAGTCGAGGAAGGTTTTTGCCGCTTCCTTGTGGGTGCTCTTGGCGTTGATGCCGATGCCCATGTCAGGCATTTCCTGCAGGTAGCGCTTGTCGCCGGCCTTCGGCACAGGCGGACCGAAGACGCCGACATTGAGATTGGTCGAGGTCACCTGGTTGATGTCCCATGAACCGTCGGGAAGGATGGCCGCCTTGCCGAGCGTGAACAGCTGCGTCATGTCGGCATAGTTCAGGCTCTCCTGCCCGGCGGGCAGGAACGGCTTCCAGGCGGCGAAGGCGGCGATGGCGTCGACGAATTCCGGATCGGTCAGCTTTTTCTTGCCGTCGATCAGGCCAAGCCGGCCCTCCTCGCCTTTCCAGTAGGCCGGGCCGATCGAGTACAGGCCATTATAGGCGAGCTGCCAGGATTCGGCCGCGCCATAGGCGAGCGGGGTGTAGCGGCCATCCTTCTTGATCGCGGTCAGCACGTCGATGAACTCGGCGCTGGTGGTCGGCACCTTAAGGCCCAGTTCCTTGAAGATGTCGGCATTGTAGTAGAAGCCGGCGAGCACGGCGGCGACCGGCAGGCAGTAGGCCTTGTTGTCGGCGCCCGACCATGCGGCCCGGGAGGTCTTGTCGAAGTTCGCCAGGCCCGGCAGGCCTTCCAGCGATTCGAAATAGCCGCGCTTGATCCATTCGCGGTTCACGTCGAACGGCCGGCAGGTGATCAGGTCGCCGCCGGCGCCGCCTTCGATCTGCGACTGGATGGCGGCGTTGTATTCATTGGTGTTGATCGGCGCGAACTCGACCTTGATGTCGGGATGCTTGGCCTCGAAGGCCGGCAGGATGGTGTCCTGCCACACCGCGATGTCCTCGGTGCGCCAGCTGTTCAAGGTGATGGTGACGGGGTCGGCAAAGGCGGCACCGACACCGCCTGCAAACATCACGCCGAGCGTTACCGCCAGCGGGACCGATACATTTATGGAACGCATTGTCCTGCTCTCCCTCAAGATGGTGCCTCGTGTGGATTCACGATTTTGCACTGTTGCCTCGGACCATACCTACTGATACATCTTGTGACAAGTGGTATTGTGTTGTCTTTTCCATCGAACGTCGCTGCCCGGGCTGAGCAGCACCAGACTGATGGCAAAAAATCTGGGAGGATTTGAATGATTGGCGTTGGAATTCTGGGCTCGGGCTTCATCGCCGAGACCTACGCGGACTCGCTGCTCGACGTGCGCAATGCCGAGCTGGTCGCCTGCTCGTCGCGCAGTTTCGAACGCGCCACGGCCTTTGCCAGGAAATGGGGCCCCAAGGTCACCGCGCACCGGGATATCGACGCGCTGTGCGCCGATCCGGCGGTCGAGCTGGTGGTGATCGCGCTGCCCAACGAGATCCATCTCGAAGCCGTCAGGATCGCCGCGAAGCACGGCAAGGCCGTCATCTGCACCAAGCCATTGGCGCGCACCGGCAAGGAGGCGCAGGAGATCCTCGACATCGTCCAGCGCGCCGGCATCTGGCATGGCTATGCCGAATGCGCGGTGTTTTCTCCCAACATCGCCAAGGCCCACCAGATGATCCAGGCGGGCGGTATCGGCAGTCTCCTGACCATGCGGGCACGCGAGGCGCATTCGGGGCCGCACGCGCCGCATTTCTGGAACGCCGAACTCGCCGGCGGCGGCGCCCTGCTCGACATGGGCTGCCACACCGTCGAAAGCGCCCGCCATTTCTTCGGCAAGGACAATGAAATCACCGAGGTGATGGCGTGGGGCGCAACGCTGGTGCATGGCGACAAGACGACCGGAGAGGACACGGCGATTGCACTGCTAAAGTTTGCCGGCGGCCAGTTGGCCACGATCGAATCCTCATGGATCGAGAAAGGCGGCATGCAGCTGCGTCACGAACTGGTCGGCTCGGCGGGCCGCATCGTCACCGACACGTCGGTCGGGCCGGTCTGGGGCTTCATCGAGAAACCGGTGGGCTATCTCGTCGAAAAGGCCGATGCCGAGACCGGCTGGGTCTATCCGGTGCCCGAGGAAACCCGCGCCTATGGTTTTTCGCAACAGATGCGGCATTTTGTGGAACACTTCGCGGCGGGGACGACGCCGATGGAGACGTTCGAGGATGGCGTCATCGTCAACCACATAATTGACGCCTGCTACCGTTCGATGCGAACGGGCGTGTGGGAAAAGATCAAGACGGATGGGTGACTGAGATGGAGGGCTCGCCACTGCAGTCGGACGGACCGGAGCCACTGTGGCGGCAAGCGGCCGATGCGATCCTGCAGGAGATCGCCAGCGGCAAGCTTGCTTCGGGAGCGCGGCTGCCGGCCGAGCGCGACCTGTTCACACGCATGTCGATCTCAAGGGTGACCTTGCGCCGGGCCTTGCAGAGCCTTGTCGAAGAAGGCGTGCTGACGCCCTCGCACGGGCGCGGCTGGTACGTTTCTGCGAAAGTGCCGAAGGAATTTCCCAACACGCTGGAATCGTTCAGCGAGACCGCCAGGCGTCTCGGCCTGACGCCCTCCTCCGACGTGCTGCGCGCCGAACAGGCGCCGGCCTCGCTCGACGAAGCCGAGGAGCTTGCGATCGCACCAGGTGCCGCGCTGTTTCATCTCGAGCGTATCCGCCGCCTCGACCAGGTGCCGGTCGCTGTCGACACCTCGTTCTTTGCCGCAAGCCTCGTTCCCGATCTCAGCCATATCGATTTCAGCAACGCGTCGCTGTTCGGCCTGCTGATCGACGCCGGCGTCGACCTGGCGCGCGCCGAAACCACGATCGAGGCGCATGGCGCCGATCCTGTCCTGGCGCGTCATCTCGACATCGATGTCGGCAAATCCACGCTGGTCATGCGCCAGCTCATTGTCGATACGGCCGGCCGGCCGCTGCTGTCCTCGACGATCCGCTACGCCGGCGACCGCTATCGCCTGCGCACATCCTTCTCCCGCACCGGCAAGACCGCCGCCCCTCGTATTCCGCTGGCACGGGCGGACCGCGAATAGCAGCCCGGGAAGCGGGAGCAGCGAAGAGGTCGCATCGGGTAAGCCTGCCACGATCAGAGCCTACTCGAAGGAATAGGTGAACCCTTCCTTGGAGGCGCCGACGGTGACCTTCGTCATCTTTTCGCCCGCGAGCGACCGGTTGAGCACGCCGCGGCTCAGTTCCGGCAGGAGCGTGTTGGTCAGGATGGCATCGATCATCCGTCCGCCGGATTCGATCTCTGTGCAGCGCGCCTTGACCAGATCCATGACACCGTCGCCGATCACCAGTTCCGCATCGTTGGTCGCACGCAGCCGGCGCGCGATCTTGGCGAACTGGTGACGGGTGATGGCTTCGATCATGGAATCCGAGAGCGGGTAATAGGGAATGGTCACCACCCGGCCAAGGAAGGCCGCAGGGAAGACCTTCAGTAATGGGCTGCGCAAGGCGGTATCGAGATCGTCAAGCCCGGCGCGCAGCGTGCCATTTTTGGTGCGGTCCATGATGACCTCGGAGCCGACATTCGAGGTCAGCAGGATCAGCGTGTTCTTGAAATCGATCCGGCGACCCTCACTGTCGTCCATCATGCCCTTGTCGAAAACCTGGAAGAAGATTTCGTGCACGTCGGGATGCGCCTTCTCGACCTCGTCGAGCAGGATGACCGAATAGGGTTTTCGGCGCACCGCCTCGGTCAGGATGCCGCCCTTGCCATAGCCGACATAGCCGGGCGGTGCGCCCTTGAGGGTCGAGACGGTGTGCGCCTCCTGGAATTCGGACATGTTGATCGAGATCAGGTTCTGCTCGCCGCCATAGAGCGTTTCGGCCAGCGCCAGCGCGGTTTCGGTCTTGCCGACGCCCGAGGGGCCGCAGAGCAGGAAGACGCCGACCGGCTTTTCCGGCGCGCCGAGGCCGGCGCGGCTGGTCTGCACGCGCTTGGCGATCATCTCCATGGCATGATCCTGGCCGACGACCCGCTCCGAAAGCGTGGTGGCGAGCTTGAGCGCCTTTTCGGTCTGGCTGGACAGCATCCGTCCCGTCGGGATGCCGGTCCAGTCCTGAACCACGGCCGCCACGGCATTGCGGTCGACGGACGGCAGGATCAGCGGTGTTTCGCCTTGCGCCTCGGCCAGTTCGGCCATCAGCTCGCGCAGCCGGGCAAGGTCGGCCGCCGGATCTGACGGCGCAGGATCGGCGGCCGCCGGCGCGTCGGCCTTGGCTTTGGCCACCTTGGTCTTCGTGGTTTCCGCCTTCGCCGTTTCAGCCTTGGGCGGCTCAGTGTTGAGCGGTTCAGTCTTGGACGGCTCAGTTTGGGGCACCCTGGTCTTTTCCGCGTCCGCCGCTGCCGCTTCGGTATCGGCCTCGGCGGTCGCCGTTGCATCGAGCGGCACGCCCTCGCCGCGCAGCCGGGCGCGCAATTCGAGTATCTCGGCGACCAGCGCCTTTTCACGATCCCAGCGCTGCTGCGCCGCGGCCAGGGTGACCTCGCTTTCGGCAAGCCCGGTCTCGACGCGGGCCTGCCGGTCGGTCACCTCGATGCCGATCGCCGCCTCGCGACCGATGATGCCGCGCTCAACCTCCAGCGCCTGGCGGCGGCGCAGGATGTCCTCGACCTCGGCCGGCGTGGCGTGCTGCGATATGGCGACACGGGCACAAGCTGTGTCGAGAAGGCTCACCGCCTTATCAGGCAGTTGCCGTGCCGGGATGTAGCGATGCGACAGGCCGACCGCAGCCTCGATCGCCTCATCGAGTATCTGCACCTCGTGATGCTTCTCCAGCACGCCGGCGACACCGCGCAACATGAGAACGGCCACGGCTTCCGACGGCTCGTCGATCTTGACCACCTGGAAACGGCGGGTCAGCGCCGGGTCCTTCTCGATGTGCTGCTTGTATTCAGCCCAGGTCGTTGCCGCGATGGTGCGAAGTTCGCCCCTTGCCAGCGCCGGTTTCAAGAGATTGGCCGCGTCGCCGGTTCCTGCCGCGCCGCCGGCGCCAATCAGCGTGTGGGCTTCGTCGATGAACAGGATAACCGGCGTTTCGGACGACTGAACCTCGTCGATGACGGCCTTCAGCCGTTTTTCGAATTCGCCCTTCACGCTGGCGCCCGCCTGCATCAATCCGACATCGAGCATGCGCACGCTGACGCCTTGCAGGGTGGGTGGCACGTCGCCTTGGGCGATACGCAAGGCAAAGCCCTCGACGACCGCGGTCTTGCCGACCCCGGCCTCGCCGGTCAGGATCGGGTTGTTCTGCCGGCGCCGCATCAGGATATCGACGATCTGCCGAATCTCCGGATCGCGGCCGACGACCGGGTCGATCTTGCCGTCGCGGGCACGCTGGGTCAGGTCGGTGGCGTATTTCGCCAGCGCGGAATCTCCGCCCGGCCCTCGTTTTATCGGCGTTTCGGCGGCGGGCGTCGTCGGAGCGGCGCCGGCTTCGAGCGAGCCTTCCGTGACATCGGCGAACCGCGAAATGACCGCGTCGGCGTCGATCTTGTCAAACTCGCCGCTGATCTTCGACAACAGGCCTTCCAGCACCGGCGTCTTCAGGCAGGCAAGCAGAATATGCGCGCTGCGGACTTCCTCGACGCCGAACTCGAGCGTCGCGAGGTTCCAGGCCTCCTGGATGGCATGGAAAATATGGTCGGAGAATTCCTCGATCGATGTCGCGCCATAAGGCAGCTTGTCGACGGCGCGGGTCATGTCGGCCGTGAGCCGGCTCGCATCCACGCCGGCATCGGCGATGATCATTTGCACATCCGAGCGGTCGGAAAGCACCAGTTGCTCGATGAAATGGACGAGTTCGACGTATGGATTGCCACGCAGCTTGGCGGCGTCGGCGGCAGCCTTGAAGGCGCGGACACCCACAGGATTGAGCTTGCCGACCAGTTCCTTGCGTTTGAAGGTCTGCGATGACCGGCGCTGTTCCATCGAACGTGCTCCTGCGATCTGCCAGGCGATAAACTGCCACATAAGCCGTCACTTGACAAAGCGCCTGATGGACCGGTGTTGTGGAAACTCCCGCACCACTGGCTGCAAATGGCCACGACAGTGCGCGCCTCTGCGCGACGCGATTTGCGTGCGGCTAAGGCAACCAAGCCAAGGGCTTCGGCACTCTGGGCGCGGTTGCGTTTAGCCTCTGTTAATTTTTGAGCGCTCGTTGAATTGTGGTAAAGTGCAACCGTGTGATAACGTCGCGTCACTTACGGTTTGAGGCCGGTCGCTGGGGGTTTGTGTGCTTGATGTCGCACTCTGGCTTAGTCCGCTCGACGGTGGAAATCCGTCAGGGGAGGATTTGCGCAACGACCCGGCTTTTCATGAGCTGGAGCGCCTGACCGAACCCGAGATCAAGGTCGTCCACGACGGCAACAACAAGCCCACTTCGCAAAGCACCATTCCGGTCGACTGGTCCGCGGTACTGGCAAAGGCGGCGGAATTGCGCGCGCATGGCCGCGACCTGCGGCTGCTCGTCATCGTCACGCGCGCGCTGGCCAATGAAGAAGGATTGGCCGGGCTCGCGCAGGGTCTGACCCTCATTGCGCAGACCTTCGACCAGCATTGGGACACCATGCATCCGGCCCTGCGGCCCAACGCTGCGCCGCGCGATGCCGCCTTGCGCCGCATCAACGCGCTGCTCGATCTCCAGAACGGTCAGGACGGTCTGTTGGCGAACCTGCGGCAGATGATTTTCTTTGCGCCGCGCTCGATCGGACCGATCAGCGGACGTGACCTGGAACAAAGCGCGCTCGACGACCGTGTCATGCTCCAGGAAGCCGCCTCTGGTTTGAACACGGCGGAAAAGGCCGCATTGGTCAGCGCGCACGGACAATTGCTGAACCGGGTGCGTGCCGGATGCGCGGCACAAGCGGATCAAGCCGGTGCCGAGATGATCGCGCTCGTCGCCGACGCCCGGGCAGCGATCGCGGCCCTCGACGCAGTCGAAACTGCCCTCAACGCTCGGCTCGAGGGCGGCGGCGCTCCTGTTCCGGAATTAAAACGGTTTCTGCAGCGTTTGCTGACGACCCTCGAACGGAACGCGGCAGCCGGCGCCGTGGCGAATGGCATGGCCAAGCCGCCTACCCCGGCAGAACCGGCAACGCCTGCTCGAAACGGTCATGGAGCCGATACTATGGCAAGTGCGGCAAGCTACACGGAGACCAGCACCGGGCTTCCCGACCGGATCTCCTCGCGCGACGACGTGGTGAAATGCCTCGACCTGGTCGTGGCCTTCTATGACCGCACCGAACCGTCGAGCCCGATACCGCATCTGGCGCGGCGTGTACGCCGCATGGTGCACATGGATTTCGTTGAACTGATGGAAGATCTCGCCCCGTCGGGGCTGAAGGAATTCCGGCTCCTGGCCGGCGTTCCCGATGTCAAGAAGACGGCTCAGAAGGATGAAAGGTAACAGCACATGCCAGCCGAAAGCAAAGCGAAGGTCATCGAACGAAATCGCGCGCCGCGAGTGCAGATCGCCTACGATGTGGAAACCTACGGCAGCCCGACAACGATCGAATTGCCGTTCGTCATGGCCGTGATGGCCGACCTTTCCGGTGCTTCGCAGACAAAGGAAGCGTCGAAATCCGTGCTGGACCGAGCCTTCGTCGAGACCGACGCGAACCGCTTCCCCAAATTCATGGAGGCGCTCGGGCCCCGCGTCAAAGCCCGGGTGAAGAACACGCTGCCGCAAGCCGAAGGCCAGGAGCGCGACGAGGAACTGGCGCTCGATCTCACCTTCACCAAGATGGGCGATTTCGCCCCGGACAAGATCGCCGCGCAGGTGCCGCAACTGGCCGAGATCCTCAAGATGCGCCGCCAGCTCGAGGAACTGCTCGGCTTCATGGACGGGCGCGTCGACGCCGAAAAACGCATCGCACAGCTGCTGAACAACGAGCCGTTGCTTGGCAAGATCGCCAACCAGGCACTCGCCGACGACGACAAGGCAGGGGAGTAAACCATGGCCGAACAGCAAAAGACTGCCGCCGTCGCCGAGGCCGAAGCCATCGACCTTGGAGAATTCAGCGGACTCCTCGAGAAGGATTTCAAGGTCAAGAAGGACGACAGCGAGAAGCTGCAGCAACTCGTGCGCAATCTTGCGCTCGCGGCGCAATCGCGTTCCGAGACCACGACCATTTCGTCCAATGCGATCAAGTCGATCAAGTCGCTGATCGCGGGCATCGACAAGATGCTGACGGCACAGGTCAACGAGATCCTGCACGCGCCGGAAGTGCGCGAGATGGAAGGCACATGGCGCGGCCTCTGGTATCTCGTCAACAACACCGAGACGGATCAGAAGCTGAAGATCCGGGTGATGAACATCTCCAAGGAGCAGCTGGCCGATACGCTCGAAGACTATGAAGGCCAGATGTGGGACCAGAGCCCGATCTTCAAGAAAGTCTATACGGACGAGTATTCGATGCTTGGCGGCGAGCCGATCGGCTGCGTTATCGGCGCCTACGAATTCTCCAACCACCCGCGCGACGTCGGCCTGCTGCGCAACATCTCCGGCATCTGCGCCTCGGCGCACACGCCGTTTATCGCGGCCGCCTCGCCGCGCCTGTTCCGCATGGACAGCTGGCAGGAATTGCCCAACCCGCAAGACCTGCAGCAGATCGTCTCCAACCCGGCCTATGCCTCGTGGCAGTCGCTGCGCGAGAGCGAGGACGCCCGCTATATCGGCCTGACCATGCCGCGCGTCCTGGCCAGGCTGCCCTATGGCACCGACACCGTTCCGGTGAAGGGCTTCACCTTCGAGGAAGAGGTGCAGGGCGATCACAACAAATATGTCTGGATGAACGCCGCCTTCCCGATGGGCGTCAACATCAACCGCAGCCACAAGCTTTTCGGCTGGGGCACGCAGATCCGCGGCGTCGAGAACGGCGGCACGGTGCTCAACCTGCCGGTGCACAGCTTCCCGACCGACGACGGCTCGATCGCGATGAAATGTCCGACCGAGGTCGCGATCGACGACCGGCGCGAGGCCGAACTGGCCAAGCTCGGCCTGATGCCGATCCTGCACCGCAAGAATACCGATCTGGCGGCCTTCATCGGCGCCCACTCACTGCAGGACGACGAGACGCGCGCCGGCCGGCTGGTCGACCCCGACGCCCAGTCGAACGAGCGGCTGAGCGCCAACCTGCCTTACCTCTTCCCGGTCTCGCGCTTCGCGCACTACCTCAAGGCCATTGCGCGCGACAAGGTCGGCTCGTTCAAGGAGCGCTCCGACATGCAGATATGGCTGACCGAGTGGATCAACCGCTACGTGCTGGCCAACCCGGCGTTTGCCGACGACAAGGCGCGCGCCAAGCGCCCGCTTGCCGCGGCCGAAGTCCAGGTGGATAGCGTCGAAGGACGGCCGGGCTATTACAACGCCCGCTTCTATCTGCGCCCGCATTACCAGCTGGAAGGCATCAACGCCTCGCTGCGGCTGGTATCGGAGCTGCCGTCCGTGAAGACCTGATTTGCAGCAACCTGACCTTGTTTCGTTTGAAAGCGGTGGAGAGAGACAATGCCAATGAAGATCGATGGTTTTCTGAAGGTTCCCGATATCAAGGGCCCAAGCACCCGCGACGGCCACTCGGACGAAATCGAAATCCATGGCGTCGACTACAAGATGGTCGCACCCTATGACCCGAATTCGCTCTCACGCCGTGGGCGTGTGTCGATGGGCATGATCAAGTTCATCAAGCACTACGACAAATCCTCGCCCTATCTGAAAAAGGCGCTGTTCGAGAACAAGGCGCTGGATGAAGTGGTGTTCTCCGCCCGGCGGACCATCGATGGCGAGACCAAGGATTACCTGGTCGTCACGCTCACCGACGCTTCGATCATGGAATACGACATGTCGCAGGCCGAGGACGAGGAAGACCTGATCCAGGAAGAGGTCAGCTTCGCCTACAAGAAGATCAAGTTCGTCTATGACGGCAATGATGAAGCCGAAATGGATGTCTATGTCGGCAAGTGAGGTCCGGCGGCCCGGCGCGGGCAAGCAGCAAATCGCGGGCAGCCTGCGGGCAAAAAGCGAGGCTGTCCAACCGTCGCTGTGGGATCGCCTCGTCAATGACCTGCCGGGCCTGACCTCGGAGATAGTCGGGCTGCGCCATGTCCTGCTGGACGAGCTTGGCGCGGACCGTCTCGACACGCTCGTCGCCGGCAGTGCGCGGACCATCGACACCGATGCGGAGCTGACGCCGGACCAGAAACGGCGCCTGCATCGCCTGGCCTTCCAGACCCAGCACCGCGCCGAGATCGAAAGCCGCAGCGTGGTGGTTTCGGCGCGCGTGCTCAGAGAAGCGGTGCGGCGCGATATCGAGGCTCTGTTCAACACGGAGCGCTTCGAGGCCACGCCGCTGCTGTCCGACCTGGAGAATGAGCAGATCGCGGACAATCCGCCGTCGCTCGCCGATTTTCCGGAGGTCCGTCGAAGCGTGGTCAATTACGGCGTGCCGTCCTTCTCGGGCCGGTCGTCCCGCGACTTTGACCGCGACGTGCTGGCGCGCGAAATCCGCTCGGTGCTCGCCACCTTCGAGCCCCGCCTAAAGGAAAGCGCGACGACAGTTACCGTCACCCTAGGCGACAAGACCGTGGGGCTGAAGATCGAGATCGATGCCGTGCTGATCATGACGCCCACACCGGAACGCATGCGCCTGCGCACCACGATCAATCTCGACAACGGCTTGGCGCGGACCGAAATTAGGGACGCCTGAGATGGATCGGGTCTTCGTCGAATATTACGAAGAGGAACTGACCCACATCCGCGGCCTTGCGGCGGAATTCGCCGACATGCATCCGGCGGTGGCGCGCAACCTTTCCCTCGATACGGTGCCCTGCCCGGACCCCTATGTCGAACGGCTGCTGGACGGCGTCGCCTTCCTCGCCGCTCGCACCCGACTGAAAGTCGACGCCGAGCGCTCGCGATTTTCGCGCAGCGTGCTTGAAGTCCTCTATCCGGATCTGGTCACGCCGGCGCCCGCGACGGCAATGGCCGTGCTGAAACCCGGCCAGCAGGTGCAGACCATGCCCGCCGGCCACGTCGTCAAGCGCAACACGCGGCTGGTCTCCAGCCTTCAGCCCGGCCTGTCGACGCGCTGCACTTTCTCCACCGCGCAGGACATGACCCTGTGGCCGATAGCAATCAGTTCGGTCAGCTATTTTCAGGATCGCAGCGCGCTGGCCGCCGCCGGCATCGGACCGGTCGGCGGCACCGGCGGAGAGGCGGCGCTGCGTCTCACGCTGACGCGGACCGGAAAAGGCAAGCTCGACGAATTGGCGCTCGACCGGCTTGACCTCCATTTTGCCGGACGCACCAAGGCGCCGCTTCTGTTCGACGCGATCTTCGGTGCCTGCGTTGCCGTTGGCGCTCGACCGGAAGGCAAGACCAACCGGCTGTCGCCGCTGCCGGCACCCGAAATGGTCGGCATCAGCGACGACGAGGCCCTGATGCCGCGCACTCGCCCGACCTTCGAAGGGTACCGCCTGCTGCGCGAATACTTCATCATGCCGGAGCGCTTTCACTATGTGCGGGTCCTGGGGCTGCAGCCGGTGGTGCGCAAATGCGAGGGCGGACTGGAGATCATCTTCCTGTTCCGCCGCCCGGTGCCCGAGCTCGCCGACCTGACGCCGGCGGATTTCGAACTTTTCGCGACGCCGATCATCAATCTGTTCGAGCGTGAGTGCAACGTCGTCGAGCTCGATCAGCGCAAGACGCGGCAGGTGCTGCACGCCGACCGCACGCGGGCGCGCGACTTCGAGATCTATCGTGTCCTGCGCGTCGAGGATGCCGACAGTGAAGGCAGCGACGCCGAGATACCGGAGCTGTTCAGCCTCGGGCAGAACCGCGGCAGCGGCTGGGTCTATTCGACGGAACGGCGCCCAAGGCGGGCAACGGAAGATGAGCGGCGCGACGGCCTGACCCGCACGTCATACACCGGGGACGACGTTTTCCTGGCGGTATCGCGGCCGCTCGCAAGTCCCGCGAACCGGCCGTTGAAGCGTCTCGACATCATGGCGCTTTGCACCAACCGCGATCTGCCGATCCTCGACGACAATCCGACCTTGACGCTCGAGGCCGGCGACCCGGTCGAATCCGTCCGGCTGCTCGGGGCGTTGCGCCCGCCGCAGCCGGCCATCCCCGCGGCGCTGCCCGCCGGGGCCGATGGCGAATCCCGGGCCGACGATCTCGCCTGGCGAATGGTGGCGCAGCTGGCACTCAATTTCTTGAGCCTCGCCAAGGAGGGCCGCGGCGTCGACCCGCTGCATGCACTGCTTGATCTCTACGCCGACCGCGGCGATCCAAGCCTTGCCCGCAACGTTCATTCGATCGTGCGCATCGACTCGCGCTCGGTGATCGAACGGCTGCAGATCGACGGGCCGATGTGCTTCGGGCGCGGCACGGAAGTGACGCTGCATGTCGATCAGTCGGTGCTGGCGGGGCAAAGCACCTTGCTGCTTTCGGCCTTGCTGGCGCGGCTGTTTGCCCGTCATGCCGGAATAAACGGCTTCGTGCGAACCCGCACGCGGCTGCTGCAGAAGCAGGAGGATGTGCCATGGCCGATGACGCCCGGCAATCGCTACCTGATCTAGACAGGACACCTGATCTGGACAAGATCGGCCCGGACCGGGCCGAAGCTCTGTCCGAAGCGTTCGACTTTTTCGAACTGCTGCGCCGTCTTGAACAACGGGGCGGCCTGTTCGGCCATTCCGGACGCCCCGACCGCGAGCCGGCAAGGCTCGGCCAGCATGTGCGGCTGGCCTTTTCCGCGCGCGACCTGGTGCAATTCCGCGAGGCCAGCGAAAAGGCACCAGCGCGGGTCACGGTTGCAAATCTCGGCCTGTTGGGACCCGAGGGCCCAATGCCGCTGCATCTGACGCGCTGGGTGCTCGACCGCCTGTCGCAGCGCTGGTTCGCCGGCGCCGACGCACAGCAGACCAGCGACACGACATTCGTGGACTTCGTCAACATCCTTCAGCACCGCATGATCGCCCTCTACTACCGGGCCTGGGCGGATGCGCATCCGGCGGTCCAGGTCGAGCGCGCGGTCGGCGGCCGCGTCCGCGCCATGCTCGAAGCGATGGCGGGGATCGGACTTCCCGGCACCCAAAATCCCGATCTCGACACCGTCAAGCTCCGTCAGGCGGCGTCGCTCGCCAGTCAGGTCGACGGCCCGGAACGGCTAACGCTGTTCCTGGCGGAAGCGTTCAGAGTGCCGGTCCAAATCAAGGAGTTCATCGCCGCCTGGATAACCATACCGGCCGGGCTGCAGACCCGCCTCGCAAAAGCCTATGCGGGGCTGGGCAAAGGGGCGACGATCGGCCCGCGCGTCTTCAGCCGCCAAAGCAGGATCGAGCTGCGCGTCGGCCCTCTCGGCCTCGAGGAATTCAAGGCATTCCTGCCGGGAGGTCCGCGCCTCAAACTGTTCAAGCAGGCCGTCCGCGACATGGTCGGCGAGTCGCTCGACGTCGATTTGCGCATCGTGCTGGCGCGTGAAGCGGTGCCGCCGCCCCGCATCGGAACGGTCCAGCTCGGCCGGACCGCCTGGCTTGCGCGGCCCGCCGAAAGGGGCGATGCTGACGATCTGCGGCTGCGGACAATTGTCGGATGGCGGCCGGAAATGGCGGGGGTCGCGGCATGAGCCTGCTGCTGACGCTGGAGCAAGGGCCACGCACCCAGGCGGTACGGCAGACCCGGCTGGACGAGGGCGAGCTGGTGATCGGCCGCAGCGCCGACGCGGGCTGGCAGATCAACGATCCCGACATGTTCGTTTCCCGCGCCCATTGCAAGATCACGGGCGGGCGAGACGGATATTTCGTCACCGACACGTCGAGCAGCGGGCTGTTCATAGACGACTCCGACAGCCCGCTCGGTGCCGGCAAGTCGACGCGCCTTCGCTCCGGCATGCGGCTGAGACTTGGCGACTACGTCGTCCATGTCGACCTGCAGACGCCAACCGCCCAGGCACAAGCGGCCAGCCAGCCGGTTCCGGAACGCCTGCCGCCGGCATCGCGGGCGCCGATAAGCATCGGCCGTGACGACTTCTTTTCCGCCAAGGTCGAGGAAGAGCCGCGACGGCCGCGTCCGGCCGATCTGCCAAACCCGTTCGAGCAGCCGGTTGCAGGCGCGTTCGAGCGTGCCGCCTCCAGCCAGCGCAGCTCGCCTGCTTTCGATGACCCGTTCAGCCTCGATCCGGTTTCGACGCCTGTGTCGAAGGACGCCGCCCCCTACCGCGAACCGGGCGGCGCGGCGAGCCAGACGGACCCATTCAGCCTCGACCCCTTGCCGTCCCTCGGCCACGGCGCCCAGCTCGCTCCGGGAAAGCAGTCCGATTTCAACGATGATTTTGGTTTCGGACCCGCCGCCACAGGCGGTTCGACAAACGGTGTCGGCCAGGCCGGACAGCATGAGCGCGGCGCCCAACGACCCGCCAATCCCTGGGATCTGCCTGTGCAGGCAGCCGACGCCCCTCCTCCAGTCCGCACAGGTGCCGCTGCCACGCCAGCCCGCCCGCCAGTAGCAGCGGTGCCGGGAGACATGGCGCTTCGCGCCGCATTCCTGCGCGGTATGGGCGTCGAGGAAGCCGATTTTCCGGGGCGCGACAGCATCGCGGAAATGGAGAAGTTCGGCCGCGAATACCGGCTGATGATGGAAGGCCTGATGCAGCTTCTGCGCAAGCGGGCCGAGGAGAAGGGAAACGCGCGCGTCGCCCAGACCATGGTCGGGGCTTCCGAAGTCAATCCGCTTAAGTTTCTGCCGACGGTCGACGACGCCATCGTCACGCTTCTTGCCGAGCGCAGCCCCGGATTTCTCGCCGGCGAAGCGGCTATCGCCGACGCGGTTCGCGATCTCGCGCAACACCATGTGCGCGCCTGGCGCGGCGTGCAGGCCGCTTTGCGCCGGATGGTCGACCGTTTTGACCCGGCCGCGATCGAGGAAGAGCTGAAATCGAATTCGGCGATCGGCACCCTGCTTTCGGGCGGGCGCGGCGCCAAGCTGTGGGAGCTCTACCAGAAACGCCATCGTGAAATCGCCGAGAGTGCCGAGAAAAGCTTCCTTGGCGAAATCGGCGCCGATTTTCGGGACGCATATGAGGAGGAGTGAAACATGATCGACCGACGCGAATTCATCGTTGCCCTGGGCGCGACCGGGCTGCTTGCGGCTTGCCAGAGCGGTCCGCCGAAACCTTCGGTGATCACCGTCAATGTGACCGGCGGCGCCGGCATGAACCCGGGACCGGGCGGCGGCGACCGGCCGGTGACGGTTCTCGTCATGCGGCTGCGCAGCACCGGCAAATTCAATTCCGCCGACTACTTCGCGCTGCAAGGCGATGCCGGTTCCGCGCTGGGCGGTGATCTCATCGGATCCGACCAGATCGCCGTCGGGCCGGGAAAGTCCGCGTCGAAAACCATCACCGTCGAGCCGGACGCGACGGCACTGGGCTTCGTTGCCCTGATCCGCGAGCCTACCGGCAAGAGCTGGCGGACGACCAAGTCGGTGTCGGCGGGATCGAAATTCACGATCAATGTGACGATTGGCAGCGGTGGCATTTCCGCCTAGCGGCCAAAGCAAAGGGAGCTCGATGCAGAGAGTAATGGCATGAGCGATGCAAACAGGGTGCTGTGGTCCGAAGGCCTTTTCCTGCGGACCCAGCATTTCCAACAGCAGGATCGCTTCTTCGAAGCGACGGTGCGCGGCGCGTTGCAGGCCGGGCAACTGCACACGTTCGGCTTTCAACAACTGACGCTGGACCAGGCATTGCTGGAGGCCGGCCAGATCTCGATCCTGTCGGCACGGGGCATCTTCCCCGACGGGACGCCTTTCTCCATTCCCGACATGATGGATGCGCCGCGACCCTTGCCGGTCACCCCGGACACAGGCGCCGGACCGGTGCTGGTCGCGTTGCCGCTCGAGCCGCCCGGTGGGGTCGGCTTCGATCCGGCGCACGCCGCCGCCTCGGGAGCACGCTATCATGGGCGGATCGTCTCCGTGCGTGACGCCGTCCAGGGTGGTTCAGATCCCGAAGAAATCGAAATCGCCCGTCCGCAGGCGTTGCTGCTTGCGCCCGGCAGGTCGGTCGGTGGCTACACAGCCTTGCCGATCGCCGACCTCAAGGGAATAAGAGCCGATGGCGGCGTCTCGCTGGACGAGGCCTTCCTGCCACCGACACTGGTGACCGGCGCGGTGGCCTGGTACCGGCAATTGCTGCAGGAAGTCGTCACCGGCCTCGACCAGATCGCCGAGGCACATGGCAAGATGGTGATGGGCGGACCGGGACGCAGCGTCGAAGACCTGCTGATGCTCCATCTCGCCAATGCAGCGCGGCCGCGGCTAGCCCACATGCTGGCGCAGGATGTCTTCCATCCGGCCGAGCTTTACCTGGAACTTGCCGGGCTCGCCGGTTCGATGGCGACCTACGGATCGAGCGCGCGGCGGCTGGGCGAGTTGCCCGCTTACGATCACATGGCCCCTGGCCCCGCCTATATGGCGCTGGCGGATGCACTGCGCTCGCTCATCCTCAGCCTGCGCTACATCGAGCCGAAATCGCGTGCGCTGCCGGTCATGCGGCATTCGACCAATGTCTGGAAGATCCGCATCGACAACCCGAAGCTGCTGGTCGCCAGCCGCATCGTCATCCGGGTCGGTTCGGAGCTGTCGGAAGACGCGCTGCGCAAGATCTTCGTCAACCAGGCGACCGTCGGTTCGGCCGACCAGTTCGAGGGCCTGTGGAAATCGCGTCTGCCCGGCATCCCGCTGAAACCGCTTCATTCCCAGCCGCGCGAGATCCCTTACGACGGCGATCGGCTATGCCTCGAACTGGACCAGAAAAGCGAACACTGGGCGTCGCTGCTCGATGCCCCCGGCTTCGTCATCGGCGTTTCGGGCGTGTTGCCAAGCGAGCCGCAGGTGGACTGCTACTCGGTGAACAGGTGAGATGATGAGCCGCGATGATCCTTTCGGACTGTCGGAGGATCGCGAACGCACCCGCATACGATTGACCGGCGCGCCGACGCCGCGGCCGATGGCGCCGCTCTTGCCAGGCGCGGCGGTAAAGCGGTCTCGCACGCATCCGAACGCGCTCGTCAACGCATTCGCACCCCTGCTCGAATTCGCGCCCGAGCTTGAAAGCGCGCTGGCGCCGGAGAACCCGGAAGCGCTGCGCACCCGATTGCTCGAAGAACTGGTTCGGGCACGCGACACGGCCATGGCGACGGGGTCCTCGCTGGAGCGCGCCGATCAGGCGGCCTGGGTGGTGGCGGCGTTGCTCGACGATCTCGCCCTGAACACGCCCTGGGGCGGAGCCAGCGCCTGGCCGCGGCAGCCGCTTGTGGTGATGCTGCGCGGCGATGTCGATGCCGGCACGCAGTTCTTCACGCGCCTCGACGAACTGGAACGCCATCCCAACCGCGACCGCGAATTGCTGGAACTGCAGTATGATTGCATGGCGCTCGGCTTCCGCGGCAAATATCGCGTGCCCGGGCGCTCGGGCGACCGATCGCTCAACGCCGTTCGCGTGGCGGCGGCCCGCTTCCTGCGCGATGCCGACGCCGAGGGCGCGCCACTGTCGCCAAATTGGAAAGGCGTGATCGCCTCCGACGAGCCGCAGCGCTTCATCGTACCGATCTGGGTCATGGCGCTCGGTGCGGCGGTCATAGCCACCGCCATCCATGTCGGGCTGTCGATGGGGTTGAGCAGCCAGGCGGTCGAGCTTTCAGCCCTTGTTCGTGCCTTGCCGCCACCTGAACGCGGCGACATCAGCCGCACCTCGCCCAAGGTCGACGCCCCGCCGCCGGAGAAAGTGGATTTTGCGCTGTTGCCGGAATTCCAGTCCGGGGCGCCGGCTGGCCTCAAATCCGCGCTCAGCGGCACCGAGAGCGTGTCGCTGGCCAAGCTGGTCATCCAGGCCTCCAACCCGGAACTGTTCCAGTCGTCGCGGCCACAACTGACCGACGGCTTCGAGCCGCTGATCGCTTCGATCGCCAAGGTGATCCTCGCCAATCAGGAGCTGATCGGAAACATCACGGTGATCGGGCATACGGACGGCGTTCCCCTGCAGAAGACGAATCCGCTGTCGACCAACCAGAGGCTGTCGGAGGCGCGCGCCCAGACGATCGCCGACATGCTGGTCCAGAACGGCGTGCCGCAGGACCGCGTTCATTCCGAGGGCCGCGCGGCCACGGATCCGGTGGCCAGCGACAGCACGCGCGAGGGGCGAGCCCTGAACCGCCGCGTCGAGGTGCTCGTCGAAAAGAGGCTGTGAGATGTTCATCCTGCGCTTCCTCTGGGCGGTCCTGACATCGCGCTGGCTGTGGACGCTGATCGGCATCACGCTGCTTTCCCTGGTCATCTGGGTGTTCGGTCCGATCGTCAGGGTCGGTCCCTACGAACCATTCGCCTCCGAAAATGTGCGCATCGTCATCATCGCGCTGCTGGTCATTTTCTGGCTGATCTGGCTGATCGTCGCCCAGCGCCGGGCGATCCGCGCCAATCGCCTGTTCGTCGCCGAGATCGCCGCACCCGTGGCGGAAAAGCCGCTCAGCCCCGGCGAAGAGAACGTCGCCGCCGTGGGCGCCAAGTTCGCCGAGGTGATGGCCGAACTGAAACGCCGCAAGCTCGGCGGACGCAAGTTCCTGCGCGAGATGCCATGGTACGTGATCGTCGGGCCGCCGGCCACCGGCAAGACCACGGCCTTGCGGCAGTCCGGACTGAATTTTCCGATCGACCTCACGGACGATCTGCAAGGGGTTGGCGGCACGCGCAACTGCGACTGGTTCTTTTCCGAGAACGCGGTTCTGATCGACACCGCCGGACGCTATGTCCAGCAGGAGAGCCAGCCCGATGTCGACGCGGCGGAATGGCTGGGCTTCCTCGACCTTCTGAAGAAGCATCGCGGCCGCCGCGCGCTCAACGGCGTGATCGTCGCGCTGTCGATCGATGTGCTTTCGGAGGGCGACGAAGCCATCAAGGCGCATGGCCGCAAGATCCGCCGCCGGCTGGCCGAGCTCAACGACCGGCTCGAAATCCGCCTTCCGGTCTATCTGATGCTGACCAAGGCCGACCTGATCAAGGGTTTCGAGGCGTTCTTCGGCGGCCTGTCGACCGCCTCGCGCGAGCAGGTCTGGGGAACGACCTTCGCGCTGGATGCGCGCGTCGATGCCAAGACGATCGAACGCGAAATTTCGACGCTGGCGACGGAACTCGAGCGGCGGCTGGTGCCGCGCCTGGAGGACGAAGACAAGCTCGCCGCCCGCGCCGAGATCTTCAGGTTCCCTGCTCAGCTGTCCAGCCTGTCCGAACCGATCCAGGTTCTGGTCGAGGCGATGTTCGGCGAGAGCCGGTATGAAGAGGCCGCCTGGCTGCGCGGCCTCTATCTGACATCGGCGACGCAGGAAGGCGCGCCCATCGACCGGCTGACAGCGGCGCTGTCGTCGTCCTTCGGCCTGCCGCCACGGCGGGCTCTGCCCGCGCCAAGGGTCGAGAAACGCAGCTTCTTCCTGAAGAACCTGCTCACCGACGTCATCTTCAGGGAAGCCGGCCTCGGCACGTTCGATCCGCTGGCGCAGCGCCGCCGCGCCTGGATCTGGCGCGGTGCCGCGGCCGCATGTGCAGCGGCGGCCTTGCTGGCCGGCGGGCTGTTCACCTGGTCCTATTTCGACAACCGCAACGCGATCACGGCCCAGGCAAGCCAGTTCGAAGCGCTGCAGACGCCGCTGACCTCCGTTGCCGCAAACCCGGCATCGGTGCAGCAGCCCGCCATCGACAGTGCGCTCGAGGCGATGGACACCGTCGCAAATGCCCGCACAGCACCGCCGGGCGCCCCCCAGGACCTGCTGGGGCCATCGGCCTCGGCCGAACTGGTGCGGGCCCAGACCGATACTTACGACCACGCCCTGCGCAATGTTCTCGAGCCGCGCATGGTGGCGCTGCTCGAGGCGACCATGTGGCGGCAGATCCGCGATCCGGATTTCATGCTCGGGGCGCTCAAGACCTATCGCATGATGACGGGCCTGTCGCAGATGGACCCCGATTTCGCCCAGAACTGGTGGGTGAACAGCCTGCCGGAATTCGCGGCCGCGGCACCGTTTCCGACCGCCGATGCCGAAGAGCATCAGCTTGCCGCCATCCGCCGCATGGCGGTCGACGAAAGCTATGTCGCGCCGGACCAAGCGCTGGTCGCCGAAGCGCTGAAAACGGTGTGCACGATCTCGTTGCCGGCACGTGCCTACAAGCAGTTGCTGGCCGATCCGGAGGTGGCCGGGCTCAAGGAATGGATTCCGGCCAATTTCGCCGGCCCCAATGGCGGCAAGGTGTTTGCGCGACGTTCCGACAAGACACTTCGCGTCGGCATTGCCGGAGCCTTCACCTATGCCGGCTTCCACGACGCCATTCTCGACCGCATCGACGATGTCGCCGCCCAGGCGGCGCTCGACCGCGCGGTTTTCGCCGGCGGCTGCTCGGAGAATTCCGAGACCTCGGTCTCGGCGCTGTCCGAGGATATTCTGAAGCTCTACTATGACGACTACATCGCGCAATGGGACAGCTTCCTGCGCGACATGCGGCTTGCGCCATTGACCGATCTCAATGTCGCCAGCGAAAACCTGAAGGATCTCTCGAGTGCCGATTCAGCCCTGAAGCGGCTGCTGACGGCGATCGTCCAGGAGACCGAACTGACGCGTTCCGACGAGGCGCCCGCCGACGACAAGGCGGCGGCCAAGGGCGCTTCGAAACTGCTCGGCAAGTTGGGAAAACTCGGCAAGCTGGCGACAAGCGGTGCGAAACTGCTGCCCCGCGCCGGGTCAGCCACAGAGGTGGACCTGACCGGCAGTCTGGTGGCCGCGCATTTCAAACCGCTGAAGAGCACCATTGCCGAGGTCGACGGCCAGCCGCCGGCGCTCGATGCCGCCGTCGTCGCGCTGACCGCGCTGTCGAATGTGCTGCAGACGGTCACCGCCAATCCCAATCCGCAGGATGCCATCAAGAAGCAGGGCGGCCTTGCCGAGTTGACAGGCGCGGTCGCGAGGCAAGCACAGATCCTGCCCGACCCTATCAACGCCTGGCTCGGAGGCATTGCCGGTGACACCAGCAATTTGACACAGAAGGCGGTCACTTCGGAACTCAACGCCATCTGGCGGGCGGACATACTGCCGTTCTGCCAGGCGGCGCTGAACGACCGCTATCCGTTCAGCGCCGACAGCGCGGTGGACGTCAATGTGCGTGATTTCGCCCGCCTGTTCGGACCGGCAGGGCTGATCGACGGTTTCATCAACGACCACCTGATCAACTATGTCGACACCACCAGCCAGCCGTGGAAATGGCGCGCCGATTTCGGCCTCGATCCTTCGGCGCTGGCGGCGTTCGAGCAGGCCAGGCATATCCGCGACGATCTCTTTCCCGGAGGCACTGGACCGGTGATGAGCTTCACGCTCGAACCGAAGGACCTGTCTCCCAACGTCACGCGCGTCACGCTCAATCTCGATGGCCAGACTCTGGTCTACTACAACAATGCGACGCGGCCGCAGCCGATGACCTGGCCCGGCAAGGACGGCACCGGGGTCATTTCGCTCGCCTTCCAGCCCATCGACGGCTCGCCCGAAATCATGCTCAACGAAACCGGCAGCTGGGCTTGGTTGAGGATGCTGCGCAGCGGCCGTTTCGCCGGCACGTCGCTGTCCGATGTCTACAGCCTGCGCCTGGGCACGAAAGGCATGTATGCCGATTTCGAGCTCAAGGCGGCCAGTGTCGAGAACCCCTACAATCTGGAGATGTTCAAGAAATTCTCATGTCCGCCGCAGATATGAACACTGGATTCTTCGGCAAGATCCCGGCGACTGGAGATTTCGTCGCCGCCAACCTGCCGCGGATTTTCATCGACCGCTGGGACCGCTGGATGTCGATGGAATTGCTGGCACGGCCCGACGAGGGAGACCTCGACACCCGCGCATGGCGCTTCATCATCCAGGCCGGCATTTTCGGCGACCAGCCCTGCGCCGGCGTGTGGCGGATGAGTGAGGATCGCGTCGGCCGGCGCTATCCATTCGCCATCGTGCGGTTGGGCCCACCACCGGAGCCCCTCGATCCGTGGTTCGACGCGGTCGTGGCGCTGATCCAGAGTTGTGTCGGCGACTATTGGCCGCAAACAAGACTGGTCGAGCAACTGCAGGAATTACCTCCTCCTGGCTCGGCTGGTGATACGCAACGAATTGCGTTCTGGAGTGATGATTGGCAGGTCAAGGAGTTCAGTTTCGCCGACATCCAGGATCTCGCTGCCAACGCCTTGCCGGCGATGCGTGCGGCACCGGCCGAAACGGTGGAATTCTAAGCCGATGGGATGCACCGTATTCGCCGAGAAGATGGGATGGTTCCACAAGGGCAGTGACGGCAAGGGCATTGCCCCGGGTGACGTTTGTTTGACACCACCGCCGCCGCCGGCAGGCCCCCTGCCCGTGCCCTATGTCAACATGCTGTTCGCCAGCGATCTGACAAAAGGCAGCAAGAGCGTCAAGGCCGACGGCAATCCAACGTGCCTGGAGGACGTTTCGGAGATCGCGACAAGCACCGGCAATGAGCCAGGCACGCAAGGCGGTGGGGTCATAACGCACAAGACCAAGGGCAAGGGCAACTTCACGCTCTGGTCTTTCACGGTGAAAGTCGAAGGCAAGGGCGTCTGCCGCCATGGCGATCCGCTACTCCAGAATGAAGCCAGCAGACCGCCGAACTGCACCGCACCCGGCGCGCTCGTGATCCTGAAAGCGGCGCTTGGCAGCGATTATCGCAAGAGCAAATGCAAGACGCCCTACGACAGCGACAAGCACCGCCCGAGCATCAAACAACCCCAGAAGGACGAGGTTTACGGCAAGCAGTGCTGGGAGTGCGCAAAACAGATCCGTGCGGGAAAGCGGGCCAAGACACCAGGCGGCAAATGGATGCGCGAGGAGGACTACGGCAAGGCCGATTCCGGTGGGAAAAAACGCTACAAAAACCGTGATCGAAAGAAGATGACACCGGATCATCAGCCGCCTCTGAACCGTGCATGGGAACTCGGCGGCTGCCATCTCAAACCGTCGCCCGACGCGTTCAAGGAACTCATGAGCAAGCCTGAGATGGTGAGGCCGCATTGTCGCGCGCACTCCAACACACAAGGCACAAAGGTCTCCAAGATTGGCGCCAGCATCAGAGCCGGGCGCTCCTAGAAGGGAATGGAGATGGATAAACGCTACAAGGAGATTCAGGCGCGATACCTCGCTGAAATGCGTACGATCCTGCCAGCGGTCATGGCCTGGTGGAAGGCCCACGCTGTTCGTGATCCGTCCGAGCTTGTCGGTTCGGTTCCACAGAATGATTTCGAAGCCCGGTGGCCGGCCGGACCGACTGCTCACCCTCGGGTTCTCCATGTCTTTCGCAAGTACTTCCTCGAGATCGATACTCTGAACCTCGATAACGAAAGCCGCGAGCCCCCCAGCGGCGGCGAGACAAAGGAAAGCGACTGGGGGACGGATGGAGAGACCGAGGAGGTCGATTTCCAGCTTCCGATCGACCTGCTGGTCGATGATCTGCCCAACGTCGCACCCGATGTCTATGAACTGGTCAGGGGCCTTGTTTTCGTACCCATCGGTCAATCTCCCGACGAGGAGTTCTGCTGAGATGGCCTTCAAGATCGTGCACAATGTCGAGAAAGCCGTGCGCCAATTGCTGGGTGCGCCAACCGATCTCTATGGAGAAATTCCCGATCAAGGCCGGGAAAGACCGCTCGCCGATGCAACCGACGCGCACAAGCGCCTCTATGCCCAATACGTCGCGGACTTTGCGACGACATACGAGATTGGCGATGCGTGGTGGCAAGATTGCGTCGAAGCCTTTGTCCTGGACGGCTATAAAAAATCGGAAGCGATTGATCTGGCCTATGACAAGCGACTTGCCGGCCCCGCCTCCGCGTCCGAGGTTGTCTGGTTCTTTCGCACATACTGGCTGTCGTTCGACGAACTGAACCGAACGCTTCCGCCAGGCGACCGCGTTCCACCGCAAGTCGCCATGCTGGGCTGGCTGGTCGAAGAAGGCCTCAAGGACTATGTGCGCCTGCTCACCTGCATGCCGTACTGGCCGATCGGACTCGACGAGAACGGCAACTGGAGCTGAGCCATGGCCTTTGACGTCTGGCTCGAAAACCGCACACCTTTTGCTGCCGCGACCCATGTGCAGTTGAATGCGGACGGCCAGGAAGTGCTTGTGGCCATGCTCTCGGCGAGCTTCGAGTCGCCGGAGTCAAACGGCGCATTGCGACCGGCCGCCGAGCAGTTGCCGGTCACGTTCGGTGACGTTCCGTTCGGCGACCCGAGCCTGTCCTCCAACCGATACGAGGCAGACATCGCCCCGGTGAAGCCCGCCGCGGAAGTGATCGTCAACGCAACGGCCCATGCACCGAACGGCAAGCCGGTGCGCGAGATGCAAGTGGGCCTGAGCATAGGCAATGTACGCAAAGTGCTGAATGTCGCCGGCGACCGCATCTACGATGCCGGCAGCTACAGCGCGCCAAATCCTTTCAGAACGATGCCGATCGTCTACGAGCGCGCCTATGGCGGCACGACGCAGGATGGGAGAGCCGAACCACGCAATCCGGTCGGCGTCGGGTTCCATCATGCCGCTTCGGCGGATCCTGCCGTCAGGACACAGGCGCCGAACATCACTTATCCGGGCGAACCGGTCTTGAGCCCTGCCGACCGGCCAAGGCCGGCAGGATTTGCGGCACTGGGCCGTGGCTGGCAGCCGCGGCTCGGCTTTGCGGGCACCTACGATCAGAACTGGGTCGACACGCAGTGGCCGTTGCCGCCAAAGGATTTCGATCCGCGACACCACCTTTGCGCGCCGGCGGATCAGCAGTTGCCGCGGCTTACCGGTGGTGAGGACGTGTCGCTCGTCGGCCTCACACCGACGGGACGCTGGAGCTTCCGACTGCCGCGGATCACGGCACCGGTGAGGTTGATTTATGACGACAGGGTCGTGGTGCACGCCTTTGCGCCGGACACTGTGATCATCGAGCCGGACCTTTGGCGCGTAACGCTGAAGGCACGCCTGTCCTTCGTGACGCGCCGCAACGCCCCGGCTTTGCGTGAGATTGTTTTCGGCCATGTCACGCCGGCGCTGCTTTTGGCACGACGTAAGCGCAAAGAGTATCTTTCACCTCTCGGCGGCGACGGCACGCTGCGTGATCAGCCGGTCTGGCAGCCATGAAGCGGCCGCTCTATGTCTCAGGCGCCGGTGCGGTCACCGCGGCAGGGTTGAACGCGCGGCAGACCATTGCAGCAATTCGCGCGAGCCTCTCCGCCTTCGAGGAGACAGTGCTAGCCGACCCGCTTGGCGCCACTCAGATCGTCGCACGCATTCCCTCCCACCGGCGCTTGCGTCCAAGCAATGGCGTCTGGCTGGTCAACATGGCCGCAAGAGCCATCGGCGAAGCATTGCAAAGCGGCAAGATCGCATCCGAGGGGACCGCTATTTTGCTGACACCCCCCGAAAGCTTTCGCAATCACCCGGCCTATGGCGACATCGCCCCGCCGGCCTTCTTGACGGCGGTGATGTCGGCGACCGGACATAAATTCCACCCGGCATCACGGGCAACCGACGGCGGCGCGGCCGCAAGCATTGGCCTGCTCGAACGCGCATTGGAAATGATGGAGCAGCAAGGCGTCGAGCAGGTTCTGCTCGGTGGGGTCGACAGTCTCGTCAACGACACGGATTTCGCTCGACTGGGGCAGGCTGGGCGCCTCAAAGGCGAAGACAACGCACAAGGCCTTGTTCCGGGCGAGGCGGCGGCCTTCGTCCGGCTGACGCGCAGCCCGGAAGGAAATGCGCCCGTCCACGCCGCCATCCACGGCGTGGGCCTGGCCCAAGAAACAGACAGCGTTCTTTCCGAACGCTACAGTCAGGGTCGTGCCTTGCTCGGCGCCTTGCGCGATGCCGTGACCGGATCGGGCCCATCAGAGCCCGACATCGATTTTGTCATCAGCAACAGCAATGGCGAGCGCTACAGCGGTTGGGAGCAGTTGATCACGCGGCCACGCTTCTACCGCACGCGCCGCGAGACGCTGCCCACCGCTTTCCCCGCCATGACCATCGGCGACATCGGCGCTGCCGGTGGGGCGCTTGCGCTGATGCTGGCTGCCGACAGTTTCCTCAATGACTACGCGCCCGGAAAGACCGCCGTCTGCGAACTCGCCTCGGAGAACGGCCTGCGCGCCGCGGCGGTGATGGCCCGGATGACCCGGCGCTGAAACTCACATCCAGGCTGGAAAGCGGCGGGTGACACGCCAATCGGCAAGCGGCGTGTCAGCTGTGGCCAGTGCCGCGCGCAACGCGTTGAGCCGCAACAGGCGCATCGACCGGAAAGGTCGATGATCGCGCCCACCCCGCCCCCCGTCCCACCATGCCTCGACCTTGTCGGCCACCGGCAGCGCGGTGTCGTCCAGATGGGCGAATTCCTTGCCGAGCAAAGCCGGGTCGACGACAAAAAGGTCAGTGTCGCCGAAATCAACCTCGAACAGGTCGCGAAATGCCGCACTGGCGGCAACGACAAGTTCTGGCTCGCGCATTTTTTCGATCAGCCAGGGCATCACCGCGCGATCGCCAAACAGGCCTACCGACGCTGTCGCCACGCCGCGAAGCGCGGGCTGCTCCAGGTGCTTCTGCAGCCAGCCCTTGCCGGCCTTCGGCGCACTCGTCAGCAGGCGGATCTCGATCGCCGCCGCCGCAAGCCCCGGTTCCGTCAGCACGATCTTGTCGATGACGGGATGGGCGGACCGCGTTTCGCCAAGCAGGCAAGCGGCCAAGGCCGCCGTCAAGCGTTCCTTCGGCGTCTCACCGTCAAGGCCGGCCAGCACAGACGGAAGGACGTCGCGGCGCTTGATCGCGCCGGCGAGCCTGACAGCGCGGCAGCGTACCCTTGCGTCGGAATGGTTCGCCAGGTCGGGAAGACGCGGTCCCGGATCCACGCGATGGTGCCAGAGCGCCGATAGGCCGAGACAACGCTGCAGTGCATCCCGGGTGTCCAGCCATTTGCCCACCAGCGGCCGCAGGTTTTCACGCGGCGTGCGCGCGATCGCGGCGGAAAGGCTCGACAAACCATGCTCGCCCAGCGTCGCGGCACTGTTGAGAGCGACTTCAATCAGATCGGCATCACCCCAACGCAATGCCAGTGCGGCAATCACGAAAAGCTCACCCGGTTCGGCATAGTCCGCGAACCTGGCCTGGGCAGCTTCCCAGCCGGCTTTGCCGGCAGCCATGAGCCCTTCGAGATTGGCTTCGAGACGCTGGTCGATGCGGCCGATGTCCGTCTCATCGAGGATAGGGCCATCGATCTCCCGGCGACGGCGAAGCCAGAGGAAAGCCGCATCTTCGGCGTGCTGATCCACGATGGCGGCGATCGTCGCGACGCGATGCATCGGCAATGCCTCAGTTGAGATGCACGGCCCCGCCGCGAATACGGTTGGTCCCACTCGCCTGGCTGGTCAACTGGGTACCGCGAATGGTCACGCGGCCGTCCTTCTCCAGGATGATCGACGCCAAACCGCAGCGCAGTTCTATGCGTTCTTCGCCGCTGATGACGACACGGTCGCCTTCGCGCACAACCGACAGTTTCCTCTCCTTGTGTGCCGGATCGACGATGCGTCCGACGACCAGCGGTCGCGTCGGATCACCCTCCTCAAACAGGAGCGCCAGTTCCGAACCGATCGCCGAAACGTCCAGTTCGGTCAGGCTGCGTGCCGCAATCGCCGTCTCGCGCGGATTGCCGACGAAGACCACCAGCGGCGCTCCGCCTTCAAAACCGATGAGCAGGCCGATTACGACGCCGTCGATGCGATCCAGCACTTTCATGATGACGCCCTCAATTGTTGTTGATCGTGCTTCCCTTGACGATCACGTCGCCGTCGGCCTTGACGGTGATCTTGCCGCTGCCCTTGAGTGTAATGTCCTTCCCGTCAGCGACAATGGTGCCGTCCTTCTTCATCGTGATCGTCGCGTCACCGCATTTGAGCGTGATGGAGTCGCCAGCTTCGATCACCAGATTCTTGCCAACATTGATCGAACTGTCTTCGGCAATCTGGATGCCGCTGCCCTTGCCGACCTTGAGAGCATGCGCGCCACCGACATCGGTGGCGTCATCGGCGCCGATCTTGGCCGTTCGTGCCTTGCCTATCTCGGACGACTGTGCCCCGCCGACAGCGAAACTCTGATCGGCGCCGACATTGACGCTTTGCGCCGCCGCGATGTTCCAGCTGTCCGCGGCCCCGATGTCGTGGCTCTGCGCTGACCCTACGGTGACCGACCGCGTCGCGCCGATGGTGTTTGTCTGCGGCCCGCCAACGCTTCGTGTCTCGGACGCGCCGACCGTGTCGATGCGTGCAGCGCCGACGGTGACGGTCTGGACAATCCCCACCGTCTGCGAGTGATTGGCGTCGATATTCTCCGTCGAGTTCGACACGACGTGGATCGTCTCATTCGCCCCCACCGTCAGCGAGCGGTTCTTGCCCACCGTCTCGGTGTCGTTCGAGCCGATATTCGTGGTCTGGTCGACGCCGACCTTGACCGTCTTGTTGTTGCCGACGTCCTCGTCGAGGTTGTGGCCGACGGAATGCTTGGCGTCGTGGTCAATGCGGTCGGACTGGTCGTGCTGGACGAGCTTGGTGCGGTCGTGCTTGATCAGAAGGTTGTGGTCCTTCTGCGCCTGGAAATTGACCAGTTCGGAGCCGGCCTTGTCCTCGAACATCAGCTCGTTGTAACCGCCGCCGCCTTTCGAGGAGTTGGATTTCCAGCCCGATTGCGTCGCGTTGCCCGGCAAGCCGTAGGGCGGCATCTGCGAGGCGTTGTAGACCCTGCCGGTGATGATCGGCAGGTCGGGGTCGCCTTCGAGGAAGTCGACTATCACCTCCTGGCCGATGCGCGGTATCTGGATGAAGCCCCAGCCGCTGCCGGCCCAGGTCTGCGAGACACGCACGAAGCAGGAACTGTTTTCGTTCTTCTTGCCCAGGCGGTCCCAGTGGAACTGCACTTTCACCCGGGCGTATTTGTCGGTGAATATCTCCTCGCCGGAAGGGCCGACCACCGTCGCCGTCTGCGGCCCGCGCATGATCGGCCGCGCCGTGATGCGCGGCGGGCGATAGGGCAAGGCAGTCGGCGCGACACCCAGCACGATCTTGTAATTCTCGCTGTGGGCCTCGTTCTGGGTTCTGTAGCCCGGATCGAACAGCCTGTATTCGGCGCTGACCACCAGATATTCCTGGTTCTGGTCATCGCGCGGAAAGCTTTCCAGCTTGAATGTGCAGCCGGAATGGAGGCCGCGCACGGTTCCGACCGCGGTATTGCGCTGGTGCACGGCCTGGAGTTCCTCGCGCCGGATACCGGCCAGGGTGTCGCCGCGCCCGACATCGAGATGCGCCCCAGGCTGGCGATAATTCTCGCCGGAGGCTTCCTTGTGGCTGAACGGCTGGGCGGACTTCGCCATCAGGTCGGCGCCAGGCTTCTTGAAATCATAGTCGGTATGGGCATAAGCCCCCGGCCGCACCGAACTGCCCGGAATCCATTCGGTGATGTATTCGACGTCGCGCCGTGAACCCTGTCCCTCGAAATTGTAAAGGATCTTCTCGTAGCCGGGCGCCGGCTTCAGCTTGCTCATCGCATCGCACAGCACCAGCGTGTGCTTGCCCTCGTCATGCTCGAAGAAATAGAAGATGCCTTCGTGCTCGAGCAGGCGCTGCACGAAATCCAGATCGCTCTCGTCGTACTGCACGCAGTATTCGCGCGAGGGGTACGATCCTTGCAGCCGCTTCTCGAATTTCGCCGTACCGTATTTCGAGAAGATCTTTTCGACGATCTCGACGGCGGTCATGTTCTGAAAGATCCGGCAATCGGTGGTGTTGCCGAGAAACCAGAGCCACGGCCTGACGACCGCTTCGTAGTAGGCCAGCCGGTCCTCGATGCGGGTCAGGCGAAACTCGGACACCAGGCCGCTGAACCAGCGTTTCGGATCGGATTCGCCTTCGACCGAAACCACGCCGCCCAGCATCTTCAGCGGATCGATACCCGCGTTGGGGCCGACGAACCCGACCGTATAGGCAAAGCAACGGCTGATCTCGTCGCGCCCGACAAGATGCGTGAAGGTCAGCTCGGCGCCGGCCGGCGTCTGCACAACCGTGGCACGTTCGTTCGGCATGGGTCGTGCCCCTCCTGGACGCGGCCGCCGGCGCGGTGGACTTGAAGTTCCCGCCTTCTCACCAGGAACTTTTCAGGACCCGCCGCACCGGGCCATGTTGAGCCTACCACATGTTGTCCCGGCGACCAAAGAGGACGCATGGCGGCGGAAACCTCGATGCATCGGTTCGAAACGCCGCTGTCCTGTTGGATGTGCAAACTGCTAGAATGTGGAGTATCGATCAGTGTTCGGTGGCGATCCTGGATGTATATCAGTCTGCAAATCAACAATGTCGACGCCTTGCCGCCTGGCCTCTCGACCGGCTACGCGGCGCGGGATCGCAGCTTCGAAATCGGACGCGATGCCTGCGACTGGACCTTGTCGGACCCCGATAAATTCATCTCGGGACGGCATTGCGAGGTCCGCTACGAGGCAGGCGCGTTCTGGCTGCACGACGTCTCGCGCAACGGAACCTACATCAACGGATCCAACCAGCGCATGACCGGCCCGCATCGGCTGGCCAATGGCGACCGGATGCTGATCGGCCGCTATGTCATCTTCGTCTCGATCGACGAGGAGCGCGCCGCGACAGGTCATCCCGGCCACGGTGCAACGCAGCGCGAAATGCCGGTCGCGGCAGGCCGGCCCCTGGAATTCGGAGATGGGCCGTTCTTCGATCCCGCAGGGCAACGGTCCGGGCAGCGCGTTCCGGCATCGACGTTCCCGTCGCAACCGCCCCTGCCCTCGACCAGGGACGAAGTGCTGCGGGAAATCGCGATCGCGGCCGGCATCTCGCCGGAATTGCTGCAGTCGCGCGACCCGCACGAAGTTGCCGCCGAAATCGGCGCGGTGCTGCGCACGGTGGTCGAGGAACTGACCTTGCTGCTCAAAGCGCGCGCGGCGGCGAAAATGCTGGCCAAGAGCACGCAACGAACGATGATCAGCGCCGCCGACAACAACCCGCTGAAGTTCGTTCCGGGAACCGACGACATCCTCGAGATCATGTTCGCACGACGCCGGGCCGGCTATCTCGATGCCAGGCGCAGCATCGAAGATGCATTCCGCGATCTCAAGACGCACGAATTCGCCACCTATGCCGCCATGCAGGCCGCGCTGTCGCGGCTGCTTGACGACCTGTCTCCCGAAGCGATCGGAAGAAAGCTTCCGCCGACGTCGTTCTCGTCGAAGAAGAGCCAGGCCTGGGACGCTTTTGTCGCGACATGGCGAACCATGGAGGAAGCGCACGAGAACGGCATGCTGGACATATTCCTGGCCTATTTCAGCGAAGCCTATGCCAAAGCCGACAAGCAGAAATAGGCGCCTGCGGGGAGCCGTGGCGCGACAACCGAAGAAGACACTTCTTCGGTGCGCGGCATCCGGTTCCAATCGAGACTTTCTGAGATTACGATCGCGTACGACAATTCGCCAAGCGGGTAAGCCTGATCGACCTGGGGGTCTGCGGCAAATGTCATCTTACGGCGGGATAGCAAGGAGTAGCCGACCGTCCTCAAGACACTGCCCTGCTCCGCGGGGTTCGCCCTTGCTTTACCTGACCGCGAAAAGCTTTGCGCCTGTCCGGCAAGAGCGCGGGCGCCGGGCGCGGATGGACGATCGGCGATGAACTCGAAGGACGATCCTTTCGGCCCGGCGGGCAAGACCGTCATTCGCGCCACGCCACGGCGCGAGCGAAAGCCGGCGCCCGTCCCTCAGGAGCCCGTCGCGGATGGCGGCCAACCCTCGCCGATCAAGGAATCGACCGTCTTCGATCCCGGCGTCGGCCGGCATACGCCGCCCGGCTGGACATCCGGGACCGTGCTTTATCAGGGAACGCCTTCCGCGGCGGCTCCGGCTTTGTCGCAGGAGACCCTGCTCGATGTCACGGACAGCGTCCGATATTCCGCGGCAAACCCGATCCTTGCCGCGGCCGCACCATTGCTGATGCTGTTCGGCCGGCTCAGGCTTATCCCCGTCGAGAGACAGGCGGAGCCGTTGGCCGACCATGTCACCGAGGCGATCGACAAGTTCGACAGGGCACTGGAGAAGGCAGGCGTTGCCGAAGAGGATGCGCGGATTGCGAAATTTGTCCTGTGCGAAACCGCCGACGATCTCATCGGCAACCTGCCCTGGCCGCGCAAGGACACCTGGGCACAGCACAGCATGCTGTCGCAGTTCTTCCACGTCGAGCCCGACGGCACGGGCTTTTTCGAAGCGCTGAACAAGGTCCTGGCCAGTCCGGAGGCCCATTACGACCTGCTCGAACTGATGCATGTCTGCCTGTCGCTGGGGTATGAGGGGCAGTATCGCGGCCTGACACGCGAGGACAGCAATCTCGAACGTGTTCGGCGCGACGTCTACGAAACGCTTCGCTATTTCAGGCCGCGCGCGGACGAGGACATCTCGCCCCGCTGGCAGGGCCTGGCGACGACGATGACGCAGTCGTGGACACGCCTGCCGCTCTGGGCCATCGCGGCAGCGGCGTCGGCACTGCTGACGGCGGCGTTCTTTGCGTTGCGGGTCTTCATCACCAATGAAGGTGACGCCACCGCCGGTGAATTGCTGGCACTCAACCCATCGACGCCGATCGCCATCGAGCGCGCCAGCGTGGCGCCGTTGGCCGAGCCGGTGAAAGTCACCCCTCCCGCAGCCACGACCACGCAGATCGATCGCATCCGCTCGGCACTGGCCAAGGACGTCGAAGCCGGCGGGCTGACCATCGGCACGAAGGGCGACTTCATCGTGGTGGAAATCAGCAATGTCCTGTTGTTCCAGTCCGGCAGGGCCGATGCGAAACCCGAGTTCCAGCCCATAGCCGCTGATATCGCCGCCGCCCTGGAACCCGAGCGCGGCCCCATCAGGATCGTCGGCCATACCGACAATGTGAAGCCGCGCAAATCGAGCCCGTTCAAGTCCAATTTCGACCTTTCCGTCGCCCGGGCGAAGGCCGTCGAGACCATGATGGCGCCGAAATTCAGCGATCCATCGCGACTGACGGTGGATGGCAAGGGCGAGGACGAGCCGATCGCCGACAATGCAACGCCGGAGGGCCGCGCCAAGAACCGCCGTGTCGATGTGATGATCGCCAAGGAGGAAACGTTGTGAGCAGGGCCGGTTGGAGGCGGCCATGACGCGTTGGCTGCTGCGGATATTCAGCATGATCGCGCTGGCCGGTTTTGCGGCGGCAGTGTGGTATGCCGGACCTTTGATCCGCTTCGCCGACAGCCGTCCTCTCGGTCCCGCCTGGCTGCGCGCCACAATCATCGGCGTGATCGTGGCGGCCGTGGCGCTCTTCTATGGATTGCGTTTCTGGCGGATGCGCAAGGCGCAAAAGGCGCTGGAGACCGCCATTGCCCGCAATGACGACAGGGATAGCGACTCGCAGGTGCTCGAGGCGCGGATGAACGAGGCGATCGCCGCGCTCAAACGGTCGAGCAGCAAGCGCAATTTCCTCTATGAGATCCCCTGGTACATCATCATCGGTCCGCCCGGCGCGGGCAAGACAACGGCACTGGTCAATTCGGGCCTGAATTTTCCGCTGGCCGGTTCGGGCGATGCCCAGCCAGTCGCCGGTGTTGGCGGAACACGCGCCTGCGACTGGTGGTTTACCGACGAGGCCGTGCTGATCGACACCGCCGGACGCTACACGACGCAGGATTCCAATGCCCAGAGCGACAGTAAGAGCTGGCTCGCCTTCCTGTCGCTGCTCAAGAAATACCGCACGCGGCAGCCGATAAACGGCGTCATCCTGGCGATCAGCCTTGCCGATCTCATCGGCCTCGACGACCGGCAGCTTGACGCCCACGTCGTCGAGATCCGCAGCCGCCTGCGGGAAATCCACGAGACGCTGAAAATCCAGTTTCCAGTCTATCTGCTGTTCACCAAGGCCGATCTTGTTTCCGGCTTCATGGATTACTTCGGCGGTTTCGACGAGCCGCGCCGCCGCAAGGTCTGGGGCGCGACATTCCAGACCGCCGATCGCACCAGGAACATGGCGGCCGAGGCCCCGGCCGAATTCGACGCGCTGGCAAGACGCCTGGTCGAGGAGATGCCCGACCGCCTTCAGGAAGAGGCCGACCCGGCCGCGCGCATATCGGTCTTTGGCTTTCCGGCGCAGTTCGGCGCGCTGAAGGGCCGGATTGCGAATTTTGTCGCCGGCCTGTTCGATCCGGGCCGCAGCCAGGTGAATGCCAGCCTGCGCGGCCTCTATTTTTCGTCAGGCACGCAAGAGGGAACGCCAATCGACCAGGTGTTGGGCGCGATCGGCCGCAGCTTCGGCAGCAATTCCCGCGCCCATCTTTCCGGAACCGGCAAAAGCTTCTTTCTGCATGATCTGCTGACGGGCGTCATTTTTGCCGAATCCGGCTGGGTCTCGTACGACAAGTCGGCGGCAAGGCGTGCGGCGATCGCCAGATTTGCCGGGCTTAGCGCCATCGCTTTGATCGCAGCGGCGGCGCTCGGAACGCTCGCCCTGAGCTTCACGGCCAACCGGTCGCTGATCGCCTCCACCACGCAGGCCATGGGCCAGTATCGCGCGACGTCGGACGCGCTGCTCAAAAGCACCGAGGTGACCGATGTCGACCTCGAAAACGTCATCGGCCCGCTCGACCAGTTGCGCGATCTGCCGGCCGGATTCGAAACCGCCGACGTGCCGACACCGATCGAGGAGACGTTCGGCCTCAGCCAGCGGGAGAGACTGCTTTCGGCGTCCAAGACGGCCTACCGGCAAGCGCTGGAACGCATGTTCCGGTCCCGCCTGCTGATCCAGGCCGAGCGGACGATCCAGGCCAAGATGGCCGATCCCGCCGAGCTCTACGAACCGTTGAAAATCTATCTGATGCTCGGCGGCAAGGCGCCGAAGGTGGACGACGCGCTGATCGTTTCGTGGATGAAGCAGGATTGGGAGCAAAACCGCTATCCAGGCGAAAACAACCGAGCCGGACGCGAGCAGCTCGAAAAGCATTTGCGCGCCATGCTTGCCCTGGACGACGCCTATGATCCGGTTTTCGAACTCAACCAGCCACTCGTCGAAGCCGCGCAACGTTCGCTCGGGCGCATGAGCCTTGCCGACCGCGCCTCTGCATTGATCAAGTCGGCGGTCTATTCGGCAGCGCTGGATGATTTCTCGGTTTCCGTCAAAGGCGGACCGGAAGCGCAGCTGCTGTTCGAGCGTGTCGACGGCGGCGATCTATCGGGCCTGCGTGTTCCCGGCCTCTATACTTATGCCGGCTTCAACCATTTCTATCTCGGACAGCTCTCGCATATTGCGCAGATGCTGGTCGACGACCAGTGGGTCCTCGGCGGCGGCGGTGAGCAAGGCGGCATCGACCAGGCGTTGCTCAAGCTCGGCCCCGAACTTCTCGATCGTTACGGGAAGGAGTTTGCAACGGCGTGGAACAGCGTTCTCGACGCGTTGAAATTCAAGGCGATGCTGAAGGACAAGCCGCACTATGTCGTGCTTTCCGCCGTCGCCTCGCCCAACTCGCCGATCGAACAGCTGTTTACGGCGATCGCCGACGAAACCGCCCTGACGCGGAACCCTGCTTCCGGCCAGGACTCAGCCACCGGAGTTGAGGCCGGCACGCTTCAAAGCCAGTCTCAGGACGCAGCAAAGATGGCCAAGGGCCTGGCGCGCATCGGCATACAAATCGCCACGGGAAAATCGCAAAGCCGTGCCGGCACGGGATCCGCGGCAGCGCAGAACCAGAATCCCGGGGCCAATATCGAAGCGCAGTTCAAATCGTTCCAGGCCTTGGTGAGCGGCCCTGCCGGACACCGCCCGATCGATGCCTTGACCCAGAATTTCCGCGAGATCTACCAGAGCCTGCAACTGGCGACCGACGTTCCTTCCCAGACGGAGCGCGTCAACGCCAATCTGCAGCTGCAGATCGCCACCCTTCGCGCCAATGCCTCGCGACTGCCCAAGCCACTCGCCAGAATGATCAATGCGACGGCGAACGAGTTCGAAGGCAACGTCACCGAGACCTCGGTGGCGAATTTGAACCAGATGCTCGACCAGGCGGTCACGGCGCCCTGCGAGGCGGCGATCAATGGCCGTTATCCTTTCGCCGGCAATGGCGCCGAGGACATGGCGATGGCGGATTTCGCGAAACTGTTCGCCCCGGGCGGGCTGATGGACCGGTTCTTCGCGCAGAATCTCGCATCGCTGATCGACATGAGCGGTCAGGACTGGAGCTGGAAGCAGGATGCGCGCTTCGGCCGCGACCTGTCGAAATCGACGCTGAAAAGCTTCCAGCAGGCGGCCGAAATCCGCAGCGCGTTTTTTCCCCAAGGCGGTTCGCTGCCCTCGGTCAGCATCACCTTCACGCCGTTCTCACTGCATGGCGATGCCGATGCGGCGGTGCTCGATGTCGATGGTCAGACGGTCCAGAGCAACCAGGCGAGCAATGCGCCAAGCATAGTGACCTGGCCGAGCGGAGCGGCCTCAGGATCCGCCAGTCTGAGCCTGACGCCGGAGATGCCGGGCCGTGAATCCAGCATCAAGTTCGAAGGGCCATGGGCGCTGAAGCGGCTCATGGACAAGGCGACCATCACCGGTACCGACAGCAATATCCAGGCGCGCTTCGTGATCGGCGGGCGCGACGTCACCTATACGATCCAGACCGGCTCCGGCCCCAGCCCCTTCCTGCTTCCGGCATTTTCCGATTTCAGCTGTCCGAAGGCGTTTTGAGATGGGTTTCGGGCTTCTCAACGCGTCGACATCCTGCATGAGCCTCAGGCGCCCGGACCTTAATTTCGATACTTTAATGGTCGAGCCTGTGGCAGACTGGCACGAGCGAGCGCCGGGCAGTGCGCCGCAGAGGACGCTTGAGAAGCGTTTGGTGGCAAGGTGAGCGATGTCGCCCTTCCCTTTGACAGCTTCGGCGTGAGCCACAAGGGCTGTGTCCGCGAGGTCAACGAAGACAACTACCTCCTCGAGCCGCAAACCGGGCTTTGGGTGGTGGCCGATGGAATGGGTGGACATGATGCCGGAGAGGTCGCCTCGGCCAGCATTGTCGACCACCTGGCCACGATCGGCATCGCAAGCTCGGCTCCGGATCTGCGGGCGCGTTTCGAGGACAGGCTGAGCCGGGCCAATGCCGAGATCCGCAGCATATCGGAATCGCGCGGCATAACCATCGGCTCCACCGTCGCCGCCCTGTTGGCGATGGACGGACGGTTTGCCTGCCTATGGGCCGGCGACAGCCGGGTCTACCTGATCCGCAACGCCTCGATCTCGCAGATTTCGAAAGACCACACCGAGGTGCAGGAACTGCTGGACCGAGGCATGATCAGCGCGGCCGAGGCGCTCACCTGGCCACGCCGCAATGTCATCACGCATGCGGTCGGCGTCAGCGACGACTTCGTCATCGATTTCCAGCAGGGCGAACTGATGCCGGGGGACATTTTCGTGCTGGCCACCGATGGGCTGACGGCACATGTCACTGACGCGGAGATCGAGGCCGCGGTGGTGTCGGCAACACCTCAGGCGGCGTGCGAAAATCTGCTGGAAACGGTGCTAGCGCGGGGCGGAACCGACAATGTCACCATTGTGCTGGTGAAGATTGGAAACGGGCGCAATGGACAGTCGCTCCACCCTGATCTGTCCAGAGCGGAGGACCGAGGCTGATGAGCGCCGACGACAAGACGCGAATTTCGCCGCAGCTGGCCAACACCGGTGTCGGTACGCAGCTCAGCGGCATCTACGAATTGGACGAGCGGATTGCCTTCGGCGGCATGGGTGAGGTCTATCGCGGCCACAACATCCAGACCGGAGACCACGTCGCGATCAAGATCGTGCTGCCCGAATTTGCCCGTGACCAGACGATCCTGTCCTTGTTTCGCAAGGAGGCCTCGATCCTCAACCATCTGTCGCATGACGCGGTCGTGCGATACCATGTCTTCACCATCGATCCCGGGATCGGCCGTCCCTATCTCGCCATGGAATTCGTCGACGGCGAGTCGCTGTTCGACATTATGCGCCGTGGGCCGATGCCGACGGAAGCGGTGCGCAAGCTCTGCCATCGCCTCGCATCCGGCCTGAGCGCCGTGCATCAGGCGGGAGCAATCCATCGCGACCTCTCGCCCGACAACATCATCTTGCCGGGGGGCCGGGTCGAGCGCGCAAAGATCATCGATTTCGGCATAGCGCGATCGGCGACCGTGGGCGGAGAGACGCTGATCGGCGGCAAGTTCGCCGGAAAGTACAACTACGTTTCACCCGAACAGCTCGGGCTGTACAGCGGCGACGTCAGAGAACAGTCCGACATCTACAGCCTTGGGCTGGTGCTGGCCGCCGCTCTGCGCGGCAAGCCGATCGACATGAGCGGATCACAGTTCGAGATCATCGAGAAGCGCCGGACCGTGCCTGATCTCTCCGACATTGACGAGGATTTCCGTGGCATCGTCGAAGCCATGCTGCAACCGGATCCGCAGGACCGGCCGGCCAGCATGGCTGATATCGCCAGGATGACGCGCGACGAAGACGAAGCAACAACGCCGCCGGCATCCAGGACACCCCGCGAGCGGCCGGCTTTGCCACCGGCCGGGCAAACCCTTGTTCCTGATCCCAAGGCGCAGCCATCCAATGTCGCGGGGCATAGCGCGCCGACAGCAACAGGCCCGGGCGAGCAACGCTTCGTCCCGCATGTCCGGCCCGCGCATCTGTCCGAACCGCAGCGTCAAGCGCCCCCCAGCCCGTCCCGTGCCGCCGCACCTAATGTCGCCAGAAAACCCACGAGGACCGGAACCATTGCGATCGCTGCCCTGGCGACGCTGGCTGTCGCCTCAGGCGCGGGCCTTTACCTGAGCGGTTTCATGACGCCGGCGCCGCCGACCATCGGCAAGACGTCGCTTTCGCCCGAACCATCAAAGCCCGCACCGGAGACGTCAAAGCCGATCCCGGCGGACAAAGTCACGAGCGCCCCGGAGCCGGCAAAGCCCGTTCCATCAGCGCAGCCGCAGGCCAGCGAAGCGCCGGCTGAAAGCCAGCCGGAGGCGGAGGCAGCCCCAAAGCCGCAGCCGGCCAAGCCCGCGGAAGCCACCTCGCAGACCGAGGAGCCTCCGAAGCCACCGGCGATGGCAGCACAACCGCAAACGGAGCCGAGTGCGCCATCGACTGCAAGCCAGGCAGATGCCAAGACCGTGCAGACGCCGGCGCCGGCGAAGCCCGTTGTTCCCCCGCAAACCGAGGCACCCCTGAAGCCGTCGGTAACGACCACGCAGCCGTCCGCAAAGACACCCCCGGCTCCCCAGCCGGATACGATGGCCAGCAACAGTCAAATGTCGGCTCCGGCGCCTGAGACGACCGCTCCAGCCCCACCGGCCGCGAAAGTCTCAACGCCGCCGCCGGGCCAGCCAGAGGCCGTGGAGACCCCGAAGCCCAAGCCGCAGATCAGCCCGCCGGCCGCGCCCAAGGCGACCGTGCCAGCGCCCAAACCCACTGCGAGCCAGACGGACTCCGCGAACGCCGAAGGCCAGAACGCCTCGTCACCGCCGGCCAAACAGCCGGACCAGCCTGTCGTCGCATTGAACGTCCCCAAGCCGGCGATCCCCCCAGTCGACGACATGGCGCAACGTGTCTCCTGGGTTCGCGACTTCGGCGGCGGCGACTGTTTCTATGCGACCATGATGTCGTCAACCGACAAGGCTGCCACGATCGAGGGGTTTGGCACGGCGGTGCAGCCATTCGAACGGATGCTTGGCGATTTCCAGGCGAAATTCCATGTCGAGCCGGACATCAGCGTCCGCCTCATCGAGCCGAGCCAATGCGAGGTCACCAATTTTCTGCACTTCCTGGGGCAGAGCGCGGCCGACAAGCCGCAGCTCGTTCTCGACCGGACATCGGTGCCTGACGGCACCCCGATCAGCGGCACGCTGGTGACGCGCGGCGGGCTCATTTCCAGCGTGCTGCTGATCGATCACAAGGGCATGGTGTTCAATCTCGATGACCGCATCGTCGCGCAATCGGACAAGGCCACCTTCAGCATTCCGATCGGCCTCGGCGCGGCCGACAAGGCCACTGGGAAGGCCGTGCCGCAGATCATCATGGTGATCACCGGCCCGCAGGATATCCAGGCGGCGGCCATCTCTACCCCGACACCAGCCTCGGTGGTGCTGCCCAAAATTCTCGAGGAGATCGAGACCGACGGATCGCAATTTTCAGCCACTGCCAAGTATTTCCGGCTCGGCGGATAGCATGGACGCCCGATGGAACTCCGCCGCGCGTGTTTGCCTCACTCGTCTGCCGACCTGCCGATAGAGCAGCGTGATCCGGCTCGAGCCCTGCTTGCCCTGACGGGCTGCATGAAGCTTGCAATCATGGCGGGAGCGGCGCTGCTGGCCGTGCTGGCATCCAGCGAAGCGCGCGCCGAATTCACGGTCTGCAACCAGACACTCGACGTCGTCAATCTGGCGGTCGGCCAGAAGATCGACAATGCGGACCAGACCGACGGCTGGTGGACCATCGGCGCCAATCAATGCGTGAACGTCATCCGCGAGGAACTGACGAACCGCTATGTCTACATCTATGCGACTGATGTGTTCGGCCATGCGATCCTGACCGGGTCGACCGAGATGTGCATCGAGCGGCGGCGTTTTTCGATCCGCGGCATCGACGAATGCTGGCAGCGTGGCCACATCGCGGCGCAATTTCTCGAAGTCGATACGCTTGAACAGGTGCGGTGGACCTTCTTCCTGACCGGAAGCAACCCGTGACGCACAGTATCGACACCAGCTTCAGAGAGAAGAAGCTGGCGCGTGCCGCGCTACGCCGGCGCACGCTTTGGCGCAGGCTCCTTGCCGGTTTCGCCGTGGTTGTCCTGCTGTCCATCGCTGCCGGTTTCTATCTCACCGCGGACTATTGGTCGTTCGGTGACGAAAACGAGGAATTGCACGCGGTCGAAGGTACGGACGATGTGCCAGCCGATGCATCCGTCTATGTGCCTGCCATTATCGACCTGGCGGGGGATCCGATGTGGATCACGCTTGCGCCCGATGCAGACACGGCAAGCAAGGGCCATACGGTGGCGCGCCCGACCGAGCTCGACAGTTCCGGCGCCTCGCCGCAGATCGCGATCCTCTCCGACGTGATGCTGAGTGCCAGCGAAAAGTTCATGACCACGATCCCGTCGACGCAGGAGGACTTCGCGTTCTTCCAGGCACAGCGGCGGACCGCTCCGACACCTCCGGCTGCCTCACCCACCGAGCAGGCCGCTCCACCTGCCCCGGCGGCGGCACCGGACGACCAGCAGGGCGACCTGAACAATGACCTACAGGCGGCACCCGATGCGAGCGAGGCTCCGGCCGGTTCGGCGCCCAAGGCGGATGCCGACGACCCGGAGGCCGGCTGGGGAGAGACCATCGATCAGGGCGAGGCAGCGCTGCCCGCCTTCAAGAAGACCCAGATCGAGAACAACACGACCGTCGCAACCGTGACCAGCGAGTACCAGCGCTTCGAGGCGACCGAAGACACGTTCGTGAAGATCCTCAACGACCGCAGCCTCGACAGCGTTGCGCTCGATGCACATTTCTCCGCCGACGATGCCAAGCTCGCAGGCGAAGCGCTGAAGGCGCTGTTCAACCGCGACGGCTTGGAGCCGGGTTATGTCGTCGCCATGCGCGGCTTCCGGCCGAACCGCGAGACGACGACGATGTCGCTCATGCAGGTTTCGATCTACGCCAAGAATGTCTTTGTCGGCACGCTGACGCGCAACGCCGCGGGCGCCTTCGTGTCGGGTGTCGATCCCTGGGTGCGGGAGGACCTGTTCAACTATTCCGGTACCGATCAAGGTGGGCCGAAGCGGCAATACCGTCTGCTTGACGCGATCTATTCGACGGCCGCGCGCAACAAGGTTCCGACCGGCGTCATCGGCGAGGCGATCATGTACCTGTCGCGAGGACAGGACCTCGACGCCTTCGCCAGCGAGGACCAGCGGCTGGTGCTGATCTACTCGCAGACGCCGCGCGGCAAGGACGAGACGTCCGGGCGGGTGCTTTATGTCGGCGTCCAGGGCGGTGAGAAGACCATCGACTGTTTCGTCTTCCAGCAGAGCGACGGCCAGTTCGCCTGCGTCACTGGCAATGACGAGGTGCGCTCGCTGACTGTCGCCAACGGCATGGTCACGCCGGTGAACGGGGTCATGACCTCGACCTTCGGCCCGCGCAAGCACCCGATCCTCGGCGTCGTTCGTATCCACAAGGGTGTCGATTGGGCAGCCCCCGTCGGCACGCCGATCGTGGCGGCCTTCGACGGCGAGATCAGCTTCCAGGGCGATGGCGGCAGCTATGGCAATCTGGTGAAGATTTCGCATGCCAACGGGCGCGAGACGCACTACGCGCATATGCAGAAATTCGCCATTGCGAGCGGCGTCGGCACCAAGGTGAAGGCCGGCGACGTCATCGGCTATATCGGCACCACCGGGCTTTCGACCGGCCCGCACCTGCATTTCGAGCTCTACCAGAACGGCGAGGCGATCGATCCGCTGGGGACGGCTCCCATGGTCGCCACTTATGACACTGGCAGTTCCGGCAATTCCGGCGATGTCGCCGTCGAAACGCTGACCGAGCGGATCGTCCATGTCGAAAGCGGCGGCAGCGCCCGCGCCAAGAACCCGAATTCCTCGGCGACCGGCGCCGGCCAGTTCATAACCAAGACCTGGATCCGGATGATGAACACCTATCGCCCGGAACTGGCACGCTCACTGTCGACCGCCGACTTGCTAGCCTTGCGTTACGACGCCACCATTTCGCGTGAGATGGTGCGCAATCTGGCGCGCGAAGGCGAGGCCTATCTGCGGGCGCGCGGTCACCAGATCACGGCCGGCCGGCTCTATCTCTGCCATTTCCTCGGCATGGAAGGCGCGCACCAGGTGCTGTCGGCGCCAGGTTCGGCGCAACTGAGCGCCGTGCTGGGCGCGGCCGTCATCCAGGCCAACCCGTTTCTCACCGGCAAGACAGCCAGCTATGTGGTGGACTGGGCCGAAAGGAAGATGGGCCAGAAGCTGAGCCGCGTTGCCACCGACGCCACCCCGCCGCCGACGACCACGGAGATCCGCCAGACGTCGCCGGAGTTCGAAAAATACAAGCAGGCCGTCACCGCCCTCATCGGCTCGATTCAGAATACGCTTTGAGCCCGCCTGCCACGGCATTGGTCGCTCAGGCCATTGGCACCACTATTTTCAGGCCCGTCCGTGAACCAAAACCGCCGTCAAGATCACATACGTTCAGGAGCCATTTTCGGCACAGGCGACCCGGTCGCTGACGAAATTAGCACCCTGGTAGGTGGAGGGCTGGTCCATGAAAGCGTTCGCGGTCTTTCTGAGCGGGATTATCCTGGTTGTCCTTGCCGCCTTCGGCGCCGAGGCCGCCGCGCCTGACGCCAAGCGCGTCGCACTGGTGATCGGCAACAGCAACTATGTCCATGCGGTCACCTTGCCCAACCCCGCCAACGATGCCCGCCTCATCGCATCGACGTTGCGCAATGCCGGCTTCGAGGTGATCGAAGGGGTCGATCAGGACAATGCAGGCATGCACAGCCTCATCAGCCGATTTACCGAGCAAGCCTACGACGCCGACCTCGCGGTCATCTTCTATGCCGGTCACGGCATGCAGGTCGACGGCAAGAACTACCTGATCCCGGTCGACGCCGATTTGACATCGCCGGCCTATCTCAAGACCCGGACCATTCAGATCGACGATTTCATGGCCGCGTTGCCGCCCGACCCGGCGATTGGCGTCATCATCCTCGATGCCTGCCGTGACAATCCGCTGGCAAGGACGCTGGCGGCCTCGCTGCCGAAAAGCCGCTCCACCTCGCTGGGCACCGGCTTGGCGCCGGTCGAAGCGAGATCGGACGGCGTCGGCACCGGCGGCCTGCTGATTGCCTATGCAACGGATCCTGGCGCCATCGCTTTCGACGGCGACGGAACCGACAGCCCTTACTCGACGGCGCTCGCCAGGCATCTGACCGAACCCGGCGTCGAAATCCAGAGCGCGCTGACGCGCGTGCGCGGCGAAGTGACCGAAACCACGCAAGGTCGCCAGCGGCCGTGGCACAACGCATCGCTGGGACGCGAGGTTTTCCTTGGGAAACCCGCCGCGGCAGCGGTACCGGCCGCAAATCCCGTTGCCGACGCAGCGAACGCAGCAGCGACATCCACTCCTGCCCCTGTCGCCAGTGATTCTCCTTCATGGGAGGTCGAGCAACGTCTTTGGGATGAGGCCGTGAAGCACAATTCCGGTCCGTTCTACCAAGCCTATCTCGACCAGTTTCCGAACGGCCGCTTCGCCACCGTGGCGCGGCTGAACATCGACGAATTGAACGGCCCGAACGCTCAAAACCGGCAGGCCGCGGCACTCGATAACCAGGCGAACGCCGGTTCCGGCTCTGCCGTGCGCGCCTCGGTCACCGTTCCGGACGAAATGAAGCAGACGCCGGGCACAGAGTTGACGGAAAGTGCGATCGGCCTCGACCGCCAGGGTCGCATCGACCTGCAGTTGCGGCTCGAAGCGTTGGGCAACGAGCTTGGGCGCATCGACGGAACCCTGGGCTCTCAGACCCGTGAGGCGATCGGCATCTGGCAAGCCGATAACGGACTGCCGCAAACCACCTATCTGACTAGCGAGCAACTGGCGTTCCTGGTGATCCAGTCAGATCCGATGATGGAAGCCGTGCGTGCCGGATATGCCGGCGATCAAGCCCGTACGGCGCAGCCGAAGAAGCCCGTTGTGCAGAAGGCCCGCACGCTCAGGCCGGTGGCACAGAAACCGCGCAAGCAGCAGCAGGTCGTTTCGAAGTGGCGCAACCGCGAGACCATGGCGCGGCTGGATGATCCTGCGCCGCGCCGGCGCGACAACGACTTCCTGACCAGGGCACTGATCTTCGGCGCCGGTGTGGCGATAGGCGGCGTGCTCAAACACTGACACCCAGAGCAATTCACTGTTTCACGGAAACAGTGAATTGCTCTAACTCTTTGTTTTGACGTAGTTCTAGCGCGCTACTGCGTCTTGATCCGCATTTCCACGCGGCGGTTGACCGGATCGTAAGGGTTGGGGCTGCGCGGATTCTTTTCGCCCATGCCGATCGCGTTGATGCGGGAGGGATCGACACCGCTGGCTGTCAGGAAGGCTGCCACCGATTTCGCACGTCGTTGCGACAGGCCTTCATTGTAATGCACCGTGCCGGTGGCGTCGGTGTAACCTTCGACGACGAAGCTGAACGTGCTCAGCCGGCTGTCCTTCAGCGCCTTGGCGAACTCGTCCAGTTCAGCGCGCGCGGTGGTGTCGAGTGTGGCCGAATCCAAGCCGAAATTGATCAGCATATCGAGGCTGGATTTTTCTCCCGGCGCGTCCTTTGCCTTGGTTTTGCTTTTGCACTCCTCCTCGGTGCCGACGCAAATTCCCCGCGACTTGCCGAGGTCGGCGGCGCCAGTAAAAAACTTCACGATGTCTTCCGATTTCTGAACGGGATCGGCGGAAGCGTGGGTCGAGAAAAACACGACCGCCAACACAAAGGCTGACCTGCCCCACTGCATAGCGGTTACTCCTGTTTGAGCATCCGATTTCGACGATCGTGACGATACCAAATTTCATGGCAATTGTCTGTCGATAAACGCTCGTGGACATGATTGTGCCGAGGGGGTGTTGCGGCTGCACCCTGTTGAGACTTGACCCGCGCGGTGCCTGGGGCTTGAGTGGCCAAGGCTTCTCGATGAAAGCGTGGCGATCATGGCCAATGGGCTCCGATTCAAGACCGCACGAGATCTTTTCACGTTTTGCCCCGCTATTGCCCGGGACATGAAAGCCCTTCCAACCGACCAAAGCTCGATCGCATTTTGCCGCGACCTGCTCGCCGGACGCGTTCCCGAAGAAGCGATTACCTTCTGTGCCTATCTGCTTCCCGAGCGGGCCGCGGTCTGGTGGGCACATGAATGCCTGAGCCATCTGACCGATCTGCTCGATGCAGCCGATCAGGGATTGCTTGCGCATGTTGGCGACTGGGTGGCGGAACCGGACAATCCCCGCCATCGGGCAGCCGTCAGCACAGCGGCAGCGACACCACCGACAACGCCGGTCGGCTGGATTGCTCTCGCTGCCGGATGGCGCGACAACGGTTCGGTTACGGCCACCACCAAGGTACCGACCTTGCAACCATTTCCTGCCGCCCATGCAGTCAATGCCGGGATTCTGGCCGGGCTGGCCCGTGTCGCGCTCGCGGACCGGTTTGCCGTTCTTTCGGCATTTGTCGAAATGGGCATCCAGATGGCCGAGATCGAGGCGCTGCGCCAATCAGCGGATGCCTATTAGAGCCGCCACCCCGGCAAAAACCGGATGGATGCCATCGCCGTCCTGCCCTACTTGCAGCCGCCTTGCGCCCATTTGGCAAGCGCCACCTTGAAGCGTGTTCCCAGCGGGTGTTGCAGGCGCAGAACGGAGACATCGTTGGCGGCGAAATTCTTCGCCTGATCGCACAGCCGGGCCTCGTTCCATTCATGGCAGCCGTCGCAGTGCTTGCCCTCCCAGACCGATTTGTCCAACCCCTCCACCGGACTGAACAGGGGCTTGCCCTTGATCAGTTCGGCGATGCTCTTGCCGTCGATTGCCGCATCGCCGAAATCGATCGGACGGTTGAAAAGGATCGGGGCATCCGACGCCAGTTTGGGGATTTTCTGGCGCAGCACGTCGAGCGCAAGCTGATCGTTGTTTTGGCCTGACGCGCCGGCCGCGCCGGTGTTGCGCGCTTCGGAGCCGCCTTCGGCCTGAGGTGCGCTCGCTTCGCCCACGATCAATGGCGCATTGAGATCGACCTTGTGCAGGACGACCTCCGTGGTCAGCGAAACATTGAGCCAGGGGCGCTGCTTGCCGGCGGTGGCCTTGAAGACATCACCGGTCACCCTGTTCATCGCCTCGGTGATGGAGACGTTGGATTCGCCGATGTGCTGAAGCAGCGCCGCGGTGAACGGCGAATGTTCGCCGGACCCGTCATAAGCGAGTTGATTGGGGCTGGCGGCGAAGGCGACGAGCGTGCCGGCGCCGCCATTCTCGATCGGGATCTCGGCAAGGCCGCTGCTCGCGCCGTGGACGCCCGCGGTCTTGGCCAGCACCTCGGCGAGCGGGTTGTCGCGGCAGGCGTCGAGAAACACCAGCCTGATACTGGTCTCCCGCGACATCTGGCGCAAAACGAAATCAACCGACACGGCCTCGAAATCGAGGGAGGTCTCGTCCTCCAGCGCGGCGTCGACCGGAAGCAGGTAGTTCTTGCCCGAAACCTGCAAGCCGTGGCCGGCGTAGAAGAACAGCGCGATATCGGCACCGCGCACCTGTTTTGCGAACTGGGCGATGGTCGCCTGCGTCTGCGGCTTGGTCAGGTCGAAGCCGGAAACCACCTCGAAGTCGAGTTTCTTCAGGCGTTCGGCCATGGCCTGGGCGTCGCGAACCGGATTGGCGAGTGGTGCCGCATGCTGATACCGGGCGTTGCCGAGGACAAGGGCGACGCGGCGTTCGGCACTGGCGGCCGTCAACGTCAACAGCAAGGCGAGCAGCGCGAGGCCGGCGGCGCGAAAGAAGCCACCGCAGCGGGCGATCGGATCGGACCTCACCGCAACCTCAGAGCTTGGTCGCGGAAAATTCGATCCGCCGGTTGAGCGCCTTGTTCTTGGGCGTATCGTTGGCGGCAACCGGCCGCTCCTCGCCATAGCCCGCGGAACTGACCTGGTTGCGCGGAATGCCCGCGGCAATCAGGGCGTCGGCAACCGCCTGGGCCCGGCGCTCCGACAATTGCTTGTTCGCCTCCGGCGAGCCGTCGGAATCGGTATAACCGGAGACCTCGACCTTCAGGCTCGGGCATTTTCCGACGACACCTTCAACCTCGGTCAGCAAGGGGCGGCTTTTCGCATCGAGCCGCGCACTGGCGGGCCGGAAGTAGATCGCGCCGGTGCGCGAGAGCACGGCGAACCGGTTCAGGCATTCCTCATCGCTGAAGTTCGCCTTGGCGGCATCGGTGGCGACCGGACCGACATCGGCCGAACTCGCCGCGGCGGTCGGGGCGGCGGCCGGCTTGCTGCCGTCGGCGGTGAAGACAAAATCGAACGATACCGACGCGGTGGGCACGATGTTGGTGACGTTGGCGGCCTGCTGCAGCTTGTCGATGTTGGGCAGCAGGCCGAAATCCTCGACATGGACGGCGACCGGAGCCTCGGAAGCGACCGACACCATGGTGTCGCTGATCATGGTGACGACGACGCTGGCCTCGAGATCCTTGTCGACGCCGTGCAGATTGAGGCGGAACGGCAGCGTTGCCTTCACCCTGCGCTTTGTCGCGAGATCGGCGAATGCGGCGGGATCCACTTTCGCCGTCAGCTCGGCGGTCGGGTACTTGAATGTCTCGAAGAACAGGAAGCGCATGCGAACGTTGCGCAGGTCGACGCCGGTATCGACCGAATTGAGGTCGAACGTGACCTTGGCATCACCCGCCGCGCTCAGCGTGCCGGTGATGTTCCTGATCTTGTTGGTTTCGACGATCGTATTCTTCTTGACCGACTGGTAGGTGATCACCGAAGCGGCGGGATCGAGCGTCCAGTTCGGCGCGGCGCTCGCGGCTTGCGATCCGAGAAACAGCAATGACGCAACGATCAGGCCAAAAGCCCTTACGGCAGGGCCTTTCGACTTCCACCAGAATGTGACGACTTCGAACATGGACCGCCCCTGCCCAGGACTACCGATACCGACACCGCGCGAACGCGATCGAAGCATAGAGCACTTGCACCCTCTTGGCGAGCAGTTGCAGCCGGTCTTCCGGTCAAGGTCAGGGCCGCGGAACTGACGTGCCAAGCGATGGGCAGGCGGCCACGCATGCGGGCCAAGTCAACGGCGGTGTGCCGCGAAACCGTGACCTGCCATCAACCGCTCCAGCCGCCACCGCCGCCACCACCACCGCCACCTAAAGGTGGAACGACGACAGGTGCTGTTTCCTCAACCGGCGTGATCACCTTCTTGGCGGTGACCTTCTTCTGCTGGCCGATCTTCGGCGTGGACGTCGTGCGAACGAGCTTCGTCTTGTGCTTCGTCGTCGTCAGCACCGGTTCGGGCTTGGGTGCGACAGACATGCAGCCCGTTAGCCCCGCCAGGGCACCGGATAGAATCGTTGCAATCAATGCTTGCTTCACTGCCCTGCCCACGATCGCCTCCTTGTGGATCAAAACAAGTCCCGACGCGGATTGGCTTGCTCCCAGACCGCCCTGGCCGTCTTGACCAGTTGGTCATCCAGCGAGCCGTTCGCCGCGATCTTCGACTTGAGTTCGCCGCGCAACTGCTTGAGCGCCGCCGTTTTCGCCTTCACTGCGAATTTCGTCAGCGTCGCCTGGGCGCCCGGCAATTCCTTGCGAAGATCAAGTGCCACCGCGAAGGCCAGATAACGTACCGCTGTCACCTGGTCGGCCTTGTCGCCCTTCTGCATTTCAAGAGCGGCGCGGTCATATGCGCCGGACTGATCGCCGCGTGCCGTGGCCAGTTCGAACAGTCTTTGCGCCTCATTGAGGTTCTGCCCTACGCCGACGCCATCGCGATACATGCGGGCGAGGCTCGCCGGAGCGTAAGGCTGGCCGAGATCCATTGCCTTCTGGAAAAGCCCTTGCGCCTGCCCGGGGTCCTTCTCGACGCCCACGCCCGCCAGGTAGTTGCGGCCGAGCAGGTTCATCGAATACATGTCCTGCCGTTCCACGCCTGCCTTGAGAAAGGCCACGGCGCGGGCCGGATCGGCGGGCACGCCATTGCGGCCTTCCGTGAAGATCGCGGCAAGATCGTTCATCGCGTAGGTATGGCCCATGGCGGCAGCTTTCAGCAGCAGGTCCAGCCCCTTGCCGGTATCGCGCTCGACGCCATAGCCGTTGAACAAGGCACGCCCCCATGACGTCATCCCGTAAGGATCGCCCTTGTCGGACGCCGCCGCGTAGAAGCTGTTGGCCTGCTTGCGGTCGATCGGCATTGCCGTTCCCGTCGCGTTGAAGTAGCCGAGTTCGAACACGGCACGGACATGGCCTTTGTCGGCTGCCGCCTGGACGGCTTTCTTGGCTTCCTCGACCTTGCCGGCCGCAAGCAGCGCCCGGCCCAGTTCGTAGCGGAAGCGGGCGACATCGGGATAGGTCTTCACCGCCGCCTCGCAGGCCTTGACCGCCTCGGCGCCGATTTCATTCGGCAGCAGGCCCGGGACGACGCCTTGCAGGTCGAGAGGCTCGCCAGCGGCCTGGTCGCATGGATCGACGCTTGGCGACAGCTTCATCGTGGCGGGCTTGGATGAGCTGCTGTCGGCGCGGATCTCGAAGCCGACCTCGACCGGCGCGGCGGCACCGATCTGGGGTTCGTAGCGCAGCTGGTCGACCTCATCGGCCATCAGGCTCGACTCCGGCGACAGCGCACGATCCGGCAAGGACAGGGTTCCCGTTGCCGGATAGCTCGCGAGTTTCAGGCTGACCGCGGGATCGTTTGTCGGGAAATCCAGCTTCAGCGGAACCGGGCCGACACCGACCGGAACGCTGATCTGACGGTTTTCGATCGCCTCGGCGGCGCCGGTGATATGGATGCCCCGCTCCAGCACCTGCTGCTTCTGCTCGGTCTCGAGCGAGGCGACAATCTGTTCGCCCTCGGCGCCCTGGCCGTTCTTGACACGGAACACCATGATGCCCTGAGATTGGCCACCCCAATTGTCATGCGTGGCGTAGGCCAGCATGTCGACCTCTTCCGGCGTACCGATGCCCTTGGGCACATCCATCTTCAGGCGCGGCAAGTCCTTGCCCTCGATCGGTTCGCCGACCGCGACAGCCTTGCCGTCCAGCAGCAGGCGCCCAAATGCAGGCGGCCTTTCGATGCTGACGGTGATTGATCCGCCATCGACATCGACCGGTTCCGGCAGGTCCAGGGCAACAGGTCCGACACCCGACGGCACGACCTTCTCAAGAACCGGCGGCAGCGACGGCCGGCTGGCGCGGCGCATCAGCACGACTTCGTCGATGAGCGAGGAGTTTTCCCAGGGAACCTGCTTGCCGTCGGTGGCCTCGACCACATCGCGGCGCACCGCGGCCATGACCGAACGTATCTCCTGGTTCGGCGCCAGCGCACGACGCGAGAATGCGGATGAAAACGGGCTGAGGTCTCCCGCGCCATCATAAGCGACCGCCCCCGGCTCGGTGGCAAAGGCAATCAGCGTGTTCAGCGAGCTTTTGACCTGCGCAAGACCGGTGTTGCCCGCCGTGATCAGCTGGTCCCGCAGCCAATAATCCTTGCGCGGAAACGGATTGTTGCGACAGGCATCGAGGATGATCACCTGGATCTTCGATTTCGCGCGCAATTGCTGCAGGACGTCGTTCAGCTTGACCGCCTGGACCTCTATGTCGGCCGCATTCTTCAGCGAGGCATCCACGGGGATCAGGAAATTCTCGCCGCCGATCTGAAAGCCATGACCGGAATAGTAGACGACGGAGAGATCGGCCCCGTCCGCCGCCGCGAGGTAGTTGCGGAACTGCTCTTCGAACTGCAGCTTTGTCAGATCCTTGGCAACGAACACTTCGAAGCCGGCCAGCCGGAACGTCTTGGATACGTCCTCGGCATCCTTGTCGGGGTTCTTGAGAGCGGGGATTTCCCGGTACTCGGAATTGCCGATCACCAGGGCGACCCTTCGATCGGCCGACGCGTCGAAGCTCGTAAGGACCGCCACAAGGAAGACCGCGATCAATCCGCAAAGTCGGAGCATGGCAACTGCCTCAACCGCCGCGACCTGACGACCACAAGCTCCCCAGATTGCGGCATCAAGGTCTGTTGAAGAACTCACAATCCGCCGAGACAGCAACCGGAAAAAGACCGAAAACTGTCGCGGCAGTGGGCACCTTCCTCATCCAGATGTGTAAACTACCTCAGAGGTGAAGCGTCCGCAATGAGTGTCGAACCACCTCGGCGTGGCTGTCCGGCTCCGAGGCACAACTTTTTGAAACAGAAGGGCCAGCAGGCAATCTCGTGTAGCAGCCACCTGCTACCAACGACGTGAATTTCGGCGCTACCTATTGTGAATGGCGCATCTGGCGATGGCAGTGTAGGGTTCGCTGCAAATAAGAGCGGCCGTACCCACGGCATCGCCAAGCCAACGAATCTGGGAGGATTCATGGTCGAGATCATCTCCAAGCGGGACGGCCCGCGGCGCGAGGATGTTCAGGTCAAACGACTGATCGAACAGAACCGCTCGACCATCACTCGCATTGCCGACCAGATCAGCGGCGGCGGTTATTCGGCTTCAAAAAAGCCGCGCCAGCAGCCCAAGGCGGAAGGGTTGATCATCCACGTCGGCGGCAGCGCTGCGACCGCCGCCGAAGCGAGCCCATCCATCCGCGTTACCATGAACGGCCGTGTGATTTCCAAGGATCAGAACACCGGCCGCCAGCTTCATCATATCGGCGACGTCCGCGCCCGAAACGGCGAGCAGATCTTCGTGCTGGCGACGAAGCAGAACGGCTTCTTCTCGCCGGTCGACGAAACCATCGCAAAGGCGCTCACCGGGCTGGACGGATCCCGGCTGAGCGCGACCTATACCGAGGAGCAACTGGCAGCCGACATCGGGGCGAAACTCGGCATCGACTGACGGCAGGCAGTTGGGCGCCGTTGCGCACGTCCAATCCGCGACAGCATACAGAAATGGCATACCTCAAAGGTACTGTGATGACTGAATGAGACACGCGAGCGGCCCCAATCCGATGAAAACCGATGCTCTAGCGACGCATGCGTCGATGGCCACCGGACAGCTGGTTCTGGACAGGATCGACTATGATGAGCGCGCCACCATGCGCGCCTGGGAGAGTTTTCTCTCCGACGAGCCGACAAGCGCGCGCGATCCGGTCCACGTTCGCTCGTTGATCCACGATTCCTGGTACCGCAGCGCCACCGGCGGTATCAACGCGCAAGGCATCGAAGCGCCGCTGAACAGTGATCGCGACGAGATCGAATATCTGACCCGCGCCAATGCGGAACTGCTTTCGGCGGCGCGCCGGTCGTTCGCCTCGCTTGGCCAGTTGCTGGACGGGACAGGCGCTATGCTGGTGCTAGCCGACAGCGACGGCGTGCTGATCGACGCCATCGGCGACAAGAAAACGCTGCATGACGGCATGGATATCCACCTCGCCATCGGCGGCAAATGGAATGAGGGCGCTGTTGGAACCAACGGCATTGGCACGGCGCTGTGGACCGGTGAGCCGACTTTCGTCCATGCGGCCGAGCATTTCTGCGCCGGCATCAAATCCTGGACCTGCGCCGGCGCGCCGATCCGCGATCCGCTGGACGGCAAGATCATCGGCGTCGTCGACCTGTCGGGCTATTCGCCGATCTTCCGGCCGCACAACACAGCCCTCGTTGCCGCCACCGCCAGGCAGATCGAAAAGGCATTGGCCGAGCAGCAGCAGGAACAGCGCACGCGTCTGCTCGAAGCCTTCATTTCATCGGCGCCCAGTTACCGCCGGAAGGACGGTTTGGTGATCGTCGATCATCGCGGCCGCGCCATCTTCTGCAACAACGTGCCCAATGGTGACACGACGGAGATGATGGACGGCCCGATGGAACCGGGCCGTGGCCGCTGGCTGATGAACCTGCCGGCCTCCGGCTCCGACACCGATCTCGCCAACGCGCTGCCGCCGCATCTGCGCTCCTGCCACGTCACGCCGCTGAAGCTCGACGGCGACCTTCGTGGCGCGGCTCTGGTGTTCCCCTCGGTGCCGGCCGTCTCCAGCATGACGGTGATCCGCCGGGAGGAGAACAAACACCTGCGGACAGCCGCGGCGATGATTGTCGGCGAAAGCGAAAAATTGCTGGCCGCCGTCGATATCGCCTCCCGGGTGGCCGGGTCGAACGGTGTCACCTCGTTGCTGATCGAAGGCGAAACCGGTGTCGGCAAGGAGTTGTTCGCGCGGCTGGTCCATGCCGGCAGCCGGCGTAGCGAAAACGACCCGTTCATCGCCATGAACTGTGGCGCGATCACCAAGGAATTGTTCGGCAGCGAATTGTTCGGCCACGTCGCCGGCGCCTTTACCGGCGCTTCGCGCGACGGCAAGCCGGGTATCTTCGAACTCGCCAATGGCGGCGTGCTCAGCCTCGACGAAATCGGCGAATTGCCGCTCGAAATCCAGCCCTTCCTGTTGCGTGTGCTGGAAGAACGCGTGGTCCACCGCATCGGTGACTCCAGGGGCCGGCCGGTGGATGTGCGGCTGGTCGCCTCGACCAATCGCGACCTCAAGCAGGAGGTCGCCGCCGGACGCTTCCGCAGCGATCTCTACTACCGCATCGGCGCGGTCTCGATCCATGTCCCGGCGCTGCGCGAACGCGGTGACGACGTGCTGCTGCTGATCGAGCATTTCAACCGGCAGATAGCGAAGCTGGCCGGCAATGACCCGCTGGAGTTTTCGAACGAAGCACTCGACGCGCTGCTGGCCTATCGCTGGCCTGGCAATGTGCGCGAACTGAAGAACCTGGTCGAACGCCTGCACATCTTGTCGCGCGGCGGCACGATCGAACTCCCGGATCTTCCCGGAGAAATCAGTGCGGGCAATCGCAACGGCATCGCCACGCACGGCGACCATCCCGCAACCATGCTCGAAGCGCCGGTATGCACGTTCGAGGATGCGGAACGCCAGGCGATCAAGAATGCGCTTGCCGCGGAAAGCGGCAATCTCAGCAAGGTTGCGCTGAGGCTCGGCATTTCGCGGCCGACGCTCTACCGCAAGCTCGGCCAATACGGGATCCGGCGCGGCTTCCTCTGACTCGCAGCGTAAAAAGAAACCCATGGCATTTTCGCCATGGGTTGGGGAATTGTGGCCGCTGGATCAGGCAGGTGGCCTGCCTCTGAAAACCTCAGGGAACGATAACGCCGCGGCCGGTGAACCGGCGGTTCTTGAAATCGTCGAGGGCGGTGTTGATGCTGGCGAGATTGTATTCGGTGTAGTGCATCTTGACCTTGCCGTCGGCGTTGAGCTCCATCAGTTCGACAAGCTCGGTGAAATTGCCGACTAGGCTGCCGCCGATGTTGATCTCCTCGATGACGAGATGCGCGGTCGGCACGTTGATGTTGCCGCCATAGCCGACGACGAACAATTGCCCGCCCTTGCGCACCATCTTCCAGCAGATGTTCTCGACACCGAGTTCGCCGACGAAATCGATCACCACATGCGCGCCACCGCCGGTGATCTGGGCGACTTCCTCGACGACATTCGGCCCGCCATCGAGGATGAAATCGGCGCCCAGATCCTTGGCCAGCACCCGCGCCGCCGGCTCGCGATCGACTGCGATGATGCGGCAGCCCGAGATCGCGTGCAGCGATTGCAGCGCGATGTGGCCGAGCCCGCCAATGCCGAGCAGCACGCAATAACTGCCTGGCCGCAGCAGCTTTGCGGCACGCTTGGCGGCGCGGTAGGCGGTGATGCCGGCGTCCGCCAGCGGCGCCACCTCGATCGGCGTGATGTTGGCGTTGAGCTTGATCAGCGAGCGTTCGCTGGTGATGAAATATTCGGCGAAGCCGCCATTCATGCCGAGGCCGGGGAACTGGCCGTTGTCGCAATACATGTCCTCGCCATGGCGGCAATTGAGGCAGATGCCGCATGAGCGGAAGGGATGGCAGATGACCGCGTCGCCGCGCTTGACCGACCTGACGCCGCTGCCGACCTCCTCGACCCAGCCGGCATTTTCGTGCCCCATGATGTAGGGCAACAGCGTGCCCTCGGGATCCATGGTCGGCTTCCACACGCCTTCGATGATGTGCAGGTCGGTGCGGCAGAGGCCGGCGGCTCCGACGCGCACGATCACCTCGTCGGGCGCGGTGATGGTCGGCGCCTTGACCTCCTCGATCTTGAGGCGGACGTTCATTTTCGGGTCGTATTCGTAGAGTCTGGCAGCTTTCATCGTCGTATCCCTTGAATGTAGAGATTGTCTGGGTCGAGATTGTCTGGATTGCTTCAGGCGCGGCCGAGCTTTTCGGAGCCGCCGCCACGTGCCGGCCCGGCTGTCGGATCCTCATCCTCTGTAAGATCGCCAATCAGCGTCTCGGTGGTCAGGATCAGCGTCGCCACGGACGCCGCGTTGGCGAGCGCGGTGTAGGTGACGCGGACCGGATCGATGATCCCAGCCTCGAACATGTTCTGGTAGGCGCCGGTCGAGGCGTTGTAGCCGTAGCCGCCATTGATGCGGGTGACCTCGGTCACCACGGCTTCGGGATCGGCGCCGGCATTGGCGGCGATGCGCCACAGCGGGCGCGACAGCACCGAGCGCACCAGGCGCACGCCCTCGGCGACATCGCCATCGACGCCGGCCGCCACCTTGTCGAGCAGTGGCGCGATCTGGGCAAGCGCCGAGCCGCCGCCGGCGACCACGCCCTCTTCGGATGCGGCGCGCACCGCATTCAAGGAATCCTCGATCAGCTGGATGGTCCGTTTCTGCTCGACCGGCGTGACGCCGCCGGCGTAGAGGATCGCGGTGCCGCCGGAGAGCTTGGCCAGACGCTCGCGCAGCTTGTCCTGGTCGATATTGGGCTGCGAGGCTTCATACTGCCGCTGAACCTGAGCGCGGCGCGAGGCGATCGCCGCATGGTCGCCGCCGCCGCGGATGATCGAGGTGTAGGACGAACTGGTCTTCACCCGGTCGGCGGTGCCGAGATCCTCGGCGGTGACATCCTCGAGCCGGCCGCCGAGATCGCGCGCGATCACCTTGCCGCCGGTGATGATGGCCAGATCCTCCATCATCGCCTTGCGCCAATGGCCATATTCGGGCGGATGGACCACGAGGTATTTTCCAGGTCCCTGCTTGCCGAGCAGCGTCACCACCACTTCCGGCGACATTTCCTCGGACACGATCAGCAGCGGCCGGCCATCCTCGTCGGCGATGCGGCGAACCGCGTCGAGCTGCCCGGGCTCCTTGATCTTGAGATCGGTCATCAGGATGTAGGGCCGTTCGAGAACAGCCTCCATCTTCTCCTGATCGGTCACCATGTGATGAGAGAGATAGCCGCGTTCGAAGGACATGCCCTCCACGACATCGAGCGTGGTTTCGGTGGTGACGCTGAAGTCGGTGGTGATGACGCCTTCGATCCCGACGCGCTGATGGGCTTCCGCCACCAGTGCGCCAAGCTTGGCATTGGTGGCGGCGATGTTGGCGACCGACGCCAGGATGCCGTTGCCTTTGGCCGGTTTGGCGGAAGCCTTGAGAGCGGCCACCACCGCCGCCACGGCAAGATCGATGCCCTTGCAGAGATCGACGGATTTCACGCCCCGTTCATTCGCCTCGACACCACCCTGGATCAGCGCATTGGCAAGCACGATGGCCGTCGTCGTGCCGTCGCCGGCGATCTCGTTGGTCTGCATCGACACTTCGCGGACGACTTGCGCGCCCATGTTTTCGAAACGGTCGTGCAGCTCGATCTCGGAGGCGATGCTGACGCCGTCACGGGTCACCATCGGCGTGCCGATCGGCCGGTCGATCATGGCGTTCATGCCTTTGGGGCCGAGCGTCGGCTCGACGGCGGCGGCGAGCCGGAAGACGCCACGGGCAAGCGCACGGCGGGCCTCGGAATTGTGAAGCATTATCTTGGGCATGATTCCTCCTTCCGCCTTACGGGCGGCTTGTTGGTTGGGGGCCTCGTGCAAGGGAGGCCGTTGCTGTCAGCTCTGCTTCAGGCGCTCGGCGCGGTTCGTGCCGGCACGCGATCCATGATGAAATCGACCAGCGTCGGTTCGCCGTCGACCACATCCAGTTCCTTGTAGCGGGTCTGCTTGAGCCCCCGGCACAGCGCGCCGTTGAACTCCATGTTGATGCGCACACCGCGCAGTTCGGCGAGATGGGCGCTAAGCGCGCCAGGCGGAATGCGCTGCCCATCCCAGGTCACGAAGACCGGATCATCGGCCCTACGATCGGGAAACCGCTCGAGCAGCGCTGCCCGGTATCGCGGCTGCTGCTTGGCCGCCTCGCCCGGCTCGAATCGCGCGACGTCGTAGGCCGGCAGGTCCATGCCGACGATTTCGCGATCGGTCAGGCCGTGCGCCTTGAGGCCGCGCAAGACCGCTTCCTGGCGCCGCTTGAAGGCCTTCATCGCAAAGGTTTCGCGCAAGCCACCGAGATCCTGATCCTCGGCGAGCACGGCGAAGATGTCGCCGAAGCTCTTGCCTTCCGCCATGCCGCGATTGACCTCTTCCGCGAACATGTGGTCGTGCAGCTTGACGCGATAGGCCGGCGCCCAGGAGAGCTGGTCGAGCGCCTTGCGCACGCCGTCCAGCATCAGGAAGGCGAAGTTGGGCGAGCACCAGTAGGTCGGCAGGCGGAAGTCGATCTCCACGCTGCCGTCGCCCTTCACCTCGCCCCTCTCGACGAAGCCCATCTCGGTGATGGGTTCGTCGAGTTCGGGGTCGTTGACCTCACCAAGGCGCCGCCAGAGTTCGTTCTGGCGGCCGCCGGAAACGCTGGCGGTGGCCATGGCCCCTACTCCGCCGCGATGCTGAAGGGCGAGCTGGCAAGCGCCTTCTTCTTGGCTTCGATATCGATGTTGTAGAGACGCGCGGCGTTGAGGCCGAGGATCTTCTCCTTGATCTCGTCGGTCAGCTGCACGCCGCGTTCGGCGGCGATATCTTCAGGGATCTGGTAGGCCCAGAACTTCTCGACCAGCCAGCGCGGCGTCCAGATCGCATAGTCGGAACCGAACAGGATCTTCTCCGGCCCGAGCCAGAACAGCAGTTCGGCGATAACCTCGCCGAAATAGCGCGGTCGCGCGTGGATGAAGGGCAGCGCCACGGCCAGGCCGCCATAGACATTGGTTTCCTGCGTCGCGATCCAGCAGAAATCGTCGAGACGCGGCAGGCCGCAATGCTCGACGATCCAGTTGAGGTTTTGGAAATCCGTCGCCGCGTGGTCGACGTCATGGACGTCGAACGCATCCTTCGAGAGCGGGATGATGGTCGGGCCCTTGTGAACGTGGATGTTCCTGATGCCGAGCTTGTCGCAGAGTTCGAAGCATTTGTAGGCATCGGGATCGGTGAGCTTCCAGCCCTTGGAAGCGCCGTTCCACTCGGCCGTGTACATCTTCACGCCCTTGACGTTGTAGATCTCCTTGAGGAAGTGGATGTACTCCAGCGCCTTTTCGCCATCGCGCGGATCGAAGGCGCCGTTGACGATGAAGCGCTCGGGATAGCGCTTGGCCACTTCGGCGTTGCGCTCGATGGTATTGAAGCCGTTCTTGTAGAAGTCTTTGAGATAGGTCGACTGGACGATCGCCACATCGTCAGGGCCGTCGATGAACAGATCGCGATAGAGATCGTCGGCGCTGTATTTCTCGAACTTGCTCTTCTCCCACAGCTGTTCCTTCGGGCTCAAGCCCGTGTGGTAGGCATAGAAGCACTCGATGAACTGCTTGCCGTGGATGTTCTTCTGGTTTTCCGGGCTGCCGTCCCAGAAATGGGTGTGGCCGTCGACCACGAAAATGTCCTTGCCTTCCGGTGTTCTGTACATGGTTTCCTCCGCAGCAATCGCGTTGATCGGTTGGGCGCGCCGCACCCGGCGGCGCGCCGGATTTTTTGGGGCGGCTATTCGATGTACTCGAACATCTCATCCATGTTGCCGAACAGGATCACGGTGTTGTCGTCGACGCGCACCATGCGGCCGTAATGGGTGGAGGTATTGACCTCGAAGGTCTCGGCCGAAATCTCGCGGCCGAGATACTCGCCGATCGCGTCCATCTTGAAGATCAGCTTGCCGTCGCCATCGATGCGGATCAGCGCTGGCTGGTAGGTGATGGTCACCCCCGGCTTCTGCCCCATGAATTCGGCTATGGCTCTCGCCTCGACCGAGTCGTTCATGGTGACGCCGCACTGATGCGAGATCGTCTGCTCGAAGGTGATGTCCTTCATCGCCTTGAAGATGTTGGAATGCGTTGCGTCGCGTGCTGCTAGTGACATGACGATTTCTCCCTGTTTCAGCGCTTGAGGCCGAGTTCGCCGAGGATCTGGCCAATCCGTTCCTCGGATTTGGCGCGGACATCGACGAAAGCGACCGGCTTGGAATGCGGCATCGACCAGATCGGCTGCAGGCCGGTGGCTGCCTTGTCGGCGAGCGCGCCGTGCTTCTTGACCCAGCCCTGGAACAGCTTCTTGTTCGCCGCCCCATGCTTCTCGTCGTTGGCGAGCATGTGGATGAGGTCGATCGTGTTGGCGAGGTTGCGCTCGTAGTCGGCCTCGGCCGCCGAAATCACCGCCGGCGTGATGAAGTCGTGGTTGGCGGCGGCGATCTGCATCAGGAAGCCGGAGCGGAACACCTCGCCGACCAGCGGCTCGAAGACGATGTTGATGGCGAAATACTGCTCGAGATAATCGGTCGCGCCCATGATGGTCTCGACCGCTTCGCGCGTGCCTTGCCAGTTCTTGTCCTCGAGCCAGGCCTTCTTGCCGAGTTCGTCGTCCCAGCCGGGCAGGTCCATGCCGATCTCGGCAAGGTAGAGCGTGATATCCTGGGCGAGCCGGAGCTTGTAGGACGAGTTGGTCAGCGTCGCGTTGTTGATCATCTGGGTATAGCCGTAACGCTGCGCCTGCATCAGCGAGGTGCCGAGCCCGAATTCGGCGTGTTTCCAGGCGCCGAGCTGGGTCTGCAGGATCTTCACCCAGGCCTTGTCGAAGGTTTTCGGCGCGCCCGACTTGCGGGCATTGTTGATGACGCTCTGCACCATCGTCTCGATCTTCGACTGGCGCTGGTAGTGCGTGCGCTCCCACTCCTGGTCGGGAGCGCGGAAGGCATGCCAGTTGGAGCTCTGGGCGGCGGTGTTCTGCTTGACATAGGCGCCCTTGCCGTCGGCGAAGGAGATGATCCAGTCCTGGATCAGATAGCGTTCCGGATCGGGCTGAACGTCGACCGTCATGTCCTCATAGTGGGTGGCACGCTGGCCTTTCGGCTCGAAATACCGGTATTTCCGGCTGTCGGAGTCGGCGAAGATCGCAGCACCGGCGGCTCCGGATCCGACTGAACTCGAGGTTGCAGGCATAGTCTCTCTCCCTTGTTGCGATTGTGGTTGGCTATGCGTCGACCGCCCTCAATGGGCCGGCGTTGCACCTGCCGAAGTGGTGAACTTGTCGAAGAAGATCCGCTCCGTTTCGAAGCCGTTCATGAACAGCACCGGCTGCAGCGCATCGATCATCGGCGGCGGGCCACAGGCATGGACATCGCCCTGCCCGTCGACCGCCAGTTGCTTGAGCTTGGCGTCGACACTCTGGTGCACGAAGCCACGCTCGCCCTGCCATTCGGCGTCGTCATTGGCGTGCGACAGCACGGGAATGAAGGTGACGTCGGAATGATTGCCGACCAGCTCGGCGATCCTGTCGAGATAGAACAGGTCGTTGCGGGTGCGGGCGCCGTAGAAGAAATAGACCGGACGTTTCTCGCCGCTCCTGAGGTGATCGTTGAGGATCGACCAGATCGGCGACATGCCCGATCCGGCGCCGACAAGGATCAGAGGTCCTTGCCGTTCGTCGCGGCGGAAACAGGTTCCGTAGGGTCCGACGACGGTGACTTCGGCTCCGGCCCTGATGCCTCCGGAATCGAGTTCTCCAGAGAACTTTCCCTCAGGGTATTTTTTGATGATGAAGGAGAGTTTCTGGGTTTGGTCCGGCGTATTTGCCATGGAGAACGAGCGCGTAATCGTCTCCCCTTTTTGCGTGGTAACCGTGATGTCGACATATTGCCCCGCCCAGAACTTCATTGGGGAGCCGAGTTCGATCTCGATGCCGCGAATGTCGTGGGTCAGTTGCTCGATGCGAGCAATCCGGCCCTTGTACGTTTTCACGGCGATCGCTTTCGCCAGAATCTCCTCGTCGTAGTTGAGAAGCTCGACTTCCAGGTCGGAGTAGGCGATGCAGCGGCACAACAGCACGTGCCCGCTTTCCTTCTCCATGTCGTTCAGGGCGAAGGTCGAGTATTTCAGCATGTCGACCTCGCCTTCGAGCAACACGCTTTTGCAGGCCGAGCATTGCCCTTCCTTGCAGCCGTGCGGCAGGGCGATGCCCTGACGGAAAGCGGCGTTGAGCACCGTTTCGCCATTCTCGACCTCGAATTCGACGCCGACCGGGCTGAGCCTGACCGTGTGGGTTTCCGACATACGGACCTCCAGTGAAAGGAAGGGGCGGGACGAACCCGCCCCCCTTTGGCCTGATCAGTTGCAGGGATTGATCGTAAAGCCGGCCCGGTATTCAGCCAGGTGCTTCTCACGATCGGCGGGCGACATGGCGCGCAGCGCGTTGAGCGGCGATCCGAGCGTGTTGCCGCGCACATCGTCGAGCGTCCACATTTCCTTGTCGTCGAAGCGCAGATGCGGCTGCGGAACCAGCGTCTTGCCGTCGGAGCGGACGAAGTTCAGGTCCTTGATGGCGTCGGCCAGGTCCCAGCCGTCATAGAGCGTCTCCCATTCGCGCTTGCCGCTGAAGCGGCCCATCGCGGGCGTCGGACGGCCCTGATACTCGTCGGCGAAGGCGACCGTTGCGGTCCAGCGGTCGAGTTCATGGGCGAAGGTGTAGAGTTCGCCATTGATCTCGCCGACCACCATGTCCTCGCGGATCAGGCAAGGGACGAGGCACGACCAGCAGCGGTGCGGATAGACGTAGCCGACATCGCTGTTGAACAGCAGCACCTTCTCGCCCTTATGGCTGAGCTTGGCGTACCATTTCCAGAAGTCGCCGAACTCGGCGTACCAACCTGGGTACTTGTGCTCGAACCACTCGAAGTCCTTGTCGGTCTGGGCTTCGATGCGCCAGAAATTGACCGGCCAGCCGACCGCGAAGAACTGGCCGACCTTGTGGACGTAATTCTTCTTGGTGATGCGTTCCCAGGCTGCCTGGACGTCGTCGTGATGGACCTTGATGCCGTATTTCTCGAGCGGCAGCATGTAGGTGCGGTAGTAGTCCTCATAGATCCAGCGGTGCCACATCTCCGCGTAAGACTCCTTGTTCTTGTCGCGGTTGGTGGTGCCGTATTCGATAAAGGTGCCGATGGCCGCATCGACGATCGCATGGTTCTGCCAGAAGGCGTAACGCAGGTCGCGCTCGAGCAAGAGGTGGTTTTCCGGCTCCTTGAGCGCCGCCATCAGCAGCGAGTGGCCATTGCCGATATGCCGGCTTTCGTCGGACTGCACCGACAGGAAGACGGTCGGCAGCGCATAGTCGCCATTGCGGGCGGCTTCCGAAGGCATGGCGACGAACAGCGTGTTGGTGAAGGCAGTCTCGGCGACCACGGTCAGATACATGCAGGCGGCGGTCATCGTGTCGCCGGTGATGAAGCCTTCGGCGAACTGGCGGCCGATGGTGGTGGCGTAGCATTTTCCGAAGGCTTCCTCGGTGATGTCGAAGCCGGCCGGATCGATGTAGTTCTCCATGTACCATTTCTTCAGATTCATCTGGATCGTCGAGTGACGGAACTCGTCGATCATCTGCATGGTGAAGCCGGTTCTGAGTTCCTCGCCAGGTGCGATGCGGGCGACCATCGCCATCGAGCGGGCGGCGGAGATTTCCGGGAAGGGAATGATGGCCAGGAACAGCTTCATCCACTCGACCCAGCGCGGTTCGACATTGCGGAACATGTCGCCGCGCAAGGCCGCATCGAGCGCACCGTAGACGCGGTTGTCCTTCTCTTCCTGCATGGGGAAGTAGGACCGCAAAACCTGCTTCATCGGGTCGCGCGGCGTCTTGTTGATCTTGTAGTCGGTCGGAAACGTCATCGCTTCCTGGACGTAGGAAGGATTCCAGCCGAGATCGGCAATCTTCTTGGTCGCCTCGCCGACGGAGATGCCGCGTTGCGAGGTAATCTTGTTGAGCGTCAGAGACGTCATGGTCATAAGCCTCCACCAGGTTTGAGCCGCAGGTCCCTTGACCCCGGCATGAAGCGGCAAAGCACCGCCAGTGAGAGTGCGAGCGGCATGACAAAGGGTTGCGCGCCGAGGCGCGACCCGAGGTCCGGCCGTTCAAGTGGATCGGGGCAAAGGTTTCGAGGCGTCTGGCAGGGAGCCGCGGCGCCAACCGCAATTGCGATGGGCGTATCGAAGCGGTCCTGCTTTCCTCCGTTCCTTCGTTCTTTTGGCACCGCGTCAAGCGCGATGGGCTTCTTGTGAAAATGAACAAAGCAAGCGCCGTGCCAGTTTTGAAATGGCGCCCGTGACCGGTTCTCAAAACAAGATCGTAGCTCTTTCGGCGCGATACCCGGTATCCAGCTGTAACATTCTTTTACAGATGTAACTTACGGCTGTAATATTCAACATATATTCGCATGTGCAATATGTTTAGTTAGCAGTCGCAGCAAATATCAAAAATCATATTGTCTGTTTAACTCTTGGTCTTTCCGGATTATTTGAAGGCGACGGCCCATCGATGGGCTTTGCGCTGGAGAAAGACCCATGCCGAACGACAAGGACAGCCGAGGATCACCCGGGCCAATGTCCAGCCATGCCGACGGCGTCACCGGCGATCTCGTCAAGCTGATGCCCCGCGATCTGGTCTTCGTCATGCGCTTCATGGGCGAGAGCCAGCATCGCCTGCAGAGCCATTTTCAGGACTTCATCCGGGCCGAGCTCGCCGCTGGCGGCGTCACCACGGAGACGCATCCGATGATCCATCTGTTCATCGAAAGCCACGCGATCCTGCTGCGTGACTTCGTATTCTCCGGCGTTTCGCTGACGCGCCAGTTCCGTGTCGAGGAGATCGAACGCCTGACCGGTGACACCACATCGATGATCCGCGTCGACATCTGGGACCAGCTCAAGAGCCACATCGAGACGGCCGAAAAACAGTTCCAGTCGCAGGCCGGCACACTGCCCAAATTGCTGTCGGCTTTCGAAAAACCGCAGGGATCTTCGGGGAGCGAAACATGACCAAAGCATCCGACACTGCCCAGCGTGACGCGCTGCTCGCTCGCCGGCTCGATCTCGTCGCCAGCGTCTCGGCGCTTACCGCGGAGGCCCTGCGCCTCAATCAGAAACGCGCCGGTATCGAGATGGACGTGCTGCGCCTGGAGCTGGAAATCGGTCGAAGCGGCGCCAGCGCGCAACTGGTGCGGGACTTGCATGAGGCAGAAGGGAGCGCGATGGCGATCATGCAGGCATGCGCGGCTTGCGAGGATCGCATCCTGGCGGCCGAAGGCGATGTCGAGGACGTCGATCGCCGACTGGCCGCAACGGCGAACGAGACCTGACGGGAGAGACAGCATGAACCAGCAGACGATGCAGAACCTGACCTTGTTCGATCTCTTGGGCCGCAGTTGGCAGCGGCAGGCGGCGATCGCCGATCTGCGCTTCAACGCCGACGGTTCGGCTGTCGCTTTCACTTGCGTTGACGGGACCGTCGCCATTGCCGCGGTCGCGGATCACGAGCCGCCGGAAGCGCGGATCAGGGTGAGCAACGATCTCGGCCAGACGACGATCCGCCCCAGGGAAAAGCCCCCGGTGCCATTGATTGCCACGGCAGCATTCGCTGACGGCGATATCCCACTCGCCGTCTATGGCGATTCCGGCTTTCTGGCCGGCGGGGCCAGCGGCGAGGTGCTGCATCTGACCGCCGGCGGTGACGCCGCGGGCGCTCTGCTCAAGATCGAGGGACCGGTCGCCGCCATCGACCACAGCGCCAAAGCGGGCAAGACAGCCGTCGCCAACGGGCACGATGTCTTCCTGTCGCACGGCCAAGGCGATGCCGTGCGACTGGAACGCGATGTGGCATCATCGACAGATGCCCTCGCCTTCTCGCCAGGTGGGCGGCGCCTTGCCTGCGGCCTTGATGAAGGGCTGTCGGTCTGGGCGGCCGAAGGCGACGCGGCCTTGATACGGAACATCCCCCTTTCCGCACGCCCGGTGTCGATCCGCTGGAGCAGAGACGGCACCTGGCTGGCTTGCGGGCTCGAAGCCGGCGGCTTTGCCCTGGTCAGCCTTGCCGAGGGCCGCGCCGACATCGTCGCGGGCTTTCCATCGCCGGTCCGCACCGTGTGCTGGAGCCAGCCGGCGAATGCGCTGTTTGCCTCGGGCGCTTTTCGAATCGCCGGCTGGTCGATGACCGCCCCGCCTGTTGACGGCGAAACCTCCGGCGCCCTGGAGACGGGCCGCGCCGGGCTGGTTCTGGTCGAGGCGGTGGCGGCGCACCCGGAAAAGAAGCTGATTGCCGCGGGCTACGCCAACGGCCGGATCACCATCGCCCAGATCGGCGGGCGGGACGAACTCCTGGTCAGGCCCCTGGGCAGCGCCGTCACAGCTCTCGCCTGGTCCGGCGACGGACGGCACCTGGCAATGGGGTCTGTCGATGGCACCGCCGCAATCGTCACTTTTCCCGCGCAGATGTTCAAATAGCGGACGCCGTCCGCAGATACAGGAGGATAAAATGCAGACCGAACTCACCCCAGAGGACAAGAGCAAGGACGAATTTTTCGAGCGGCTGGCCGAGTTGTCGCAAGAAATGGTGGCCAAGCATGGCAAGGATTTCAGCATGGGCGCGCTGGTGCTCGCCGCCCGCTGGATCGCCGAAAACCGCGTCGGCAAGCTGAAGACCAACTAAGGCTTGTTGAGATTCAGGTCAGGCCGAGCCGAAAATGGTGGCTTTCGAGAACCGGAGCGGAGCGGACATCCGGGTCCGGGAGCACCGGAAGCGCGGAAAGCCGCCGTTTGCAGGCCGGCATCACCTGAATCTCAACACACCTTAGACCGCCGCAGGAAATATTTGAGGCTTCACCAACAATCGGGATCAATCGAGCGATTTTTTGCAGCTCGCGACATTTTGATGGCGCGCTCAGTCCGTCTCGCAATGTGAGCGCGGGCATCCACTCGATTCCTGCCGAGTTTCCGGCTAGCTTGGGTGCTAGATGGCTCAGTTCCGGTGGGTGAATCACAGTCAGATCGACCGTCAAGAGATTGACGGGCAGCACCTTTGGTCTCCCAGGACCGAGAGCAATCGCGCGCGAAGTGAGGTCTACAACAATATGCGCCGTGCGACGCCCGGCGCCACTTTCAGTAACGAGGCGCTTTGTCGCGGCGGCTCGAATAGCTTGACCTTTGAAGTGATTAATAAGCTTGGACGACATTGTCGAACGTCGTATAGCGGACGACGATCAGCTTGAAGGCACTATCAGGAAGAGCGTCATCCTTGGACCGTTTGGTTGTACAACTTGAAATTGCGGCCTGATGTTCAAAACAGGTCAGTCGGCCCGTGAGGGTGGTTTCGAAGCCTGCGGGTCGCCCACGACCCTCAAAGCGAGAGTTCTAAAAGACGTTCAACAATGACCCAGCACGCACAAGACGCTCGAATTCTCATGTACAGCCACGACACGTTCGGGCTCGGCCACTTGCAGCGCTGCCGGACGATCGCGCATTCGCTGGTCGAGGATTTCCGCGGACTTCAGGTGCTTATCATTTCGGGTGCGACCATCGCTGGCGCCTTCGACTACCGCGCCCGCGTCGACTTCGTGAAGATCCCCAGCGTCATCAAGTTGCGCAACGGCGAATACACCTCGCTGGAAAAGGATATCGATCTGCATGAGACGCTAAGGATGCGCCAGTCGATCATCCGCCACACAGCCGAGACCTTCCGGCCGGATATCTTCATCGTCGACAAGGAACCGCTCGGCCTGCGCGGTGAGATTGAGGACACGCTGTCCTACCTCAAGACGCGGGGCACCACGCTCGTGCTTGGCCTGCGCGAGGTGATGGACGCGCCGCATCTGCTCGAAGCCGAGTGGGCACGCAGGGATGTGATGCGCAAGATAGGCCTGTTCTACGACAAGGTCTGGGTCTATGGCCCGCCGGATTTCTACGATCCGTTGACCGGCCTGGATGTGCCGCCGGCGGTCAGGGCAAAGATGAGGTTCCTCGGTTTCCTGCAACGGAGCCTGCAGCGGAACGAGTTGCCCGGCCACCGGCCCGAGGGCGACTATATCCTCGTCACCACCGGCGGCGGCGGCGACGGCGCCGAACTTATCCACGACGTCATCGACGCCTATCAGCAGGATCCGCAACTGCAGCACAGGGCGCTGATCGTGCTTGGGCCCTATATGCCGGCGCGCAAGCGCAACAAGCTGCTCAAGAAGGGGGCCAAGATCCCCTACGTCAAGATCATCGAGTTCGACAACCGCATGGAAGACCTGATTGCCGGCGCCAAGGCGGTGGTGGCGATGGGCGGCTACAACACCTATTGCGAGATACTGTCTTTCGACAAGCCGGCGCTGATCGTGCCGCGCGTCACGCCCCGCGAGGAACAGCTGATCCGCGCTCGGCGCGCGGCCGAACTTGGCCTCGTCGAGATGCTTTTGCCGGAAGAAGCCAAGGATTCCCAGCGGTTTGCCGATGCACTGAAGGTGCTTTCGGACCGGCCTCGCCCATCGCAGAGCAATCCGCATCTGACGTTGGAAGGGCTGCCTCATATTTCCGAAATCGTCGCGGAGCTGCTCGACCGGCGGGCCGGCCATCACCTGTCGGTCATTGAAGGCATGAACTGAATTGCAACATCGCAAGATCGTCGTGGTTCTGAAGGGCTATCCGCGACTGTCGGAAACCTTCATCGCGCAGGAACTGCTCGGTCTGGAGCGTGCGGGGTTCGACCTGATACTCGTCGCGCTCAGGCGGCCTACCGACGCAAAACGCCACCCCGTGCATGACGAGATCAAAGCGCCCGTCCACTATCTGCCGGAATATCTGCATCAAGAGCCGCTGCGCGTGGTTCGCTCGCTGTTTGCTTGTCTGCCGCGGCCGGGCTTCTGGCGCGCGCTCGGATCGCTGGCTGCCGATATCCCCCGCGACTTTACGCGCAATCGCGTACGCCGCTTCGGGCAAGCCCTTGTGCTGGCGGCTGAATGGCCTGAAGACGCGGGATGGTTGCATGCACATTTCGCGCACACGCCGGCATCGGTGACGCGCTATGCCAGCCAGCTTCGTGGCCTGCCGTGGAGTTGCTCGGCCCATGCCAAGGACATCTGGACTTCGGCGGATTGGGATCTGGCCGGCAAGCTTTCCTCGGCGCGCTGGACGGTCACTTGCACGAAAACCGGTTTCGACCGTCTGAAAGCACTGGCCAACGGCAATTCGCCTGTGCATCTGAGCTATCATGGGCTCGACCTTGATCGCTTCGGAAGTTTTAGCGAGGCGCGGAAACAGCATGACGGCTCGGCGCCGGGCGAACCGGTTGTCGTTTTGAGTGTCGGGCGCGCCGTTGCAAAGAAGGGCTACGATACGTTGCTGGAGGCCCTTGCCCTCTTGCCTGGTGATTTGGCGTGGCGTTTCGAGCATGTCGGCGGCGGCGAGGAACTGGAACGGCTCAAGGCGTTGGCGCGAAAGCTCGGACTGGATGGCCGCGTCTCCTGGAAAGGTGCGCTGGCGCAAAAGGAGGTGCTTGAGCACTACCGAGGCGCCGACATTTTCGCCCTCGCCTGCAGGATCACCGCCGATGGCGACCGGGACGGCCTGCCGAATGTTCTGGTGGAGGCGGCCAGCCAGCGGCTTGCCTGCGTGTCGACCGATATTTCCGGCGTGCCGGAGCTTTTATCGCCCGAGGAAACCGGGCTGCTGGTTCCGACGGAAAACCCGATTGCTCTGGCACAGGCGCTGGAGCGCCTGATCCGTGATCCCATGCTGCGCGCCCGCCTGGGCGACGCCGCGGAGCGGCGCGTGCGAAGCAATTTCGATCATACGGCAAGCATTGGACAGCTCAAGCAACTGTTCCAGCAGGAGTGGCGGGCTGCCGAATGAAGCAGCTGCGCGCTTTCTTCTATGTCCAGCACCTGCTCGGCATCGGCCATCTCGCGCGCGCCAGCCGCATTGCGGCGGCCCTGGTCGATGACGGGTTCGACGTCACTGTCGTGACCGGCGGGGCGTCGATCGCGGGGTTTCCGGGACCAGGGGTAAAATCTGTAGCCCTGCCACCCGTCACCTCCGGCGATGAAGGATTTTCCGGACTGGTCGACCTAAAGGGCAAACCCATCGACGATGATTTCAAGACATTGCGTTCTGGGATGCTGCTGCAGGCATTCCGCGATTGCAGGCCTGACATCGTCATCATCGAGGCGTTTCCATTTGGACGCCGGCAGATGCGTTTCGAACTCTTGCCGCTGATCGAGGCCATTGAGGCGGCGTCGCCCAGGCCGCTGCTGGCGACGTCGGTCCGCGATATCCTTCAGGAGCGCGTCAAGCCGGGCCGAAACGAGGAAACGGTCGATCTCATCAACAGGCATTTCGATCTTGTCATGGTCCACGGCGATCCGGCTTTCGCGACCATCGACAGGACATTTCCACTGGCTGGGGCGATCAAGGCCGAGATCACTTACACAGGGCTCGTTGCCGCGCCGCCGCCGCCCGCGGTCTCCGAGCGCTTCGACGTCCTGGTGTCGGTTGGCGGCGGGGCTGCCGGAAAGAGCCTTGTCAACGCCACCATCGCAGCGGCGCGGAATGCCGACAACGGTTGGAAATGGTGCCTGATTACCGGCCCAAACCTGCCGAAAGACGAGTTTGACGCGATCACACGCGATGCCACGCCGGGCCTGTCCATCTTCCGGTTCCGCGAGGATTTCGCCAGCCTGCTGACCGGCGCCCGCCTGTCGGTCTCGCAGGCAGGTTACAACACGGTCTGCGATGTCCTGCGCGCGGGTTGTCGCTCCTTGCTGGTTCCATTCGCAGCCGGCGGCGAAACCGAACAGACAGTTCGCGCCCTGATGCTCGAAGAACTCGGTCTTGCAACGGTGCTGACCGAAAACGACCTGACGCCTGAGGGCTTGGCGCGAGCGATCGAACAGGCACTTGTGGGACCGATGCCATCCGCGCACCGTCTCGACCTGGAAGGCGCGCGTCACTCGGCGCAGATCCTGCGCGAGCGGTATCGAACATGGTCCCTGGAAATGGGGGCTGGTTTCGGAAAGGCGCATGATCAAACAGCCGATGGATCCTAAACGGCCCTGTCGGCTTTCACACGCACCGTGTCTGGCGAGTGCGACGCGCTTCAAGTCCTTGGTTATGGCGTTGTCCCAAAACCGCTGCGCAGTCTTGAGCGAAACGCATCAAACAGTCCCGATCAGCATGAAGCGCGTATACTTTTTTGTCGGCAGTTCGCCGGAAAACCGCACCTCCCGGAGCGCCGCCATGGCTTCGAAGGCTGCCAGTGAGGCCACGCAGTTGATATGCGTCGGCTCGCTGAAATAATCGTTGGATTGCAGCAGAACATTCGTGCCTCGCGGAAGCAGGGCAAGCCAGGCGGGGAGATCGGCTATATGTTCGCAGCTCGTATTGACGATCAGGTCGGCCCCCCCGGCCGCATAGTCGAGCGCGTACATATCTGCCGTCAGCGCCTGGAAGCGATCTCCGGCTTGCCGGTTGAGGGTCCGGGCGACCCGCTCGACTTCGGGATCGATGTCGATGCTGTCGACCGCCGCGATGTCGAAGCGGGCGTCGTTGAAAAGCATTGCCGGCAAGACGCCGTACCATCCACCCAGAACCCATATGCGCCCGAACCGGCCGCCGCTGCTTTCGAACAGCCTGTCGAGCGCCCACATCTTGCAGGCGACCTGCTTGTGGTTGAAGGCATTGGCGATATCGGCCTCTGGATGCTTGGCGATGACGCGCGCCAGCCCTGCCACGAGAGGATGGTTGACATAGGCGGCAATTCCCCGCGTGAGGTCCAGGGCCTGCTCGTGCCCGTCCGTGCCGACATTGCGTGGTTGCGTGACATCCATCATATTCGCCTTGTATGTTGGGATTTCGGGCGACACAACGCAATCTTGCCCGCAAAGCCGCCTCGCAGGCTCCGAGCGTGTCGCCGGCGATGATTGCCGATGCGCCGTTCACCAGCCGGCGCTCTTACTTTTGTCCTTTGAACTGAAGGCCCACAGTCGCATATGGAACCCAGCCTAGCCCGCTATATCTGGACACACACCAAGAAGCAGCAGGTCGGGATAGTGTTGATCGTCTTGCTTTCGATGATCCCGTATTTCATGTCCTTCGACCTGCCGAAGCTGATCGTCAATGGCCCGATTCAAGGTCGCGGCTTCGAGCAAGCGGACGCGACCCGGCCATTCCTGAAGCTGCACTATGATCTGCCGTTCTTTGGAGAGGTCCAGTTCTTTTCCGGTTTTCAGCTCGACCGCAAGGAGACGCTGTTTGCCCTCAGTTTTGTGTTCCTGTTGCTGGTCGTTATCAACGGCCTGTTCAAACTCTACATCAACACCTACAAGGGCCGCCTCGGCGAGCGCATGCTGCGGCGTATCCGCTTCGATCTGGTCGATCGTGTGCTGCGGTTCCCGCCGAGTTACTTCACGCGAGTGAAATCCGCCGAAGTGGCGACCATGGTGAAGGACGAGGTCGAGCCGCTGGGCGGCTTCATCGGCGATGCCTTCCTTCAGCCGGTGCTGCTTGGCGGCCAGGCGCTGACGGCCATGCTGTTCATCATGGTTCAGAATGTCTGGCTCGGGATGATAGCGCTCGTCATCGTGGCGATCCAGATCGTGCTCATCCCGCGAATGCGGCGCCGGTTGATCGTGCTCGGGCGCGAACGGCAGCTCACGGCGCGCGCGCTTTCGGGCCGGGTCGGCGAAATCGTCGACGGCATCGGCACGGTTCACGTCCACGATACATCAAACTACGAGCGCGCCGACATAGCTGCCCGGCTCGGGCTCATCTTCAAGATCCGCTTCGATCTTTACCAATGGAAATTCATGGTAAAGTTCCTCAACAATTTTCTCGCACAGGTCACGCCCTTCCTGTTCTACATGATCGGCGGCTATCTGGTCATCCAGGGGCGGCTGGACGTCGGCCAGCTCGTGGCCGTGATCAGCGCCTACAAGGACCTGCCCGGACCGATGAAGGAACTGATCGATTGGGATCAGGCACGGCAGGATGTCCAGGTCAAATATCAGCAGGTCGTTGAACAGTTTACCGTCGAGGATCTCATTGCGCCGAGAATCGGGGCCCTGACAGTCGACGATCCCGGTCCGATGACCGACCCGCTGTCGGCGATCAGTCTGTCCATAGCGGACGATGGCGGTGCCATGCTCCTCGACCGTATCTCCCTCCAGATCAAGCCGGGTGAGACGGTGGCGCTGGTCAGCACCGCAACAGGTGGAGCGGAGGCGCTTGCAGAAGCCTTCGCACGGCTGAACTGGCCGGACAGCGGCAGGGTCGTTTCAGGCGCCGACGACCTGCTTGAACTCCCTGAGGCCGTGACCGGCCGGCGCATGTCCTATGCGTCGTCGGACGTTTTCCTGTTCCAGGCAAGCCTCCGCGATAACCTGCTCTACGGGTTGAAGCATGCGCCGCTGACGTCGGTGACCTATGACGGTGCCGCGGCAGACCAGCGCCGCTGGAACATCAACGAGGCGCGCCGGTCCGGCAATACGGATCTCGATATCCACAGCGACTGGATCGACTACGCTTCCGCAGGCGCCACTGGCCCGCACGACCTCTTTGAAGCCGTGCGCCGGGTGCTCGACGCGGTTGTTCTGTCGCGCGACATTCTGGATCTCGGCTTGCGCTCTTCGGCCAACCTCACGCGTCACACGGAGCTTCCCAGGCGGATCGTCGAACTGCGTGTGGCGCTGCGAACCCGGCTGGAACAGGAAGGGCTGAGCGGACTGGTGGCTCCTTTCGAACCAGGCGCCTACAACAAGGAAGCAACGATCGGCCAAAACCTGCTCTTCGGCGCCGCCGCCGGCCCCGAACTGGCCGACAGGGCCCTGGCGGCCAATCCCTATTTCGCTTCCGTGCTGAGGCAAGCCGGCCTCGACCGCACGTTCTACGAGATGGGCATGGAGATCGCCGAACAGGCGATCGAGCTGTTTGCCGATCTGCCGCCCGATCACCAGTTCTTCCAGCAGCTCGCCTTCATGAGCGCCGAAGAGATACCCGCCTACGAAACCTTGCTGCAACGGCTCAAAAACCGTCCCTACGAGGCGGTTTCGGAGAGCGACCGGGCCATGATCGTCACCTTGAGCTTTGCCTATATCGAGCCCCGGCACCGTTTCGGCCTGCTGAGCGACGAGTTGATGAGCAAGATCGTCGCTGCGCGCAACCAGTTCTATGAAAACCTGCCGCCCGAGCTGCAGAATGCGGTCGAACGGTATGATCCTGCCAAATACATTGCCGCGGCTACCGTCATGGACAATGTGCTGTTCGGGCGTGTGGGCAACAACCATCCCGACGCGCCGGACCGCATACGCTCCATCGTCTATGACATTCTCGACGAACTGGGGCTTTATGCCGAGCTTCTGGATGTCGGCCTGGACTTCAACGTCGGCGCCGGCGGCAGGCGGCTGACCGGTGGACAACGACAGAAGCTCGATGTTGCCCGGGCCCTGCTCAAGCGTCCTGATTTTCTCATTCTCAACCGGCCGCTGTCGGCGCTCGATCAGCGCATGCAGGATAAGGTGCTGCGAAACGTGCTCGAGGAAGCCAGACGCGACGGCCATTCACCGGCAATTGTGTGGGCCGTGACGAACCCGGCAATGGCGATGATGTTCGATCGCGTTATCGTCTTCGACTCGGGTCAATTGGTGGAAGACGGAACACACGAGACACTTCTGGCAGAGAGCGGTATCTTTAAGGAACTGCTGTCATAGAGCAACGGACGTTCAGATGGGATCATTTCGCCGGTGAGAATTTGCTGCAAGGTCAAGGGATTTGGCGAAAGGCGTAGCGAGAATACATCCGCGCCGAAAACAAGAAGGGTTTGCCGCAACTTCATCCAGCTTTTCGGCTGGCGGACGCCCATTTTTTCAGGCGGCATCGCTCGATCGCACGACATCAGGCTCGCCACCTTTCGCGAGGCTCGTCTCGCCATCCCGGAAAACAGAATCGATTCCATCCGGGCGGCCGTTGCTCTAGTCTGGCAAACGCGAATTTTTGGGAAGGTTTGCGACAATGCTGCTCAAGGATGAGGTTGGAATGCTGCAACGCGTTCCCTTGTTCTCCGGCGTAGAGCCGGCAAAGCTCAAGCTGCTTGCATTCACATCCGATCGCGTGAGCTACAGCGCCGGCGAGATCCTTTTCCGGCAGGGCGACGAGGGAGACGCCGCTTATGTCATCCTTTCAGGCAGGGCGGATATTCTGGTCGATTCCGACAGCGGACCGATAAAAGTCGCCGAACTGGTGCCAAATTCGATTGTTGGCGAGATCGCCATATTGTGCAACAGCTCCCGCACCGCCACCGTCAGGGCCGCAAGTCAGCTGGAAGCCTTGAGAATCCGCAAGGATCATTTCCTGAGGCTTATGAAGGAGTTCCCGGAAATGACCATCGAGATGGTGCGGGTTCTTGCCGATCGCCTAAGCCATACGACCGCGGATCTGATCGACGCACGAAGCGCCAAGTGACACGTGACGTGAGCTTAGTCCTCGCCGCCGTGATGGCACTGGCTACCATGGGCGACTTGACTGCGAAGGGGTAGCATGGACGACGACGTTTTCCTGGTCAGGTTTTGGGGCGTGCGCGGCAGCATTCCGGTATCGGGGCCAGAATTCTCCCGCTATGGCGGCAACACAAGCTGCATCGAGATGCGGTGCGGCAAGGATACGCTTCTGTTCGATGCGGGCTCTGGCCTGCGGCCTGCCGGCAGGGCGCTTCGGGCGTCGGGCGTGACCGATTTCGAACTGTTTTTCACCCATTGCCACTACGATCACATCATCGGGCTGCCGGCCTTCAAGCCTATCTATGAAAGGGGCTTCAAGGTTACACTTTGGTCCGGGCATCTCGCTGGACGCATGACGACCCGCGAGATGGTCGATGAGTTCATTCGGCCGCCGTGGTTTCCGGTGAAACTGGACATCTGCAAGGCAAATCTCGACTACCGCGATTTCGTATCCGGAGACGTGCTTCGGCCGCGCGAAAGGGTTGTGGTGCGAACCGGCAGTCTTACCCATCCAGGCGGCTGCATAGGCTACCGGGTCGAATGGGGCGGCCGCGTCGTGGCGGTGATCACCGACACCGAGCACGAACCGGGCAAACTCGATCAGGCGGTGCTCCGGCTGATCGAAGATGCCGACCTCGTCATTTACGATTGCACCTATACCGAGGAGGAAATGGAGCGCTACCGCGGCAACGGGCACTCGACATGGCAACAGGGCGTCAAGCTCTGTGAGGCCGCCGGTGCGCGCGGGCTTGCGCTGTTTCACCACGAACCGTCGCGCACCGACGGGGAATTGGACGAGATGGAGAAATTGGCCAAAGACAGGTTTACCGGCGCTTTTGCCGCGCGGGATGGCCAAACGCTCAAATTTCCGATCTCATTAGACAAAAAGCGCTGAGCTATTTTCCTGAGCCGGCGCTGCGCCCGATCAGTGTCCTGATCTGAAGCCATGCACAGGCCTCGGTCTGTGCGGTGACTGTGAACAGCCGTTCGAGGAAAAGCCAGGCCGATTCATCATGTACGAGATGGTGGGTGAGCAGGCCGACCGGTTCGCCGCCGTCGAACGCATGCTGCAAGTGCGCGGTGATAGCCTGAACCAACAGGCCATGATCGCGGCAACTGCGCGTGCCATGCCAATCCATGATGTCGACATTGCTGTTGATGACCGCCAGCGAAGCCGGCTTCGGCGGCCCATAGACCGACAATGCCGCAAATCCTATCGATCCAAGGCCGGATACCAAGCCGGCATCGATCCTGTTCCAGGGTGGCACCAGCATCGGAACGGCACGTGCGCCGTGCAGGCCGGTTATGTGCGACAGTCCGCGCGCCAGATCATCGAGCACCACCTCGCGTGGCCGATGCGGGCCGAGCTCCTGCTTTTTCTGGTCCTCGGGCGCATGATTCCGGTGCGCCCAGCCATGGATGGCGACCGTGGCATGCGGCGCCTCGTCAAGCCGGACGGTAAGCTTCTCATCGGTCATGGCCGGAATGACGGCCAGAGTGATTGGAACCGCGAATTCAGCAGTGAGGTTAAGCAGCCGATCAAGCGCAGGCGTCGGCTCCACGGCGTCATCGTCGCGCAGCCAGAACTCTGCCTTACGGCCCGCCCGTTGCCCGCGCGCCAGTTGTTCCACCAATGGCTGCCAGATCTGATCGGATGTCATGAAACCGGGACCTTCGCGAGAAGTTCGGCCAGACGCGCCGTTGCACCACCGAGGGAACGTTCTTCGAGGACGAAACGTCTGGCTTCTGCGGCCATGATGGTTCTTTCGTCGTTACGGCCCAGCAGCCTTTCAATGGCTGAAGCGAACGCCGCCACATCGCCCGGCGGGGTGAGAAACCCGGTCTGGCCATCCCGCACGACCTCCGGCACGCCGGCGATATCCTGGGCCACCACCGGCAGGCCGGCGGCCTGCGCTTCAAGATAGGCAACGCCATAGGCCTCGCCGTAACCTGGCCAGACGTAAATTCCCCCGCTGCACAGGACATCCGGCACGGCGGCTGGCTCAATCGCGCCAAACCATTCGATACGGTCGGCGGGCAAGCCGGCGAATTGCGCTTTGACCTCGTCACGGGCCGGCCCGTCCCCGACGACCGACATGGTCCAGGGCAGGTGGCCGATCGAAGCAAGCGCCTGCGCCAGCATGCGATAGCTTTCGACTTTGTCGCCCGGGCGCATCATGGCGACGGTAACGAGGCGCGTCGGACAACCGCGTGCCGGCGTTTCCCGGAACACCGATGTGTCGATGAAGGGCGAAAGCATGCCGAAAGCGGCGTCGGGGATCGCATCTGCCAGTCCCTGACGATCCCTTTGCGTGAAGCAGATGTTCAGCGCCGCCTGTGCGACGGCGCGCGCCACCAACGCTTGCGCATCGGCCCACAGACCGGCGTTGCGCCGCCTCGAATAGGAGGCTTCCGCTGTCACATAGGGGACAGCAAAGGCCGACGCCAGTTCGGGCCCGATCAGGTCGGGCGCCTTGTAGTAGGGATGATAGGTGAACCAAAGATCGGGCTTGCCGTCACGATCCCAAAGCTTGGTCAGCCGCGCGGCTTCTTCTCGGGCCTCGATCTTGAGCGCTTCGAAACTTTTCAATTCCGGATCGCGTAGATAGAAGCGTAATTCGGATGCCAGTTCGACGCTGTGCCCTGCGTGCTCCAGCGCCTTGATGAGCATCCGTGCCATCTGGCGGTCGCCGGAGGCAACGGGATGGTTGGGCGACTTCAGGGCCGCGTAGAAGGCAATTCGCATCGCCGGACCTATCCCCAGAAAGCCTGCGCAAGTCAATTTCAAAGCATGATCGCCTTCGCCTTCAAGCCGTGGAATGTGCTATCTGATGCTCATGGAAACAGCTGCCGCGTCCGACCCGTTTGTCGCTTCCCTGCCGGTTTTCGCAAAGTTCGAAAGCGTTGCCGATATCGACAACTATCGGCCTCTCCCTGATGATTGGGCGCTGGCCACCGCCGACATCGTCGGCTCGACCAAGGCGATCGAGGCCGGGCGCTACAAAACCGTCAACATGGCCGGCGCCAGCGTCATTTCGGCGCTGCTCAATGCGCTGGGCCGGCAAGATCTCCCCTTTGTCTTCGGCGGCGACGGTGCGCTCGTGGCGTTTCCCGGCTCGGCGTTGGAGGTCACCCGCAACGCTCTGGCGGCTGTCCAGAGATGGGTGGCGGACGAACTGGACCTGACCTTGCGTGCCGCAATCGTGCCGATAGAGGATATAAGAGCGCAAGGCCTCGACGTTCGCGTGGCGCGGTTCCAGGCCTCCGAAGCGGTGTTCTATGCCATGTTCGCCGGCGGTGGCGGCAGTTGGGCGGAGGCCGAGATGAAAGCCGGGCGCTACCGGATAGATCCCGCGCCGGCCGGCGCGCGGCCGGATCTGACCGGCCTCTCCTGCCGCTGGAACCCGATAGAAGCCCGGCACGGCGAAATCGTCTCGATCATAGCCATACCGGGAGTGTCGCGCGATTTGCGCGGTTTTCAGTTTCTGGCTTCCGACATCATCGCCCTTGCCGGCAGGCAGGAGCGCGATGGCCACCCGGTGCCGGTGGAAGGGCCGGGCTACAGTCTCTTGCCCGCCGGCCTTGATGTCGAGGCGCGGGCCACGGCGCCGCCAGGGCGGCGGTGGCTGGCGAAGCTGTGGGTGATATTCCTGATGACGCTTACGGCGGTCACCGACAGATTTGGCTGGACCATCGGTCGTTTCGATCCGAAGGTCTACAAACGCGAGGTGGCCAGCAATTCGGATTTCCGGAAGTTCGACGACGGCTTGAAGATGACCATCGACGTTGACGCGGATGTGTTGCAGCGGATCGAGAGCCGGCTGAAACAGGCAGAAGAGGCGGGCATCTGCAGCTACGGCCTGCACCGCCAGAAATCGGCCTTGATGACATGCCTCGTCGCCTCGCCGCTGCAGCGCGATCATGTTCATTTCATCGATGGCGCCGCGGGCGGCTATGCGATGGCTGCCGCAAGCCTGAAGGCGAAGGCGCCGGTTTGATGACGGCTTGCGGAAACCGATCTTCCGCAATATGCCTCGGCCATGGTTCCGGGGACCAGGTGAGCCTCGCCATGGCAACGGACAGCCTGTCCGAATTGACTGGAAAGCAGACTTTTGGACGCCTCACAATCGATATATGACCGTCTTCTCAACCGGATCTCGACGCGCGCCGCGCAGGTCGGCGTGATCGGACTGGGCTATGTCGGGTTACCCTTGGCGGTCGCGGTCGCACGCGCCGGCTTCCCGGTTTCCGGCTTCGACATCGAAGCCCGGAAGGTCGAGAGCCTGAACGACGGCCAATCCTACATCGAGGCAGTGACGTCGGAAGTCCTTGCCGGTCAGGTGGCGAGCGGACGGTTCCGCGCCACCGCGGATTTTACCGAACTGGCCGTCTGCGATGTCATCATCATCTGCGTTCCGACACCGCTGACGAAACACCGCGAGCCGGATCTCTCCTTTGTCACGAACACGGCTGGCACTATCGCGAAGCATCTGCGCCTCGGCCAGCTCATCGTGCTGGAATCGACCACCTATCCCGGCACCACCGACGACGTGATCAAGCCCATCCTGGAAGCAACCGGCTTGCAGTCGAAGATAGACTTCTTCCTCGGCTTCTCGCCCGAACGCGAGGATCCCGGCAACCGCAGCTTTGAAGTCGCGACGATACCCAAGGTCGTGGCGGGCGACGGCATTGAAGCGGCGGCGCTCGTGCAAGCTTTCTACCAAAGCGTGGTCAAGACCGTCGTTCCGGTTTCCACCACCGCGACCGCCGAGGCGGTCAAGCTGACGGAAAACATCTTCCGTTCGGTCAACATAGCCCTCGTCAACGAATTGAAGGTTGTGCTCGGGGCGATGGGCATCGACATCTGGGAGGTGATCGAGGCGGCAAAGAGCAAGCCCTTCGGCTACATGCCTTTCTATCCTGGCCCGGGACTTGGCGGGCACTGCGTTCCGATCGATCCCTTCTACCTGACGTGAAAGGCGCGCGAATACGAACTGCCGACCCGCTTCATCGAGCTGGCGGCAGAGATCAATACGGCCATGCCGCGTCATGTGGTCGATGAACTGGCGAAGGCGCTGGACCGGCGCTGCGGCAAGGCGCTCAGCCGCTCGCGCATTCTCATCATCGGGCTGGCCTATAAGAAGAATGTGCCCGACATCCGCGAAAGCCCCTCGTTGCGGCTCATTGAGCTCATCGAGGAATGGGGCGGCAAGGCGGAATTCCACGATCCGCATGTTAGCGAGATCCCGACCACACGGGAGCATATGGCGATCAAGGGGCGCCGCTCGATCGAATTGACCGAGGCGGCCTTGAAGGATTTCGACGCTGTCGTCGTTGCAACCGACCACGATGCGATCGACTATCAGACCATCGCTGATCACGCCCTTCTGATCCTCGACACACGCAATGTTTTTGGCCGCCTCGGGCTGGCCCGAGACACGGTGGTGAAGGCCTGACGGCGTCTAAGCCGGCGAATTTTTTTGCCGGATGTCAGGATCGTGATTGCACTCCGCCGGCAGCCTCGCCACATAAGGCATAGATGCAGTTACGCCCGCTCCTTGGTTGCAAGGACGGTTATCCGGGAAATTCCTTGCCGCATGCTGCCGAAGCCGGCCTCGTTGACTTCGGGGCTTTATCTTTGGGTCGTTGGCGGACTGTGTTATGGCGGATCAAAGGACAATGCCCGGTCTTCAATGGGTTTCGAGATAGCATGAGCAAAGCGCAAGCAGAAATTTCCACCATTCTCATGGATAAGGTTGCCGATTGGCTGAACCAATCGGCGCTGGCGGGCAGCGACCTGGAAACATTGGTAAAAGGCTTTTGCGAACGGCTGGCTGCTGCCGGCCTGCCGCTGAAGCGGGTGCATTTGAGCTTTTCGATGCTGCATCCGCTTTATGACGCGCTTGGCTTCACCTGGTTTCGCGGCCAGGGCATCGAAGTGGAAGGCTTCCGCGCCGAGCCCGGCGGGCCGTCCGACAGATTCCTGACCAGCCCATACTACCATCTGCTCAGCAACAAGCTCGACCATCTGCGACGCCGGATCGACCCGTCATTGCCGCCGGAGTTTCCTATTTTCGATGAACTCAGGCTTATCGGCGTCACCGACTACATGGCTTTCGTCCATCCCTTCAGCAACACCAGTCAGGGCATGATCGGGTCCTGGTCCACCGACAGTGCAACAGGCTTCAGCGACAGCATGATTTCGGCGCTGCTGCGCATCCAGAGCCATCTCGCTATCGCAACCAAGATGGCGGTGCTCACCAAGCTCGCCGACAACATGATGACCACCTATCTCGGCGGCGACGCCGGCAGGCGCGTGCTGGACGGCCAGATCAAGCGCGGCGAGGGCGATACGATCCGGGCCGCGCTGGTCATGGGCGATATGCGTGGATCGTCGAGGCTTGCCGAAACCTCCGGCCGCGAAATCTATATCGATACGCTGAACCAGTTTTTCGACGCCGTTGCCGCACCTTTCAATCGCAAAGGCGGACAGATCATGAGTTTCATCGGGGATGGCTTCATTGCCGTCTACCCTTGCGAAAGGCACCGCTCGCAGTCCGAGGTCGCCTGCCAGGCTGCTCTTGCGGCCGCGCACAAAGCGACCGCGCGCATGATGGATCTCAATCTGCGCAGGAAGGAGCAGGGATTGGGCGACATACAATTTGGTATCGGCCTGCATGTCGGTAATGTGATGTTCGGCAATGTCGGGCTTACCGACCGGCTCACATTCTCTGCCTTCGGCTCGGCTGTAAACGAGGTCCAGCGCCTCCAGACCCTGACCAAGAAATATCCGCACAGCGTTCTCGCCAGCGAAGACTTCGCCAGCTACTGCGGGACCAACAGTTGGTTGACACTCGGCAAGGAGGAACTGCGGGGCATCAAGCAGAAGCTGACAGTGCTTGCGCCCGATCTGTCGGGTGCTCTCGCACTCGATGAAGACGCTGCGCTGGAGCCGATTCACGACCGAAGATCGGACGCCGAGCAGGTCATGCTGCTTCATCGCGATACCGCGCGGATATCGGCGGGCGACCCGAGCAAGCTCCAGTAAGCGCCGCAACCCGGTCCGAACGCCGGCGGTGGGCAGTCCGGTCGTCGGTCCGCGACGGCGACCGTTTCGAATCCAAGTTGCTCTAGGCTGGCAATGCGCTAGTCTCGCTTTCTGGACTGCCAGAGTGGGGCTGGTGCGAGAATGAATTCGGGTTTTGATCTGCTGCGGATCGAAGATGTTGGCATCTCTTTTGCCATTATCGGGGGACCGTTGCATGCCGTCAGGCGCGCAAGTCTTCGCGTCCTGCCCGGCAAGGTTACCGCGCTTGTGGGCGAGTCAGGTTCCGGAAAATCGGTTCTCAGCCAGGCTGTGATGGGCATTTTGCCGAACACAGCCCATGTTCGCGGCCGTATCCTGTTTTCCGATCCTGAAAAGCCCGGCACGACGCAGGATATCCTGCAGATGCCGCGCGATGGACCCGAAATCCGGGCGTTGAGAGGCAGCCGCATCGGCAAGATCTTTCAGGAGCCGATGACATCCCTGTCGCCGCTGCACACGATCGGCAACCAGGTCAGCGAATCGCTGCAGATTCATACGCCCATGGCTCGGGTGGAGCGCAAGGCCCGGACAGAGGAAATGCTCAGCCTTGTCGGCTTTCCCAATCCCAAGCGCGCCTATGACATGTATCCGTTTGAACTTTCGGGAGGATTGCGTCAGCGCGCCATGATCGCCATGGCTCTCATCTGCCGGCCCGCTTTGCTGATCGCCGATGAGCCGACGACGGCGTTGGACGTCACCATCCAGGCGCAAATCCTGCAGTTGCTGCGCGAGCTTCAGACCAAGCTGAACATGGCGATGCTGCTGATCACGCACGACCTCGGCGTCGTCGCCAATGTCGCCGACGAGGTGGTGGTCATGTACCATGGCGAGATCATGGAAGCGGGACCTGTGGAGGCGATATTCCGCCGGCCGGGCCACCCCTACTTGAAGGGCTTGATGGCAGCCGTTCCGCATTTCGACCTGAAGCCTGGCGAAAGGCTGAAAGCGCTCCGCGAGGTGCCGGTGAATGTCGGGAACCTGCTCGGCAAGCAGACGGCGCCGGCATCGACGGGGCCGGACGACATCCTGCTGTCGGTCAGGGATCTGAAAAAGGTCTTCACCACCCGCAAGTCCGGATGGTTCGGCGGGGATCATCAAACCACTGTTCGCGCCGTGGACGGCGTGAGCTTCGACATCAGGCGGGGTGAGTGCCTGGGTCTGGTCGGCGAAAGCGGCTCCGGCAAAACCACCGTCAGCAAGATGCTGATGCGGGCAGTCACCCCGAGCGGCGGCTCCGTGGTCTTCAACGGCCGCGACAGATCAATCGACGTCCTGGAGGCCGAGGGAGACGCCCTGCGCTTGCTGCGCGCGAAAATCCAGATGGTCTTCCAGGATCCGGTTTCGTCGCTTTCACCGCGCATGACGGTGGAGAACATTTTAAGCGAGCCGCTGGAAATCCATCAGCGCGGCAATGCCGCGTCCCGACTGGCCACGGTCAAGAGCCTGATGCAGGCAATCGGGCTCGATCCGCGCTTCATCAAGCGTTATCCGCACAGTTTCTCCGGCGGGCAGCGTCAGCGTATCGGCATCGCGCGCGCGTTGGCGCTGGGGCCTGAACTTCTGATCTGCGACGAGCCGGTTTCGGCACTCGATGTCTCTGTCCAGGCGCAAATCCTGAACCTTCTGAAGGACCTGCAGAAGGAACTGGGCCTGACCTACCTGTTCATATCCCACAATCTGGCCGTGGTGGACTATATGGCAGACCGCATCGCGGTGATGTGCGGCGGGCGTATCGTCGAGCTTGCGCCGCGCGAAATTCTGCTTAGGAAACCGGTCCACCCCTACACGCGCTCACTGGTCGCCGCGGTACCTTTCCCGGATCTCGACAGGCCGATGGATTTCAAGACGCTGAAGCTCGGGGGCGCTTCCGATACCAGCGCATGGGGACCGCAATTCCGCGACGAGGGCGACGAGGATATGCTGTCGCCGCTCGACCTTGGCGGCGGCCACCTCGTGCTGGCCCGACGTTCGGCCGATGTCAGAGACCTACGCCATTGATCAACCGCCGCACCGTCCTTGGCCTCATGGCTTCGACATTTCTGCCGGGCACGCTGCGCGCCGGCGATCTGGAGCCGGAATTTCTTCAGCCGCAGTTGAAGGCCAGGGCCCTGCCGGCGCTCGCCGAACGCCTGCCCAAGAACCCGCGTGCGTTGAATCTCGCTGCGATGGGCCGGCAGCCCGGCCAGTATGGCGGCACGCTGCGCACGATCATCGGCAGCCAGAAAGATATCCGGATGATGACGATCTACGGGTATGCTCGCCTGGTCGGCTATGACGAAAAGCTCAACTTGCAAGCCGACATTCTCGAAAGTTTCCATGTAGCAGATGATCGCGTCTTCACTTTCAAGATACGGGAAGGACATAAATGGTCCGACGGCAGCCTGCTGACGCCGGAGGATTTTCGCTATTGCTGGGAAGATGTCTGGCTGAACGATGAGCTTTCGCAAGACGGGCTCGCCCCTTCCCTGCTGGCGGACGGCAAGCCACCACGCTTCGAGATCGTCGATCCGTTGACGGTCCGCTATAGTTGGGATGCGCCCAATCCCGACTTCCTGCCCAAGCTCGCTGCTGCTTCGCCGCTCTCGCTTGCTCTGCCGGCCGCCTATCTCAAGCAGTTCCACAAGAAATACCAGGATCCCTTCCGGCTCGCCGGCCTGATGAAGGAGTACCGGGCGAAGAAATGGACGCTCCTGCATATCCGCATGTCGCGGCAGTATCGCCCGGAGAACCCGGAGCTGCCGACGCTCGATCCCTGGCAGAACCGGACCAAGCCGCCGGCTGAGCAGTTCATCTTCGAGCGCAACCCGTTCTTTCATCGAACAGACGAGAACGGCCGGCAACTGCCCTATGTCGACCGGATTGTCATGAATGTCAGCTCGTCGGCGATCATTTCCGCCAAGACCGGTGCGGGCGAGAGCGACCTGCAATGCATGGGAATTGACTTCGCCGACTACTCCTTCCTGAAGGACGCGGAGAAGCGCTACCCGGTGAAGATGCATCTGTGGAAACGCACACAGGGCTCGCGCCTGGCGCTGCTGCCCAATCTGAATTGTTCCGACCAGGTGTGGCGTGGCCTCTTCCGTGACGTACGCGTGCGCCGCGCACTTTCGCTCGCTGTGGACAGGCGCGAGATCAATCTGGCCGTGTTCTACGGATTGGCGCAGGAAAGTGCCGATACGGTCCTGCCAGAGAGCCCGCTCTACCGGCCGGAATTCGCGAAAGCCTGGGTCGCCCATGATCCCGACCAGGCCAATGCCTTGCTCGACGAGGTCGGGCTTCAGAGGCGTGACGATGATGGCCTGCGGATACTTCCCGACGGACGCCCGGCGCAGGTCATCGTTGAAACGGCCGGCGAAAGCACGCTGGAAACCGATGCGCTCGAACTCATCACCGATCACTGGCGCAAGATCGGCATTGCCCTGTTCATCCGGACTTCACAGCGCGACATCTTCCGCAGCCGCGCGCTTGGCGGCGAGATCATGATGTCGATCTGGTCGGGCATCGACAATGGCGTGCCGACCGCCGACATGAACCCGTACCAGTTGGCCCCCACCGTCGACGATCAGTTGCAATGGCCGCTCTGGGGTGCTCACTATTTGTCTCATGGCACGCTCGGTGAGGCGCCCGATCTTCCGCCTGTGGTCGAGTTGATGGCTTTGCTCAAGCGCTGGAACGCATCGACCGAAGCCACGGAGCGCGCCGAAATCTGGAATTCAATGCTGTCGATCTACACCGATCAGGTGTTTTCGATCGGTACGGTGAACGCAACGCATCAGCCGATTCTTGCGTCCTCGCGGCTGCGCAACCTGCCTGACAAGGCGCTATACGGCTACGACCCGACTGCCTATTTCGGTGTCTATATGCCGGATACATTCTGGCTTGGAGAGACCTGAGCGTGCTTCGATATATTGTCTGGCGCATCGCCGTGATGGTTCCAACGCTGCTGGTCATATCGGCGCTGGTGTTCACGATCATCGAACTTCCGCCTGGCGATTATTTCGACAGCTATGTCGCCGAGCTTCGGGCTCAGGGCGAAGCGGTGGATTCCGATCGCATCCAGATGATGCGCAAGGAATATGGTTTCGACCAGCCTCCGGTCATTCGCTACTTTTACTGGGTCGGCGGGATGCTGCATGGCGATTTCGGCTATTCCTTCGAGTATGAGCTGCCGGTCCGCGACGTCGTCGGCGACCGAATGTGGCTGACCGTGCTGGTTTCCTTCGTCACGATCATCGTCACCTGGCTCATCGCCTTTCCGATCGGCATGTACTCCGCCACGCATCAATACAGCTGGGGCGACTACGGCCTGACGTTCTTGGGCCTTCTCGGCCTTGCCATTCCGAACTTCATGCTGGCGCTGATCCTGATGTATTTCGCCAATATCTGGTTCGGCACGTCCATCGGTCATCTCATGGACCAGCAATATCTCGGCGAGCCGATGAGCTGGGCCAAGGCGCAGTCGATCCTCGCCCATCTCTGGATCCCAGTCTTGATCATCGGCACCGGGGGCACGGCAAGCATGATCCGGCGGCTGCGCGCCAATCTGCTCGACGAGCTACACAAGCAATATGTCGTGACCGCGCGTGCCAAAGGCCTTCATCCCTTCAAGGCGCTGGTCAAATATCCGCTGCGCATGGCGCTCAATTTCTTCATTTCCGACATCGGCTCTATCCTGCCGGCCATCATCTCCGGCGCCGAAATCACCGCGATCGTGCTGTCCTTGGAAACGACCGGGCCGATGCTGATCAGGGCGCTGCAAAGCCAGGATATGTATCTGGCAGGGTCGTTCCTGATGTTCCTCGCCTTCCTGACGGTAATCGGCGTGCTGATTTCCGACCTGGCGCTGGCGCTGCTTGATCCACGAATTCGTTTGCAGGGCGGCAGCACCAAATGAACACGCAATCGCCACTGCCCGCTCCGGGTGCTCCACTGCAACACTACGTTTCCATCGCGCCCTTTGACCTGCAGTCGGTCGAGGCGATGACGCCGGAGCAATCGAAGGTCTATCAGGCGTCGCAGCTACGGCTGATGTGGTGGAAATTCCGAAGGCACCGGCTTGCCGTTGTATCCGGCATATTCCTGGCAGTGCTTTATTTCGGGATACTGATCTGCGAGTTCCTGGCGCCCTACAATCTGCATACGCGCAACATGGACTACATCTATTCGCCGCCGCAGCGCGTGCACCTGTTCCACAACGGCCAGTTCGTCGGGCCTTTCGTCTATGGCCGCCAGATGACGCTGGATATGGACACCCTCAAGCGGAACTACACAGACAAACAGGATGATGTTCAGCGGATCCGTTTCTTCTGCAAGGGCGACAGTTATTGGTTCTGGGGCCTGATCGCAGGTGACAGGCATTTTGTCTGCCCTGCCGAAAACGGCCAGCTCTTTCTGGCAGGCACCGACAGGCTGGGACGCGATGTGCTCTCGCGCATCATCTATGGCGCACGCATTTCACTGACAATCGGCCTCGTCGGCATCAGTTTCAGCTTCCTGCTCGGCATTGTCATCGGCGGACTGGCCGGCTACCACGGCGGTATCTTCGACCTGATCGTTCAACGGATAATCGAAGTTCTGCAATCGATCCCCAGCATTCCGCTGTGGCTGGCTCTGGCGGCGATCATGCCGATAACCTGGAGTCCGATCCTGATCTATTTCGGCATCACCGTCATCCTCGGGCTGATCCACTGGACCGGACTGGCGCGGGCCGTGCGTTCAAAGCTTCTAGCCTTGCGCGAGGAGGACTACGTTCTGGCCGCGCAATTGATGGGCGCCAGCAGCAGCCGCATCATCGGACGGCATCTCATTCCCGGCTTCATGTCGCATCTGATCGCGACGGCGACGATCTCCATCCCCGGCATGATCCTGGGCGAGACGGCGCTGAGCTTCCTCGGGCTCGGCCTGAGGGCGCCGACAACCAGCTGGGGCATCCTGCTCACCGAGGCACGCAGCGTCAGCGTGATTGCTTTCTATCCATGGCTGCTTTTGCCGATGCTCCCCGTCATTCTCGTCATCATGGCGTTCAACTTCTTCGGCGACGGGTTGCGGGACGCCGCAGACCCCTACAAGTGAGATCGCTGTTCCGACACGCGCCGGGCCGCCGACTCGGCCCGGTATGACCGTTGTCGGCAGCCTTGTTCGGATGTTGCGGTGTTCATCGTTCGCCTCTATATGCGGCAGGACTCGATCGGGGTTTAACCCGTCGCCCCGGGTTCCACCCGCGACCCGTTCTGGTCACGGGCATTGATGATCTCATTGCCGATCTGTTGGGCTGGTTCAGGACAAACAAACGCATATGAGTCGCCTCGAGAGTTTCATCCGCAGGATGACCGCACAGCGCGACATTCTCGATCTAGTCTGCGCCGAGGTGGCGAAGATCGAGGGGCCTGTGATCGAACTCGGCCTCGGCAACGGCCGGACGTTCGACCATCTGCGCGAGCGCCTGCCCGGACGCCGGATCGTGGCATTCGACCGCGCACTTGCCGCACACTCCAGCTCAATTCCCGAAGCTGAAAACCTCGTGCTCGGCGAAATACGCGAGACGGCGAGCAGGTTCATTGGCATCGACGCCGCTCTTGTTCATGCCGACATCGGCACCGGCTATGAAGATCGCGATGCCGTGACCTCTACCTGGCTTCCCGATCTGACCGCGCGCCTGCTTCGCGTCGGCGGCCTCGCGGTCAGCGGCACGCCGCTCGATCATCCGCAGTTACAACGCCTCCCGCCGCCGCCTTCGGTATCAGCCGATCGTTATTTCATCTGCAGGCGCGTGTAAGGGCGTAACGCCCCGGTTTCAGGGGATCGTATATACGGCTATCTCCCGCTCAATGCCACGCAGCGAGACCTCGTGGGGCACCGGCGTCAACGCATTCCTGCGCAACAGATCGGCGGTGAGATCGTCGTCGACCACCGCACGCGTGGCGAAGATCGCCTGCGCGGTGGCAAGGTTCTGGACCCGCGAAGCAATGTTGACCGTCTGGCCGAAATAGTCCTGTCGCTCGTTCATAGACACCGCAATGCAGGGGCCGGCATGGATTCCGATCTTGAGCAGCAGATCCTCGCGCCCGCTCTTGTCGTTGAGCGCACGCATGGCATCGCGCATCCTGAGGGCCGCAGCAATCGCACGATCGGGCGTCGCGAAGGTCGCCATCACCGCATCACCGATCGTCTTCACCACCGCGCCTGCCTCCGCCGCGACGATCTCGTGCAGAACCTGGAAATGCGCGCGCACGAGATCGAAGGCCTGGAGGTCACCCACCCGCTCGTAAAGCGCGGTCGATCCGCGCAGGTCGGTGAACAGGAAGGTCAGGCTGGTGATCTTCAGGCGCTGATCGATGTCGAGCGTATCCGTGCGATAGAGATCGCGAAACGTCTGGTTGGTGAGCAGGCGCTTGGCGGTGAGGAAGGGCCGGCGTTTGCCCAGGAGATCGTGCAATGCCTGGCCGGCGATGAAGACCGTCGGCAGCACGCGGGTGTCTGTTCTGTTTTCCAGCGAAATGCGCAACGGGCCGGGTTGCATCTCCAGCGTCTGGTTCTGGACATGGTCGCGGTCGAAGACCAAAGACAGGCTTCGGCGCTCCTTTGTCGGTTCGCCCTTCACGTCGATGAACTGCGCTGAATGGGTTACCGGCTCGAAGACGATGACGAATTCGGACGGAAGCTGTATGGGCAGAACCGCCTTTTCACCGGGTGCAAGCTCGATATCTTCCAGCGAGAACGATTCGATCGTTTTCGCGAAATCCTCATCCGGCAGATCGACGCCTGACGCCCAGTAGATCTGGCGGAAATATTCCATCAACGGCAGTTCGTGTGGATTGTGGGCGGCAATCCTGCGCATGCGGGGACTGACGGTGAATGTCACCTCGACCATCTCGTCGAGTGTCGGCGAATAGCCCTCGGAGCATAGCGCGCAGGTGTATTCGTCCTTCTGCAGGGTTTTCAGCGTGGCGTTGGTATCGAGCACGCCGCCACAGCCGGGGCACAGAACATTCCAGGAAATGTCGAAGATGCCCACCCGCGCCGCATGGAGAAAGGCGCCTATGGCGCGCTCCTCGTCGAGGCCATGCTTGCCGGCGAAGGCCGGCACATTGATGCGGCAAAGCTCGCGATCCTCGCCCTCGGCGATGGTTCGCTTGATCGCGTCGATTGCCCGCGGGTCGACATCGGTCGATTGCCGCAGAAGCGAGAACAGATCCTGAGCTTCGTTCATCGTGCAGGCTCCGGAAAATGCGCCTCCCGAGGCGGGTTGACCGGACCGCTCCTTGGTCCGAGTGATTCATTTTACGTCGAAACGGATCGTACGGCCATTCCAATAGACAAGCCTGGTGACAGCTCGATTTCCATCCGACCGCAAGCGGCACTATGATGGTCCACGGGTATTCACCTTTTGGGGCCGTTTCCATGCAGACGTCCGACAACCCGCCATTCCCAGCAGCCCTGCGCATTTTCTCCGCTGGGGTCATCATCGTCCTGATCGTGGGCGCCGGCCTGTTTTTCGCGCCGGCGCTGGTCAAGCCGCGCTGGCCCTGGCCCGTCACGCCATTCAGTGCCCGCTTCCTCGGCGGCTTCTACACCGCCGAAATGGCGGTGATGGCGGCGCTCTTGTTCTGGAACCGCTGGTCGCCCGGCAGGCTGGTGCTCGTCATGGCCTTCATCTTCACCGTCATCGTGTCGGCGGTTTCGTTGATCAATCTCGGCTATTTCAGCTTCGAACGAAAAGCGGCCTGGCTCTGGTTCCTGGTCTATCTTGCCTCGGCCGCGGTATCCGGGCTGTTCCTATGGCAGGCCAGGGCCCGTCCTTCGGCAAAAGGCGTGACCCTCAATCCCGCATGGCGCGGCTATATGTTGGCGGAAACCGCGATCCTTGGGCTCTACGGCGTCGGCATGTTGCTGTTTCCCCAAGTGGTCAGCAGCAGCTGGCCATGGCCGGTCGATCCCTTCCACGCCCAGGTCTACAGCGCCATCTTCCTCGCCGGCGCCGGCGGCACATATCTCGTCTGGAAAAGCGCGCCGCGCGAGGAACTGCTGGTGCTCGGCCTGGCGCAGTTTCTGGTCGGCCTGCTTGCCATCCTTGGCCTCGTCATCACCGACGCTGCGGTGCACCGGATCGACTGGGTAGCGACCAGGACGTTGTGCTGGCTCGCCCTTTTCGGCTGGATCGGCGTCAGCGGCGTCTTCAAACTCTACGCCGCCTCCCGCTATTTTGGCTCGCAATCGGCGGCATAGGCTGCAGAGATAGCTGGATTTTCAGGTGACGTCCGGTGCATCGTGCCGAGCCGATTGCCTTAGAGCATTTCACCGTTTCAAGGAAACGGCGAACTGCTCTATCACTTTGTTCTGACGCAATTCCGGGCGGAAAACCGCTCACACTTTTCCTGGAATTGCTGTAGCCGGGAACGCCATGACCAGCACGACCTCTTCCGAGAAAATCCAGCCGCAGCTCCGCGCCATACGGCCAAGCGATGCGGAGGCGCTTTGCGCTATCTTCAACATGCCGGGCTTCCGTTGGGGCACGCTCAGGATGCCCTTCGAGATGGTGGAGCAGGTGGAGCGGCGCATCGCCAAGTCCGGCCAGGAAACCACCTGGATCGTCGCCGAGTTGGACGGCAAGGTCGTCGGCCATGGCAGCCTGGTCGTGCAGGGTTCGCCGCGCCGTTCGCATATCGGCGAGATCAATATCGGCCTTGACGATGCCTTTGTCGGCAAGGGCATTGGCTCTGCCATACTTGGCGCGCTGCTTGACGTGGCCGACAACTGGCGCGCCCTGAAGCGGGTCGAATTGACCGTCTATGCCGACAACGAACCGGCCATCCGTCTCTACTCAAGCCACGGCTTCGAGATTGAAGGCCGGCATGTGAAGGCCGGTTTTACCGACGGGCAGTACCACGACCTCCTGAGCATGGCCCGGCTGCGGTTCTAAGATCCGCTGTTTGGCTTACAGCGGTTCGGCGTTTGATCAAGTTGACGATCTGGGCCGCACCCGGCAAGTCCGGTCTCCCTTGGCGTTTGCACCGCAAGCGGCTAGACGGGATCGATGACCGCCGTCTCTGACCCAACCCCTACGCCTCCGGCGGAAATTCTGGCTGTGCTGTCGCGGCTCTGCCCGGAAGTCGTGCACGACATCGAGCAGAACTGGAATGCACCGGTTTCCGATTACGCCCGCCGTCTGTGGCGGCCGGTGGCAAAGCCTGCATCGGCGCCGGCGATCGCTGCCCGTTCCATCCTGCGCGAAGTCCTGCATCAGCGCCTCGGTGCGATCATGCAGCCTGAGGAGATCGGCAAGGCCGTCGAAGAGTTCGAGCACAGACCGATTATCCAGTCCGGCCTGCACTGCCTGCTTCTGATGGACCGGATCACCTTCGATGCCCTCCTGCTTGCCTGGCTTGGAGCGGTCGAAAACGGGCTGTCGGCCTTCTTCGCTTTCATGGGAACGACGATGACCATGGAGACCATTGGCCGGGAGGGGCCGGGATGGCTCGATGTCGGCGACGACAAGGTCAACCTGTTTGGCATGGGCCGCCACAAACTGTGCCGCAAAAGCACCTGCGCGGCCGGTCCCGTCTCCCTCAACAAACGCGCACTCGAAGCGGTGGGCGATGAAACGGATGCCAGCCGCTGGCTGGGCACACTGCTTGCCAGTCAGGACAAGGTGTTTGGAACCGCCGCCGATGCGTTGACAGAACTCAATGAGGATCTGGTCGCCAGGTGGGATGGTTCCGGTATGGCCCGGCCGGTTTTCATCGACGATCGGCTCGCTGCCTCTGCCATGGCGCGGCATCTGGAATATGACGGCAGCCTTCTTTCCAGGCTGCTCACCGAGCCCGCAAGACGCCAGCGTCTCGAACATGCCTTGCAAGAGGCCGCATCGGGACCATTCGGCAGATTTCTGCCCAACACCACGGACTATTTCTGGGGCATTCGCGAGCAGCGCGTGCGCAAGCTCGTCCTCGACAACGGGCACCTGATCGAGCCTGACAGGCCGCATGGTCTTTCCATCCCGTTCGAGCGGCCGCATCTCAGGCAGGCGCTGCTGGACGGCGTGCTTTTGCCGAACCTGTTCCTGACGTTCCTCGTCCTTGCCATATTGCCGCGGGCGCGGGTTGTGGGCGGCCTGAGACAGATCGGCTATGTCGCGCTTTTCCATCAGATCCTGCTGGCTGCGCTGGACGAAAACGTGCCGGAAGAGCGTGATCTGGCTGCGGAGCTGCAGGTTCGGGAAAATGCCTGGGGCATGCGGGTCATCGATGAAAAGATCTCGGTCCGCGAGCAGCTTGCCGGCCTGCCGGATGGGGCGCTCTTCCCGGACCTGCTCCGGCAATACCGTTTGCGGACTTTTGCCGAGACGACCGACGACCTGAAACTGGTTCGCGAAAACGCCCGGTGGCGCAAGATCGGCCAGGCGATCTATCGGTGAGCCTCTGGAGTCTGACCCGTCCGCATGGCCTCATTTGTCATTGCACGACACCAGCCTTGCGGAGGCCGTCGACCATGAGTTCGAAATCGGCAGGGTTCTTGTAGGGCAAGACTTTGCGGCGGTATTCCAACGAATAGTCGGGATTGACGCGAAGCAACTCCTGCCATGCCGCGCGGGCCTCGGCGAAACGGCCCAGATGGCCGTAGCTGGCGGCCAGAAGCGCGCGCGAGACGTCGGTGACAGCGTTGCGAGCCAGCCGTTGCAGCAAGAGGTCGACGGCCTCGTCGTATCTTCCCAGTTGAAACAATGCCAAAGCCTGGAAGTGCAGAAGCACATCCGGAAAGTATGGGTTCAGGGTCTTTCCCCGGGCGAAACTCTCGAGGGCCTCCTCGGCTCTGCCCGAGTAATACAGCGTCTCGCCGCGGCAGACATGCGCCTCGGCGAAATTCGGATTGAGGACCAGTGCGCGCTCGACCTCGACGATGGCCTCATCGTGCCGTCGTGTGTACAGCCTGGCTATCGCCAGCGCCCAGTGCGCCCAGGGATCGTTGTCATCGAGCGTTACCGCTCGCGTTGCGGCCTCTTCGGCTTGCGCCATCGATTCCGGCGGTGACGCACCCCACCTGTTCAGGTAATCGACGCCGTGCGTGAGGGCAAGGAAAGCGTAGGCAGAGGCAAAGTTCGGGTCCAGCTCGGTGGCACGTTGCAAGAGGTCGCGGGAGGCGGTGTTTGTCTCCTTCGTCAGCCGGTGCCACAGCTCCCGGCCGCGCAGGAAACAGTCATACGCCTCCGTGTTGCGCGGGTGCTCCGGCGCCAGCCGCAGCCGGGTGCCATCAGTCAGGTTGAGCGCCAGCGCACCGACGATCTGCTGCGTCACGTCGTCCTGCACGGCGAATATGTCGGTCAGGTCGCGATCGAACCGCTCCGCCCAGAGATGGCCGCCCGAAACTGCATCGATGAGCTGCGCGGTGATGCGCACCCTGTTCCCCGACTTGCGGACGCTGCCCTCGAGGACATGCCGCACGCCGAGCTTCGTGCCCACCTCCTGCACATGGACGTTCTGGCCCTTGAAGGTGAACGACGAATTGCGTGCGATGACGAAGAGCTGCGACAGTTTGGACAGCGCCGTGATGATGTCTTCGGAAATGCCGTCGGCAAAATAGTCCTGTTCGGCGTCACCGCTCATGTTGGCGAACGGCAGGACGGCGATCGATAGCTTGGGCGGCGCTGCCGCCGCCGGCCGGCTCGTCGCGGTTTGCGAGGTCGCTACCGCCTTGGCCCCGGCGCTGCCGACTTGCAGCGAATAGACCCGGATCGGCTCGGCGATGTTCTTGAGCTGCGTGCTGCCGAGATCGCTGACCGAGAGGTCGAGCCTCGCCCTGACCTGGCGATAGGCATCCTCGGACAGGCAGATGGCGCCGGGCGCCGCGACGCCCTCCAAACGCGAGGCGATGTTGACGCCGTCGCCCATCAGGTCGCCGTCGCTTTCTTCGACCACATCCCCCAGATGGATGCCGATCCTGAACTCGATGCGGCGGTCCTGCGGCACGCCGGCATTGCGCTCGACCATACCGTTCTGAACCTCGATGGCGCAGCGCACGGCATCCACCACGCTGCGGAACTCAACCAGCGCCCCATCCCCGGTGCGCTTGATCACTCGTCCGTTGTGCACTGCGATGATTGGATCGATCAGGTCGCTGCGCAGTGCCCGCAACCTCGCCAAAGTACGATCTTCGTCCGCGCTTGCGAGCCGGCTGTATCCAACCACATCTGCAGCCAGGATTGCGGCCAGCTTACGATTCTCGCTCAAGGGTCCGTCTCCTCATCTCCACAATAGCAGGAAGACGGAGGCAAGAGGGAACTTTCGCAAACGACGGCCATGCAGCCGCCCGCATCGGCAACGCTCTGCCACAGGCCCATGCCGATCGCCCCGGTGCCCATTTGAGCTGCCGCTTGCTGGCCGACGTATATCGGTTCATCCTTGTGGATACGCTGGCCGTGAACTGCGTAGCGAGATCACGCCGTCACGGCCCCCAGTGGGGTCTTGTTCGATGGACTGCTCGGGCTGCGGTTTCGAGGTTGATGACGGCTTCGCCTTCTGTCCGAAATGTGGCAGGCGCCAGCCCGCGCCATGCGCCAGTTGCGGCTACCTCTGCGCACCGGATTTCGAGTTCTGCCCGAAATGCGGGACAAGCGTCGGTGCGCCCGCCAAAGCCGTCGAACGGCCTGCTGCGACACCAAGCCGGACCATTGTGCCGCCGTCTCGAACGCCGTCGCTGCTCGCGAACATCGAAGGCGAAGATGGGCTGCATCCCGTCTCTGACGCCGATCGCCGGACGGTAACGGTCCTGTTCGCCGACCTTTGCGGCTTCACGACACTCAGCGAGCAGCTCGATCCCGAGGTCATGCAAGCGCTGCAGAACGAACTGTTCAAGGAATTGACGGCGGCCGTGCGAAACTTTGGCGGTTTCGTCGACAAATTCATCGGTGATGCACTGCTCGCTTTGTTCGGCGCGCCGGTCGCGCATGAGGACGATCCGGAACGTGCGCTTCGCGCCGCTCTCGACATGATAGCCCGGACGGCGCGGCTCGGCGAAAGCGCCCGCCACTCCGGTACGCCTCTGTTGCTCCATATCGGCATAAACACCGGACCGGTCGTCACTGGCGGATTGGGCATCGGCACCGCCAAATCCTATTCGGTGACCGGCGATACGGTGAATACGGCGCAACGCCTGCAATCGCTGGCCGCACCGGGTGAGGTGCTGGTAGGCGAGCTCACGCACAGGCTGACCCGGCATGCCTTCTCCTACGAACCGCTGGGTGATGTCGTGCTGCGCGGCAAGGCTGGCAGTGTGCTCGTCCATCGACTGGATGCACCGCTTGCGGCGCCGCGTGCAGCGCGTGGGCTCGAGGCACTCGGCCTCAGCGCGCCGATAATAGGTCGTGGCGCGGAGCTTCACAGAATGCTGGCGGGCCTTGACCAGGCGTGCGGCGGCTCGGCCCAACTTGTCCGCCTCGTCGGAGAAGCCGGCATCGGGAAATCGCGGCTGGTGAAAGAGTTCGTCGCCCGCGTCGGCGACGAGGATCGTTTTCGCAACGTCGCCGTGCGGCAGGCCACGTGCTCACCGCTGGGCGAACAATCATTCGGCGCCTTGGGCGCGGTGGTGCGCAGCGCTGCCGGGATGATGCAAAACGACAATGGGGACGAGATGCGGGGGAAGCTCGCAGACTTGCTTGCCGATCTCGGCCTGCAGGGCGAAGAAGCAAAACGGCTGATGCCTTTGCTCTACCATGTGCTCGGCCTTGGCGACCCCGATGCCACCTTGCAGCATGTCGAGCCCGAGCAGCTGCGGCGGCAAATTCTCTACGCCGTCCGCACAATCATCGAGCGGCGGCTTGCCTTGTCGCCGCTGTTGATTGTCGTCGAAGACCTGCATTGGGCCGACGCCGTGTCGCTCGAGGCACTCCGTTTCGTCATGGACAGGTTGGAGCGCACGCGGTTGATGTTGCTGGTCACGCATCGTCCGGGGCCGGACAACGGCCAGCTAGACTCAAGTCGGGTCAGTCACACGGCGCTCAGGCTTTCGCCGCTCAACAGGGATGACGGACGCAGCCTGCTGGCGGCGCTTCTCGGCGAGAGTTGGGTAAACTCCGCAGGAAGGCTTCTCGACCAGATCCTCGAGCGCGCGGGCGGCAACCCGCTTTTTGTAGAGGAGATCGTTCGCGGCCTTATCGATCGCGGTGCACTGATGCGCGAGGGCCAGCGATGGCGGACTGCGGCGGGCGAAGTCGCAACCGACATTCCCGCCACCATCCAGGCAATGTTGCTTGCTCGCGTCGACCGGCTGCCCCAAGAGGTGCGCCGGTTGGCCCAGGAAGCGGCGGTAATCGGCCCGCGCTTCGATGCCACGCTTCTGAAAACCGTGACGGCCGACCCCGGCCGGCTGGAAGCCGGCTGCGAACTGCTTTGCGATGCGGAAATCATCGAGGAAGTTGCCGGATCAGGCTCGGTCTCGTCGCAAAGCTACCGCTTCACGCAAACATTGCTGCAGGACGTGATCTACCAGAATCTGCTCCTGCAACGCCGGACCGACATCCACGGGCGGGTCGGTGCCGCCTTGGAGCAACTATACGGCGACAAGCCGGAACGGCTCGAGGATTTGACCGTGCTCGGTCATCATTTCGCACTGAGCGCCGAGCGGGAGAGAGGCGCGCGCTACCTGCAGGCGGCGGGTGACCGCGCTCGCATGATATACGCCAATGACGACGCGCTTCGTCTCTACGAGCGGGCACTGACCGCGTTGGGCGCAATCGGGCAAACACCGCTCAAACTGGCAATTGCAGAGCGCATTGCCGATTTGAGCGGCCCGGCAGGCCGCCGCGAGATCGCGCACCAGCATTACGAGACCGTGCTGCAGGCATACCGCGGGTCAGCCGATCGTGTCGCTTCGGCGCGCGTTTTGCGCAAGATCGGCAGGCTGCTCTGGGACGTCGGCAAGCGGGACAACGCAGAATCCCGCTACGCCGAAGCGGCAGCGCTCCTCGAGGGAGCGGATGCCCCGGTCGAGCAGGCGCATCTCTGGCAAGAGCGTGGCCGGCAGGCGTTCCGCAGCGGGGATCACGCTCTCGCGGCAAAATGGGCGGACGCGGCGCTGGATTGCGTAGGCAGTCTGACAACGGAGCATGTCTCCGAGGTGGGGCGCGATGCGACTCTGGTGACCGCCGAGGCACTCAATACCAAGGCTGTCGCGCTGGCTCGCCTGGGGCGAAACCATGAGGCCGTGCGTCAGGTTGAGCGCAGCATCGAATTGGCCGAAGCCGCCGGTCTGCTGGGCGCTGCGTGCCGTGGCTACACCAATCTCGGCGTGCTTTACACGACCATCGATCCGGCACGGGCGATCGAAGTCTGTCGGCGCGGTCTCGACGTGGCGCGCCGTATCGGTGATTTGGGCTTCCAGGCGCGCCTGTTGGCCAATCTGGCGGTCGCTTGCTGTACCTTCACGGATCGCTGTCCGACAGAGGGCGTGCCTGCCGCAGAGAAGGCCATCGAGATCGACCGGGCACTCGACCAGCGCGAGCACCTGCCGGTGCCGTTGATCGTGCTGGGGCAGATCCACCAATGCAACGGCCGTCCGGAACTGGCGGTTGGCCTGTTCCACGACGCGCTGGACGTGGCCCGCGAAACGGGCGAGCCCCAATTGCTGTTTCCGTGCTATGATGGTCTCGCAACGCTTAATCTCGACCTCGACAATCTGCCTGAGGCCGAGCGCTACTTTTCCCTGGCGCAGGGTATATGCGCCCAGCACGGGCTCGACCCGGAATCGCTCGTGGTGCTACCTTTTCTCGACTAGCCGGGGTTGGAGGTAGAAATGTCCGCGCCTAGTGACTTGGTACCGCTTCAACCGGGTGACCGCGCGCCGAACGTGATACTCGACGCCATTACCCAGGAAGGCAAGATCGCCCTTGACGACTTTCGCGGGCAAAAGCCGGTGCTGGTCGGCCTGTTTCGAGGTCTGCATTGCGCGTTTTGCCGGCGCCATATCGCCGCCCAAGCGCGGCTCGATCCTGAGCTGCGCGAAAAGGGTGTGGAGAGCCTGACGGTGGTCAACACGCCGATCGAACGGGCGCGTCTCTATTTCCGCTACCACCCGATGCCGAATCTGCTTGCTGCCTCCGACCCAGAACGCGCCTCACATCGCGCTTTTGGACTGCCCAATCTGGAGTTCACCGAAAACGAGACGAACTGGCCCTACAAGGTCGCGATGGCAGCGGCAAAGGGCTTGCGGGTCGACATACCAGGCGTGCTGCCCGGCCCAATGGATCCTTTTGCGGCCGGCGAGTTCCTCGAGAAGAAGGACCCCTATGAAGTGACCGAAGCCGACGAACAGATGATGGCAACGGGACACGGACAACTGGTCGGTCAGTTCCTGCTCGACCGGCAGGGGATCGTGCGCTGGAGCTTCACGGAGGTTCCGGAGGGTGGGCGATACATGTTTGGGGCGCCAAACCCACGGGAGCTGATGTCGGCCGTGTCGCAAGTCGCCCAATAGGCAAGTTCACCGTTCATCGAGCACGGCCTCGACAATGGCAACAAAGTCATCAAGCGAGCGATCCCCGCGAATCTCGATGCGTGGAAGGTCGATGGGATCACCATCGAGGCCCGCCGGCCCGTGTCTGCCGCCGAAGCCGATCCGATAGCCGCACTCCCTGGCCAGCCGACCAAGCCGTCGGTCGGTTACAGAGAAGGGTGCCGTGAACGCCGTGGTCGGCCGACCAGTCCATCGTTCGATGAACATACGAGAGCGCAGGAGCTCGGCGGCCAAGTCGGAGCTCGACAGACCATCGATCGCGCGATGCGTCGCCATATGGCTTCCGAAGAAGGCACCCTCACCGGCGAGGCGTCGCACCGTTCCGGCGCCCATAAGCGGCGTCGGCGGCCCGCTGTGGGCGTCCCACCGTGCACTTTCACCCACAAGGTCCGTCACCAGGAACACTTCCGCGGTCAGGTCGTTGGCGCGCAAGATCGGCCAGGCATGGTCGGCAAAGTTCTGGAAGCCGTCATCGAAGGTGATGAGCACCGGGCGGCCAGCGAAAGGCTCACGCTCGGCGATGGACCATTCCAGCTGCTCGGACGCAATCGCGTGAAAGCCATTGGCGCGCAACCATGCCATCTGGCTGCCGAACGCGGCGGGTGTGCACCGAAAACGGGCGAGCGCGGCCGGACCATCATCGGCGATGCTGTGATACATGAGGACAGGGACACGCTGCCGCCGCTCGCTGCGGGCGACGTCGCGGCGCAAGGCCCGCGCCCCGCCCCAGACGATTTTTCGCGCGACCCCTATTTCGATGCGGGCGCGGATTGGCACATGATCAATCCTCGGTTCCGCCGCCACCTCGTCTGGTGACAGGCGGCGGAAGCGGTCTATGCGATAGAGCTCGGTCTGGATCGATTGCTCGAGGACGAGGCCTTCGGTCGCCGCCAGAGCCTCAGAGATCGCTTGTGCACCGAATGTGTTCCAGTCGAAGCCCGTCTTTTCAACATTGTCACGCAGCACGAATGCATGCGCGCTGATGAAACTGCCGCCAGGCGCCAACGCCTCGGCGAGTTTTCTAGCGACGCGCCGCAACTCGGCGAGATCATCCAGGTAGTAGAGCACTTCCGAACAGACGATCAGATCCATCTCGCCCGGCAGCGTATCGGCAGAGAAATCCAGTACGCCGAACTCGACATTCGGCTGATCGCTGCATCGCGCGCGCGCCCGCCCGATGGCTACGGCGGAGATGTCAGTTGCGGTCAAATGGCCCACTCGCGGCGCCAGCTGCCGCGTGAAGTGGCCCTCCGCGCAGGCCAGCTCAAGCGCCCGTCCGATGGCACCGCCAGGCAGAATTTCGAGCTGCCGCTCATATTTTTCCTGCTCATAGGGCGAACCGTACTTCCAGGGATCCTGGGTCGCGAAATGGCGATCCCAGAACGACGTCCGATCCTTGTCGTGCCCATCCGCGGCCGGTGCACGGCGCGGCGCTGGAAGGGGTTCCATAGGCTCGGCACTCGACCGGACCAGCTCCTGCGCTTCTGCGGCCAATTGCGCGAGTTTGGCGAAGTGGCTGTCCTGATCAGACCTAGGTTCAAGCCGCTCAGTGGGCACGAAATCCTGGGTCAATTCAAGCCAATGACGCCTTGTCACTGTCCCGAGTGCGCCGAACTGCACGCGAGCCTCTATCTGGCTATCCATCATCAGCCGGGCGCAGATTTGATCTACCCCCTCCGGAAGTTCGGTCGAGGTCGGATTTTGCGCGTCGACGCGAATTCCGAGTGTCAGGGCCAGTCTGCGCGGCGCGGCAAGGTCGTCGACGTCGAGAAGCATTTGCTCAAGGAGATACTGGACGCGGCGACCCGCTGCGGGATCGCCCCAGATCTTGCCGAGTTCGACGATCAACTCTGTGATGGCCCCGCCGAACCTGTCCCACCTGGCAGCCAATTGCCCTGGCGCCGACAGGCTTCCCGCCATAAGCCCATCGAAGACCACCTTGGCTGCCTCACGCACCCACTTGCGTCCTGCCGGCAGCGCGCGCAGGGGCTGCGGGTCGATCGAGCGCGAGCCGCGGCCGCAATCCGACGCGGCGTTCCACAACGCGGTCCACGCGAGGGCTTCGGAAGCAGTACCGCCGTTCGCATTATCCTTGGCCATCGAGCTTTCGTTTTCTTCGGCAAGAGTCGGCGAATGTCAAAAACGGATGACGGCATCGGATGGCAGCTCTGTTCTGTCAAGGTCGGGGCGAATTAGAGACAGGCAAAAGACCTGGTAACAGGGCTGAATGGCAAGCGCTCATGCTCTCATAGTATGGGCCTGGGATCCTGGTGCCGGCGTTCTGCGCCCGGAATCACCGATGCCCGGTTCATGGAACGCCCGGAGACCCGGGCCGAGACCGAAATGCCCTGCCCCTGCGGCTAGTAGACACCGCCAAGTATCCGGCGCAACGATCTAGCCCGGACCGATGACGCCTTGCACCACAACATCGGCTTGTTCAAGGTAGGAGCAACGACGGATATAGATGTCGTCGCTCGCCGATTTGGCCGGAAGGTTACAGCACGATGTCACTCATGATTCCACGATTGGGAGCCAGGAACCTGGCGCGCCCGGCATGGCGTCTCGAAGATCTGACGGCGATGTTTGTCCTGATTGCCAGGCCGCTCGTCTTTGGGATCGCCCTCCTGTTGGCTGGCCCGGTACAGGCGCAGTCACCGGCGACCGTCCCGCCTGAGAGGGTCAAACAGCTGTTCGAGCTACTCGATGATCCGTCAGTGAAGGCCTGGGTGGCCGAACAACGAAAACAGGACGCGCGGTCAACAGGAACGCCTGCCGAGGCAGGCGCTTCGCCGGCCGACGCATCGTCCAGCGCCGAGGCCGCACCAGCCCAGATGAATACGATGGCATCCTCGACGCTCGATCGGATCAAACATCATATCGAAAGAATCGTGCGAACTTTGCCCTTGCTGCCAGGCCAGTTCGCGCGCGTTCGGGCACAGACCATGGAGGATATGTCCAGCAAAGGGCCTGCCGGCGTATTGGTGCTGATTACGATATTCATCGCTGCCGGCCTGGCTCTGACTTGGGCAACATACAAGCTCACCCGCCCGTTCCGTCTTTGGATCATCGCCCAATCGAAGGATACGCCCATCGGGCGAGCCAAGAAGATTGGCGGCCGCCTGCTTTATTCCAGCCTGCTGATCGTCTCGTTCGCACTGGGCAGCGCCGGCGCGTTCATGCTGTTCGACTGGCCAATGCTGATCCGCGAGATTGTGCTGACATTTCTGATGGCTGCAGTCTTCACATGGGGCGTGCGCACTTACGTTTTGGCCCTGCTCGTCCCTTCCTTCATGCACGTCGAGAACGCCGTCGAGGTTCGTGCCTTGCCGATCACCAACGAAACGGCTGACCATTGGTTCTATTGGCTACCGCGGATCGTCGGCGTCTTCGCCTTCTTCGCCGCCGCCTTTAACCTCTTGCCGGGTCTCGGCATCGATCGGGACGGAATGATGGTTCTGTCTCTGGGCGCCGATTTCGTGATGCTGTTTCTGTGGCTGCTTGCCGTTTGGCGACGACCAAGAAGGGCGGCGGATGGCGCGCACCGCAGCGGTCATGTGGGCGTGACCTGGTTATTGACTGCTTATTTCGTCGTTCTGTTCCTGGAGCGCATCGCCGGCCTGTATACATGGTTCTGGTTTACCTTCGCCGCATTCGTCCTGCCCTTGGCAATCGTGCTGACGCAGCGCGGGGTCAATTTCGTCCTGCGGCCGGGTTCGGAAGATGCTGGCCGGCCGACGATCCCGGCGGTGACAATCGCAGTCATCGATCGCGGCATCAGGATGATTTTGATCCTGGCGGCGGCTTACTTTCTCGCGCGTGTCTGGGGTCTGGATATGCAATCCATGCGGGAGAGCGATACGACGACCATGCTCATATTAAGCGGCTTGATCAATGTCGTGGTCATTGCGCTTGCAGCCGATTTCGGCTGGTCGATCATCAAAGCCTTGATCGAACGAAAGCTGGGCATCCACACACCGCATGCGGTGATCGGCGATGAGGACATCCTGACCCTCGATCCGCATCAGGCGCGGCTGCACACGCTGTTGCCGATCATCCAGAACATTCTGCTCGCGGTGATCATCGTGATGGCGGTGCTGATGATGCTCGCCTCAATTGGAATCCAGATCGGCCCGCTGATCGCCGGCGCTGGCGTCGTCGGCGTCGCCGTGGGTTTTGGCGCACAAACCATCGTCAAGGATGTGATCTCAGGCGTGTTTTATCTGCTCGACGATGCTTTTCGTGTCGGCGAATACATTTCATCGGGCAGCTATAGGGGTACGGTGGAGAGCTTTTCGCTGCGCTCGGTGAAGCTGCGCCACCATCGTGGCCCGCTGTTCACAATACCTTTCGGCGAACTGGGGGCGGTGCAGAACCAGAGCCGCGACTGGGTCACCGACAAGTTCAACGTCACCGTTGGCTATGACACCGATATCGAGCTCGCGCGCAAGCTGATCAAGCGGATAGGCCTCGAACTGGCGGAAGATCCAGAATTCAAACACTGGGTGATCGAACCGATCAAGATGCAGGGCGTACAGGAATTCGGCGAGTACGGCATCGTCTTGAGGGTCAAGGTCACAACCAGACCGGGAGGTGCCTTCAGTATGAAAGGCAGATTCTTCCTACGCCTCCGCCAGGCCTTCAAGGAGCAGGGCATCGAACTCCCATTCCCCACCGTCCACGTCCAGGGGCTGCAGAACCCACATGAGGCGGAGAATGCGCCTTTGGAAATCACGCCCGAGTTAAGAATGGCCGTCGCGCAGTCGCACACCAATCGGCGCAGAAAAAAAGCTGGCACAACGGAGTAGAAAAGCTGGGAACCTGCCAGTCACGGTGCAGCTTTGCGCGCATCGCCCGTGGCAGGATACTCTTTTATGTTCAACTGTTTAAGACGAAAAAGTACTGTCACGAGCCTCACCTACCCTGACGGTAGCTTGAAGGAACCGGCTGGCAGCATGCCGGTCTTGATGGGGCTCTAAGTCAGTCGTGCCCGGGTCGTGCGCGGCGTGGCCAAGAGCAGGCTGGTTTCGCTGCCTGTTATGCCGGCTATGAGGCGGATGCGCCGTAGCACCGCATCGAAATCGGTCAGTGATGCGGTCCCGAGTTCGACCACCAGATCCCAGCGGCCATTGGTGGTATGGATGGTCGAGACTTCGGGGAAGCCGCCCAGTGCCCGCACCACGCGGTCGGCGGCATGGCCCTCAATCTCGATGAGCATGATGCCGCGGATGCGCTGATCGACAGCGTCGGCGCGCAGGACCACCGTGTAACCAATGATGTCGCCGGACCGTTCCAGCCGCTCCATGCGCGCCCTGACCGTGGCGCGCGAGACGCCCAGATCGATGGCGAGATCCGACACGCTGCGCCGCGCGTCATGTCGCAGCAAGGTCACCAGCCGTTCGTCAAGCGTATCCATCGGGCGCACCCATCGAGGTTACCATTTTGATCAGTTCTGCTGCCATTATGATAGAGAATACTTTCCGGGATTGCCAATTCTGCCTATTCGTATCGCCGGCTCGCCATGATCTGCTCGCGGCTATCAGGATTTGGTCGCGGGAAAAACAATGCGTTGCAAAATCGTCGGGGCACCGGTGCAGGACGGCGCCGGCAGAATGGGCTGCGAAATGGGGCCGAGTGCGCTGAGGACCGCGGGCCTTGTTGAGGTGCTGTCCGGCCTCGGACACGTTGTCGACGATATGGGTGCCGTCCAAGCAATTCCGGCGAGGCGCGTTATGCATGGCAATCTGGCGCTGAAGGCCCTGCCCGAAATATCGGCCTGGACATCCGCCATTGCCGCAGCCGCCTACGCGGCGAGCGAGGACGCCATGCCGATCTTTCTCGGCGGCGACCATTCGATCTCGGCCGGAACCGTGTCGGGCCTCGCCCGCCGCGCCGCCGAGGCTGGGCGTCCGCTATTCGTGCTATGGCTCGATGCGCATCCGGATTTTCACACGCTCGACACCACCGCCAGCGGCAATCTGCATGGCGTGCCGCTGGCCTATGTCAGCGGTCGGCCCGGCTTCGCCGGCTACTTCCCTGACCTGCAGGAGAGCGTCGATCCCACCCGTATCTGTACTTTCGGCGTGCGCAGCGTCGATCCCGCCGAACGGGTGGCTTTGACCGAGACAGGCGTGACCGTGCATGACATGCGCGCCATCGACGAGCACGGCATGCAGAAGCTGCTGCGCCCATTCCTTGACCGCGTCGCGGCGGAAAACGGCATGCTCCATGTCAGCTTCGACGTCGATTTCCTTGATCCATCGATTGCACCGGCGGTCGGCACCACCGTGCCCGGCGGCGCCACTTTCCGCGAGGCGCATCTGGTCATGGAGACGCTGCATGATTCCCGCCTCGTCACCAGTCTCGACCTTGTCGAGCTCAATCCGTTTCTCGACGAGCGCGGCCGCACAGCCACCTTGATGGTGGACCTGACGGCCAGCCTGATGGGTCGCAGGATCATGGACCGCCCGACCAGGAGCTTTTGACCGTGATCCCCAATCTCAACATCGTGCCGTTTGTCAGCGTCGATCATATGATGAAGCTGGTGCTGAAGATCGGCGTCGAACGTTTCCTGGTGGAGCTTGCCGGTTACATCGAGGACGACTTCCGCCGCTGGCAGCTGTTCGACAAGACGCCGCGCGTCGCCTCGCACAGCGCCGAGGGCGTCATCGAACTGATGCCGACCAGCGATGGCGAGGTCTACGGCTTCAAATATGTCAACGGCCACCCGAAGAACATGCGCGAGGGTCGCCAGACGGTGACCGCCTTCGGCATGCTCGCTGACGTCCACAATGGCTATCCGGTGCTGCTGTCGGAAATGACCATCTTGACCGCATTGCGCACGGCGGCGATGTCGGCCCTTGCGGCAAAGCACCTGGCGCCGGCCGGCGCTCGCAGCATGGCGCTGATCGGCAATGGCGCCCAGGCCGAATTCCAGGCACTGGCCTTCAAGGCGCTGCTCGGTATCGACAAATTGCGCCTCTATGATATCGATCGCTCGGCGACGCAAAAATGCATCCGCAACCTCGCCGGCCTCGGCTTCGACATGACCGCCTGCGCCACCGCGCAGGAGGCGGTCGAGGGCGCCGACATCATCACCACGGTCACCGCCGACAAGCAGTATGCCACCATCCTCACCGACAACATGGTCGGCTCCGGCGTCCACATCAACGCGGTCGGCGGCGACTGCCCGGGCAAGACCGAACTGCACCGCGATATCCTGCTGCGCTCCGACATCTTCGTCGAATATCCCCCGCAGACCCGCATCGAGGGCGAGATCCAGCAGTTGGCGCCGGATCATGAGGTGACCGAGCTGTGGCAGGTGATATCAGGCACTGTTAAGGGCCGGCGCGATGCCGGCCAAATCACGCTGTTCGATTCCGTCGGCTTCGCCATCGAGGACTTTTCGGCGCTGCGCTATGTCAGGGATCAGCTGAAGTCGACCGGCCTCTACCAGGAACTCGACATGCTGGCCGACCCCGATGAGCCGCGCGACCTCTTCGGCATGCTGCTCAGAGCAACCGCAACCGAAGCTGCCGCAGCGACCTAGACTTCGGTTTACTCGGGCCGTGCGGTCGCAACCGCACAGAGCCCAGCCACATGCAAATGCGGAGGCACAGCCTGCCTCAAAGTCACGATGAGCGTCGCACCACAGCTTGACGTTTGGTTCGATTCTGTCGCCAAGAATCCGGGCAAGTCTCTGTCAGCAGATCGGCGCCCGGAGGACGCATAAGATCGTTGATTTTATTTGGTTTTTCGTGAGAAAAAAGTCAGATATGGATTTGTTCGAGGGACCGACCTCAAACCACAAGCTGCGCGACGTCCTTGGCTTCCGGCAAGAGTATGACTGGCGCACACAACGACCCGGTTGATGCCCAGACGGGTAGCGTCGTGCAGGGCGAATGGAGTTTCAGTCGAAGAAGCCCCTATCCTCTTCCATGAGATATTTCCTGGCCGCTTCAGCGTCGATATCGAGACCCAGCCCCGGCGCCTCCAGCACGTCCACCATGCTGTCCTTCACGATGTGCGCCGGCAGGCCGACCACCAGATCCTCCCACCACGGGTCGGAGGCGCTCGGATACTCGAAGGCGATGTAGTTGGCGGGCAAGGTGGCGCAGACGTTGATCAGTGCGCCGAGGCCGAGGAGGCCGTTCGCGGTGCCGTGCGGCGCCATCAGGATCGAGTGCATATAGGCATGCTCGGCGACCCATTTGAGCTCGGCAATGCCGCCGATATCAGCCGGATCCGGACCGATGACCCGCACCGCCTGCGTCTCGATCAGCTCCTTGAAATTGTGCCTGAGGTAGATCTGCTCGCCGGTATGGATCGGCGTCGATGTGGAGGTGGTCAGTTCCCGATAGGCCTGCGGATTGACCCACGGCACATAGTCTCCGGTCAGCATGTCCTCGAGCCACATCAAATTGTACTTCTCGACCGCGCGGGCGAACTTGATCGCATCGGGCAGCATCCAGCCCGGGCCGCAGTCGAGCGCCAGGCTGACCTTGTCGCCCAGCACCTCCTTCATCGCGATCACGCAGTCGAGCATGTGATTGAAACCGCGTTCGCTGATCACGCCCTGATCCATGGCACCATGATAGCCGGCCTTTTTCTGCGTCACGCCGTAATGGAAGCCTTCGATGCTGTCCTTCATGTTGGAGTGGAACGAGATTCCCTGCTTGACCATGAAGAAGTTCTGCGGCTGCTCCATCATCCATTTGACGTCGGCGGCGTAATCCTCCGGCCGGTCGCCGGTGCGCTTCCGGCGGATCGAGCCGTTGTAGACGCGCACCTTGTCGCGCACCTTGCCGCCGAGCAGTTTGTAGACCGGCACGCCCGCCGCCTTGCCTGCGATGTCCCACAAGGCATGCTCGATGGCGCTCACCGCGGCGCCATAGGGCTTGAACGAACCGCGCTGGCGGATCTTCAGCATGACACGCTCGACGTCGGTCGGGTCCTCGCCGATCAGCGCCTCGCGGAAATGCAGCACGAAAGGCTTGAGGTAGGTCTTGGTGAACTCGACTTCGCCAAGGCCATGAAGGCCCTCGTCGGTGACGATGCGGACGATCGGGTGCTTGCCGATGACGGCGCAGCGCAGGTCGGTGATCTTCATGGCGCAGTCCTATTTCACAGACGAGAAAGCCGTCGGCGTGAGCAGCTGGCTGCTGATATTGGCAACGATCTGCCCGTCGCGCTCAGACTCGTCCCGGGCTCTGTGCCATGCCGGATCGGTAACGAAAGCCGCCCATTTCGCCTCACGCTCGGCCAACGATTCCCAGGCGAGGAAATAGGTGAGGCGATTGCTTTTTTCACCGATCGCCGTGGTGAAAAACCCGGCTTGGCGGATGCCATGCCTCTCCCAGATGGCCAGCGTTTGCTCGGAAAAGCGCTTGAGCAAAGCCGGCAGCCTGCCCGGCAGGCAGTCATAGATACGCAGTTCGTAGATCATGGTTTCGTCCGTTTCTTTCTTCGCTTGGGAGAGGTCGACACGAATGGTCGGTCGTTGGCCCTGTGAGCCTGGGGAATGATGGCAGGTGGTCTGGGCTAACTCCAGGTCCGGTCCCAGCTATATTCATTGTCCCAGTGCTCGGTGGATTGCCATATCCCCGTGACACCGGGTTGCAGATGCCGGCTGATCACCTCGTCGACCACATCGTCTATGCCCAGCCCCGGTTTGTCGGGCACGGTGATGAAGCCGTCCTTGACGAGCGGCTTGGGTAAGCCGGTGACGATGTCGTCCCACCAGTCGACATCGGCGGAGTGGTATTCGAGCGCCATGAAGTTTTCGGTCGCGGTGGCGACATGCGCGGCAGCCATCGCGGCGATCGGACTTTCGGCCATATGGATGGCCATGGCGACGCCGTGATCCTGCGCCATGTCGCCAATCTTCTTGGTCTCCAGGATGCCCCCGCTGGTGAGCAGGTCCGGGTGGATGACGGAGAGGCCGCCGCTCTTGAGCAGAGGCTCGAAGCCTTCCTTGAGGTAGATATCCTCGCCGGTGCAGATCGGCACCGTGGTGGCCTGCTGCAGCTGCCGGTACTGCTCGGTATATTGCCAGGGGATCACGTCCTCCAACCAGGCTGGGACGTATTTCTCGATACGGCGCGACAGGCGTATGCCGTCCTGCAGCGAGATGTGGCCGACATGGTCGATGGCGAGCGGGATCTCGTATCCGACCACCTCGCGGACCTCGTGGATGTACTGCTCGAGCAGGTCGATCCCCTTCTCGGTGAAATGCAGGCCCGTGAACGGGTGCTGCACGTTCTGCGCGTCGTAGGCGAGATTGCGGGCCTTGCGCTCCTCTGGTGTCCCGCCACGGCCGCGCGGGTTGGCGTGAAACCCTTCGAGCGCGCCGGCGGGCGCGGCCACGGCGCCCGGGACATGGGCAATCTGCATCAAGCCCAGGTCCATCTTGAGGAAGGTGAAACCGCGGTCCATACGCTGCTTGAGGCGCTTCCCGGTTTCGGTGCCGCTCGGTTTCTCGGCATCGGTATCGCAATAGACGCGCACCTGATCGCGGAACTTGCCGCCGAGCATCTGGTAGATGGGGACGCCATAGGCCTTGCCGGCGAGATCCCACAGCGCGATCTCGACCGCCGACACGCCGCCGCCTTGCCGGCCATGGCCGCCGAACTGCTTGATGCGGCGAAACAGGCGATCGATGTCGCAAGGGTTCTCGCCAAGCAGCCGGCTTTTCAGCATCAGCGCATAGGTGGCGCTGGCGCCGTCACGCACCTCGCCAAGCCCGACGATGCCCTGGTTGGTATAGATCTTGAGCAGTGCCGAGGTGAATGGCGCGCCGACGATTTCGGCAACCCGCATGTCGGTGATGCGAAGGTCGGATGGCCTTGAATTGGCGTTGACCCGATTGAGAGCCTCGCCGGCTCCTCCCGTCTTTGGCATGACTTGTCCTCGTTCTGGTCGGGGCCCGTCGCCCCAAACGCTGGCCGGCATCGAGCCTTGCTAGCTCAGCTCGATCTCATGGGCTTGCAGGTATTCGCGGTTCATCTCGACACCGAGACCAGGCTTCGACGTCAGCTTGAGGTTGCCGTTCGAGACGTCGAGCGGTCTGTCGATGAGGTGATCGTATTTGCCCAGGTTCCACTCTGACGTCTCGAGCTTGTAGAAGTTCGGAACGGTCATCATCACCTGCGCCCCCGCGACCACGTTGATCGGCCCCGCGGCGTCATGCGGCGAGACCGGGATGTAGTAGGCCTCGCACAGGGCGGAAATCTTCTTCAGTTCGGTAATGCCGCCGGTCCAGGTGACGTCGGGCATGATGTAGTCGGCGAGCTTGTTCTCGAGCACCGGCACGAAATCCCATTTCGTGTGGCCGCGCTCGCCCCACGAGATCGGGGCGCTGACCTTGTCACGCACCTGCTTGAGGGCGTTGAGGCTCTCGGGCGGACAGGGCTCCTCGAACCAGTCGATCTGGCCGGCTTCCTCGAGGCTGCGGCAGAGGCGAATGGCGGTGGGAACGTCGAAGCGGCCATGCGCATCGATGAGGATGTCGACGTCAGGGCCCGCCGTTTCGCGGATCAGGGCCGTGAGTTCGGCCGCTTCGCGCTCGTCCTTGCGGGTCATGCTGCCATCGAGATAGCCGTCCCTCCTTTCGCGAGCCTCGCCATCGACACTAGGACCTTGGTGGGGGAACGGATCGAATTTGAGCCCGGTGTGTCCTGACTCGACAATATCGCGAATTTCGCGGACCACGGCCTCCTTGCTGGTGAATTTGGCCTGGTTGGGATGGGTGTAGAGCGCGATTTCATCGCGCACCGGGCCGCCCAGCAACTCGTAGATCGGCTTGCCGAGGACTTTGCCGCGGATGTCCCAGAGGGCTATGTCGATGGCGCTCACGCATTCGACGGCGGCGCCGCGGCTGCCCATATAGGTGAAGCTGCGGAAAATCTTGTGCCACAGGTGCTCGATGCGCGCCGGATCCTCGCCGGTCACGGCGGCGCCTATCTGTCGCAGGATCGTACAGAGCGCGCGGTTGGCCAGCTTTGTGGTGGTGGTGATCTCCCCCCAGCCGCTCACCCCCTCGTCGGTCGTCACTTCGACGAACAGGTACTCTCCCCAATAAGAAGCATCGGATTTGATCAGCCACGGCCGAATGCTCGTGATTTTCATCTCTTAACTACCCTTGTCTGGAATGAACCGAAGAGCGGTGTTCCGGGCCGATTGTCCTACCCTGCCCGAGCGGCGTTGCGCGCGCGCATGTGTTCGAGGACATGGCGCCCGGAACCCTCGACATGGCGCGCAATGAGTTCGGCTGCCTCGTCCGCATTTCCCGCCTTTACATGAGCGATGAGTTCGCGGTGCTCGCGAATGATCGCGGCACGGCGGGCCAGCGTGAAATTGAAACGACGGCTTACCGCTCGCAGCACTTCGCGATGCTTCCACCAAAGCTCGGCGGCATGGCGGTTATAGTGCCGCTGGTACATCACGGTGTGGAAAGCCGTATCCAGCTCGCTATGCCTGAATGTGTCGGCGAAATTGTTCTCCTCGATCAGGCCTTGGAGACGTTCGAGTTCGGCGATGTCCTCGTCGGTGGCCATGTTCACAAACCATCGCGTCAGGGCTGGTTCGATCAGCACACCGATCTCGTAGATATCCCGGACAAAATCCTGATCTATGGGTCGCACGCGCGCCCCGCGATTGGGGAGAAAGGTGACAAAGCCTTCCCCGCGCAACAGTTGCAGAGCCTCGCGCACAGGATTGGTCGAGGTGCCGTGACGCCGGGCCAGATCGGTGACCACCAGCCGTTCGTTGGCGGCGAGCCGCCCCTCGATGATGTCCTCCCTGATCAGCTCATAAAGCGAGGCGCCCTCGCTCGAGGCGCCGAGAGGATCGATCCCCTCGGGAGGCTCTGCTTTAAATTCCCGCGTTTCGGCCAAGGCCGCCCCCCTTCCATAAATACACGACTTTCTCGATATCACGCACGATTTCCATAAACAATGTACGATTTGTTTCGTTGACAGCCAATCTGCGATCTGAAAACGTATAAAGTGCTCGAAGGGATACATTTGAGGAGATGTCCCGCAGCCGACGAGTAAAGCCCGCCCACCTCGATAAGGGCGGCATGGGAGAGAAACCTGGAGGATACCTATGACGAGGTTCACACTCGGCGGTGCCGTCCTGCGCGGCACTGTCTCCACTGCATTGATCGCATCGTTGATGTCCGCACCGGCTCTGGGCGCGGCGCCGGTCGACCTGAGCAAGTGGTCGCCCGAATATGTGCGCTCCATTGCGGGCACACAGGATTTTGATACGGCAGGCGATTGCGCCAAGGTCACCCCGCTCGACTACAAGGGGCGACTGACGTTCTGGTATCAGGGCGTGTTCGAGGGCGACCCCGACCTCCTGCGCCAGTACTACAAGGACTTCTTCGAAACCTTCCGCAAGACTTATCCGAATATCCAGCTCGAGGACCAGGCGCTCACCTACAACGATCTCCTGGACAAGTTCCGTACGGCGCTGCTTGGCAATGCCGCGCCGATGGCGGTGCGGCTGCAAATCCTGGGTGGCACGGAGTTCGCCTCAAAGGGCTATCTGCAGCCGCTCAAACCCGAGGACGTGGGATATTCGACCGAGGATTTCTGGCCCGGCGCCATGAAAGCCGTGACCTGGGACGGCGTGACCTACGGCATTCCGACCAACAATGAAACGATGGCCTTCATCTGGAATGCCGACATCTTCAAACGTGCGGGCCTCGATCCGGACAAGGCTCCGGCAACCTGGGACGATGTCGTCAAGTATTCCAAGCAAATCCACGACAAGCTCGGCATCGCCGGTTACGGCCTCGTGGCCCGCAAGAATGCCGGCAATACACCGTACCGCTTCATGCCTCAGTTGTGGGCCTATGGCGGCGGGGTCTTCGACGAAGCCACGGCGAACCCGACCTATAAGCAGATCGAGCTCGACAGCCCGCAGAGCAAGGCCGCCCTGCAAGCCTCCTACGACATGTATGTCCGCGACAAGTCGGTTCCGGTTTCGGCACTCACCAACCAGCAGGCCGACAACCAGCCGCTGTTCCTCGCCGGCCAGCTCGGTATGATGATCTCGCACCCGTCCGACTACAATGTCATGCTCGACCTGCAGAAGAAGGCGACCGGCACCGACAAGGACAAGGCGCAGACCGTCATCGACAACATGCGCTACGGCCTGATCCCGACCGGCCCCGACGGCAAGCGCGCTGTCGTCTTCGGCGGTTCGAACATTCACATTCTGAAGCCTGAATATGTCGAGGGCGGCAAGGTGGACGAACCGGCCGCGAAGGCCATCATCTGCATGTGGACCAGCCCGGAATGGTCGCTGAAGATGGCCTATGCCGGCTCGAATCCGGGCAATCTCAACGGCTTCAAGACCAAATGGATGAAGGAGCGTCTGGACAGCATCAAGTTCCTCGATGTCACGACTTCGATGCTGCCATACGGCATCCCGTTCCCGGCGCTGCCGCAATCTCCCGAGATCATGAACATCATCATCCCGGACATGCTGCAGAATGCCCTGACCGGAGCGATGACCGTCGATCAGGCAGCAGATGACGCGGCCCAGAAGGTGAAAGACCTGATGGGCGGACTCTAGTCCGAGCCTGACCTGCGATCCGACCGGCTGTTCCAGGGGACAGCCGGTTCGTTCCGAATAACAAGGGCACGCCAAAGTGACGATCGTGACCGGCAAGACCGAGGCTCGCGGAAGACTGCAACCGGGGGGATCCGGCTTGCTGCGCAGGATCTGGGAGCATCGCGCCGACTACGCGTATGTGCTTCCCGCGATGGCCGTGATGCTGATCGTGATCGCCTATCCGATCTACTACACGGTCGAGCTGTCGTTCTTCAACACGCCGCCCGGCCTGCAGCTTCGCGACAAGATCTTCGTCGGCGTCGACAACTATACGGCGATCCTCAGCAGCGAGATTTTCTGGAAGGTCACCTCGAACACCCTGATCTGGACACTGGCATCCACCTTCATCTCCTTTGCCCTGGGGTTTGCCTGCGCGCTGGCGCTCCATCGCGACTTTGTCGGCCGTGGTGTCCTTCGCGCCATCCTGATCATTCCCTGGGTCATCAGCGCGGTCGCCGCCTCCTATATCTGGAAGTGGATCTACCATTCGGACTTTGGCATCATCGGCGCGGTGCTGGTCGGGCTTGGATGGGCCGACCGGCCGCCGAATTTCATCGACAGCGTCTCAACGGTGCTGCCCTCGCTGATCGTCGTCAATATCTGGCGCGAGTTCCCGTTCGCCATGATCATGATGATGGCCGGCCTGCAGACCGTTCCCGAACAGTTGCTGCGCGCCGCAAAGGTCGATGGAGCCAATGCATGGCAGCGCTTCTGGCATGTCACCTTCCCGCATTTGAGAAACGTCTCGACGGTGACGATCCTGCTGCTGGCGGTGGCCAACTTCAATTCCTTCATCATCCCCTGGATCATGACCGGCGGCGGGCCGTCGAACGCTTCGCATATCTGGATCACCCACATCTATGAACTCGCCTTCGGCCGCCAGCGCTGGGGAGTGGCATCGGCCTATTCGGTGCTGTTGTTCCTCATCCTGATGATGTTCGGTTACTTCTACGTCCGTGCGCTGAGCGGCAACGAGCGGAAGGATGGCAGCGTATGAGCACACTCGCCGAGACCGCCGCTCGAGGCCAAGCCCGCCGCCGCATGCGTGTCGACGGATGGCGGTGGAGCGGGCGCATCTTCCTCGTCTTCATGCTCCTTTACACGGCGTTGCCGATGATCTGGATGCTGCTCACCTCGATCAAGTCCGGCTTCGCGGCGATGCAATTCCCGCCGCAATGGTGGCCTGACGAACCGACACTTGCCAGTTACCAGAAGCTGCTCGATCCGCAGAACAGCGTCGGCCAGGACTTCCTCCGCTTCTTCTGGAACAGCCTCTACGTTTCCACTGCCACGACCATCCTTTCGGTGATCGTGGCGGTTCCAGCGGCCTATGCGTTTTCGCGCTTCACCTTCCCGGGCCGGAATTTCCTGTTCTTCGCCGTGCTGCTTCGCAACATGTTCCCGGCGGTTATCTTTCTCGTGCCGCTCTTCATCCTGATGCGCGCGATCGGGCTGGTGAACACACACGGATCGCTGATCCTGACCTACCTCACCTTCGGCCTGCCGCTGGCGATCTGGCTGCTGAAGGGCTTCTACGACAACATCCCGGTGCAACTCGAGCAGGCGGCGCGCATCGACGGGGCGACGCGGTTCCAGGCCTTTATCCTGATCGTGATGCCGCTCTCGGCGCCAGGAATCATCGCTACGGCGATCTATTCCTTCATCGGCGCGTGGAACGAGTACATCTACGCCTACACCTTCCTCTCCAAGAACGAGCAACTGACGTTGCCGGTCGGCATCCAGCGCTTTTTCTCGGAAAACACGACGGACTTTCCAGGCCTGATGGCAGCCAGCTTTATCATGAGCGTGCCCGTCGTGGTGCTGTTCCTCGTCCTGCAACGATACTTCGTACGCGCCCTCACAGAAGGCGCGGTCAAGCACTAGGGAGTTGCCGATGGCCCATGTGGTCCTCAAAGATCTCGTCAAGACCTATGGCAGCTTCAAAGCCGTCAACGAGGTTTCGCTGACCGTCAATGACGGCGAGTTCGTTGCGCTCGTCGGTCCGTCAGGCTGCGGCAAGACAACGACCCTCAATCTCGTCGCGGGTCTGATTCCGATCACGTCGGGCGATATCGTCATCGGAGACCGGGTGGTCAATGACCTCGACCCGAAGGACCGGGACATCGCAATGGTGTTCCAGAACTACGCGCTCTACCCACAAAAGTCGGTTTATAAGAACCTCGCGTTCCCGCTGCAGATGCGCAAACTGCCCAAGGACGAGATCGACAGGAAGGTCAAGGAAGCGGCGCGCGTACTCGACATGACACAGTTGCTCGAGCGCAAGCCGCGCGAACTTTCGGGCGGGCAGCAGCAGCGTGTGGCCCTGGGCCGCGCCCTCGTCCGCGATCCCGCTGTGTTCCTGATGGACGAGCCGCTTTCCAATCTCGATGCAAAACTGCGCGTGCAAATGCGGTCGGAGATAAAGCGCTTCCACCAGGACCTCAAGGCCACGATCATCTACGTGACGCACGACCAACTCGAAGCCGTGACCATGGCAGACAGGATGGCGGTGATGAACGGCGGCTACCTGCAACAATACGATTCACCGGCGCAGGTCTTTGCCCATCCGGTGAACATGTTCGTCGCCAGCTTCATCGGCAGCCCGGCGATGAGCCTTGTTCCGCTGGAAGCATCGACGACAAACGGCAACACCGTGCTGACGGGCGCGGAGCGCTGGAGCCTCGAGCTCTCGCCGCGCAATGCCCAGAAGGTCGCGCGGGCAACAACCAAGAAAGTCGTGCTCGGCGCACGTCATTCGACGATCAAGCTGCACAAGAGCGCGGTGCCAGGCAGCGTCCCTGCCAAGGCCTACACGGTGGAGCCTACCGGAGACATCACCTTCGTGCAGGCGTTCCTGTCCGGCGCCATCGTCAACGTCAGCGTACCGCCGACCATCGCCGTCGCGCCAGACGAGCAGATCTGGCTCGAGTTCGACCAAGAGCGGATGCACCTGTTCGACGGCGAAACTGAAATGGCTCTCGAGGCTGACTGAGACAAGGCGGGGGCGTATGGAATGGGGGCCGGATGACCGGGAAGCTTAAGATTACCGCGATCAAGCCCTACCCAGTGTGGGTAGGAACGCGCAACCAAATGCTCGTCAAGATCGAGACCGACCAAGGTATCTTCGGCTGGGGCGAGAGCGGCTTGAGCGGCCGCGAGAGGGCGGTGACCGGCGCCGTCGAGCACTATCGCGAGTTCCTGATCGGCCGCGACCCCATGCAGATCGGGCGGATATGGCAGGAGGCCTATCGCAGCCAGTACTTCGAAGGCGGGCGCGTTCTACAGGCAGCGATTTCCGCCATCGACATCGCCCTTCACGACATCAAGGGCAAGGCGCTGGGGGTGCCGGTCTACGAGTTGCTCGGCGGCAAGCAGCGCGACCGTATCCCCACCTTTGCCTCAACCGGAGACGAGGCCGAGGGCGATGTTGCCATCGAACGAGCCCGGGAGTTGCGCGCGCAGGGCTGGCAGGCGATCCGCTTCTTCCCCGCCGGGCAAAGCAGCAAGGACATTTTCGAGCCGCGCGAGTCGATCGGCGTGACCGCGCGGATGCTGAACAAGGCCCGCGAGGCGCTGGGCGACGGGGTCGTGCTCGGCATCGACTATCATCATCGGCTGTCGGTGGCCGAGACGGCCAGCTTCTGCAACAAGCTAGGTCGCGGCGTGCTTGATTTCCTCGAGGAGCCGATACGCGACGAGACACCGGAGGCCTACGAATCGCTGCGCACGATGACGGACATTCCGTTCGCCATCGGCGAGGAATTTGCCAGCAAGTGGCAGTTCCTGCCCTACATCGAACGCGGCATCCATCAGTTCAACCGGCTCGACATCTGCAATGTCGGCGGGCTCACCGAAGCGATGAAGGTCGCGGGCTGGAGCGAAGCGCACTATGTCGATCTGATGCCGCACAATCCGCTCGGCCCGGTGTGCACGGCCGCGACCGTGCATCTGGCCGCCGCAGTCGCCAATTTCGCCTGGCTCGAGACCAGAGTGCCGGAAAGGAAGCTGGGCTTCGACAGCTCCGAGTTCTTCCCGGTGCAACCACAACTCGACGGCCCCGCCTATCCGGTCGGCGATCTGCCGGGGCTCGGCGTCGAGGTCAACGAGGCGGCGATCCAGGCGCAGAGTTTCCGTTTCTGGGAAGCGCCCCACCTCAAGCGCCGCGACGGTTCTGTCACCAACTGGTAGTTCAATTTCAACCGGAGTTCACCATGACGCATACCTCCGACATCATCCGGCCGTCCAAGGATCTGATCGAGGGATTGAGGGAGATCGGCGCCGCGACGGTTGCCGGCACGCTCGGCCATATGGGCTTCCGCAATCCGCATATGGTCGGACCGGTGGCGCAGAACCACGGCAAGTCGATCGTTGGGCCGGCGCTGACGCTGCAGTTCCTGCCGCAGCGGCCGGACCTCTTCAACGAAGGAGAATACGCCGACCCGGAGACGCAACTGCACCGGCACGTGCTCTATCACGCCCAGGAGGGCGATGTGGTCGTGGTCGACGCGCGCGGCGACATGAGCTCGGGCGTCTTCGGCGATATGATGTCGACCTATTTCAAGGGCAGAGGCGGCGCGGGCATCGTGATCGACGGGTGTATGCGCGACCGGCCCAATGTCGAGAAGCTCGACCTGCCGCTTTGGCTGCGCGGCTGGACGCCCAACTATCATGTACAGACCAGCATCTATCCCAATGCCGTCAACGTTCCGATCGCTTGCGGCGGTGTCACGGTGATCCCCGGCGACATCATCGTCGCCGATGATGACGGCGTGGTGGTGGTTCCCGTGGCAATGGCAGCAAAGGTCATCGACGAAGCGAAGAAGCATCACGATTGGGAAGAGTTCTCGCGCGAGAAGCTCCTCCAGGGCGCCCCGTTGCAACGCTATTATCCACTGCATGACGACGCCCGCGCAGAATACGAGGCGTGGCGCAGCGCAAGGCGCTAGCAGAACCATCTAGCGTATGGATCACCAGCGCGTCTCGACCAAAACTTTGTGCACTTGGAGCGGTGCAACTTCAAACCAGGATGGGTGAACCGCTCCAAGTCTGCTTGGACGATCCTTAGTTATGCCGGATTTCCGTTCCCAGCACCTTCAGGCATTCGCGGATGAAGGCTGCGAGGGCTGTCCAGCCTTTGGCCGAAACCATTGTGCCGTCGACATAGGCCTCTGTCGGAGACAGATCGATGTAGGTGCCGCCGGCGAGTGTCACCTCCGGCTCGCATGCCCCTAATGCACCAACCTTCTTGCCGCGCACGACGCCATCGACGGCAATGAGAACCTGAACGCCATGGCAGATCGTGAAGATCGGCTTCTGAGCTTCGTGAAAATGACGAACGATCGCCTGAACGCGCTTGTCGGTGCGGATATATTCAGGGCCACGACCGCCAGCACAATAGACGGCATGATACTGATCGAGCTGTCTCTCGGCTTCCGAGAACGTCTTGTTGATCAGCGCATAGTGGCCCAGTTTTTCGGTGTAGGTCTGGTCGCCCTCGAAATCGTGCAGCGAGGTCTTGATCAGGTCTCCGGCGTTCTTATCCGGGCAAACCACGTGGATGGTGTGACCGACGGCTTCCATCGCCTGCTGATAGACGAAGATTTCGTATTCCTCGGTGAACTCACCGGTCAGCATCAGTATTTTTTTACCTGGCATGGCTCTTCCTCTCAATGTTTTGGGCTGGGCAAGGCGCAGATCGCGGCCTGCCTTTCGGTGAAATCGGATCGGGTCAGAATGGCGAGTCCGGGAAATAGTATTCCTTGGCGTTGGCCTGGTTGATCAGCGGCGCATCGAGCTTGACGGCGCCGCACACCGGCAAAGGACATCGATTCCGGCCTCAATCAAATGCCGGAAGCAAGCGATCGCGGGAATGCTCGATATGGACGCGCATCGCCTCTTGGGCGGCGTCCGCGTCGGCCCTACCGAATGCGGCGAGAATCGCCTCGTGTTCGTCGAGCGCTTCCTCGGTCACCCGGGAATGGTACATCAAGCGGAAGATGTGGAAGTGGGTGTGCTGGTGGCTCAACGTCTCCCGAATGAGTTCGTTTTCTGAAAACTCCATGATCTTGTCGTGGAAGATCGCGTCCTGCCGGGCGAAATTCGAATAGCGCAGGCGATCGTCCTTGCCCTCGCGCCGTGACATCACGCCGGCCGCTTCCAGCAAAGTGTTGAGCTTTGCTTCGTCCATGGCAGCGGCGGCTTTGGCCGCAGCATGCGGCTCGAGCAGAAGGCGCATCTCGTACAATTCGTCGAAACGGCGCCGGGTAATCTGGGGTGCTGCGCGATAACCAATGAGATGCGTCTTGAGCACCAGGCCTTCGCCTTCGAGGCGGCCGAGCGCCTCGCGGATAGGTGTGTGCGAGACGTTGAATTCCTTGACCAGGCTATCAACGGTGATGCGTGAGCCCGGCGCGATCTTCAGCGCCATAAGCTGCGCGAAGATCGCTTCGTAAACATCCTCGACCAGGCTGTTGGAGCGCTGGATGCGACCGCCGCCGGCGGTCGTTTCAGTCGTGTCGGTTAAGCTCACGGTCTGCATTTTTTTGCCCCTTGACAGTGAGGACTGCTAACACGATGCTCCAGCAGATGCAATCCTATATCCTATACGATTTAAAAGCAGATACCTCTTTGAGCCGTCACATGGGCGTCGCCGCAGTGCGTTCAAGCGGCGTTGCGGACAGATGGCAGGTCCGTCGCGATAGCCTTTCCCAATTCCCAGTTGAGCCGCCGCCGTCAAAGGACAAAAGATCATCATGAGCCTCTTCGCCGCCCTCCGGCTTCCGCGTGAAATCCTGTTCGGGAAGAGCCAGCGTCATGCGCTGCCGACAGTCGCCAGCAGATTCGGACGGCGCGCGCTGGTCTGTACCGACGAGCGCTTCGCCGGCACCGCGGTGTTCGCGGAGATCGTCAAATCGCTCCAGGCGGCCTCGATGGAGGTGCTGGCACACGACCGCGTCCTCCCCGACGTGCCGCGTGACACAGTCAGCATCTGCGTCGACGAGGCGAAGGGGTTCCGGCCCGAAATGGTGATCGGCATCGGCGGCGGCAGTTGTCTCGATTTCGCCAAATGCGCCGCCTTGCTGCTCAGCCATGGCGGCAAACTCCAGGACTACTATGGGGAGTTCAAGGTTCCCGGCCCGACGCTGCCGCTGATCGCGGTGCCCACCACGGCAGGCACTGGCTCCGAGGTGACACCGGTCGCCGTGATTTCCGATCCCGACCGGACGCTCAAGGTCGGCATATCCAGCCCTTATCTGATCGCGGCCGTCGCTCTGTGCGACCCCGAACTGACGATGACCTGCCCCCCTGCCCTCACCGCGATCGCCGGCGCCGATGCCTTGACCCATGCGATCGAGGCTTTCACCGCCATGCGGCGCGGCGAGGACCCGGACCTGCCGCAAAAGCACGTGTTCATAGGCAAGACCGCGCTGACGGATCATTTCGCGCTGCTGGCCATAAAGCTGCTGGGGCGCAGTCTGCAGAAAGCCTGCACGGACGGCACTGACGCCGATGCGCGTGCCGATGTGATGATGGGCGCACTGGCGGCAGGGTGTGCGTTCGGCACCGCCGGTACGGCGGCGGCGCATGCCGTACAGTATCCCGCCGGGGCGCTTACGCACACCGCGCACGGCTTGGGGGTAGCAACCATGATGCCCTACGTCATGACCTACAACAGGCGTGTGGCTGCTGCTGAAATGGCCGAGATCGGCCGCGCGCTCGGGCTCTCCGCGGATGGGCGCAGTGACGACGAACAGGCCGGCGCTGCCATCGAAGAGATCAGGCGGCTGTTCGCCGCGATCGGCATCACCTCGACGTTGGCGGATCTCGGCCTGCCCGCCGATAAGCTCGACTGGACCGCCGAGCAGGCGCTCGGCATCGACCGACTCATCAAGAACAATCCGCGCCCCTTCGATCTCGCCACCATGCGACGCCTAGTTCAGGCGGCCCATGACGGCGATCTCGCGGCCTGCGCCCATTGAGCGAACGGAACAAGATGATGAACCTTGCCCAGCAGATCGACCAGGATGGCTATGACGTGCGCCGGTTTTCGCACGGGCTTTACATCGGCGGCATGTGGCGCCCCTCTTCCGACGGCCGGCTCATCGATGTCGTCGATCCGTCCTCCGGGGCCGTGATCGCGGCGGTTCCCGATGCAACGCTCGAGGATGCCGCAGCCGCGGTCAAGGCTGCGGCCAGGGCCGCCAAAGGATGGCGGGAGACGGCGCCGCGCAAGCGCTCGGAAATCCTTCGACGCTGTTTCGAACTCATGGTCGAACGGTCTGAAACGCTCGCCATGCTGATCGCGCTGGAGAACGGCAAAGCGTTGCGCGACGCGCGCGGCGAGGTCGCGTATGCGGCCGAATTCTTCCGCTGGAACGCCGAAGAGGCCGTCCGCATCACCGGGGAGTTCGGCACCGCGCCGTCCGGCACCAACCGGATCGTGGTCGACTATGAGCCGATTGGGATCTGCGTGCTGATCACGCCCTGGAACTTTCCGGCCGCGATGGCGACCCGGAAGATTGCGCCGGCATTGGCGGCCGGTTGCACAGTGATCCTGAAACCTGCCAGCGAAACGCCACTGACGGCCTACGCCTTGGCCGCGCTCTACAGCGAGGCCGGGGTGCCGGCCGGCGTCGTCAACGTCATCACCACGACCAGTCCCGGCCCGCTGACCTTCGCCATGCTGGCCGATCCGCGCGTCAGGAAGCTCTCCTTCACCGGATCGACTGGTGTCGGCCGAACCTTGCTTGCCGAGGCTGCCAAGCATGTCATCTCCTGTTCGATGGAGCTCGGCGGCAATGCGCCCTTTGTCGTGTTCGACGATGCCGATCTTGATGCGGCGCTCGACGGCGCCATGATCGCCAAGATGCGCAATGCCGGCGAGGCATGCACCGCCGCCAACCGCATCTATGTGCAGTCGGGCATTCATGACGCGTTCGCCGACGGCCTTTCCAAGCGCATGGCGGCGCTCAAAGTGGGAGCGGGCACCAATGCCGATACGGAGTGCGGTCCGATGATCACAAGAAAGGCCGTGGACAAGATCGACCGTCTCGTCAAAGACGCGATTGAGCGGGGAGCCAAGGTGCTTTGCGGCGGCTCGATTTTGGACCGCGAAGGCTTTTTCTACCCGCCGACGGTGCTGTCTGCGGTTTCGCCCGAAGCCGACATGGCGCATGAGGAGATTTTCGGGCCGGTGGCGCCCATCACCATGTTCGAAGCCGAGGACCAGGCCATCGCATACGCCAATGACACGGAATATGGCCTTGCAGCCTATATCTATACGCGCGATCTGGGGCGCGGCATGCGTGTGGCGTCGGGTATCGAGGCCGGTATGATAGGCCTCAACCGGGGGCTGATGTCAGATCCGGCGGCGCCCTTCGGCGGCGTCAAGCAAAGCGGCCTTGGCCGCGAAGGCGGCCAGCACCACGGCATCGCTGAATTCATGGAGGCGAAATACATCGCCGTCACCTTCTGATCGGGCACCCATGCCGAGAGACCCCTTCCGCACACGCGATCACGTTGCCGACTTTGACGATATCGTCGCCGATATCGTGGCGCGCAGCGCTGCAACCCGGGCGACGCTGCCCATGGTCGCCGATGTCCCCTACGGTGAAGGCAAAGCCGAGAGGCTCGACCTGTTCTTTCCCCTGGGAAGGCGCAGCGACCTTCCAGTGCACATCTTCATCCATGGTGGCTACTGGCGCATGTTTTCCAGGAGCGACTATTCTTATGTCGCGGAGACAGTCACCAAAGCCGGCGCGATTGCGGTCATTGTCGACTATGCGCTGATGCCCGAGGTCCGGATGGCAGAGATTGTCGAGCAGGTCCGACGCGCCAAACAATGGGTGCTGGACAACATCGCCGGCCACGGCGGCGATCCCAGTCGGCTGAGCGTCAGTGGCCATTCTGCGGGCGCGCACCTTGCCACCTTCCTGTTCGAAAAGACGCCCATGCCATCGCGCATCCATGCAGCGCTGCTGCTGGGCGGCCTCTACGACCTGAAGCCGCTGCAGACGTCCTTCCTCGAGCCGTTGATCGGCATCACCGACGAAGAGGCAGTTGCCTTCACGCCAATGACGCGGTGGCATGACCCGAACACGGCAGCGACCATTCTCGTCGGAGATCAGGAAACGCCACCTTTTCACCAGCAGGCGGCCGACTTCGCAACACTCTTGCGCGCGCAGGGGCACGGTGTCCGCAACCTCTGCCTGGATGGGCGCAATCACATGAACAGCGTACGGGATCTGGGCCTCAGCGGCACGCAAGCTGCCGATTGCCTGATAGCGATGATCGAAAGAAACCGCCACTGAGAAAGAGTAGGTTCTCAGTAACCGCGTCGGCCTCAGTCTTCAGAGTCGCACCGACGTGGCAGAGAAGCCGTTTCAAAAGTACCTTCATCAACGCCCGCGAGGGCAGTGCCAATCCCGAGAGAGATACAGCGCACCTGGAAGGTCGCTTGTCCACCTTTGCCCTGCATCAGTGGTTGTGACGCGCGGGCGCCGACATTGCCGATGAGGTACGCGCGGCCGGCGCTCGCGAATGTGAGGCCATGACAATGGAGGAGAACCGATCCTGACGGCAAAGCCCAGCGAAACGATCGGCCTCTAGATGCACGAAAAACGGCTGGTCGGTCGCGCTCAGGGAATATTGCAAGGCTGCGGTCAGATGTAGATCATCCAGCCCGACCATACCAAGCCATTGATTTTTCTTCCTAAGCATTTGTGTTTTTATCCTTCTTGCGATAGAGCTAATGTACAGAAAAATAGGTTAGCCGGAGCAACAAATATATAAAATTTATGTCACTTTGAAACCCTCCCAAATATAGTCTTTTACAAACATATTTCTTCGTCTTATCGTTGTACTTCGCGCCGGCGTGAGCGAGGAAGGCTATATCGCCTATGCCTCGGACTCGCTGTCGCAAGGCGGCGATTTCGATACAGGTCTGCAGCCGGGCGACCTGACCAAGCTCAGCGGCCTGCCTTGGCAGGCCGACTTTAACGAATGTTCCACCCAGACGATCGACGTCACTTACGAGGAATTCGTCTACATCTTCGTGCATTTCGGCGATCTTACCGGTACCACCGGCGTTGCGCTCGGGATCATTTTGCCGGCACTGATCCCGGCTGCCGCCGTGGTGGGATACCTCCTGGCGTTGCGGATGGAGAAGGCCGACCCGGCCCGCTTCACCCGCATGGGAGAAAACCTCGCTTGAACCCATAGGCCCTTGGCGAACCGCTGTGGTCGCCTGGGGCCTTCCTCGACAGGCCACTTCCGCGATTTCATTCGGACGATGGCAGGCTGAAGACCATCCTGGAATCGCATTTGCTTGATCTGGTTCGGCTTGATGCCGCCCCCAAAAGCATGGCCGAGCGTACCGCCGAAACCATCACTCGACGCCTGGGACAGGCTTACGCCTCGCGGGGGAAAGCAAACGCCCTTGCCTATTTGGTATGCTGGTATAATATGTACCTGACATAGCGTGATCCTCAGCAGATGCGCTGCGTCCTATGGTTTTTCTGGGAGGAGATACAATGAAACGTTCAATCGTGGCGGCGCTGGCCAGCGCCGCGCTGATCAGTGTTGTGACGCTGCCAGCAATGGCGTCGTCGGACAAACCGGTCATCGCGCTGACCAATGCCTATTACGGCAATACCTGGCGCCACCAGATGGTGGAAGCGTTCGAGGCTTCGGCCAAGGAAGCCAAGGCCGCCGGCCAGATCGCCGACTACATCATCATGAACGGCGACGGCTCGGTGGCGCAGCAGAACAGCCAGATCGCCGAACTGATCCTGAAGAAGGTCGACGTGCTGGCGGTCGACGCCGCCTCGGAAACCGCGGTCAACGGCATCATCGAAAAAGCATGCAAGGCCGGCATCATCGTCGTCTCTTTCGATTCGGTCGCGTCGGCGCCTTGCAACTACCAGCTCAATTTCGACTTCAAGGGCTACAAGGCGACCCAGGCAGAGGCCGTATTCAAGATGCTCGACGGCAAGGGCAACGTCATCCAGGTGCGCGGCGTCAAGGGCTCGGCGCCCGACAACGACATGTTCAATGCGCAGCAGTCGGTGCTGGCGAAATATCCCGACATCAAGGTGGTGGCCACCGTCTATGGCCAGGCGACCGCTTCGGTGGCGCAGGCCGCGATCGCCAATGTGCTGCCCTCGTTGCCGCATGTCGACGCCGTGCTCGGCCAGGGCGGCAGCGACGACGTCGGCATCGCACAGGCCTTCGTCCAGTATGGCGGCGACTATGCCGGCAAGATGCCAATCATCGAAGGTGGCGGCGGCACCGACTTCGTCAAATGGTGGGCCGACGAGAACGCCAAGAACGGTTACCAGACGGTCTCGATGAACACGACGCCAGGCATTGGCGGCGCTGCCTTCTGGCTCGGCCTGTCCCTGCTCAAAGGCGCCAAGGCGCCCAAGATGATGATCATGCCTGTCGCAACCGTCGATGCCAGCAACCTCAAGGACTATGCCAAGCTGCCGGGCGGCCAGATCATCAGCCCCAGCTATTCGCTCGACTGGGTCAAGCAGAACCTGCTGAGCAAGTAACGCGTCCAGCACAATGGATCGGACGCCGGATGGCGCCCGATCCTTGGCCGTGAAGAAACGGAGGACGAATGTCCCATCTCGCCGTTGCCGATCAAAGGCGTGCAGCCGCCATGGCGCCCGCCGCTTCGATCCGGCAGGAAATCGTCTCGCTTTCACAGATCACCAAGAGTTTCGGGCCGACGCTGGCGAATGCCGAGATCGATCTTGCCGTTTCGGCCGGCGAGATCATCGGCCTCGTCGGCGGCAACGGCGCCGGCAAGTCGACGCTGATGCGCATTCTCTGCGGCACGATGTGGCCGACCCTGGGCTCGATCGCTTTCGCCGGCCAGGCGCTTGACTTCACCGACTACAACACGGCGGAAGCGCAACGGCGCGGCATCCGCATGGTGCATCAGGAACTGTCGCTGTGCGCCAACCTGTCCGTGGCCGAGAACTTCTTTCTGGAGACGCCGCAGGACGCGGCAAGCCGCCCGGGCTGGCGGAGGCTTTACAGAGGCCGCGCGCGCTCGGCGCTCGATGCCGTCTTCCCCGGCAACACAATCGATGTGAACGCGGACGTCGGTCAGCTCTCCATCGCCGAACGGCAGATGGTCGAGATCGCACGCGCCGCCGCGACGCCCGGCGTCAGGCTCATCGTTCTCGATGAGCCGACCTCCTCGCTCGATCTCGATCGCTCCAAGCAGTTGCGGGCCTTCATCCGCGAGCGGGCCAAGGCTGGCCTTGCCTTCATCTTCATCAGCCACAAGCTGCAGGAAATCATCGACATCGCCGCGCAAATTGTCGTGCTGCGCAACGGACGCACCGCCTGGCGCGGCGACGTGGCCGATACGTCGATCAGCAGACTGGTGCAGCTCATGGGCGGCGACGCCAATTCGGTCCACCAGCATGGCGCCACCGCCGCCAGCGCCGGGGGTGCATTGGTGCGGCTGTCCGGTGCGCTGACATCCGGACTCGGCCGCGACATCGAGATCGCGCGCGGCGAGATCGTCGGGCTGGCGGGGCTCGAGGGCAGCGGCCAAAAGGATTTGCTGCATGCCATCTTCAAGCCCAATCCGGCAAAGGATGCCGCCGTCACCCGCACCGCCGAAGCCGGCTTCATCGCCGGCGACCGCCAGAAGGAAGGCGTGTTCCCGCTGTGGAGCGTGCTCGGCAACATCTCCATCGGCAGCCTCGCGCGCCGCCCGTCGCTGGGCCTGGTCTCGGACCGGGTCAACCGTGAGGCCGCGGCCGACGCCGCCGCCCGGCTGCGGCTCGACGAAAACCGCTTCGGCTCCAACATTCTGGAGCTGAGCGGCGGCAACCAGCAAAAGGCGCTGGTTGCCCGCGCGCTTGTCGCCGATACGCCGATCATCCTGCTCGACGATCCGACGCGCGGCGTCGACATCGCCACCAAGCAGGATTTCTACCGGCTGTGCAACGACATCGCACGCAGCGGACGGACACTTGTCTGGCACACCACCGAGGATGCAGAATTGCTGGCCTGCGACCGCGTGCTGGTCTTTGCGGGCGGGCGGATCGTCAAGGAGTTGACCGGCGAGGCGATCACCGAAGCGGCGATCGTCGGGGCATCTTTCGTCCAGCAGGCGGACAAGCGCGCCGATGCCGCGCAAGGTAAGGCCGGCGCGGCCGGGCTGGTCCGCAGGCTGGTGAACGCAGCCCCCTTCATCGGCCTCGCCGCCGTTCTGGCGGTGATGATCTCGGCCAATCCGGCGGTCGCCTCGATCTTCGGCCTCGACCTGCTCTTGATGCCGGCACTATCGCTGGTGCTGGTGACGGCGGCGCAGATGTTCATCGTCGGCGGCAGCGAAATCGATCTCGGCGTCGGCGCCTTCGCCGGCTTGGTCAGCGTGCTCAGCGCTACGCTGCTCTACGATCAGCCATGGCTCGGTGCGCTGGCGCTTCTGGCGGCGGTCGCCGCCTACGCCGGTCTCGGCGGGCTGATCCAGGCGCGCAAGATCCCGGCCATCGTCGTCACGCTCGGCGCTTCGTTCATCTGGGTGGGGCTGGGTTATGCGCTGCAGCCGACGCCGGGCGGCGCCAGCCCCGACTGGCTGACGGCGCTGTTCGGCTGGTCATTCGACTTCCTGCCGACATCCATCATCCTCATCGCCGCGGTCGCCCTGGTGGTCTTGGCGATCGACCGGCTGCCGCTCGGCGTGGTGCTGCGCGGCTTCGGCAACAATCCCACCGCGATGATCCGCTCGGGCTGGTCGCCGACACGCTACGCGCTGGTGCGCTATCTCATCGCCGGGCTGTTCGCGGCGGCCGCCGGCCTGTCGCTGACGGCAATCAACACGGCAAGCGACATCAACTCCGGCAATTCGTTCACGCTGCTCAGCGTCGCCGCCGTGGTGATGGGCGGCTGTTCACTGCTCGGCGGCATCGTCTCGCCGGTCGGCGCCATCGCCGGCGCGGTGACGCTGTCGCTGATCGGCGCGCTGCTCGGCACGCTCAATGTCAGCAGCGACTTCAACGCCGCGACGCAAGGGCTGATCCTGATCGCGCTCTTGACGTTGCGCGGCCTGACCGCGGACCGCCGGAGCGAACAATGAACGCGCTATCCACCTTCACCCTTTGGGCCCAGAAAAACCGCTGGATCTGGGCGGCGATCGGCGTACTCCTGCTCTGGCTGGTGCTCTCCGTCGTCACCAACCGGTTCAGCCTGTCCAGCCTGTCGGGCATCGTGCTGTCGGCTTCGTTCCTGACCGTCGTCGGCATCGGCCAGATGTTCGTCGTCACCACCGGGCGCGGCAATATCGACCTTTCCGTCGCCTCGGTGATCACGCTCAGCGCCTTCGTCGCGCTGCTCACCATCAAAGGCCAGGATGCCAACCTCGCCATTGGCGTCGCCGCTACCGTCCTGCTCGGCCTCGCGGTCGGGCTGCTCAATTCGCTGCTCGTCGTCGGCCTCGGCATTCCGGCGATCATCGCGACCCTTGCCACCGGCTATGTGCTGGCGACCGCGACGCTGCTGTCGAACAAGGCGATCCCCGGCTTTGCCGTCAGCCCGGCGCTCAAGGATCTGGCGACGGGCCGCATCTCCGGTGTTCCGATCATGGCCATCATCGCCATCCTCGGCGTGGCGGCGGCTTCCTTCGTTCTTCGCTACACCGTGTTCGGCCAGCTGCTGTCGGCGGTCGGCCAGAACCGCACGGCCGCCCGCCTCGCCGCCATCAACAACGGCCGGGTGATCGCGGCAGCCTTCATCATCTCGTCGGTGCTGGCCTCGCTCGACGGTCTGTTGCTCGGCGCCTATATTGGCGGCGCCTTCCTCGAAATGGGCCAACCCTACCTCTTGCAGTCGATCGCCGCCGTGGTGCTCGGCGGCACGCTGATCTTCGGCGGCTCGGCGACGGCGCTCGGCACGCTGTTCGCCAGCATCCTGCTCATCCTGATCGTGACGACCATGCAGATTATCGGGCTGCCGCCCGGCGCCCAGGACATCGTCCAGGGCATTGTCGTCATCTTCGTCCTGGCGCTGGCCGGCCGACAGGCCTTGGCGCGGCGCGCGACGACCGAACCTGCCGACGGCGCGACGCCGAGGCCGCCGGCAGATGCGGCCGCGTCTGTGCCGGAGTGACGGGCCAGGTCGACAATTCCACTTGCCAAATTATGGTAGAGTGATCATACCAGTATATAAGTTGACGATCGCGCGACGATCGCCCAGGGTTCAAGGAGCAAAGCCAGATGACAACGATTGCGCTGTTCGGTGCGGGCGGGAAAATGGGCTACCGCCTGTCGACCAATTTTCGCGGATCGGACTACACGATCCGCCACGTCGAGATCAGCGAGGCGGGCAAGGAGCGGCTGAAAACCGGTCTGGGCTTCGATGCGGTCGGCGTCGACGAGGCCCTCGAAGGTGCCGAGGTCGTGATCCTGGCAGTGCCGGACACGCATATCGGCAAGGTCGCCGCAAGCATCGAAAGCAAGCTTGCCTCAGGCACGATGGTGATCGTGCTCGACGCGGCGGCCCCCTTTGCCGGACACCTGCCCGATCGTCCCGACCTCACCTATTTCGTGACCCATCCCTGCCATCCGCCGATCTTCAACGACGAGACCGACATGGCCGCCAAGAAGGATTTTTTTGGCGGCGTGAAGGCCAGGCAGCATTTCGTCAGCGCCCTGATGCAAGGGCCGGAGGAAGACTACGCCAAGGGCGAGAAGATCGCCCAGATCATCTGGGCGCCGGTGATGCGCTCGCACCGTGTCACGGTCGAACATATGGCGCTGCTGGAGCCCGGCCTTTCGGAGACGGTGTGCGCCTCGCTGCTCGTCGTCATGAAGGAAGCCCTCGACGAGGTCGTGGCGCGCGGCGTCGACCGGCAGGCCGCGCTCGATTTCCTGCTCGGCCACATGAATGTGCTCGGCGCCGTCATCTTCGGCGAGACCAAGGGCGTGTTCTCCGATGCCTGCAACAAGGCCATCGAATTCGGCAAACCGGTGCTGATGCGCGACGACTGGAAGCGTGTCTTCGAACCAGAAGAAATCGCCGCCAGCATTCAGCGGATTACATGAGAGGGCGGGCTCGGTTCTCCCTTCCCCCTGGGAGAAGGTGGATCGGCGCGCAGCGCCGAGACGGTTGAGGGGTGTTCCAGCGGAGTGAGACGTTGGTGTTCCCTGGAGCACCCCTCATCCGACCGAGCTTCGCTCGGCCACCTTCTCCCACAAGGGGAGAAGGGAAAAGCATCAACCACTCACATACAGATCATCTGAAATAGTGGTTGACTCATTATACCAGTTGGCTAAGCTGTTCGGGAACTCGGATCCATCAGGTCTGCTGGGAAACCTGGACGAGTGGAGGACGGCTGGGGAGCGACGATCCGTTCAGGATAAGCCGGCACGCGGCTTTTGAATCCGGCGCGATCCGCAGCCTGACCAATTCAATGCATCAGCCTTGCGCGATCAAGGCACGAGCTTTTTAACGGGAGGACTTCATGAAACTCACTCGCAGAATGACGCTTGCGGCCTTCGCCAGCGTACTGGCACTCGGCACGGCGGCGCCGGCCTTCGCGGCCGACCTGATCGCCATCATCACCCCCTCGCACGACAATCCGTTCTTCAAGGCGGAGGCTGTCGGCGCCGAGGCAAAGGCCAAGGAACTCGGCTATGAGGCGCTGGTGCTGGTGCATGACGACGACGCCAACAAGCAGTCCGAACTAATCGACACCGCGATCGGCCGTGGCGCCAAGGCAATCATCCTCGACAATGCCGGCGCCGACGCCACTGTCGCGGCGGTGCAGAAGGCCAAGGATGCCGGTATCCCTTCCTTCCTGATCGACCGCGAGATCAACGCCACCGGCGTCGCCGTGGCGCAGATCGTCTCCAACAACTATCAGGGCGCCCAGCTCGGCGCGCAGGAGTTCGTCAAGCTGATGGGCGAGAAGGGTAACTTCGTCGAACTGGTCGGCAAGGAATCCGACACCAATGCCGGTATCCGCTCCAAGGGCTATCACGACGTCATCAATGACTATCCGGACCTGAAGATGGTGGCGCAGCAATCGGCCAACTGGAGCCAGACCGAGGCTTACTCCAAGATGGAATCGATCCTGCAGGCCAATCCCGACATCAAGGGCGTGATCTCCGGCAACGACACGATGGCGATGGGTGCCTATGCGGCGCTCGCCGCGGCGAATCGCAAGGATGTCATCGTCGTCGGCTTCGACGGCTCCAACGATGTGCGCGACTCCATCACATCAGGCGGCATCAAGGCGACGGTGCTGCAGCCGGCCTACGCCCAGGCACAGATGGCAGTCGAGCAGGCCAACGACTTCATCAAGAACAAGAAGTCGCCCGAGAAGGAAAAGCAGCTGATGGATTGCGTGCTCGTCAATGGCGACAATGCAGCCAAGCTGGAAACCTTCGCGCTGAAGAACTGAACCGGCGCGACGCAAACAGCGAGGGACGAACCCAGGGTTCGTCCCTCGCCTCCTTTTTCACCGGGATGCTTTGACCTTCATGCTGAACAACCCGACCTGGCGGATTAGGGCGACTTGGCCGATCAAAGCGATTGGGCCGATCCTTGCGCTGGCCGCCGGCCTCGGCCTCGGCGCCTGCAAGATCCTGCCGACGCCATCGGCCCAAGATGGCGCAGGCAACGCGTCCGGCTTCAACCCGGACAAGATGGTCGAGGATATCTGGGCCTCGAAAGTCATCCCCTATCTGCAGCAGAAGGCCGGGCCGTTTGCCGAGGTCCATGCGCTGGCGAAGACCGACCAGGCAGCGGCCGGCGCCAAATACGGCAACCCCAAGAAGCAGGCGAATTCGCCGTGGACTTTCGCGGTCCGCGTCGAGGGCAAGATCGTCGCCGCCAACACACAGTCGCGCGCGGGCACCATCGATATCGACGTCGACGGCGACGGCAAGGCGGATGCGCGCGTCCAGATCGGGCCGGCGGTGCGCGGAACCGCACTTCGAGACAGCCTCGACTTCGTCCAGTTCAACGACTTTACCAACCAGATCGACTTCGCCCAGTTCGGCAAAGCCTTCAATGCCTATGCCGACAAGACCGTGCTGTCCAAGCTGCCGCGCGAAGCGCTGGAGGGCCGCACAGCCAAGGTGCTCGGCGCCTACACGATCGAAGGCGGCCAGGACCTGCCATTGGTGACCCCGGCGGAGGCCGAGATCGGGCCGAAGCCATGACCACGGCGCCCAGTCACGAAATCATCCTGAAGCTGGAAGACGTCTCGAAAGTCTATGCCGGCACCGTCGCGGTCAAGCAGGCCAATTTCGCGGTGCGCAAGGGCGCGGTCAATGTGCTCGTCGGCGAGAACGGCGCCGGCAAATCGACGCTGATGAAGATCATCGCCGGCGTCGAGCAGCCGACGGCCGGGCGCATCCTGCTCGACGGCAACGAGGTCTCCTTCTCCTCCTCCGGTGACGCGGTGAACCGCGGCATCGGCATGGTGTTCCAGGAACTGAACCTGTTCGGCAACATGACAGTCGCCGAGAACATTTTTGCCACGCGCGAGATCACCAACCGGTTTCGCAAGATCGACCGTAAGGCGCAGGAACGGCGGGCCGGCGAATTCCTCGATCGGCTCGAAGCCGGCATCCGGCCGGACATGCTGGTCGAGGATCTGCGCATCGGCCAGCAGCAGCTGGTCGAGATCGCCAAGGCCGTCTCGCTCGACGCGCGCATCCTCATCATGGACGAGCCGACCTCGGCGCTGAGTGCGGCGGAAGTCGAGATCCTGTTCAAGGTGATCGCCGACCTCAAGGCGCGCGGCGTGGCGATCGTCTACATCTCGCACCGGCTGGAGGAGCTGATCCGCATCGGCGACTACATCACCGTGCTGCGCGACGGCCGCATCACCGGCCAAGAGGAAGTGAGACAAGTCGACACGCAGTGGATCGTGCGGCAGATGATCGGCTCGGACGCCAAGGATTTCGCCAAGGCCGACGGCCATGTGCCGGGCGAAGAGATCTTCCGCGCCGAAGACATCTGCCTGCCGCGCGTCACCGGCGGACTGGCGGTCGACCACGTCTCGCTGTCGCTGCGCGCCGGCGAGATTTTGGGCATCTACGGCCTGATGGGTGCCGGGCGCAGCGAACTGTTCGACTGCATCATGGGCCGCCACAGCCATGCCAGCGGCAAGATCTTCATCGACGGAAAACAGGTCAGGGAACGCGACACGACGCGACGCATCCGGCGTGGCCTGGCGCTGATCCCGGAAGACCGCCAACGCGAGGGCCTGGTGTCGATCCTCTCGGTCGCCAGCAATCTGACGCTGGCCAGCCTGTCGCGTTTCGTCAGCCTGTTCCATATCCGTGGCGGTGCCGAGCGGCAGGCTGTCGCGCAGATGGTGCGGGAGCTGGCGATCAAGGTCGCCGATCCGGCGCAGGAAGTCTCGTCGCTGTCCGGCGGCAACCAGCAGAAGGTGGTGATCGGCAAGGCGCTGCTCACCGGACCAAAAGTGCTTCTGATGGACGAGCCGAGCCGCGGCATCGATGTCGGCGCCAAGGCCGATGTCTTCCGCACCATGCGCAAGCTGTCGCGCGATGGGCTGGGCATCCTCTTCGCAACCTCCGACCTCGACGAGGTGATGGCGCTGTCCGACCGCATCGCGGTGATGAGCAATGGCAGGCTGACCGGCATGTTCGACCGCGCCGCGGCGAGCGAGGCCGCGATCGTCGCCGCATCTGCGCTCGGCCATGGACCCGCCCCGCACATCTTGCCCCAGAATTTGGAGAGCAACGCTGATGACTGATATTCCCGCCAGGGCGGCTCCCGCATCGGCCTCCAGCGGCTCGGCGCTGCTGACGCTGATGAAGCTCAGGACCTTCATCGCGCTGATTGCCGTGCTGGTGTTCTTTTCCATCGCCGCGCCGAACTTCCTGTCGGCCGCCAACCTCATCCTGATGGCCAAGCATGTGGCGCTCAACGCCTTCCTCGCCATGGGCATGACCTTCGTCATTATCACCGGCGGCATCGACCTTTCGGTCGGCTCGATCGTCGGCCTTTGCGGCATGGTGGCCGGCTATCTCGTGCTCAACGGCATCGACCTGCAATTCGGCTACACCATCTATTTCAACGTGGTCGAAATCGCATTGATCACGCTGGCGGTCGGCATCGCGATCGGCGCCGTCAACGGATTGCTGATCACCAGGCTCAACGTGGCGCCCTTCATCGCCACGCTCGGCGTGCTCTATGTGGCGCGCGGCCTGGCGCTGCTGTCGTCCGACGGCCGCACCTTCCCCAACCTCGTCGGCAAGCCGGAACTCGGCACCACCGGTTTCGGCTTCCTTGGCGCCGGCAGGCTTGTCGGCCTGCCGGTGTCGATCTGGATCCTGATCGTGGTGGCGCTGGGGGCTGCCTATCTCGCCCGGTACACGCCGCTTGGCCGCCACATCTTCGCCGTCGGCGGCAATGAGCGCGCGGCACGCATTTCCGGCGTGCGCGTCAACATGGTCAAGATGTTCGTCTACATGTTCTCCGGCTTCTGCGCGGCGATCGTCGGCCTCATCATCTCGTCCGAGCTGATGGCCTCGCATCCGGCGACAGGCGAAAGCTTCGAACTGAACGCCATCGCCGCGGCGGTGCTTGGCGGCACCTCGATGTCGGGCGGCCGCGGCACGATCGGCGGCACCATTGTCGGCGCCTTCGTCATCGGCATCCTGTCGGACGGGCTGGTGATGATGGGCGTGAGTTCCTTCTGGCAAATGGTGATCAAGGGCCTCGTCATCATCGTCGCCGTCGTCGTCGACCAGGCGCAGCGCCGGCTTCAGCAGCGTGTTACCCTTATGCAGATGGCAAAGGCGGGTTGATCATGACGAGCTTGAGTGGAGCGCTGATCGGCTGCGGCTTCTTCGCCGTCAACCAGATGCATGCCTGGCGCGACATCGACGGCGCCTCCATCGTCGCCATCTGCGACCGCGACCCAGAACGGCTCAGGATCGTCGGCGACCAGTTCGGCGTGGCGCGGCGCTACACCGACGCAGCGGCGCTGTTCGCCGCCGAGACGCTCGACTTCGTGGACATCGCCACCACCGTGGCCAGCCATCGGCCGCTGGTCGAGATGGCCGCCGCCCACCGCGTCCCGGTGATCTGCCAGAAACCCTTCGCGCCGACGCTCGCCGACGCCAAGGCGATGGTCGCGGCCTGCGCCAAGGCCGGCGTGCCGCTGATGGTGCATGAGAATTTCCGCTGGCAGTCGCCGATCCAGGCGGTGCGCGCCGTGCTCGACAGCGGCGAGATCGGCACGCCCTTCTTCGGGCGGATCTCCTTCCGCTCCGCCTATGACGTGTTTTCCGGCCAGCCCTATCTGGCAACGGGCAAGCGTTTCATCATCGAGGATCTCGGCATCCATATCCTCGACATTGCGCGTTTCCTGCTCGGCGACGTGTCGAGCCTCACCGCCCGCACCGCGCGCGTCAATCCCGCCATCGCCGGCGAGGATGTCGCCACCATGCTGATAGATCACAAGAGCGGCGCCACTTCGGTGGTCGACTGCAGCTATGCGACCAGGCTTGCGGTGGAACCGTTTCCCGAGACGCTGATCGAGATCGACGGCAGCGACGGCACGCTGCGCCTGGCGCAGGGCTACCAGCTCACCGTCACCGGCGAGAGCGGCACGACGGTCAGCGATATCTCGCCGCCGCTGCTGCCCTGGGCCTCGCGGCCATGGCACAACATCCAGGAGAGCGTACTGGCGATTCAGCGGCACTGGGTCGAGAGCCTTGCAGCCGGCAAGGAGCCGGCAACCTCGGGCGCCGACAACCTCAAGACATTCGCACTGGTCGAGGCGGCCTATGCCGGCGCCGCAAGCCGGCAACCGGTGCGGATCGACGACCTGCTGAAATGACCTGGGATCGCTTCCTCCTCTACGGCACAAGCGCGGCGGAGCCCGAACCGATCCGGCTGACCGCCGGTGCGCTCAGCGCCGATTTCGTCAACGGCAATCTGCGCACCATCCGCCATGGCGGCACGGAGGTGCTGCGCGCCATCGCCTATATCGTGCGCGACCGCGACTGGGGCACCTACGAACCCGCGTTGACGGACCTGACCATCGACCAGGACGCCGATGCTTTCTCCGTCAGCTACACGGCAAGCTGCGCCGGGCCGAACGGAAGCCGGCTCGCCTTCCACGCCACCATCAAGGGGTCGGCGGACGGCAGGCTGGTGTTCGACGTCAGTGCGCTGCCCGAAAGTGATTTCGAGACCAACCGCTGCGGCTTCTGCATCCTGCATCCGATCGCCGGCCTCGCCGGCAGCCCGGTGACGGTCGAGCACACCGACGGCAGCGTGGTGGCGACGAAACTGCCAGACCTGATCGACCCCTGGCAGCCGTTCAAGGATTTGCGCGCCATCACGCATGCGATGCGGCCCGGCGTCACCGCCGAATGCCGCATGGAAGGCGATATTTTCGAAATGGAGGACCAGCGCAACTGGTCCGATGCCTCCTACAAGACCTATGTGCGGCCGCTGGCGCTGCCTTGGCCGTATGTGTTGCCGGCCGGCGAAACCAACCGCCAGACGATCAGCCTGCGCATTGCCGGCAACGGCAAGACACCGGCTGCAGCCGAGGCGTTCGGTGCGGCCCGTGTGACGCTTGGCGAGCCCGGTCCGTCGCTGCCGGATGTCGGCGTGATCATCTATCCCGGCGATGTCGAGACAGCGCTGGCGAACCTCGCCACCTTGTCGGCGCTCGGTCCACAACAGCTATTGTTTCACTACGATCCGACGCGCGGTCACGGGCTCGACGCTTTGCGCGCTTTCGCCCGGCTCGCCGGTGCCTATCCTGCCCGGACAACGCTCGAATGTGTGGTCGCCTGCAGCGGTGATCTCGACGCCGAACTCTCCGACGTCGCAGGTCTCGTGCGCCGGGCAGGTCTGCGGCTCGATGCCATTGCGGTGTCGCCTTCGGTCGACCGCCAGTCGACGCCGCCGGGCAGCGCCTGGCCGCCCTGCCCGCCGCTGGAGGATGTCTATGCCGCGGCGCGCCGCGCCTTTCCCGACATCCGTCTCGGCGGCGGCATGTTCAGCTATTTCACCGAGCTCAACCGCAAGCGCGTCCCGGCCGGGCTGCTCGATTTCGTCACTCATTGCACCTGCCCGATCGTGCATGCCGCCGACGATCTCAGCGTCATGCAGTCGCTGGAGGCGTTGCCGTTCATCACCCGTTCGGCGCAGGCGATCTTCGGCGACAAGCCTTACCGGATCGGGCCTTCGACCATTGCCATGCGGCAGAACCCCTATGGCGGCGCCACCAAGGACAATCCGCGGGGACAGCGCATCGCCATGGCGGATCGCGATCCGCGCCACAACGGCCTGTTCGCCGCCGCCTGGACCATCGGCTATGCCGCGCGCGTCGCGCCGGCCGGGCTGGAGATGCTGACGCTGTCCGGCTTCACCGGGCCGTTCGGCGTGCTGGCGGCATCCGGTGAACCCGCCACTGAGGGGTCACCGCGGCCGATCTTCGAGTCCATCAAGGGGCTTTGTGAACTGGCTGGCCTCGCCCATGTGTCCGCCAAGACAAGCGACGAGACGCGGATTGCGGCACTGGCCGGCCGCTCCGCCTCCGGCGAGACCATCGTGTGGCTGGCGAACCTGACGGCGGACGATGTCCCGGTCGACGCTTCCGCGCTTGGCCACGGCCATCTCGTCATGTCGCCCTATGCCATTGCCCGGATCGGCTAGGCCTACTTCTCGGAGTTCATCACATAGAGCGCGCGTGAGCGTTCGAGATGCTTGATCATCGCCTTTTCGGCGCCTTCGGCGTCCCGCTGCTCGATGCGGTCGACGATCTCTTCGTGCTCGGTCAGCGTGTACTTTTCCTTACCGGTCCAGATCAGCATCTCGGTGTGATATTCCTTCAGCCAGCCGAGCATCGCCTCGCTGACGGCGACATAGATCGGGTTGCCCGATATCATCGCGATCTGGGTGTGGAATTTCATGTCGGCGGAAATGAAGGCTTCGGAATCGCCGCGCGCGGCGCGCTGCTCGGCGACGGTTGCCTTGAGCCGCTGCACATCCTCGACGGTGGCCTTCTCGGCGGCTTCCCTGACCATGCCGCGTTCGAAGAAGATACGCGCGGTCTTGAGGTGCTCGAGCGTGTCCTTCGACGATGACAGGATGATCTTGGCCGCGCCATCGACCTGCTTGATGATCGACTTGGCGGTGAGTTGCAGCACCTTGGCCCGCTCGCCATGCGAGATGGCGACAAGGCCCATATTGCTCAGCGCCTGCATCGCCTCGCGGATGGCCGGCCGGCCAACCTCGAAGCGCTCCATCAATTCGCGTTCCGACGGCATGTCGTCGCCCGGCTGCAGCTCGCCGCTGGTGATCAGCCGCTTCAGCCTTGCAAAGACTTCATCGGAAAGCTTGCGCCGGACGATCGGCTCCGAACGGTTCATCGTGACGAATCACTCCCTGGCCCGGTTCCTGTTTAGCATCCCTGGCGCGATTCCCGGAATGCCTGCGCCTTGCCCGCCGCGTAACGCGAAATCGGGATATTTGCTTGCAATACTTATGTACTCATTATACCAGATTTGGAGCGCAACAAAACTTTTTTCGGACGCTTTCGACCGGCCATGATCATCCTCACCTATCGCATCGAAACGCCTGACAGCATCGAAGCGCTGGCGGCCAAGATCGCCAGCGACCAGTCGACCGGTACCTTTGTCGCCCTGCCCGGCGAGACCGAGGAGCTGAAGGCCCGCGTCGCGGCGCGGGTGCTGGCGATCCGGCATCTGCCCGATGCGCAGCTGCCGTCCATTCCCGAGGCCGGCAGCGGCCCTTTCAAGCGCGCCGATGTCGACATCGCATTCCCGTTCGATGCGATCGGCACCGACCTTTCGGCGCTGATGACCATCGCCATCGGCGGCACCTACTCGATCAAGGGCCTGTCCGGCATCCGCGTCGTCGACATGAAGCTGCCGCAAGAATTCAAGGGCGCCCATCCAGGCCCGCAGTTCGGCGTCGCAGGCAGCCGCCGGCTGACCGGCGTCGAGGGCCGACCCATCATCGGCACCATCGTCAAGCCGGCGCTGGGCTTGCGGCCGCCCGAGACGGCGGCGATGGTGGGCGAGCTGATCGAGGCCGGCGTCGATTTCATCAAGGACGATGAGAAGCTGATGAGCCCGGCCTACTCGCCGCTCTCGGAGCGGGTGAAGGCGATCATGCCGCTGATCCTCGACCACGAGCAGAAGACCGGCAAGAAGGTGATGTATGCCTTCGGCATCTCGCATGCCGATCCCGACGAGATGATGCGTAACCACGATCTGGTGCTTGCGGCCGGCGGCAATTGCGCCGTGGTCAACATCAACTCCATCGGCTTCGGCGGCATGGCTTACTTGAGAAAGCGCTCCAGCCTTGTCCTGCACGCCCACCGCAATGGCTGGGACATCCTCACCCGCCATCCCGGCCTCGGCATGGATTTCAAGGTCTGGCAGCAGTTCTGGCGATTGCTCGGTGTCGACCAGTTCCAGATCAACGGCATTGCATCAAAGTACTGGGAGCCGGATGACTCCTTCGTCCGTTCCTTCGAGGCGGTGACGACGCCGCTGTTTTCGCCCGACGATTGCGCCCTGCCGGTGGCGGGGTCGGGCCAATGGGGCGGCCAGGCGCCGGAGACCTATGAGCGCACCGGCCGCACGGTCGACCTGCTCTATCTGTGCGGCGGCGGCATCGTCAGCCATCCGGACGGGCCGGGCGCCGGCGTGCGTGCCGTGCAGCAGGCCTGGCAAGCGGCGGTCGATGGCATTCCGCTGGCGGACTTCGCCAGGAGCCATGCGGAACTGGCCCGCTCGATCGAAAAGTTCGGCGACGGCAAGGCGGCCTGAGCCATGCAGGACCTTCTGCTCAGCTATTATGGCGACGACCTCACCGGATCGACCGATGTGATGGAGGCGCTGGAGCTCGGTGGCGTTCCGACGGTGCTGTTCATGCGCCAGCCGGACGAAGCGCAGCTGGCGCAGTTCTCGCATTGCCGTGCAGTCGGCCTGGCCGGCACCAGCCGCAGCGAGACGCCGCTGTGGATGGACACGCATCTCAAGGAGGCCTTCGCATGGCTGAATACGCTGAACGCCGCCATCTGCCACTACAAGGTCTGCTCGACCTTCGATTCCAGCCCGACGATCGGCAACATCGGCCGGGCGATCGAGATCGGCCGCGCGGTGTTCGCACAGGGCAGCGTGCCGCTGCTGGTCGGCGCACCGCAGCTCAAGCGCTACACCGCCTTCGGCCACCTGTTCGCGGCCTATCGCGATCGATATTACCGCATCGACCGCCATCCGGTGATGAGCCGCCATCCGGCGACGCCAATGGACGAGGCTGACCTTCTGATCCATCTGTCGCGGCAGACCGCTCTGCCCTCGGGATTGCTCGACCTGGCGACGCTGCGTTCGGCCAACCGGTCGGCCGCCTTTGATCGCCTCGCTGAGGATGGCGCCGCGATCGTCCTCATCGATGTCGACAGTCCGGAAAGCCAGGGGCTTGCCGGCAAGGAGATATGGCGCAGCCGCAAGCCCGGCGGCTCCTTCGTCGTCGGCTCGTCCGGCGTCGAGTACGCGCTACTCGCCGAATGGGCGGAGACTGCCGCCGTTCGCGCCGAGTCCCGCTTTTCGCCACCGGGCTCTGCCGGCCGCGTCGCGGTGGTTTCGGGCAGCTGCTCGCCGACCACGGAACGGCAGATCCGCCATGCGCTGACCGACGGATTCGATGGGATCGAAGTTGATCCGATCGAACTGGTCTCGGAGGTTTCCGAACTGGCGATCGCGCGCGCGGCCGCGCGCGGCCGCTCCAGCCTGGAAGCCGGGCGCAGCGTCATCCTCTACACGGCACTCGGACCTGCCGCTGATCGCGGCGCCGAGATCGACCGTGAGCAAGGCGCCCGCCACAAGCTCGGCCGCGGCCTCGGCACGCTGCTGCGGCAACTGACCGAAGAGCAGGACCTGAAGCGCGTCATCATCGCCGGCGGCGACACATCCAGCCACGCGCTGGGACAGATGGGCGTCGACGCGCTGACGGTCAGGATGCCGTTGCCGGCGTCACCCGGCTCGCCGCTCTGCGTTGCCCATTCGCGCATCAAGGTGATCGAGGGGCTAGAGGTGGCGTTGAAGGGCGGGCAGGTCGGCACCGACCGCTACTTCTCAGCGATCCGTGATGGCGTGGGCGGTTGACAGCATCATGGCGCACTCACCCGCATTTACTCGCCATCGCCAGGGAACTGATCAATGACACAGATGCCTCAGATGCGAGAAGCGGGACGAGCGATTGCGAAAACCGCTAACACAAAGCCTGTCCTCGGCAAAACCTAGAAGATGACGCGCGGTCCGCCATGCTCGCCAAATTTCAGGAGGGTCCTCGCGAAACCGCTGCGGCTTCCTCTGATCGCGGCGCGTTCAATTCATGGCGCGATTGCGACTCATGCCGCATAAGCCAACGCTCGATGGAGCGGGTGATCGTGATCAACAGCAGATTGATGACCAGGTATAATATGCCGGCAATTGCGAAAATTTCGAAGATCGCGAAGGTCTGGCTCATGAGCCGCTTGGCGTAGCCGGTGATTTCCAGCACGGTGATCGTAGAGGCCAAGCTTGTCCCCTTGACCACAAGAATGAGCTCATTGCCATAGGCCGGCAGGGCCTGGCGTATCGCGAGCGGGAACTCGATGCGGCGAAAGCGCAGAACCCGCGACATGCCGCAAGCCTGAGCTGCTTCGACCAAGCCGGCTGGCACCGACATCAGCCCCCCGCGCAGGATCTCGGACGTATAGGCCGCGGTGTTGAGCGCCAATGCCAGCACGGCGCATCGCGAGCCGTCGCTGATCACCCACCACAGAACGGGGTTGTTCCTGACCAGGCTGACCTCGCCGAGCCCATAGTAGAAAATGAATATCTGGACCAGCAGCGGCGTGCCGCGAAAGACATTGCTGTAATATTTGGCAAAGCCGGCCGAGAAGGCATTCGACGACAGCCGCATCAGTGCCAGTCCCAGGCCGAGATTGAAGCCAATGAGCACCGAGACCAGCGTCAGCGCGGCTGTCACCCATAGCCCCTTGAGGAGAACCGGAACCGCAAGCTGGATGAGTTCCATGGTCCTACCTCCTCGCCCGCAGCCGAAGCAGGCGCTCGATCCCATCGAAGCCGGCCTGGCTGACAAGCGTGATGACCAGATAGACGACGGCCGCGATCAGATAGAAGATAAACGGATGGCGTGTGGAGTTCGCGCCGATGTAGGAAATGCGCATCAGTTCCTGAAGCCCGACCACGGAAACCAGGGCCGTGTCCTTGATCGTGGTCTGCCAGACATTGTTTATGCCTGGAACAGCAATGCGTAGCATCTGCGGGGCTATGATGCGGCGGAAGATACGGCCTCCGGGCAGGCCAAGGGCGCGCGCGGCCTCAATGTGTCCGCTAGGGATGGATGCCAGTGCCCCCCGGATCACCTCGGTCGAGTAGGCGCCCGAGATCGCACCGATGGCGATGATCGCGATGACGAACGCATAACCGCTCTCCGCCAGCCCGGCGTAGCCGAAAGCAGTGATGACCTTCGTGACAAATTGAACCGAACTGAAAAACAGAAGGTAGATAACGAGCAGTTCGGGAACGCCGCGCACCACGGACGTATATCCGTCCACCAGGAGTGAGAGCGGATATATCCTGGCCCATTTGATCAGCCCACAGACAACGCCAATCAGCAGCCCGGCGACCATGCTGGACAAGCCGACCGCGATCGTCACGGCAGCGCCGCGCAGAATGGCGGTCACCCAACCCGCTTCCCAAACCTGCCAGAGACCGAATTCCATCTGTGTTGCTCTATTCCCAAGTGTGAACGAGGCAGTCGCATGCGCCGGTCCGGCGCATGCGACGCCGCGCGTTGAAGCGCGTCAGTTGCAAGGTCTGGAAATGTCCGTCTTGAACCATTTCTGGCTGGCCTTGCCGACCGATCCATCGGCGGTCAGTGCGCAAAGTGCCTTGTCGATCTTGGCCTTGAGTTCGGTGTTTTCCTGCGCGATGCCGACGCCGATGCCTTCGCCAAGCGTCGGGTCGAAGGTGCTCTTGATCTGCACGCCGACCAGCTGGAAGTTCTTGCCGTCGGGCTTGTCCAGGAAGTCCTGCAGGGCGGATTGATCGGCAAAGGCCGCGTCGATCCGGCCGCTCGCAAGGTCGATCTGCATCTGGTCAAGTGTGTCGTAGGTCTTCAGATCGGCGTCGGGCGCACGCTTCTCGAGGAAATGCGCATGGGTCGTGCCGGCCTGCACACCGACCTTCTTGCCGGCGAGGGATTTCAGCAAAGTGTCGACGTCGGTAACGCCGGCAAGATCCGAGCCCTTCGGGGCGACGAACATGTTGGCGAGTTCGGCGTAGCCGACGCTGAAATTGATTTCTTTCTTGCGGTCAGCGGTGATCGACATGCCCGAGATGATGACATCGAAGCGCTTGGCTTTCAGCGCCGGGATGAGGCCGTCGAAAGCCTGCACGACGAAATGGCACTTCAGTTCGAGCTTGGTGCAGAGCAACGCACCGACATCCGCGTCAAAACCGGTGACGTTGCCATTGGCGTCGGACATGCTCCACGGAGGATAAGCGCCCTCCGTGCCGATGGACAGTTCACCTTCCGCGGCAAACGCGCTTCCTGTGCTTGCCGCAAGACATGCGAGCAATGACAAGACTTTCAATTTCATGGTCAGTTCCCCTTGTTGATGTTCATTCTTGGCAGATTTGCCCCGGCACGGACCGGAGCCTTCGAGGGTGCGCCTTTCGCTCACAACGTCCGGGCCAGAAACTGGCGCAGACGCTCCGAACGCGGGCTGCCGAACAGCTCCGCCGGCGCCCCCTCCTCCTCCACCTTTCCCTGGTGGAGAAATAGAATCTTGTGGGAGACCTCGCGCGCGAACTGCATCTCGTGCGTCACGAGGATCATCGTGTTTCCTTCCTCGGCCAACTGCCGGATCACCCGCAGCACCTCGCCGACCAGTTCGGGATCGAGCGCCGATGTCGGTTCGTCGAAGAGGATGACTTTTGGGCGCATCGCCAGTGTGCGGGCGATCGCGGCACGCTGCTGCTGACCTCCCGACAACTGGCCGGGATAATGCGCGTGCTTGTCGGAAAGCCCGACCTTTTTCAGCAGGGCGTGAGCGTGGTCGACAGCCTTCTCGCGCGGCTCCTTCAAGACATGCCGGGGGGCCTCGATGATGTTTTCCAGCACCGTCATGTGCGGCCACAGATTGAAGCTTTGAAACACCATGCCGACGCGGGCGCGAATGCGCTCGACTTGGGCCATGTCGGCAGGCCCGGCACGGCCGTTTGACGTCTGCTTCATCTTGATGAGTTCGCCGTCGATGGCGACCTTGCCGCCGTCCGGCTGTTCCAGCAGGTTGATACAGCGCAGGAAGGTGCTCTTGCCCGATCCGGACGAGCCGATCATCGAAATCACCTCGCCGGCATGGGCGGTGAGGTTGACGCCTTTCAACACCAGAAGGGAGCCGAAGCTCTTGTGCAGGTCCTCGATCTGCACGGCCGGTGTCGCGACCCTCGCCGTGGCCGCGGGAGTGTGATCCACCGAGGCGATGCGGGCCGGCGGCACTGTCGGTGCGTTCAGGTCAGGCTCGCTTGTCACGACTTCGACTGTCCGCAATTCCGAGAGCGCGCGATCGAAGTATCGCAGGCTGGTGGACAAGCAGGTTCGCTGCCAATCCGCATCGTCGGGGATGAAAGCACCGCGCAGCGTTGCCTTGATCCGTTTGCCGATGGCGGAATCGATCCTGCCGAAAAGATGCAGCCAGTTGTCGGCCTGGACGGCATCCATGACGGCGGCTCCGTCCAGCGTGCCACATTCCACCACGAGCGGCAGCACCCGTGCGTCCGGCATGGCTCTCACGACGGCTTCTGAGACATAGCCGGTCGCGGTCGCGGCGATGCCCGTGCTGGTCGTCGCATTGGATCCGGTGATGACCGTGGCAAGCGCCGGTCCGAAAACGGACTTTCCCCAGGCCATGCCGGGATGCTCGGAACTGGCGACCGAAAGCAAGGCCGGATAGGCATAGGGTCCCGCACCCGTGTGTAGGTCGAAGACGATGGCATGGCGCGCGGCGGCGGCAAAAGTCGACAGGATGTCGGTCAGCGTCCGGTTCGACCAGACGGGGCGGGCGCCGCCATAAAACAGTCCGTCCGGAAATTCATACTGACCGGCCTCGACGATGGCCGCCAACCCGGCCTGCCCGAGTCGTTTTCTGGTTGCGAGCAGCTTCTCGTCGGCAGCGACGCGGTCCGGTCCCTCCCATTCCCTGCACGTCAGTATGCTATGGAGTCCGGCATAGGCGTTGTTCTCTGGTGTGCCTGCGGACCAGTCGATGAAATTGCGGTTGAGATCGACATTGTCCTCGTTGACGCGTCGCGACCACGCCGTTCCCCAGGGGTTGATCAGGTGGATTGCCAGGACGGCCGTTTTCGCGTCCAGCTTCCATGGGCTTTTCTGGCTGAGCCAGGCCGTCTGGCAGGCAGAGCCGAACGCGCCCTCCACGCCATGGGTACCGGAAATGAGCACGATCAGTTTCGAGGCGTCGCGCCGGCCCAACAATGCAACATCGGTTGCAAGAACCTCACCGTCCGGCCCATGCAGCGGATGCAGATATTCGGACAATTCCGCGCCGGCGCGCTGCGCCGCCCTGCGGAATCTTTCGCGCATCACCGAGAAGCTGGCGGCGTATGGCTGGGTCGAATGATCGTGCCGCGCCGTGGTGTCTTCCACCCGGTCAACAGCGCCGGCCAATTTGTCCGTTCCATGCAATTGCGCGATGGGGCTATTCATTGGCGTTCTCGTCTTGACGTTGCGATCGGCGCTCATTGGATGCAGGCGGCCCGGGAGAACGGACGAACCAGCCCCGACCAGGCAGCACCTTGTCGGGGTTCATCAGTGACTGATCGTCCAGCGCCTTCTTGATCCGTTCCATCGTGGCGAGCTTGGTCTGGTCGGCCGTTGCCAGGAGCGAGTGGATGCGCTTGGACCCGACACCGTGCTCGGCGGAAAAGGAGCCGCCAAGCTGCCGCAGGCCGTCATAGAGAACGCGCTCGACCGCTTCTGCCATGTGCTGGGGAAGCGGTCCCCGACGGTTCAAGATGATGTGCAAATTGCCATCGGCGAGATGCCCGAAAACATACGGGACCAGATCGGGTTCGATCGCGGCAAGGCCAGTGAGGACCCGATCGAGATAGGCTGGAATTTCCGACAAGGGCACGGACACGTCGAACGATGGTGCGTTCGGGTGGGCGCGGTAGAGGACGCTGCTGTCTTCACGCAGCCGCCATAGATCGTCTTCCTGCCGTCGCGAGCTGGCGATGATACCTGTCGCCTCAGGAAAACGCTCGATGGTTTCGCAAAAGAGCCGTTCGAAATCCTCATGAAGGGCATCTTGGCCGGCACCACCAAGCGACAGCAGAAGGAATATTGGCTGGTCGAGCGCAACGACCGGTTCGGCCCAGCCATGCGCCGACGCCGCCAGCCTGAAGTAGGAATTCCACATCGCCTCGGCGGCACGCAAATGCCCGACGCTGGATTGAAACGCCATACGGATGGTTTCGAGAGCGGCCTCGACAGAGGGCAGCCCGAAAAGTGCGATGGCGGTCGCCTTGGGCAAGGGGTCGAGCTTGACGACGACACGCGTGACGATGCCTAGCGTTCCTTCGGCGCCGATGAAAAGATGCTTGAGGTCATAACCAGCGGAATTCTTCACCACCCGTGTGAGGTCGCAATAGACAGAACCATCCGCCATCACCGCCTCGAGACCAAGGACCCGATGGCGCATGACGCCGTTGCGAAACGCCATCATCCCACCGGCGTTGGTGGACACCATGCCGCCGATCGTCGCGGAGCCCCGCGCGGCCAGATCGATGCCCGGTTCCAGGCCATGGGCTCTTGCCGCCGTTTGCAATTCTTCCAGGGTGACTCCGGCATCGACGACTGCAGTTCGCTCGACCGGATCGAGCCGTTCGATCCGGTTCATGCGTGCCGTCGAAAGGACGATCTCGCCAATATGCGAAATGCTTCCCCCGACAAGGCCCGTCCCGCCACCGAGTGGCACGACCGGGATCTCGTGCTGACGGCAGACACGAACGACCGCGGCGACCTCGTCCGTGGAGGCGGGCAACACAATGATGGCGGCGTCCTGATCGACCGTCCCGGCAGTATCGGCGATACGCACGTTCGAAGTGCCGACGATGGCACGAAGGCTTTCAGTCACCGGCATCGGCACCGGGGTGCCGATGCGTTCATTCTGACTTGCGACAGCGGCGGCATTCATTGGCCTGCGACCCCCTGAAGCGCTGTGATGAGACGATCATTGTCGGCGGGTGAGCCGATCGTGACGCGCAGATAGTGTTCATACCCGCTTTCGCGCCATGCCTTGACGATGATCCCCTGCCCGAGCAGCGAAGTGGCCAGGCGTGTGCTGTCGCCTTTGCAATCGAAGAAAAGGAAATTGGTCTGCGACGGCGCAACCCGGAAGCCAAGCCCGGCAAGTGCCGCCGCGACACGCTCCCGCTCGGCTCTCACGCGGCTGGCCGACGCTTTCATCCAGCCCTCGTCGGCCAGTGCGGCGATGGCCGCGATCTGTGCCGCGCCGTTGACGTTGAACGGCGTTTTCGCGGCGGCAATCACCGCCGCGAGTTCAACACTGGAGCACAAGGCATAGCCGACGCGCAGCCCGGCCAGGCCATAGGCTTTCGAAAATGTCCGCAGGACGACATAGTCGATGCCGCTGTCTCGCAAGATTTCGATGCCGTCGGGCGCGCCCGGATCGGAGAATTCGAAATAGGCCTCGTCGAGGACGAAAAGCGTGCCCGGGCGAACGGCTGCGATGAGGCGCCGCAAGGCGACGTGGTCGAGCCCCGGTCCCACGGGATTCCAGGGCGAAGAGATGAAAACGATCCTCGGTTCCGCCGCAATCGCGGTTTCGAGTGCGGGAAGATCAAATCCCATTTCGGCGGTCATGGGAATCTTGGCCACCTTGGCGCCGACCGCCAGGGGCTCGATTTCGTGCAGACCGAAGCTCGGCACCGTCGTGACAACTGAGACGCTGGGCGAGAGCACGGCGCGGGAGATCGCCGCGATCATTTCCTCCGACCCGTTGCCGACAACGATCAAACCCGGGTCGATTGCCACTTTCTCGCCAAGTGCCGCACGCAACGCCGTGCAGGCCGGATCGGCATAGCGCCATGGCTCGAACGATGGCGATGCCAGCGCCTTCATGACATTTGGAGAGCAGCCGTCGGGATTTTCATTGCTGGCCAGCCGGGCGATATCCTGATGCCCGCTGAGCGCGCGCGCCATCGCAATGTTCATGCCCGCATTGTAGGGAGGCAACGCGGCAATATACGGATTGAAGAGAAGCTTTGATTTTGACGTGGTCGAATTTTCCAATCCAGACTTCCCTTCCCGACACGCTCTTTTGGCGTATGCCATCCATCAGATATCCAGGACGACCGACCCGCGCGGCTTGGAGCAGCACAGCAGCACTTCCCCTGGCTCAAGCTCATCGAGCGGCTCTTCGAAATAGCTGACCTCACCGCTGATCAGTCGCGACTTGCACGTGCCGCAGACACCGGCGCGGCAGCTGAATTCCGGTTCCAGGCCTTGCTCCTCGGCGAATTCGAGCAAGGATGAGACACCGTCCCATGCCGCCTTGATCCCCGATTTGCGGAACTCGACCGCAACGGCTTTGCCGTCGGGTTCGATCTCCACCTTTGGCGGGACGTTGATGGCAGGCGGAGCGACATCGAGCACCGTGGCCGGTCCGAAAAACTCGTAGGCGACACGCGCCTTCGGTACGCCAAGCCCCCGCACGGTCGCATAGACCGCCTGCATGAAGGGCGGCGGACCGCAGAGGTAGAAGTCGTAGTCATCGAGCGGCAAAAGACGCTGGAGCATTTCGCGCGAAACCAGGCCTTCGCTGTGGAATTTCCGGTCCGATCTGTCGCGCTCCGTCGGCGAGCGATAGCAGAAGTGAACCGTGACGCCGGGCCGTGTGGCCGCCAAGGCCGACACCTCGTCGCGCAACGCATGAACGTCCCCGTTCTCGCAGGCGTGGATGAACACGACACGGCGATCGGGTGCCGATGCAAGCGCGTGCAGCATCGACACCATCGGTGTGAGGCCGACGCCACCGCTGAGCAGGACAACGGGCCGGCTGCTGCCGGTGTCGAGAACGAAATCGCCACGCGGCCCCTCGGCCGACAGGACGTCACCCACCTGCACCTGGTCGTGCAGGAAGCTGGAACTCACCCCGGCGGGAAGCCCCGGACTGGGCGGCGCCTCTCGCTTGACGCTGATCCGGTAAGTGCCGACGACGCTCGGCGGGCCGGAGACGCTGTAGTTTCGCAGCACATAGTCCTTTGCGGCCGCCGCTTGCTTCGAAACGGGAATGCGGAACACCAGGAACTGGCCCGGTTGGTAGGCGCGCCAGCCCTGCGCCTGCACAGGCTCGAGGAGGAACGATGTGATGATCGCGCTCTCCCTCACCTTCGCGACGACTTTCAGGTCGCGAAACCCGCTTCGTCCAGCACTTGCGCGGGCGGACAGTGAGCTCATTCGGCCGCGGCCAATTGCTGGCTCTCGGCGGCAATGAGTTTTGAAAGATTGCGGCGGAAGCGCATCGGTCCGACATCGATCTTAAGATCGAGATTGGGTGTCCGCTTGTTGGCCATGCCTTTGTGCACGGCATTCAAGACAGCGCGGTCTTCGTCGAACGCCCCGCGCACGGATGTGGCGAACCGGCGCGAGACCTCCTGGTCGTCGGGCGCGAAGTTGCGCATCTGGAACCAGTAGTATTTCGTCTGATTGTCATCGACGGGCGTCATGAAGTTGTAGCTGTCCATGAGGAATACGTCTTCATGGTATGGCTTGCCTTCGCCGCCGGTACGGGCGGGCACGAAGATGGCCTTGATGATGGCGTTGCTGGGGTAGCGCACTTCGTAGTGCTGCTTGCGGTCGCAATGGCCTGAGAATTTGAGGTACGGCGCGTAGAACGGCGCCGGCTCAACATCCACCATCCAGCGCCAGACAGTCACCCCGTCCGAACCCACGGTGGTCTCTAGCGGCACGTCTTCCATCGCCTGAACGCCGCCGAATGATGACTGATGAACCCAGGAGACGTGCGACGGGTCCAGCAGATTGTCGGTCATGTAGAGATAGTTGCAGTCGAGCGTCATGGACTCGCCGCGATTGACCCCCCATGCCGGATCGCCCCAGTGGTCGACCTCGAAGATCAAGGCGGGATCGGCCTTCTGCTGTTCACCCATCCAGACCCACAGCAAGCCGTAGCGCTCGGCAATAGGATAGGAACGCACGCACGCCACATGCGGTATCTTTTCCGCCCCGGGCACGCGGGTGCAGGTGCCCGTACTGTCGAACGTCAGCCCGTGATAACCGCATTCCACCGTGTCGCCCTTGATGCGGCCCATCGACAGCGGCAGCTTGCGATGCGGGCACGCATCTTCAAGCGCGGCCACCACACCATCGGTCTTGCGGTAGAGGACGATGTCTTCGCCCAGGATGCGCACAGGCTTGAGCCCCTCGCCGACCTCCGCGTCCCATGCCGCTACATACCAACAATTTCGAAGAAACATGGCGTCCTCCCGAGCTTGCTACCACCAGACTGATAGCTCTCGGGCCGGGCACGACAAAGGGCTTGCATCTGCGTTCTATTTTAGAAATGCTAAACCAAACGGACCCCAGGATTGTCCCCAGGTGAAGAACGCGTTGCCCCTCCGTGCGATCGAGGCCTTCGAGGCGTTCGGCCGATGTGGCAGCGTTACGGCAGCCGCCGTAGAGCTTGGTGTTTCGGTTGGTGCGGTGAGCCAGCAGATCCGCAAGGCGGAAGATGCGCTCGGACTGAGTTTGCTCGAACGCCGCGGCAGAAGCGTAGCCCTAACGTCCTGGGGACGAACCTACCATGCGGCCGTTTCCTCAGGCTTCGAAAAGCTTCGCGAAGCGCAGCATATTGTCGAACGAGCGCGTGCGGAGAGCGCGCTGACCATCTCTTGCCTTCCATCGCTTGCCAGCAAATGGCTGGCGCCTCAGCTTCTGGACTGGCAGACGGCTCACGCCGGCGCGACGGTGCGTCTGATCGGCGCCGAGCAAGAGCCGCGTTTTGGCAGCGATCAAGTGGATTTTCGAATCTCGTACGGCACGAAGGTTCATGAGTTCGATCACTATGCTGAACTGTTCACGGATTGGGTGGTCCCTGCCTGCGCGCCTGGATTGCTGGCCAACCGCCCCTTGAAGAGGCCCTCGGATATTCTTGATTTTCCCCTGCTTGGCATAGAATGGGCACGGGACCATCAATCGCCGCCGAGCTGGGCGGAGTGGGCGCACAGGATCGGTGCCTCGCGCCGAAGGACTTCGGGTGAAGTGGCCTTTTCACTGTCGAGCGCCGCGATAGACGCCGCAATCAATGGAAAGGGGTTTGTTCTTGCTCAGCTGTCCATGGCCGCGGAGGACATTGCATCCGGTCGGCTGATCGTACCCTTCAACGAACGGGTGCAGCTACCCGCTGCCTATTTCCTTGCCTGGGATCGTGCAGCGCTGGACAAGCCCTTCGGACCGGAACTGCGAGCCTGGATCGTTTCGATTTGCAAACGCCTGGATGCTTTTTCAGCTGGCTGGGTTCCGCAACGCTCTGAAGCAAGCACTTGAGCGACCTGGGCATGTCAAAATACCGGCATGGATCGAGTATCCAGACGGGTTTTCTGTCGTTTGTTCTCGTTCATTCAAAGCGCGTTGCCCTACCCGGGCTGGCTACGTTCAAAAAAGAATTCCATCAAACTCGGCCGCCAAATCGTTCGCGACAATCAGGCGAGCCTGTGCGTCCAGTTCGGGCCGCATCGAAACGCGGACCTCGATTCCCTGCGGTTGTCTGCTTCGCTACAACTACGCAATAGACGAGCCACCGAGCGGCCGCAGCGCTGTTGCATGGCAGACAGAGTGTAACAAACGCGCCACCAGAGCACCTTGCGCTAGCGCAAAGTTGCGCCGGGTCGTCGGCGTTATGATGTGCGCCGAAGTCGATTCCAGGTGATCAAGGAAAATGGGAACTCGAATGGCACGCAATCTCACGAGTAAAACTGTCGAAGCTTGGCGGTTCGCAATTTCCTTTCTTGTAGACCGAGAGCGGAGCAACGCGGCTAGAAGAGAATTTTGGGCGCAGGGCTCGGACAAATGTGCGGGAATTTTGAACGACCTGGGTCTAACGCGAACCGAGTTCGACGACGCCATGCGGCTCCCTTATGCCTCGGAAGACCTGCTTACTCCAGCAATGCGTTCCGTCGGCATTGATCCCGACAGCTTCCAAACGTTGGAAGCCGTGCGCGGTGGCATGTCGCGCACCTGCATGACCTGCCTGCATCGTCGCCAGTGCCGCGGTCTCCTGGCCGCGTTCGATTTCGAAAACCACTATCAGGATTTCTGTCCCAATAGCCCAGGTTTTGCGAAGCTCCTCGAACAAGGACGCACCTAGTCTAGGCGCAGGGTTTTTGGTGGTTGATCTCAGCCAGGGAGCGACTTCGAGTCTTGCTTCCTCTTTGTCCCATCGCAACGAGCGTTCCATAAACTGATGCAGAATGTCCGCGACGAATGCGCGGATTAGCAGCCATGAAACACAAATTCAGCGATGATGCGACGATGGACGAGATCATGAGGATGTCGCCGGCCGCTATTCGGATCTTGCTTCAAAACGGCATGCTTTGCGTCGGCTGTCCGATTGCATCGTTCCACACGATTTCGGATGCGGCGCGCGAGCATGAGTTCGATGAGGAAAAACTGAGCTGCGATCTGCGCAATGCGGTTGACGGTTCCGACTAGCTTTTGTGCATTCTGCCTTCGGCAATCAGAAGGAGCTGGTGCGGCGCGACCAGCGTCACCTTCTGGCGTCCGCCTTTGACCAGTTGCTGTTCTTCCCATGCCGATAGCAATCGGCTCACTGTGAACAGCGTCGTGCCTGTCATCTCGGCTATGTTCTGGCGCGTAATCGGGAAGTCGATCAGGATGCCTTCTTCTGTCTTCTTGCCCGCTTGCTTGGCAAGTTTGAGCAGGGCATGGGCCACGCGCTGCTCCACCTGTTCTGTGGCCATCTCGATGACGCGTGTGTGTGCGTCCTGAAGCCTGCCGCCGACGGCCTTGTAGGTGTTGGCGCCAAAACTGGGGTAATCAGCGGCGAAGGTCGACCACAAGCGACTTGGCCAGGCAAGAACCACGCAATCAACGGCAGCAACTGCATTTGCCGGATATGTGGCACGGCCCAACGCGTGAGCGATCCCCATCAACTCGCCCGGACTGATGTAGCGCACCGTCACCTCCTGACCATCCGGGGTCGATTTGACGACGCGCACATGTCCGTCGAGCAGCAGGAAAAACGAATGCGCTTCCTGCTCCTGCTCAAACACAGGATGGTCCTTGGCGATCCGGAGCGACCTGGCCTGACCGACAATGCGGTCGAGATCCGCGGCTCGCAGGCCTTCAAAAACGGGAAGCCCGGCAATGAGCGACGGATCAAGGCTGCCCACGTGCGCCTCCTTTGAAATCGAAAGGCATTCAACAAATCCATCAATAGCTGATCACCGACTGTCTCATGGGCAGCCGAGGAGCAGCAAGCGGCATCCGCGTTTCCGGACATTCCCGCCCTTGTTTGCGCAACGGCAAATTGAGCTAGCCTCATTCAAGATACAACGTCCGGATTGGCGGCCGCCGATCCATCCTATCTCATCCGCCGGTCGTTGTTGTCTCAGGGGATGTCATGGCAATTCCACGCACGCGTCCGGGCGCCTACCCGGCCATTCTCTCCAACGGCTTCCGGCCGTTCTTCTTGCTAGGCTCGCTGTTTGGCGGCGGCGCGATCCTCTTCTGGCTGCCATTGTACGACGGCAAGCTCGAAACCTTCAGCGCCTTCTCGGCAGTGGACTGGCATGTGCATGAGTTGCTGTTCGGCTATCTGGCTGCGGTCGTGACCGGTTTCCTGCTGACCGCGATACCCAACTGGACAGGAAGGCTGCCTTTGCAGGGCTTTCCGCTGCTGGGCCTGGTGGTGCTCTGGTCCGCGGGTCGGGTCGCCGTCTTCTTTTCGGCTGAGACGGGCTGGCTGCTCGGCGCCGTCGTCGATTGCGCTTTCCTCCTTGCGGTTGTCATCGCCGCCGCGGTGGAAATCGTGGCGGGCAGAAACTGGAGAAATCTGAAGGTCTTGCTCCTAGTTACCGTGCTTCTGGCGGCAAATGTGATGTTTCATGCCGAGGCGCACACTCAAGGCGTGACGGACACCAGCCGCCGGCTCGGCCTTGGCGCTGCAATCGTGCTGGTCATGATCATAGCCGGCCGGATCATCCCCTCCTTCACCCGCAATTGGCTGGCGCGTGAGCGGCCAGGGCGCCTGCCGGTGCCGTTCGGCAGGTTCGATGCGGCGACAATCCTGCTCTCGGCTTTCGCGCTGCTTGGGTGGACGTTCTTTCCTGACCACGCAGTCACCGGGTCGATATTAATCACGGCGGCGATCCTCAATGCCATTCGGCTTGCCCGCTGGGCTGGAGACCGCACACTGCGCGATCCTCTGGTGTTGATCCTTCATGCATCATTCGCCTTCGTCCCGATCGGACTCTTCCTGGCTGGCCTCGCCACTTTCGTTCCGGAGGAAGTGCCTGCGGCAGCAGGCATTCACGCGTTCGGCGTCGGAGCATTGGCCTCCATGACGCTTGCGGTCATGTCGCGCGCAACACTCGGCCACACTGGCCGCGAGTTGCGGGCGACCATCGGCACCTGCGTGGTCTTCGCCGCGATCCTGCTTGCGGCAATGTTGCGGATACTGGCGGCTTTCGCGCCAGCGGTCGCGACGCTGCTGCATATGGCGGCGGCGCTTTGGATAGTCGCGTTCATTGGCTATGCGGTGCTGTTCGGGCGAATGCTCGTTATGCCGCGTTTGCAAGCCCGTCGTCCTGCAAACGCGGCCTGAGAACGCCGCCAACACTGCGACCTGCAACATGCCATGTGGCAGCAAGAATTATTTCCCTGATCAATTTGCGCCAGCGCAAGTCGCGCGATCAAGGCGCGGCTTAAAAGGGATCCAACGGTTGAAGCCGTGAACTACTCAAGAAAGGATTTCCCGATGAAACTGCCCCTGATCGCCGCGGCTGTCGCGCTGCTCTCCCTTGCCGGCGCGGCAAATGCCGAAGAACACGTCGTGCAGATGCTGAACAAGGGAGAGAAGGGTGCGATGGTCTTCCAGCCCGCCTTCATCCGTGCGGCGCCCGGAGACACGATCAAGTTTGTTCCGACCGACAAGTCCCACGACGCCGAGACTATCAAGGACATGATCCCGGACGGCGCCGAGCCTTTCAAGGGAAAGCCCAGCGAAGAAATTACCGTGACCCTCACCAAGGAGGGCTTCTACGGCGTCAAGTGCGCGCCCCATTATGGCATGGGCATGGTGGCCCTGATCCTGGTCGGCAAGCCTGTCAACCTGGACGCGGCACAGGCCGTCAAGCAGATCGGGAAGGCCAAGCCGGTGTTCGCCGAACTGTTCGCTGAGGCCAGCAAGGCCGCAGCCAACTAGACGACGACCGTTTCATAGATACCCCCTCCGTCTTGGCGAAGTCCGGAGGGGGGAAGGCCGGGCGGACCAGGGGAGAGGTCCAGTCCGGCCTGTTTCGTCTTGGACTTGAACAAGCGGCCGGATGCATCACCACAGCGCGAAATAAAGTATTCGAAAAATCGAAAGACGCCCGCTGATGGAGTTTGATTTGCGTTAGCGCAAAGAAATGTACGTCGCTGAGAGTAGTCTGGAGGCATCAACGGGTTTGGAACCAAGGAGATGACGATGCTTACCAGACGTGAAGCTTTGTTGGGATCTGTTCTCACGGCAGCAGCTGTTGCCACCATAAGCGCAATGCCGGCAGCGGCGAGCGCGAAGGACGTCGCCGGACTTCCGCGCGAGAAGGTCACCTTGGTGGCGCCGCCTTTCGTGCATGCCCATGACCAGGTTGCCAAAGGCGGCCCGAAGGTCGTCGAATTCACCATGAAGATCGAAGAGAAGCCTGTCGTCATCGACGCCGACGGCACGCAGCTCAACGCTATGACCTACAACGGCTCAATCCCGGGCCCGCTGATGGTCGTCCATGAAGGCGACTACCTCGAGCTGACGCTGATCAATCCTGATACCAATACGCTTGCGCACAACATCGACTTCCACGCCGCAACCGGCGCGCTCGGCGGCGGCGCGCTGACGCTGATCAATCCCGGCGAGCAGGTAACGTTGCGGTTCAAGGCCACCCGGGCCGGCACGTTCGTTTATCATTGCGCGCCCGGCGGCGCGATGATCCCATGGCACGTCGTGTCCGGCATGAGCGGCACCGTCATGGTCCTGCCTCGCGATGGCCTGAAGGACGACAAGGGCAAACCCATTCGCTACGACCGCATCTACTATGTCGGCGAAAACGACTTCTACATCCCGCGCGACGACCAGGGAAAATTCAAGAAGTACGACTCGGCCGGCGACAATTACGACGACACGGTCAAGGTGATGCGCGGCTTGATTCCCACCCATGTCGTCTTCAACGGCAAGGCAGGATCGCTGACGGGCGAAAATGCGATGAAGGCGAAGGTCGGTGAAACGGTCCTGATCATTCATTCCCAGGCCAATCGCGATACCCGCCCTCACCTTATCGGCGGCCATGGCGATTTCGTCTGGGAACAGGGCAAGTTCGCCAATCCGCCGGCAAGGGATCTCGAAACCTGGTTCATTCGCGGCGGATCGGCCGGCGCGGCGCTCTACACGTTCCTGCAGCCTGGCGTCTACGCCTATGTGAACCACAATCTGATCGAAGCGGTCGAACTGGGAGCCACAGCGCACTTTACGGTCGACGGCGGCAGCTGGAACGACGACCTGATGATGCAGGTCGAGGCGCCCAAGGCAATTGCCTCCTGAGCGAACGGATGATTGTGCAACCCTGCAGCTCAGCGGGGTTGCACCGGAAATCGGGTGCCCTGCCATGTCCTTCGATCCCGTGTTCACTTTCGGCGTCATTGCGGCTGCCGCGTTGATCGGCCTGGGCATCGCCAATGAGGCCAACGACAGCCGCGATTTGACACTTCAGTCACCCGTGACGGCAATCCTTGCGCCCGGCACATTCGATCACGCCAAACCAGGTGAGTTCCTCAAGGCCAATCACCCGGTCAAGGCGCCTGTCGCGCGCGAAACAATCGCCGCGCCGCTCGAGATCATGAAGTACCAGGTGAGCGTCTGGGAATACGCGCGTTGCGTCGCCGACGGCGCCTGCAGGCCGGCAGAACTGCGCAAGGTTGGCGACGTCCCGGTCACGGGCGTGAGCCACATCGACGCCGAAGCATATGCAAGCTGGCTTTCAGAGCGCACCGGGGAAACGTGGCGGCTGCCGACTGATGTCGAGTGGGCCTACGCCGCCGGCGAACGTTTTCGCGGTGACATAGAGGCAAATGAAAACGACCCCAAAAACCCCGCGCAGCGCTGGCTCGGCCAGTATCGCGCCGAATCGTCGCTCGGGCGCGCGCCAGACCCCGAGCCAAGAGCCCAAGGGGCTTTCGGTGTCAACTCGAAGGGACTGGCCGACATTGCCGGCAATGTCTGGGAATGGACCTCGACATGCTACGTTCACACGACAATCGCCGGTGATGACGCGGAAACGGCAAGCGCGATCGACAATTGCGGCGTTCATGCCGTCGAGGGCTTCCATCGCACCTACATGTCGAACTTCATCCGGGACGGCAAGAGCGGCGGCTGCGCGGTCGGCACACCACCCGACAATCTGGGCTTTCGCCTCGTCCACGACCGTCGCGGCTTCCTTCAGGACGCCGTTCATCGCCTGGGACTCACCTGACTGCCAAAGACCAATGACCTCTCAAAGACCATGGAACGTGAATGACCTCGAAGTCGATCTTGCTTGAGAAGGTTCGCCCCGTCGCCGATCAGCCGCTTCTCCGGCCCGACGTCGACCGGGTGGCCATAGCAGCGTTGGTCCGCAAGTTCTATTCCAAGGTGAGAGCCGATCTGCGCCTCGGGCCTATCTTCGCTCGCGAGATTGTGGGCGATTGGGAGCCTCATCTGGAAAAGATGGCGGACTTCTGGTGCTCCGTCATCTTGAAAAGCGGCGACTACCATGGGCGGCCGGTGCCTGCTCACTTGAAGCTAAAGGATGTCACCGAGGCCGATTTCGATATCTGGCTAGCCCTCTTCGGCGAAACGGCGGCAGAGGTGTTTGCGCCCGAAACCGCGGTGGTGTTTGTCGAGCGGGCACAGCGGATAGCAACGAGCCTGAAGCTCGCCATGTTCTTTCGCCTTGGTCATACCGCCCCCGCAGGTGGCCAATAAGGCACCGCCAGGACAGTCGGATCGCCGTTTGATCGTGCGCAAGGACTACGGTCCTTCGTGCGGTAATGTCCCCGGATGATCCTCAACCTCTTCGTCGGCACGATCGTCATAAGCCTAACGGTCCTGATCCATACTTTCGGCCTTATCGCCATCACACATGCGATGGCACGCCTTGTGGCGCTCTTCCGCATGCACGGCCGCCGCAGCCGGGTCGTAGCCATGATCACCGTCGTGATGGGGCTTTTTGCCGTCATGACCGCCGAAGTCTGGCTGTGGGCCGGCATATACCGGCTGCTTGGAATCCTGGGTGACTTTGAGACCGCGCTCTATTTCTCGACCATCACCTTTTCCACGGTCGGCTACGGAGACGTGGTGCCTGCCCATGACTGGCGCGTCCTGGCGGCACTGGAAGGCATCAACGGGTTTCTGCTGATCGGTTGGTCGACCGCCTATCTGATCGCGGCCGGCACTCGCGTCGGGCCCTTCAGGGCCGGCGAGCACTTTTGATCGGTGGCTTCAGGCCGTTGCTCAAACCGCTAGCGAGTGCCTGCCAATTCCATTTCGCAGATATTTGTCGAATTTCGCCGCCACCGTCCTGACGAGCGGGCGACTTTCCTCCGGTACGACGAACCTCTCACCATCGAGGCGAAGAAGGTGGCCGGCACTGCCGATGGCCAGCCGGCTGGCTTCACACAAAAGCGTTTGACCGGCCGCTCCAAAGCGTTCGACAAGCTCCACCGCCGAGAAGGTGAACTGGCACATTAGACGCTCGATGGCCCATGCCCGCGCCTGATCATCGACGCTCAACTCGATGCCGCGGGCTATCGCCAGCTCTCCTGAATTCACTACTTTTTCGTACTTGCCGGTCGCGACGATATTCTGTGCGTAGCCCTGGCGGAATCGACTGATCGACGAAGGGCCAAGACCTATCAGGGTTTCGCACTGGTCCTCAGTATAGCCCTGGAAATTGCGGCGGATTCTTCCGGCGCGGGCAGCAACGGCCAGCGCATCGTCCGGCCTGGCGAAATGGTCGAGGCCCAGCATCTCGTAGCCTGCGTCGACGATCAATCTTGCGGCAAGCTGCGACTGCGCCAGACGCGCGGCGGGATCAGGCAACCAAGCCTCGTCGATCATCGTCTGATGCTTCTTGAACCATGGCACATGCGCATAGCCAAACAGCGCAATCCTGTCGGGGGCGAGCGTGAGAGCCTGGGCGACAGTGGTCGCAACACTCTCGCACGTCTGATGCGGCAACCCGTAGAGCAAGTCCAGATTGACCGAGCCGACACCTCGTTCGCGCACCGCATCCACGACGCTTTTGGTCAGCGCAAAGCTCTGCTCGCGATTGATCGCCTTCTGCACTTTGGGATCGAAGTCCTGGACGCCAAGACTGGCTCGCGTCATGCCGATCGCGGCGAAGGCATCGAGGCGCCCTTCGTCCATATCGTTTGGATCAAGCTCGACGCTGAGACTGGCGCCGGCGAGAAAGTCGAACCGGTCCCGCAGAGCCTTTCCCAGCGCAAGGATATCTTGCGGTCTAAGCGTGGTGGGCGAACCGCCCCCGAAATGCACCGCACGGACTTTTCCCCGGTCGCGCACAAGATGGCCGACAGTTTCGATTTCCCTGTGCAGGGAGTCCAGGAAAATGGCAACCGGGGCATAGTGACGGGTATGCTTCGTGTGGCAGGCACAGAACCAGCAGAGCCGGTCGCAATACGGGATATGCAGATAGAGCGATATCTCGTCATCGCCTTCGAGGGCATCCATCCATCCGCGTACCACTACCGCATCGACGCCCGGATGAAAGTGCGGCGCCGTCGGGTAACTTGTGTAGCGGGGCACGTTTTCAGCCGGATTGGCAGTCACAAGGGCGGGCGCGTCGTTGGCTGTTTTCGGTTGCATCGATCCAGTCTAGGCGCGCGGGCATGCCGCGCTTTGATTTCAATCAAGGCGTTTGGCCCCATGGGCAGTATCGCGATACGGCAGCAATGTCCTATCCCTCTCTCTGGCCTCGGACCATGCAATGACGATCAGACAGGATGTCCACGGTGCCGGCGTTCCCGTGCTTTGCCAATCCTGCGAAGCACGCCATCGCGGCGTTTGCGGCGCCCTCGAGCCCGAGCAATTGGTCGAGTTGGCCAGGACCTCGTCGAGGCGTGGCGTTCAGCCCGGCATTGAACTCGTTGGCGATGCAGAAGCGGTCGAATGCTATTCGAATGTGCTTTCCGGAGTGGTCAAGTTGACGAAAAGCCTTCCAGACGGAAGACAGCAGATCGTCGGGCTCCAGTTCGCACCGGATTTCCTGGGGCGGCCATTCAAGGCGGAAAGTTCTATCAATGCCGATGCCGCGACGGAGGTGTCGCTGTGCTCGTTTCCAAAGACCGTCGTCGAGCGAATGATGAAAGACACACCGGAGCTGGAGCACCGTCTGCTCGAGCAGGCGTTGAACGAGCTTGACGAGGCGCGCAGCTGGATGGTGGCATTGGGACGCAAGACCGCCTCGGAAAAGGTCGCCAGTTTTCTTCTGATGATCGCCCGCAACATCGATCCCGCCACTGATGCCGGGCCGATGAGTTACGATCTGCCGCTGACACGCGCCGACATCGCTGACTTCCTCGGGCTGACGATCGAGACGGTGAGCCGCCAGTTGACCAGGTTGCGAGCCGAGGGAGTGATCCGCATCGAAAACCACCGGCACATAATCGTCGACGGCTTGAGCCGGCTGGAGCAGCGCTGCGGTGGTTGAAGCGCGCCAACAATCGCTTGCGCCAGGCACACCACCTCGACCGATCACCGGCAGCCGGCTGATCCCCGGCCTTTGATCTCGATCAAGGCGGTGCAGGCCACAATCAGCGCAACTAGCTGCCCCTATTGATCATGGGCGACATGATGGCCGGCAGACAGGACACTCAACACGCTGACATTCCGGCGACCTGTAAATCCTGCCAAGCCGGGCAAGGTGGACTGTGCGGTGCGCTCAAGGCCAGCCAACGCGCCCGATTGGCCCAAGTCTCATCAAGGCATCAGGTTTCGGCTGGATCAGACCTGTCCGACGATGAAACCTACTCAATCGTCTTGTCCGGCGTGGTGAAGCTCACCAGGAACCTTTCGGATGGCCGTCAGCAGATTGTCGGGTTCCATTTCGCCCGCGATTTTCTGGGCAGGCCGTGCACGGCACGATGGCCAATCAAGACCAGCACCTTGACGACGGTTGAGCTCTGCTCGTTTCCAAAGGCGATCATCGAGCGAATGATGGAGGACACGCCGGCACTTGGGCGTGTCCTGCTGGAGCATACGCTCAGGAAACTCGACGAAGCACGCAATTGGATGGCGGCGCTCGGGCGCAAGACCGCCTCGGAAAAAGTCGCAAGCTTCCTGCTGATGATCGCCACAAACATGGATGCCGCGAACAATCCCAAAGGCTCGACAAATTTCGACCTGCCGCTCACGCGGGCGGATATCGGTGATTTCCTCGGATTGACGATCGAGACTGTGAGCCGCGAACTGACACGGCTGCGCACCGACGGCGTGATCCGGATTGCAAACAAGCGGCACATCAGCCTGGAGAGCCTCGCTAAGCTTGATGAACGCTGCGGAGATTGAACGGCGCACTACGGCTTCTCTTCCGCAGCCTGTCCCGGCTTCTCGGAATTGCGTGCCTTCGGCACTGCCGGTCGCGCGTTGCCGCCTCGCGGTCGACGCTTCGGGTTTGGTGGCGGATTCTGGTGACCTTCAATCAAAAAAGCAGCCTGCGTTTGACCTGGATCAAGGCCGCGGGGACCAGAATTCCGAATTGGTGTTGTCGGCGGTCATTCTGCCGGCCATTCGAGATGGGGACTTGCGATGAAGTTTGGCAGAGAGATTTTCCTTCTAAGCCTGTTTGCGTTCGGGGCATTTGTCGCCGCGGGCTTCGGCGTCGATGCGCCGTTCCGTCAGCACATGTGGGTGTTGTTCCTCGTGCTGGCCGGCTTCACCGCCATCCTCCTGCGCAACACGGATTTCAAGCCGGAGGTTCCGGTCGACCCTTCGGCCTATATGGATGGGCCGATCCGTTACGGCGCCATCGCCACCATGTTCTGGGGCGTTGTCGGCATGCTTGTCGGCGTCGTCATTGCTCTGCAGCTTGCCTACCCAGACCTCAACATCCAGCCATGGCTCAACTTCGGCCGCTTGCGGCCGCTGCACACATCCGGCGTGGTCTTTGCCTTCGGCGGCAACGCGCTGCTTTGCACGTCGTTGTATGTCGTACAACGCACCTGCCGTGCCCGCTTGTTCGGCGGCAATCTCGCCTGGTTTGTCTTCTGGGGCTATCAGCTCTTCATTGTCATGGCCGCGACCGGCTATCTGCTCGGCATCACCGAAAGCCGCGAATATGCCGAACCCGAATGGTATGTGGATATCTGGCTGACCATCGTCTGGGTCGCTTATCTCATCTTGTTCCTCGGCACGATCCTGAAGCGCAAGGAACCGCACATCTACGTCGCCAACTGGTTCTACCTGTCCTTCATCGTGACCATCGCGATGCTGCACGTGGTCAACAACCTGTCGATGCCGGCCTCGTTCCTGGGCTCGAAAAGTTATTCCGCCTTTTCCGGCGTGCAAGACGCCCTGACGCAATGGTGGTATGGCCACAACGCCGTCGGCTTCTTCCTCACCGCCGGCTTCCTCGGCATGATGTATTACTTCGTGCCCAAGCAGGCGAACCGACCGGTCTATTCCTACCGGCTGTCGATCATCCACTTCTGGGCGATCATCTTCCTCTACATCTGGGCCGGGCCGCATCACCTGCACTACACCGCCCTGCCCGACTGGGCGCAGACGCTTGGCATGGTGTTCTCAATCATGCTGTGGATGCCTTCCTGGGGCGGCATGATCAATGGCCTGATGACGCTGTCCGGCGCCTGGGACAAAATCCGCACCGACCCGATCATCCGCATGATGGTGATGGCCATCGCCTTCTACGGCATGTCGACCTTCGAAGGCCCGATGATGTCGATCAAGACGGTCAACTCGCTGTCGCACTATACGGACTGGACCATCGGCCATGTCCATTCCGGCGCGCTCGGCTGGGTCGGCATGATCTCATTCGGCGCGATCTATTACATGGTGCCGAAGCTCTGGAACCGTGAACGTCTCTATTCGCTGCGGCTGGTCACCTGGCACTTCTGGCTGGCGACACTTGGGATCGTCGTCTACGCCGCGGTCATGTGGGTTTCCGGCATCATGCAGGGCCTGATGTGGCGTGAATACGACGAGCAGGGCTTCCTGGTCTACTCCTTCGCCGAAACCGTGGCCGCCATGCATCCCTACTACGTCATGCGCGCCATCGGCGGCGCCATGTATCTCTCCGGCGCCCTTCTCATGGCCTGGAACATCACCATGACCATCCTCGGCCACCAGCGCGAGGAGCAATCATTGCCGGGCTCCGAGCCCGCCCTCCAGCCAGCCGAATGAGGAGCCAGACATGGCCTTGATGGACAAACACGCGATCATCGAGAAGAACGCCACCCTGCTTCTCGTCGGATCGTTGCTGGTCGTGACAGTCGGCGGTATCGTCGAAATCGCGCCGCTCTTCTACCTCGACAATACCATCGAGAAGGTCGATGGCATGCGGCCCTATTCGCCGCTCGAACTCGCCGGCCGCAACATCTATGTGCGAGAAGGTTGCTACCTCTGCCACAGCCAGATGATCAGGCCCTTCCGCGACGAGGTCGAGCGTTACGGCCACTACAGCCTGGCGGCCGAGTCGATGTACGATCACCCGTTCCAGTGGGGCTCAAAACGCACCGGCCCTGACCTTGCCCGGGTCGGCGACCGCTACTCGAACGACTGGCACGTCCAGCATCTTAGCGATCCGCGCTCGGTGGTGCCGGAATCGATCATGCCGAAATACGCGTTCCTGAAGGACAAGCGGATCGAGGTGAAGGACTTCTCGACGCATCTCATTGCGAACGCGCGCGTCGGTGTTCCCTATTCCGATGACATGATCGCCAACGCCAATGCTGATCTCATGGCGCAGGCCGACCCCAATGCCGACACGTCTGGCCTGGAAAAGCGCTATCCAAAGGCCAAGGTCGGCGACTTCGACGGCAATCCCCAGCAGGTCACCGAGATGGATGCCCTCGTGGCCTATCTCCAAATGCTCGGTACCCTCGTCGATTTCAAGAACTACGACGAAGCTGCCGGCTATCGCTAAGGAGAACGACCCATGGACTACAATCTGATGCGGGAGTTCGCCGACAGTTGGGGACTGCTCGTCATGGCGCTTTTTTTCGTCGGCTGCGTTGGCTTCGCGCTGCGACCGGGTGGTCGCAGCCAAGCCGATGAAGCCGCCCGCATTCCCCTCAAGGACGACTGATCATGAGCTCAGAACACATTGATGACGTGTCGGGCATCCCGACCACCGGTCATGAGTGGGATGGCATCAAGGAACTCAACAACCCGCTTCCTCGCTGGTGGGTGATAACCTTCTACATTACCATCGCATGGGCGATCGGTTACATGATCGCCTATCCGGCTTGGCCATTGCTGTCGTCGGCGACGAAGGGCGTTCTGGGCTATTCCTCCCGCAACGAGGTGAAGAATGAGCTCGCCGCTGCGGAAGCAGCCAAAGGCAAATTTGTCACCGCCATCCAGGACAAGTCCGTTTCGGAAATCTTGAGTGACGACGCGTTGCGCGAATTCGCGGTTGCGGCCGGCGCAGCCACGTTCAAGGTCAATTGCGTCCAGTGCCATGGCTCGGGCGCGCAAGGATCGAAGGGCTTTCCGAACCTCAACGACGACGACTGGCTATGGGGCGGGAAGCCCGACCAGATCCAGCAGACGATCATGCATGGCATCCGCTTCACGTCCGACCCGGACACAAGGCAATCTGAGATGCCCGTTTTCGCCGACATCATTACGCCTGACCAGATCGCTCAGGTCAGCGCCTATGTTGCCAGCCTCTCGGGCAAGGTCGGGGATGCGAGCCTGGTCACGCCCGGCGCCAAGGTCTTCGCGGACAATTGCGTGGCCTGCCACGGCGCCAACGCCAAGGGTAACAAGGAGTTTGGCGCACCCGACCTGACCGACGCCATCTGGCTCTATGGATCGGGCGAGACGGCCATCGCCGCGCAAGTGCGTGCGCCCAAGCACGGCGTCATGCCGGCCTGGCTTGGTCGCCTGGGCGATACCAAGGTCAAGGAGCTGGCGGTCTATGTGCATTCGCTTGGCGGTGGAGAATAGAAAACGGGGGTCTATTCTCTGGCCCTTACCGTACAGGCGACGAGGCCCGGCTAGCGCCGGGCCTCGATCTGTTTCCACCCGCGCTTTGACCTGCATCAACGCGGTGCGGCGTGACCGGCGGCTAGAACATCCGCCAGGCATTGTCGTTGCCCCGTTGGAGAATGCAGGTGTTGGATCAAACGCAGGTCGAACGGCTCGAGGCCGAGGCGGTCAACTCGGCCAAGACGCGACAGCCCCTCTATGCCGCGCGCAAGAAGATATTCCCCAAGCGGGCCACCGGGCGTTTCCGTCAGTTCAAATGGCTGGTGATGGCGATCACGCTCGGCATCTATTACCTGACGCCCTGGCTGCGATGGGATCGCGGCGCCTTTGCCCCCAACCAGGCGGTTCTTCTCGATCTGGCCAACCGCCGCTTCTATTTCTTCTTCATCGAGATCTGGCCGCAGGAATTCTATTACGTCGCCGGACTGCTGATGATGGCAGGCGTCGGCCTTTTCCTCGTCACCTCCACGATCGGGCGCGCCTGGTGCGGCTATGCCTGCCCACAGACGGTCTGGGTCGACCTGTTCCTGGTTGTCGAACGCGCTATCGAAGGTGACCGCAACGCCCGCATCAAGCTCGACGCCGCGCCATGGAGCGCGCGAAAGCTCATGTTGCGCATATCCAAGCACGCCATCTGGCTGTTGATAGCAGCCGCAACCGGCGGCGCCTGGGTATTCTATTTCGCCGACGCGCCAACGCTTGCCATGGACGTGGCAAGGGGCACCGCCGCCCCTGTCGCCTATGTGACCATTCTCATACTGACCGCCACCACCTACACGTTTGGCGGGCTCATGCGCGAGCAGGTTTGCACCTATATGTGCCCATGGCCGCGCATCCAGGCCGCCATGTTGGATGAAAACTCGCTGACCGTCACCTACAATGACTGGCGCGGCGAGCCGAGGACGCGGCATGCCAAGAAGAGCCTGGCCGCCGGACAATCGGTGGGCGACTGCGTGGACTGCAATGCCTGTGTGGCGGTCTGCCCGATGGGGATCGATATCCGCGACGGCCAGCAGTTGGAGTGCATCACCTGCGCGCTGTGCATCGACGCCTGCGACGGCGTCATGGACAAGCTTGGCCGCGAACGCGGCCTGATCGCCTATGCAACGCTTTCGGACTACAACGCCAACATGTCGCTGGCGACCGCCGGCGGCACCAAGCCGGTGAACCCGGCTCTCGTCAGGACGGCCAAGGGGACGTTCGCCGACGGCCTGGCCCACTTCCATCTGCGCAACATCTTCCGGCTGCGCACATACATCTATCTCGGCACATGGTCGGCGATCGGACTCGCTCTGGTCTATTCGGTGCTAACGCGCGACCGTCTCGAACTCAATGTCCTGCATGACCGCAATCCGCAATTCGTTACCTTGTCGGATGGCTCGATACGCAACGGCTATACCGTCAAGCTGTTGAACATGATCCCAGAGCCGCGGACGATCGAGGTCAGCCTGCAAGGGCTGCCGGGCGCCGAAATGAATGCTGTTGGTATCGATCTCCCGGCGGCCCGGTCGTTTACGACAGTGGCCGACCCTGACCGGTTGAAGATGCTCAAGGTCTTTGTGCGCCAGCCTGCGGGGCAGATCGCAAGCGCCGCGCAGACATTCACCTTCCGGATCAGGGACCAGGCCGGCGTCGAGACCGCCGAATACACCGCCACATTCAACGCACCGGAGATCGCCAAGTGAGCGCCCAACCGCAAAAAGTCCGCGAATTCACCGGCAAACACATGCTGCTCACAATCGTTGGGTTCTTTGCTATCGTCATCGGCGTCAACGTCACCATGGCAACGCTAGCAAGCACAAGCTGGACCGGGCTGGTGGTCGAGAACACCTACGTCGCCAGCCAGCAATTCAACCAAAAAGCCAGGGAGGGGCGCGCCCAGGCAGCCCTTGGTTGGACGGCCAAATTGACGATCGCTTCCGGGGAGGTCGGCTATTCCTTGACCGACGCGACCGGCAAGCCGGTCACCTTGCGCGCGGTAAAGGTGCTGTTCCGCCATCCTGCATATGAGGCAGAGGACAAGGTTGTCATTCTGGCGGCAGGCCCAGGTCAGGAATTCAGTACGCGGCATACCCCGAGGGACGGTGTCTGGATTGTCGAGATCGATGCCGACGCCGGCCTTGCCGAGCCCTATCGCGATGTTCGCAGGATCATGATTTCGAAGGGAACGATGCCATGAGCTGCTGTGCGCCTGGCGCGGAAATGGCATTGGACTATACCATCGCCGTCATGCCATCCAGCGCCGAGATCAAACTGGCGAGCCGAGCGCTCGGCGGTGATCTCCACCAGACCGACCTATCGGTGCCGTCCGTTCATTGCGCGGCCTGTATCCACACGATCGAAACGGCACTCTCCAGGCTCGAGCACGTCGAAAGCGCTCGCGTCAACCTGTCGACGAAGCGCGTATCGGTGCGCTGGCACGGTGACGAGGTGCCGCCCTTGTTCGCAACCCTTGGCCGCTCGGGATACCCGGCGCATCTCTTTGATCCCGAAGTGGTCGGGAAAGACAAGGCGCTATCCGAACTTATCCGCGCCGTCGCGGTCGCCGGTTTTGCCGCTGGCAACATCATGCTGTTGTCGGTTTCGGTCTGGTCCGGCGCCCAGGGCGCGACGCGTGACTTATTTCACTGGGTCTCGGCGCTGATCGCCGTCCCGGCCCTGTTCTTTGCCGGTGGAATCTATTTCCGTTCGGCGGCGAACGCGCTCCGCCATGGCCGCATGAACATGGACGTGCCGATCGCGGTCGGCGTTTCGCTGGCTTACGCCATGAGCCTTTACGAGACCATCAACCACGGTGAGCACGCCTATTTTGATGCTTCCGTATCGCTGCTGTTCTTCTTGCTGATTGGTCGCACGCTCGACCACGTCATGCGCGAGCGGGCGCGGACGGCCGTCAACGGCCTATCGCGGCTGGCACCGCGCGGCGCCGTCATTTTGCGCGGTGAAGGCGTCCGCGAATATTTGCCGGTCGGCGAGATCCTGCCGCATATGCAGCTGTTGATCGCGGCCGGAGAGCGAATCCCGGTTGACGGCACCATTCTCGGCGGTACCTCGGATCTCGACTGCTCGCTGGTTTCAGGCGAGAGCACGCCCAGGACCGTCGGGACTGGCGCGCACATCCAGGCCGGCATGCTCAATCTCACCGGTCCCCTCATGATGGAAGCGACAGCCGCCGCGAAGGATTCCTTCCTGGCGGAAATGGTCCGGTTGATGGAAGCCGCCGAGGGCGGTCGATCGAAATACCGCAGGATTGCCGATCGGGTCTCGGCCCTCTATGCACCCGTTGTCCATCTTGCCGCCTTCTTGACGTTTCTCGGCTGGATGGCGGCAGCCGGCGACTGGCACCAGGCAATGACGATCGCGATCGCGGTTCTCATCATTACCTGCCCATGCGCGCTGGGTCTTGCCGTGCCGATCGTTCAGGTTGTCGCGGCGCGGCGTCTGTTCGAAGCCGGCGTGATGGTCAAGGACGGTTCGGCCATGGAGCGTCTGGCCATGGTCGACACCGCGCTGTTCGACAAGACTGGAACGCTGACGCTGGGGCAACCGAGGCTGATCAACGCTTCGTCCATCGACCCGACAATGCTGGCGATCGCGGCCGACATGGCCACGCATTCCCGCCATCCCTTTTCAAAGGCGATAGCGCGCTTTGCGAGTTCCCCTGCACAACCCAGGCTCGAAGCGGTGAGCGAGCACCCGGGCTTCGGCATGGAGGCTGTCACCGAGGGCGACACGTGGAGGCTTGGCCGCCGCGGTTGGGCAGGCTGGAAGGCAAGGACCGGCGGCGAAGGCAAAACCGGCGGCTATGGTGGGACAGTGCTGACCAAGAATGGGATGATCGTCGCCACTTTCGCATTCGAGGATGCCGTGCGCGCCGATGCCAGGCTGGCGCTGGAGAAACTGAACGACAGCGGCGTTTCGATCCAGATGCTGTCTGGCGATACCGCCAAGGCCTGCGGCGAAGTTGCCGGCATTTTGGGTATCGAGGACTACGTCCCGTCGCTCCTGCCCTCCGGCAAGGTCGAATGCGTCGAGGCATTGACGAGGGCGGGCCATAAGGTGCTGATGGTGGGTGACGGGCTCAACGACACGCCAGCTCTTGCGGTCGCTCACGTCTCGATCGCCCCGGCGACGGCCGCCGATGTCGGCCGCAACGTCGCTGACTTCGTCTTCCTGCGCGAGAGCCTTATCGCCGTGCCGCTCGCCATCGAAGTGTCGCGCAAGGCCAAGCATCTGATCCGCCAGAACCTTGCCATCGCGATCATCTACAACGCAATTGCCGTTCCGATCGCCATCACCGGACATGTGACGCCACTTATCGCGGCTATCGCGATGTCCGCCTCATCCCTGATCGTGATTGGAAACGCCATGCGCCTGCAGGCCTTCAAGGGTCTGTCGTTCGCCGGCACAAAGCCAAGCCGGCGCGCAGGTACACACGTAGCGGCGCAACCATCATGACCACACTCGTCTACCTCATCCCGGTAGCACTCTTTCTTGGTGCCCTTGGACTTGCCGGCTTTTTGTGGGCCCTAAGAAGCGGTCAGTATGAGGACCTCGATGGCGCCGCCGAGCGCATTCTCATCGACCGCGATGACGGCGCGGCCCCTCGTTCCAAGTGACCCAGATCAAAGCGCCGCGGGTCGCGATGTCCCATTGTTGTTGACGAAAAATCGGAGGGTGAAAATGCTAGCCGAAGCCATAATGACCAAGCCGGTCATCACGACGGATGGGAACGCGACGATCACTGAAGCGGTCGAGCTCATGCTTTCAAGCAAAGTCAGCTGCCTCCCCGTGATGGATAGCGACGGTGCCCTGGTTGGCATTTTAAGCAAAAGCGACTTGTTGCGCCGAGAGGAACTTGGGACTGAGCGGATGCGTCCTCGTTGGCTGGAGTTTGATCTCGGGCCAGGTACAATCGCCAACGACTATGTTCGTTCGAACGGACGCATCGTCCATGAGGTGATGACCACAAACGTCATTTTCGCGCCTCCAAGCGCCTCGATTGCAGATATTGTCGACCTGATGATGCAACACCGCATCAACAACGTGCCTATTGTCGATCGGGAAAAGGTCGTCGGCATCATTACAAGAACTGATTTGCTGCTTGTCCTGATCGGTGCCCTGCCTAAACAGGACACCACGTCAACCGATGACGGCCTGATCCGCAAGGCTATACTTGCCGAACTGCAGGGCCAATCGTGGAGTGGTGGTGACTCGATTGATGTCAGGGTCAGCGAGGGCGTTGTCGAACTGACGGGGGCTATTGTCGACGAGCGTCAACGCAAGGCAGCAATCGTTGCGGCGGAAAACGTTGCCGGCGTCCGGCAAGTGAGGGACAACTTCCGCAGAGATCCGTTCTCGGTCACGATGGTTTCGTAGCTGCAAGAAAAGGCGGCAACGCAAAGCCGAGCCGTGCCGGGTTCTGCTTTCCTCCCACTTCCCATTGGACTTGAGGTCGTCGGCGACTCTCTTCGGCATATATGGCACTCGTCCTGCTTGGCGAGCACGCTGGCGGCAATCAAGACGCCGTTGTGGTGAATGCGATGGTGGACTCTTCCGGCATGGTCGGGACGCAATGATCGCGGCACCGGTTCTCAGCCGCGAGGTTAGCGGTTCGAAATGATTCAGATCAAGGACGGAGGGACCGAGATCTCGATATGAAAAGGGAAACTATCCCAGGAGGCAACCATGCAAGCCGAAGCGATTATGACGACACCGGTTATTGCAATTCACCCTTCTGCGTCAGTCGCCGATGCAGCGGCACTAATGCTTGCCAACAAGATCAGCGGCCTTCCCGTTGTTAGCAGCGACGGTGAACTCAGGGGCATTGTCAGCGAGGGCGACTTCCTTCGCCGCCGGGAACTGGGCACCGAGCGCAAGCGCCCACGCTGGCTGGAATTTTTGATCAGTTCGGGGAAGGCCGCCGAAGAATATGTCCTGGCCAACGCACGGCGCGTCGACGAGGTGATGAGCGACAGCGTCGTCACCGCAACGCCCACAACGTCACTTGCAGCAGTCGTCGATCTGATGACCCGTCACAATTTCAAGCGCATTCCGGTCGTCGCCGAGGGAAAGGTGGTTGGCATTATCACCCGCTCCGATCTCGTTCGCGCGTTGGCGGGCGTCTTGTCAAACACGTCGTCAGCTGCGGCCAGCGACGAGGAGATACGAGACAGGATTGTCGCAGAACTCTCGGTACAAAAATGGGCTCGAGCCGACATGGTCGGCGTCGCCGTGGAAAATGGCGCGGTGGAACTGAGCGGCGCCATATTCGACGAGCGCGAACGCCAGGCGGCGATCGTGGCCGCGGAAAACGTCCCCGGAGTCATATCGGTAAAGGACAGTCTTTTCTGCGCTGGACCCGTGTCCGTCATTCTCGTTTCTTAGACCTTAAGCTTCGGCTGATGTCCTTAGCCACAGGCAGTGGTCGCTCGCGTGCAGCCAAGCAATCTCGGTGAACGGCTTGTCGTCCGCCTTGCTCCCCTGCCGAGCTCCCCCTCGTACTTCAGGCATAAAGCCACACGCCTTGGGCATAGGACGCTCGTCATGTGCCCGCGACAAAGTGCCAGCGCATAGCGGGGTAAGCCTCCGCCGCTTTCGCCCTTTCTGCTCAGGTCGCCGTGAACTGTATCATCAATGGTCTTACCAGCAGAAGAGCGAACGCAATGAGCGCCGCGCCAGCGACCCTGTCTGCTAGGCTTCCGTCGTCGCCAAGCCTCCTGCCAAGCAGAACCCACACCGACCCGGTGGCAAGCGTGACGAGGAGCAATACAATCCAATAGATCGCCAGCGAACGTGGCCCGCTATCCGTTGGCACGATTGCCAGGCAGTAGATGAACGCCTTTGGATTGATAGCACTGGTTGTGAGCACGGAAATTCCGCCGCCTTCTCTGGGCGAACTGATCTTGGTACTCAAAAGGAGACGTAGCCCGAGGGCTCCAAGCCACAGAGCTGCGATAAGCTTGAGGGTTTCGCTTGCCCCGGGCGGCATCCACGGACACAGCGAAAACCAGCAGGCGGCAGCAACCCCATATCCGCATGCCTGCGCAGTCAAAAGCGTCAACGCCCTATGCCGCTTGACGCCTCCCGCCAGCAAAAGGGCGTTGGTTGGCCCCGGCGCGACAAAGAGCAGAAAGGCTTCGAAACAAACGAGGGGGTCCAAACTTCTTATCCTATGGATGCAAGACCACCATCGACTGCAAAAGCGCCGGTTGCGTTGATACGCGTCAAAACTCAAGCGTCAACATGGTGCTGCCCGATGCGGTATCGGCCTCGCGAAGGCCAAAAGCTGGTCGAGGCCCTACTCGCTTTTGCTTTGCTCCCAAACGCCCCTGGCCTTCAAGCCATCGGCGACTTCCTTGGGCATATAGCGCTGATCATGCTTGGCCAATACGCTGTCCGCGATGAAGACGTGATCCGGACCGAAGGCGCCCTCGGTGATGACGCCCTGCCCCTCGCGAAAGAGATCAGGCAGAATGCCGGTATAGGTGACCTTTACCGACTTCTGCTCGTCGGTGACGAAAAAGACGACGCTAGTGCCTTCCCCGCGCACGATGGTGCCCTTTTCGACGAGGCCGCCAAGGCGGATGCGCTGGCCGGGCTGGACGGTTGCCGTGGCGAGCTCGGCAGGCATGTAGAAATAGGAAGCCTTCTGGCCGAGCGCGTAGAAGGTTAGACCGGTAGCTGCGCCCAGAAAGGCCAGTCCGGCCACGATCACCGACAATCGCTTCTGTTTTCGCGTCATCTCTTACTCCGTCGCCGTTACGCCGAGCGAGACGGCAAAGGCGGTGAATTTCCTGGCTTCGTCGCTGCCAGCGCCAAAGGCAGCGACGGCACGGCTGAGCGCGTCGCGCGCCTGCACTGGCTTGCCGAGCACGGCATAGGATCGAATGAGCTGCATCCAGCCCTGCAGGTCGCGCGGATTCTGCTTCAGCCGGCTATCGAGGCCGGCGACCATGGTTTCAATCATTGCCTGGCGGTCCTGCTGCGGCATCTGTCGTGCCGCTTCCCTCTGCTGGGCGTCCGGGCCGTTGACCGGCGCTTCGGCGGCAACCGATGGTTCGGCCGCCTGCCCGAGCGCCTGCTGGACGGCGCCAAGCCAAGGAGAATCGGGCGGCAGCGTCTCAAGCATCTTTTGCCAGGCGGCGGTGGCTTGCGCCCTCTTGCCCTCCTGCGCCAAGCCCATCGCCAGGTAGAAGCTTGCCTTGGCGTTTGCGGGATCGAGCGTTAGCGCCGCCTGGAACGCGGCTTGCGCGTCGGCCGATACGATGCCGCCGGCGGCGTTGGCGATCGCTTCGCCGAGGCCCGTCTGGCGAGCGGCGCTGCTGCCGTTTAGGCGGATCGCGTTACGATAGGCGGTCACCGCCGCGGGGAAGCGCTGCAGGCGCAGATAGACCGGCGCCAGCACGTCCCAGCCCTTGCCGTCGGCGGGGTTGGCGGCAAGGTGGGCTTCGGCGCGGGCGATCAGCGCGTCCACGGAGGAATTGGTGGGGCTGTTGGCAAACCTTGCTGCCAGCGGCTGCGAGGGGAGAGCCGGCGAACCGAGCTTGCCGTAAAGGCCCCAGCTCACCAACGGTATTGCCAAGACCGCGACTGTCGCCACGAATTGCGTGACGCGCGTGGACCGTTTCGTTTCCGCACTGGACTCGGCGGCAGCGAGACGCAAGATGCGGCGGCCGATCTCGGCGCGCGCTTCCTCGGCCTCTGCCGAATGGATCAGGCCACGCGCCACGTCACGGCCGAGTTCGGCAAGCTGATCGCGATAGACTTCGAGATCGTGATCCGCGGCGGCGGGACCGCCCTTGATCCCTCCGATCAGCGGCAAAAGCACCGCCAGGCAAGCGCCGAGCGTGAGGGTGCCGGCTATGACGCAGAACAGCATGGCTCTTCCAATTGAGGCAGGCCCGCTTGCCAATACTGAGAACGATATCATGACCGCGGATGGATCTGGACCAACCCGTTCGGGTGGATTTTACATCGTCCGCGCCACGCGGTTTGTCAGCGTTCGGCCGGATTTTGGCGAGCAAGCCTACGGGACTTTCCGGCTTTCATGACCGCCTCGAGATGTCTGCATTAGCGATGGTCCGAAATAGACTGCAAGCGCGCGATCAAGTCACTGTTGCGGCAATAGGCAGGAGGATGATCGGCGTGCTGCGTTTCGTCGAGCCAAGCCGCGCATTCGTCCTGATGGCCGCAAGACCGGCATCTGTCCACGGCACGATTCGAGACTGCAACGTGATCCGCGACGACCTTCAGCTGCCTGTCGACCCCCAGTTTGCGCATCATACGGCCCATCAAGGCCGTTCTCACGTCAACCGTGATCAAGTAATCGAGAAGACTCATGTCGCTCACTCCTTTCCCTGCGGTTGTAGCCAATTTGTGGTGTTCGACATTGATCTGGATCATCTGGCTAGCGCCCGGCTTTCTCTGTTCCCGATGCTCGTGCACCAATCTCTTTCATTGCCCTCGGCCGAACACTGCCGCGCCTGCCTTTGTCGAACAGCCAACGCTTGGTGAGTTCGGACGCCACCACATAAAGGGCTGTGATTCCTACCAGCCCCGCGAGCACTGGCAGGGGCAACGGCACAAAGCCGAACCAAGGAGCAAGTGGGGTATACGGAATAAGCACGGCCACGACGGCAATGCCAAGCGCAAGGCCGGCAAGCAAGCGGCTTGGGCGGCTTACCCAGAAAGCCTTCTGTGTCCGTACGATCAGCAGGATGGAGAGCTGGGTAAGCAGGGATTCGACAAACCAGGCTGTCTGGAATGTGGTTACGGCGGCGTGCACGATAAAAAGAAGAAAGGCAAAGGTCACGAAGTCGAACAACGAACTGACGAGGCCGAAACTGATCATGAACCTGCGCACGAAATGGATGTCCCAGTGGCGGGGTCGCCGCAGCTGATCCGCATCGACATTGTCGCCGGCGATGGACAAAGCGGGGATATCGGAGAGGAAATTGTTGAGCAGGATCTGCTTTGCCAGGAGCGGCAGGAATGGCAGGGCCAGCGAAGCGGCAGCCATGCTGATCATATTGCCGAAATTGGCGCTGGTTGTGATCGAGATGTATTTCATCGTGTTGGCGAAGGTCTTTCGGCCGTCGTCGACCCCGAGCACCAGAACAGCAAGATCCCGCTTGAGCAGGATGATGTCGGCGGCTTCGCGCGCGACATCGACGGCGGTGTCAACCGATATGCCAATATCAGCCTCATGTAGCGCCGGTGCGTCGTTGATGCCGTCGCCGAGGTACCCGACAACGTGGCCGTTTCTGCGGAGCGCTTCGACGATACGCTCCTTCTGGTTAGGATCGATCTCGACGAAGAGATCCGTGGAGCCGACACTGGCGAACAGCCCATTCTTCGTCATTTTCGACAGGTCTTCGCCGGTCATGATCCTGTCGGCACGAAGACCCACGGCTTGCGCCAGATGCGCGGCAACATAGCGGTTGTCGCCAGAAATGACTTTTACCGCGATTCCGCGATGGGCAAGCGCCGAGAGCGTTTCCTTCACGCCCACTTTTGGCGGATCGAGGAAAAGCAGAAAGCCGGCAAAGCCAAGCGCGCTTTCATCGCTCCTGGTGAATTTCGACTGGCCTGCGAACCGCCGGATCGCGAGCCCAAGCACACGATAGCCCTGCGCGCTCCAACGCCGAAACTTGTCGTCAATCGCCGACCGTTGCCGCTCGTCCAAGGCGCCGAGTTTCCCATCGGCGCCGAGGGCGAAGTCGCAAACCTCAAGAATGTTCCGCACAGCGCCTTTGCTGATCAGAAGCTGTTCAGCCTTGTCGTCGAGGACCACGACGGACAGGCGCTTGCGAATGAAGTCGTAGGGAATTTCTTCGACTTTGGTGAACGCTGACGGATCGAGGTCTCCAAGCGGAGTGGTTGCGATTGCCTCGTCGAGCGGGTTCTTCAGTCCGGTCTGAAGCGTTGCATTGAGGTAGGCCCACAGTTGGATATTGCCTGACGGGTTGCCTTCGACATCTAGGCATCCGTCGAGATGAATAACGCCCTCGGTCAGAGTTCCTGTCTTGTCCGTGCAAAGAAGATCCATGCTGCCCAGATTCTCGATGGCATCGAGTCGACGCACAATGACGCCGCTCGCCGCCATGGTCCGAGCCCCTCGGGCAAGTGTTACGCTGATGATTGCAGGCAGCAGTTCCGGCGTAAGCCCGACGGCGAGCGCCAGGGAAAACAGAAGCGATTCAATCAGCGGCCGTCCAAGCATCAGATTGGCGAAGAAGACCATGATGACGATAGCCAGCATGATTTCGGTCATCAGGTAACCGAACTGCCTGATGCCACGGGCAAAACCGGTTTCTGGGATACGGCGTTCGAGAGCGCTCGCGATAAGCGCGAACTCGGTGCTCGATCCCGTGGCCACGGCAAGCACCTTCGCCTTGCCGCTGCGAACCGAAGTGCCGGCAAAGACGGTGTTGGCCCGCTGCGCGATGCCAGCCTCGGGGGCGGAGCGTCCCGCCGACTTCACTACCGGGAAGGTCTCGCCCGTCAGCACGGCTTCGCTGACGTTGAAATCCTGCGATTCCAGAATGACGCCGTCGGCCGGGATGAGATTTCCAGCCGCGAGGCTGATCACGTCGCCAGGGACGATGTCCTGAGCGTCTATCGAACGTTCAAAGCCATCCCGCAACACGCTGGCCTTGCGGGAAATGCGCTGCCGGAGCGCTTCCATGGCGCGGGACGCGCCATACTCTTGCGTGAAGCTCAGGATGCAGCTCGCCAGCACGATCACGCCGATGATCGCGGCTTCATTGCCTTCGCCGACGAAGCCCGACACGATCGCCGCAAAAATGAGGATGAGAACCAGCGGACTGCGGAACTGGCCGGCGAAAACAGCTGCGGCCGATCGTCCAGACCGCGACGCCGTCAGCGTGTTTCGACCAAATTTTGCCAGCCGGGCCGCCGCGTCCACACCGGACAGCCCGGATGTGGACGTCTGCAGTTGCTTCACCAATTGCCCTGCGTCAAACGACCAATAGGCTTCCGGCAAATGGCGAGCCGGTTGCGTGTCGCCCGCCCCGTATGTCGAGTGTTGCACCAGATCGATTTTGCCGATCGACATCACAGTCTCAGTACGACATCAGACGATTGATGCCGCTCTCCTGCAGAAGCGTCCGGGTCATGCCGCCGAACGCCCATTCCCGCAACCGGCTGTGACCATAGGCGCCAGAGACGATCAGGTCCGCGTGGATAGAGCGCGCAAACACCAGGAGGCGTTCTCCATTCTCCTCGCCCGAAAGTATTTCGGTCCTCGCCATGATGCCGTGATGCTCAAGATAGACGGCTACGTCGGCGAGGCTGTCACGGACATTGTCATCGGGATTGCCATCGATCGTGGCGACGACCACCTCGTTGGCCTTCGACAGGAAGGGCAAGGCATCGGCGATAGCTCTGCGCGCCTCCCTGGTATCCTTCCAGGCGACAAGCGCGGTCTTGGCCAGGACATGCTCGAAATTGCTCGCTGCAACGAAGACCGGCCGGCCGCTCCCGAGTGCCAGGCTTCCGATATCGACGGCGCGAAAGACATTTTCGCCCTCCTCCCCGCCGGTCACGATCAAATCGCAAGCGCGGGCAACTGTGCTGAGCAAGCGGGTTGGACTGCAGACCTGCTGCATCCATTCGCTGCTGATTGAGGACGGAACCAGCCTCTCGAACGCGCCGCGCAGTTCGGCAAGCCGCTTTTCGATTTCGGTGCGCTGGATCTGCATGACCTCGCCCTCGTAGACCAAACCCTCGCCGGTCGAGACCAATGGCGGAACATCCGCCGCCGCAAGGCCGATCAGATGAGCGTCGAAGCGCCCAGCAAGGCCGGCGGCAAGTTTCACGATAGGCGCGGGATCGGCGTCCACGGCGAGGTTGACGATTATTGACTTGTAGGACATGAAAACGCCTCGCGCTCACGATGGTCGGGTGCGCCAAACTTTGCATCGGGCGGGCGCCACCGCCTTGATGCGGGTCAAACGACGCTGGCTGGCCTATCCCACCGGCCATGGCTCTTGGATCGGTTTGCGTGCGACGGGATGAGTGCTACATCAGCCGGTACTACCGGTTCTCAACTCCAAGGGCAGCAAGTGAGCAAGAAGGCGCCAGTCTCATCCGACCGGGAAACCGCGCCGCCAGTGCTTTCCGAGGCTAACCGGAAGGAACCGCGCGGCGCCGCGGAACATGAGCTTCTCGCCCTGATGTTTGACCAGGCGCCCGGTTTCATGACCTTGCTGAGCGAACCCGGCCATATCTTCCAGCTGGCCAATGCCGCCTATCAGAGTTTGATCGGTCATCGCCAGGTCATTGGCAAATCGGTGCGCGAGGCCTTGCCCGAGCTTGAGGGTCAGGGCTTCTTCGAACGGCTCGATCAGGTAAGCGAGACGGGCGAGCCCTATGTCGGACGCAGTGTCAAGGTCGTCCTTCGCAATGCGCACGATGGAACCACGGAGCAACGCATCCTCGACTTCGTCTACCAGCCCATCAAGGCTGAGGACGGTCACATCACCGCGATCTTCGTCCAGGGCACGGATGTCAGCGACCTTTCCTTCGCCAATGCTGCCCTGCAGTTGCGCGAGGACCATCTGCGCTCAATTCTGGCGACGGTTCCCGACGCAATGGTCGTCATCGACGAGCAGGCGCGTATCCAGTCCTTCAGCACCGCGGCCGAGGCGCTGTTCGGCTATAAGTCAAGCGAAGTCATCGGAGCCAATGTCAGTATCCTTATGCCGTCACCCTATCGGGAGGAGCACGATGAGTATTTGCACCGGTATCTGAGCACGGGCGAGCGCCGGATCATTGGTCTGGGCCGAACCGTAACAGGGATGCGCAAGGACGGTTCGACGTTTCCCATGGAACTTGCCGTCGGCGAGATGCACCCGGGGACGGGACGTTTCTTTACCGGCTTCTGCCGCGATCTCACCGAGCGGCATAAGGCGGAAGCCCGCATACAGGAGCAGCAGCAGGAGCTGCTTCATATGGCTCGCTTCACCGCGCTGGGCGAAATGGCTTCGACACTCGCCCATGAGATCAACCAGCCCCTGACGGCCATCACCAACTATCTCAAGGGCAGTCGCCGGCTTCTGGAAAAGAGTAAGGATGACAACGCCGATATGTTGCGTGAGGCCGTCGAGCAGGCCGCGGAGCAGGCCTTGCGCGCCGGAGACGTCATTCGCCACCTGCGGGATTTCGTCGCCAGAGGCGAAAGCGAGCGTCAGGTTGAGCGTTTAACGACAATTATCGAGGAAGCCTCGTCCCTTGCCCTGGTGGGCGCAAGGGAAGCCGACGTGCGCGTCAGCTATGAGCTCGACCCGGCAGCAGAACTTGTCTTGACCGACCGCATCCAGATCCAGCAGGTTCTGCTCAACCTGATGCGCAACGCGGTGGAAGCCATGCAGGGAGCGCCACGTCGTGAACTGCGAGTGGTTACCAGGACACGCGCGGACGGCATGGCGGAGGTCAGCGTGAAAGACACCGGCCCCGGCCTGGCGCCGGAGATTTCGGCGCAGCTGTTCCAACCGTTTGTCACCACCAAGAAACAGGGCATGGGTGTGGGGCTGTCCATTTGCCGCACTATCGTCGAATCGCATGGCGGTCATATCTGGGCTGAGGCAATGCCTGGGGGTGGAACAGCTTTCCGGTTCACCCTGCGCATTGTCGAGAAGGATGAGGTCGCCAATGGCAAGCAATGAAGTCGTGCACGTGGTCGACGACGACGTCGACGTTCGAAAGTCGCTGGGATTTCTTCTCGCAACGGCTGACTTTGCCGTGCGCCTGCACGAGTCGGCCACGGCCTTTTTGGCCACGGCGACGAAAGATATTGAAGGCTGCATCCTTACCGACGTGCGCATGCCAGGCATCGATGGTATTGAATTTCTGCGGCAGCTGAGAGCGCGCGGACAGACTGTCCCCGTGATCGTCATGACGGGTCACGCCGATGTTGCGCTGGCTGTTCAGGCGATGAAAGAGGGAGCTGCCGATTTCATTGAGAAGCCCTTCGACGATCAAATCCTCATCGATGCAATCCGCCTGGCCCTGGATAATCGTAGTCATTCGACTGTCGCCCACCCGCAAGCCTCGGAGATTCACAAGAGCCTGTCCAGCCTTTCGGAGCGCGAGCGGCAGGTGCTTGACGGTCTGGTCTCGGGCTTGCCGAACAAGACAATTGCCTATGACCTTGGGATAAGCCCACGAACGGTCGAAATCCATCGTGCGAATGTCATGAGCAAGATGCGCGCCGGCAGCCTGTCGCATCTCGTGCGAATGGCGTTGATTGCCGACTCCAAACATTAGGACGAAACAGGACGCGAATCCGCCTGCTTGCTGCCTGGCTCCCAGTCACGCCAATGGGTCGGACGGATGTCGACGCGAGCACCAGTCGTGGCGGCCTTCCAGCCTTCTCGCGCTTTTTCACACGGAAATACGAGCGTGTGCGGGCCGTCTTCATCGATGACGGCCAGTTCGAGGCTGCGGCCATATGGGGCGCTTGCGATCGGATTCCACATCGAGCCATCGTGAATGAAGGGCTCGTGATACGCTTTGATTTGAATCATTTTTCGCGGCCGCCAAGTGCTGTTCGCGATGATTTAGGGTTAGCACACCCATCGAGCCGCACAGTTAGCGTCTGCCCGAGCATGGCGGCTCATGAAGAAGCCCGCATCGCCGGAACGCAGGAACCGCGAGTACGCGATCTGCGTCACCGCGCAGACGGCTGGCGAAAAGTTCAAATCATCGACGACGACGAGACACGTGGTCGTCGACGCCCTGCCCCTGCTCGTTGGCGCTCGTGATGTGCTCATTGCAACCGTGCGCGATGCAGAGCTGGCACCGCGCGAGAATGTGGCCGACGTCAAGCTCTTCCTTGGGCGCCACGGCGCCAAAGCCCGCTCGGAAATACTGGATCGGCGCCTTGGAGAGGCTTCTGAAGCGGCCCTTCAACTGGCAAGCACTATAGCCGCCGATCTCGTTGTGCTGGGTCGCTATGGGTACAGCCGTGTGCAGGAGGCACACGACAAACCCTCAATGGCGAGCGGATCATCCACCGGATGAACCTACTCCAATCCGCCGATCGCAAAAGCGTGCCCAAGCACCGCGATCCTCTTGAGACGAGCTATCGAACACATCAATGAATTGACCTGGCTCAATGCGAGCCTGCCCGCCAAGCACAAAGGTGATGCCACGAGCTTCGACGAGGTGTCGCGGCCATTCCGTTCCCTCAGGAGACTTTGACATGAACTACCGGCGGTTCTTCGAAGAAGCGATCGACCAGCTCCATGCGGAGCGTCGCTATCGTGTCTTCGCCGACCTCGAGCGCATCGCGGGCAAGTTTCCGCGCGCCATCTGGCGTTCTAATGGCCGCGCCGAGGAAATCACCGTCTGGTGCTCCAACGACTATCTCGGGATGGGCCAGCACCCCGATGTCATCGCCGCGTTCCAGGAAGCGGCAGGCAAGATGGGGTCGGGCGCCGGCGGCACACGCAACATTTCCGGCACGTCCAACCCGTTGGTCGAGCTCGAGCATGAGCTTGCCGACCTGCACGGCAAGGACGCCGCCCTGGTCTTCACCTCCGGTTTCGTCTCCAACGAAGCCTCGATCTCGACCATTGCGCGGCTTCTGCCCAATTGCCTGATCATCTCGGATGAGTTGAACCACGCTTCGATGATCGAAGGCGTGCGGCGCTCGGGCGCCGAGAAGAAGATCTTCCGCCACAATGACGTCGCGCATCTGGAAAGCCTGTTGCAGGCGGCGGGGCGCGAACGCGCCAAGCTGATCGTCTTCGAAAGCGTCTATTCGATGGATGGCGACATCGCGCCGATCCGGGAGATCGTCGAACTCGCCGAGCGCTACAATGCCATGACCTATATCGACGAGGTCCATGCGGTGGGCATGTACGGACCGCGCGGCGGTGGCATCACCGAGCGCGAGGGCCTGGCCGACCGCATCGACATCATCGAAGGCACGCTCGCCAAGGCGTTCGGCACGCTGGGCGGCTATATCACCGGCACCAGTGCCGTGATCGACGCGGTGCGCTCCTATGCGCCGGGCTTCATCTTCACCACGGCGCTGCCGCCGGCGATCGCCGCCGCGGCCACCACCTCGATCCGCCATCTCAAGCGCTCGCAGGCCGAGCGTGACGCCCAGCAGCAGCAGGCAGCGCGGACCAAGCAGATCCTGTCGGCGGCCGGCCTGCCGGTGATGGACTCTCCGACCCACATCGTGCCGGTGCTGGTTGGCGATCCGGAACTCTGCAAGATGGCCAGCGACCGCCTGCTTGGCGTGCACGGCATCTACATCCAGCCGATCAACTACCCGACCGTGCCGCGCGGCACGGAACGTCTGCGCATCACGCCGACGCCGTTCCATTCCGATGCGCTGATCGCGGGACTGCAGGACGCGCTGGTCGAGACCTGGGATGCGCTCGGCATTCCCCACGGATCCGCCGGCCGGCCCGCGGTGGCGAAGAGCGATCGGATCGTTCCCCTGGTCATGGCGAAGGCCGGAGGCTGAAGCTTGCTCCAACCCGAGAGGCACCCGCTGCAATGGTTGCAGGGATACACCGGTTGGCGCCTGACGTGGCCCGAGAGCGCCCTGCCTGATCATCGAGCCTTCAAGACATCAGGCTAGGGCCACGACACCAATTGCATAATTCTTGCCGTAGGCTTTGGCGCATTTCGGACAGGTTGTATAGAAGAAGTACACATTGCGCGCCTTTGTGTTTCGAGCGCGCGCAACCTCCCGCATCTCCTCGTTCCAGGTCTTTGCCTGGCTGTATGGGCCTTCGCACACCTTCGTCACATAGTCGCCACTCAGCGTGGTCATTTCCTCGCCGGGGACGGGTTTCGAAACCGCGAACAGATGCTCGCTCCTCCAAGGCGAGATATCCCTGCTCAGCACAATGAATTGACCATTGTCGCAAGCGCCGGCGTCGTCGATGTGCTTGTTGACGCGCGCAAACACCTTGCCCATGTTCACCGGGACATGCATGACGCTGCGCGTTGTGGCTTTGACAAACCGCTTGTCCTTGAAGTGCAGTTCCTGGCCGTCCCAACCCACCGGGTTAAACCTGGGGCAGCAGCCGGTCGTATTGACGCTGCCGTCATATCGAGGGGTTTCGTTCGTCTGCATGACCGGCCTCCAATTTGCACCAACAACAATCCAAAATGAAGGCGGCGGCGTCTCGACCCCACAACATGAGCCGGTGACACCATGGGTGCGGTGAAATCACAGACGTCCGGCCTCTGCCTAGTGCGATAACAGGACCGGCAGCCGCAGATCGCTAAGAATGCCTTCGGTGGCTCCGCCAAGCACAAAGTCCCTGATGCGGGAATGGCCATATCCGCCCATGACAAGCAGCTTGCCGCCGATCTTGAGAGCGTGCTCCTGTAGAGCGGTTCCGATTGAACGATCTCCCGCCTGGATAGGGGCGGCCTCGGCCACCAGGCCACGCGCCCTCAAGCCCAGCGCAAGGCGTTCACCGATGCCATGTCCCGGAAGCGGCTTTTCGTCGGTCACGGTCAAAACGGTGATCATCGAGGCGCGTTCAAGAAACGCCTGCGCATCCGCAACAGCCCGTGCGGCTACCCGACTGCCATCCCAGGCGATGACGATATGATCCAGGATACCGACTTCCATGGCATCAGGAAGAAGCAGCGTCGGTCGACCCGAACCGAACAGCAGCGCTTCGGCCATCATCCGCGCCGTCTGGTTGCCTGCCGCCAGGCCGACCAGACCAACATCGAAATATCGGGAATGCTCCGCGGCAACATCGCCCATCAAAGCCGGTGATGCCGTCAAATCCTGCGTGGTAAGCGTCACACCGCCGCGCGCGGCTTCTTGGACAATTGCCTCGAGAAGAACTTTTCCGCGCTTGCGACTGGTCGCCTCGGCCTCTTGTATCTTGTAGGGCAGATCCAGCAAAAGCTTTGAGAGGGCGTTCGAAACGTCGGGAATCTCGACATCAATGGCAACAGCATGCAGCGCTGCGTTGATCTGCTTGACGAGGGCAACCGAACTCGCTGCGATTTGCAGCGAGTTTGCGTCAGGATAGGTTGACAGGAAGAGCGATGCTATTGTTTTCACCAGGGCCTCCATTGGGGGACGGTCGGCCGCCGTTCCTTCGAGATGTGTCGTAGTCGCGATGGACAAGACGCGCTTTGATCCACCGCAAATGCTCATCGCTCTATGGTGGAGCATTTCAGGCACCCGCATGTTTGCGAGGAATTTGATCCGGCTCAATGCTCAAGGCCTTCCGGCGCCTAAGAATGGATTTCAATCTTCAAGGAGCGCCGCCATGGGTCATTGTTCTCACACGTCCTTTGCCGACTTCACTCATGCTGCCCAGCAGGCGCAGCAGTGGGTCAGGGAGCTTGCCAAGGAACTAGGCTGGAGCGAACCGAGCGCGTGCCGTCTCCTGAGGTCCGTTCTCCACACAGTGCGGGACTGGCTATCGCAAGCGGAAATGGCCGATCTTGCGGCGCAGTTGCCTGTTTTGGTGCGCGGCATCTACTTCGAAGGCTGGAACCCATCGGCGCCGCCGCGTGAGCACAAGAAGCGCGACTTTGTCCTCCACGTCAGAAACAGTTTCGGCTACGATGAGGAGATTGATTTCGATGTCGCCATCAGTGCCGTTTTCAAGCTTCTCGACCGTCACATTTCGCATGGTGAGATCGTACAGGTCAGAAACTCGATGAAGAAGTCGCTGCGAAAACTGTGGCCGGTGGATTGACCAATGTTCCGCGACCGGGAAGAGGCTGGAGTGAAGCTTGGCCTGGAACTGAGCAGGCTTCAACTGCACCGGCCCATCGTGCTGGCATTGCCGCGTGGCGGCGTGCCCGTCGCAGTGGAAGTGGCCAGGGCCCTCAACGCTCCTCTTGACCTGCTTATCGTCCGCAAGGTCGGCGCCCCGGGTAATCCCGAGTTGGCTGTTGCCGCAATCGTCGATGGCGACCCTGGCGACGTCGTGTTGAACCGTGAGATTGTCGAGACCTATGCGCTCGACGAAAGCGAGCTACGTGCCTTGATTGCAAATGAGCGGCCGGAACTCGAACGCCGGCGCGCGGCCTATCGCGGGAAGACCAAACCGATCTCGATTGCGGGAAAGACCGCTATCATCGTCGATGACGGGGCCGCGACCGGTACGACCATGAAAATCGCGGTCCGCGCCCTCAAGCGCCGGTCGCCGAGGGAAATCATCGTCGCAGTTCCCGTTTCACCGCAAGAGACGGTCGCCGCGCTGGAGCAAGAAGCGGACCGTGTGGTCTGCCTTAGTCAGCCAGGACAGTTCCGGGCCTTGGGCCACCACTATCTGCGATTCCCGCAACTCTCTGACAACGACGTTGTCTCCGCTATGGACGAGGCTGCCCAGCTGTACAAGACTGGCCGGCGGCACGTTTCCGGCCTAGGTCAAAAGCCGTGAAGAACAGGAGATCGCACTGATGCAGATCCGCACGCTTTCTGTTTTGGAATGTACTAAATTGCTGACGGCCAATCGCGTGGGCCGCCTGGCATGCGCAAAGGATGGGCAGCCCTATGTCGTGCCCTTCTACTACGCCCATTCGGACGCTCATCTCTACGCGTTTTCCATGCCGGGCAAAAAGATCGAATGGATGCGGGCCAATCCGCTGGTGTCCGTCCAGGTCGATGAACATGGCCAGGGGCGAGGATGGAAAAGTGTCATTGCCGACGGCCGATACGAAGAACTGCCTGACCGGATCGGCCACAAGCTTGAGCGGGATCATGCCTGGTCGGTGTTGAGCAAGCACTCCGACTGGTGGGAACCCGGCGCACTCAAGCCGGTCGTTCCTCCCACCGCCGACAATACACCGCACGTTTTCTTTCGGATCCTGATCGAGCAGGTGTCCGGACGAGAAGCAAACGAGTAGTCGCCCCATCAAATCTTGCGAGAAATGAAAAGGGCCGGCGCAATCTGCACCGGCCCTTTTTCTCCGCGGTTGAATTGCTATCGCGCCATCAAGACCGGCAGCGACTGAGCCTCAAGCACCGATTTCGTCACGCCGCCGAAAATGCGCTCGCGCAAGCGGGAATGACCATAGGCGCCCATCACCATCAGCTCGGCCGCAACGTCGCCGGCATGCTGGCGAAGCACGTCGGCAACCGAATGGTTCGAGCTTGTGAGTCGTTCGACAGTAACCTTCACCCCATGCCGGGCGAGATAGGTCGCAGCATCGGCCCCCGGCTCCGCACCGTGATGGAATTCGTCCTCGATCGGATCGACCATGACAAGGTGAACCTCTTCTGCGCCTTTCAGCATGTCGAGCGACTCGCGGACGGCGCGCGATGACTCAAGACGCGCGTCCCATGCAATGAGGATGCGTTTCGGCTTCAGCGTCGGCCGCGACCCCTCGGGAACGAGCAGAACGGGCTTTCCCGATGAGAACAGCGTGCCCTCGATGACTTTATCCTTGAGCGTATGGCTTGCCAGCAGATCCGGTCCGAGAATGGTCAGATCGGCGTAGCGGGCACGCCTTCCGATGACGTCGTCCGCCCATCCCATGTCAGGATAGTCGTCGCTCAGATCGGCCGATACGGAGCTCTGGGAGAGAAAGCCGGCGACGTCAGAAATTCGTTTCTCAAGCCTTTTCACCTCGGCCTGACGTTCCTCCAGCCAGGCCGGTGAGACGACGGCGGCATACTCGCCGCCTGAGGGCGGTGCGGCCAACTCGAGAACGAGCACGGAGAGATGGGCACCGATCTGTTCGCACAGGTCAGCGACGAGCTTCAGATCGCCCTCGCCCTGGTTCGGTCCGGTAACCGTAAGCAGTGTCCTGAAAGTCACGGCGGCAACTCCTGATTTCGATTGAAAGATCAGTCGTGGTTTCAGTCATTAGCGAGGGTGCCCGATGCGTTCATTGCGCTGAATCAAACAACGTGACCGCGTCGGCATTTGATCCGCATCAACGCACTCGCGGACTGGGGCTGTAGGTTTCAGTCGATCAATCGGGGAAACGCAGATGAAATTCCTGATCGCGGCGATTTTGGCGGGATTGGCCCTCAACGCGGCTGGCGCCCAGGAACTCGGCAACGGCAAGGCGGAATACATGAACTCATGCGCCGTCTGCCATGGCCCTGAAGGCAAGGGGGACGGCCCGTTGGGCGACGAGTTGTTGAAGCGGCCGAGCGACCTGACGCGCCTCTCCAGGCGCAATGGCGGCGAATTCCCTTATTGGCGCGTCTTTGCCGTCATCGACGGCCGCGGCATGGTGGCGGCGCATGGCGATCGCGACATGCCGGTCTGGGGCCGGCAATTCCTTCCGGGTGACGTGAAGAAATATGGCTCGAATGCCGGGGAAATCGTCACTAGGGAACGGATCCATGATCTGGCCGGTTATGTCGAGACGCTGCAGCAATGAGCGCAGATCGCGGAAACAAGACACATCAAGGAGGCCGGCGATGATCGTAGACGACCAGCAAGCTGCTGTCTCGTTTCTGCTCGATCCCGCCTCATATGGCGCGGCCGGGTCAGTCGAGGCGATCGAGACCCATATCTCGCGTATTTTTCTGATCGGCGAACGCGCGTTCAAGATGAAGCGCGCGGTCAAGCTGCCCTATGTCGATTTTTCCACGCCAGCCCTCCGGCTTGCCGCCTGCGAACAGGAGGTGGATCTGAACTCGAAGACCGCGCCCGGCCTTTACCTGGGGGTGCGGCGCATCACGCAGGAAGCCGACGGTAAATTGGCTTTTGACGGTCCAGGGCAAATGGTCGACGCGGCGATCGAGATGGTCCGGTTCGATCAGTCCAAGCTTCTCGACCGCATGGCAAGTGCCGGAGAACTGACCCCGGCGTTGATGACCGCGGTCGCGCGCATGATCGTGGGCTACCACCGCACCGCGCCGACGATCCACAATGGCACAGGCTCGTTCAATCTGACTGATGTGCTCGACATCAACGAAGCCGGCTTCGGCACCAGCCACGTATTCACAAAGCCGGAGATAGAGATCTTTGCCAAGGCCTTCCGCATCGCCCTCACCCGGCATTCCGGATTGCTCGACCGCCGGGAGTCTGCGGGCAAGGTTCGCCGGTGCCATGGCGATCTGCACCTGCGCAACATCTGCGTCTTCGGAGGTGAGCCTCGCCTCTTCGATTGCATCGAATTCAACGACCAGATCGCCAGCATCGACGTTCTGTATGACCTTGCCTTCTTGTTGATGGACCTCTGGCATCGCGGTTTTCCGCAGCTCGCCAATCTGGTCATGAACCGCTATCTCGACGAAGCCGACGACGAAGACGGTTTCATCCTGCTGCCGTTTTTCATGGCGGTGCGGGCTGCCGTGCGCGCCCATGTGACGGCGACGCAAGTCGAGGAAGGCAGTGCCGACTCCGACAAGCTGACTGCGGAGGCGAGATGCTATTTCGACCTTGCCCAGACATTTCTCCAGCAAACATCACCCCGGCTCGTTGCCATCGGCGGCCTCAGTGGTTCCGGCAAGACGACCATTGCGGAGGCGCTCGCGGCCCATGTCGGCGCGCCGCCCGGCGCCCGGATTATCGAGAGCGATCGCTTACGCAAGGCGATGCATGGTGTGTCCGCCGAGACGAGGTTGCCAGACAAGGCCTATCGGCCTGACGTGTCCGAACGGGTCTATCGCCAGATTGCCTGGCGCGCCGGCCTCATTCTTTCGGAAGGCGGATCCGTTGTGGCCGATGCCGTCTTCGACAGGCCCGTAGATCGGGACAGGATCGAACGCGTCGCCGCTGACAGGGGCATCCCCTTTGCCGGATTTTGGCTGACGGCTGATCCGCTTGTGCTTTGGCGTCGTGTCCAAGAGCGCACAAGTGGCCCTTCCGATGCCACGGTCGACATCCTTTCGCGGCAGATGCAGCGGGATACCCGTCCGCTGAACTGGTTGAGCATCGAGGCCGATCGAAGCGCCGCTGAAATCGCGACGCAGATTCAGGGTTTCGTTGCGGCCGCGACTCCAGCCTCTGGACGCGAAGGGGCACTTCCGTCCGCATCGTCCCTATCGGGCGGGAGAGATCATACGCCTCAGCGTCCCGTCCCGTAGCCAGAACTGATGGTACAGGGCGGCGACGACGTGGATGCCGATGAGGATGATGAAGGCCGGCTTGTTCAGGGCGTGAATGTCGCCCCACGGATCACCCAGGTAGAAGGCGAGCAGGCCCACGATCGGCGTCGCCAGCAGCAGGAAGTAGAACAAACCGTGTGATGCATGGGCCGCGAGTTGCATCCAGCGTGGTTCCTCGTTCGCCGGCGCGGGCGCACCGTGGACAAGCCTGAGGATCAAGCGCAGCAGAACGAAACCAAGTATCGCAATGCCTACCCAATAATGGGCCGACGCCAACACCTGATCGGTTGCCGATACGAGCTGGCCTTCGCCGGCAGCATCGACGATGCCGGTCATGCTCTCACCGTAGAACAGTTGGAACAGGACGAGCAATGCAATAATCCAATGCAAAGCGACCTGATAAAATGAGTATCCTCGTATAGTTTTAGGCACGTCCATCTCCCTTATAAGGCAACACGCTGTAGTGAGATTGAAAAGATCGCGTAAGATTGGTCGAAATTCGCCCGAATCCTCCCGGAATTGTGGCAGGAACCTTACACTTTGGTATGATGGGCTTGGAGCGTCGATACCTACCGCCTGCGAAGACGAGCGGTACCGCCTCGTCACCGGACGTCCAACGTCGCAATCGACAAGCCGGTTTCGCTTGGGTGATGTGCGATCGAGAACCCAACCTCTCGGCACATCGAGAGCATCTTTACATTTTCGCTGAGCATGATGCCCTCGATCCGGCCGATGCCATCGGCCTTTGCATAGTCAACGATCCGTCTGAGCAACTCCCAGCCTAGGCCGTGGCCCTGCAGATCCGTGCGCACCAGCAAGGCATATTCGGCGACGGAGCGGTCAGGATCACAGGCTAGCCGGCTGATACCCGCCAAGGTGCCAGTGCTTGCGTCCAGAGCGACGAAAGCCATGTTGCGGTCGTAGTCGAGCTGGGTGAACCGCTGCAATGCTTGGTCGGAAAAGCTCTTGCGCGGCGAGAGGAAACGCAGGCGCAGATCGTCTGGCGAAATCCTGGCAAGGAATTCGGGATAGAGCGCGATATCGGCCGGCTTGATTGGCCGGATGCGATAGTGCGCACCACCTGTCGAAAATTCCTTCTCCCAACCCGATGGATAGGGCCTGATGGCAAGTGCCGGATTGGGTCCAGGCTCCTCCACGCGTTCGGGCTCGATCTCGACGCGGGCATCGAGCGCAACCACGCCTGCGGCGTCCGCCAGCAGCGGATTGACATCCATTGAAACGAGGCACGGAAAGTCGACAACCATCTGCGACAGCCCGTTGAGCGCCGCGATGATCGCTTGCCGATCCGCCGCCTCGCGATCGCGGAAGCCGGCGAGCAGCCGGCCTATTCGCGTTTGCCCGATCAGGTCCCCGGCAAGAACGTCGTCGAGCGGCGGCAGCGCGATCGCCGTATCGTCCATCACCTCGACCGCGACGCCGCCGGCGCCAAACAGGATGGCCGGCCCGAAGATCGGATCCCGGCTCATTCCGAGGATGAGTTCCTGCGCCTGTTTTCGCACGACCATGGGCTGAACGGCATAGCCTTCAATATCGGCTTGCGGCGCGTGCCTGCGCACGCGTGCCTCGATTGCGCGTGCGGCCTCCCCTGCGGCCTCGGCATCGGCAATGTTGAGTACCACCCCGCCAATGTCCGACTTATGCGAGATTGCCTTGGACAGCAGCTTGACGACGACCTGCTCGGACGTCTTGAGGAGCCGGCTGGCCGCGGCTTCCGCCTCTGCAGGAGATCTGGCGACGACCGTCTCGGGCACCGGGATGCCGTAGGCGGAAATTGCTGCCTTGGCTTCGGGCTCGGTCAGCATTCGCCGACCCTCCCTCGCGACCTGCCTGAATATGGAAAGCACGGCTTCCCGATCGCTCGCGACGTCCTCGCTGAGGCTCGACGGTGTACGCATCAGTGCCCGCTGGGCACGCGACCATTCACTGAGATAGGAGACGGCCGTTGCCGCGTCAGCGGGCGTTTCGAAACTCGCAATGCCGGCCTGGTGAAGGATTTGCCGCCCGGAGCGCGCCGTGCGTTCCCCGAGCCAGCAGGTCAGGACCGGTTTGCCGCCAATCATCCCGTCCCTTGCGAGTTCCGCCACCGCGCTTGCGGTGGCCAGCGGCGAGCCCAGTCCGGTTGGGCAATTCATCACCAGGACGACGTCCGTTGCCGGATCGGCCGCAACGGCTCCAACGGCGGCCTTGTAGCGCTCCGGCGGGGCGTCACCGATGATGTCGACCGGATTGGCGTGCGACCATGTCGGCGGCAATGCGGCGTTCAGGCGTTCCATGGTGGCGGGTGAAAGCACGGCCAATTCGCCTTTGCAGTCGACGAGCTGATCGATGGCCAATACCCCTGCCCCGCCGCCATTGGTGACAATGCCGACGCGGGCCTGCTTGAGGGGAGCGAAGCGGGCGATCGTTTCTGCAGCGTCAAACAGCTCGGTCAGGCCTTTGACACGCAGGATGCCGGCGCGCAGCAATGCCGCATCGACGACACGATCGGCCCCCGATAGTGCACCGGTGTGGGTCGCAGCCGCTTTGGCCGATTGCTCATGCCGACCAGATTTGATCGCGATTACCGGCTTGATCCGTGCCGCCGCGCGGGCTGCCGAGATGAATTTGCGCGGATTGGGAATGGTTTCCAGATACATTACGATGGCGCGTGTGTGCATGTCGCCCGCCAGCATGTCGAGGCAGTCGCCTACGTCGACATCCGCCATGTCGCCGAGCGAGACGATCTGCGAGAAGCCGACATTGTTGTCCGCAGCCCAGTCGATCAGCGACGTGGCAATGGCGCCGGATTGCGACAGCAGCGCGATGTTGCCAGGCTCGGCGGCCATATGAGCAAAGCCGGCATTGAGCTTCAATGGCGGTATCATCAGCCCGACCGTGTTCGGCCCGATGATGCGGAACAGGCTGGGCCTGGCGGCATCGAGCATCGCCTGGCGCAAGCCGTTCTCGCGCGTCAGTCCGGCGGTAATGACGACCGCGGCCCGTGTGCCCTTGTCACTTAGTTCGCGCACGATGCCGGGAACCGTTTCAGGCGGCGTCACGATGACGCCGAGGTCCGGTATATCAGGCAGATCGGCAGCCCCAGCATAGCAGCGTCGACCGGCGACTTGCGAGTATTTTGGGTTGACCGGCCATATCTCGCCCTCGAAGCCGCCGTTCACGATGTTCTCGAAAACGACGCGTCCGACAGAGCCCTCGCGCCCTGATGCTCCGACGACGGCAACTGACTTTGGAGCGAATGCATATTCGAGATTTCGGATCGTCACCCCTGATGTCTCCTGTTCGTTTGCAACAATCACCTGTCGAGCTTGCCCGTTCGTTGCGTTGGATCAAAGCCTTCTCGGCCTATCCGGATTACCCATTGCGCGAGTACCACGCGCTCGTCAGTGCTTGCGACATTGGCCCGCATCGTTCAAATCGGAAAAGCATTGCATGAACGAGACCATCCTGCGGCGCGCATTGCTGGTCATTGCCATCCTGGGCCTCGCCCTTGGGATCGGCGTTTGGCGAACCGGCCTGGGCAGCCTTCGGGCCGACACGATCTGGACAGTGGCGACCTTGCCCGTGGTGGTGGCTCTCGCCATCTCCATTCTGCGTGATTTCTGGATCGGCCGCTTCGGTGTCGATGTTATTGCGCTGGTGTCGATGTCCGCCGCGCTGCTTCTTGGCCAACCCCTGGCTGCAGTGGTGGTCGCGATCATGTATGCTGGCGGCACCGTGCTCGAGGATTTTGCGCGCGGCCGCGCGGAGCGGAACCTAAAGGCACTCACCGACCGGTCGCCGCGTGTCGCCCACCGAACGTCAACGCCAGGGGCAGAGACCATCCCCGTCGAAGACGTTGCTGTCGGCGACGAGCTTTTGGTTCGGGCTGGCGAACTGCTTCCTGTCGACGGCATCCTGCTTGATGCTTCGGCCTCTCTCGACGAGTCGGCGGTGAGCGGAGAACCCCTGCCGGAGCGGCGCAGCGCAGGGGATGTGCTGCGCAGCGGCACCGTCAATGCCGGCGAGACCTTCAGCATGCGGGCTTCTGCCCTCGCGGAACAAAGCACTTATGCCGCGATCGTGCGCATGGTTGCCGCAGCGCAGACCGCTAAATCCCCGTTCATTCGCATGGCCGACCGCTTTGCCCTGTTCCTTCTGCCGGTCACATTGCTGGTTTCCGGCGCCGCCTGGTATGTTTCCGGCGACCCAATCAGAGCGCTTGCCGTGTTGGTCGTCGCGACGCCCTGCCCGCTCATCCTCGCCGCGCCCGTTGCCTTCATCGGTGGCGTATCGCGCGCCGCGCGTGCCGGCATCCTGATGAAAGGCAGCGCGGCTCTGGAAGCGCTTGCACAAGTCCGAACCGCGATCTTCGACAAGACGGGAACCTTGACCATCGGCGGCGCCGAGCTCATCGAAATCGAAGCTGCACCCGGCCGCGACGCCAACCATCTGCTGCAGCTGTTGGCATCCCTGGAACAGGCCTCGCACCATGTGCTCGCCGACTCGATCATCCGCGCGGCGCGCGGCAGGCAGTTGGTGCTTTCGCATCCGCGTGGTGTCCAGGAGCATCGCGGTGCCGGCCTGAAGGGCCGGGTCGACGACATGTCGATCACCGCGGGATCGCGGGCTCTCGTGCTCGCCGACAAGCCGCT